>NZ_LT622360.1:46383-940575 GCF_900098925.1 Bacillus massiliglaciei | reverse complement strand
CAACGATCATGGACTTGTTTAATAATCAAATTGTTGCCTATAAACTTTATACTCATCAACAAATTCCTTTGGTGATTGATACCTTGAATGAAGCACTAGAAAAGCGAGGAAACCCTAAAGGAGTCATCATCCATTCAGATCAAGGAAGTGTCTATTCTTCTTATGCTTATCAGAATCGGATTAAAGAAAAGAATTTAGTTGGTAGTATGTCACGCAGGGGAAACTGTTGGGACAACGCAGTGATTGAGTCTTTCCACTCCAACCTTAAATCAGAAGAATTTCAGTTTGTTAAATTCCATTCTTTGTCGCTAGAAGAAGTAAAGGAACGTGTGGATCAATTTATGAGTTATTATAACGAAGAGCGTATCCAAGAAAAATTAGGCTACCACACACCAATAGAGTTTGGTGATATGGCAGCCTAAGAAGGTGTTTTATTACTGTCTCAAATGAATAGGTCAGTCTAGTAAGCCGGCTTTTTATATTCCAGTAAAAATTTTCGCCAGTGTATTAAATAAATTCTAATTATTGAAATCATTAGTAATCTTTATGGTAGAATGGCAACAAGTGAAAGGGGAAACAAAAATGTCCATAGATTCTTTACGAGTGTTTGTAACGGTAGTTGAACAAAAACATTTTTCTAGGGCTGCAGAAATATTAAATATGTCGCAGCCTGGGGTCAGTCTTCAGATACGTAATTTAGAAAAAGAGTGGAATACCAAATTGATCTTAAGGTCCCCCAAACAAGTACAGGTGACAGAAGAGGGTAAAATATTATACAGACATGCAAAACAAATATTGAATTTATATAATGAAGCCCATCGTGAAATTAATGATATGCATAATTTTGTCAGCGGTTCACTGAAAATAGGCGCCAGTTTTACAATTGGAGAATATTTGCTGCCCAAGGTCTTAGGACCTTATGCAACAAAGTATCCTATGGTCGATATTCAAATCATCATTTCCAACACAGAAGAAGTTGTGAAAGCAATAAGAAAAAACGAAGTAGATATTGGGCTGATTGAAGGAGAAACAGCTTTTCCCGATATCCATACGAACTCCTTTATGGAAGATGAAATGATTCTGATTGTGCCGCCTGATCATCCTCTGTCGCAGTCAGAATTGGCCGATGAACGAATGCTGCAGGATCAAACATGGATTCTAAGAGAGCAGGGATCTGGAACAAGAGCTTACTCAGATAAGCTCCTGAACAAGCTGCAAATTAAAACGAAAAGAAATTTTATTTTCAGCAGCACCCAAGGCGTTAAGGAGGCGGTCATGGAGGGCCTGGGGATTGCCTTGCTATCGGGGCTTTCTGTCCAAAAGGAAATAAAAAGCGGGGAAGTAAAGGGAGTCCGCATTAACAATATTCGGTTAAAAAGACCCTTATATATCGTAAGCCGGAATGAAACCTCTATTTCTAAAGCAGGGGAAGTATTTATAAATAATCTGATAAAAGTTACTTCTAAATAAATTGCGGCATAGTTGGAATATTCAGGATGGTATAATGAAGAAAAAGCAAAGGGCTGATTGACGTTGACGAAACATTTTTCACTGGAACTTCCTATAATTCAAGCTCCTATGGCAGGCGGCATTTCCACGGTAGAACTTGCGTTTCAAGTCTGCCAGGCAGGAGGGCTTGGCTTCCTTGCCGGGGGATATAAACCAGCTGAGACGATGCTTAAGGAGATTAAAGAATTGCGGATGAAGACGGACAAACCGTTTGGAATAAACTTATTTGTCCCTGATCAGGCCTCTCCAAATTGGCAGGCGATTGAAGAGTACCGCCAAGTTTTAGAAAAAAGTGAAAAAGAAACATGGTTTGAACTTGGCGATGTATATCAAGATGATGATGATTGGGAGAGAAAATTGTCTATTGTGATAGAGGAGAAGGTCCCAGTTGTCAGCTTTACGTTTGGCTGTCCGAGCCAATCGGTCTTTCGCTCACTGAAGGCTAATGGACAATTGTCGGCAGTAACAATTACAAACGCAGAAGAGGCACGAACAGCCTATGAACGCGGTGCAGATTTTTTATGTCTTCAAGGCCAAGAAGCAGGAGGACATCGAGCCACTTTTCAAAATGAGCCAAATCTTGATCAATCTTTTCCCCTGCTAAAATTAATAGAGACCATACGGAAGGAAGTACCGTCTCCTATTATCGCTGCCGGAGGATTAATGAATGGGAAAGAAATCTATCGTGTTTTAACGTGCGGAGCTGATTATGTCCAATTAGGGACTGCCTTTTTATTATGCAGAGAAAGCGGTACGTCTGATGTATATAAAAAGGCTTTGAGAGACCCTGCTTTTCAGGAAACTTCAACAACACGTGCTTTTACCGGGAGGCCAGCCAAAGGACTAGTGAATCAATTCATGAAGAAATACTCTGGCTTTGCTCCTGCTGCTTACCCCTATATTCATCAATTGACCCAGAAAATGAGGAAAAATGCCGCGCAAATTGGAAATCCTCAATATATGTCATTATGGGCAGGGGATGGATATAAACAGATAAGAGAATTGAGTGCTTCGGATCTGCTGACTAAGCTGAAATTGGAAATGGAGGAGGCAGGCTACACTCCTTCCTGATTTTTTTGTCACGGCCATATGAAAGGAGTGCGAATAAATGGAGGAACAGGAAGAAAATAAACGATTTTCTCTCTTTGATAAAATGATAGCCGTCATGCCAAAGATTTATGTATGGGGTACATTAATTATATTCGCATATGCAATTACGGCCTTAATCCACCTGGGTGTCACAAGCTGGTTAGGAGAACAAACAGATCCTCCGCCAATGCCTGTGCCAAATGGAGCAAAAGAGACATTGATCACTCTCATTGTCGCCCCTATTGTTCGTTCTGAATTTTATCAAATTATTTTCAACACTCTTTTCTTATATATGGTTTGGATTTTATTGTTTCTTTTGGCACCCATTGCTTTTTTAAGGCTTACACGCTTTAAATTTTTTAATTTAGAATTTGAAATTGAAAAGCAGGAAGCGGCCATCTTTGAAGTCTTTAGTGTCAGCAGTTCAAAGATGAAATTTTCTTCCTATCTGACATCTGAGGAATTCCAGCTTGAGATATCGGAAGTGATCGCGGACAGCAATGATTATTTGACACCACTAAAATATACCATGGATAATGCAAAAGAATTTTACACAAGGCAGCTGGGTCTGTCTTTCACCTATACGATATACAGTGAGGAAGACTTTTTGAGAGAAAGGCTTCCAAGACCCTTGAAGCATATTTTAGAAATGGCGAAGAGCACCGGAGAACCCGGTATTTCGAATAAAAGTGAACATGATCCCGCATACGCAAAGAATTATCTTCTGTTCTATTTTGAGAATATGGATGGACAATTTGTCACTGTCCTCGATAGTTATGAGACCGAATTTGACACGTTTGATAAATCGCTCCTGTTGATTTTACATAATTTAATCTATGACTATTATCTGCAATACAATTTTATTTATGATGTGGCAGAAGGGAGAATCAATCATGACACCCCTGAAAATTGATAAAAAAACGGGGACAGGTTAAAATGTAAACAGAGGTGATAAGTCCATGAGAGCATTGCTGAAAAAGACGCAGAAAAAGCCAAAGCAAGATATCACCGAAATCATCAGGGAAGCCCAAGGCATTCTCAGGGATGTAAAAGAAGAAGAATTTCAAAAGCCAAAAAAACTTTTGAAAGCAGAGAGAATCCCCAAGGATGATCCGAATATTAGATTATTATTAGGTAAGAAGTAAACCACTTGCAAAAGTGGTCATTTTTTTTTGGCATTCAGCTGTTTTTTTACTATTTCTTGAACAATTGAATTATTGGCAACCAATTCTGATGAATTACTGATTTTTTGCTTTGTAAAATCAACCTGATTAATTTTTCTCGATCGTTTTCCTTTTAGAAAATGATTAAAAGCATTTATAAAAGCCATCTAGAACCACTCCTTTATACAATATATTCATCTCCTGGAATAAATTCCTGTAGAAAATACCCAATGGCTTGAAATGCGGGCACCATCGGATGCATTTTTGGAGTGTTTATTTTTTCTCACTATTCCCCACAAAAGGATGGAAAGCGACATGTTTCCCCATATTTTGTAACATAACTGTAAAATTACTGTGATGTGTCTGATATTATTATTTTGTATATTAGGTTTACTATAGCTGCACAGGGGGAAATATAATTGCTTAAGAAAATAGTTGCAGTTTTTTCAATTTCTGTCATTATGTATGCAGGCATAAGCGGTTTTGGGCATAAAGCAGAAGCTGCGACTTACCATAATAAGGCCATTTCTGTTGCAAAAAGTAACTTAGGAACTAAATATAAATACGGCGGGACTACTGTAAAAGGATTCGATTGTTCTGGACTTGTTCAATATTCATACAAAAAAGCAGGCAAAAATCTTCCAAGGACTGCTGCTGAAATGTATAAAAAAGGTTCAAAAGTAAAAACATTAAAAAAAGGCGATTTAATGTTCTTTGCCACTTCTAAAGCCAAAAAACCAACACATGTAGCCATATATATAGGAAACAGCCAATTTATTCATTCCGCATCATCAAAAGGCGTTTCTTATGCAAAAACAAATAATAGTTATTGGAAACCAAAATATATCGGTGCAAAGCGTATATAAAACTTTATATAATTTCTGAATGAATTAAGCAGCTTATTCAATTGTAAGCTGTTTTTTTGTGTGCAAAAAACTTGAAAGTCAAAATAGGTCAGAGTATAATCAGTGTAGAAAGTCAAAGATAGTCAAACGAAATGAATAATTTAAGGAGGAGTACTATATGATCTGTGAAAAATGCCAGGAAAGACAAGCGAACGTTCATCTTCGTTTGCAATTGAACGGTAAAACTCATGATATGCAGCTGTGCTCCGCTTGTTATAATGAAGAACGTAACAAATTAGGAGCTTCCTTACATGGGAATTTTGGTACCTTCGGAAGTTTTGGAGGCAGCCAGAAACCTTTCGAGCCTGCTTCTAACCCTTTTGAAGGAATAAACCAGCACAATCAGCAGCAAGGAAAAGGATTACTCGATGAATTCGGAAGAAATTTATCGGATGCGGCGAAAGCTGGATTAATTGATCCTGTCATCGGCAGGGATGAAGAAGTAAAACGAGTAATTGAAATATTAAATAGAAGAAACAAAAACAACCCTGTTTTAATAGGTGAACCAGGTGTAGGTAAAACAGCAATTGCTGAAGGTCTTGCACTGAAAATAGCAGAAGGTACTGTACCGGCTAAATTAAAAAATAAGACCGTATATGTGCTGGATGTCGCTTCATTGGTTTCTAATACAGGAATTCGCGGACAATTTGAAGAGCGTATGAAACAATTAATCCAAGAGCTTCAGCAACGGAAGACTGTCATCCTCTTTATTGACGAAATTCACCAGTTGGTTGGTGCGGGCTCAGCAGAAGGATCTATGGATGCCGGCAATATTCTTAAACCAGCTCTTGCGCGGGGAGAAATGCAATTAATTGGTGCGACTACGCTTTCGGAATATCGCAAAATCGAAAAAGATGGTGCATTGGAACGCAGATTCCAGCCAATTCAGGTGAATGAACCTTCGACCGAAGATGCAATAATTATTTTACAGGGCTTAAAAGAGCGTTATGAAACTTATCATGGCGTGAAATATAGTGAGGAAGCATTAACAGCAGCAGTGGAGCTTTCCCATCGATATATCCAAGACAGGTTTCTTCCGGATAAAGCCATTGATTTAATGGACGAAGCAGGTGCAAAGCTTAATCTAACCATTGATGTGCAGGAAGAGGAAACACTAAAAGAAAGACTGGCGCAGATATACAAGGATAAAGAACAAGCTTTAAAAGAAGAAGCATATGAGAAAGCAGCCCTTCTTCGTGATGAAGAAGAAAAGCTTGAAAATATGCTGGAAACAGGGGATATGAAGGATGAGTTGCCAGTCGTATCTGTTTCTCATATTCAAGAAATCATTGAACAAAAAACAGGTATACCTGTAGGCAAACTTCAGGAAGATGAGCAGAAAAAAATGCTGCGTCTACAAGATGAACTTTCTAAAAAAGTCATTGGACAGGAAGAAGCCGTCAAAAAAGTAACAAAAGCAATCAGAAGAAGCCGGGCGGGGCTGAAATCCAAAAATCGTCCAATCGGTTCTTTCTTATTCGTCGGTCCAACCGGTGTTGGTAAGACAGAGCTGACAAAAGCATTAGCAGAAGAATTATTTGGCACGCGGGATTCGATGATCCGGCTCGATATGAGTGAGTTTATGGAAAAACACAGTGTTTCCAAACTAATCGGTTCCCCTCCAGGATATGTAGGACATGAAGAGGCAGGTCAGCTTACTGAAAAGGTAAGAAGAAAACCATATAGCATCATTCTTCTGGATGAGATTGAAAAGGCACATCCGGATGTCATGCACATGTTCCTGCAAATTATGGAAGACGGCAGGTTAACGGACAGTCAGGGACGTACTGTGAATTTTAAAGACACCGTTATTATTATGACAAGTAATGCCGGAGCTGCCGAAAAGCGGAAAGTAATGGGGTTCGGTGCAAGTACAGCTATAGAAGAAGCAAGTATACTGCAATCTCTTGGACAGTTCTTCAAACCTGAGTTCTTAAACCGCTTTGACAGCATCATTGAATTTTCAGCTTTAAAACAGGAAGACTTGTTGAAAATTGTCGATATATTACTTGAAGAATTATTGGAAACAGCTGCTTCACAGCAAATTGAATTGGAAGTGTCAGAAGAGGTCAAAAAGAAGCTTGCAGAATTAGGATACCATCCTGAATTCGGCGCAAGACCTTTACGCAGAGTTATTCAAGAACAGCTGGAAGATGGAATCGCCGATTTCATTTTTGAACAGCCTGATGTTAAACACTTGAAGGCAGTTATAGAAGACAATCAAATTAAAATGGTTTCGAACTAATAGGCAGAGGCCTGATGGAAGTTCCATCAGGCCTTTTGCTGTTCAATCATAAGCAAGTATTTCTTTAGAGGAGTTCTTTGCAATGCTAATAGGAGATTTATATCCTCTTGCTTGTACTCCGTGAATATCCAAATCATCTTTTGCTGTATGGATGGCATATTTCCCGCCGCTCCGTTCTGCCCGAAGCCCGCGGACGGAAATGTTTTGTACCTCTTTCCCGACATATACGGCTTCCGGGGAAGACTCTTGGCAGGTGATATTTGTAAGGAAGATATAATCTGCAGGCTGCGAACCGCCGAAAATCTTGATATCTGTTTCTGCATGTGAAAAATCTTTTACCGTAACATTGCTTAGCGTGACATTTCGAGACTTGTACTGTACTGCTATTATCGGCTGCCCTTGATAATTATATTCCGTATCGCCAATAGCCATAAAATGATTAATGACCACATTGCTGTATGCAGAAATAACGAGAGCCCTCGGTGCAGATTCTTTGTATAATTCTGTATAAACGGGTGCAATAGCCACCAAATTCGAAGCCTTAATATTATAGGCCGTCAGTGACTCAGGGTCTGTATCTTTATGATGTCCGATATGCCTGAAATTAAAGGACCTGTTATCATGGACAGACAGATGTCCAATGATTTGGGTGTTCGATGCAGCAGATGAGGTGGCATGTGCTTTAATCTCCACTCCGCCAAAACAGCGGGCGCTGGAGTTATGGATAAGCCAAACATCCCGAGAGCCGTCATCCACTTCAAATCCATTTGAATTAGAGAAGCCTGTTTGATGGGATCTTCCACTTGGATCGCACATATGCGAATTGGTGATCAAAATATTTCTGCTATGATGCGTTGTTATCCCATCATCTCCGAATCCATATCCATTAAGCCCGTCAAGCCATATAAATTCGCTTTTTCCTCTGGCCCTCATCCCATCGCCAAAATAATTATAAAAGGTAGAGGAGATATCAAAACAATGAAGTCCTGGATTTATTCCTTCTACCTGCCTGACCCATCCATATGTAACATGTGCATATGTAAGACAGCTTGAATGGTTTCCCCATGTGCTCGTCTTGGCATCTGAACCGAGTCTTTCGATATTCCAATCAAGGGACATAGACTCTACCGAAATATTGCAATTTCCGAGTATATGGTTTGAATTAGTTACAAGTCTTGTCCCTTTTGGTGCAGAATCATGAAGTTTAATAATCGTTTTTCCCTTGCCCTCTCCATAAAAACGTGTCCATGACGGAAGGGTAATACCTTTGGTCACATAGATTCCTTTTGGAACGAAGACACTGACCATTCCGCTCCCGATTGCTCTGATAAAGGCCGATGTATCGTCCGTTTTTCCATCTCCAGCCGCACCAAAATCACGAACATTCACCTGTTTTGTTGTTTTTTCAAGCAGATGCATATATTCCTGATTCAACTTTGTTTTCCATTCTGGATAAGCCAGACCTTCCTCATTTACATAGGTATTTGAAGGGGCCTCAATGTCTCGGACTCCTTCACTCAATATCTTTTTTGCTATTACATTTAAAGGGTTTTTAAAGACTGCATATGCTGAATAAGGCTGTTTTTTTATGGAATGCCACACCATATTTTCCGGGTACCTGCTAAAGAGTTCATCGGTTTCTTTAAGAATAGTATCAAGATTTTTTTTATGAGAAAAATAGCTTTTAATTAAATTTTTATTTAAATAAGGATTGTGCTGTTTACCTAAGTCTATCATCCTTGAGCCTCCTTTACTTGCTTGCTACTCTTTATCTTTCCCTTGTGGGAATCATCCATAAACTCGCTTTTATGCAGGAAAAAGACATATTTGCTTTACTGTTACTTCGGGTTGGATTTAAAAAATCTTTCCATTTTTAAATAGGTTATAACATATATTCATAAACTCGGCTGCACAAGTAAGAAAAATAGTTTATAAAAAAGGTTCATCGTCATAGAAATCGAACTATTAGGATAGAGCAACTGGTTTGATACGATGGACACAGCGGGAAAGAAATAGTGAAAAGAAAATAAGCCGGGGGGAATCAGTTATTAAGAATCAAGAATTAGGAAAACAAAAAATAAATAATCATTCCATTAAAAATAGAAATGAAGAAATGGATAAAACATTTTTTTACAGCGGAAATGACTTAGGGTATGTATATAAAAAAAATCAAACTTCTTTTCGTGTATGGGCGCCGACAGCTGAGCAGGTAAACCTAGTGATATACGATTCAGAACAAGGCAGCAAAGGAAAAGAAATAGAAATGAACAAGGCAGAACAAGGCACCTGGCATATCTCATTACCTGGAGATATGGATGGCACCATTTATATGTACAAAATAAAGTTTGAGGGGAATTGGTCAGAGGCAGTTGACCCGTATACCCGCGCGGTGACTGTGAATGGGGAAAGAGGAGTCGTTTTAGATCTTTCCAACACAAATCCTTCTGACTGGAAGAAGGAAAAACCTCCTCTTAACCATTTTGAGGACGCAATTATTTATGAGTTGCATATCCGTGACAGTTCCATTCATCCGAAAAGCGGCATACAGCACAAAGGTAAATTTCTTGGACTAACGGAGACGGATACAAAAGGGCCAAGTGGTTACCCTACCGGTCTTGCACATATAAAAGATATGGGCGTTACTCATGTACAGCTGCTGCCGATTTTTGACTATGCTACTGTAGATGAATCCAGTGATAAACCCCAATATAACTGGGGATATGATCCAAAAAATTATAATGTTCCAGAAGGCTCTTACTCTTCTGATCCATTTAATCCGAAAAGCAGAATAAAAGAACTTAAACAATTAATTCAAACGTTCCATAACAATGGTATAAGGGTCATTATGGACGTCGTTTACAATCATGTTCATTCTGTCGAGGATTCCAGTTTTGAAAAAATAGTTCCTGGCTATTTTTTTAGATATGACGAAAATGGATGTCTGTCCAATGGCACGGGGGTTGGGAATGATACAGCATCCGAACGAAAAATGATGAGGAAATTCATGATCGATTCCGTCACCTATTGGGCAGAAGAATTTCACATTGATGGCTTTCGGTTCGATTTAATGGGCATTCATGATATAGAGACAATGAATGGAGTTAGGGAAGCACTTGATCAGATTGATCCGAGTATCATTCTTCTTGGTGAAGGTTGGGATTTGAATACCCCCCTGCCTGAAGAAAAAAAGGCTAATCAAAAAAATGCAGATAAGATGGAAAGGATTGCCCATTTCAATGATATAATGCGTGACAGTTTAAAAGGAAGTGCTCTGGATGAACATGATACAGGGATTGTAAACGGGAAACAGGGTGTAGAGGATATCATCAAAAAAAGCATAATGGGAGGGCTTGAATATGACCGCAAGTTAGCCGCGTATCATAAACCGGAACAGGTCATCAATTATTGTGAAGCCCATGATAATCATACCCTTTGGGATAAATTATCCATAACCAATCCAGAAGCATCATTGGACGAAAAGAAAAAGAGGCATAAGCTTGCCACATCAATTGTCCTTTTATCACAGGGTATTCCATTTCTTCATGCAGGCCAGGAATTTATGAGAACAAAGGGCGGCGACCATAACAGTTATAAATCTTCAGATTCAGTCAATTGGATGGACTGGAACAGAAGAGCTGAATTTGCTGAAGAAGCAGAATATGTAAAAGGGTTAATTAAGCTGAGAAAAAAGTTCAAAGCTTTCCGTTACAATCAAGCAGAAGAAATAAAAGAACACCTATCATTTACGAAAGCAGAAGCAAATATAATCGCATATACATTACGTAATCCTTCTGAGTCAGAGAAAGTTATTTTTGTCATTCATAATGCCAATCAATCTTCGGCAGAGATTGATTTGCCTACTCAAAAAGAATGGCTGCTTTTGGCTGATGAGTCAAGAGCAGGAACAGAAGAATTGAATCGAGTGAAAGGGCCTAAAATATCCGTTCCAGCTCTCGCAACACTCGTTTTGGCAGAAGCTTAACATAAAAATCTGTTGAGAATACCGGCTGTTATGGGATCATCTTGTATAATTTATCAAATAGCAAAAGAGATCTAAATTCTCTTTTGCTATTTTAATGCAATTTGAAAAGAAGCTGCAGCATAGGCAGCGGTCTAAAAGATTTTTCTCGTGACACGGATTGATACCATATTCTTATGAGATCTGGGCAAAAAAGTAAAGTGAATGTAGACAAACACCCAAAATGAAAGAGCCGTATATACTGCCTAAGTAGAAATATAACAATTTTGAGGTGGTATTCATTGTTTTATCATGTGAAGGAATTACAGTATCATGCCAAGCCTGAAAGACCGGATCCAATTTTTGCTAAACAGCTTCAGGAAGTATTAGGAGGTCAATTTGGCGAAATATCTGTCGCTCTGCAATATCTTTTTCAAGGCTGGAATGTTAGAGGAAACGGAAAGTATAAGGATCTGTTAATGGACACCGGAACAGAGGAACTAGCCCATATTGAGATGCTGGCCACTATGATAGCCAGACTTCTTGACGGAGCCCCAGTGGGTGACCTTGAGGCGGCTGCGAAGGACCCTGTTCTTGGAGCTATACTAGGAGGAATGAATCCGCAGCATGTAATTGTGTCAGGTTTGGGAGCTATGCCGGCTGACAGTGTCGGAAACCGATGGAAAGCAGACTATATTGCGGCGAGCGGCAATTTGCTTGCAGATTTCCGTGCAAATTTAAATGCAGAATCTCAAGGCAGGCTTCAAGCGGTAAGGCTGTACGAAGCAACAAATGACCGAGGCGTTAAAGATATGCTTTCTTGGCTGATTGCCCGTGATACTATGCATCAGAATCAATGGATTGCAGCGATTAAGGAATTGGAGGCTGCAGAAGGAGATATTGTTGTACCGACGACATTCCCAAAGGAGCTTGAAAAGAGGGAAGTATCCTATACATTATTCAACCTATCAGCAGGCAATCAAAGTGCAGAGGGAAGATGGGCTCAGGGTCCTAGCATGGATGGCCAGGGGACTTTCAATTATGTAGAAAACCCAGTGCCATTTGCCAAAAAACCGAAGCTAAAGCCTGCTCCGCCGTATATATTTAATACACCGCCGTCAGCACTTAAAGGCAATCCATCCAACATCCCTCCGAATATGTGTTAAGCTCAAGTGCACTTTGAACCTATTATATTTACTAATTACTTAACAAAGCAGCTGGAGTTAATTTTCCCCAGCTGTTTTTTGTATGTGGAAAATACATTTTCTCTTGTCTAAGAAGATAAGGCAGAAGACTGTTCATTTTCATTTGCTTCAGGGTCTTAAAAGAAAATAATAATACAGCGGCCATTTTTACATAGAATGTACAAGCAGCATTTTAACGAGTGGGGTTGAATTTATGAGCGTTCATCTGCTATTAAGTTATTTTTTACTTGGAATCACCCTGGCTGCGCCCATTGGACCGGTGAATTCAGCTCGGCTTGATAAAGGAATAAAAAACGGGTTTTGGCACGCATGGATAGTAGGCGCAGGGTCGATGATTGCCGATGGAGTTTTCATGTTGGTCGTGTATGCAGGACTAGTTCGTTTTCTGGATATTGAAATTGTTCAAGTTTTTCTATGGCTTTTTGGAGGGTTTATTCTTTTTTATACGGGAATAGAAGGTGTCTTGAAAAGTAATTCAATAAAACTGAGCCGCAATAGGCAGCGTGAATCATTAATGAAATCTTTTTTACAGGATTTACTATGTCGATTACCAGTCCGCTGTCTATTTTATTCTGGCTGGGGATATACGGATCGGTCCTTGCAAAAACGGCTGCGCAGTATGGCACAGCCGAATTGTACATATATAGCAGCATGATCTTTTTAGGACTGACTTGCTGGGACATTTTTGTCGCTTTTCTGACCACAGGATTAAAGAGATGGCTTAATGAGACAAGCCTTCTTGCCATATCGGTCATTTCAGGCCTTTCGCTCATAGCCTTTGGCGTTTATTTTGTATACGAGGGGATTCGGACGCTGCTTACCTGACTATCCTTTAATCCCCTGCAGCCATTCTTGATAACATTCATCACAAAGGATTTCTTCCCGGATATCTTCAGAAAGATGAAAAGAAACTTGGTGGAACTTCTTATCATCAGTTGCTGTTGAACAGTAAAAACATTCATTCATTCTCATCAGTCCTTTGATAAAAGATATCCTTTAGTTTGCAACAGCTATCATCTTTTATTCAGAGGAAGAACGGATCAATCATTTATTTTTGTATAGCTTCCCTTACATCATAATCTTCCAATGGAATATCTATGTTTTCTTCAAGAGCAAGCTTAGCAAGCTGAGAACCAATAAATGGCCCCATTGTTAATCCGGAAGCGCCCAATCCATTTGCTACAATAATGCCTGAAAAGCCTGGAAGGGGACCAAGCACCGGCAAAAATCCAGGAGTGAATGGACGAAAGCCGATCCGGGCTTCTTTGAATGTTGCTTCCGCCAATCCCGGAGCCGTGTCTAATGCTTTATGAAGAATCTCTTCTAACCCTCCGGCTGTTAGTCGATAATCAAATTGATCGATATTCTCATGAGTAGATCCGGCAACAAGACGATCCTCAAATGCAAGCAAATATTGATCATTTGGCGGCATAACCACCGGCCACTTGCTCATTTCAACACCAGGAAGCTCAAAATGGACAATTTGTGCTTTTTGAAAGCTTACTTTAAAATCCAGTCCGAGCGGTTTTAAGACTTTGTTTGCCCATGCTCCGGCACAAACTATGACTATATCGGCTTCAATTGTTTGTCCTTCCGTTTTGATTCCTATAACTTGAGAACCATGAAACAGTAAATCAGCATGACCTTTAATCAATTTTGCTCCCTTTTTTTGGGCAGCCCGGATGAGAGCATCCCTTAAAGCACGGCCGTCTACACGTGCCGCACCGCTGACAAGAACAGAAGCATATTCCGAATCAAGCGGGGGGAAAAGCGATTTTGTTTCTTCTGGTGATAATGGAGAAATAGTGCCGATTTCGGGGGCTTCACTTACTCTTTTTCTCGCACGTTCTTCCATTGCTGAAAGCTTGTCGGGATTCGTATGTAAACTGATGGCTCCAACTTGGGCATACCCTGTATCCGTTTCGCCCATTGATTCAAGTTCCTCGATTAACTGCGGGTAAAACGCAGCTCCCAATCTGGCCAGGCGATACCATGCCTTATTTCTTCTTTGAGAAATCCAGGGACAGATAATACCGGCCGCTGCATCTGTAGCCTGACCGGGATCCTTTCTATCAATCAGCACTACTTCAGCGCCTTTTTTCGTCAGTTGATAAGCCGTTGAGGCACCGAGAATTCCTGCGCCTACGATGATGATTTTCTTCATTAAACAGCATCCTTTACTTATTCGATTTACAGATTTGCTTAACTTTATTTTACCATGAAAATACGCTGTTCTGTATGCTGCTGAAAAAGCAGTCAGGTGAAATGTTGCTGAGTCGGCAGATAAAGTGAAGTTTATGAAAACACAAGCCGTGAAGCAAATCAGTATATCCCTTTTTAGCTGTCGGCTCTCCTGTCCTGCTTGAGCTTTTTTTACCAGAAAGCTCGACATACTGCCGATTAGACATTGGACATACCGAAGAAACTAATACATACTGGTAATCGGAGAAAGGGTTAATCCTTTTTCAACAGCTTTATTAGGAGGATTAGGATGTCATTAATTGAAAAACTGAAACAATACAGCAACGAACAAGAATGGAGCTCAATAGACTGGTTTAAGGAAGAGCAAGAATGGGCCCGGGAAAACGGATTGTCTGTAACATCTGAGAGCGAATCTAAAGAGAAAACACTAAATCGTTTTAAAGATACGTATATTGAAATAGGTGATAAAGAATCTGAAGATACCATTATGCAAAAGAATCATGCATTTCTTGACGAGCCTGTTACATACATAAAACAAAACAAAGATCATTTTTTATATCTGGAATCCAACTGGTTTGCATGGCTTGGAATTGAAGGAGCGGTGCTCGAATATGACGATGTATTTGGTACGTACAGCATTTTATTTGGACTGAAAATTCCTAAGAAACTTACAGGAGCACTTAAGGAAAAACTAATTTCTCTATTAGAAGACGGCGCACAAGTGTCGGCCGTTTTTGATAGCGGAGAAGGAGTATGGAATGTGAACTTTCCACTGGAGCATATACCGGCTTTTTCAGAAAATATGACCTTGCTTGAAGTATATGTCCTGGCTTACAGGATTCTTTTCAATGCCGTGTCCTCCTCAGAGCCAATTAAAAGACAGACTGATTCCATATAGGAAGTCAGTCTTATCTTTTAATTAATGATTTTTATAATCGTTTCTTGTATGATAGATTGACTGCTGATTGGTAAAAATAGTAAAATAAAAGCGAGTTCTCTGGATGTGCTTCTATGACAATACTGAAAGGTCAAAGCAATGCCTCTTTGTAAGCGCTTAAAACACTTATTATGGGAGGTATATGAATGAAAGCATTAGTCATGGAAGAATTGAAAAAGCCGTTGGTCATCAGAGACATGCCTGATCCCGTGTGCAGTCCGGATGGTGCCATAATCAGAGTTGAGGCAAATGGCGTATGCCGAAGTGATTGGCATGCATGGCAAGGCGACTGGGACTGGATTGGCATTCAAGTGCCCCTGCCTCATATATTGGGACATGAATTTTCGGGCGTCATTGAAGAAGTCGGCAAGGACGTTAAAAACTTTAAAAAAGGAGACAGGGTTATTGCCCCTTTCACAGTTGGTGATGGCACCTGTCCCTATTGCCAGAGCGGACATCAGAATATTTGCGAAAACATTCAGCTGATTGGATTTTCAACATGGGGAGGATATGGAAGGTATACAGCTATCCCGGGAGCTGATCTTAATCTAGTAAAACTTCCGGAATCTATTAGTTTTGTTGAAGCAGCTGGGATGGGCTGCCGTTTTATGACAGCCTTTCATGGGATTGCTGACCAGGCACAGGTCAGAGGGGGAGAATGGGTAGCCGTTCATGGATGCGGAGGAGTGGGCTTATCCGCCATTCAAATCGCAACAGCCCTGGGCGCTAATGTGATTGCAGTCGATATTGGCGAAGATAAATTAAATTTGGCGAAAAGTATAGGAGCCGTCGCAGCAATAAATGCTAAAAAGGAAAATACGACGGAAGCGATCAGAGAAATTACAAAGGGAGGAGCCCATGTTTCGGTCGATGCACTGGGAATCAAGCAGACTTGCCAGGCAGCTGTCAGCGGACTGCGTAAAAGAGGACGCCACCTTCAAATCGGATTAACATCAAGAGAAGAAGAAGGGATGATTCCGCTTCCTATCGATTTTATTGTTCAGGCAGAACTGCAAATTGTAGGCTCTTTAGGAATGCAGCCTCAGCGATATCCTCATATGCTGGAAATGGTGGAGAAAGGAAAGCTTAAACCGGGGTCCTTGGTTACAAGCACAATTTCACTTGAAGAAGTTCCGAGAATTTTTGAGGAAATGGACAAATTCCAGAACCTGGGAGTGACGGTCGTCGATAAATGGGATGTTAAAGCAACTGTCTGAATCCACCTTAAAGCTTAGGTAACCTATACCTAAGCTTTTTCTAGTGTGCCAGGCATGGCAACTATCTAGGCGGTGGAAGTCCGCTGTGGGGGTACACATCAACCAACCACTAAGGAAGCGCAAGGTGTTTATCGTGAGGTAAGGGCTGGAGGAAGCGTGGAATAAAATCTTGACTCGACGAACAGAAATCTGATATGAAGGCTTTATAAAGGGATAAGACTCCTAGACAAGTCAAAGTCCAAAAGATGTGCGTAACTTTAGGAAGTAAATCAGGCGAGTAAAAGAGGAAAGGTAGTTGTCTTACCCTGGGAGGTCTTGCGGATGTACTAATAGTATAGTCGAAAAAGGTTAATCGCAAGAAGTCAGCAGAAGCCATAGTAGTGAAAACAAAAATCATGAAGGGCTGAACAATTTATAGTGTTTCAACGCCGCGAATGCGTAAGAGACGAACTCCGAATGTGTTAATGGTGAAAATATGAGCGTATCTCAAAAGATAACCAAAAATGGAGCTATCACTTACTACGTGAGAGGAAAAGGAGAAACGAGTGTGGAACTTTTAGAACAGATTTTAAGTAATCGAAATATGAATGAAGCCTACTTGCGGGTCTATAGAAATAAAGGTGCGAGTGGGGTCGACGGAGTAACAGTCGATGAACTAAAGCAATATCTGAAGGAAAATAAGGATGAACTGCGTCAGCGCATCAGAACAAGAAAATACCAACCACAAGCTGCCTTAAGAGTGGAAATTCCAAAAGAGAATGGCAAGATGCGTAAATTGGGAATACCAACAGTAGTGGATAGAGTAGTTCAACAAGCCATTCATCAAGTGCTCAGTCCGATATTTGAGAAGCAGTTTAGTGAATTCAGTTATGGCTTTAGACCGAAAAGAAGTTGTGAAATGGCCATTATAAAAAGCTTGGAATTTTTGAATGATGGGTACGAGTGGATAGTGGATATTGACCTGGAAAGATTCTTCGATACAGTACACCACGATAAACTTATGAGAATTATATCCAACACTATTAAGGATGGAGATGTTATCTCTCTAATAAGAAAATACTTGGTTAGTGGAGTTATGGTGAGTGGTAAATATGAAGAAACACCCATTGGGACTCCGCAAGGAGGTAATCTCAGTCCACTACTGAGTAACATTATGTTAAATGAATTGGATAAGGAACTAGAAAATAGGGGACTTCAGTTTGTGAGATACGCTGATGACGCTCTAATTTTTGTGAAGAGCGAGAAAGCGGCAAACAGAGTGATAAATTCAGTCGTGAAATTTATCGAAGAGAAGTTAGGATTGATAGTCAATGTCGAAAAGAGCAAAATCTCTCGTCCAAAAGAATTGAAATTCTTAGGATTTGGATACTATTACGATTCGAAAAGCAAGAGAGATCAAGTGAGACCTCACCCTAATTCAGTTCAGAAGTTTCAGCGAAAACTTCGCCGATTGACCAAGCGAAATTGGAGTATCCCTTTAGACTACCGAATACTTAAGCTAAAACAAGTCATATTTGGCTGGATAAACTACTTTAGAATCGCAAATATGATGTCAGCGATAAAACGAATAGATCAGAAATTACGCTCAAGAATAAGGGTAATCATCTGGAAACAATGGAAAATGCCGAGAAAACAAATCAAATCCCTCGTTCAATTAGGAATTCCGGAGGAAGAAGCAAAAGGATTAACCTTTTGTCGAAGAGGATATCGATTTATTGGATTATCAAAGGTCGTTCAAAGGGCAATCTCAAACAAAAGACTAAAGCAGAGGGGACTCCCCTCTGCTTTAGAACATTATCTAAAAGTACACACTGTAATATAAATTGAAACGCCGTATACGTGACCCGTACGTACGGTGTTGTGAGAGGGGCGAAAATAATCTAACTTATTTTCCCTCTACTCGATTTATACGTAGAATATTTTATACGTTTGTTCAAAGCAATCTTCTTTTTAATCAATGTAAATGAATCTTTAATAACAAAGCTATTGATTTGTTCATGGATTTATGTTAATTTAGTACAGACATTTTAATTCTTTAACAATTTATCAAACTAAAGCATCGAGAGGAGAACATAGAGTGAATGCAGTACTTATAGCCGTTCTTGTCATGTTAATCTTGAGCCTTCTTCGTGTGAATGTTGTGCTCGCTTTAATTGTTGGCGCCTTTGTTGGCGGTATGACAGGGGGCTTATCAATAGACCGGACCATTGAGGTATTTACAGGAGGGCTAGGAGACAGCGCAGAAGTTGCACTGAGCTATGCATTGCTTGGAGGTTTTGCAATCGCAATCTCCAGTACCGGCCTGCCTGGATTGCTGGTAAAACAAGTTTTACAACTTGTAAAGAAAGACGGGGAAGCTAAGGGAAAGACTTTTTCAAAAGCTCTCATCGTTTTTTCTTTGCTGTTAATGGCCTGTCTTTCTCAAAATTTGATTCCGATCCACATTGCTTTTATACCAATCTTAGTCCCGCCTTTATTAAGGCTCATGAGTGAATTGGAAATAGACAGGAGACTCATAGCTTCTGTTTTGACTTTTGGTTTGACAGCTCCGTATATTTTGCTTCCTGTCGGATTCGGAAAAATCTTTCATGATATTTTAGCTGCTAATATGAAAGAGAGCGGTTTGACTGTTAATATGGATGATATTCCAACAGCTATGTTGATTCCTGTTGGAGGAATGATCATCGGTTTATTAATTTCCATTTTCATTTCATATAGAAAACCAAAAAAATATGAATTGCTCGAAATAATTGAGGAAGAAAAAATAACATATTCGAAAACCGCCATTATTTTTTCGGCAATTTCTATTATTGGTGCTCTCGCCGTTCAGCTTTTGACAGATTCTATGATTTTTGGTGCACTGGCTGGGATTTTAATTCTGTACGTAAGCGGTGCAGTGAAATGGAAAGAGGCTGATGAATTACTGACGAACGGAATGAAAATGATGGCCTTTATCGGTTTTGTTATGCTTGCAGCGTTTGGATTTGCAGCTGTATTAAATGAAACCGGTGACGTCGCTTCCTTAGTTACTAAATCAGCTGAACTCATTGGCGGAAATAAAGGTTTAGCAGCACTGTTAATGCTTCTGGTCGGTTTGTTAGTCACGATGGGAATCGGCTCATCTTTTTCTACTATTCCTATCATTGCGACAATCTTTGTTCCGCTTTCTCTGGAACTGGGGTTCAGTCCGATGGCAACAATTGCTCTTGTTGGTACAGCAGCGGCACTAGGAGACGCCGGTTCACCTGCTTCTGACAGTACACTAGGACCGACAGCAGGATTGAATGCAGACGGCCAGCACAACCATATGTGGGGGACAGTCGTGCCTACATTCATCCATTATAATATTCCGCTGATTATATTTGGCTGGATAGCAGCAATGGTTTTATAAGTTAACATGCGGATCAGCAGTCAGCTGATCCGCATTTTTTATTTGTGGAAAAGAAAACCCTAGGCTAGGCCTAGGGTTCCGAAAAGCTTTCAGCGTGGTATTAAAAAAACTCTTCCATGGTGCTAAAATATTTTTGGTTCGCCAAACCAAAATATCAGCATCACGGAGGAGTTTTGATGTCAAAAGACACTAATAGTTTAGCACACACCACCTGGAATTGTAAGTATCATATCGTATTTGCACCCAAGTATAGAAGACAAGTGATCTATGGAAAGATAAAAAAAGATATCGGTCAAATACTGAGAACGCTATGTGAAAGGAAAGGCGTAGAAATCATTGAAGCCACGGCGTGTAAAGACCACGTACATATGCTGGTGAGTATTCCACCCAAAATAAGTGTCTCTTCATTTGTAGGGTATTTAAAAGGGAAAAGTAGCTTGATGATATTTGATCGTCACGCCCATTTGAAATACAAGTATGGAAATCGCAAGTTTTGGTGTACGGGATATTATGTAGATACAGTGGGAAGAAACAAAAAGGTAATCGAAGAATACATACGAAATCAGATACAAGATGATATAGTCGCAGAACAATTAAGTATGATGGAATATATTGATCCGTTCACAGGTGAGGAGGTAAAGAAAAAGAAACGAAAGTAAGTGAAAGACCTTTGAGGTCTGGCCAGTGGAAGTAGTACAGTTGGCGAACCATTCAGAGGCCCTTGAGGGCCTGGTCAGCAACAAAGGCTTTCAGCCGCAGAGAAAACCACCCGTTACCACGGGTGGTCGTTATTTGGAATATCTCCTCATTTATTCTTAGGGAACTAATAAAAATGAAAAAATCAGAAAAATGAATGAAAAACTTAGTTTATTCAATAGACAAACCAAGTAAACCCTGATACAATTCTCATAAAGCTTATTGTAAACGATTGCAAAATTACAAAAAGGGATATCGAAAAAAAAGACTTATGGATTAATAAACTTGCAGGAAGCATAACTCATCCAAAACAATGTAAGCGTTATTACAAAAGAACTTAGGAGGATGGAGATGGCGTACGTCATAGGGATTGACTTAGGTACTGGATCAGTAAAAGCCTTATTGGTTGATAAAAAAGGACAAACCATTATTGAGAAAGCAAAAGAATACCCGCTCATTCATAAGCAGTCTGGGTATAGTGAACAGGATCCGCATGAATGGGTTCAAAAAACAGCAGATGTTTTAAGAGAATTAGTACAGGATTTTAAGGGTAATGTCTCTGAAATTGAAGGAATCAGTTTTTCGGGGCAAATGCACGGACTGGTGCTCCTTAATGAAAAACAGGAAGTTTTGCGGGATGCCATCCTTTGGAATGATACGAGAACAAGTGAGCAGTGCCGGCAAATTTATGAACTGGCAGGAAAGGCAACATTATTGGAAATTACTAAAAATCCTGCGCTTGAAGGTTTCACTCTGCCTAAACTCTTGTGGGTTCAGCAGCATGAACCGGATCTATTTAAAAAGGCTTCGGTGTTCCTTTTGCCAAAGGATTATCTTCGGTACCGGATGACAGGAAAGATTAATAGTGAATATTCAGATGCAGCAGGCACTTTGCTTCTTGATGTGGCCAATAAACAGTGGAGTGAGGAGATTTGCAGACTTACAGGGATTGATAAGAATTTATGTCCGCCGCTTGTTGAATCACATGCCTTTGTAGGTGAACTTACAGAAAGTTTCGCAAAGGAAACAGGACTTTCAGCAAAGACCAAGGTTTTTGCTGGCGGCGCAGATAATGCCTGCGGCGCACTGGGGTCTTCTATCTTATCAGAAGGTAAAACGCTTTGCAGTGTCGGGACATCGGGAGTTATACTGGCCTATGAAAAATCAGGCGATCGTGATTTTGGCGGGAAGGTTCATTATTTCAATCATGCCAGTGAGAACGCCTACTATACAATGGGAGTGACACTGTCTGCCGGACACAGTTTGACGTGGTTCCGAGACACATTCGCAAATGGAGAAACCATGGATTCTCTTTTAGAAGGGTTGGACAACGTTCCAGCCGGTTCAAATGGATTGCTGTTCACTCCATATTTGTCAGGAGAGCGTACTCCCCACCCTGACTCTAACATAAGAGGAAGCTTCATTGGAATGGATGCATCTCATACGAGAATCGATTTTACCAGGGCAGTCGTTGAGGGCATAACGTTTTCTTTAAATGAATCTATCGAAATATTCCGTCATAACGGCCAGGAAATTAAAGAAATCATTTCAATAGGAGGCGGCGCCAAGAATGATATTTGGCTGCAGATCCAGGCAGATATATTTAATGCTGCCATTATTAAGCTGAAAAGTGAACAAGGACCTGCTAATGGTGCGGCCATGCTTGCTGCCTATGGATGCGGCTGGTTCACATCATGGGAAGAGTGTGCAGAGGTCTTTGTTTCGTATAAGGAAGTCTATGAGCCGATTCCTGAAAATGTGGAAAGGTATCGTCAGTTATTTGAAGCCTATAAAAAAATTTACAGTCAAACAAAGGATATTAGTGAAAGACTGATGGACTATCGTCAAAAGTAATTTTTCGTTAAGAATGTCGACATCCTTACTAGGGATGATGGGCAACTGATTTTGTAAACGATTTCAAATTAGAATGAGAGGAATTAAAACAATGAATCAGAAACGAAATTCACTTTATATTTTCTGTATAACATTGGTTGCCACTTTAGGCGGTTTACTTTTTGGCTACGACACAGCAGTCATTTCTGGAGCAGAGAAATCATTAGAGGTCTATTTCATAGATAATTTAGGCCTAAACTCATTTATACATGGGGCTACTATTTCCAGTGCTTTAATCGGCTGTATCATTGGAGGTTTTATCTCTGGATTCTTTGCTTCAAGATTTGGCCGTAAAAACTCACTTATTTTCGCGTCAGTGCTATTTACATTGTCAGCACTGGGATCCGCCTATCCGGAGTTTTTGTTCTTTTCGAAAGGTGAACCGACAATCGCTCTTCTTATCACATTCAATTTATACAGAATCATTGGCGGAATCGGTGTAGGTCTTGCCTCAGCCATAGTGCCGATGTATATAGGGGAAATTGCTCCTCCTGAAATACGCGGACGTCTGGTTTCATTCAATCAATTCGCAATTATTTTAGGAATGCTAGTTGTTTACTTTGTAAATTGGATGATTGCCAACGGAGAGTCAATTGCCTGGATTAATGATATCGGCTGGAGGTATATGTTTGCCTCAGGAGCGATACCCGCTGTCTTATTCGGATTTTTATTGTTCTTTGTACCAGAAACACCCAGATATTTGGCTTTAAGAAAACAAGATGGAAAGGCATTAAAAATCCTTTCGAAAATTAATGGAGAGAAAACAGCAGAACGGGTTCTAGAAGAGATTAAACAGAGCCTTACAGATGGACATACCGCAGGCAAACTGCTCACATATGGGAAATTAGTTATTATCGTAGGAATTTTACTTTCTGTATTTCAACAGTTTGTAGGCATCAATGTGGCTTTATATTATGCGCCCCGGATTTTTGAAAGTATGGGAGCTGCCAAGGATGCTTCGATGCTGCAGACAATTGTAATGGGACTCGTCAATGTGATCTTTACAGTTTTAGCGATCATGACAGTAGATAAATGGGGTAGGAAGCCATTATTAATTGTCGGCTCAATTGGGATGACCATTGGCATGTTCGGTGTTGCGGCTCTTGCTTATGCAAATATCATCGGCATATGGACATTGGTGTTCATCGTCGTGTATACCGCTTCATTTATGATGTCCTGGGGACCGATTTGCTGGGTTCTAATTTCTGAAATATTCCCTAATAAAATCCGCGGACAGGCAGTGGCGATTGCAGTTGCTGCACAATGGGCGGCTAACTATTTCATCTCTTCAACCTATCCGATGATGATGGAATACAGCAGCAGCATGACTTATGGCTTCTATGGATTAATGAGTATCCTTTCCGCAATCTTTGTTTGGAAATTCGTACCTGAAACAAAGGGCAGAACGCTCGAAGAAATGGAAAGCATTTGGGCAAAAAAAGCGGGGAAGAACAGTAAGACTGCTTAATATGGAGTTTGCAGAGGTGCCGCCTATATGGATGGTGCCTCTGTCTATCTTAATAACAAAGGAGAATTTCGAATGGAAATAATCGAAAGTCTATTTGGTGAGCACCAGGGGAGAAAAATTAAAAAATATTCCCTTATTTGCAAGAAGGGAATGGAATTTTCCTGTATTGAATTAGGCTGCACCGTCACAGCAATCAAAGTGCCTGATAAAAAAGGAAAGAACGATCATATTGTCCTGGGATTTGATAAGCTGGACGATTATCTTACACATTCTCCTTATTTTGGCTGTATTATCGGCCGTGTCGCAGGGAGGATTAAAAAAGCACAATTCAGTCTTGATGGACAGGATTATGAACTCGAGCATAATGAAAACGAAACAAATTTACATAGCGGAAAGAGCGGTCTCCATCAGGTCATTTGGAATTCCTCTATTGAAAAGCAAAAAGACCAGGCTATTATTACTTTTCACTATAAAAGCCCTGACGGTGAGGGAGGATTTCCCGGAAGCGTGAATATTGAGGTACGATACATTATTAATGATGAAAATGAATGGACGATCTTTTATAAAGCAAGTTCTGATAAAAAAACCTTGGTAAATTTAACAAATCACAGCTATTTTAATTTATCAGGGAATCCAGAAAACAGCATTTTAGATCATCAACTTCAGATACATGGCGAGAAATATTATGAATTGGATTCAGATTTCTTACCATATGAAAAACCTCTGCCTTCCAAAAATACAGTCTTCGATTTTACTGTTCGTAAAAAAGTCAGAGACGGCATTCAGTCGGGAGATCCGCAAATAGATCTGGCAGGCGGCTATGATCACCCCATCCTTTTAACGGATAAAAAATTGGAGCTATCGGATCAAACGAGCGGTCGAAAGTTAACGGTTTATACGGATCAGCCAAGTGTAATCGTTTATACCGGGAATTCTTTAGGCAGTGAACCTGATCTGCAGAATGGCCGATGCTATAAGCATTCAGGGATTTGTCTGGAAACGCAAAAACCGCCGGCCTTTGTTGATAATATGATATTGAACCCCGGTGAACTTTATATTGCAAAAACGAAATATTGTTTTTCACTTATTTAACGACTCCCCCTCTTAACAGAGGGTTTTTTGTATACGTGTATAGCCCAAGTATTTCTATCTGTAGTACTGATTTGGAGGATAATGGTAAGGCTGTTGGTGAAAAGAACTTCCGGGGTCTTGATAGTAAACTGCTGTGTTATTTCGAACTGGCTTTTTAAAACATTCATCAGGGGGTCCGATTACAATGGTTCGATTACGGAGAGGGGCCAGCGTTTTCTTCAGTAATTGGGGATCCAGACAATAGGTTTTCGCTAAGACTTCAATCGGTGTTTTTGTTAAGATATCGGAACCGAAAATATATTCCGGATACGGCGCATCAAAAATAGTAAGTAAATGGGTTCTTTCTTTCGTGGCCATTTCCCAATGCCACCATCCCTGCGGAATATTAGCCACTTGCCCAGGCTTGATAGGAATATTGAAGACTTTATTTGTAAATGGATTGATTAGGGAAACCTGTGCTGCACCTGAGATACAATAAACAAGTTCGGCAGCATTTTGGTGATAGTGCGGTTCCACATAATGCCCCTTACTCAAATAGATATCGAGAAGCGAGACATCTCCCAATGTATTGAGATTGTCTCTCCCCAAGCGGTTGATGAAATTCTCAGCATTTCGTGTATTCAGTCTGTTTTGATTAACATCAAAGAAATACTCAATGTTTCCTCCTGTATAATCCATATACTTATTTACCAAGTAAAAGGCCCCGTTTCCTCAGAAATTTCACATAACAATCATATGAGATTCAACAAAAAGCGTGACAAATGACCATAAAAAAGCTGATGCATCCAAGGGAGCATCAGCATCAACAAATTTTTAAACTAAATGCATAAGTTCATTAATCGCTAATACCACAAATAATAAAATACTGACAGCTAAGCCAAGATTTGAAACCCATTGAAAACGGTCTACAGTGCCGATATATTTCTTTTTGTTCAGAAGATATAAAAGCGTAATGGCTAGAAAAGGCATGAATATCGAGCCGAGCGCACCATAGGCGATTATTAATGCGACTGGTTTACCGAGAATATGCAACAGCATAGGCGGGAAAGTCAGCCATAATACAAAGAATCGATATGGCTTAGATGTACTTAATTGTTCATCAGATACTTTCTTATGCCGTACTGTCCTGATAAAGTCAGCGAATAAATACGGGACGCCGTTCCATACTCCCAGAACAGAAGTAAAGGAAGCAGACCAAAAGCCAACAAGAAATAGGTACCTAACGGAAGGGTGGAGCTCATTGCCTAAGATGGATGCAAAATCAACCAGGCCTTTTTCTCCGCTGATTGTCGTATTGGTTCCATACAGCAAACCGGCTCCAAGTACGAGCAGTGCTATAGTGAAGATAGCTGTAACAATATAGGCAATGGCTGAATCGGTACGCACAGCGCGTATGAAGAAAGGGCCGCTCCATTTATTCTCCTTCAGCCAATACCCATACGACGCCATTGTTAAAGACCCGCCAACTCCTCCGATCAGGCCGAGTGCATATATTAAGGAGCCTTTCGGAAGTTCAGGAACAGCTGTATTCATAACATTCCCAAGCTGAGGAATAACAAGTACCGCTGACCCTACGACTGTAATAAACATAAGACCAATAAGAACATTCATTACGTTCTCAAAAATTTTATACTTGCCTGACCAAACTAAAATAAATGCAAGAATCCCATGAATAATTGCCCATTGTGTCAATGACAATGCTGGTACTAATGCCGCCATCGCGAGAGCACAGGAAGCAGTGCCGGCAGCTCCGTATACAAAGCCCCATATAATCGAGTATACACCAAAATAACCTGTTGCCCATTTCCCCATAAGGTGCCAGCCCTCCAGAATCGTCATGCCGCTCATTAAGTGCCAGCGGCCCACTCCTTCATTGAGCACGAATTTGAAAATGGAACCAATTAAGATAGCCCAAAGAAAGACTAATCCATAGTTTGTACCTGCAACTAAGGCTGCGACCAAATCTCCGGCGCCAACCCCTGTAGCCGCAACAATTAAGCCAGGGCCGATGATGGATGGCTTTTTAATGTCTGGCTCTTGGGTAACCTTTATCTCTGCACCAATTGTCACAATAAATCCCCCTTTATTCAATTTTATAAAAACGTTTTCATTTAGTGAAAACGTAATTCCCGCTATGGTATGTATTTAATGAAAAATAAGAAAGATGTTTTATCTTAATTATTAACCAATTAATGTGAATATTCAAACCCTTTTTCAAAGGAACAATAGATAAAAAGCTTTTGAATCATTTTAATAAGCGGGAGAAAGTAGTTAATAACGCTTAGATTAAATTATATTAATATAATTTAATCTAAGCGTTATCCCGTGATTTTTTTCATAATCCTCTATAAATACAATTTTAAAATAATTTCATATTACCTTCACCGGTAAATTGTGCACCCCAAAAAGATATTTATTGATATAGAAATTCTGTATCGTATACTGACCGTGAGAAATGATACATTGCAAAATTTCAAGGATTAATCCTTGACTCTCTGTATAGAAAATAAATTTTTAAAACCTCTTCATTTTGATGGTATACTGATTAAGAAACCCTTTTCATGATTTAACTTTATAAGAAGGCAGGAGCAAAAGAATGAAAATTTCCTTTAATGATTATATTAGTATTATGATTCATCAAACAGATCTAACCTTGACGAGTTATATAAAAGCAAAACTAGCGCCATTAAATATAGCTCCAGAGCAAAACTTGATTCTCCTCCTTTTATGGGATAAGGACGGACTGAGTCAAAATGAGATAGCGAAGAAGCTGGAAAAAGATAAGACCAACATTACCCGCATGTTAAGCAATCTGGAGAAAAAGGGTTTTATCAAAAGGCGCTGCAACGAAATTGACGGCCTTTCCTTTAATATATTTCTCACGGAAGAAGGAAAGAAAATGGGGGAGCATATTCATCCTATCACTGAAGAATTTAATCGAATAGTCTGTTCTGGAATCAGTGAACAAGAGATGGATACGGTAAAAGAGGTATTGAAAAAAATGAGAGAAAACGTACAAAAAGATAAAATTGTGCAAAAGTAGTTGCAATGGCCTATTATTTTTGGTAGAATAACAAAGTCATTTTAGTTGTTATAGCAACTTAATTTATTTTATTATCGGAGGGTTTTATATAATGGAAGCTTTAGGTATTTTTATTATACGTCTTATCGTAGGTCTGTACTACGCTGCCCACGGTGCTCAAAAGGCATTTGGATGGTTCGGCGGCGGCGGTCCTGCAGGCACAGGCGCATTCTTTGAGCAAATCGGCATCAAACCAGGTAAACAAATGGCTCTATTGGCAGGGCTTGGAGAATTTATCGGAGGGGTTTTATTCATTCTTGGATTCCTTACTCCATTAGCTTCAATTCTCATCATCATTCCTATGATTGTAGCCATTAAAACCGTTCACGGAAAAAATGGATTGTTTGCAGATAAAGGCGGCATTGAGTATTGCGTTGTTCTTATCGCACTTGCTTTAGGAATCGCTTTAGCCGGTCCTGGATCCATTTCTTTAGATGCTTTATATAATATTAAATTTTGGTAAAACTCCTTAAAAACAGGCAGGGTGAAAACTCTGCCTGTTTTTTATGCTTGAAAAGAAAACCTAGTATAACGACATTAATGTCGTTATACTGAGGTGTATATAAAACGACATTGATGTCGTTTTAAAAAAGGAGGAGAAAATCATGAAGGAGTTATTGAATAATAAATCATTTGTCTTTCTAATGCTGGCACAAATGATTTCCGGCTTGGGAGACTGGCTGAGTTTAGTGGCGATTATGACGCTTGTGGGTTTAAAATGGAATGCTTCACCTATGGAGGTATCTTTCATTATGCTGTGTCTTGTTGTCCCGATGGCACTATTAGGCCCGATGGCAGGAGCCCTTTCAGACCGTTTAAGCAGAAAAGTTATAATGATAACTTCTGACTTCATTCGTTCAGCACTCATTCTTTTGTTAGCGGGAGCTGAGTCGATAGAGGAAGTCTATCTATATCTTTTCCTTATTGGACTTTTCTCTGCACTGTTTATTCCCGCGAAAAATGGTATGCTAAAAGAATTAGTCGTCAAAGAACATGTGAAAGGTGCTTCTTCCTTCACATCCATGATTGACGCAGGCACAAAAATTATCGGGCCGGTTTTAAGCGGGATACTCGTTTCAACATTTGGCACAAATCCTGTATTTTTCATCGATGCTGCCACGTTTTTTGTTTCTGCTCTTTTGCTTCTTTTCTTGCCTAAAAGTGTTCAAACTTCTGCCAGCCATAAAAAGAGCCATCCATCGTCCTTTCAAAATGACTTTGCAGAAGGGCTAACTTTTATCTTCTCGAAATCCCATCTGCTTACCGGTTTATTTTTCTTAGGCTGCAGCCTTTTCATTTTACAGCTTTCGGATTCTCAAATCATCGTCTTAATAAGAGAGCTTACTTTGACATCTCCTAATCTTTTTGGTTATATAGTGACAGCATCTGGTTTAGGGATGTTTTTAGCTGGATTTGTTTTAACTAAGAAAACGAATTATAATGCTTTCGCTTTAATGCTTATTGGTGTTTTCATCATAGGGTTCAGCTTCGGCGGTATGGCATTATTGACTTATTTTGATGTACATGGATCTCTTATTTGGGCCCCCCTAATGGGATTATTTGCAGGGTGTGCAGCAAGCTTGATATTGATCCCTTTTCAAGCTTCGGTGCAATTAGAAACTCCTGTCCATATGACTGGGAGAGTATTTGGTCTGATCAATAGCGTAACAACGACAGCAACCATTTTCGGGCCTTTGCTGGGCGGATGGCTGGCAACAGTGTTTGGAGCAGTCCCGACATTTATCATGACCGCTTCTTTTTTACTATTTCTAGCTGTTCTTGGCTTTTTGATGAAAAATAAAATAGAAAGGAGTCAGAGCATTGTCTCCAAAAGTCAGCAATGAACATATAAAACAGCGCCGTGCTAAAATCTTAGAAGCGGCGGCCATTGTATTTAAGAAACACGGCTACGTACAGACAACCATGAAGCATGTGATGGACGAAGCGAATGTAAGCAGAGGGGGATTATATCAATATTTCTCCAATAAAGAAGAATTATATGAAGCGATTCTAGAAGAAACCCTTACACAGGAAATACATAAGACAAAAGAATGGCTTGAAGAAAAAAACAGTACTTACTGGAATTTTCTTCTTTTACAACTATTTGGACAAGATCGGCAGCCAAATAATGAGATGGATCCGCTGGCACCAAGCAATTTAGAATTTTTCATCACAGGGAGAAACGAACCGCGCAGAAGGGATTACAGCAAAGAAAGGTATCGCAGCGGTTTATACTTATATACTGATATTATTAAGGCTGGCCAAGAATGCGGAGAATTCAGCAATACGTATGACAGTGAAATCATAGCAAGGACTATCATTACCTTTATTGACGGACTGGCGCTGGGGCACGCGATACTTCCAAAAGAAGACCTGAAGATAAAAGAGCAGTCAATTATGCTGATAGAATATTTAAAGATGGCCCTTAAGGTAAAATAGAAATCAAATAGATATATGAAGAATAGGCATTGTTCCGGTAAGGGATATGAGAAATGTTACAGCGCCACCGGACGGGAGGAAAAGCCATGAATAAAGAAGAACAGCTGATAAAGAATTCCAGAAAAGGGAATTTGGATTTTATACAAAATTACGGTGGGTAACACAGTGACAGGCGGCTTTTCTTCTTCAGCTAACGGGCAGGTTGGAAATCTACCCTATGTAATATATTAAAGGAAAAATCAGCTGCTATTAAACAGCTGATTTTTTATTGCATAAAACATACTATACTGCCCCTATTGATCTTTAAGGTTTAAAGCGATATGTGCATCCTGCAGTCTCACATTTATTTGGTCACCTAAATGATTAGGATGATAATATCCATCGGCAGTCATAAAATCTGTAATCTTGGCATGTGTATCCACTGCATTTCTCAATTGCTCGCGAAGAGCTGATTTCAGTTCAGGAGTAGCTGTTTCCGTAATAGCAAATGCGAGATTTCTGACGGCAGATTTAGATGAAATCAGAAAATCTGAGGCGATTGCCCTTTCAGTTAATCCTCCCATTCCAGACATATTTTGCAGAAGATTAGTCATTGTGAGTATCCTCCCGGTTTGTAATAAAGGTCTGAAGTCGCTTCAGACCTTGGCTTCCTGATTCTAAATCACCAGAAAGAATCGTTTTAAGATCTCCATCAGGAAGCAATTTGCTCATAGTTACAGCTTTTGTTAAACATACTGTTTTAAATGCAATTAACTCGAGTGTCTCCAGTGTTTCATGAAGTCCTAAATATTTTGTCAAAAGTATCTCTCCAATCTTTAAGAACTTCTCTTATCTTGCTTCAGACAGGTAGTTTACATTCCACCTAAAATATTCCATAACGAGTAATTTTACATTGAATAATTTTCACATATTTAAGGGATTATAATTTTAGGAGGTGAAGTCATGGAGAAGAAAAGCTTGGCCTATCATGAAACAATGGAAACACATGAGATATTAAATCTGAAAACTGTAGGCTTATTGAAATCAAAGCTTATGCAGGGCCTTTGTTTCAATAATGATTTAAAAGCACTGATGGAAAAAGATGTTCAACAGTCAATTGCAGCCATTAATGAACTTAAAGAATTTTATAAAGGGGCAAAAACCAATTATATTGAGTGAGGTGAAAAAAATGGAAATGGATTATTTAGATCCCCAAGGGGCTGAACATATGCCAGAAATGGCAGATTCGGGCATTGCATTGGAGTTTCTTCTTTCAGTTAAAACAGGCATTCATACATATGCCATTGCGTTAACTGAAACATCGAGCCTGGAGTTAAGAGAGACATTATACAGGCAAATGGAACAATCTATTGATTTACACACAGAGATATCTGACTTGATGATAAGCAAGGGCTGGTTATATCCGCACGATGTTGGCAAGCAAGTTGAGTTGGATCTTAAATCTGCCGACAATGCTTTAATGATTGCCGGGATGAACTTATTTCCGAATGATACGGATAGACTTGGAATGTTCGCAACGCCTAATAAATAAGGGAGGTTAGAGAAAAATGAAAGCTGTCACGTACCAGGGGAGTAAAAATGTCCAGGTTAAAGAAGTAAAAGACCCAAAAATCAAAAATAGCGATGATATCATTGTAAAAATAACATCTTCTGCTATATGCGGTTCAGATTTACATTTGATTCATCAAATGATTCCCAATATGCCAACTGATTATGTAATTGGCCATGAACCAATGGGGGTAGTCGAAGAAGTAGGACCGGAGGTAACAAAATTAAAAAAAGGGGATCGGGTGATTATTCCCTTTAATGTAAGCTGCGGGCATTGCTGGTACTGTAACCACGACATAACCAGTCAATGTGATAATTCAAACCCTCATGGTGAAATGGGCGGTTTCTTTGGATATTCAGAAACAACCGGTGGATTTGCTGGCGGACAAGCTGAATATATGCGAGTTCCATATGGGAACTTTACTCCCTTTAAAATACCCGAGAATTGCGAAGTAGAAGATGAGAAGTTAGTGTTACTTGCAGATGCAGCCTCAACAGCTTATTGGAGTGTAGATCACTCTGGTGTCAAAGCTGGTGATACTGTCATCGTTTTAGGATGTGGTCCAGTAGGTCTTCTTGCTCAAAAATTTGCCTGGTTTAAAGGTGCTGAGCGTGTTATTGCGGTCGATCACCTTAAATACCGGCTTGACCATGCGAAACGGACCAATAAAGTGGAGACTGTAAATTTTGAAGAACATGAAAACGTTGGCGAATATTTAAGAGAGTTAACACATGGTGGAGCAGATATTGTTATTGATTGTTCGGGTATGAGCGGCAAGATGACGCCTCTTGAATATCTTGCATCTGGAATGAAGCTTCATGGCGGTGCAATGGGCGGGCTAGTCATTGCGTCACAGGCTGTACGCAAAGCCGGGACCATTCAAATTACCGGTGTTTATGGGGGACGTTATAATGGTTTTCCGTTAGGAGACATTTTCCAAAGAAATGTTGACATTAAAACGGGTCAGGCCCCAGTTATTCCGTATATGTCTTTTCTTTATAATCTGATATCTGAAGGAAAAGTTGATATTGGTGATGTAATTACACATGTACTTCCATTAAACCAGGCAAAGCATGGATACGAAGTTTTTGACACAAGGACCGATAATTGTATTAAAGTCATTCTAAAACCTTAAATTGAATAAAACCAAGATGAATTCCTATATAATTTTGAATAACAAGGACGCAAAATATGGGATAGGAATGTTGGCACAAAACATAAGATTTATGTAATGCTTGCCAGCGAATTTTTAATTAAGGATACATGACCTTCGGGGAAAAATCATGATGGCTGGAATTGTATTGCACAGGAAGCTGTAAGAAATCAAAATTCCTTATTTAAGAACAGAGCATGTAAATAGCTTTTATAAAAGCTGCTTAACATTCTTAAATTAACGGGTTATCATTGAAATAACAATGATAACCCGTTGATTTTGACGAAAAGCAGACGCATTTGTAGTAGAAGGTCATAAAAGCAAGAACATTTCAGGTATCTATAATTGCTTATTAATCAACCATTTCACAAATTAATGTACTCACATTGATGGAAGTCAAATAATCTAGGATTATATTCTATAGATAATTGATTTTCAACTAAAGTGACAGCATTCCTGTATTAACTTACTACTAAAAAGTTTGTGAAGAAATCTACTTAAACTAATGGGTGCGTTAGTTGAGAACCGGGGCTGCCATTTGGTGGCCTTTTTGCTTAATGAACTAAAAGGGCAGGTTAATTTAAGAACAAAAGATTTACAACCATAAGGAAGACTTATGGTTATAAATAATAACTTTAAAATTTCCTTATCATTCCAATTGGCGTAAAATTGGAAATAGCAAAAGTGATATCAATTTGAAGTCAGAGGAGAAGGATATAAATGCCCTTTATTTTTAAAGCAATTGACCATATTCAGCTCGCTGCTCCTAAAGGTAGTGAGGACACTGCAAGAAAATTTATCAAGAATATTTTAGGTTTTGACGAAGTTGAAAAACCTGAAGAATTAAAGAAGCGTGGCGGGGTTTGATTTGAATTTGGAAATTATCAAATACATATAGGAATCGAAGAATCATTTAATCCGGCCAAAAAGGCACATCCTGCTTTTGAAATAGAAAATATAGAGGAATTAAAAAGGCATCTGGTAACAAACGGTATTGATGTTATTGAAGATGATAAACTTCCAGGAGCTAAAAGGTTCTATATTTCTGACCCCTTTGGTAACCGTATCGAATTGTTAGAGTGGATTAAAGAATAAACACTTTCTTTTTGCAAACTAACGGGTGCTTTTACTTTACGTTTAGGGGAGTTGGATAATATGCTAAAAGGCTTATATGAGGTTCATCTGCCAGTTCATGATTTACAACGTTCGATTGAGTTTTATAGAAACCTTGGATTGCAATTGGCTTACGAATACGAAGACATTGCCTTTCTTTAGATTATACCAAACAAAACATGGCTAGGTCTTTGGAAAACAGATATTTCTAGGGATAGGGAACCTGCCAGTTTTCCAGGTTTAGCTTTTGAAGTGGATTTCGATGACATTAAGAAAGCAAGTATATGGCTCACTGAAAAAGGGATCACCCTTCGTTCTCATAGTGGATTGGAATCGTTGGAACCAATAGCTAGACCGCATCAGCAGAATGTATCGATTTATTTTGATGATCCAGATGGAAACGCTTTAGAATTGATGTGTAAATTGCCTGATGGTAGCCCGTCCGAACCAAGTAAAATGATATATTTAAGCCAACTTGAAAAACTTATCCAAAAATAAATCCATAAGTAACAGAAACCTTAAAGGGTGCAATTTTTTAATTCTAACAGGTGCTTTACCTCAATAAGGAAGGTTTCTGACGTAGCCTTTTTCTTATGTCATTAAAGAGGCAGGTTAGTTCCATAAGTAGAACATAATTAGTAGATAATGGTAAAATTAAAAATGAAAGGGGAAAGCTAATTATGATTATTAAAAGAATTTCTTGTCAGGTAAAGAAAGATCAAATAGACTTATTCTCAAAATTACAAGCACAATGGCAACCTGTAAATGTCATCAACGGATTTTTAGGACAAGCTGGTGGATGGAGTATAAAAAATGAATTTACTGCTTGTGTATTTTCCTTCTGGGAAAATAAAGACGTTTATGCTTATTTTATGAATAATGTTCACGACGGTATAATTTTAAACTCTAATCAGTCAAGTACATATACATCAATTGATGTTGAATTATTTGAAGAGGTCTTTAATATTCAGGGATTAGAAAAAGACATAGTATCGATTTTAAGAGAAAGTAATTTCATTCGAACTGCTTTGTCTACTGTAAAGGAGGGAAGGGCTTCTCATTTTATAGAAACACAAAGTAAAGTTTGGAATTCAGGAATGAAAAAGACTGAAAAAATGCTTGGTGGAGAGTTTGGTTCTTCTGTTAAAGATGATAAACGCTTCCTTGTACTCACTGGGTGGTTAAGTGAAGAAGCACATAAGGATTATATAATTTCATCCTTTTCTGCTTTAAAAAGTCAGTCAAAGACGGAATTGGATCTTGAAGGAATTATAGGGGAACAATTCATAATTGAAAATTCCTGGCGTGTTGTACCTTTAATATAGAAAGAGAGAGTGCTTATAGAACTTTAACGGGGCAGGTTTGTTGAAGAAGGATTTTCTATTTTATATCGTATTTACTTAGTAAGTATAAAAGGAGTGTGTAAAATATGAATCAATACCTGATAGGAATCTATAAAGGTGAGTTATCGAATCCTCAGCTAAATGAATTAATGGAATATACCTCCAAAATATCAAAAAACTCAATAACTACGATATCAATTTCTTCCCCAGAAAATCTGTCGTTATTGGTAGCTGAAGAAGAGTCTCAATTATCAACTGGACTTACTGACCAATATTACTTACTAACTAATGAATTACAAAAACTGAATCAATATCAGGATAATTTTTATTTCGTTTATGATTATAGGAATAGAAAGATAGTAAAAAACCCTACGGTAAGATGTTTCCTTTAATAAAATAACAATTAGTGGTACTAAGTTACAAAATCTAATTCAAACAGTTAAAGACGTAAAACAAGATGTATTTGCAGGTTTCAAAATAAACTTAGAAGAATCCTTTTTTCTGAAACATTAATTAATCTAATTCAATTATTCAGCTAACAGGAATCTTTCCTTCAATAAACCGCTCTTTTATGAGTGGTTTTTCTTTTGGTTAAAAATCAACAACAAACGAAAACATAGCCAATTAAAAAGGGGTTTTTGAATTTGTGGTTTAAACAACTGGCTGATAGCAATCAATTGGACTTTGAACAGGTACATATGCTGATATTTAAGGAAAGGCCATATTCAATACAAACAGGACACGTCGTTATTTTTTGGAAAACCGTTGGGAAGAAGAAGGTACAGTTCTTATTGCCATTATGAGGAGTCCGAGCTGTGCAGCTCATGATGAGACAGATGAATTTATGGTGTCATTTATTGGGACGGAGGTTAGCAGACAATATTCCTATTCAACCACTATATTACCTTGGATGTGATTGCAATATTGCTATACATCTAAGTCGGGATAGGATATTAAATTATGGTCTTTACCCTGATTGCAAAATTATTGAAATCTTTCTTTAAAATTATCAAGGTGGTTTGATTAGTGGAACACTTGATTACTCAAAATATGTGTGAAAAAAAGCATAAATCAAGGATACTGTGATACAAAAAAAATACTTCAACCAATCTTCGATATGATGATTGTACAAAGAAAAGTACGAAAAAAGCTCAATGAAATAAAACGAGGTGTAGTAGAGTTTCATCAAAAAAGAGAAGTTCTTCTCAATGAAACAGATCAATTAACGCAAAATTAAAACACTTTTGAAGAGATAATGGAGGAATCACAAAGGGAGAACTGCAAATTTTACACAAAAATACAGAAATTCAGGAATCTGAAAAAGCATAAACAAAATTAATATACAAAAATTATAATTAAACCTTTAATATCTCTTAAAATATATGAAATTAGAATATATAATATTAAAAATACAAAGGGAAAAAACCAAGATCAAATTGTTCTCAATAACAATTTGCCTTGGTTTTTTTTTGAGGTTAGGAACAATGAAAGATGATGAAGTATTCAGTAACATTAGTGGAGTGAATCAGATAAGGAACGTTTCGGAAAAGAACGGAAGAGTTCTTCTCAGTATGGATTTTTAGAATTATAGAACGTTCACATAAATTATCGTAAAAATGATTATTGGTATGAAATATAACCATTATCGTATAAATACAAATATGATAATTTCTTAATACGAGCTTTAACAAATCGATAATACATATACATAAAATATAGTTTCGAATAATAAGAAAAGGCGCTCTGTAAGTGTAACGGGTTCATTTTTGGATGTGAAGAATTAAATAAACACCGTAATTAGCAGTAATAATATCTATATAAAGGGAAGCTTTAGACATTTGGGGATTCTGTTTTCATTTTAACGGTTGTTTAAAATGGTGTTGCATTCTATGCGAAGAAGGAATAGACTTAAAAAAATAAATATTACGGGAGTCTGTGGAATCAGGCTGAGAGTATGACTAACTGTCGTAGACCGTTTGAACCTGTTGGGTAATGCCAGCGTAGGGATTGTGACTAGGGACTACTATGCACTTTGCTTACGCAAAGTGCTTTTTTTGTATGAAAGGATGGATTCGATGAATCAACAGCAAGAAATAACCAAAAGTATTGTTCGTTTTATGCTGAATGAAGTTTGCTCAGACGATGCATTCAATGAACACGCCTTACAATTATTTTCTTATCAATACCATAATAATCTTCCCTATCGAACCTTTTGTTATCAAAAAGGAAAGACGCCAAGAGTTGTTAAGTCATGGAGGGATATTCCGGCTGTTCCGATTAATGCTTTTAAAGAGGTAATGCTAAGCTCCACAAATCCCGAAGAAGCAGAAGCAGTTTTCATGACAAGCGGAACAACAAAAGGAATAAGGGGCAAACATTATCATCCCACTTTAGATATATTTGACAAGTCCATGATTTTAAACTTTAAGAAAAGATTTATGAAGGAAACGGAGAAAATCCGCATGGGGGTCCTTTTTCCAACAGAAATAGAAATGCCTAACTCTTCATTAGCCCGCTACTTGGGTCTTGGAATGCGAGAATTTGGTACGGAGGAAAGTCACTATCTAATAACTGAAAGTGGAATTAATATGGACCGCTTGCTGAAAGAACTTGACCATGCTGAAAAAACAGGGGAGCCTTATGCCCTTGTAGGCGCTAGTTTTAGTTTTGTACATATGATTGAGGAATTAGAACGAATGGGAAAAACCTTCATTTTACCAAAAGGAAGTAGAATCCTTGATACAGGAGGATACAAAAATCAATCAAAGGAATTGGGTTTGGATGAGTTTTATCACCTGCTTTCCACTTTTTTAGGTGTAGACCGATCTGATTGCATCAATATGTATGGTATGACAGAGCTAAGTACACAATTTTATGATTATGGAAATAAGAATGTTCCACCTATTAAATCAGGACCGCATTGGATCAGGACTAGAGTTATTAATCCTTTAACGGGTGAAGAGGTCCCGAAAGGGGAGCACGGAGTACTTGTCCACTGTGATTTAGCTAATTTTAATTCGGTAACTACAATCTTAACAGAAGATTTAGGGGTCGAGGTGGATGGCGGTTTTCTATTATTAGGGAGAGTTCAGGGAACAGAGGCAAAGGGCTGTTCAATAGCAGTGGACGAATTTTTAAAGGCTGCAAAGGGATTTTCGAAATGAGCGAGTTTGCAGGATATATACCGGATATAGGTGAAGAGGATTTTGAAAATTTAAGAGAAACGATAAAGAAATAGAGGTTGAGATTCCGCTTCTTACGGTTGAACAGATGAATAAAGTGATAGAAAAGGTTAAAAAGGCCAATACTGAAACCTTAAAGTCATTTTCCGTTGTTGAGATAATCAACATTATAGATAAAGCGATTGATAGATTACTGGATCGTAGCACATCATACCGTCAAAAAGCGGAACAGCTGTTGCCGATTATAACAGGATATGATGAAGAAGTAATTCGTCTTGGTCTTACTTCCTATTTGAAAAAATTTCGCAAACATGAACTCCAGCGCTTTGTGGTTGAGGATTTAGGAAATCCTTTATTGCTGGATGACTTTCAGCCTCGAATTAAAGGTGGATTTTCAAAGGCAGTCGGGCCTAACCTTATCACCCACGTATGGTCGGGAAATGTCCCCGCTCTTCCTTTATGGAGCTTTATCTCCGCATTGTTGGCCAAGTCAGGAAACATTGGGAAGGTTTCGAGTGCAGAGCCTTTGTTTGCGGGCTGGTTTGCCCATTTGTTAGTGGAAATTGAACCAAAATTGGCGGAGTGTTTTGCAGTTATTTGGTGGAAAGGGGGAGACAAAGAGCGGGAAACCTGCATATTGGAGCAAAGTGATGTTTTAGTGGGTTACGGAAGTAATGAGACGCTTGACGCCCTTCAAAGTCGAATTCCGATTACCACTCGGTTTTTGGCTTATGGACATAAAATCAGTTTTGGATTGATTTCTTGTTCAAGCCTAGATTCACAGAAATCTTTTGAAACGGTACGCCAAGCAGCACTGGAAGTAATCCGTTATGATCAGCAAGGCTGTTATTCTCCCCATATTTTTTATGTCCAACATGGCGGCAATGTTTCGCCAAGAGAATTTGCAAGATATATGGCGCATGAACTGGATAACTTGGAGAAAAGGTATCCACGCCGGAGTCTTTCAATGGAAGAGTCTGCAGTCCTAGCATCTTGGCGACAAAAAGAAGAGATGAGTATATTTTTTGATTTACAAAAAGAAGTGTTAGGAAATACAACACACGATTGGACTGTTGTTTACGAAGAAAAAGTCAACTTCACTCCAAGTTGTCTAAATCGAGTGATAAAAGTGATCGCATTTGAAAAAATAGAGGACCTGATTCCTTCAATTGAGCCTCACCGTGCTTTCCTTCAAACGGTTGGTATAGCTGGAAGCCCAAAAGAACTTTTTCATTGGGCAGAGTCATTAGGGAAAATAGGTGTAACACGTATAACTGCTTTGGGCAGTATGACTTCTCCCGAAGCGGGATGGCATCATGATGGCCGCTTTAATTTGCTAGATTTGATTAACATGGTAGATATAGAGTCCTCTGCTGAACTGTACAGTGAAAGATTTGCCCCTTATGTTGATTAGGAGGTAGTGGAATGGTTTTTTTGGCAGTTAATGATGTAACATACAGCTATCAAGGCAAAGGGTCAGTTATCAATCGAGTAAGCTGGGGGATTGAAGAAGGGGAGTTTCATTGTTTGCTGGGGAAGAGCGGATGTGGAAAAACGACATTATTAAAAATCGCTGCAGGCTTGTTGCAGGTTGATACCGGAAGCATTTCCCTTAATGGGAAGGAAGTTGTTAAGCCGTCTCCTGAAGCTGGCTTTGTCTTTCAATCCCCAACCTTATTAGAATGGAAAACTGTAATGGACAACGTTCTGTTGCCTGTTTCCCTTAGACGAAAGGTGACAGCAAAGGATCGAGAGAATGCCATGAAGTTATTGGAGACTGTTGGGTTAGCAGAATATATTCAGAGGTTCCCAGCACAATTATCAGGAGGTCAGCAGAGTCGTGTAGCCATTGCAAGGGCGCTCATTCAACAGCAGTCTATGATGTTTTTGGACGAACCATTTGCAGCACTAGACGCAATTACAAGAGAAGAATTACAGGACGATCTTTTAAAGATATGTAAACAACAAAATACAACAGTACTTTTTATTACACATGATATCTCGGAAGCTGTCTATCTATCAGACAGGATCGCAGTCATGGATCAAGGAAGCATTATCTATGAAACAGCTGTCCATCTTGAAAAGCCGCGAACGGTGGAAATGAGGTACAGCCTTTATTTTAATGAACTTTGCCTCAAGATACGTCAGGTAATGGGGGGCGAACGGTTTTGAAACAATTTCCGTTATACTCCGTATTACTTTTACTTATTTTGTTGTTTTTATGGGAAATAGGAGCAAGGTCCATGTCGGAGCTTGTACTACCGACCCCTTTTGTGATCTTCAGTACTCTTTTGGAGGGCATAAAAAGCGGATACTTTACTCCGCATCTTTTCCGGACAACGGCAGAGGTTTTACTAGGTCTGTTTTTTGGAGGGTTATTCGGATTTCTGGCTGGCATTATTTTGGGCGAAGTACCCTTTTTACGGAAGATTTTATTTCCTTATATTATTGCCAGTCAAGCAGTTCCAAAGCTCGCTCTAGCCCCTCTTTTTATACTTTGGTTTGGATTTGGAATGACCTCTAAGGTAGTGATTACCGCACTTATTTGTTTTTTTCCTTTATTGGAGAACACGGTTACGGCCATAAAGTATACGGATAGGCAGAAACAGGAGCTGTTTAAAGTGCTGGGAGCTTCCCGTTGGCAAACCTTAATACATTTAAAGATACCTGCTGGTATGCCGGGAATTATAGCTGGACTGCGCGTAGCGGTTGTATTGGCAATAGTAGGAGCAGTCGTTGGAGAGTTCATTGGTGGAAGTGACGGATTAGGGGCGGTGATTATCGCTTCACAGGGGATGATGGATACACCATTAATGTTCGCAACCTTGTTATTGTTGACATTCATGGGAATGGTTCTGTATCAGGCGGTGCAACTATTGGAAAAGAAATGGGTAATACGATATATGAAGGAGACGGAAAAAAAATGAAATCAAAAATTATTTTAATGGGTTTATTGTTATTGGTGGCAATAATTACAATCGCTTGTGGAGCGAAAGAAGAAGAGACAACCGATGAATCAGGTTCAGAGAAAATGCAGCCGGTCAGAGTAGCCAATTGGAGTAAGCCGATAACTGAGCAAACGAACCTATTGGTGGATGAGAAAAAACACTTTTTCAAGGATAAAGGATTGGACGTACGGGTTATTCCCGGAGCAGGTGGCGGGGATGCCATTAAAAATATTGTTTCAGGACAAGCAGACATTGCGTTTACAGATCCCGGCTCTCTTTTCTTTGCATTAGACAAAGGGGAAAATCTGAAGGTGATTTATAATATCTATCCACAAAATGTGTTTAACATTGTATCGCTTAAAGACAAAAACATTACAAAGCCACAGGATCTTAAAGGGAAAACAATTGGTGTATATAGTTTAACAAGCGGCACCCGTCAAAATTTATTGGTTCTTCTGCATCAGGCTGGACTTTCGGAAAACGATGTAAAAATCGTGGAGACAGGATTGTTGAATTTTGCCCCTTTGATGCAGGGAAAGGTGGATGCTGCGGCTGCAACAGATACAGGATTAGTAGTAGCTAAACAAAAAGGATTAGATGAAGTAAATGTAATGGAAGTAAAGGATTATTTGAATGTGCCTAGCGATGTATTTGTTGTCACAGAAAAGACGTATGAAGAAAAGAAAGACGTTCTGAAGGAATTTTTGAAGGCTTATAGAAGAAGCACGCAGTGGATGATCAAAAACCCAGAGGAAGCCGCTACACTAGCATCGGAATACGCGATTGACGGAAAAGATGAACAACAAAACCTGAAAATTATTAATTTGAGAAATGCTTCGAGTGTTTCCTCTGAAACTGAAAGTAAGAGATTAGGGGTACTTGATACATCGGTCTTGCAGAAAGCGGCAGATACGTATCAAAAACTAGGACTTATCGAAAATAGCATCGATATGAAAGAGTCAGTACGTGACGATCTTCTTCCTAACAATATGGAAGAGAAAAAATGAAGAAATTTCAGGGGAAAGTAGTACTGGTGACAGGAGCTAGCCGAGGAATAGGAGCTAGTATTGCTCGTGCATTTGCAAAGGAAGGATCCTTAGTGATCATCAACTACCTGCAAAACCAAGAGGCAGCTGAACAAGTTGCCCTAGATTGTACTAAACTTGGTGGTGAAGGATGGGCTATACAGGCCGATGTAACTTCTAAATCGTCAGTCAATCAGATGATAGAAAAAGTATTGGAAGCAGGGAAAATTGATGTTCTCGTGAATAATGCCTTTAAATCTTACATTTTTGATGCCAACCATCGTAAAATGGCATGGGAGCTAAACTGGGAAGATTATCAGGTGCAAATTGATGGGACCTTGCGTTCGACACATTATATGTGTCAGGCAGTCCTGCCCTATATGAAAAAACAGAGTTATGGCAGCATCATTAATATCACTAGTAACTTAGTTGAAAGACCGATTGTTCCTTATAATGAATACACGACAGCTAAAACCGCACTTATGGGTTATAGCCGTAATCTAGCTGCGGAGCTGGGACCTTTTGGTATTAGGGTTAATTGTGTTGCTCCTGGCCTTGTCTATCCAACGGATGCAAGCAAGGGTACAAAAGAAGAGTTAAAGGATCTCATCATATCCCAAACCCCTCTCCGTAGAATTGCAACTCCACAAGATGTAGCAGGACCCGTGTTGTTCCTAGCATCAGATTGGAGTCAGTTTATGACAGGGCAAACTTTATTTGTTGATGGCGGGCTTGTAATGTAATACAGCGACAAACTGGATTTATGTGTGTTTGTGGCATAAACTATTTATTATGGCAATATTCATAAAAGATTTTTAATTAGGTATTAAAATATATACATTGCGCCTTTATAATGGTATATGTAAGGAATTAAATAAATAAAAAAGGGAACCCCCCAAGAAGTTGCTTTTGTAGCAATGGTTCTTGGGGGTTTCTTCTTTTATATGGAGGGTTAATATGAACATTGGGAACAAAAATCGGGGTCAGGAATTTGATGGTCCAATAGATAACCTAGATCTACTTTGGTCAGTTAATGATACAGAACGTTTCGGAAAAGAAGGGAAGACTCTTTCCCAGTATGGTATTTATGAGAAACACTCTTCCTATTTTGGAATAAATGTTAAAAACTTGGAAATGAATAATATTAATTATGCTGATACAAGGAAGACGATGGATATGTTAACTAGTAAATTAGTATGCGAAAAATTACGATTACACCACAAAGTACATTAGAGGAAGCCTATTTAGACCAAGAGCAAATAAGCAATTGGTCTCCAAACTCAAAAAGGGCGTATAGAAAAAATATAAAAGATATTACTAACCATATGATTAGTAATGGATTACAGCCAATTCTTGAAAATGTTACGTATGAATATTGTCAAGTATGGAAAAACGATCAAGCTGAAAAGGTGAAGCCCGCTACATTAAAATCCTCTTTGTTTAGACATTTAAATCATGCAAAAATCATAGATGGTAATCCATTTTTAACGGTTAAAATTACAGACTATACCGAGCAGCAGTATTTATCTAAGGATTTGGACATCAACGAACTTTATCAAGTGTATAAGGCAGCACATGAATTACAAGTTCAAGGAATTAATGTCTTAGCTCCTATTCTTTTAGATATCTTTACCGGCTTTCGTTCAACAAATCTGATTAGTTTACAAGCTCAGTCTATAGATAAGGAGGCGGGTGGAATAAGAATTATATTTTCTAAGTCAGAAAAAAGTGAGGAGGATGAAAGAAAAAGGGAAGTAAAGACCCCTAACACGAAAAATAGAGAAACTTTTATTCCTTTACCTCCAAGAGTATTAGCTTATTTTTTGGAATATACAAAAGGAATGCACCCAGAAGATCCACTTCTATATGGATTACGCGGAAAGGCATTTGCTAACAAGCAAATGAATTATATAGTGCATAAAATTTGTGAACATCTAGGATGGATTACAGAGACTCCTGATTCCGAACCAAGTGACGGATTGAGCAAGAAAGCAGTAGTTGGTAAAAAAACATGTAAACAGAAAACGAGTAAATATTTTACTCCACATGGGTTACGTTATAGTGTGGCTACAATGTTCCATGAAATGGGTGTATCAGATAATGCGAAACGGTTGCTGTTACTGCATTCTAAGAAAGCGCAACAAGGTGCCTTAGAGCGTTATCTTCGTAGAGATACGAAAGAAGTAAAAGAATTACGTATGGCCCAAATTTTATTGGAAACGGTGCTTCAAACAGCTTTGGATATGGAAGATCAATTAGGCGTTCAAATGAATCAGAATGTGATCTATGAGAATTTGCCAGCAGCATTCCAAGGCCAAATGAACAACATGTATCATGTGCATTCATTTAAACAAAATATGATCCGTTTTACGATGTCAGTAGTAGAACAAAAGCTTACTCAAACAGTTATGCCGAATCAGCAAATCATGTTTCCGGAAGTTAGCCCCTATCCAAACCAAACAAATCATTCAAGTCAATATCCAAATCCATCTAGCCATCCTATTCCGAGTCATTATCAAGGGGGTTTTCAAGCAAGTGCATCAGCACCTATAAACACGAATTTTTATGCTAACCAACAGGATGTAATGGGGTTATATCATTCAAGTATTTCGTCACAGTTTTTTGCAGAAGGAAAAAGATAACTACCCATCAAGGGTAGTTTCTTCCTTTTAAAATATGTTAAACGAATCAATGGCTTTCTTTTTCTGTTCAAATTCTACATGCGTATACACTTGCGTTGAAGTGATGGATTCATGGCCTAATAATTCTTGAAGTGTTCTCAAATCCACATTTTCTTTGTTCTCTTGCAGCATAAGTGTAGCAAATGTATGGCGCAAATGGTGTAACGAAAAGCGGGAGGAGGCAGACCGGCTTTTCGTAAGGTCTTTTTAAAGATAGAGTGTAATCCACGTGGATTTTCAATGGTTTACCATCTTTATTCAAAAACACAGGCTCCGTAGGATAACTCTGATACGGACTCAGAGAATCCTTATAAGTACTAAGAAGAGAGATAAGGAGGGGATGAAGGGGCAACAATCGTTCCTTTTTACCTTTTCCATATATCCGGATTGTTTGATTGGAAAAATCCATTTGCGACCATGTAAGCGAGACAAGTTCGGACCGTCTCATACCGGTTACCGCCATTAGCTTGAACAAGATTTCATTTCGCTTTGATAAAGTCGAATCATCCTGTTCAAGCGAGCGGAATAATTGCTGAAGATCACTTAACGTCATATATACTGGCAACTTGTCGTCGGTTTTGGGTGTTTCAATGCCACTCATAAAGTCATGGTTAAGGTATTTTTCCTGTATGCAGTATTTAGTGAATGACTTAAAACTGGAAATCTTTCGGTTCATGGAACGCGGTTTTTACTTGTGGGTTCCCAGTTGATGCTGGATAAAGCGACGGACATGGGTCTTGGTGATTGAAGCCAAATCAGTTGAACAGTCATGATTACGTAAAAAAGTTAAAATTGAAGTAAATCGTATTCATAACTGACAACTGTATGTGTGGAATAATTTTTTTCAACTTGAATGTACAGTATGAATTCGTCAATTGCAGCTTTTAATTGCAAACCAAAAACCTCCAATAAAAGTTGTTTAGACGATAACTCATTATCCGTACAAATACACAACATTATCGTTCAAAAGGAGGATTATCGTTCACATGAAAAACGTGAAAAATTATAAGGAACATGCGGATAGAAGGTTCCAAAGTACAGATATTATAGGAACGTCAGGGGATAACCCCAATCACGGTGTAAAATTATCCTAGTTTACATAATATATATTATAGGAAGTTATATGAGATACTGATTTTTTGTCTCAAAATCTAAGAATACTTTAAGAAATGAGACGGAATAAAAAATTTAGATTAACGTAACCAAACTGATTGATTTATATTTCATTTATCATGCCTTTAAATAAATAAATGAATAAAAAGTTCTGGTTCAATTTATACAGAGCAATCTGTAATGATTATCATACGATTTACGTATAACTTTTTAAAAATTCACATTCCCAAGATCTCAAATTATGCTGACTGGTCTTTATAAAATGGTAAAAAACCAGAAAATCTTATATTAAAACAAACATTTCCTTTATTTATACAGTCCTTTTATGTATCCTTTTTTCCTAGTTACATCTGCACTGTTTCTGATGAATGAGGTCATATAAAATAGAAACTGTAAGTAATTGGAGGTTGATTATGAAGGAATTGAATATTTTAGGCAGCTGTGTTTCCAGAGACATCTTTCGTCTGCTGGATACCGATTATAAAGTGAATTATTATCATGCCCGCTCTTCTATTCTAAGTTTGATGTCAGCGCCATACCCATTAGAAGAGCAAGACGTTCAGCTTAAAAGCCGATTTAAGCAAAGAACGGTCCTTACAGATATGAATAAAACGTTCTTTCAGCAATTAGAAGAAAAAAAGAATGACTTGCTGATGATTGATTTTATAGATGAGCGTTTTGCTTTGTATCAGATTGGTTTTTCTTATGTTACCAGGTCCAGTTATTTTGTGGAGGCCGGTTTGAAGGAAAAATTGGGCGGCCGTGAAGTTAGAAAAGCAGATACCATCAAAGAATGGGAAACAGCTGTTTTTGTCAATATTATATTGAGCCAGAGCGATCACTTTAAAAGTGAGCCACTTAGTGTCTGTTAACTCCCATATTTGGGAGTAGTTGGGTGTTTGGGTGCCTTGCCCCGGAGAGGGGCAAGACACCCAAACACCTCGCCCGCCGTTGTTACCCTTCGACAACTTCCCGATGTTGCATACTTTGACGGAATCTATAGGATTCTCCGTTAAGTAGGTGGATGTGCGATCGGTGCGTAAGGCGATCAAGTAATGCAGCGGTCATTTTATCGTCGCCAAATATGTTTGTCCATTCCGAGAATTCTAGATTAGTTGTAACAATAACGCTCGCGCGTTCATAACGACTTGAAAAGAATTGGAACAATAACTCTGCTCCAATTTTGGAGAAGGGGACATACCCTAACTCATCAACAATGATCAAATCAAATTTGAGCCACTTCTTCTCAAATGCCCCAAGCTTATGCTCCTCGTTGGCCATAAGTAATTCTTCTACTAACGCCGATGCTGTAATAAACTTAGTTTTATAACCATTTTGAATCATTTCTACCCCAAGAGCGATTGCCAAGTGAGTTTTACCAGTACCACTATTCCCCAAAAATATTAGATTTTCCTTTTTGTCTACGAATTCACCCTTAGCCATGGTGATAAAGCGGTTTCGATTCAAGCTTGGCATTAAGCTGAAATCATAGGTATCTAATGTTTTCTGGACAGGGAACGCAGCTTGCTTAAGTCTCCTCTGTCTCTGATTTTCTTCTCTTGTTTCTAATTCTGTTTCTAGTAATGCCAATAGGTATTCTTCATAACTTAGGTTTCTTTCCTCCGCTTCTCTAGCGAGAGAGCGATACTGTCTTCCGATTGTCGGCATTCTAAGTTGCTTTACAATATGATCTAGCATGATTTCTGCATTCATTTTGTCTGACCTCCAGTTAGTTGTTCATATTGAGCTACATTTGACTTTTTAACTTTATAGTCTAGCAGATTTGTAGGTGTCTTCTCTTTAGAGAGCTCGTGAGACTTCAAATGGTTATTCGTTAGCCTTTGGATGATTTCATGCACAACTTCATAACGAAAAACTTGTGCTTCCTCAGCCTCACTCAAGGCCTGTGTTAACTTTTCCATTCCAATTTCACGATGAAGGAGGAGAAGTCGTATGAACTTTCGATCTCCAATGGCTCCTTCTTGTTCTCTCATCTTCCGATGAAAACGCCTGAACACAGCTGGAATGTCAGAAGCTTGGAAAGCATGTGCATCACGTATCGCACGAGGCTTTTTTATCAACGCTTCTAGATAATGGTCCAATACAGTAATCATTTGATTTCGTTCATTTGAACGTAAATGTTCTGCGATCACTTGGTTTTGAGCCACAACGATCACTCGGTCGACAAAAATTTTTGCCCATACAGCTTGGCCGACATAACCACATGGGACAGAATACTGATTGGTTTCGATTGAGATTAGTGAAGTCTTGTTTACCTGACAAGAGACTAGCTTACAGGCTTCAAACCGTTGTTCAGGAAGTGGGTGAAGATATTCCTTTTCTTTAGCCCACATATCAGCGATTGTTTCTTTGGTATAAGGAACGGTTTTGCGTTCTGCCTCGTTAAAACACCAATCTTGTAAATAATCATTCAATTCATCTAGTGTCTGAACCTCCGGCTCAGGTACAAAGGCATTTCTTCTTACATAGCCTACCAATCCCTCTACACGTCCTTTTTCATTTCCAGATCTGACATTGCAGAACTCAGATTTGAATAGATAATGTGTTTGTAAGGCAAGAAATGATTCCTGTTCCAATCGGTCTCTACCTTGAAGGATTTTTACCACAGCTGTTTTTAAATTATCAAATAGACCTTCAGTTGGAACTCCTCCAAAAAATTCAAACGCATGAACAAATCCATCAAGGAAAGCTTCCTGTTTTTCATGAAGATAAGCTCTCACAAACCTTACACGACTTGCGGAAAGCTGAATGCAAAAGAGGTAAATACGTTTCTTTCGACCCTGTAGAATGATGTCCGCCTCTCCCCAGTCGAATTGGAATTGGTGGCCGAGTTGAAAATCAAGAGGAATGAAGACTTCCTGAAGCTTTTTTCTGCGTTTCCTTACTATTTTTCGTATATTAGATTCCGAACCTTCAAAGTCATATTCATTAACTAATCTGTTATATATATTGGTAGCCGTATGTTTCTGCTTACCCCATCGGTTGAGGTCATCCTCTAACCATTGGTCAATTATTGGTAATACCCGTTTTGTTTCTTCAGAATAATCTTTAGTACCACCATAGATTCTTTGGCGTTGTATGGTTGTTGGAGCTTCCTGTTCTTTTAAATACTTACTTACTGTATTCCTTGAAATACCAAGCTTTTTAGCTATTTGTCTTTGTGATAGTCCTTCTACCTCATGTAAGAATTTGATATTATAAAATTGAGCCATATCGATCATCCTTTGTGCCTCTCTCTAAAAGTGATAGTTTGGTCACTTTCAATCATAAGAGAGGTTATCAAAATTGGAAATCATGTGGCTCATTTTTTATGTGATCGAACCCTTCAAAAGTGGCTCAATATTAAATTATCAAATACAACAGCATGCCTTCAGTTTATTGAAGAATTGAAGACGTTATATAAACCGGAAAATATCTTGTTACATCGGGCTTTTTTCACCTATGAATATGTTAATAAACATAACGAAAAACAAAAATTTGATGACCGAAGAACCAAAATCTACATAAATATTAATAGATTGCTGAAGCATTATTATGATTTCTTTGAAAACAATATGCCTGGGATTCGCACGATTGAACTCCCTGAAGGCAGTTATTATGCCTGGGAAGAACATGAATGGGGATTGGCCCCTATGCATTATCAAAACGAATACTACGAACGCATTTATGAAGAATTTGAAAAGACCTTCAATAAGCAAACAGTACTGATTTAATGACAGTATAATACATAGCGGTCTCCCTCTCTCTTTGGATCCGGCTAAATTAAAGAAAGCTCGTCTCAGTTTAAAGAGACGAGCTTTCTTATTATAATTCTATTTTGTTTTTAATGGCTTGATACCATATATTATAACCTTGATCATTTGGATGTTTCCGGTCATTTTCTAACGTATTAGAGAGTTCCAATCCTTTCTTTCTAGCTATCTCTTCATAGTTTTTCCAAAAATCTATATAGGTCCATCCCTCTCCTTTTATGAAATCTCCGACGAGGTGAACATATTCTTGATATGTGAGATGCTGGGCATTTGGCCTGCCGTCATAAAGGGTTACATCATTTGGCGGCATTAGATATATTTTCGCATCTGGAAATTGTATCGACAGCCTGTTTATAGCTTGCTCAACATAATGTTTGGATTGAGTCAAATTGAGTTTTTGGAAGTCATTAATTAAGCTTGTTTCGTAAATAATTACATCAGGTGTCAGACCTTCCGCATTCAGATTAGTCGTCGTTTTTAATGTGTTATTGATGATATCTTTTGTTGTGTATCCTCCTGTGCCAAGATTTAAAAAAACCACTTCAGGATTTTGCCTTTTCAATTGTCTATATAATTGACCTGCCCAGGAAATTTGAGGATCCGATGCTCCAATTCCCTGAGTCACACTGCTGCCCAATAATAAGACCACCTTTCTGTCATGATTTCCGCTTTCTATTTTCTTACTTAGACTGTCTGTCAATTCCTTTTGATGATGATTAGTAAAAAGGATGATGATAAGCCCTGCAAACAAAATACTAATAACATTTACGATAAGTAGCTTCCTCACTGTCCACACTTCCATTCTTGGCTGTTAGCTTTTTATTGATGCCCGTCTTTCGTTTATGACATCAGTTTCTTCATGTGAAAAAAAGACGCCGGTTTTAAACACCGGCGCATTTGTCTATTTATACTTTGTCTAATTCATGCGGTCCGCTTATCTAGAGTTTCTTCTTTTGCAATATCCAATTGCTTTCCGCTTGCTTCTTCTTTCATAATGATATTTTGAATGTATTCATACGTATTTTTTGTATTCGTTCCATCAATGCACTCCATCAATTGTCCGTACTTTGATTGATGATCAACAGACTGCGGATTTTGATAGTTCTTTACAATATGGGAATGTAACTGATCAAATGCTCCCACAATGTCTCCGAAGGCAATATCTTTCTGCAGGATGTTGGGAGCTCCGTATTCCTGTTCCGCAAGCTCTTTATCTTCCCAATACAGAATAACGTTCGTTCCCCCGGCAAAGGCATAAAAAACAACAGAAGAATAATCGGATATCAATACCTTACTTCTTAGTAAAGCCTCTTTAATATCCCCTTCGTAAAAGTACGTATGATACTTTTCAAATACTTCTGGGAATTGTTCTTGCAAAATAAGCTTAGATTTTGGGTGAAGCACTACATTCACTTTAATCCCTTTATAGAATTCATTATTTTTCACTAATTCAATAAAAGAAAAATACCGATCTAAGTAGCTGCCGGGTTCAATGCTTCCCGTTAAATCCCAAGGCCTCCACGTTAACATAAATGTTATTTCTTTTTTCTGATTTTCTTTTTCCTTTACATACAAATCAAGGTTAGGAAGACCGGTCACCATGATCTCTTCATCGGTATATCCTGTATGTTCAGTAAATAGGCTTTTTTCAAATTGAGAGTTTACCAGGATGTAGTCTGGAGCAATCGGAACCTTTCGATTAAAATACCCTCGTTCAAATATGTTTGTACACATACAAACGCCATGCTGCAGCATTACTTTTTTATCTACATCAAGAATCTTTTCTTTGATTAAAGAATCATTATCATACAGTCTTCTTTGGATATGACTGACTAAATCAGAAGACTGAAAACTCTTAGCCGTAAAAATATGATAAAAAGCAATAAAACTATTTTTCGCCACCAGTTTTTTACCATATTTTTGTTTAAGGACGCGATATTCAGGATGGTCCTTATCAAGGACATATACACAGTCATCTTTTCGTGTATATGCATATTTGAAGACTTCAAATGCCGATTCCGAAGCCCCTGCGCTGAACTTCTCAAAGTACACATCATATTTTTCTTTATTTGAAACGAATAGATTCACATATAGCTTAGCGAGCTTTTCTTTTAAAACAATCGATTTCGACATAATATTTGTAACAACTATAACATATTGCCCCGTAATCGATTTCCTTATAAAGAGCTCACTATTGTTCTTTCTCAGGCGGAAAGAGCGCGTATTCCAAATATAATGATTTCTGCTATAAACGTGACGTGAATCTGACCGTAAAAAATACCATAGGCTGTAATCGTCCTGACTCAGCTTTATAAAGACTGGTATATTAATATTGCTAGTTTCCAGATAATAAGCATATATATCTTTCATAGGAATCCACGCCCAGTAGGCATGAACAAGCAATGCAAGTTTATTTGTACGCAGTGCATACTTTTCCCTTATCCATTTAGGAAACAAAAAGTGAAGTTTATAATTAAGTGCTTTATCATATCCTAAGGACAAGTATGCGCTGTTAAATGTCTGGTTTCTTACACGCATGACTCCAAAAAATAAAAAATGGAAAAAGAGAAGAAAGACAATCGAACGATAGAATGGCGTTTTCTCTACCTTATCTAATATTCTAGATAATTTCATATTATCCTGATGTGTCTTTACAAAAGATAAACGGCATTTTGTATCTACGAAAAATACGATCCGTTCGTTCTTTCGTTTTCCCTCTTTCGTGACAAAAGAGTCTTCTAAAACGAGCGTTTGTAAAATGGTCATCGGCTCGTATTCATCGAAAATGATTTTTTCTCCTGTCTCTTTACTATAAATATAGTATTTCATATTATCTTTTTTGTTTTTTATCAGGCTCCTAGTCCCATTGAAAACCGTATAGCCTTCATTAAGCAAAGCCTTACTGTTTTCAAAAGATCCAAAGGACAAATTATGCCTCAATCCAACCCCTCCTACTTTCTATCAAGCTTTGTTCTCCATAGCAACAAGTGACAATGCCACAAATAATAATATATCGATATAAAAATTCCAGCCTTAATAGTATTACTGAATGAACCGGGCGTAAATAGGAAAAAAGGATAATTACAAATGTTAAAAAATGAGCAACACTGCTTATAATCCACCATAAAACAAACCGATTCTCCTACCTGTTAATTGGAAGTTTCCGGTGATTTAAGGTACTATCTTCAGGCATAATACTTCAATAAATTGTAAGTCTTATGTAATAAAACAACTATTATAAGATAATAAAATGACGTAATTAGTCATAGAAAGAAAAGAAGTTTTTTCCTAATTGTAAGGACAATGGCTTGCAAAAGCGGCTATTAGCCGTTAAAAAAATATGAAATCTTTCACTATTATTACTTTTCCGCTTGTAATTCTCTTCTTATTAGAGGGAAATCAATCAAAGGTATTTTGGAAAGGAAAATAGGTTTATGATAAACTGTTATTTCTTCAAGGCATTTCCTTAAGAAAGGCAGTTTACATATGAAAAAAATAGCCATACTCTTTTCTCTCTTCTTTTTATTAACGGGCTGCACGACTAATCAAACCCAACCAAATGAAAAAGTTCCTGAACAGACTGATCCAGACAGCGGCCAGAATCATTTTAGTGAGGAGATACCGGCTCCGTATCAATACAGTAATGACTCTGTACAGATCCAAATCCAGCCTTATGAAAAACGAAATGTGAGATATTGGATTTCCACTATAAAAGTCCTAAATGCCGAACAGCTGAAGTCTGCATTTTCAAATGAAACGATAAGCTTACAAAAAGAAAAAACATCTAAAATAGCGGGTAAGAACGGAGCGATACTTGCTGTAAACGGAGCAGATGTTGCTTTTAAATCACGAAGTCTTGTGATCAGAAACGGAGAAATGTACAGAGAATCATTCAGCCCCTTGGAAATCCGAAAAGACGGAACCCTTTTTATCGGTGAAGGAGACCGAACCGCAGAAGATATGAAGAAAGACGGAGTTCTGCATAGTTTTGATTTTGGGCCTGAACTGATCGTCGATGGTAAAAGAAGTCCGTATTATGAGGAAGCGTGGTATTCCGATAAACCTGCTCCTAGGACAGCTATTGGCCAAAGAACCCCGCACGAGTACATAATCATTACAGTGGATGGCAGGTCAAAAGAATCAAGGGGAATGACTTTCAGGGATTTAACCGCACTATTTGAAGAATTAGGGGCCAAGTGGGCATACAACTTGGACGGCGGGGGCAGCACCACCCTCTATTTTAATGGAGAAGTCCTGAATACCCCATCCGATGGCAGTGAACGTCCAGTATCTGATATCTTATATGTAGAAAAATAAAAAACATAAAGAGTGTCCTTTCGGATGCTCTTTATGTTTTTTACGGAGGTTATTCAAATAATATGGATTTAGCTAATAATGTGATTGTCATATCGTCCATCGGAGGATTATGTAAACCTGCCCTTACATCACGATAATACCGCTGCATCGGATTTGTTCGCTGTAAACTTTTTGCACCTACTACCCGCATCGCTTTATCTACGATGGAAATCGCATGATTGGTTACTGCATGCTTAACTGCTCCCAGCTCTTTCCCCATCTCGCCTCGCTGATCCTTCTGATTATCCCATTTTTCAGCTACTGAATAGAGAAAATGGCGAGCTTCTGTCAGTTCCAATTCGATCTCTCCTATAGCACGCTGAACATTAGGCAATTCACGAATAGGACCGGGAAGGCTGTTTGGAGAATAAGTTTTTGCAAACCCAATTGCATAATTTCTTGCGGCTGCCGCTATTCCTATATAACAGGCAGGAATATGCAATAGCCAGCCTTCGGAATTCCTTCCGGTTTTTTTTCTTTCAACACAGTACCGTTCTTCAATCATCACATTTTCGAGAATAAGATCATGACTTCCTGTTCCCTGCATAGCAACCATGTCCCATGTTTCTTCTATTCTTACTCCTTCCGTATTGCGATGGATCATAAAGACGCCAAGTGTATCCTCCTCAGGAATCCACGCCGTCACTAAAAAGATATCGAGAACAGGTGACAGTGTGGTGAAGGTTTTTCTGCCGTTAATCTGCCACTTGCCATTCATGTGAACAGCTGTCGTTTCCGGCCGCCCCCCTCTGGTTGGACTTCCGGTCGCAGGCTCTGTAGCAGCGGTATTCGTTAATGCGCCTTTACTGATTTCGGTGAAAAATTCATCCATAACTGATTTTTCCCACGGTCGTTTTTCAGTCAATGACAGAACTGTTCCCACATGCCAGCCGATGGCCAGTGCGGTTGGCCCATCCTCCATTGCAATCCGTTCCTGCGCAAGCAGAAAATCATATAACGTACCTCCTCTGCCGCCATATTCCTTTGCTAATGTCAGCTGAGGATATTGAAATTCTTTCAGCTCCTGTATATTTTTGAAAGGGAAGCCTTTTGTTTCATCAAGATGGGCTGCCCTGCTCTTAAATGACTTAATAGCATGCCCAAGGCTTTCAATATACTGTTCTTGTTCTTTCGTTTGATAAAAAGACAATCCTATCCATCCCCTCGGAACCAGTAAAAATGGCCGAAATGAATCCTGCCATTTATTCCTCGTTGTTTTAATCTGTTTCTTTATTTTTATACTTTCGGCTTCCTAATTTATAAGCTTCTTTCGCCTTATCCATGTTTTTCTCATCGATAAAATAGACAATAGCTGCCTGTCCAATACCATAAGTGACAGCACCTGCCACAGCTCCTGATACAGCATGCCCTGCTGCAGGAATTACTCTTACTGCCGCACGGACTCCTTCACGGACTAAAAGACCGATCCCCACATTTACTCCGATAGCAGCAATGAATTCTCCAGCTGCTTTTGTATTAAGTTCTTTATCTGCAATAAAACCAATAATGATGATCATGAGACCCTGCATTGCTGTCAAAATGGGAAAATCAGCAAAAGGTATCGGTTCTGCCCCGATAAGTCCGGTAATAGCCGTAAATGTACCTACAATGGTCAGTGCATATTTCCGTTTCACATAATGACTTTGTATAGCTTTAGCCGTTCTCAGCTTCGCTTCACTGGGTAAGGCCTCAATTAAATAGTGAGACAGTTCATCAATGTTCCAGCGCATATCATAATCAATCCCGCCTTTATCGTTAAAATCCACATAGGAACATGTCGGAATAATATTTAATAACGGAATCCCATTTTCCTGAAATCTTTTGGCCATTAATTGTACCGCTTCATCAATGTTTTCTTTTTTCTTAGGATGAGCATCAAACGGAGTTTGCTTATAATGCGGCGGATCCAATTCATCTACCTGGGTAATGACACAAAGAACCGGAACATCATAATGATGCTCTTCCTTCACAATTTTCCGGAGTTTATTTAATTCCTGAAGATCTTCTTCGATCCGAGAGTCTGTTTCTTTGGCTTTAATCAGGAAAAGAAACACGTCAGGCTGTTCGTTCTTTACAGCTTTGGCCAGTTCGGCTATAGGCGTTGTTTCACTGATTTCCTCTGTCGGCTTTTCGCTTTCTCCCAGTCCTCTGGAATCCAGCAATCGGATTTTCTTTTCCTCCTGACTTGGATACCATAGCCATTTCCCTTTACCGGTACCTGATTTGACAGAGCTTACATATTGTTTTTCTTTTCCGAACATCGCATTAATGAGCGACGACTTACCGGAACCCCTTCTCCCCACAAGGGCAATACGCGGTTCACGCGAATCTACTGTCATTGTTTTAATGCCTATCAGCTGTTCCAGCATTTTTTGTTTTTTTGATTGCGAAATGGGCAGTTTATCGACTTGTCCTTGAATAAACTTATAGATACTTCCCATTTCTTCTTTTTGATCCTTCTTCATGCGGCGACACCCCTTCTTTACAAAGCTTCTATGCTATAGTGTTACCCCTGTAAAGCCTTTATTAAGCGTTGCACCAAAGTGTCTCGCCTAATTGAAGTATTTTCAGAGCAGAATCATCAAGCTCCAATCGGCGCCACTCTGCAATAAGACGCTCCAATGCCTCCGGTCCTGTATCATCCGCCAGACGATAAGCGCCATAATGCATCGGAATAAAAACAGATCCTGTCAATTCCTGAAAGGCTTTTACGGCGTCTTCAGGGTTGATATGGGACACTTGCATGAACCATTCGGGTTCATAGGCTCCAATCGGCATTAACACATAGTCCAGGTTGAATTCCCGGCCGATATCCTCGAATCCTCGGAAATAGCCAGTATCACCGGCAAAATAAATACCCACGCCAGTATCCAGATCTTCTATAACCCATCCGCCCCAGTGAGAAGTGTTCATATCAAAAATGGTTCTCCGGGTCCAATGCTGCGCAGGCACAAAAGTCAATTTTACATCTTCCATAACAAAGCCTTCCCACCAATTCGATTCTATAACTTGTTGGTAGCCCCTTATTTTGAATAGATGCTTAAGTCCTTCAGGCACTAAGAAATAAGGATTGCCGCTTAGCTTCCGAATACTCTGAAAATCAAGATGATCATAATGTCCATGTGAGATGACCACAATATCGATTTCTGGCAAGTCTTGTATAGAAAGGCCGGGCTCGGTTTGCCGTTTTTGGGCGCCCATCCTTTTTGCCCAGACAGGATCTGTCAGGATATTAAGCCCCTGCACCTGAATCAAGAACGTTGAATGTCCAATCCAAGTGATAGAAGTCTCTGAGCGATTAGACTGTAACCTTTCCGTTTCTTTTCTTTCAGCTTGCGGTATTAGTGTATCGATATCCTTTACCTTCTTGCGCCTTTCTTGTGACCATTTCAGCAAATCTTTAAATCCTTTTTGATTCAATATGCCGTCCAAATTTTCATACCGTTTTTTCATCGTATCATCCCTTTACAGCAGCAGTCTCGGCTTCTAAAAATTTCAGTATGCTTGCTAAATATTTTTGAATCTCCTGTACTTGATGTGCTGCTGAATCAGCGATTTGTTTATAATGATAACAGCCCTCATCCGTTATCCGTAAATATCTTTTTGTGCGCTTTTCACTTTCCCAGCGGCCAACCAAGAGATCTTTCTCTTCCATTTCATGTGCCAGATCATATAAATATCCATTGCTTGCTATCCAGCCAAACTTATCTTTTAAAAGTTCTCCAACTTCTCCCATATAGATAGGACGGCGGGAAAAAGCAACTTTTAGGGTTACATATCGAACAAGATCCTTTACAGAGATGATTTTGGAAAAATAAGAACGATATTCTTCGGGCAAATTATGTTTGACAGGAGGATTTGGACCTGAACCTGTTAAATCGAACATAAATCGGTCTATGACCTTTTTTACTTCGACAAAACGGGTGAAATAGTTTTCTTGATACCATTTAAAAAGCTCGTGCCCTTTTTGTGTTAATTGATAGTAGTTCTTTCGTTTTTCTGTATATACCTTCAGGTGGCCGGACTGAACCAGCAGTTTTGCTGTTTTGCATAAATAGTCATAACTGTGTACTTTTCCGGTGAACAAGGTTTTTAACTCCTGGTGAATGGCCCGCGGATAGTTGGTCCGAATAGATAGGGAATGCAATAAGAATAAAGTTAAAAATTCGCGTTGGCTCAATCCTACAGACTCCAGTGAGACAGTGGGCTTTTCGTCTTTCTTCATGAACCAGACCTCCTCGCCGGTTTATTTTCAGTATCAGAATATTTGCTCCTGCTTATCTTAATTATCCTGTGATGGTACAAAATAGTAAAGTATTTAATACTTGGCTGTTTTTTTATTATTTTAAATTAAGAATATTCTGACGAGGTTTATTTTAAAATAAACACTCATAAAAAGGCCCTAATTGAACCGCATCCAAATTGTTAGAAACCATCAACAATTGGAGGTGCTTTTCTTAGAGTTAAATTTATTCAGAAGAGAAATTAAAAGCTCTAAAGAGCTATATATAGGGTGAAAGAAGGCTGATGTCAATTTCTGATTATAGGGGGTGAACAAAGCTGTATTTCAGAAATGGGTAAAACAAAATCAATTCCATGGAGAAAAACCTTTGAAAAAAGCTATACATCATATAATGGGCAGTTTAAACTAAACGTACTTAATTATAAATATCACACCGGGACGTCACCGAAAAAAGCAGTTATAATTTGAGTCTCTAGGAACAGGCGCCCTGGAATCTTAGAAAAAGGAGCGTCCAGCAATGAAGAAAGAAACAAAAAAATCCACACCGTTTGAATTACAAGAGGAACAAGAACATTTACGTATGGAGAACGCATACGCTAAAAAAATCGAACACCTTAGATCAGAAGAAGGAAAGATCACCAAACAAGACAAAGCGAAAGCAATATATGAATTAAAGAATGAATATTCGGTGAAAGCACTTTTACTGCTCGCAGAAATTCCGCCCAGTACGTATTATTATTGTGTGAAAAATTTTGATCGTCCAGATCCTAATGCAGAGATTAAGGAATTAATTCAAACTATTTATGATGAACATGAGGGTCGTTTTGGCTATCGGCGAATCCGTGATGAACTTAGAAACCGTGGACACATAGTGAATCATAAAAAAGTTCAACGTATCATGAAACAAATGGGTTTAAAATGTATAGTACGGAGGAATTTGCAAGAGTAGAACACTTTAAGTTAGAACTGAAAAATATAGAGAATTCTATAACCAACAACGAATCAAGGCAAAACTAAAAGGCCTGAGCCCGGTTCAATACCAGGTTCAGACCTTACAAGCTGCTTAATTAAAATAACTTTGTTTAACTTTAAGGGATTATTTCAACAAGTCCGGCTTTTTTTATTGCTCCGTTAAAATAATCGGACCATTTTTTGTGATAGCGATCGTATGTTCATACTGGGCAGATAATTGTCCGTCTGCAGTTCTAGCTGTCCAATTATTTCTGTCCATTTTCATATGCCAGGTTCCTGCATTAAGCATCGGTTCGATGGTAATAACCATGCCCTCTTTTAAGCGGGCGCCTTTACCGGGCTTTCCATAATGAAGAACCGTTGGATCTTCATGCATGCTCTCTCCAATTCCATGGCCTGTGAAATCTCTGACAACAGAAAACTTTTCACCTTCTGCGTAGGATTGAATTGCATGCCCGATATCTCCCAGTCGATTTCCAACCGTTGCTGCTGCAATCCCTTTATACAAGGATTCTTTTGTAACATCGAGCAGGCGCTGTGCATCCTTTGAGATTTCTCCGACACCATAGGTCCAAGCTGAATCCGCAAGCGCGCCATTTAGTCGGACTACCATGTCAATCGTTACAATGTCTCCCTCTTTTAGTGCCTTTTTCTGCGGGAATCCGTGGCAGATCTCATCGTTCACCGATGCGCATGTTGCGTATTTATATCCCTGATATCCTTTCTGTTCTGGGGTTGCTCCATGCTCTTTGAGAAATTTCTCTACAAATTCTTCGATTTCCCAGGTCGTGATCCCAGGCTTGATCATTTTGGCAATTTCTCTGTGAGTTGCCGCCAGTAATTTACCTGCTTCGTGCATCATTTCAATTTCGCGTTCACTTTTTAGAGTAATCATCTATTTTCCTCTTTCACTGTAAAATCTATATCTTTCATACCATATCCATACTATCACATGTTTTTTTTCATGTAAAAGAGAATGAAACAAGGGCCAGTCTGCTCCGCTGCCTGACAGGTGTTTATTTCTTTTTTAAGCGTATGGGTCATTCAGCCTCAGCAGAGCCAGAGAAAAAGCCGCTGATTTACATCCAGCGGCTTTCATAAATCATTCATATTATTGAACAGGTGCTAATTTAATAGCCTGACGCAGAGCTTCTTCCAGACTCTCTTCACTGGCGATTCCTTTTCCGGCAATATCAAAGGCTGTCCCATGATCCACACTTGTCCTGATAATAGGCAGTCCCACAGTGATATTAACACCTGATTCAATTCCCATCACTTTAATTGGGATATGTCCCTGGTCGTGATACATCGCTACAACGATATCAAAGTCTCCTCTGGCTGCTCTAAAAAACAGAGTGTCTGCCGGTAAAGGACCAGCTGCATCAATGCCTTCTGATGCTGCTTCTGAAATCGCAGGAATAATTTTTTCCTCTTCTTCGCCATTTCCAAAAAGACCATTCTCTCCAGCATGCGGATTAATGCCGCAAACACCGATTCTTGGCTGCTGAACGCCTGCTTTTTTTAATGTTTGATCAGCAAGTCTGATGACCTTTAACACCCTCTCTGGGGAAATACTTTCTATAGCTTTTATGAGACCGACATGAGTTGTTGCGTGAATCACTCTTAGATTTGGTGCAGAAAGCATCATAGCGTATTCCTTCGTACCTGTAAGTTCAGCTAATATTTCAGTATGGCCCGGATACTGATGCCCGGCAAGATGAAGAGCTTCTTTATTTAAAGGTGCAGTACAGATAGCAGTAATCTCTTTATTATTTGCCAATTCAATCGCTTTTTCTAAGTAGCGGAAAGCAGCATTGCCGGCTGATTTTGAGATTTCGCCAAAAGGAAGAGTTCGATCAAGCAGCTCTAAATCCAGACAATCAATCGTGCCATCTGTAAAGACGGCTTGATGTAGATCTTTCATTCTATTAATTTTGAGAGTGGCTCCGACGATTTCAACAGCCTTAGCCAAAATGGATGAGTCCCCTATTACAACAGGGCGGCAGTTTGTAAAAATCCATTCTTTCGTAAATGCCTTTGCGATAATTTCCGGCCCCACTCCCGCTGCATCTCCCATAGTAATTGCGATGATCGGTTTCATATTTCAACAGCTCCTTTTAGTGACTGATAGGCTTGATAGAGCGAGCTTTCATTTCCAAAAGCCCCGGCTTTCGTGGCCATCCATAGATTGGGCCCGCCGATCATTTTTGACAGCGGAAGCCCTATTTCCAGTTCCCCGACAAGTTCGATACCGCGTACACCCATTTTTGCAGCAATGCTTCTGGCTGTATCTCCGCCAGTTAAAATCATCCCGGCAATATTGAATTTCTTTGTAACAGCTGATGCAATGGCAGCCAATTCATATACGATAATGCTTGGCAAAGAACCGGTATTTATGTCTCGGGAACCTTTTTGATGGACATGTATCACAAGATCTTTCCCATCTTTAATATATGTTTCTGCTTCTTTTAGGCATCTGCCGATTTCTCTTGTTCTTTCTATCTCATTATGCAGTTTATCGGGGTCTAAAGTTACTCTCCCCATTTTCGGAAACTGAAGCATATACTCTATTTGTTTCGAAGTAATCTCTGCCCGGCTTCCTGCTAATGTTAATACTGTCCCATGAGGGATTTGCACTGCATTCTTTAATGACTTGGATGCTGGAATAGGCAAAGCTTCTGCAAGGCCGGCCGAACCTACCCATAGAATACGGAAAGGCAATTTGGAAAACGTCGCTGCAATTCTTTTCAAGTCTTCTTCAGATTCAGCATCCAGTACAAACAGACGATATGACTGAGCCAATAGGCCGGCTGCTGTTTTCTCCCAGTCTTTTTCATTTTTCAGCTTATCCTGAGAAATCGAAATGGCCTTCCTGCTGGATTGCTCTGAAAGAAGTTCGACAATCCTTGATTCCTTTACAGGTGTTTTGGGGTCTGTTCCAATTTCTGTTTCTTCGACAGGAGTTCCGTGTAAATAATGGCGCCCGGCTTTCGTTAGGCGGCCTAAAGCGGGCAAAGCTGGTGCGATCACCGCAAAGTCGAATGAAAAAACATCCATCATCGCATCAATTTCACTGCCGATATTTCCTCTTAAGGTAGAATCTATTTTTTTATAAAACAGCGGCGATTGGCTGCTTGGCATTACATTCAGGCAAGCCTGCACCTTCTTATATGCAGCTTGTTTCGTTAAACTTCTGCTGTCAAGATCAATGATGCACACTTCATGGCTGTCAGCATGTATGTCAGGTTTATCAAAATATACAGCCGCTTTCATTCCTCTTTTTGTGAATTGAACGCCGGCATCACAAGCACCCGTCAAATCATCGGCAATCAGCATTATGTTATTCATTCGGTTCTTAATCCTCAACATAAGGAATCGTCAAAGGTCCCAGCGGCAATACAGCAATTGTCATTCCGTCGCCGTAAACTTTTCTTAATTCCTTTAACGTGTCTTCAATTTGATCGACTGGTTTGAGCATCGCGTTTTTTACTTGTTCATCGGTCAAAGAGGAATAAACATAAACATCTGCCCATACTTGTGTTACAGCCTGCTTCTGCACCTGCCATTGATCAAAAACCTTAAAGTCCGGATCGTTGATCAATTTCAGAAGCTGCTCAGGCGTGTTTGCCATCTTAAATATTTCTGAGTAATTGCCATGATCCGGCAAACCATCTGAACATTCAGAGGCAATGATAATGGATCCTCCTTTTTTAACGATTTTGTGGGCTGCGCTCATCCCTTTAACAGCCTGGTAAAGATTCTGGTCCAAGGGATAGCCAGAATTAGAAGTTATGACCACATCAAATCTTTCCTCACATTTAATCATGGCATGCTCCTTCACGAACTCACAGCCTATATCATGGGCCTGATATAATTCACCCGCAAATACATTTGTGATTTCCTTTTCACGATTAAGTGTGACATTCAGCATGAAATCTGGTTTACACAGCTTATTGACTTCCCTTGTCATATCCTGAACGGGGTTGTTCACCATGTTCCCCCAGGTAGACTTAGGGTCACCGATCATTTTTGCGTTGTGGAAAGTCATGATTGTGTCAATGCCCGCAATACCAGGCATAATACCTTTTGGCCCTCCGGAAAAACCGGCAAAGAAATGAGGTTCAATAAATCCTGTTACAATTCTAAAATCGGCTTCTACATATTCCTTATTCAAGTAGACATCACAGCCGAATGAGCATTCTCCGAGATTCACCAGGGTTTCTTTATCATGACAGTTATTATTGATGATTCTGATATTTTCAACTACCCATTCCCCAAGCATACTGATGAATTCTTCCTTTGTCTGATCACGGTGTGTTCCCGTACCATTGATAATAACAAAGTTTTCGAGCGGTACATGCTGCAGTTCTTGGATTAACAGTGGAACAAGGATATGATTCGGTGTAGGACGCGTTATATCACTTATCACGATGGCAACTGTATCAGTTGATTTTACTAGCGATGATAAAGCGGACGTTCCAATCGGATTTTGTAAGGCGTCTCTGATAGCCTGCTTCTCGTCATCAAGACCTGGCAAATGATTAGGTTCTACGATAAATGTATTATCTGGCAATGATAGCTCGAGTCCAGTTTTTCCATAAAGCAGTGTTGTTTGCATAATAATCTCACTCTTTTCTTTGTTTTTTTGCTTGATTCATACATTCATAAATTATTTCGCCTCTAACAGGCCATACCCCGGGAGAGAATCCCAGGGTATTTCAAACAGAGTTATGTTATGGTAACGCCTTCATCTTTGTCATTCTTCATTACTTCCATCTTACCATCGATTCCTTTCTTTTTCTGATATTTATCAACCATAATGACAACGATCGGACATAATATGGCAGTCGTTAAAGTAGCAATGGAAATTTGGGCAGTAGCAATGTTAGCAATATCCATGTAGGCCTGAGCATCCGCCTGTGACATCATACCGGAGCCTGCAGCGACACCTGCTGCTGCAGCAATAGCTGCAGGTGTTCCAGCTGCATTCCCTGCAGTGGATGCTTCAGCGACAGGGGCAATGACACTTTTCTCTCTGAACAGTTTGAAAACAAGTATACCTATAAATCCAGTTAAGAAAGTTGTCAGGAAGCCAAGGGTAAGTCCTGCTAATACTACATCCGGGTTAAAGAAGCTGGCCAGATTCATTCCTGCTCCCAAGGCAAAGGCAAAAAATGGGACAGGCAGAAGTTCTCCCGGCTTAAGAAAATCCCGAATATCTTCGTCTAGATTCCCTAAAAGCATCCCAATTCCAATCGGCAGAAGAACGGCAATGAAGGAAATGACCGGAAATTGAGCACCCATCAGTCCCAGTGACATTAAAGTGAAAAACGGACCGTCGTTCAAGGATAATACTGCTACAGCGCCAACATCTGACCGGTTGCCGTACTGTCCTGTTAAGGCTGCGTACATTCCTCCATTTCCATTTGTCATGGCAGCAATGATGGCCATTGTCGATAATCCAAATAATCCATGCATCGGATCGAAGATAAACCCGAATAACAGTCCAACGGCTAAACCGGTCAAATACTTAGATGATGTTAAAAGCACTCCTTTTTTTAAGGCAAGACCCCCGACTCTGAGATTCATCTGGCTGCCGGCACAAAACAAGAATAAGGCAATAAGCACAAGTGCGCCATCTTTAAATAATTCCTGTGAAAACCCGCCAATTCTTAAAAATTCATAATAGCCATCCTCTGTTTGGGCAACACCTAAAGCTTTTAAAGCATTCATCACAAATGGTATATGCAATTGATCGATTGTATTTAGGATTGCTCCGAATAATAACGGAACCACCATTAAACCGCCCGGTACTTTTTCTATCGTTTTTTTGATTTTCACGTTGTTTTACCCCCTGCTTTTTCTAATGAAATTTGTTCATGGAAAAACATACGTATTACCTGCTCTGTTTTTTTCTCTAATAAACTGGCTGTTTCGTTCATCGCTTCCTCAAGGGACATCGGTCTGTCAATAATACTCATAACGCTGATCACTCCATAGTCATAAAGCGCTTGAAACCCGCTGCCGACCGTACCGGACAGTATAACCGTTGGAATATTCAATTTTTTCGCTGCCTGTGTCACCCCCATGGCCGTTTTTCCTGATGCTGTCTGTACATCGACTTTCCCTTCACCTGTAATAACTAAATCAGCATCCTGCATCGCATATTGTAACTTTGTATGCTCTGCCACTACATCTATGCCCCGTTTCCATACAGCAGGAAAAAAAGCAATGAAAGCTCCGCCGATTCCTCCGGCAGCTCCGGCCCCCGGATAATCATGGAGATGTATTCCGGTAACCTTTTCAATTTGATTCGCCCAATTTTTCATGCTGCGATCAAGCAGGGAGACCATCTCCTCAGTCGCTCCCTTTTGCGGCCCAAAAATATACGATGCCCCGTCTGGTCCTACTAAAGGGTTTTCCACGTCTGAGGCGATGGAGAATCGGCAGGCTGCTATGCGGGGGTCAAAGGATTCCATGTCAATCTGACGGATGGAAGCAAGTCCTTCCCCACCTGCAGGAACCTCTTGGCCGCGGTCATCCAGCAGCCGCATCCCTAACGCCTGAAGCATGCCTGCACCGCCGTCATTTGTTGCCGAACCTCCTAGAGCTAAAATAAAATCTCTGTACCCGTCATCGATTGCATGCTTAATTAATTCACCGGTTCCATATGTAGTCGCCGTCAATGGATTTAATTGTTCTTTCGGAACCAGTCCTATTCCAGATGCTTGAGCCATTTCAATGACACAGGTTTTTCCATCGCCAAGCAAACCATAATTGGCCAGCACTTTCTCTCCCAACGGACCTGTCACATAAACTGATTTTTGTCTGCCTTTGGTTGCCATGACTAAGGTTTCAGCTGTACCTTCTCCACCATCCGCTAAAGGTACTTTTTCAATTATCGCCTCCCGACTGGCTCTCTTGATTCCTTTTTCAATCGCGTTCGAAGCTTCTACAGCATTTAAACTTCCTTTAAACGAATCAGGTGCAACAACAATCTTCATGTCATCCTCCTAGTAAACGCTTTCATTTATTATATATAAGTATACTAATCTCAAATTGATATTACTATGTTTGTCAGATATAATTAATTGTACAAATAATTATATTTTTTTGTATATTCGGAACAAAGGGGTGTTTTTTATGATTTCCTCTGAGATAGCAGAAACCATTGTCCAGGAAACTTCCCGGCAGTTAAACCGGAATGTCAATATAATGGACAACAAAGGATATATTATAGCTACCAGAGACAAAGAACGAATTCATCAAATTCATGAAGGAGCCTTGGAAGTTTTAAAAACGGGTGAGACGCTCTCCATTACCAAAGAACAAAAGGGAAAATGGCAAGGAGTTCAGCCAGGAATTAATATGCCTATTGTGTTCCAAGACCAAATTGTCGGTGTACTCGGTGTTTCAGGTGAACCTCAAGAAATTAAAGATGTAAGCGGTATCGTCAAAATGATTACCGAGCTTATGCTGAAGCAATCTTTCACTGCCACACAGCAGGAATGGGAACAAAGAAATGTGGAATTGATCATCGGAGAATTATTAAAGGAAAAGCCGTCACAGGAATATCTGCAGGGTAAACTTGATTATTTGGGACTTAATCTTAAGCCTCCCTTTCAGTCAGTCTTGATTCATATTACCGAACGGACTCTTTCTAACCAATTTATATTGCAGCAGGCTGAATCTATTCTGCATAAGGAATACGCAATCATAAGTTTTATCCAATACAGTAAATTACTTATTACAATTTTCGGAATGCCTGAGGAGAAAGCGCAGAAAAAAATAACAGAGGTTTATAAAATATTGAAGAGTCATAGTGTCCACTTCCGTATGGCCAGCGGTCTTCCTTTTGATTCTCTTTCTAATTATTATTATGCGTATAAGGACTGTGAACTTGCGTTAGAAATCGGCAATTCCGAAAACGATTACATATCTTTTGATGAAATCGAAGAAAAAGCACTGGTTTATCAAATCAATTCCTATATGGCTAATCGATTTATAGAACGAGTGATCAATAAGACCATTCTTCAATATGAAGAAACATTAGAACAGTTTTTTTTGAGCAACCTGAATATCCAGGAAACGGCTGATAATATGTTCATTCATCGGAACACCTTAATTTACCGTCTAAATAAAATTAAAGAAAAAACAGGGTTTGATCCCCGCTATTATCAGGATGCTAAGACTCTCCAAATAGCAATATGGCTAAATCAGCGAAAGTTTTGGGAAGAGGACCGTCTCCGGCAAAGTACGATCATTCAAAAATCATAAGCGGTTATGAGAATTGATTACACAGTCGAGAAGATGATTATAGATTAATTCCCTTACCGGTTTTACATAAAAAAGCACCTCCTGAATCCTGTATGATTTAGGAGGTGCTATTCCTCTGAAAGAAAATGAATGAAAGAAAATACTAAACCTCAATAGATCAAGGCTTGCTTTAAAGGATAAAATTAAATCTTAGATACACTTTCTTCTGCGATTGAAGCATTCATACTCCCGCTTTTGTATCCTATTAAATCCATCGTGATATATTTAAACCCCAAGCCCTTCAGATATTCTGCCGTTTCCCGGCTTCGCTCCAGCAAGACAGGCATATCTTGCTTCTCCACTTCAATTCTTGCTATTTCATTATGAATTCTGACACGCACTTGCCTGATTCCAAATCTCTTAATAAATTCTTCAGACTTCTCCACGCTGTTCAGCTTTTCAATCGTAATTCTTTCTCCATAAGCAATTCTGGAAGAAAGACAGGCCATGGACGGTTTATCCCATGTATCGATCCCTAATTCTCTTGACCGAAGACGTATATCTTCTTTAGACATCTTAGCCTCAGCCAAGGGACCTCTTACATTTCTTTCCATCGCCGCTTTTACGCCTGGACGGTGATCGCCAAGGTCATCCAATATTAATCCAAAGGTTAAATTATTAAAATTCTTTTCTAGTAAAATTGGAAATAACTGATCAAACAGTCCTTTTTTACAAAAGTAACATCGATTGGCATCGTTTTCAGCATAACCGGGAATAGCAAGCTCAGACATTTCTATGACTTGATGCGGGGCATTAAATTGTTTAGCTAACCGGATTGTTTCTTTCAGTTCAGCTTCAGGGAATGATTCAGAATCAGCTGTAACAGCCAGCACATTGTCCCTTCCGAGAGTATCAAGAGCAATTTTCAGCAAATACGTACTGTCCACCCCTCCTGAGAATGCAATAACGATGCTGCCCATCTCCTGAAGTATTTCTTTGAGTCTCTGTTCTTTATCCAGGCTTTTCAGACTATCCATTCAAGTAATCTCCCTTCATCAGCTTTCTCCTAAAATGAAACGGACAACATTTGGGTGATTTTCAAAGTCTTTGTTTCCTGCCCCGTAGCCGATTTCCTTAATTTCCATGCTTGGCAGAGTACCAAATCCTTCCGACAGTGAACGGACAATCGCCGCTCCTGTCGGGGTGGTCAGCTCTCCCTTAATCTCCGTCTGTTTGACGGGAAGATTCTTCAATAACTCAAGTGTTGCGGGAGCGGGTACAGGATACAGTCCATGGGCGATTTGAATATATCCATTTCCGCAGGCGATAGGTGAACATATCGTTCTGTCAATATTTAATTGAGTATAAGCAATAGCGGTACCAATAATATCAATCATGGAGTCCACCCCTCCGACCTCATGGAAATGTACTTTTTCCAATGAACTGTTATGAATCTTTGCCTCCGCACGGGCAATAACATCAAAGATCGCAAGCGCTGTGTTTTTTTCCTCTTCACTTAACTCCGAATCTTCTATCTGTTTTTTAATTGTGCTGTAGTGACGGTGTGAATGCTTTTCTTCTTCGGTATCTATTATTAAAAGAGAGCTTGCAATCCCTCGTTTCACAACCTTCTTTATAGAAAGACTGAATTCTTCCTGTATAACAGATTTGAGTTTTCTTGTTATATCTTCCAGGTCTGCCCCAATTTCAAGAAAAGCAGCAAGTGCCATATCTCCAGCAATGCCGGAGATTCCGCAATCAATATATAATGTTTTCATGACATGCACTCCCCATTTTAAATTCTCGCCATTAATGAAGCTGAGTACCCAGCTCCAAATCCGTTATCAATATTTACTACAGTAACACCGGAAGCACAGGTGTTTAACATACTGAGCAGTGATGTCAATCCCTCCAAATGAGCCCCGTAGCCTACACTGGTCGGCACGGCGATTACAGGCACGGATACGAGTCCGCCTACTACACTTGGCAAAGCACCCTCCATGCCGGCAACTACAATCAGCACATTGCATTTCCTGATTTCCTCAAGCTGGGCAAAGAGTCTGTGTATCCCTGCCACGCCAATATCATAAAAGCTCACCGATTTATGACCCATCGCTTCGATCGTAACTTCTGCTTCTCTGGCGACAGGGATATCGGAAGTGCCGGCACATATGACCCCGATTGTTTTTTTATCAGCAATTTGATGATTCTTAGCTTTATAAAGAAGAGTCCGGCCTGCTTGATCATATTCAATTCCGCTTATCTCCGCTGTTACGTAGTTTGCTGCCTCAGCACTGACTCTTGTAGCTAAAACTGTATGCCCTTCCATTAATAAATGACGAAAGATTCCGGTAATGTGTTCAGGCGTTTTATTTGCACCGAAAATGACTTCAGGAAATCCCTGTCTATATTTTCGATGATCGTCAACTTTGGCAAAACCATAATCAGTAAATCCTTTTAATTTTTGCTCCGCCTCTTCCAAAGAGAGAGATCCATTTTTAAATTGTGTTAAAATATCCTTGTTATATGAATCCATACTAGTAATCTACCATCCTTATACAAAAAGTAAGATAATTGGAGCAAGGGGGAATCTGTCATGAAGCATCAGCAAGAACATACCGATCATGAAATGATGAAAATTGAAGTAAATCTGGACGATATACCGGGAGAATGGCTTGGATATGTAATGGAATTACTGTTAGAAGAGGGAGCGAATGATGTATTCTACATCCCCATCTATATGAAAAAAAATCGTCCAGGCACACAGCTGCAAGTCTTATGCAGCAAGGACAGACTAAAACAAGTAACCGCTGTCATTTTTAAAGAAACTACCACTCTTGGCCTTCGGTATTATCCATTATCCGTTCACCGGCTTGGAAGAAACTTTGTGCAGATTGAAACTCCATGGGGGACGGTTCCTGTAAAGCAAGGAATTATGAATGGAGAGGTCATTCAACAAGCACCAGAATATGAAGTATGTAAAGAACTTGCTATTAAACATGATATTCCACTAAAAATAATATTTCAAGAAGTTTGGAAACAGTTATAAAAATATTTTTTCTTTTTCTAATTTTTTGATATTAATAATTATGAACTATTCAAAGAAAAATCCTGTCTGCCTTGATGATGGCTTGACAGGATTTTTCTTTGATTAATTGCTTTGCTGTAAAGAAAGAACCGTCTCCAATAATACATTTACACCTCGTTCACAGTCTTCCCAGGAGGTTAACTCATCCTCACTGTGGCTTTTACCGTTGACACTTGGAACAAAAATCATAGCTGATGGAATATAACTGGCGAAAAACTGAGCGTCATGACCGGCCCCGCTTACCATTCGCCTGTATGAGTAACCAAGAGATTTCACAGACTGTTCTAGCTTACTGCAGAGTGATTCATCGAACCAAACAGTGTCCCTGTCCCACAGTTTAGCCGTATTGACTTCACACCCTTCTTTATTGCCAGTTTGTTTTAAACTAAGAATAATCTCTTCAACCTGCTTTATAATCTCTGTGTCTTTATGTCTCGCTTCTAAAGAAAAAACCACTTTATTTGGAATCACTGTATGAATATTAGGAGAAACATTTACTCTTCCAATTGTGAAAACCAATTCTTCATCCAGCATACTTAATTTCTGCCGTATTTCACTGATGAGGCTGTTAGCTGTAAATAAAGCATCTTTCCTCATATTCATGGGAGTTGTTCCGGCATGGTCTGACTCTCCAAGCACTTCGATATCATAGCAAACCATGCCAAGAACACATTCTACTACCCCTATACTCAAACCTTCCCGTTCCAGAATAGGTCCCTGTTCGATATGTAATTCCAAGAAAGCCTGTGCCTCTTTCAGCCGATTTTCTTCACTTCCTGCATATCCAATTGAATGAAGGGCTTCTTCAAAGCTTATTCCTTCTGTATCTTTTTTTTGCATCATTTCCATTCTATCGAACTTTCCAGACAAGACACCTGAGGACATCATAGAAGGCTCGAATCGGGCGCCTTCTTCATTCGTAATATTACAGACTACGATAGGCACCTGGGGCTTTATCCCATTTTCCACAATCGTCCTTGCTACTTCAAGCCCGGCTGCTACACCAAGGATTCCATCAAATCGTCCGCCTTTTTTTACAGAATCGATATGAGAGCCCATTACAACCGGTGCTTTATTTTCCACCCCTTCTAATCTTGCATACATATTGCCCATATCATCAATTTTCAGCTGCATACCAAGCTCTTCGCAGCAAAAACGGAAATAATCCCTTGCCTGGCGGTCTTCTTCAGTGAGAGCCAGTCTTGTCACTCCGTTAAAATCTGTCCCTCCAAATTCAGCGAATTTTTCCAGAGTTTCCTGCAGTCTCTTTCCGTTTATTAGAATTTTCTGTTTTTTAATCATATAATCTCCTCCCGAACAAATGGAACGCTCCAAATGAACAATGATTTTGCTTGCTATCTTTATTATCTATCTAACCGAAAATAATTTCATTAGACAAACCGTTAATAAATCAACAGATATTTTATACTTTTTATACAACAGAAAGAAGAGGACCAGCTTCTAATCGGTCCTCTTCTTTCTGTTTAATTTACTCCTGATAATTCAGCTGTTCTTCAATTCTGCCATTGTCATCATGAATATAGGCCATTGTCTTCGATTCTTCCGCCATTTTTTTGCCTCTTCCACGGCCTCTGTTTTTTTATCTGCTGAAAATACAGGGTCATCTTCGCCCTCTCTTTTAACAGCCCATCCTTCATCGTCCTGGGGCACTACATGGAATCTCGCCTCATCAGTTCCGGCGCGCTCTTTAAAATATTGATCTCGCTCTTCTCCGCTTTCAGACATTGAGGTTCCTCCTTACTTTTATTTCTTATATGTATTCCCGCTGTCAGGAATCATAGAAACCTCTCCAGCGTTATTTTATGGAACAGCAGGAGGTGTTTTTCTCCAAATTAATAGTTGAAGTACCTGTCGTTGCCCTCTCGCAAATCTGCATGTTTTATCCAAAAAAAGAACAAAAAAGACCTCTGCTGATTCATGTAAACAGAAATCACCAGAGGTCTTTCATATGATATTTTCCTTGTTATGAAAGGGTAATTAAAATTTTGCAGCAGCTTCTGCAACAGCTTGTAAGCCGTTTGCAATAATTTCTTCTGAACGGTCAGGATATTGATTGTGCCCTTCGATAACCACTGTTACAGGGTTAGTCAATCCCCAAAGAGCTAGGTTTGCCTGTACATATTTAACAGCAAGCTCGTTAGCAGCCATTTCAGCTGAAGAATAATCACTTCCGCGAGAAGCAAGCAAGGCAACTTCTTTATCGCCAGCCAAGCCAACAGGACCCTCAGCAGTGTATTTGAATGTTTTACCAGCTTGAGCTAGATATGAGATATAGCTAACTAATGGAGCTGGTACAGTTGCGTTCCAAAGCGGGAAAGCAAAAACGACTTTATCAGCAGCGAAGAATTGGTTTAAATACTGATCAACCAAATCTGCAGCTTTTGCTTCCTCAGCTGTCAATTCAAGACCTTGATTACGCTTGTATACACCCATGATCGCTGTATTTCCGTAATAAGGAATATTTTCTGCGAAAAGATCTAATTCTGTAATTTCGTCAGAAGGATTTGCTTCCTTATAAGTGCTTAAGAAAGCCTCATACATTTGTACTGATATTGCTTGATCGGCTGGGCGATCATTTGCTTTAACGAATAATACTTTTGACATTCTCTGTTCCCCCAATTAGAAGTAATAAATGATATCTTGAATTAAAAACAATTGATATCAAAACAAATTATAAGCTTGATAACGAAAAAAAGCAAGTGAAAAGCTTATAAGAGCTCATCTTATCCGGGCCTATAAAATCCGGTACATAGCCGGAAGCATTTATAGAGCCGCATATCAGTTACGGCTCTGCTTAAATGCTTTCATAAATTCTTCAGGATCTTCTTCTACATTATAAGAATACACCCCATGATCTGTATGCAAATACAAGATGCCTCCTGAATCTCCCATTCTTTTAAAAGACATGTCCAGAACCTTTTCGCGTGGGAATTCCCTGTATTTAGTGACTAATTTTTGGTCGTCTAAATACATTTCCCGATAGGATTTGCGTGTCTTTTGTTCAAGTCCTGTAACTTCTCTAACAATTTTGAAGTATGGCTGAACAGCCTTCCATTTCATGTTTGTCCCCCAGTCTCGTTACCTTGACTTCTTATTAAAACGAGCAGGTTAGAAAAGCGAGCCTAATCTTGCAAATTCTTTTAGCCGAGGCAAAACCGGCTGGAGTATTTCTTTTGCTATGTATTCTGTCTCTAGGCCGATACATCGAGAACTGTCAAAATCAACGGATCTGGCATTTTCCGGATCATTGCAAAATAGAAAGGAAAGTTCCCCATTCTCTTCTGTTAAATCGGTATAGGCAAACTCTATGCCATTTTCCCGAAGAAAGTCAGTAAATGCGAAATATAGTTCTTCTATATTCTCATTATTAATTGCTCTAATTTTCAACTTTTTCAACTCCTCTTACATATAGAATATCAAAAACAAAGAGTGACCACAAAATGCTTAATAAGTGTAATTGCATTAATTGATTTTTTAATTTTCAAAATAAATAGAAATGTTTATAATGAAATCAACATTTCAAATTGGACATAATAATGTACATAATTAGATAACAAATAATATCCGCCATTAAGAATCTAATTGGAAGGGGAAAATCTATATGAAAGAAAATGAAGAACAAGAACTTTATGAAATGCTTGATCGAATTGAAAAGCAACATGATGTTCTCCAAAAAGGTAAAGATAAGGATGCTCCATATAAGCATCTTGCTAAACAAGAAAAAATCACCGTATATACAAATGAAAAAAAAGCAATGGAATTCTGGAAGGAATAAAATAACAAATCCCGAAACACTAAGCAAAACAGCTAATAAGATAAAAAGCATTTTCATACCGATAAAACACATTACAACCTAATAATTTTCATAAAAAGGCTTGGTAAACATCAGTTTTATGAGATAGAGAAAAGCCAAAAAATTATTATGTTAAATTTAAGTTTCCTCCCATTATCGGAATTATTATTATATACCAAGACCTTATCTAAGAAAATTTCCTAAAAAATGATAAAGTTAACGAGTAAAAATATACATGCCGATAATGTGAGCCATTCCTTGTATTACTAAAATTTAACCGATAACTTTTGAAAAAAGCTGTGGAAATAGGGCTTAATAAGTTTTTTAAGAGGATCTAAAAGAATTATTTCAGTATACTTAAAACTGATTTTAGGGCTGCACTGAATAATGGATGAATTAAATGCCTCCTTTTAAAATAAACAGGTTAGAAAGGACATAGGAAGCCAGAAGATTTTCCTTCTGGCTTCCTGTACCATTTATTCAGTTTCTGGAAAAAAAGCCTGTAAAGTTGTAATATCTACTAATGACGCGGTTTTACTCTGAAGGGCTTCCTGTAAAGCATCATCTAAAGTATCCGAACTTTCCACTTTCCACCCCTTCCAGCCGCAGGCTTCTGCAATCTTTACAAAATCAGGATTAGTCAAATCCACCCCAACTTCATCCCCTTTTTCGGCTTTTATTTTATCCCGTTCCATTTGAAGTGATCCATTATTGAAAACAATCACGGTAATATCCAGGCCATACCTTGTGGCTGTCAACAAATCCGCTAATGTCATTTGGAGTCCGCCATCTCCCACAATCGCAACTGTCTGTCGTTCCGGGGCATTTAGTTTGGCAGCCATTGCGGCTGGCAGCCCAAACCCCATTGTGCGCCAATACCCTGAAAAGAGGGTTTTCTGCTGATCTTGCTGAAGAATGCGGTTGACCCAGACTGTCACATCCCCTGTATCCAGAGCGAGAATGGCATCAGGGGCGATCGCCTTTTCAATACTTCGGACAATCTTTGCCGGATGAATCGGGGAACCGTCCTGTTCGGCCTCTTTTCTAAGTTCTTGAGACCATTTTTCCTGTACCTCTTTCCCTTTTTCCACCCAAGTGTCATTTCTTGAATACTCTTCCAGCCCTTTCAATAATAAAGGAACAACTAACTCTGTGTTTCCTTCAATCCCTATGTTTACAGGTATATTTTTTTCTATATTTGTTAGGTTTTTATCAATTTGAATAATAGAAGCATCCTCCGGGACATAACCTTCCGGCCACCAGGTGGCTCATGCCAACAATACAACATCGGCCTGTTTGAATAGCTTCTGAGCGTAAGGATTTCCCCCTTCGCCTATCCCCTGTAAAAGGTAGGGAGAACCAGCAGTGAAATCACCTTTTCCGCCCAAGCTTGTCAAAATGCTTGCACCCCAGACATCCGCAAGTTCCTCTATTGCTTCAGCTGCAGCAAAGGCACCTGCACCGGCAAGAATCATAGGCTTAGCGGCTGATTTCATAATATCAGCTGCGCGTTTAAGGTCCTCTTCCTGAAAAGATGCTGTTCCTCTTACCATTTCCGGCAATGGCCTTGGCTTAGCCTGGGTTTCTTTTTCAAAAAAATCTTTTGGAATCGATAAATGGGTAACTGCCTTTTGATGCAATGATTTCTGTCCTGCTTTTTGAAGGAGATCAACAATCCCATCTGGGTTGGTCAAATTGGCGCTGTAAGCGGCAAACGGTTTAAATAATTGCTGCTGATCAACATATTGTTGATAATCTGTTCCAATCTTTTGACTGGGTGCCTGTCCGGTCAGTGCAAGAACCGGTGCCTTATCAGAATAAGCGTCTCCGAGTCCGTTCAGCAAGTTCGTGGCCCCAGGCCCCATCGTTGCCGTACATACTGAAAGTTTCCCGGTCAATTTCGCTTCTGCAGAAGCCATCATAGCGGCTACAGATTCGTGCTTCACTGCAATGAATTTAATTTTGTCCTGATTAGCCAAAGCATCAATCAGTCCAATTATGGTATCTCCGACTACTCCATAAATCCGTTCCACACCCATGAGATGCAATTGTTCAATCATGATATTGGCAACTGTACTTTGTGACTGATTCAAAATTTCTTCCTCCTAAAAGCTTTATTTCCGAAAAGACTGGATGTTACTTTTTTACACTTATCCTTAAGGTGTCAAACATTTCTTTTCATTCAAAATGGGGGTTTATTATTTCTGCTAATGATATTACTTCTGGATAAGAAGCTGCATAATTAAGCAAAATAAAAAAGCCTGCAGAGAAAGCCTGCAGGCCAAAATCCTTTGTTTTTAGCAAAATGAATCTTTTGAATTTGGATTTTTCAATCCGAATAAGGGACGTATAAATAGAGCGGCATAAGTACCAAGCATCGCCATTACCATCCATACCCATCCATGAAGACTGAATGATGAAATCCCGCCGAAATAGGCTCCAATATTACATCCGAAGGCAAGCCGGGCTCCGTATCCCATCAATAGACCGCCAAGAATTGCTGCACCCGCAACACCTGCTTTAATTTTCCTTGGTTTGAATGTCCCTTGGAAAGATGCTGCAATGAAAGCTCCCAAAATAATACCGAAGTTCATTACACTTGTTGAATCAGCCAGCACGGTGTTTGTCAATGCCTCGCCATTTGCACCGGAAAAATAACCCCAGCTGGAAACATTCACACCTAAAGCATCCAATCCTTTGCCTCCCCATAATGCGAAAGCAGAGGTAATACCCCAAGGGGTGCCTCTTACAGTTAAAGTTAAAGCATTAAGGACAGCTAAAACAATTGCTGCTGTAAATAGCGGCCAAGACCCCCTGATAACCTTTTTCCACCCTTTTGTAGTAGCCAGCGGCTTCATCATAGGAGGGTTCTTCTTTTTGGCAATCAAGATGGTGATCCAATAGATTACCGCAAAAGCAACAATCTGAACAAACCATGCGCCAAGATAGCCAAGCCCGGTCGACTCAGCCAATGATATGGCTGGCAGCGAAGGAGTATCTTCCATCCAAAAATTAAAATGGTAGGCCCCAAGTGTCGAACCGGCAATAAAAGCAGTCAGTGAAAGGATCATAGAAGAAGATCCTCCGCCTAAACTATATAATGTACCGGATGCACAGCCGTTGCCGAGCTGCATACCAATACCGAATATAAAGGCTCCGAACAGAACGCTTATGCCTACTGGTGATACATACCCTGTAGGTGCAGTCCCTGTAAAAGAAAAACCCGTACTTAAAATAATAGCAAAAAGTGTAGAAGCAATAGCGAGCATAAGCATATGCGCCTGCAGCCCCTGTACATTTCCGACAGAGAGCAGCCTGCGGAAAGCAGATGTAAAGCCAAACCTTGCATAAAGCAAAGTTGCACCAAGCATAAGACCGATTATAAACAGAATACCTTGAGTCCAATTCGTTACGTTGACGATGGAGATAAGTAGAATAATAGCTGCAATACTGCCAATCGCCACTAGTTTTTTCTGTGTTGGGCTAAGATCTGTAATAACAGTCGTAGCATGCTGAAACGGAAGTTTTGTCCCTTCCAATGTTGTCTGTGACAATTTTCTCACCTCAAACTGATGGATTTAGTAGGAATTAATACCGAGGTTTATAATAGTACAAAAAAACAATAAAGTAAAGAGAGACGCCTGGAAAACAAATGAACTGTTTTCTGGCGTCTCTCCGTTAAAGCAACGTTGACAAATTATTCTTACGCTTAATCATAAAAAAAAGTATGAAATGGAGCAGTTCCTATAAGGTGGATAAACCTTTTAGACTATTAATGTATCATAAGGCTTATTTAAAAATAAGGTTATTCAAGAGGGGAACAGAATTCTTATTTTAATGGAAAAAAACTGCACTCTGATAATAAACTAAAGTTGTAAAGCACAATTAATGGGATAGTTTTCTGTTAAAGTGAGAATTTAACTGTCCTTTTATCATTTCTTTCTTTTGATCTTGTTTCTTGTTTTCACGTTTTTTTATATCTTTCCTAATTTCATCCGTCTGTACTCCATCCGCCAGCTTCTCTGCAATTTCCATCAACTTTTCAATATCAGAAAACGAAAACATTCGGTTGCCTGTAGACGTCCTGGCAGGAAAAATTAACTTTCGCTCTTCATAATATCGAATTTTCCTTTCTGACAAACCTGTTAATTCTTTCACAATTTTAATCGTCATAACTTTCTTGTCGCGCAATGATTGATTATCGACCATTCGTATCGCCACCTTTGTTACACCTCATTAATATGTAGTTAATTCCCAGGATTGCATAAAACCTAAAAAATACTCTATAATTATACTTTCTATAATATATCACATTATTCTGAAATTTATTAACAGTATCATTATCTTATAAATTTCAGAAAAAGAACACAAACATTTGTCCTATTCTGCGGGTAAAAACTAAATATGTACACTATTACTAAAACTATAAGGCAATATCACCAAGAGATTCATTCATTGAACTAACAGTTATTACAAGAAAGCGGATTGAAGACATAAAAAAAGCAGGATCTTATCCCGCTTTTTATCTATAAAAGCCTAGCTGTTAAATGCTAAAACATCGCTTCCTAATATTTTATCTAATTCCAGCAGATCAAAAACAAACTTAACATCTTCTTGTACATGTATAATGACCGGATTCCTGTTATTCTCTTTTAAATCTGTGACTAAAGTAATTAAAAGGCCAATCCCTGAAGAGTCAACGAAATCAATGTTCTGGAAATCAAAAACGACATCTGTATTTCCTTCACTGAGATCTTCTGTCATTTTTTCTTCAATGACCTCTGTTGCTTCAATATCCAGATCTCCTTCTAATTTAAAAACAGTCTGATTCTCTTTTTTAGAGACTGTATATTTAAACATCAAACCACTCCTTGGGAAATGACTAATTGGCCATGTTCATCTAAGCCGGCCATAATATTAGTTGATTTTTTTAACAGTTTTTGCGACTGGTCCCCTACTTGAATGGTTGTATCTTCTGAAGCCGTTTTGATTTTAATTTTGCCTTTTGAGGATGTTGCAACCAATACTGAAGAACCCGAACGCTCACCAACTTCATTTAAATCGATATCTGCTTCAGCGTATATTTCCCCGCCTCTAAGAAACCCTTTAATTGAAATATTTCTCTTTGCATAAAGCTTGGAATTATAGACTCCTTTTCCGGAAATAACGATATCACCGCTGGAATATAATTCACTGTTTTGAACATTTTCGGCTCTTACATCAGCTGAATTTGTCTCATTTCCCTTAACGGAGGCAAGCAGAGCCTCAGCCTGCTGGATGATACTCAGAATATCTTCCGCTGACTTTAAACCAGAAATTGGAATAGCAACGAAATTCTTATTCAGACTTTCTGCAAATTCCAGCCATTCCGTCTCAAGCTCAGAGGAACCTGTTCGAATTTTTTTTATAACTGATGTTGTTAATTCAGGAAAATCTTTAAATTTGCTTTCAGTTAAAATTTTGATTAAGGGTCCTAATCCAGTTAGTTTTAATGACGTTTCTTTGAATGCAGAAATTTGTGATAGTTGATTAATGGCATCTGCCATTCTTCTAAGGCTATTGATCAAATCTATAAGCAGCCTTGCTAAATTTGTCTTCAATAAGCCGCTGCTGCCGGCAGTTAATATACTGCCGATGACATTCTTTTGGACTACAATCGAACCTTCTGATATAATTTTGGACTTATTTGTATTTTCCTTTACCAATATATTTCCTGTTGCTTCTACCTGCATGCCATCCTGTACAGAACCGGTAATTTCAACAACCCCAATATAATGAACATTTCCAGTTTCTAAGGTAACATCATTTTGAATGACTAATTTAGGAATCACCGAAATAGAAGCTAACTGTCCTTTTATTTTTACTTCGGGATGACCTGAAACAGTAGCCACCACTTTATTGCCCTCTGCAACAAGCACTCCTTTTCCAGGTTTTAAGATAAGCGGATGAGCCTCTGCTGGCTGCAGCGGCTCTCCAGTGACTGTTATTCCTGGTGTTCCTGCTTTCGGAGGAATGACCACTCCTATTACTTGACCGAAATCAACTGAAGGAAACTCTTTTATTTCTCTGAAATCAACTGAACCGTCGAAGCGCTCTTTTATAAATGTCTTGATCTCGACCGATTGCAAGACCTGAAAGAATCCGTGTTTCCCTTGTACTGGCATAGTAGCCTTTGCCAGTACGAAGGTTCCCTCCGTTTCTGACTGACAGGCTAAATGAATGCCAGAAAAATCTAACCCATGAACAATACCCCTTTTTGTCGCTTCTTCAAGTATCTTTTCTACTTCAATAAAAAGTGGTATTTTTTCTTCTGTAATTTCTAAATGTAAATTGGTATTTGGCGAAGTGTCCTTTAGCTTTCGGATCAATTTCATACCCGGTTTTACTTTAAGCAGTGCTTCTGACTTATCTGAATTTAAGACAATCTCCCAAGACGGCCGTATCACTTCATTTATCACTTCCGCCCGAATGGTATCACTTTCACTGATGATATCCGTGTACCGGACCAATATATCATTTTTATAAAGAGTTACCCCTTTAGCAGGATTAATAAGCGGATATTTATTCTCCGCATCCTTACAATAGATTTTTCCATTAGAAACCCATGCGGTGCCTTGAAGATTTTCCACTGGATTGTTCTCTTCTGGATTATTCGCAGATATCGACTCAAGGAACTTCAAATTTTCTCTATCTTCAATGTACCGCTTTTCAGATTTTTCTCTTTGAAGTGGTGTTACGCGAACGACTGCCGGTTTTGCTTTAAAACCGAGAAAGCCTTTTTCTCCCGGATCCAGCACCTCGATATTGACCTCATTGCTTGTAACACCAAGAAGGTCCAAAGCAGTTTCCAGAGCTTCTTGTACTGATTTTCCTTTAGAAACGATATTCTTTTCCATTATCGATACCTCCCTTTTTACACCAGAGGAGAATTAAAACCAGATATTTCTGTTCTGTCACTCCCGACTTTGAGTGTAACTAATGTAATATCATCTCTTTGCGGCATGGTTTCAGTAAAATTCTCCACACTTGCTACAACAGCGGTTTCAATTTCAGATGCACTTCGTGTGATACTTTCCTTTAAAACATTTAATAATCTTTCAGATTTATACATTTCTCCTTCAGTGTTTTGCGCTTCAATAATCCCATCTGTATAGAGTACGATTAAGTCACCATCAATTAATGTAATCGATTCTTGGTGATAGACCTGATTCGGCAGTCCGCCCAGCATGACGCCTTTTACTTTAGGAACCTGGACTTTCTCTGCATCACTTCTTATAATTTCAGGCAAAGAATGCCCTGCATTCGCATAAGTAAACAAGCCTGTTTTAGAATCCCAATCAGCACAGAAGACGGTTACAAATGATTTTAATTTCCGTAAATCCTTGTATAAGGCATTATTCATTGAGGTTAATGTTTCACCAGGTCCTTGAGTTGATTCAGCAGCTGTCCGGAAAGCACCTCTTGTTAAAATCATCAGCATTGCTGCAGGTATGCCTTTTCCCATAACATCGCCGATAATGACTCGTAATTTTCCGTTAGGCAATGAGTAAAAATCGAAATAATCTCCGCCTATTAATCTTGCAGGGATGGAAATGCCAGTGATTTCATCATTTTCTAAAGAAGGTTTTTCGCCATTTAATAGTGTTTGCTGAATATTTTTCGCCAGGTTGATCTCTCTTTCCAGCGTTTTGCTCGCAGAAGCCAAATCTTGGTGCGAATGGTCTAATTCACGTCTGAACATCAGGCTAGACCTCCTCATTTAATAAAGCTTTTTTGATTTCATAAAGTCCAATTGTTTCGAATAAGTCGACTGTTTCTTCTGACATTCCTTGAAATGTCACAATCGCTTGAAGTGAGCTGGCTTTGTGCAAGATGGTCAAAATAGCGCCGATGCCTGTGGAATCAATGAATTCTAAAGCAGAGAAATCTATAATGAATTCCTTTACATAATCTGGTGTTTCATTAACAAAATCAAAGGAATCCACAGTAGAGTAATCTAACACTCCTATCATCCCAATATATTGAACAGTGCCAGCCAAGCTGCTTTCAACTTTGAACAACAATCAGATGCACCCCTTACAATTTAAATTTATACATATCATGAAATAACTCACTAGAAATATTCAAAAGCTCATCGGATTGAAGCTGTAAGGATTTTAATAAGTCAGCTAAAATTAAGGTAATCTGAGTCGTTGATTCGGAGCGGGTATTTGATATGTCTCTTATTTTCTCGATACTTTCTAATACGTTTAACATTTCCTCATTTTTAGGAGCTTTTTTTAATGCTTGCTCCAGTCTGTTCAGAAAATCAGTAATTTCAAAATTATCTTCTCTTGCATTTGCCGTTAAATCGAGTGATAAGGCATATACAGTATCTACAGAACTATCAGTCTCTGATTTTAATTCCTGAGATAAATGCTGGACTTTCTCTGCCTGTTTTGTTGTATCCTTTAATACCTTATTTAATATGGCAGTCATATGATTCGTGCTGGCAGAAAGACTGGCTAATTCTCCTTTTGCTTTTACATTACTCTTAGCAGTAAAATCTCCAGATTCCAATTGTTTAATCTGTTTGATGATTTCCTGAATCTGCTTATAAAGTGAACTGAAAAATCGAGCCGTTAATATAAACAAGGCGAGTAACGATACTGCGCTGAAGGCAATGAGTAAGATCGCTAACTTATGCAGCGGTTTACTAATCACACTATAATCTAAGGCGACATAAATAACTTGTCCGTTCTCCCTTGGTATAAACACTTTGTATAGTTTATCTTCACCTTCTCCGCTTATATAAGAAGTTCTTTTTGGATCTTTAGCCATACCTTTTAGAATTGCTTTGTCTTTCTTGTTTGCAAGGGCAAACTCTCCGTAAACAACCTTTTTTAAAGGGGGATACATTTTTTCGGCTAAACTGGGATCAGCATAAACACGAGGTTCTAACACAGCTACTTCCTTAGCCACTTTATTGGTATTCACAACATTTTGAATCCAGGTATCAGGGCCGACAGACTGTGTGAATTGATATACTTCATTTGCTTCAATGAACGGGTTTATGACGAAATCCTGACCCTTTTTATGATAGTATGCATATTTAAAAAAGGTCGGTTTATTTTTATGGGAACCCGATTGAGAGGTAAGTAAAATAATTGTATTTTCATCTACATAACTTTCACCATTTTGCACAGGCATTTTATTATCAAGTAAATGACTCAATCCGATAAAACCAGAATCCTCGGCCCCTAATTCTTTTTTAAAACTAAAACCAATATCGTTCGGCTCCGTGGATTTTGCTCCTACGATATCATCTGATTCCTTAGTGAAAATAGTGATGCCGCTTATTTCAAATTCACTGCTGATCCTTTTCAACTCTTCGTTTGTGATTTCTTCAACCTTTTTATTTTCAAGCCGTTCACTGATTCTTTCTGCTATGATTTTTAACCTGACATCTATTTGTTGTTCTATAGAGCGGGACGCTAGGTCCGTTTCCTTTATTCCCTGTTCTATACTGGTTTCAATTTGTTTTGCTTCGTTATTTACATCATTGTTGATTTGTTTGCTTAAATAGTAATACTGAATTGAACCGAGCACTAACGTTATGATAATGAAAACAAGAAATATTTTAATAATAAATTGATGTTTCAGTGTATTCCCTGTCTTGAATTTATCCATCTTGCTCCTCCGTAAATTATGCAATGAATGATTTCAATTTTATTTTATCAACCTTTCCTTGCGTCATAGGGAAGGCGTCAAGTGAAATGATTTTATCCGGGATTTTATAAGCAGAAATTTTCCCTTTCAGTAAACTTCGTATTTCAGACGCGCTTATGCCCTCTGACACAACAAAAGCTGCTACTTGCTCTCCGTATATATCATGTGGGATCCCTATAATGACTGCCTGTTTGATACCTTCTATTTCAGAAAGCACAGCTTCAATTTCACCTGGAATGACTTGCTGTCCGCCTTTTTTAATCATGTCTTTCTTTCTGCCCACAATTGTAATAGAACGATTGTCAGATTGTAATTCAACTAGGTCACCTGTTGCATACCAGCCATTTTCAAAAGCACTATCTGTCAGCTCTTTATTGCGATAATACGCGGAAAATACGGCACCTGTTCTGACCAGAAGCTCACCATTTTTAATTGTAAAATCAATCTCTTTATAGATAGTATGCTCCAAGCCCGAACGAAGATTAGCGAAACCGATGGCTCCGATTTCCGATATGCCATACTGTGATGAAAATTCACAATGATCCATATCCGGAAATTGGTCAGCAAAGTTCTCCGGCATTCTTTCTCCGCTCAGGCATACTAACTTTAAATTAGCGATGACTTGCGGACATAAATGAACGGCAAAAGAGTAAATTGCTTTAAATATAGATGGGGTTGTAACGATTTTATTGCAATTCGCTTGTTTCATCGTCTGGATGATGGCTGGCAGATCAAATGATGATGGAACAAATACATTTGCGCCGGCTCGAATAATGTTGGTCATCGATTTAATTCCATAAATGGTACTGGTTGAGGCGTAGAATAAGACGTTATCCTCAGAGTTAATTTTTTGGAAGTCACTTATTAGCTTGTATGAGAAATCAAATACCTTCATATTAAATACGAGTCCCTTTGGAGTGCCGGTACTGCCTGAAGAGCAGCAAATGAAATCTTTCCCCTCCTCATCAAGTTCTTTTTCTTCCCCGATGAAGTGAGTAAGGTTCCATTCTGAGCAACTGTCAGATGTGAAAATCTGTGTCTTTTTATTAGAACATTCAGCCCATGTTTGGATGACATCTGAGAAATGAAATCCATTATGCTCTGTTATGGAAAAGATTATATGAGGATCAAGCAGTTCAAGCACTTTTGTCAAATCTTCATGTCTAAATTGCCAACTGAGCGGAATGACAATACCTCCTAATTTATTGACAGCAAACAAAAGAGAAAGATATTCTTCGATAACAGTTACCAGCAAGCCAATCCTCTTTCCCTTAATATCCAACGGTGCCAGTAATTTTTCATATCGCTCAGTTAAAATACCTATATCCCGGCCAGAAAACGAACCATCAAAGGTAGTCAGTGCAATTTTGTCTGATACTGGATTTATAACTTTTTGAATCAATGGAATCATTTTGTTTCACCTTTCACGATGTTATACAGTCCGCCCACTGTGTGAATGTGTTCAGAATTTAGTACGAGTCTCTCAAAAGGGATCTCATATTTTTCGGCAATTCCTATCACAACGTTTACCATTTGAAGGGAATCGATATCAAGATCATTTTTAAAGGAACTGGACTCGGAAATATCTTCTGATTCTATTTCAATAATTTCGAAGATGCTCTTGCAAAATTCGTTAAATCTCATCCAAACTCTCTCCTTTGAACCATTGGATAGAACGCTTTCTTATTTCTTGTAACTTCTCATCGCAGCAATGCCCGGCCTCCTCATACTCAATAAGCCGTTTAGGGTTTTCCAATCTGGAATATAGATCATATATATCTGAACCCTTCACCATGACATCTTGTTTACCATGAAATAGAAGAACGTTCTTACTTAATTCAAGTTTATCTGGACTGGGCAGGAAGCCACTGTTGAAGTCTTCTAAAGCATGATGCATTCTTTCTTTGAAGTAGTCGGGCATTTCGGTTTGAGTCCCGCACGGCGGGCTGACTGCGACAGATTTGCTAATGAAAGGATGCTGACTGCCTTCAATTGCCCATGCCGCCCCCGAGCTGGTACCAAAAAGATGCAATGGGTCTGATGGAAATTTTCTATGTGAAAACTCGATTATACGATTCAGAAACAGTCCCCAGCTTTCCGTGCTTGCTTTATTGTCTTTGTCAAACACACTTCCCCCCTGACCAGGTCCATCAAAGCTTATGACAGTAAATCCAGCTTCAGCAAAGTCCTTTTCATAAGAAAATAATTCTTCTTTTGGAGAGTCAATCGGATTAACAATGATTACAGTCCCTGCAGAGTTTACAGGGACTCTGACTCTGCCAATATGCTTTCTTCCATTTATAGTAATCTTGTGAACCGTTATTAAATCATCGGATAACGCATCCGCTTTATCGAACTGATTCTGTACTAAAGCATGCCAGGCATTCTTATTAATATCTGGAGCAGGATATACCCACTGAATTAAACAATAATAGAGTCCTGACAGCCTGTAATATTGTTCGGCTTCTGACTTGTTGCCTTTTTTCTTATATTCTTCTGCCCTCAGCGAATGACTGAGCGCACTCTCACTCAGTATCGAGATCCAGCCATCCAAAGAGGCAAGCGCAATTCTATTGGAATTTAAAATGCTAGGTTCTATTCCATGAGCGAACCAGCGGCTCCAAAAGCCATCTTGCAGGACGCTTGTTAAAAGTGTTTTATGGATGGTTCCATCTATTGACGGAATCACTTTATTACCTTTCATTTAATAAGTGTCAGCCCCTTATTCATAAGTGAATTCAAGAATTAATGTAGAACCGTTTGATGAGGTCCTCAGCAATACCCTGCTTGCAATTTTCAGCATTAGGGTAAAGCCCTGGCCAAGTGATTTTTTAGTTGAATAGCCTGCCATTAATGTCGTATAGGGCAGTGATTTTAAAGGAAATCCTTTTCCGTTATCTTCTATTATTATATTGATAGAAGATTCTTTTTTTACGATACACAGGCTGCCATAGTTTGCATGTTTCAGGATATTGGTAATGCCTTCCGATATAAGCAAGACATAACTGGAAACTTTGCTCGGTGACAGTCCCTCATTTATTAAAACTTCTTTGGCAATATTTCGAACTTTTGGGATATCCTCTTTCGCGGCGACCGGCTCATGGCATAGGACTTCGCCGCCCTTAAAAGATTGAACTTCTTCATCTTTTATAAGAAGGAACTTCCTTTGAGTTGAAGCATGAAGTACATCTCTATACACTTCCCAAATTTTTACGTCCTCACTAATTTGGGCTTCTGCAGGCGGCCTTTTATTAAAATACAGACTGTCATCCGTTTTCAGCATCTCATAAACTTCCAGAAGGCATTTATGGTACGTGTCCAGTAAGTGCATTTCTTTTATTTTTATATATACATCTTCATTGGTCTCCATCCATGAAACGAGGGAATACGCCAGAAAGAGAAGATAATCTTCTATATTTTCTGTATCTGCTTTTTTTATCGTTTTATGAAAGGATGAATAAATCAAGATCCCTTTATCACAGCCCTCGATCTGCACCAATTGACCAAGCTTATTTGCAATCCAGCCGACTACAGCCCCTCTTTGATGTTCTTGTAATGAGTTTATAGTTAAAGGCACCGGCATTGCTGCACTTTCCTGTAATTTTTTTGTTCCCAGGATCCTGCTGAGCAGCGGCTTCATCGCTTGTCGACCTCCTTGTTACAGTACCCCCATTGGCGGCATGATTGTTACTTCATCTACTGTTGCACCATCCGGCTGACATAGCAGATAAACCAGATGTTCAGCAATTGTTTCAGGAGGAATCATTTTTGAACGATCAGGCACTTGATTCATATGGTCCCAAAATTCTGTGTTCACCGCACCTGGTAAAACAGAGGTCAGTTGTACGCCAGTCCCTCTCATTTCCATTTGCAGCACCCTCGATAAGCCTAATGCTCCGAATTTCGAAGCAGAGTAGCCTGCGCATCCTGCTAAAGCATTACTGCCGGCGATCGAAATGATATTTAAGATCTTGCCTGACTTACTTTCTATCATATGATTCCCAAAATGTTTACAAGTCAGAAAAGTCCCTCTTAAATTCACTGAAATCATCCGGTCAAAGTCCTCAGTACTTAATTCAAAAGCCGATTCAAAATTCCCGTAGCCCGCGCAATTAATTAATGCATCGATCGAGCCCAGTTCATCCAACCCACTAATTAAAAAGTTCTTAATAGATGCTTCATCTGTAACATCAAGATTAGCTTCTACTTTTTTGGTATTTAGTTCTGCGGAAGTATTCACTGAATGTTGCAACGTTCTTGAACCAATTAACAGATTGGCCCCAAGCTCACTCAGGAGCAAGGCTGCAGCTCTGCCGATTCCTTTGGTGGCACCTGTTATGGCTATGTTTTTACCTTTTATCCTTTTTTTGTCAATCATTATTTTTCCCTCTCGCCGAAATATTCGAAATAGTTCTTTTCCGTTTCCCACAGTCCAATTTTATAAAGCTGAGGAATATGAGGGGCCAGCAGCTCATAAATCACCATTGCAACTGCTTCAGATGTTGGATTTAATTCTGCAAACTCTTCTGTATCCAAATTCAAATGTTTATGGTCGAATTTATCCAGAATGACCTTTTCGACTATCTCATCTAATTGAGCTAGATCGATAATCATACCGGTTTGATGATGGGGCTCACCGTGAACTTGTACATCAACATAATAATTATGACCGTGTCCATGAGGATTATTGCACTTGCCGAATATTCGTTTATTCTCTTCATCAGATAAATGGATGCTGTGCAGCCGGTGCGCTGCACAGAAATGATATTTTCTAGTTAAATAGGTCATCCCGTTTAGCTTCCTTTCAGCGGATAGGTAATGGTTTTCATTTAATCGAAGCCTGTACAGTTCACAGCCTTCAAATTTATCATGCAAGGCATTCCAGATATAGTTGACAAGGTTCTCTGTTGTAGGAAGATTTCTTTTGAAAAATGGCAGCTCTTTATTCAGGAATTTCCCATCCAGTTCCTTGGCTATAAATGTATTCACTATGTGCTTTATATCTGTTGTATTTACAACAATGCCAGTCTTCCTATTAAAGTTTCCTCTGACCATCACTTCTAATTGATAATCATGTCCATGGCCGTTCTGTCGATGGCACTTACCGAAAGCTGATTCATTTTTTTCTTCTGACCACTCCGGTACATGATAAAAATGTGCGGCTGAGAATTCTTCCCGTCTAGATAAATAATGCATATAGGTCTGTCCCTTCTATTTCTTAAACTCTGGAAACAGCCCGTTCAAACTCTTCACACAGGGCTGTATTTTCAGCAAATGAGCCTTTCTTTATCGTGGTTACTGTTGAAGCACCAGGTTTTTTCACCCCGCGGGCACACATGCATAGGTGACTCCCTTCAACCGTTACAATCACACCCTTCGGCTGAAGAACCGTATGAATGGCATTTGCAATCTCATTTGTCATACGCTCCTGAACTTGAGGACGTTTAGATGACAGCTCTACCAATCTGGCAAATTTGCTCAAGCCTACCACACGGCCATTTGGTATATATCCTATATGAGCTTTTCCGAAGAAAGGAATCAGATGATGCTCGCAAAATGTATAATACGTAATATCCTTAACCGTTACGATCCCGTCATAGTCTTCAGCAAATGTGGTAGTAAGTGCCTCTTTGGGATCCACTCCGATACCAGAGAAAACTTCGCGATACATTTTAGCAACTCGTTTAGGAGTATCTAAAAGCCCTTCACGTGAAACGTCCTCTCCTAATGCAGTTAAAATGGCAGAAACACTTTCTTCAATCTTGTCATTTTCTTTTAATACTTCTTCTATTGGATGCAAAACATTTGAATTAGCCTGTAACATATAACAACACTCCTGAATATTTTAAATTTGACCTTATAAAGTTCCTTATTTTTGGCATACAAGGGGACACTTGACTTTTGAAAGAGAAGTTATCAAATGATATTCACTCAACTGAGCAAATTTACCCCTGCACAAAAGGTCTTTGTAACCACCTGAGGTTTAATGGTTTGACTTTGTTTTCTTATACTGTAAGAACTATATCTTTTTTCTGATTGTTCCGTCCAATCCATTTAGGGCATTTCAGAGGCTAAGTAGGTCTTTTCAATCGTTTATTTTTAGTTTTCAGACAAAAAAAGGCACATATTGAGACTTTTTGCTCATAATAACGCATTCAAGTTAATGAGTCTTTTTTCTCACTTATGTATATAATTAGGATGACATTTCTAGTCGAAAGATAAGACAGGGCCATCATTAATAAAGAAGAACATTCTGTAATGAATCAGCCCTCTTTAATAGAAAAAGCCGAATTAATTCAACCTTCTACATGTAAAAGTTGAATTAATTCGGCTTTTTTCATTGGAATGCATATTTCTTACCCAGTATCATTAGATTAATTCAGAAAGCGTTTCCTGAACCTCATTAAATTTAAGTTTCGAAATATTGGCTTTTTTGGGATAATTCGAAAAATGAGCAGTGTAAGATTCTCCTATTGGCTGAATATGCACGATCTTTTTCAAGTTCACTAAAAATGATCGGTGAGTTTTACAAAAGTCGCCGTTTAATTTGTCTTCAAAAGATTGCAATGCCTCATTTGTCTCATACTGTTTATCCAAAGTATGTATGATCGTTTTTCTGCTTTCTCTTTCGAGGAAAAGAATATCATCTACCGGCAAGTATAAATAAGAATTATTTGTTTTCAAAGTCAGCTTTTTTACCTGTTGAATAAATTTTAATTCGGCAGATTTTAATAATGCAATTGTTTTCGCTGCCTTGTCTAAAGAGGTGCTGAATCTGGATATTTCTATTGGTTTAATCAGATAATCCAAAGCTGACAAATTAAAAGCTTCAACTGCGTATTCATCAAACCCAGTGGTAAAAATAACTTGTATAGAAGGCTTGAATTGTTTACATACTTTAACGGTTTCTATTCCGCTCATCCCCGGCATATTAATATCCACTAATATAATGTCAGGAGAATCATTCATCACTAATTGAATTAATTCCTCTCCAGATGCAGCCTCTCCAATTACCATAAAATCCGGAAACAATTCAATATAGTGTCTCAAAAGCGTTCTGGATGTTTGATCATCATCTGAAATTGCAATTTTAAATTTCCCCATTAGGCTCCCTCTATTCTAAAAAAATTCCCTATATATATACATATCGGAATTTTTTATCAGTGACTTTAGAAAAAACAGATCACTTTATGGAATTTTTAAAAATATCTTCTCCCACTATTTCAGAAAACTGCATTATTTCAAAAATTTGTTTAACCTGCTGATCCACACATGAGATTGAAATATCGGCAGGGGGTTCCTTCGTTTTCATTGAATCAATTAAACTAATCAGCAATCCGATACCTGTTGAGTCAACGAACGGAACATTAGCCATTACTATAGTAATCTTTTGAAATCGGTCTAAGCTAGGCAAAATACTGTCATACATGATTTCTGTTGCATCAATGTCCAGATCACCGTAAAGCTGGACTATGACGGCTCCATCTTCATGAGATGGCTGGATTTCAAAAGTAAACATGGCATTCTCCTTTATATAAATAATAACTTGGTTATTATACTACTTCACAACACATTTATATAGTTCTTATGTAACAGATTAAACATTTTTATAGTGTATTAAAGAAAAAAATCACAGGAATAGGTCCTTATACCGAAACATCTCATTTCTTCAACTTCTAAAATAGAAAACATTTTACAATCGAACGCTGCTGTGCAGGTTTAAGTTGAAGCTCTTCCTCAAGCTGCACTCATATTAGTGACGGCGGTTGCTTACATGAATCTCACAAACTTTACTTTCTAAATAGAATATATTCTCATGAATCGGTAATTGTCCAACTAATTTGAAGCATGCAAGACAGATTTTGTAGTTTTTCAAACAAGATTACCCTTCTTTTGCAGCTAAAATAGGACATCTCAATACAACAAAAGACCCGATTGATTAAATAAAGAAGCGGCCCCGGTTACCAAGGCCGCCATACTTACGTAAGGTATTTATTTATTTTCGTCAATAATTCTTCTATATTTACTGGTTTTGTCACAAAATCCCGAAATCCTTTTTTCAAAGTCATTTCAATGTCTCTCTTCATTGCATTGGCACTGACAGCAATGATTGGAATATGCTTGGTATGACTATACTTTTGCAATTCATCAAATACTTGATAGCCATTCATGTCTGGCAGGCTGAGATCAAGTAAAATTAAACTGATTTTCTCATTTAACGCTTTATCTATTCCGTTCTTTCCTGTTTTTGCCCATAGCAATCGATGGTCAGTCCATGTGTTTATGATTTCATTTATTAATTCAATATTTGATTGATTGTCTTCAATATATAATAGATGTGCAGAGTTCTCTTCTTTTGTTTCTAATAAAACTGTTGATCTGTTCTCCATTCTTTTATGAGTTTCGGAATCTGTATTAGACAGAAGGCTGATTTGAAAAATGCTCCCTTTCCCTTTTGTACTTTTTACCTCAATTGTTCCGCCCATCATTTGGATTAACTGTTTTGTTAATGAAAGACCGATGCCGGTTCCTTCAACATTGGTTCCTTTAATCCGGTAAAAAGGTTCAAAGATTGCCTCTATCTCGTCTGGATGTACACCGATCCCACTATCCTTGATGAAAATTTTAATACCTTTATCTGTTTCTTTATATGAAATTTCTATTCTCCCTTCTTTCACATTATATTTAATAGCATTATCCAATAAGTTTAAAATCACCTGCTTTATACGGGTTGGGTCAGCTTTTATATATACACTGTCTTTCCCTGCTGCTTGATTGACTATCCTAAGTTTATGGTTATTTGCCAATGGCAAAACCATGGCAACACATTCAGTGATTATTTTTACAATATCTATGTTTTCAAATGCAATTTTCAGACGACCGGTTTCAATTCTGGACAGATCTAGTACTTCATTGATCAGACTTAATAAATGACCTCCGCTTTTGCGAATTTCTGTCACGAATTTCTGCTGACGGATATCTAACGTATGATCCAGTTCCAAGAGCTGTGCAAAGCCCAGTATCCCGTTTAAGGGAGTCCTCAGTTCATGACTCATTTTTGACAGAAACTCTGATTTTGCCATATTCGCTTTCTCTGCTTCTTCTTTTGCCATTTGTGAGGATAATTGAAGATTGATTAATTCTGTCAAATCTTCAAATGTCCATAAATGCACATTGTCTTTCTTAGGTATAGCCAGCATGGTATAGTGCATCCTAAATGTACGCCCCTCATCTGAGCTGACTAGTTCTGTTCTTGTTCTGCCTGCCTTTCTAATTTCAATCAATTCACTGCTTAATTCAGCATTTTTAGAAAATCCATGTTTAAATTCTGAGGCCTTTTTCCCAATAAAATTTTCTAGCGGATTAATCTTTAACATTCGTTTCAAAGATGCATTTGTTAACAGTGTTCTTCCGTCATTGTCGGTGACAGCAATGCCTGTTTCCAAGTTGTCGATTAACTCCTGATTTAAAGTATAGGCTTCCTCCGCCATGCTTTCCTGTTCTTTCTGTTCTGATATATCAGAAAAGGAGACCAATGCAGCCTGCTCATTTGATAGGAAAAGCGGCATGGAATTAATTTTAATCCATCTCTTCAAGAGTCCATGAGTTTTCACTCCCAGAATAGCATTATTTACAGCTATTCCTTTATTAATTGTCTGTATACCTGGCAATTCATCATACGTAACCACTGCTAAATCTTCATCAACAAATTCTATTCCCCGATTTGCCAATTCTTCTTCATTAAAAAAACCTGATGGTAAGCCAAGCAGCTTCTCCACATTCTCATTTAGGTTTGTTAAGCACCCGGAAGGATGGACAATAGAAATCCCTTCAAACATCGTACTGAGAACCGTCCGATATAGATTTTCCTTTTCCTTTAATTTTACCTCGACTGTCTTTCGGTCTGTAATATCTACCGCAGAACCAATTACCTCTGTAATCATTCCATTCTTAATGATTGGGGAAAGCGAGCAAAGGAAATGTATTCCTCTCGCTTCTCCTTCAAATGTCATAAAATCTCCTTTCCAGGCTGCATCATAGTGCGGAAGTATGAATTGAATGACATTATTTTCAGTTTCAAAACTGAATTTCTTTCCAATAATCTGCTTTTTCTTTAAATTCATTTTTTCCATAAGCTGTCCATCAGCTAAAGTATGAATATAGGAATCGCCGACTTTAATAAATTTAAAAATCAAACCTTGATGCCTATGGACTGTTTCTTTTAATTCAATTTGGGTTTTTACAATTCTTCCTTTGTATTCGATTAATTCATTAATATCTTTTGCAAGCACTAGATAACTCGATATTTTCATATTCCTTTCCAAGTTAGGCACTAATGTAAACTTTAATTGATACTCATTTCCCTCTTTGTTTGTAACTTTTCCTGAGGACGTTCTGACAATGCCGTCATTTGCCAGATCTAAGAGATCTTGAATTCCATACTGCTCGTCCTTATCAAAAAATAATGAATAAAAAGGAATACCCATTAAATCTTGTTCTGTATAATTTAAATCTGAGGAAACTTTAGGATTCACTTGCTTGATCAGTCCCTCTTCATTCAAAACAAATATTAAAGAATGACTATTTTGAAAAAGCGAAAAAAATCTTGTTTCAAACTTCTTGTCATTTTTTCCTTTTGTCATAAGCGTTTTGTAAAATAAAATAAACGCCGGCCCTATAATCAAAACATAAGACCCAACAACACAAATTTTCTCTGTCCCGGCTACAGATAGCAAAAGATACCTGCCTATAAAATAAAAATGAGTCGCTAATCCTATAACTGTTAACATTATGACCGGTATCTTATAATTCAATAAACTCTCCCTTTCAAGCTTCAATTATTCCGTACCTTAAAGCAAATTAATAGGTGTGATAAAAATTTTAAACCTTGCGAAAAAATAAATTAAATCTTTTAAACACATTTTAGCATAAGAAAACTGCCTATTTTTAGTAAACAGGCAGTTTGGCAGTTTAATTATTTTCCGTATCTTGTTCATCTTCAAGAGGAATCTGAATCATTTGATTGGATCCGGTAGCTTTAGGCGTCTTACCATCCCATTTTTCAATCCATTTGTTCTGTATGACTTCTTTTGAAATGGATTTCTTGATAATGTCGTTATAATCAGCGATCGCTTCTGCTTCAATTTTCTTCTTTTTTGCTTCTGCTTCCGCGATTTTCAATTCAATTTGTGTTCTTTCCAATTCTTGAGCGGCTTCAACCCTTTTATCAATGGCGGCCTGGGTCGATTTATCCGGTTTTGGCACACCAAGGGTCAGATTGTCAACCGTAAAGCCTAGGTCTGCAATATCATCAGAGAATATTTTCTGTACATTTACAGCTGCATCAGATGATTTTTCCCCGTATGTATCAATAACTGAATACTTTGCAATGGCTTTCCGTCCAGCATCCCACAGCCTGGTCCGTAAATAGGTTTCCTCTATTTGTTTGACTTCGACTGGACCAAATTTATTAAAGACATCCACAACTTTATCAGGCTGAATACTGTAATTGTAAGCAAAATCAATCGTTATATTTTTCCCATCAGAAGTTGCTACCTGAATATCACTGTAATTAACCGTCTGCATCCTAACCGGATATTCAGTTACTTTATCGAAAATGCCGACAAGATGCCATCCTTGCGGAAGTGTTTCACTCTGAACGCCGCCATTTGGACTGTAAACAACTCCCACATAGCCATTAGGGATTTTCTCAATAAAAAGGGCTAATATCCCTATACCAAGCAGCAAAGCAAGACCGATTATAAATCCTCCAAGTACCTTTTTACTTCTGCTGCTTGCTGTTTTTTCCTTCTTCATCTGTTTCCTCCTCAAATTTCTGTTTTAACTCAAATGCTTTTTCTCCCACTTTTTTAAAGGAAGGAGATAAAATCAGCCAAATCCCGATACAAATTAACAAAATGACTAAAACAGACCCTATGATTACTTTCATTCAAGCCCCCCCCTTTATTTATATATTTTCAGGTATTGTTTCAGGCCTTAAATTTCACGTCTTTTATGAAATAAGTCTTTGGAATTGGTTCTAACACCTCGTTTCATTTCAAATACGTGCAGTCTTTCACATTTTTACGCAACAAGAGATTTGGCTTACAAAGTTATCCAATTCAATCATACCGTGAGATGTATCGTATTAAAAGGCTAAATTCAGACTTTTGCAGTGGAAAAATGTTTGAAAAATGTGAAGATCCCTTTTTATAAAAAGGAACATGAATAGATTATAGTAGCAGAGAAGAATGTTAGAGATGCGGAGCCATTATTAGAAGATTGAGGTTTTACAGGCATAGTATAGGCAATCCATTTACAGTTTCATGATAAACGGATTGCCTATATATTTTGTTTATTCATTTTTTAACTTTCCCTTCTGACTATATCACCTTTTACTTACTTGATACGGGAGATAACGGACTTGGCTCATTAAATATGTAAGATAAGAATTTAGTTCAAACTTATCTTCCTTTATGAAGTCCTTTAATGATACTTTATTTTCCTTTTTCATGTGAATCCCTCCTTTCTTATTATTTAACCGAAATAATTTATCTATAAACCTTTCATTCTATCCATATATCTTTCAATGATTGCTGTACAGAAGAATCGGCAGAGGCTCCGCCTGCGCCTCATACCATGATAGCCACATTTGCTATCCAACCTATTTACATTATATTTGAAAACGCTTACATTTTCAAGAGTAAATTTGTTATTCTATCCCAGTTTTTCAATAATTATTATAGTGTAATCATAAAACCAGCAATCTTAATTTCAGAGAATAAACATTCCCCAATAAATATCATCATAAAAAAATTCCCCCAATATATGATAAGGAGGAATACGGAAAAGTGTTCTTATTATGAGTGTGACTCCATTTCTTCTTTCTTTTCACGTTTTCGGTCAGAAATTACTTCATAAATCATAAAAAGCAGCAATGCTCCGCAAATGATTTTAATATATAAAGGAATATCCGCTATAAAAAAATAAAGGACAGCAGCGGCTGTTCCAAGCATACTAAACCAAAAAATAAGATGTTTTAAGATCTTTTTCAAAGTGAGATGCCTCCCCTCATAAGATGTGATCAGCATTTGCCTACATTATACCACTAATTGTTTAGGAATTTCTTTTGCTGTTCACTCACAAATGCTTCTTTTCTCGAAAATATGTATAAATTATGTCAAATGACTAACAATAAATACTCAAATTCAAAAACAAAAAAACCAATCCCTGCGGATTGGTTTGAAGTCTAAAGTGAGAAGCCGCTATGCCGTATTCAAGTAAGAAAGTTTTAAACCACCACTCCTCAAAGTGGGTGTTTGCAAAAACAATCCTGTTGTCCAAGTCAATGACGAGGCATAACATTCCTGTTTTGATATAAAACTCCCTATTACAGCTTAAAGGTTAAAACTTAATTATCATTACGTACAAAGCAGCTATGTACTTATCATACATAATTTCCTTCGTTTTAGCAAGCGTTTTGTTACTTGATCAGTTGGACCCTATTGTGGATTATTAACTTTTCTTTTCTACACTATGTATATAATAAGAACCATGCTGCAATTAAGGTGTTGTGTACAATGTTTTCTAATGTTTGGATTCCAGGACTAATTATTATTATTCTTCTGGCTTTAATATTTTTTGGCCCTAGTAAGCCGCCGATAATAGGCAAAGCTGTCGGCACCTCTCTTCGTGAATTTAAAAATGCTGCAAAAGGAGTCTCTGCTGAAATAAAAGAAGAAATCCAAAATAAAATGAAACTGGCAAAAAAAGATTCAAAGTAAGTAAAAGGCACCCATCTTTACAGAGGGTGCCTTTGATGCGTTTGAGGCGCGGACCGCCAGGCCACATCCCGGCGTTTAGCATAAGCATATCCTGCGTCTTACTCAAATTAGCTCATCGCTTTGTAAATATAGCATGTTCCCTTTATTTTTGCAATGCTGTTTTGCTTTAGCTGCTTTTTGTTTTAGGTTTTTATATTCTAACGAGGTTATTCTTGGAATACAAAATTCTTTGCGGATATTTACTGTTTCTCTTGAATATGATGGTACGAGCTATGAGAATGCGAGGTGATAAAAGAATGGGAGCTTTTCTCAGTTATTTTCTGCTCGGCCTTTCGTTGGCTGCTCCAATTGGACCTATTAACGCAGCACAGCTGGACAAGGGAATTAAAAATGGATTTTGGCATGCATGGATTTTAGGGTTAGGTGCTGCCTTGGCGGACGCCATATATATGGCGCTTGTCTATTTTGGGGTCGTCCATTTTTTAGAAACGCCGTTTATAAAAACTTTTCTTTGGCTCTTTGGTTTTTTCGTTCTTACATATACTGGCATTGAATGTATGTTAAGTGCTGTAAAAGTAACCTCATTTGAACGGAAGAAACAGGATCGTTTGCTTTCTTCTTTTTTGACAGGATTTATTATGTCGATTTCCAATCCGCTGACTATTTTATTCTGGCTCGGGATTTATGGCTCCATACTGGCCAAAGCAGCAGCCACCTTTGATTTGCAGCATTTATTATTTTACAGCGGTTCTATTTTTGTCGGTATTTTTTTCTGGGATTTTTCAATGGCTCTTGTTTCCAGCAGTTTTCGCCGTCTTCTGACCTCACATGTTTTAAAAGCCATTTCTTTGATCTCCGGACTCTCTCTTATTGCATTCGGTCTTTACTTTGGATATCAAGCTTATCAAATGTTGTTCAAATAAAAGAAGCCCTATTCAACGAACGGGCTTCTTGACTTTCATTATTTTTCTAACTCTCCGGTCATTCCGGTTAATTCGTCTGAAGAAAAAGCAACTTGTTCAAAGGCATCCTTAATCCCCTCAAAAATTTCATTTAAAGCTCTAATATCATCGGAAATTAAAATATTATGCTCTTTCATCCCTTTCATTGCCGAAACAATTTCCTGGAAAAAGACGGATGTTTCTTTTCCTTCATTCGCACCTTTCTTTACTTCATCTGAGGCTATGCCGACAGAGACATTCATAACTTCTGTATATTGTTCGATTCCATCAATTAATTTGGATACTTCAGAAACCGAATTCTTTGTGTTTTCTGCAAGCTTTCTTACTTCTTCTGCGACAACTGCAAACCCTTTGCCTTCTTCCCCTGCTCTTGCCGCTTCGATAGAAGCATTCAGGGCCAGCAGGTTCGTTTGATCAGCAATTCCTGTAATAATGGTTACCACCCTGCCGATCTCTGCAGATGTTGCGGTCAGCTGATTCATATCTGCCAGGATTTTGTCCATCTGATCTTGAACCTTTAACAGAATGCCCTCAAGATGATCCAGTCTTTTGGCACCCTCGATTGATTTTTCTTCCGTATTCTCAGCCAACTGAATTCCTTTGTCAGTCACATTTTGAATACCTGACACTTTTCTCCCAACCTGTTCTGCAGCTGAGGCCGTTTCCTGGCTGACTGCTGATAATTCTTCTGCATTGCGGTTTACTTCCGTAAGGATCTTCCTCTTTTCTGCTATCGCAGCCTTTTGAATCCGCTCATTTTCCAATTCATAAGCTTCCAGAACAATCTGCTGCTCCAGATTAATAATTTTTGTTACGGCAAGTATCGTTTCCTCATATTGATCAATCCCACTCATCCTGTGCTTGATGGATTGAATAAAGGATTGCAGCAAATCCTGGAAGGCACTCATATACCATTTAGGCTGAAGGCCAATTCTTACATGCACATGGGCAATTGTATAGCGCTGTTTAATATAATCCTCATCAATTTTTCCCTCAAACATTTCAGTAATATGATGGATTAACGTCTTTTTAAGTCTGTCCAGGGTACTGTTGTTTTTTATAATTTTGATTAAGCTCTGCTCTTTTTCCAGATTATCATAAAACGCTTTTACAATTTCGGGGATACGCTGTTCCATTTCAGGTTTTAAAGAACGGATGATGGCCAAATCTTTTTTTGTTAAATGAATCATATCCATTTGTGTCTTAATTTCAGGGAATCCTTTGACATTGATTTTTATTTCCTTCAGATATTTTTCATATTCATTTTCCTCAATTTCATGTTCTTTCTTACTCCAAAAAACCTTCATAAGTTTAACTCCTCAACTTTAAATTCACTTCTCTCTTGTTTATCGACTGTTTCCTTATAATTTTTACCTTTCTGCTGTTCCATTCCTTACTGCCTATACCAATTGTCCATTGACGAACATTCCAGCTGTCTCTATACTGAGATGAAGTTATAACTGTTTAGAAAGGTGAACATTTTGGACTTTTCAATTACTTATTTATCATTTTATTTAATACAAGTAGAAGGCAATGGCGAACAGGCAGACAAACGGTATAAACATTTCCAGACCTTAAATCAGGAAGACTACGAAAATAGCCCTTTAAAAGATTTCTTAGACGGCGAATTAATGAAAATCTCAAAACGAAAAGTAGACCGCCATCCAAAAACCGATCAAGTGCCGACAAAAATCGGCCGCTTCATCGTCGAGGAAGGACATGATCTAGATTCCAATCCTAACTATAATCTATTTAACCGTGTACGCTTGGCGGATACGAAAGAAACGTTCCGGGAAGAAAACGAACAGTTTATTACTTCCTACTTGGACACAAGTGCTGTCAGAGGCGGGGTTCTGATCGTCGCTTCAGCGAAGCTCAGTAAATATTTTGATGAACCTTTTGTCTTTCTATTAAAATGTGATTTTGAGCCTAAAGTTGCTTCGATTTCAGACGAAAATACACTTATCCGCCATGTTGAAATGGCCATTACAACCAAGAATATGAAGTCCATCCAATATCCCTACATGCCGGAAGAAGGAATGGTCGAAGAAGGCGAACTGAAAATCCATCAAGCCTCCCATGCCCGCTACTTCGAGGATTTCCTGAAATTTGTAGAGTACGGAGAATCAATGCCGGAAATCTTAAAATCACAGGTCATCCATATGGTTCAGGAGCAAGTTACCGAAATGTTTGAGGACCAGAGTGAGGAGCTGATCCAATTTGAAAAGGAAATGGAAATTTGGAAAGCAAGTGAGCAGCGTCCGCTTCAAGAAAGACTGGAGACGCATCAAGTCGTGGAAGCAGCTGCACAGATTGTGGAGCACACCCCTGAAGCAGAACTTCGAGTGAAGATCGGGAACACCTCTGTCAAAGGCCTGCTTGCCGATTTCGGGGAAAACATTCATTTAGGGAAAATCAACGGCAAGTATGTCTTGCTGCTTGAAGCGGAAGACATCACTTTCGAAAAAGGGGTCTCCCCCATTGAATTCTATAAACCGGATGATTTAATGCAGATTGTTGAGAGGATCAGCAATAAGGGATCTGAATAAAAAAGGATTTTTAATGCTGCAGTCTATATAAGTATTGTGAAAATGGTATGAAAACCATGATTGGGTCCTTAAATAGAAAAAGCAAAGGAGTAAAATCCTTTGCTCAGGCTGTAGACAAACTCGTGAAAATCGAGTTTATCTACAGCCTTTTTTATATTAAAATGGAGGTAACAAATTTACTTGAGGTGACCAATATGCTTTCCAAATATTCTTCTACTCAAAGAAATCAAATTGAAATGATTGCGCTGGATGAACTTGTTCCTGCGAACCATTTGGTTCGCAAACTAGAAAAAGCGATCGATTTTTCATTTATTTATTCGTTAGTAGAGGATATGTATTCAGATGTAGGTCGTCCAAGTATTGACCCGGTAATTCTTATTAAAATGACATTTATTCAGTACATATTTGGTATCCGCTCCATGCGCAAAACGATTGAAGAAATCCAGACCAATATGGCTTATCGATGGTTTTTAGGATTCGGATTTCATGATAAAATCCCCCATTTTTCTACCTTCGGTAAAAACTACGAACGCAGATTCAAAGATACGGATTTGTTTGAACAGATTTTCTATCATATTATAAGCGAAGCTGCTAAGAAGAAGTTAATCAGTGCCGAACATATTTTTATTGACTCTACACACGTTAAAGCTAGTGCGAATAAACGAAAGTTTCAAAAGAAAGTTGTCCGTAAAGAAACAAAAGCATATGAACAACGTCTTCAAGAAGAAATCAATCAGGACCGAGAGGACCATGATAAGAATCCCTTCCCTCCAGATAAATTCGAAAAAAATGAAACGAAAGAAATCAAAGAAAGTACGACAGATCCTGAGAGTGGATATTATGTAAAAGATGAAAGAACGAAGCAGTTTGCTTATTCTTTTCACGCTGCTTCAGATAGGAATGGATTTGTATTAGGGACCATCGTAACTCCTGGTAATACGCATGATAGTCAGATACTTGAGCCTTTGGTTGAGAAAGTAATGGAAGAAGTTGGGAAGCCTGAAGCTGTTGCTGCTGATGCAGCCTATAAGACACCAGTAATTACAAATTATCTAATAGAAAATGACATCACGCCCGTTTTACCTTATACACGTCCGCGTACAAAAGAGGGATATTTTCGGAAACATGACTATGTTTACGATGAGTACCATGATTGCTATTTATGCCCGCAGGGCAATGTGTTGAACTACTCAACGACTACTAAGGAGGGGTATCGTCAGTATAAGTCTGATCCTAAAATATGTAAAGATTGTCCAGTGATCATGAATTGTACCCAAAGTAAGAACCACCAAAAGCTCATTCAGAGACATATATGGGAAGGGTACGTAGAAGAAGCAGATCATCTCCGACACCATCAAACCATAAAAGATATCTATGCCAAACGTAAAGAAACCATTGAGCGAGTCTTTGCGGATGCAAAAGAAAAGCATGGCATGCGTTGGACAACGTTAAGAGGTCTAAAAAAATTGTCCATGCAGGCGTTGCTTACTTTTGGTGCCATGAATTTAAAGAAGATGGCAAATTGGACTTGGGTCAATCCTCAAACCGGCTAATTATGGGGCTCGATGAGCCCTCAAAATTAAAAATACAACGATTAAATAGGAAAAATAAGAGAAAGGCCTTCGGAAGGGATTCCTTCCGAAGGCCTTTTGTCGACAATCTGAGCAAAGGAGTAAAATCCTTTGCTTTTTTGTTCTGTATGATTTGAATTAAAATTAGTGTCTTAAATTAAGTTCCTCTTCTTTTCCTCAAAAGCTCTTTATATCTTACATGATAAATCAATTACTCCTTAAGGTGATTTTTGTATTTATTTTAGCATGGTGAACTATTTTGGAAGTATTTAACTGAGGGTTATTAAAATGATTCCCTGTATGTTACAAGAATATCTAAAAGTCAGGGAAGAGCGATACCGTGTGAGCAGCAAGGAAAAAGCAATGTTCCTTTCCTTTCCCTTCCCACCGGTCCAAATAAGAAAACCGGACGTTGGACAAAGAGAGCTGCTCAAGAAACGGTGTTAAAATACACTACTTGGTATGGAAAGCGGATTTCTGTACATAATTTGAGACACTCTTTTGCTACGGTCCATTGGGCCATGAATCATGATGTATTTGCTCTTCAATCTCAATTAGGCCATAACGATCCGCAAATAACCCAACGATATGCCTTGATTTTTGATGATACTTTACGAGAAGAAATAGACAATATAGATAAAAAGAAAGTGATATGAGTCGTTATTCTCACTGTTCGGTGATTATATTTTGGATTGTCTACACAAAACTAGACAGTTTTCTTAAGGTGTTCAAGTTTGTACGTAACGGGACTCACATAGCCTAACGTTCCATGAATTCGAATGTTGTTAAACCAATGAACGTAGTCCTGAAATTCCCTTGTCAACTCTTCTAAACTGGCAAACTGTCTCGCTCTGACGAATTCTGTTTTGATGATTTTAAACGTCGCCTCTGCTACTGCATTATCATAAGGGCAGCCCTTCATACTTAATGATCTTTTGATGTTGAAGGCCTTGAGCGCTTCATCAATGATGCTGTTCTTAAACTCACTGCCTCTATCAGTGTGGAAATACTGGATGGTACGAAGATCCTGCTGTATAGAGGAGAAAGCCTTATAAACCAAGGCAGCGTCCTTATTTGGCCCCGTGCTCGAGCCGACGATTTCCCTATTAAAGAGATCAATAAAGACACATAGGTAATGCCATTTTTGATTGACTCTTACATACGATAAATCGCTTACTACCACTGTTAATTCTTCTTCCTGGTTAAATTCCCGGTTTAGTTCGTTCTTAGTTTCCGATTCGTTACAGCTTTTGGCATACGGCTTAAACTGTGCGAATGTGTAGGATGAGACTAGCCCTTGTTCAGCCATAATTCTTCCGATGCGCCGCCTGGAAACCTGATGTCCGCTCTTTTCTAATTCCACTTTGATTTTACGGGTACCGTAATTCTGACGGCTGTTTTGGAAAATTCTAATGATGTGAGACGTAATGTCGTCTTCCGAAGGCCTTTCTTTCGATTCGTAGTAATAAGTGCTCCTTGGGATCTGCAGGACTTTGCACATTGCTGATATCGAGTATTTGTGCTGGTTATTCTTGATCACATTTACTTTCGTCCTAGTATCAGCGCGGCTTGCTTTAAAATATCATTCTCCATTTCCAATTGCTTATTTCTCTTTTGAAGTTCAAACAGTTCTTTCTGTTCATCTGACATCTGACATCTGACACCGTCATGATGTACATTATTGCACTTCTTGTTCATGCAGGAACGGGGATTTTTAGAGTATCAAAAGAATCTAATAAAACCACTCAAAAAGTGCAAAGAGCAAATTAATACAAAAATCAAAACCACCAGTGTGAACTGGTGGTTTGCTCTGCGGCTGAAAGCCTCTCTTTCCGGCCTCGGCCTTAAAGGCCCACTGAAAGGGTTTCCCTTCTGCACCACATTCACTCACTAATTCTAAAGAATTTCTTTATTTCTTCCGATTTTTTTCTCCTGTGAATGGATCAAATTCTTCGAACAACGTTAACTGATCAGCCACGTATTCTTCTTTTAACTGATTTCTTATATATTCTTGTATTTGCTTCTTATTTCTTCCCACGGTATCAACGTAGAAACCTCGACACCAGAATTTCCGATTTCCATAACGATATTTTAAATTCGCATGTCGATCAAATATCATCAGGCTACTTTTTCCTTTTAGGTACCCCATGAACTGAGATACACTTAATTTCGGTGGAATACTCACCAACATATGGATGTGATCTGGACAAGCATTTGCTTCATGTATGATTACGCCTTTTCTTTCACATAGGTCTCTTATGATCTGTCCAATACTCTTTCTGTATTTTCCATAGATCATTTGCCTTCTGTATTTTGGTGCAAAGACTATGTGATACTTACAATTCCATGTTGTGTGTGCAAAACTGTTCATGTCCTTCATCAGGGCATACCTCCTTCGTGGTGAGATAAAGTGGTCGGGAAACCAACTTTATCCTACCATGAAGTGAGGTTTTTTTGTTACCACGCTATAAGCTTTCTGGAACCCCCGGCATAGCCAGGGGTTTTCTAAACAACAATAATAAAGAGGCAGTGGGATCTCCCGCTGCCACTTTTATTTTCATTTGCATTTTTACTTTTAATTTCAGGATAATCAAATAATTAAAAGCTGCCAAATGAATCACCGGGATGATTTAAGATTGAGTAAGTCAACTGTAAGAATTTTTGGCATTTTTTTATTTTTTTCTTCACTCCTGCTTTTTAAAGAATAAGGATATTGGGTACACCTAGTTTATTTAGTAGTTTTGTTAATTACAACTCTATGGTTTTTTGATGAAGTATCAATATTGATTGCTAATATTAGAATCATAACTCTTAGCATAATGAACCTGAACATGATTAGAGTTTTAGTCCTTAGTTGTCAACTATTTTACAGCCAAAGTTGTTCCATCTTCATACATGGGGTTATATATAACATTACTTGTTGTACCTTTTTCGAAGGCGGCTTCTCCTTCAATTAATCCATAAAATTCAATGGTATCTAATAATTTTAATCTCTCAAACTCCTCTCAATCCCAATCTGTTTCTTCTGCATAGGAAATATTAATACTAAACGTGAACACTCCTACTAATAACAGTTAATAAAAACGATTAACACGTTTGTCCATTTCCCTTTCAAACTTTAATTAAAAAAAACACAAATTATACCAAAAAAATAATGTTTATGTTTTTTTTCATTTTTTTAAAAATTCCATTAAAAAAAACACAATCATATTCACTGGTGATTTCTAAATCTGTCATTCTAATCCTTTTTTTAGTTTTGAGTTTCCTCCAGTAGATCGATAAATTTCTTCGATTGTCTGTCTCTTCGCCCGTGCAAGGATTTCAATTCTTACCATTAACTGTTTTTCTGAGTATTTTTTAATATCAGAATGGTATTCCTTTACTTTTTCCCCATTTCCAATAACGCCCTCTGCATTTAAGGCGATAGAAATTGGTGCCAATTCCTCAAGCTTCTTAACCACCCTATCAAAAAGATGAGGATGTTCACAAATCAAGCGCTGAAGAAGAAATGTTCCATATGCAATATGCCTTGATTCATCTCTCTTTAAGTGGTCAATGCCCTCTAAAAGTCCGGGCATTTTACCCATCTTTTTCAGTCCATCGTAAAATGATTTATATCCAGTTTCCGCCAACACTCCTTCTGCAAACATATTGTACACTGTAGCTGCGTCAGCTATTACCTCAGGGGTTTGTCCATGCCATAGCCGTTCCATTGTTTCGGGGAGAATTTCATAAAATAACTTACGATAGGATTCAGAATGCAAGTGGGAAAGATCGCCTTTTTCACCAATAGCATTTAACACCCGTCGAAAGAATTCAGTATGTTTAGTGTTTAGCTTCATCACATAAAAAGGTTGTAAGGAACATCTCTTCTTCCAATCTTCCTTCACTTGCAATCACCCTAAGCAAAGGGAGTAAGTCAAGAGTAACCGCCTCTTCCCCTCCTTGAAATTGCGCGAGAAGTTTCAGCATCCAGCCTTTTTCTTTAACAGATAGAGTTTTCCAGTCTTCTTGATCCTGTGAAAAATTGATATCTTGGGGATTCCAAATGCCAAACTTTTTTGCCTTTTGATACAATTGGTATGGATATGAATCTTCCATCAACCCCTCCGAGCTCGTGGTTAAGAGTTTCTTTCTCAAGTATATTCCTCCTTCGAATTATATATTTACCAGTTTATGCAAAAAAGGATTATAAGTATGGACAAATTCAGGCCTGATGCAAAATAAAAGGCTTTCTGCATTATTAAGTATTGCACTCTATAAAAGTAGTAAACCACATGTTCAAATTGTTAAAAATGTGTCCATCATACAATACTTTTTGCTCAACAAAAAGATCCCATAAGAAATGGAGTGGAGAGACCCAGATAAATGAGACAAGGAAAAAACACCCCCTGAGTCGTATTAATACAATATGATTCTTAGAAGGGTGTGTTTTTCTATGGGAACAAGAGTTCATTATCCAGAAGAAGTAAAGTGGGGAAGTAATTAAATTGAAGGAAGCAGGAAAGACGAACAGAGAAATTATGGAGCAGCTAGGCATTAAAAATAAGACACAAATTAAGACATGGATGAAATGGTACAGAACTGGACAAACTTATCGGTTTTCGCAACAGGTAGGGAAACAATATTCCTACGGGAAAGGGAACGAGAAATGGAGTGAGCTGGAGGAATTAGAGCTGAAGAATAGACAGTTAGAAACACAGTTGGAAATCTTAAAAAAGTACCAGGAGATCGAAAGGAGATGGAGTCAAAAGTCATTGTAGAAGTAGTAAAGTATCTTTCATCCAAGTTTAAAGTAATAGACATTCTAGGCGTATTTGACATTCCTAAAGCAACCTATTATCGTTGGAAAAAGAAATATAAAGTCATGGAGTATACACCTTTAGAGGGACTAGTAATTAGACTATGTGAAGAGAATTTTTATCACTATGGCCATCGCAAAATTAAATCTATCTTAAACAAAAATTATGGAATAAAGGTTAACCGTAAAACTATTCAAAAAATTATGCAGAAACACAAAATCCAATGCAGGGTTAAACCAAAACGGCAAAAGTACATTAAGGGTGAGAGCCATATTGTCGTGCCAAATATTCTCAAGCGTAACTTTAAAGCAACTCGACCAAATGAGAAATGGGTAACGGATATTACCTACTTGCCTTATGGTTTAACAATGATGTATGTATCAACCATCATGGACTTGTATAACAATGAGATAGTGGCTTATAAGATCAGTGCGCGTCAAGATATACAACTAGTACTAGATACGTTAAGGACAGCTGTGGAATTACGAAAGCCTGCAGGATTGACTCTTCACAGTGATCAGGGATCTGTCTATACTTCTTATGCCTATCAGAATTTGGCCAAAGAAAACGGCATTACCACAAGCATGTCCCGTAAGGGGAACTGCCATGATAATGCCGTCATTGAATCCTTTCATTCTTCGCTAAAGTCGGAAGGACTCAACACTCAAAGAAGAGCATCTATACCTAATTCAAAAGTAGAAGAACTGGTAAATCAATACATGTACCGATACAATCATATATGTATTCAGGCAAAATTAAACTACCTATCCCCAATAGAATACAGAGGACAGGCAGCATAGGTGTTTTTTCTAAGTCTCACATACACGGGTCAGTTCAAAAACCTAGGGAGTTTTTCTTTCTTATTTAGCTGTCACACAAGCTATTACTATAGTACCCAGCTTAATAGAAATCACTAAATATTTAACTCTTTCCTGGTTCATGCTTTAATTTTTAAAACTGGGTATTTCGAAAAAGTGAAATGGTCAGAATAATGGTTAATAAGGAACCTACGGACATTAAAGTTATGATTCTACCTCTATTGTTTTCTTTTGAAGGTTTTACAAACTCTAGAGATACCGTACTCCAAATAATTATGGATGCAATCGCAATAATTCTTGTAAACATATTTGCACTCCTTTCTTATATTTGTTCGTAAAAATCGAAATTTTCAAAGACGGGCCACAATTCCCTTTGAGTATTACATCGCGCATTTAAAATTAAGAATCCCTGACTGTTATTGAATATGTGCTCATTTTTTATTTACTTTTGCGGCATAGTGAAGGTCACATTTGTATGACTGCTAGCTTCAATTTTCAGGAAGATTTCATTAAGAACTTCTAATGCCCGATCATTTGAATCATATTTACCTAAAACTTTACCCCATTCATCTACAGCCCCGCTCCCAATACTTCCTTCTATTTTTTTTCCGTTTACTGTAACTTCTCTTACATGCATTAAACTTTGTTTATCTTGTGTAATGATCCATATCACAGAAACACACTCTCCTTTTGTCCGATCCTAAAGTCTCTGTTAGAGTAATCTTACAATTCAAACTGACTCGCATTAATATCTTAGTATTCAGAACTTAAAAAGCACTATAAATCTCCTATTTATTAAACCCTTGGTTATATCTTTTGAGAAAGCCGTCCTGTCAAAACATTTCATCATCAATCTTACTGTCACGCCTCTCAAAATCACGCGTAATCACTAAGCGTCCGTCTTCATTTTTCTTAATGGTTAATTCTCCAGATTTCTTCACACCTTTTGATGTGGTTTCATCGCTGAATAAAATGCTCATAGTATAACGGTAATCAACTAAACCATCAGCATTTTCTGTCTTTTTATCAAAAGTAATTTTATCTAAGCTCATACTATAATTTGTTCTTTTTGCGGTGTCTGGCACTATAGAAAACACTCTGTTCTTACGATGTTCTTCCATTAATTCTTTTGATAAATATTTTTTAGCTTTTTCCTCATAATCACTTTCCGATGGTAGATTTTTAGGATTCTCTACAGCATATTGCATGGCCTTATACTTTTTTATCTGGCTTTTAGCCTCGCTATCATTTACCTTTTTTGAAGATTCATTATCTATATCTGCCCCATTTGAGCACCCTATTATGATACTCATCATAAAAATAGAAATCCAAATTACTTACAGGCACCTTACTAATTTTATCAAAAATTAGCTCTTCCTTTCATTCGTTAATTTTTACTTCGTATTCTTTTGGTTTCTGGTGCTATAATGTTGCCATTTTCATTTACATTTCATCTAAATAATCAATCAGCCGTTCGATGTCCGTCTTTTCTGCATCTCTTGATAAAGCTTTTTTAAAAAGAGCATAAGCGGGGATGTCATTTTCCTTCAGCCATGCAAATGATTTTTTTGGACATAAGTACCACAGACCGCTTAATTGAAAATAAATGTCTAAACTGTCCGTCAGCATCCAATGAAGCCTGTATTCACCATCAATATCCCGATTATTAGATCGCTCAAACATTTTTCGCAGCCAGCTTTTCAAAAAGAGCTTTTCTTGATCTGACAGCTTTTTCGGTCCCTTATTATAAACATCCGCTATCTCTAGCAAAAATTTCTTCGCAAGTTCCCTGTCATCTACTAGTATCAATCCTTTATTTGTTCGCAGAAAATGTTCAGGATGTGTCATTTCTTCTGTGTGATAGATCCAGGCATCTAATCGTTTGCCCTCAAGAAATCCTGTATCATGCTTTTCCTAAGGTAAATCTGAAAACCCAATGATATCTATATCACTTTCATTGGTAAAATCCCCTCTGCTATAGGAACCGTATAAAATGATGTATGACAGCTATAGTTTCTCTTCATATATTCCGTTATTTTCTGAAATAATCGTTTCTCTTTCACAATGCACCTCTGGACAAGAAAGTTAAGATCATATGGAAAATAGTTGTAATTTTATTTTATCATATATTGTCCATACTGCTAGAACGAAAGTAAAAGAATAGTAAGCTAAGCCTTCAGGCGTAGCTTAAATTATTTCTCTGGTTCATTACCAGAAAAGGATGGTCGGGCTAAGATAAAATAAAAAAGAGAGAAGGCAGAAAAATGGGGAATGACAGGAATGATAAAAAGAAAAGGAGATTGTGGATTTTATTCCGGAATGGTTTATTGGCTGCAGCTGTTTTAGCCGTCATTTGGGTCAGCTTTAATCACATAATAAAAGCACACGAACAAAAGAAATATGCACCCATAGGTCAATTAGTTGAAGTGCATGAAAAGAAAATGCATGTCTATACAAAGGGGAAAGGAGACAACACGATCATTTTATTAAGCGGTTTAGGGACCCCAGCACCGGCTCTCGATTATGAACCCTTGATTAATGAACTGGCTAAACAGAATAAAGTAGCCGTCGTTGAACCATTTGGATATGGATGGAGCGACAGTACCTCCAGGGAACGTACAGTAGAAAATATGACAGAAGAAATCCGAACAGCCCTTCAAAAATTAAATATACAAGGTCCATACATATTGATGCCCCATTCCATTTCCGGAATCTATAGCATGTATTATGCTAATTTGTATCCAGATGAAGTGAAAGCCGTGATAGGAGTTGATCCGACATTGCCGCAGGCTCCGGCATACTTTGATGAAGCAGTGCCGATAATGCCTGAATATTTGCGTTATGCGGCGCCTGCTGGTGTGGCCAGACTTGCCTTGTATTTCATACCTGATGACTTTCTTCCTATTGCCCCAAAAGGAACTTATTCAGAAGAAAATCTGAAGATGACAAAAGCAATCACTGCATGGAAAGGGAATAATAAAAATGTAGTAGATGAAGCAAATGAAATCAATCAGACCATTGCCAAAACAGAGAATCTGCATTTCCCGCAAAACATGCCGCTTCTAATTTTCGCGGCAGAAAAAGATAAAGAAGCAAAGAAAGGGCAAAAAAATGTGGCTTTTTATGAAACACAGCTGACCAATTCACCCGCCAGTAAAATAATCCTGATGAATGGTCATCACTATCTTCATTGGACCCGTTCAAAAGAAATGAGCAAAGAAGTCAATGAATTCTTAGAATCATTGGCTGAGTGAATAAAATACATAAATGAACTGGAATGGTTCAAATAAAGCAGCAAAAAAAGACGCTTAGTCAAAATCCAAGCGTTTTATTTTACTTGAACGGAGAAAGCATAGTTGCTATCACCTTGTTTCCAATGAGCGATAATATGGTACACATAAATGCCGCTTTTATCTGGCACAGTTATCATATTGTCTTTTATCTTTATATTTTTAACATCTTCCTCGTCTGACCACTGTTCTACTCTAAAATTTTCTTTCATTGGTTCTTTGCTAAAATGAATGGTAATTCTTGAATGCGGGGAGACCTCAGTTGCTTTATGTTCTGTTCCCAGTTCCATTGGCGATGCATACACTTTATCCACGCATTCTCCTGATAAAAATCCTTCCCAGCAATAAGAGCCTTGGGATGTTGGAATATTTTTGTCACCTATCGATACGTCTGGAGCCGGGGGGGCAGCATGTGCAAAAAAGGAGAAGGATATAAAAATAATATAGGCTAAACTGATTACAATAAGCAAAATGACCGATGTTTTTTTCAATGAATGAACTCCCATTCTATCTTTATGTGAAACAGTTATTCTTTTTACGTTTTTATAAAATCAAGATTTCTTCATAGGAAAGACCCCCAAAAAAGATTTATCCTCATTTCCCTTTTCTCCTGCATCTTTATATAATAGGTAATAAAAGGGGGAATATCATGTACTGGATTCTTTTTCCAATCGGCGGAGTCATCCTTTTATCCGTTTTTTATCGATTTGCGAAGACGCAAAGGGCACCATTCACAAATTCCGCCCATTCATTCTCATGCTAAACCAGGAGAAGAAAGCAATTATTTGATGGGTGATAATAAATACAGCGGCGGAGGCGGCAGCGGATAACACCGCTGTTTTTTTATAACCTATTGATTCATAAACCAATTTATCGCTTTCCTTTCGATGTCTTTTATAAACAGCTCCTTACCGGCCATGTATGAATCAATATCATAAGGAAATTGCCGAGCCAATTTTTCCTTTAGCTGGCCATAGGAATCCCTTACATCCGAATGGCTCTTCAAATAGTCTCGAAAAGCTATGTGTCTTTTGATTTCATCACTTCCAGCCTGATAGAAGTGAACATGATGAGTCCGGGCATCCCAGCCTTTTTGAAAAAACCGCCGTCCGGATAAACCATTCTCACCCAATGGTTCGTAACCCATTTGTTTCATTTCAGCATTATACCAATCTACATGCCTGATATCTTTTACAGCCGGCAATATATCAATAATGGGCTTAGCCTTTAATCCAGGGACCGATGTACTGCCAATATGATAGATGTCTATCAGTTCTTTTTCAAAAATGGAACGAAGTTTATTCGCTTCCTCCTTAAATTTAATTGCCCATTCTTCGCTATAGCAGCAAATTACTACATTTCTCAAGATACCCCTCCTCAATCTAAACCTGAGCCTTCCTCAGATACAGTTTTCACTCAAATTTAGTCGCATGATACTCCTTTGATTTCTTCCCATTCTTCTCGTAAAATCCCCATTTTGATTGCATCAAAAAATACACCATTCACTGTACGAGCCTTTCTGATTTTTGCCTCCATTTTCATCCCCGTTCTTTCTGCCACTTTTATCATTCTTTTATTTCCCGACCAAGTGGACATACCTAATCTATGTAAATCTGTTGATGTAAAAAGGAAATCAATCCATAATTTATAGGCTTCTGATCCAAATCCTCCATTCCAATATTTTTTGTCGTAAATAACAATTCCGGTTTCAAGCCAATTCGTATTTTCATCGACCCAATAAGAACCAACATAACCAATGGAGATGCCATTCGCTTTAATAACTAAGGAAGCAGGGATATTTTGTGAAGAGTTTTCGTTTCCCTTGTTCTTGATACTCTTCTTCATTTAATTTCTCTTCCGTTATATAAGGCCCGTTCCACTTCTTTGCTTCTTGCTCTTTTTCTTCGTATTTCCAAAAATACAATACTTCAACATCTTCTTTTCTTGCCTCACTAAGCACAATTTTATTTCCTGTAACTTCAACCATGTAAATAGCCCTCTCTTTCTTTTCCCAGCCTGGCTTTTGAGTTTAACGAATAGAAACATAATAAATATGAACTTAATTATATACTTTTTCTAAAATATGTTAATATTCAATCAATAAAAGGAGGTATCAGTATGATTGGAATTGACATAAAAAAAGTAAATGACAATATTTTAATCAAATGGCAATTAACAGAGGTGATTATACCGCTGTCATCTATTGTTCGTATAATAAAAGATGATACATATGCCGGTAAAAATAAACAGGCCATTCGAATCGGTACACTCTACGGCACTACAGACAGGATTATGATTGAAACAAAAAAAAGAGAATTACATTCTATTTACTACGAATGTCCATTCACTGGAGAAGAAACTGGAAGAAATAATCGCCTCTGTCTAGATTCTTTTGAAGCGAAAACCATTCACCACGGGGGTGCGTCACAAAACGGCCATCCCCACAGAACTTCATTTTAATTAACAATGATTTCTTAATCCGCAGACGTGGTCTTTACCCTTCTTCATATATCGTTCCATCCGATATCCAGTATAACTATATTTGATTTTAAACGATCTATTCCTATCACAATATATGGATTTTTTTCGCTGGACTGGTTATAAAAGGTTTTTCCATTACTGTTGTATCACCTTTTTCATTAATATCCAGTACTTCAATATTGTTTCCCGCCATTTGTTCTCCTAAAGACAAAACAATCGCATTTGCTCCTTCTGAAACTGAAAAAGTTTTATAGCCACGAATTGTGGTGTCTTTTTGAAGTTGTTCTGTATAGGAATCGACCTCCGTATCCGTAGATTTTATTTTCTTTGCTTTGCTACTGTATAATCTGTTTGATTCAAATAATTAAACGAAATAAACAGCACAGCAAACAGGATGATAACTGTATACACAGTCTGTTTCCAGATTGAGCTCCTGCCAAAAAAAGATAATAAAAAAGCTGATGTGAATATGCCCAGGCTTAATACTCCGAATGGCATTCCTTCAAAACCGCCAATAAGGAACAGACTACCTGATAAACAACAGACTCCTAAAATAAAAAGAGCTAAAACTCTTTTCAAATTGGTTGTTTCTTTTGCAAATACATAAGTTATAGAGTAGCATACAAGACCTGCCAATAATCCTATTACATACATGTAAGCGAACATGAAAATCTCCCCCTGCGGTTATTTTTTTCAACGCTTTTCTCTATAAAATTCCCAAAAAACTGACTTTTCCAGATGATGTGATGTATTTTCATGTTAAAATTTTCAATAAGGTAAAAAGAGCTGAAAAATTACGGACATAACATCCTATTTAGAATGAGAGTAAAAAACATAGAAGGAGGTATATACACAGTGAAAAAGAAAGAAAAACATTCAATAGGCAGTATACTTATAGGAGCTGCGGTCGGTGCTATTTTAGGTTTGATTGCTTATACAAATAATTGGCTGGGATAGATATTTTTAAAATTTCCTTTTACATTGAATAGCGATGTTCTTATACGTTTATGAAGCCTGTCATAGGCTCAGTTAAAACTGACTTTATAAATAAAATAGAAAGAGAGAATTGATGAAACGATCTGTAAAAGAACAACCCAAACATCAAAAAAAGACTTTTAATCCGAAAGATGCGATTTTTGTTTTTTCTTCTTTTTCATTTGTCTGCATGGCCGTCATTTTTATTTTGATCATGTATGATGTGCTGGCATTTGATCATCTCCTATCTTTTGAAGCACCGGCCAGTATGGTGATATATATAGGAGTCGCTTCTTTATTTTTGCTTGTATTCGGTTGCCTTTTGACAAGATATATCCCCTCTAAATTTATCCATAATACTAATACTGGTTACCAAAATTATTCACTTATTACGATTTTTATTTTCATGTTTCTAGGTGCATTGTTTGAAGAACTTTTATTTAGAGGGATTATCCAAAATATATTTTCTTTATTTATTGAACAAGAATGGCTTTCCATCTTATTCACCACGTTATTATTTTTATCATTACATGTTCAATACTTTAAAAAGCCAGTAATGCTATTGAATATCACCATTCCCAGCATTATTTTTGGCTGGATATATGTTCAGACAAACAATATTCTTGTACCGGCTGCTGCCCATTTCTTCCTTAATTCAGGAATGACTCTGCTATTTAAATATAATGTCATCTCACTTAAAAAATAATAATTTTCAATATTGGCCTCTTACTTGAGGCTTTTTTTGTCTTTATAGTCCCTCTGGTTCATTAAGCATTTGTAAATTTTTTTATTGTTTTGTAAATATGATTGTTTCATAATCATGTGGATGTTATTTTCAAGCTATTAGAATACACTGCCTAAGAAAGGGGTTTTTATGAAAAAAAGCATAGGTGGCCAATTAAAAATATGGCTTGAAATTCTAAGAGTATCTACACGATTAGGCCTGACATCATTCGGCGGGCCTATTGCACATTTGGGGTACTTTCATGAAGAATATATTAGAAGAAGAAAGTGGATGGACGAAAAAAGTTATGCCGACTTAGTCGCATTGAGTCAATTCTTACCCGGTCCTTCGAGCAGTCAGGTCGGAATTGGAATTGGAATTGCCAGAGGAGGGCTTCTGGGAGGAATTATTTCTTTTCTAGGATTTACTCTTCCTTCTGTTATTGTGCTCATCCTGTTTGCCACTGCTTTACAATCTTTTGAAATGGAAAATTCCGGATGGATTAAAGGGTTAAAAGTTGTCGCAGTGGCGGTTGTTGCACACGCAGTATTAGGGATGGCTAAAAATCAAACCCCAGATATTCATCGAAAAACAATCGCGCTTTTGACTATCGTGATTACCTTGCTTTGGCAAACTCCATTCACCCAAATTGGAATTATCCTTCTATCTGGGATCGCTGGATTCTTTCTCTATCGGAAAGAGCATGTCCCAGAAGGGAACTCCAGCCACTTGCCTGTTTCTCGCCGTCTGGGCGCAATATGTCTGCTTTTATTTTTTGCACTTCTGTTTCTTCTGCCTGTATTAAGCAGCCTGATTTCTAATAAATGGCTCGCTTTAATGGATAGTTTTTATCGTTCCGGCTCATTAGTTTTTGGCGGAGGACATGTTGTATTGCCTTTATTAGAACAGGAATTTGTTGCAAAAGGTTTGCTCAGTGAACAGGAATTTTTAGCTGGATACGGTGCTGCACAGGCTGTACCAGGCCCTTTGTTTACATTTGCAGCATATGTGGGAGCAGTTATTACCGGATGGCAAGGCGGTTTATTTGCCTGGTTTGCTATTTTCTTGCCTGGTTTTCTGCTAATTCTGGGCACTTTGCCATTTTGGGATGCTTTACGAACAAACAGGAATGTGAAAGGTGCTTTGTTGGGTGTTAATGCTTCTGTAGTCGGCCTGTTAATATCAGCCCTTTATCATCCTATTTGGACCAGTTCAATTGAAACATCGCTAGACTTTTCATTAGCTGCTATTCTGTTTTTTATGCTCGTTTATTGGAAATTGTCTCCCTGGATTATTGTATTGATTGGCATTCTAGCAGGTCTGGTTATTCCCTATTTTTAATTTTTCCGGTAACGGGGTTTTTTGATAGCAAATAAGACCCAAAAAGCCAACATACATGGCAATAACGACAAGTTCGCATGAATTCTTACATTCAGCAATAATGAAAAAAGATCAGTAAACATAAGATTGATTATCGTTAACATCACACATAATAGAAATGTATGTATAGCTAACTTAAACTTTTTCACTCTTGAAAAATCAGGGATGTCTTGAAAAATAATATTTTCTCCTTTATCTTTTTCCTTCATTTCCATTATATAACATTATTTTCATTAATAAAATCTTATTGTAAGAATGTTATTAAATCTTTAGAACATAAAGTGAAACAAGAAAAACTGCCAGCATCGGCAGTTTTTCTTGTTATTTCACTAAATCTCCCGTTTTTGCATCCACAAGAAATTCTTTTTCATTATTGCCTGCATCTCTAATAGTCACTTCATAATACGTATCAGCACCTTCTCGTTCTAATGACCATCCCTCGACTTGTCCTTCTGTCTCTTTTACCGCAGTATCAATGGCCTGATCCGGCTGAATGATACCATCTGTTTCGAGCTTTTCCGCTTCACGTTCAGCGCTGCTGGTTTCGTCTCCATCCAATTGCTCCTCATCCGTTGCTTTTGTTACACCAGAATCTGCATTTACTTCATACTCATATTCTTTTTTATCATCCATTCCGGATATCTCATATTTCCAGGTATCCCTCTCATTATCCATTTCAATTCCCGTTATATCTGCATTTGGATAAGCGTCCTTAAATTTATTTATAGCTTCATCCAAATTCACCTTCACGTCTGTCGTCAGCAAATCTGGTTTAGTTCCTGTATTTTGTTGTGTTGTATCTTGTTCCACTTGATTGGCTGTGTTTTCATTAGTGCTATCTTGGGTCTCATCGGTATTATTATCATTACAGCCTGCAAGTCCCAAGGCAAAAATCATCGTTCCTGCTGTCATTATCCATTTTTTCATATTCTGTCACTCCCTCACTGTATAATAATTTTTCCTTTATTAGTATTCCTTACCTCAAAAGTGTTCAAACATAAAAACCACCCGAAACTTCGCTCACTTCTTCTCCGAATCCCGCCTTTTTATCAAAATGGCGCCAGCACAAAAATAAAAGAACAAATTTCTCAACGAGAAATTTGTTCTTTTATGCATATTCCGCCCGGATCTCCGTTTCAGGAACTTGGAGGTCCGTGATAATCTCGTGTTTCCCAAAGTGCTGCCTCCCGCTTCACCCCATTTAAAAAGGACCATTTCTGATTTCAGATTTCTATCCCATTCTAAGAAATTTCTGCTTCTCGGCTGCAGCACTACAAAATAGTTGCTGTTCAGTACATTCTTTACCTATTCTTCCCATAAAGCATCCTCATCATATAACACTTCTTGGTCCATTCGGTTCAAATTTTTCTTTTTAGTTACTTTTCTTTTGAAAATTTTAGTTAGTAACGTTAAAAACATCCCTTATCCCACCTTCATATAACAAGATGAAAGCTCATAATCCTATATACCCCATCATACTTGTATTAAGCCTATTGTACTAAGTTTTAGCCTAAAGCACTACTTTTAAGCTGCTATTATGTAAATGTAATGATTTTGTGTTTTTTTAGCTATTTTTTTATCAAATCCAACATGCCATTCACCGTGTCTATTTTTCTCTCAGTTATCCATTCTGAAGAAGTGACCTTTCTTCACAATCCGAAAGAGCAGTATAAATCGTCAGGTTTTCCAAACAATAATTGTATTACTTTCAAGGGAGGGATGATTTTGGATACTCAGCGTGTAAAACAAATCCTTTCTTCACCCGCTGATATTGAGGTGCTGTATAACGGAGCCTCTGTATGGATTGATCAATTAAATGAAGATGGGAAAACTGTTACCGTCCATCTTAGAGGGCCGCTGGAGGAAAGGACGATTGTCGAACTGAAAGAACTCCAAGAATAAGCCGCCTTAATCAAGACTTCCTTAACATGCACCTCCACTCCTCTCTATTGGAGGTGCAACCAAGAATATATTCTGCCAGCTGGCATCTTCGCTCTTGTCCTCTCTGTTTATATGCAACTATTTTCAGTTACACTTTTATTTTTTAAAAAACTAATTCAACATATCTTAACAAAAAAATTGGAATTATATTACTTACATCCTATTGTTTTTCATTTTTTTCGTTTTATAATGAAAATACTATCATGTAGAAGGAGTGACGACTATGGTTAATAAGGAAGACCAAGCCTTAGAAACATTTTTAGCTCCTCATTTATTCCAAAGTCTGCAGAACCTTTCGGCTGAGACAAAAACATCTATTAAAGAGCTTTTAGAAATGTCTGTAGTTCTACTTATAGATAAAATGAGCAGAGAGTCCAGTGAACAAGGAAATATAAATCTAAATAATCAAGAAACAATTATCAAAAATAAACTAATTATTAATAAAAACAGGGCTATGTTAAATAATGATTAAATGAAAAAAGGGTGCAAAGCTGAGCTTGCACCCTTTTTTCATTTAATCTCATTCTTCTTTGAACGTATCAATATTGAATAAATTGTATTCTTCTTCCAGTTCATCGTTCATATACTGAGCTTGATAATTATGATTTTTTCGTCTCCGATTTACTTCCGCAAATTGGGCTTCCAACAGCTTTGCCTGCTCATGAGAAAATTCTATTGTAAGTTCATTCTCATTCTCATCTGTCGCTTTAAGCAAAACATAACTCTCTGCTGCATTTTTTAATGTAACGTTGCTTAATGTTATTGCCAGGTCTTTCAACTCATATCGCGCTTTCATCGATCTTAATACCCTCCATTATGTTACAGCTCAACCGTTTCTTTGTCTTTTTATTATACCAAATAAACAGTGATACTACTTGCCTGCCATCTTTCTTATAGGATATTTCCATCAAATATATAGATCAGCCCATCAGCTGAAACTAAGTATTTTCTCTTTTGCCTTCTTCTTCCCATTGTTCAGCAATCGCCTTCTGCAAGAATTCCTTAAATTCCTTCGGCTTTTTCTTCGACAGCCATTCCACCTGATCAATCGGAAGTTTCACTTTACATGTGAAAAATTCTTCAGGCATTTCCACTTTCCTGATTTCTTCAATCGTAAGTCCTTCTTCAATATCAGGAAATCCTCTGTCTCCTTCATGAAACACAGGTAAAAATGGATACACTTCAGATCCTTCTATTTCTGCATATAAATTGATTCTTGGCAAACCGCCAGGAAGTCCTTTACTAAACATAAACGCATTTATTTCTGTACCTTCCGTTACCAGTTCAATTATATGATTCTCTTCCTTATTATATCGCCTTTGTGCAACTTCGCTTACGATAAGATCTAATTCCAACGTATGAAAGCCATGAGATTCAAAAATATACAGGAAACTATTAAATATATGTATCTCTTCTCCATCTATCTTTACTGAAAGTACTTTTACCATGCGTGCACTCCCCTTATAGTAGAAATTGCGCAGACCTAATGTAACCGCTTCTATTTACCTATTGAAAGAATCTTAAAAATCTTTTATATTCCTTATGTTACTAAAAAGTTGAACATAGAATAAATAATTTTATCTTTCAGATTTACGGCATACATAAAAAGTATAGCCTGCCATGTATTATATATTAGCAAGTATACAAAAAAGTCAAAAATCTGGCTATTTTAAGAGAGGATGGAAGAGATGACCAGTCCAAAAGGCATTGAAATTAGAGGTCGGATATTCCCAAAGCAAGACGGACAAAAACACGAAGAATTTATTGAGAGATTGATTGAATTTATTGAGAAAAACGGTTGGTTTTTTGAAGGTGATACATTATCAATTGATCAAGAAACAATAGCACTAAATGAAACAAAACCATATGACGGAAAATATGTAAAATTGTATAACTACTTAATATTTAAAAAAGATGAAACCGCTACCTTGAAACTTACTTTTGATGAACTGGAAGAAATTATCGGTTTTCCTCTGCCCCATTCCGCTTACCACTATCCGGCATGGTGGGCCAACCAGCGCTTTAACACACAGGCAAGATCTTGGAATTTTGCCGGATGGAAAACATCGAATGTTAAGCCTGGGGAAAGTGTCGAATTCATTCGATGACTCTATGTTTTATTTTTCCCGGCAAAAAAGAGTGCAGGTCATCCCGCACTCTTTTTTAACATTCATCTAAACTATATGATTATTTGACTTGTGAACTAACCTGCAGGACTGATTGGTCTTCATCCAAAACTCCTAAAATGAATTCAGGCGATTGTCTTCTCGTTTCATTATCCACTTTCTTAAATTCTTGCCGAAGGAATCGCTCTACTTTTCTTCTTCTGCGTCCTGCTTTTTTCGCCATATGGTATTACCTCCCGATAATTTTTGGTGGTTTTCCTAGGCCAGGGTCAGTCATTCCATCATCAGTCATTAACCTTCAAAATGGGCATATTCCTTTTCATCAGGTTCGCCGTACAAATCAACCGTATAACCGTCTTTTATGGCCTCACAAACCGAACAATATAGCCTTGTCGGCCAAAGGGTGACTGGTGCACCGCAGCTTATACAATATTCATTCATACTTCTCCCCTCCTAAGAATATGTGATATTCCCATCGGTTATTCTTACTATAGGTGATATGTTTATCGAATTCAATTTGGAAATTTTCCTATATTTCTCCGTTTTTCTGTGTTTTTATACATTTTTATTAAGAAAACTATTAAATTCTTATTTTTTTGCCCTTTTATTTAAATTTTCAGTTTTTTTGCACTTCCTTAATTAGCCTGATGTATTTGATTCCTCATAAAAATGACAAAAGACTTCAAGAGATTTCCTCCTGTCATCTTTTGTCATTGTCATCATTATACCTTCATCATAGGTATGTCTTTTTCTTTTGTACATCCGTCATAACAAAACCGCTTTCGATCAGGGAAGGCATTCTAGCCAGGCTGTAGTGTAAGTCCTGATTCGGTACTTCATATTCCATTTCATTCACCAAAAGCTCTACAGAAATTTTCATAATTTCTAATGTAATCCCTTCTCCCGGACAGCGATGACCTTTTCTTGGATCACCGCCTCCCTGTGGGATTAAATCGAACAGCCCTCCACTCCAGTTTTCAAATCTTTCGGGTTTAAAAATTTCTGGATCTGTCCATAGTCTTGGATCATGATTTGTTCCGTACAAATCAAGCAGTACCATTTGCCCTGCTTTAAAATGGTAGTCTTTCCACATGAAATCTTTTCGCACGCCGGCACCTAAAAAGGGAGCAAATGGATAAAAACGGCGGACCTCCTGACAAAACCATTCTGCATACTTATTTTTTCGTTGGCCAGTCAGTTTTTGCTGTGTCTCTGGAAAATCATGAAGAGCAAGGGGTGCGAAAGCAAGGAAATAAGCGTTAGCTACCACTGGTCGCAGCACATTAATCAGTTCGATTGAAGCCATTCGAACATCCAAAAGGCTTCCAGAAGCATCTCTATGCCACGCCATTGCATGAATAGCTGTTTCTTCAGGCACTTTTCTTTCTCCGTTTCGAATTTCAGTGATTATTTCCATAATCCATTCTTCTGCACGCGCCCTTGCTTTCTTTCCTTTCTGATATCTTGGACCGACTGCTCCAAAAGCATCTACCATCGAAATAAAATCTTCCGCTCTCCTTGTTACATCTTGTTCCGGTAAAGGAACACCTGACCATTCACACACTGCCCTGCAAAGTATTTCCTGGGCCTCTTCAAACAAAATAACGTGTTGTGATGTTCTCCATCCCTCTAATTTTCTTTGCCAAAACGCCCTGTATATCTTTGATAATTTTTCAATCTTGAGAGGGGTCATTAAGGAGAGAAATAAAACTTTTCGATGTTCGTGCAGGGAACCGTCAAGTGTTTGAATCGCATTTTCTCCAAAGAGAGACTTTTGTATTCTCTTGGGAATCATTCCGCTGCGCTGGAATAAATCAGTATTATAAAACATACGGGCCGCTTCCTCGCCTTTCATACATATAGCTTTCTTCCCAAGCAGCCTGGTTTCAAAAATGTCTGTTTGATATTCTTCACAGCGGTTCTGTATAAAATTATAGCCTTCCTTAAGCAACAAAATGCTGTTGTCCAAAGTTCTTTCGACCGGTACCTGTCCTTTTATCCTCATGTCAGCCTCCTTGGAAATGTTATGTACTGTTTTAAGTGATTTAGGTGCTTTTCTGTAAAAAGAGCAGCTGAAGAAGATTTGCGTTCAGAAGTAAAAATACCCCTTTTTTCATACCGGTCAAACGAGAAATTACATGGCAAGACATTCATACTATTCCACAGAACTGCAAAATTGATAAGCAATTCGTTAATTTTTGTTCATCTGAATGTTTCCGTTATCCATTACAAAACGGAATACCTCTTCCAGAGAGGGAAACTCTTGGTCCATTGAACAGCCTTCATCATCATACATTTTATATACGGCTGGATTATGAGTGAAATCAGTTTTATACTGTGCCTGCGGATTTGTCATTTCATGAACATAGCTCAGCTTATTCCTTTCAGAAACAGCTTTCTTTTTTGCGGAGGCTTTATAAGGAATAGAGTATAGCTGCAGCTTAGCTGCTTCTATTTTGATAATGGTATGAGTAATTTTATAGAAATCGCATCCTGTTTTGTTAATAACGGTTACGATAAAACCATTTTCACCTATTAATTGAATAATAATTTTATTTTTCAGGGACTCTGCGGTAAGGGATTGATCAGACTGAAGTTTAATATGATATTGATCACTGCTAAAAAAGCGGCGTGAACCAAGTGTTATATGCTCCATTATATTCTCCGTAATCTTCTGGTAACACTCAGACATATCTTTTGTTAATGAAGACAATTGCGCTTGAGGCAAAAAAATCTCTGGGAGTTCCTCCTGAATCTTTTCATATATTTTTTCTGAATTCAGCATAGCAGAAAATCTCCTTTCCAAGAGGTTATCTATATTATATTCCGTAAATGATTTGGCCATTTTTATAAAATGTAAAAAATTCATTAAGAATATCATTTTTTCCTGAATCGATTCTTGCTATGCATGCCTCTTGATCCCACAGGCCTAGGAGTATTGCACAGCAGGTATACCTATGAAGTTGTCGAAGTCTTACTGACGTTTCAGAAAAGGTTTATGAAGAATTACTTAAAGGGGTAATAGAGCAACCATCTCCTTTGTTTGCCGGAGACAGAAGGTACAAGTGACGGGGAATGAAAGAAAGGATGCGAAGGAAAGTCTTATTAAGGATGCAGCTCAAATGGATGTTGTCCCGGAAATGGAACTCCTACAGCTTAAGCAACAAAAAGAGGCTGAAACAAAAGGATTTCAGCCAAAGAAAAAACCGAACTATTCAGCATTCGATAATAAGAATGTTGAATAGTTCGGTTTTTTTCTATAGAAGAACTTCATCCTAAATATTCGTATTTAGTGAGGAATATTTTAGTTATGTCCAGCCTCTTTTTCATTTTGTACTTTATTATTTCCACCAATCATCAAGAACATTAATGGCTTCATTTCGTTTATGTTCGGTTTTCATATACCAGTTTTCGATTTTTTCCGCTGCACCCTGGCTAACTTCCTTGCCTTCCAGATAATTATCTATATCATCATAGGTTACACCTAATGCAACCTCATCCGGGAGTTGCGGCTTATCGTCTTCTAAATCTGCAGTTGGCGTCTTAAGGTATAGACGTTCCGGCGCTCCTACATGCTTCAAAATGGCTCTTCCCTGTCTCTTATTCAAACGGAATAAAGGGATCAAATCAGCAGCACCGTCACCATGCTTTGTGAAAAATCCGGTAACAGCTTCCGCTGCATGATCCGTACCAAGTACGACACCTTTGTAAAGACCGGCTAAATCATATTGAACTTTCATCCGTTCGCGTGCCTTGACATTTCCTTTTAAGAAATTACTCAGCTCTTTGCCGGTTGCCTCTTTTACTGCCTGTACAGACGCATCAACAGCTGCCTTGATATTCACGGTAACCGACATGCTCGGTTTGATAAACTCCAGAGCCATTTGCCTGTCCGCTTCATCTGCCTGTACACCATACGGGAGGCTCACTGCAATAAATGTATATTCGTCTGCTCCTTTTTCTTCATTAAGCTCGTTTACAGCTGTTTGCGCCATAAAACCGGCCAAAGTAGAATCCTGGCCGCCTGAGATTCCCAAGACAAGGCTTTTTAAAAAAGAATGCTTTGTTAAATATTCTTTTAGGAAGTCGACGCTTCTTCTGAATTCAGTTTCCGGATCAATCTGCGGCTGTACTAAAAGTTTTTGGATGATTTTCTTTTGTAAAGTACGCATTATTCATACACCTCTCCCAATTTCATTTATTTGACGGTCATCTTTTCTACTTTTTTCTTCACTTCGGCGATATTGCGCATCTTATTGTCCCAGCATTTTTGGCTCAAATCAACTGGATACTCTTCAGGATTCAAGGCGCGCAGATATTCCGGCCATAATACTTTGAGGCTTTCTTCCGCATATTTTTTTATTGAATCAATATGCGGCATTTCATAGACTAATTTGCCATCAATAAAGATATCCTGATGAAGGTCTACTGCTTCGAAGTCCGTCACGAATTTGCTTAAGAACGTATGGACAGGATGGAACAGCTTGAGCTTTTCCTCTTCCTGAGGATTTTCGTCCTCCATCGCTATGTAATCTCCTTCTGAATGATGGTTAATTTTATTTATGATTCTATATACCCGTTTCAATCCCGGGGTAGAAACTTTTTCAGGATTGGATGAAATCTTGATTGTATCTACCATATTCCCATTTTCATCCTCGATTGAAACCATTTTATATACAGCTCCCAGTGCAGGCTGATCGAAGGCCGTGATTAACTTAGTGCCGATTCCCCAAATATCTATTTTTGCACCCTGCTGCTTTAAGTTAATAATCGTATACTCATCCAAATCATTAGATGCTATGACCTTTGCATCCGGAAAACCAGCTTCATCAAGCATTCTTCTGGCTTCTTTGGACAAATAAGCCAAATCTCCGCTGTCAAGGCGTATTCCGATAAAATTAATTTGATCCCCTAGCTCCTTTGCAACCCGAATCGCATTTGGGACTCCAGAGCGCAAAGTATCATACGTATCAACAAGAAATACACAATCCTTGTGGGTACTGGCATATTTGTGAAAAGCAGTGTATTCATCGTTATATGCCTGGATCATTGAATGGGCATGAGTTCCTGATACCGGAATGCCGAACAGTTTCCCTGCTCTCACATTGCTTGTAGAATCGAAACCGGCAATATAGGCTGCGCGCGCTCCCCAAATGGCTGCATCCATTTCCTGGGCACGGCGGGAGCCAAATTCAAGCGCAGAATCATTTCCAATCACATGTTTGATTCTAGAGGCTTTAGTCGCTACAAGTGTGTGGTAGTTCACAATATTTAAAAGAGCTGTTTCAATAAGCTGAGCTTCTCCAAGAGGTGCTTCCACACGTAAAATGGGCTCATTTGCAAAAACCAGCTCTCCCTCTTTCATGCAGCGGATCGTACCGGTAAACGTCATTTCACTTAAATATTGAAGGAATTTCGGGTCATAGCCGAGTTCCTTTTCCAAGTATTCAATATCACTTTTTGAAAATTTTAAGTTCTGCAGGTAATGGACTATTTTTTCTAATCCCGCAAAAATTGCATAGCCGCTGTCAAAGGGAAGCTTTCGGAAAAAGACTTCAAAAACAGCTTTTCTTTCATGGGTCTGATCCATCCAATACGTCTGTGCCATATTAATTTGATATAGGTCGGTGTGTAATGCAAAGCTATCATCCTGATACTCTGTTCTCATAAAATATTCCTCCCAAGAGAAGGCTGCAGGGCATCCTCTCTCTTTATATCTTTATCTTCATAATTAAACGACGGCTGCTCCAAGTGCATCTTTAAAATGTCCTAAAGCCCATTCATGTCCTGCTTGATTAAAAGAAGCAACTGCCTCTTCATAAACAAATAGATTATACCCAAGGTTGTAAGCGTCCGCTGCGGTATGCAAAATGCATATATCCGTACAGACCCCAACAAGGTAGATATCTGTAATTCCCCTTTCCCGCAGTTTTACATTCAGATCGGTTCCGGCAAAGGCTGAATATCTGGTTTTATCTATATAGTGGACATTTGGCAGATTTTTATTTGTTTCATAGACATCTTTTAGCTTCCCGTACAGCTCTCTGCCCTTTGTACCGCGAATATTATGCGGCGGGAACAGCTTCGTTTCCGGATGATATTGATCCCCTTCATCATGAAGATCGATCGCAAATACCGTAAAGTCCCCATCAGCGATAAACTGTTCTGTAACTGCCGTCAGCTTCTGCTCAATTTCCTGACCGGGTTTTCCGCAAGTGAGTGCCCCTTCATCCGCTACAAAATCAAACGTATAATCAATATTTATTAAGGCCTTATTTGTCATTATTTCAGTCCTTTCCTTAATAATAAATTGAATCCTTCACGGCTTCTTGATTAAATCGATACAGCTGGGAAGGCCGAAAAGAATTTCTTTTCGTTTTTTTAGGCATACCATTCTCATCTGTGATTCTTTCTAAAAAAGGCAGGCGCGGGGCCTTTGAAAAAAATAAAGAATCGGCACTGATTTTTGGATCAGGACCAACTGCAAGCAAAACCCGCTGTAATTCAGAGAGTGTGAATTCTTTAGGCAAAAATTGTTTGGCAATCGTTGAACGGCTCATTTCTTGTTTTAAGACGGCAATCGCTTCATGGATGATTGAATCATGGTCAAAGGCAAGCTCCAGTCCGCTTAATTCTTCCAGTGTGAACAATTCAACTTCAGCAGCATCATCATCGGCTTTTCTTTCATAAAGGAATTCCTCCTGGACGATGGCAAAGAAAGCATTGGTAATGATCCAGCCTCTTGGATCCCTCCCAGGCTGGTCGTAAACCCCGAAATGCTTTAATAAAAAGCCGGATACACCCGTTTCTTCCTTTAACTCTCTGGCAGCGGCTGCTCCAGCTGTTTCATTAGGCATGACAAACCCGCCTGGAAGTGCCCATTTTCCCGCTTCAATATTGGGCTCTCCTTCCCTGTTTTTCATGGCCCTTTTAATGAGCATGATTTTCAAATGCATGGATGGCGGAGCTTTTTCGTTCGTTTTTGTCGACGTGATGGTAAATACGGCTATGTCAGCTGTGTATCCATCAGGCGTCCTATAAACTTTTTTGACGTTCCCCATAGCTACACTCTCTTTCTGACTTATACCTAAGTAATTAATAAACGCTTAATTACTAATTATCATACATAAAATATAGATAAATTGCAAACATTTCCATAAAGAAAAAGCGCCCCGAATCAATCAGGACGCTTGAATTCAGACTGGGTATACTCCATGTTTTCGGTCAGTGAAATTCACTTGCTTGCTTTCATATGCATCAAATCGTTTTATTAATTCATGGCGGAGATCATTCGGCTGTACAATAGCATCTACTATCATTTCGGAAGCAAGTCTATAAATATCAATATCCTGATTATATTCTTCTCTTTTTTGTTCAATAAAAGCCTGTCGTTCTGAAGGTTCAAGAGCATTTATTTTATTTGCATAAACAGCATTCACGGCTGCTTCCGGTCCCATAACAGCGATTGAAGCGGTAGGCAAGGCCAGGCAGCAATCCGGTTCAAAGGCTGGACCTGCCATCGCATATAATCCGGCACCGTAAGCTTTGCGGACAATCACCGAAATCTTAGGAACAGTCGCCTCACTCATGGCAGATATCATCTTAGCTCCATGGCGGATAATTCCCGCCTGTTCTACTTTTGTGCCGATCATGAAACCCGGAATATCCGCAAGAAAAAGAAGCGGGATATGAAAAGCATCACATAAATTAATAAATTTTGCCGCTTTATCTGCAGAGTCATGGAATAGAACGCCCCCTTTTACCCGGGGCTGATTGGCTATGATACCCATTGTTCGGCCATCCATCCGGGCGAGCCCGGTAATTAACTCTTTTGCAAAGAGTTTTTTTATTTCCAGAAAGGTGCCTTCATCGGTCAGTCTTTCAATAAGATCGATCATATTAAAAGGAGCATTCTGATTTGCCGGAATAATTTCATCGATGCTTTTTTCAAAAACTGCCGGAGCTTTTCCTTCGTATTTCTTCGGCTTCTCTTCAAAATTGGCTGGAAAGTATGTTAAATACTCACGGACAAACTGGATTGCTTCCGTTTCAGAAGATACCATCACATCCCCGCACCCTGATACAGAACAATGCATTTTTGCACCGCCCATTTCTTCCTCTGAAACCTTTTCGCCGATGACCATTTCAGCCATACGCGGGGAACCCAGATACATAGAAGCATTGCCTTCAACCATGACTACAATATCGCAAAAGGCCGGTATGTATGCTCCTCCGGCTGCTGAAGGTCCAAATAGCAGGCAGATTTGCGGAACTTTCCCAGACAGTTTCACCTGATTATAAAAAATTCTTCCGGCCCCCCGCCTTCCTGGGAACATTTCGACTTGGTCGGTGATGCGCGCTCCGGCTGAGTCCACTAAATATAAGAGAGGAAGTTTCAGCTTATCCGCGGTTTCCTGAATGCGAATTATTTTCTCAACCGTCCTAGCTCCCCATGAGCCCGCTTTGACTGTTGAATCATTCGCCATCACACAAACTTTTTGTCCATTTATTTTGCCAATGCCTGTTACAACGCCGTCTGCCGGAAGACCCTCTACTAAACAATTGGCAAAGAAGGCATCTTCAATATCGAGTTCCTCATCGAACAAAAGACGGAGTCTGTCACGTACAAACATCTTTCCTGCTTTAGCGTTTTTTTCGTGGTACTTTGCCGCCCCCCCTTTTTTGATAAGGTCTACCGTTTCATTGAGCTTTTCCTTTGTATATGTCATCTTTTCATCCCCTTTCCATTTTTTTAGTTTCCGGTAAACATTGGCTTCCGTTTTTCCTTGAAGGCCTTCAGACCCTCCAGTCGGTCATTGGAAGAAATCGTCGTCTGGTACCATCTTTTTTCTGCTTCCAGACCCTGATCAAGGGGGAGATCCACTCCTTCATTAATGGCCGATTTGGCCGCCCGTAAAGCGAGAGGAGCATTCCGGGACATTTCCCTTGCGAGTTGTTTGGCTTCCGGGAGAAGCTGTTCCGGTGAAAAGACTCCGCTGACAATCTTTAATTCCTGAGCCGTTCGTGCATCCAGTTTTCTTGCTGTATATATCAATTCTTTAGCAACCGCCACACCGGCGATTCTAGGCAGTCTTTGGGTTCCTCCTGCTCCTGGAATAATCCCCAATGATGTTTCGGTAAGTCCCAACTTGGCTGTTTCAGAAGCCAAACGAATATCACATGCTAAGGCCAGTTCAAGCCCTCCTCCAAATGCCGCACCATTTATAGCAGCAATGACCGGTACAGGGAGTTCTTCAAGCGCACTAATCGTTTTGCCAATTAGGGCAACTGTTTTAACGGTGTCCGTTTCATTCATGCCGGCCCTCTCCTTTAAATCAGCTCCGGCACAAAAAGCTTTAGTGCCGGCACCGGTCAAAATTACAGTACGCAGACTGTGATCCTCGCTGATTTTTTCTAAAGATCTGGATAAGGCATGAAGAAGTTCTCTTGATAAAGCATTGGCTGCACTTGGCCGGTTTAAAGTAAGAAGGGCAATTCCTTCTTCAAGCATCTTCACTTCAACAAGATCTTCCATGGTCTCCTCCTACTGTTTGATTTGTGAATTATAGATAGCCATTTGGTGACTTTCCAGTTGCTTATTCAGAGCTTCTTGCAAATATTTACCCGCCTGTGCTATTTTCTGAGCCTTTACGCCCGTTTCAACCCCCATATTGTGTAACATGTGTATGAGGTCATCGGTTGCAACATTTCCGCTTGCCCCCGGTGCATAGGGACAGCCGCCTAGACCGCCTAAAGACGAGTCGAAAGTTGTAATCCCATGATCAAGAGCAATCAAAATATTGGACAAGGCCATGCCTCTCGTGTCATGAAAGTGAAGGGCAAGTTTTGATTTGCTGTATCTTTTTGCAGCGAGAGTTAAAAATTCATCTACCTGCTTAGGTGAAGCAACTCCAATGGTATCTCCAAGCGATAATTCATCAATTCCAAATTCGAACAGCTGATCACAGATCCAAAACACATCATCCGGCTTAACCATTCCCTCATAGGGACAGCCAAATACAGTAGAAACATAACCGCGGACGCTTTTATTATGAATACCAGCGTCTTGTATTACATGTTTTAGCACCGGAAATGTTTCTTTGATTGTTTTATTGATATTTTTTAAGTTATGAGTCTCACTTGCGGACATGAATACAGATATTTCATCCATCTCAGCCTCAAGTGCATCTTCTAACCCGCGCTGATTTGGAACCAATGCTCCGTACACAACTGATGGATTTCTTTTGATATCTTTAGCCACCTTCTTAGCATCACTTAACTGCGGAATCCATTTGGGATTCACGAAAGACGTCACTTCAATATACGAAAGTCCAGTTTCAGAAAGCAGGTCGATCCAATCTACTTTTCGGTCAGTAGGAAGAATATTTTTTTCATTTTGCAGACCGTCACGGGGACCTACTTCCTTGATTAATACCTTATCGGGCCATTTCATCGAATCGCCTCCATCTATTTTTCCAAGACTGCTAATATATCTCCTTCATTGACAAAATCTCCTTCACTCACTTTAAATTCTTTAATCACGCCCGCTTCTTCAGCCGCAATCGGAATTTCCATTTTCATGGACTCCAAAATTATCACTTCCTGCCCTTCTTCCACTTTTTGCCCCGTTTCCGCTGTAATTTTCCACACACTTCCGGCCATACTCGCTTTTATTTCACTCATCATTCATTCCTCCTGTATGTTAAATTAGACTGCTGCTGTCCATGATTATACGCCCATCTTTTGAATGTTTTTCGCAATAAAATCTGTTGTGGTATCACCTCTTTTAAAAGCTTCGTGACTGACCGCTTCTTTCAATAAAGGGATATTCGTTTTAATTCCTTCTACCTTATAATTATCTAAAGCAGAAACCAGCTTCTCTATTGCTGCATCCCTTGTTTTTGCAGAAACAATCATTTTAGCAATCATTGGATCATAAAAATGAGAAACTGCAGAGTTCCCTGTTACAGCCAATTCATGCCGGATTCCTTCACCCTCAGGTACTGACAGAGAGGTGATAGTTCCCGGAGCCGGATAAAAGGTTTTCGGATCTTCCGCATAAATTCTGACTTCAATCGCATGCCCGCTGTGCAGAATTTCTGATTGTGTAAATGAAAGATGATGCCCCCCTGCCACAAGGATTTGCTGTTCTACTAGATCAAGGCCTGTTATTTGTTCCGTTACCGGATGCTCCACCTGAAGCCTTGTATTCATTTCCAAGAAGTAAAAGTTCTGATGGGCATCAACAAGAAATTCGATCGTACCGGCATTGAAATAGCCGATGGACTTGACCGCTGCCAATGCTGCCTGCCCCATTTTCTCTCTCGTTTCATTCTTTAAAAAGAAGGATGGCGCTTCTTCAATTACTTTCTGATTGCGTCTCTGTACAGAGCATTCTCTTTCCCATAAATAAACGGCATTCCCATACTGATCGGCTAGAACCTGTATCTCAATATGTCTTGGCTTTTCAATCAATTTTTCAATAAACAAATTGCCGTCACCAAAAAACTGCTGAGCACGTTTTTGGATCCCCTCATAAGCCTTCAACAGTTCTTGTTCGTTATGGAGGGCCTGCATTCCGATTCCGCCGCCGCCGGCAGAGGCCTTCAGCATCACTGGATAACCGATTTCCTTTGCGGCCGAAGCTGCATCGTCGATATCCCTTAGCGATCTTGAAAGCCCGGGAACAAGAGGGATACCAGCTTTCTCCATAGTTATTCTCGCTTCTACTTTATCGCCCATTTTCTGAATCACTTTTGAGTCAGGCCCTATGAAAACTAAACCGGCAGTCTGACAGTTCTGGGCAAATTCTGCATTTTCACTTAAAAAACCATATCCAGGATGCACAGCATCTGCCCCGCTCTTTTTCGCAATTTCTATGATTTTTCCGGCATTCAAATAACTTTCCTGAACACGCGGCCCGCCTAAAAGATAGGCTTCATCAGCTTCTGAAACAAAAGGAGAATCTTTATCTGCCTCTGAAAAAACAGCAACCGTTTTAATCCCGAGCCTTTTGCACGTACGGATAATTCGTCTGGCAATTTCGCCTCGATTAGAGATCAGGATTTTGTTGAACATATGATTCCTCCTAACGTGTGGATTCTGGCAATATACCAATTGATTGCTCCCTCAGTTTAAATTTTTGAATTTTCCCCGAAGCCGTCATCGGAAAAGATTCAGTAAACTGAATGTATCTCGGAATCTTGTGCCGAGAAATCTTCCCTTTGCAATATTCCTTTAATTCCTGGTCTGTAATGGTTTCGCCATCTTTCAAGATGACCCAGGCCATGACTTCTTCTCCATATTTCTCATCCGGAACGCCTATAACCTGAACATCGATTACGGCAGGATGTCCGTACAGGAATTCCTCTATTTCCCGCGGATAAATATTCTCACCGCCTCTGATGATCATGTCCTTGAGCCGGCCGGTAATTTTGCAGTACCCCTTTTCATCCATTTCAGCCAAATCTCCGGTATGAAGCCATCCCTCTCCATCAATGGCTTCTTTTGTCGCTTCTGGGTTTTTATAATATCCGGCCATAACATGATAGCCCCGTGTGCATAATTCCCCCTGGATCCCTGTTGGAACTTCTCTGCCTGTCTGCGGATTGATGATTTTTACTTCGACATTCGGCAAAGCCCTGCCAACGGAAGAAACTTTCAGTTCAATTGGATCCTCTGCTCTTGTCATCGTAATTCCAGGGGATGATTCTGTTTGTCCGTATGTGATTGTAATTTCTGAAGCTCCCATTTTCCCCATTACATTCCGCATGACTTCAATCGGGCAATTCGAACCGGCCATAATTCCTGTCCGAAGTGAACGTAAATCATATGAATCAAAATCCGGAAGATTGAGTTCAGAGATAAACATGGTAGGAACGCCATGCAAGGCTGTGCATTTCTCTGACTCTACTACTCTTAAAACATCCTTTGGATTGAATTCAACAAGCGGGACCATGGCAGCTCCGACAGAAACGGACGCCATTGTACCAAGCACGCACCCAAAGCAATGAAAGAAGGGCACAGGTATGCAGAGCCGGTCCGATTCGGTCAGGTTCATGCATGCGGCTACATTCAAGCCGTTATTCACAAGATTCGAATGCGTGAGCATGACCCCTTTAGGGAATCCAGTCGTCCCAGATGTATATTGCATGTTAATCACATCATGATAATCCAAGCTTGAAATCCTAATATCCAGTGCATCTTCGGAAACGGAATTCCCTCCCTGTATAAGATCCCGCCAGGAAAAAGTACCAGGATAACGCTTTTCTCCCAATACAATCACATTCCGGAGCTTCGGCATCTTCTCGGATCTTAATTGTCCCGGTATGGCATCAGCAAGTTCTGGGACGATTTCATATAAAGTATCAATATAGGAGTGATCCTTATAGCCATCAATTAAAATTAAAGTAGAAGAATCCGACTGTCTCATCAAATATTCCAATTCTGTCTTTTGATAGTTTGTATTGACCGTCACCAATATGCCGCCCATCTTAGCCGTTGAAAACTGAGTGATTAGCCATTCAGGTCTATTTGTTGCCCAGATGGCAATGTGATCACCTTTTTGGATATCGAGGGACATAAACCCCTTCGCCGCCTGACGGCATACATTCTCGAATTCCTGGTACGTATAGCGCAGATCGAGGTCATGATAAACAACCGCTTCATTTTCTGGATATTTTTGCGCTGTATCTTTTAGCAGCTGACCGACTGTAACATGCAACAATTCAGACATTGAAACACTCCTTTATTTCAAAAATGAGGAATCTTTCTGTCATACCTAGCTGCCGGTCGTTCCTTTAACAGCCAATCTGCCTGGCGATAACCATTCTCTGAATCTCTGAAGTACCTTCACCTATCTCCAGAAGTTTTGCATCCCGCAAATAGCGCTCCACTTCATACTCCCTCATATATCCTGAACCGCCATGAATCTGAATCGCCTGATTGGCTGCACGAAACGATGTTTCACTGGCATAAAGCTTTGCATAAGCAGCTTCTTTTGTAAACGGTTTCTTTTGATCCTTCAGCCAGGCCGCCTTATAGACCATATTACGGGCCAATTCGATTTCCATTGCCATATCCGCTAACTTGAACTGAATCGCCTGGAAATTAGATATCGTTTTGCCAAATTGAACCCTCTCTTTCGCAAAGGCCAAAGCCCTTTCGAAGGCCGCTTGGGCTATTCCGACGGCCAGAGCCGCTATCGATATCCTTCCGCCATCAAGAGTAAACAAAAACTGCTTAAATCCGCCTTTGGCATCGCCAAGCAGATTTTCAGCCGGCACTCTTACATTATCAAGAATGATTTCACATGTATTGGATGCTCTGACACCCATTTTTTCATAATTGCTGTTAATCGTTAATCCCGGAGTATCTGTCGGAACAATAAAGGCTGATATAATATTTTTCCCTTTGCTGTCCTGCCCGGAAACAGCTGTTACCGTTATTGTCCTTGCATAGCTTGCATTCGTAATCCAGGTTTTCTCTCCATTTATTACATATTCATTATTTTCAAGGACTGCCTTCGTTCTTGTGCCTCCTGCGTCGGAACCGGCATTCGGTTCAGTAAGTCCAAAGGAAGCCAGTGTTTCTCCTTTTGCCAATGGAATAAGATATTTTTGTTTCTGCTTTTCAGTTCCAAAATAAAAAATCGGACTGGCTCCAAGGGAAACGTTTGCCGCGTAGCTCAACCCTGTTCCCCCGCATGCTTTGCCTATTTCCTCTACTGCAATGGCATAACTGACGGTATCACCGCCAGAACCTCCGTACTCTTCAGGAAAAGGGATGCCCATCAAACCCAGATCTCCCATTTTTCTGAAAACATCCTCTGCAAATTTGGACTCTGCATCCAGTTCAATTGCAATCGGTTTAATTTCCTTTTCTGCAAACTCCCTGACCATGTCTTTAATCATCTTTTGTTCTTTTGATAATTCAAAATCCATAAATGCCCTCCTTTATATGAGACCGACCAGTTGGTCGGAAACGCTTTCTTTTTATTCCGATATGTTAGAAAGAAAGTAATCCCGATACTCTGTCCTTATTCCGTTCTCCAGGCACAGCAAGGAATGGAGAATAAGATCAACATAGATATCGCCTATTTCCTCTATTGATTTCTCACCATCACGCCGATACCACTTATATGACCAATTAACCATTCCCAGAATGGACATCCCGGTTATTTCAACGGGCAGTTCAGGACGGAATTCTCCTTTGTCGATCCCCTCGCGGATAACTGAAAAAATCGTTTCTTTATATAAGTTTCGTTTCTGTCTGACAGCTTCTTTATAATGTGGTTTAAGGTAGATATTTTCTTGGTAGAATACTGAAATGTGCGGTTTGTAGAGGTCGAAAACTTTTACGAAAGATTTAATAATTTTCTGCATTTTAGCAGACGGAGGTTCATTGGTTGCTATAGCTTCCTGGGCTTTTGACAAAACATATGAAATAAAAGAATCATGAATGACAAAAAGAAGTTCATCTTTGGACTGAAAATAGTGATAAAACCCGCCCTTGCTTGTTCCGCTTTCTTTTACAATTTTATTGACGGTCACGCCATGGAAACCGGAACTCTCAAACAATTCAAGAGAAGTGCGGATGATCCGTTCTCTTAATTCCGTAAGCAGCCCTCCTTTTTGAATCCGCTTTCATTTCGTGAAGAACAAAATGTATAATCATTTTATCACCCACTACATAATTGTCAATATTTTCTTAATTCGGTTTCAATCAAAAAAAAGAGAGATCAAGATATGCGAAGGGGGCTGGTCCCTCGCAATCTCGATATCCTTTTCATAAAAATTATTTGACTTGATAAGGATGTACCTCAGCTTTTAGCATCTTCCATTTTCCGTCCTTAAAAATCCATGATGAGGTGATACAGGCAATTTTGTCTTTTTTAGAAATTCCTTCGATTACTTGCTCAAAAGCAAGCCCTTTTCCTCTGCCCCAAAATCGTTTGATTTTTACTTTGGAGGGCGGACTGACAATTAGCTCTGCCGGCTCATTTAAAATCCCTTTCTGGTAGAGCCCAAGCTTTTCATACTGTTCTTTTCTTGCACTCATGTCAAACATGGCTGTTTCTATCTCCGGACCCGAGATTTCTGCCATATAATGATCTTTAAATTGTGCCATCACAGCTACGGATGAAGGCAACTCAATTTTTTCTGGCTTTCCATTTAGAAATGAATAAACATATTTTACAGACGGTTCTTTATCTTGTTTAGACTTAAACAAAATCACTACATCGCTGACTTTATCATGATTAAAATCCGCCATTTGAATAGAGGGATGCAGGCCCCCTTCCAGAGGAACAGTCACTGATTGACGGTTCGATTCAATAATAAGAGATAATTTTTTATACGTTCGTCCTTCTCCTTCTGTCTTTCCTTTCAATTGAATCATATCCGTTTTTTTATCCCCTGTTACATCCCCTTTGCTCGATATATACAGTCCATTTGGAAATCCCTTATCATGAGCTTCGACTGCCTGATAGCATAAAAATAATGAAAACACCAAAACAACGTATTTAATGACCTGCATTTTTTTCTTATTCATGCATCATCCCTCACTTTTTAAGAGTTCCCTTTCTCGGCAGCCTGATTTCTTCTTTGATTTTTCCGCTGATCTTTCATAAAAATTGTCCAGAAATAATAAAAGCCAGGGACCAGAATGGCAAATCCGATGATGTACGTAACAAATACAGCGCGAAAAGAGGTTGGATCGGTAAAGCCTTCCGTAATCGTCACATCTGGATAAATAATGTAAGGCAGATGGGCCTTCCCGTATACATAGCTTGCCAGCAGATACTGAATCACAATGGCTACTACTCCGAGCCGGGGCATTCCTTTTACTTCTTTTTTTGAAAAATAAGGAAGGAACAAAGCAATACCGCCAATTAGGAAAAAAAGGAGCGAAAGCCAAAGCAAAAGGCGGTCCTCCATCATTCTGTCATAGAGCCATCGTGCTTCCTGTTTCATCGTGACCATAATCCAGAAGGAGGCCAGTACTGCCAGCGGGCCGGTAATTATGGCATCTCTTCGGTAAATTTTATAAGCATCCAGATCATCTGCCTGTTTGGAATAATCTGAAAGCAAGAGAGAAGATAAAAACAAGGTACTTAAGATCCCGAAAAAGAAAAAGGCGTACTCATTAGGACTTGAAAACAAGTCAGCCAAATTCAGTGATTCACTCCTTGCCTCCCCCTCGATAAAACCAAGGTGGGTGATGGGAAGGACACTGATCAAAAGCCCCGGAATAATCACGCCGGTAATCCCAGAAATATACGTTAAAATGACCCTGTATTCCTTAACACTGTGCGAGAAAACAAGAAAGGCGCTCCTAATAGACAAAAGCAGTAAAATCAAGCTTGCCGGTACAATTAAAATCGTCCCGATCGTATAGGCCGCCCCAGGGAATAAGCTATAGATGGCTATAACGAGTCCGACAATAAATGTATTCGTTACCTCCCAAGTCGGCGAAAGGTAGCTATTGGCTATTTTAGTGGCATTTGAGTTCGATTGATTCAGATACACCATCGACCAAAAACCTGCCCCGAAATCCATTGTCGCCATAATGGCGTAAAGAAACACAAACCCCCAAACAATCGTAATAGCAATTAACGCATCAGGCATGCTTACCCCTCCTTAAGAATTGGTATCGAATAACTCGGCATTTTTCTGTTCAGCCCTGAAAATATCATCAGCAACGGCATTCCGTTTAAAGTAATAAAGCAACGTGAAGACAACAGCGGCACATAAGATAATGTAAACAGCAATAAACAGTCCGAATAAGGTACCAAGGTTCTGATGTGAAGTAACTGAATCGGCCGTTGTAAGCATTCTGTAGATGGTCCATGGCTGTCTCCCTGTACAGGCAAAAATCCAGCCGCATTCAATAGAGAGAACGGCCAATGGCCCAGAAGCGACGAAAAGCCACAGCAGCCATCGGGGGTACTCGGTTTCTTTACGTATTTTGGCCCATAAGAAGGCAAACAAGGACAGAGCAATTAAACCTGAGCCAATAATGACCATTACATTAAATAAGAGATGCACATAGAGCGGCGGCCAATATTCTTCAGGAAAATCATTTAGACCCTGGACCACTGTGTCTAAACTGTTCCCAGATAGAATGCTTAAAAGGCCGGGAAATTCAAGCCCATATTTCACGGTTTGAGTTTCCCGATCGGTCCAACCCAAAAGCGTCAGGCCAGCATGGTCCTGTGTTTCAAATAAACCTTCTGCAGCTGCTAATTTCTCCGGCTGCTCATGATGAAGATGCTGTGTTGTTGCATGACCGTTCAGTGCAGTCAAAAAAGAAAAAATCAAACCAAGGACAATTGAAATCTTTAATGCCTTTCTGTGAAAATTAAAATCCATGCTCTCTTTTCTGTTTTTCAGCATTTTGTATGCTGCAACAGAAGCAACGACAAAGGCACCTGTTGTAAAAGCGGTTAAAGCCGTATGCAGTGCAGTAACCAAGAAACTGGGATTAAAAAAAGCTGCCCATGGATCCACATCTACAATCTGTCCATCCTCAAACCTGAATCCGGCCGGCGTACCTTCAAAAGCGTGAACATTTGAAATAAGAACAGCTGAGGATAACGCGCCGAAAGCAACAAAGGACAGACTGACGATTCTGGCCCATGGAGGGATTCTTTCAGCAGCATAAACATAAATGGACATAAAAAGCGCTTCCACAATAAAAGCATAAATTTCAATTTGAAAAGGCAAGGCCATAACCCGGCCAATAACTTCCATAAATCCCGGCCATAAAAGGGATAATTGCACACCTGCTATTGTACCTGTCGGAATTCCTACACCGAGTAACACTCCTAGTGTTTTGGTCCATCGTTTAGCCATAACGACATAATGAAGGTCCTTTGTCTTTTGATACATTAGTTCAGCTGCCAGCATCATAACTGGCAAGCCTACTCCAATTGTTGCAAAAATAATATGTACAGCCATATTTGTTCCAAACATAGCCCTGGCAATTTGTAAATGATCCATATAACTCCTCACCTTTTCATAGGATTGTTTAGTTTGTAGTATCTCCCTCAGTTTTGGAAAATATTTATTTAAAATCTTGATGACTTTTTTATCTTAGTGACTTTGTTTAAGAATAAATTTTTGTATTCTGGCGAGGTTTTTTTTGAAATATATAGATACGAAATTTTTTTGTCTGTACTATTTCGAGATTGAACAGCCTGAATTTCTTCGAAGAAATAGCAAAAGAGTATCGAGATTTCTCGATACTCTTTTGAAAAATAATATAGGCACTGTTTCAATAGGAACTTCATACAAAAGGAGTTGAATCAGTGTGATTCTTCGCCTGGCATCATAGTTTTCCATGCCTGCTTCACTTTTCCGCTCTCTGATTCATCCATAATAAATGAACCATTATTATATCTGTCGTGATATTTTAAATCAGATACCCTGATCGTTTCTTCATGGCCGCTTTCCGAAAGAACCGTTATGAGATCTGTTTTGTCAACCGTCTCAAATTCAACCACTCTGTGCGGGTGCGCTTTTAATTCTCGAAGAATAACGACTCCCCGCTTGGCACGGCTTGATTTGTCAAACTCACTTATCTTCATTTTTTTCACTGCCCCACGCTGAGTGACAATTAAAACAGAAAGAGCAGAACCCTCTGATAAAATTTTGCCGCCAATAACAAAATCATCTTCTTTTAAATTTACACCTTTCACTCCTGCTGCCCTGACACCTATTTTACTGATTTCTTCCTCATCAAACCATAATGAATACCCTTGGTTGGTCACAATGAAAAGAGATTGTCCTCCGTCGGTATGGTGGACATCAACCAGTTCATCATCGCCTTTAAGATTGATAGCAACTAAAGGTTTAGAATGCCGAGAAGCTTTATAAGATTGAAGTTCTGTTTTTTTGACCATCCCGTTACGGGTAACAAAAACCAAGAAATCAGCAGGATTGAAGTCTTTTACCGGTATGGCTTTTATGATTTGTTCTTCACGATCGATCGGGATGATATTTGCAATATGCTGTCCAGTTTCCTTCCAGCGAATATCCGGTAGCTGATGTACCGGACAATATAAATAATTCCCTTTATTCGTAAAGAGCAGGAGAACATCCGTTGTGTTCATTTCCAGGCATTCTAACAGCCTGTCAGAATCCTTCATTCCAAAATCATTTCCGCCTGATGCTCCATAAGAACGGAGAGACGTTCTTTTTACATAGCCTTCCTCTGTTACGGTGACCATTACATCTTCACTGGCAATAAGAACTTCAAGATTGATTTTAATTTCTTCTATCTGCTCTTCAATTTTGGAACGTCTAGTATCATTAAATCCCTTCTTGATCATTCTAAGCTCTTTCTTAATGACCTGAAGCAGGACTTTTTCATTTTGAAGAATTTTCGTCAGTTCTTCGATTCTTTGACTGAGCTCCGTTGCTTCTTTTTCCAAGGCTGTTATATCTGTATTCGTTAAACGGTAGAGCTGCAGGGAAACAATAGCTTCTGCCTGCGGTTCGGTAAACTGGAACTCAGCAATCAAATTATTTTTTGCGTCCCGTTTATCTTTCGAAGCTCTGATTACAGATATAACCTTATCCAAAATCGATAATGCTTTCATAAGCCCTTCAACAATATGGGCCCGGTCCTTAGCCTTCTGCAGGTCATAGCGGGAGCGATTCATAATCACTTCCTTGCGATGGCCAATATAGGCATCAAGCAATTGAGGAAGAGACATCGTGGTCGGTCTTTTTTTATAGATGGCAACCATATTGAAATTGTACGTGATCTGCAAATCTGTATTCTTGTATAAATAGTGAAGAACACCGGAAGAATCTGCTTCTTTTTTCAATTCCACAACAATCCTCATGCCAGTCCGGTCAGTCTCGTCTCTGACTTCTGAAATTCCTTCCACTTTACGGTCCAAACGCAGCTCATCCATTTTTTTGACTAGATTCGCTTTATTCACCTCATATGGAATTTCCGTGATAACGATTTGCTCTCTTCCCCCGCGGATTGGTTCGATATCTACTTTGCCGCGGATAATAATTTTGCCTTTCCCGGTCTCGTAAGCTTTCTTGATCCCTTCAATTCCTTGAATAATTCCTCCGGTCGGAAAATCAGGGCCTTTAATGGCCGTCATTAATTCTGATACAGTTGCCTGCGGATTATCAATCCTTATAATGGCAGCATCAATGACCTCACCAAGCTGGTGAGGGGGGATATCCGTTGCATAGCCTGCTGAAATTCCCGTTGAGCCATTCACGAGCAGATTTGGAAACATTGCAGGCAAAACAACAGGCTCCTCTGATGTATCATCAAAATTCGGGACAAAATCAACCGTCCGCTTATCGATATCTCTTAGCAGTTCGGAAGCAATGGAAGAAAGCCTCGCTTCCGTGTACCTCATCGCTGCCGGCGGATCGCCATCGACACTTCCGTTATTCCCGTGCATCTGAATCATCGGATTGCGGACTTTCCATTCTTGGCTCATCCTTACCATCGCATCATAAACAGAAGTATCCCCATGCGGATGGAAATTGCCAATTACATTCCCAACCGTTTTTGCGGATTTTCGAAATGGCTTATCAGACACATTCCCGTCTTCATACATGGCATATAAAATCCGCCGCTGTACCGGTTTTAATCCATCCCTGGCATCCGGGATTGCCCTGTCTTGGATAATATATTTACTGTAACGGCCAAAACGGTCACCTATGACCTCTTCTAATGGCAAATCGCGAAAAGTTTCTTCTGGTGTCATTATTCATCGGCCTCCTCTGTAATCGACATATTTTCATTATCTAAAATATTCGATTCTTCTTCCAGGCCAAAAGCTACATTCGTTTCAATCCATTTACGCCTTGGCTCCACCTTATCACCCATCAATGTTGTAACCCTTCTCTCTGCACGTGCAGCGTCATCGATTTTAACACGGATTAAGGTTCTTGTTTCGGGATTCATCGTTGTTTCCCACAGCTGGTCTGCGTTCATTTCACCGAGACCTTTATAGCGCTGAAGAATATATCCCCGGCCAATCTTTTGTGTTGCTTCCCCCAGTTCATCATCGCTCCAGGCATATTCAATGACCTCTTTCTTTCCGCTGCCTTTGCTGACTTTATAAAGCGGCGGCAGGGCTATATATACTTTTCCTGCTTCAATAAGCGGCTTCATATAACGGTAAAAGAAAGTGAGCAGGAGGACTTGGATATGCGCTCCATCCGTATCAGCATCCGTCATAATGATGACCTTGTCATAGTTTGTATCTTCAATATTAAATTCCGGTCCCACGCCGGCGCCGATTGCATGGATAATTGTGTTGATTTCTTCATTTTTGAATATATCCTGCAGCTTAGCTTTTTCTGTGTTTATAACTTTTCCCCGTAAAGGAAGAACAGCCTGGAAGCGTCTGTCCCTTCCCTGTTTGGCCGAACCTCCGGCAGAATCTCCTTCTACCAGGTATATTTCATTTTTATCAGGATTTTTCGATTGTGCAGGAGTCAGTTTTCCTGACAGGATCGTATCTGATTTCTTGCGTTTCTTACCGCTTCGCGCGTCTTCCCGTGCTTTCCTTGCTGCTTCTCGGGCCTGAAACGCCTTTATTGCTTTTTTTATAAGCAATGTGCTTGTTGTCGGATCTTCCTCAAAAAAATAAGCTAAATGCTCCGATACAATGGAATCAACTGCGGATCTTGCTTCGCTTGTTCCAAGCTTGCTCTTCGTCTGCCCTTCAAATTGCAGCAGTTCTTCCGGAACTCTTACTGAAATAATAGCCGAAAGACCTTCACGGATATCGGTTCCTTCCAGATTCTTATCTTTATCCTTTAGGAGACCGGCTTTTCTGGCATAGTCATTAAAGGAACGGGTCATCGCTGTTTTGGCGCCTACTTCATGAGTGCCGCCGTCTTTTGTCCGCACATTATTGACAAAGCTGAGAATATTCTCTGAATAGCCATCATTAAATTGAAAGGCCATATCCACTTCAATCCCATTTTGCTGCCCTTCAAAACTGACCACTCCATGAAGTGTATCCTTTTCTTCATTTAAATAAGTAACAAACGCCTCTATTCCATTTTCATAATGGAATATTTCATGCTGTCCCTGGCGTTCATCAATCAGCTCAATCTGCATGCCTTTTAATAGAAAGGCAGACTCACGAAGTCTCTCTGACAATGTTTCGTAATTATAAGAAGTTACAGAAAAAATGGAAGGATCTGGTTTGAAGTGGATTTTCGTCCCGCTCTGATTCGTTTTGCCAACTCTTTCAAGAGTAGTGATTGGTTTTCCGCCATTAGCAAAACGCTGTTCATATATAAAGCCATCTCTTTTGATGGTAACAACCAGCCACTCAGACAGTGCATTCACCACGGAAGCTCCCACGCCATGAAGTCCGCCGCTCGTTTTATAGCCGCCTTGTCCAAACTTTCCTCCAGCATGGAGAATCGTCAAAATAACTTCCGGCGTAGGTTTCCCCATTTTATGCATTCCAGTGGGCATGCCTCTCCCTTTATCGGTAACGCTTACGCTGTTGTCCTTATGGATTTTTACAATTATTTGATCCCCGTGACCTGCCAATGCTTCATCTACGGAGTTATCGACAATCTCATACACTAAATGATGAAGTCCGCGGGTATCTGTACTGCCAATATACATGCCAGGACGTTTCCTGACCGCTTCGAGCCCCTCCAATACCTGGATTGCATCATCATTGTACTCGATTGGTTTTAAATTTTTTGCCACAGAAATTCTCCTTTCTTGCCATACACAATTTCCGTGCCATATCATACTTCAAATGAAATGACTAACCATGATAACTAATTATGTACATCTATCGTTCCATACTAAGTATAATACAAACCCAAAAACAGAACAAGTGTTCTTGGTATCTGTCCAAACGGAAATATACACTTCCTTTTTATTTGTGCGAGCTCCTTGTAAAAATGGCGAAAAAAAGGAGGCAGCCGCCCCCCTGTCCATTATTTTGTAAGAGCATGTTCTACTTTAATACATCGATCCATAATAACAGTATAGCCTTTTTTCTTCAAAAAGTCATAGGCTTCCTCATTTTCAAGTCCAAGCTGGGCCCAAAAAATATCTGCATCGATAGAATCAAATTCTCTTGCCAGTTCAGGCAGATATTCAGATCGCCTAAAAATATTCACAATATCTACGTGTCCTTTTACATCTTTTAAGGCGGGCACCGCTGTTACTCCAAGAACTTCAGAAACAGTCGGATTAACAGGAATAATTTCATATCCGCTGTCCTGCATAGCTTTTGAAACCATATAAGAGGTTCTCGAAGGGTTATCGCTCAACCCTACTACTGCTATTCGTTTAGATTGTTTCAGCAATTTGCCGATTTCTTCCCTGCTTGGATTACTTATTGCCATACTATCACCGTCCCTTTCCATGTATTTCTTAAGAACTCGTTTAATTAAATACCCGCTTTTATCTCTTTTAAAAGGATACCGAATATATTATAACGAATAATGAGCTAAACAAACTTTTTTTAATTATTTTTTTCCTTTTTGAAACATTCTTTCACGAAAATGATACAATAATACCTGCGTGAATGGCTTTGGATTAAGAAGAATACTTAAAAAATCAGCTTTGCAATGATTAGAGACTACATATAGAAAGGGCAATACAATGATTATAATACTTATTGTTTTAGCGTTGGCGTACCTGATTGGTTCTATCCCTTCCGGTCTGATCATCGGAAAGGCATTTTATCAGACAGATATCAGGGAACACGGCAGCAAAAACCTTGGCGGGACGAATACATTTCGTACACTGGGAGTAAAAGCAGGTCTGACAGTCACCATTATGGATATTTTAAAAGGAACTCTGGCTGCGCTTCTGCCTCTATGGCTTGATATTGATATTCATCCGCTCCTTGCAGGTGTATTTGCAGTGGTCGGGCACATGTTTCCGATTTTCGCAGGCTTCCGCGGCGGTAAGGCAGTAGCCACTTCAGCAGGAGTCATTCTGGCTTATGCGCCGGTTTTATTCTTAATTTTAGTAGCGGTCTTCTTCATCATATTATTAGTTACCAGATATGTTTCATTAGCCTCTATGACAGCCGCTGCTGCTTCCTTGGCCTACAGTTTGATTTTTAAGTTTGATGATTGGCCGCTTGTACTTGTGACAGCCTTTATAGCTATTTTTATTTTTTATCGCCACCGTGCCAATATCGGTAGGATCATCAATCATACTGAGCCTAAAATCAATTGGTTTAGGAAAAAATAATGAAGAATAATTTTCACAAACAAGATCCAGCCTTTTTATCAGTAGGCACTTGTGAAAGATACAGGAGGCAAGAGACTTGAAGCCATTGCAAATTTCACCTGAAACTGCACAAAAATTAGCAAAATCTCTAAACCTTCCGCTTGAGCAAATTCTCCATATGCCAACTTCGGTCTTGCTGAAAAAGATGTCTGAAGCGGAATCCAAACAAAAGACAGCGTCAGATAAAGACTGACTGCAGTTCAAAAACACATCGGGAAACACTCGATGTGTTTTTTGTTTCTTCTATTCTGCTGGCCGATTTGAAATTCGCCTTATTGTCTCCTGAAATACTTCCCATTCCTCCCATAACTCTTCTGCCTGCTTACTCCCTTTTTTCGTCGCATAGTAGTATTTCCGCCTTGGTCCTTCCATGGAATCCCTCCAATAACTTTTCAAATATTCCTTTTGTTCAAGTTTTTTCAGTGCAGGATAAAGCATGCCTTCTTTAAAGGTAAAATACCCTTCTGAACGCAACTTCAATTGTTCAATGATTTCATAACCATACATATCTCTCTCCCCTAAGAGAGATAAAAGAATCATCTCCGTCGTACCTTTTAACAGTTCCGTCTTACGCAAGTTCACCCCTCCTGTATCATAACAAGATATAGACTTTCTTAGACTACATCTTAATGAAAGGTACTTTTTTTCTTATTATATAACCATTTTTCTGAATTATCAATAAACTAAAAAGATTTTATAATATATTTGAGCGTTCAAATACCTAGATTAACGATGTAGTCTAGCCTATTCAATTCGACATTTTATTCGCGATTGTTCTTTTTAAAGAACAATCGGTTAAATAGGAAGTTTTTTTAAGATAATTTCATGATATTCTGTTGAAAATGAAAGAAAAAAGAAGCCATTCATTGAATTTCACTAGGATTAATTTATACTTAAAGAAACTGATATCAGCCAAGGAGGCTTGTATATGGAATTGAAAGTAACGGACCAGGCCGTTGAATGGTATAAAAATGAACTTGACTTACAAACTGGTGAGGCACTGCGGATTTTTGTCAGGTACGGAGGACACAGTCCCATCCAAAGTGGATTTTCTCTCGGATTAATGGCTGAAGATCCGGCAGAGCCGGCTGTGAGTTTTAGGCATCCTGATTTGACTTTTTTTATTGAAGAAGATGATTTATGGTATTTTGACGGGCATGATCTTATCATTCGATACAATGAAGAACGGGAAGAGCCCGAATTTGATTATATTCAGCCTTAAGAAACATAAAAAAAGCCTCAACAGCAGAAAAAGCTGTTGAGACTTTTAAAACTCCTTATTTTAAATGATTTTCGATCCCCTCGGCTTTAAGGATTTCTTCTTGCTTAGCGCCAAGCAAATCAAAATGAGAGTAACCATCCTGGCGGTGATGAATCCACTCTTTTTGCAGGCCGTACTGGCTCCCCCATACTGCAAGTGCGTCTAAATCTTTGCAGCCAACTTTAGTAACAGTCTTGCATCCAGGGAATCGGTCATCCAGCCAATAATGGGTTAAAAAAGCAATTTCTCCTGAATCAATTTTTTTCTTCCATTCAATGACATGTTTTCTTTTTACTCCGAAAGCCAACTGTGCTCTCCCCTTTATGTAGATCTTTACACCTGCTTTTTATGCTTTTCATAGGCTTCATGCCATTCAGGGAAACTTTTTTTGATGGAGATAGGCCTAAAGCTGTCCTTCTTTACACAGACATGCGAAGAACTTCCCGTCATTGAAAGTTCCCCTCCTCCATTACGGATTTCATACCCATATCTTACCCTTAAACCATCATAATGTTCAATCCAAGTCTGAACACTGGCTGTTTCTCCATATCTGACTGGTTTCTTATAAGAAGCAGTAATATCAATAACCGGGGAAATTACTCCTTCTTTTTCCATATCAGCATAATTAAAACCAATGTCTTTAATCAGTTTGGTTCTGCCTATTTCCATCCAAATCAAATAATTTGCATGATAGACAACACCCATTTGATCTGTTTCTGCATACCTGACTTCTATTTGCTGCTCTGCAATATGCATAGCCCTCTACCTCGCCTTCTTATAAATCCCTACCCATTTTACCATAGTTTCTCATCAAAAAAGGGAGAAAGGCTTCGCACTCCCTTCTCCCTCTTTCATTCAAAAAGCTGTTCAGCGGTATCCATTTTGTCTTGCTTCGTGTTCATCCTTGATTTCTTCGCGATTAGCTTTAATACTCTCCATACGTCTGTCGTTTTTAGCTTCTATGGCCTGCCTTTCTGTTTCAGATGCGAGAGGCAGAACTTCTTCACTTTCATGGATATTTCTTTCAGTATTTTGAATCATATCTTGTAGTTTTTCCACATTGTCTAAACGATTATCCGGATTTGGTTTATTTTGCATGCTAATCCCTCCGTTTTTTTGTTTACATAATATTATTATGTAAACAATCAGTATTATTCCCCTTTAGTCTGAATTACTTGAGGGTGTTTCCCTGATTTGTCTTGCATTTGCCTGCCTTTATTGCCCCCTGCTTCTCGAGGCTGTGTTCCAATATGACTCGGCCTGAAATGCTGTGAATCTTTTTTTGGATTACTCATTTACATCCCTCCTTCTCTTAGAATGAACGGATGATAAAAAAATATGAACTCCATTTTTTTACTCAGCTTTTTCGATATGTCTTTGCTCTAATCGCTTCTCGATTCTTTCCATTAATATAGAATCCTTCATCACTTCATTTTTATTTTCTCTGACTAATTCTTCAAATGTTTTTTTTCTTTTTTTCATTTTTTTCACCTCATTAGAATGTTAATACTATCCTTTCCAAATTTTCTTTAAACTATAAATTTTCCCATAAAAAAAACGGAATATATTCATTCCGTTTTGCATACTATCTGAGAAATCGCTGCATATCATTATATGTCAATGCACCAACATATTTATTTCTTATGTAGCCTTTTTCATCAATAAAAAATGAGGTTGGTATACTTAGGACCTGATATTCTGTATTAATCGCTTTCTTTCCAGCAGGATCTAATAAAACAGGAAAAGTAATGTTATTATCCTCTATGAAGCCTTTTACATTGTTTTCGGGATCAATGTTGACTGCCAAAATAACGGTATCATCTTCCGTCTCTTGTGAATATTTCTCCATATCAGGCATTTCTTCTTTGCAAGGCGGGCACCATGTCGCCCAGAAGTTAAGCAGAACTTTTTTTCCCCGGTAATCAGATAGCTTGGCAGGTTCTCCTGATAAGGTCTTCAATTCAAACTCCGGAGCCTTGCTTCCAATGTTCAGGCCCCCCAAATTCTCTTGCTGACTGTTTACCTTTTTCTCCTCTTGATTGCTCATTGCTTGTACAATGGCCGTGCCAATTAAAAGGATCAGCAGGACAGTGGCTGCTACTTTTTTTATCATAAAATCCCCTTTCCTTCACTGTGTATCCATTATATTTAATATTCAGATTTCTATCATTATTCTATGTCTTACTCTTTCCATAATAGTATCAATAATCCATTTTTAAAGAAAGATATTGTTAAACCAAAATCATAAAACCTTTATATATCATACCATTTCCTATTCCTTCTTGCCGTTTCTCTGAAAACATATCATCTTAACATACCACTTAAGACATAATCTTTTAGAACTTCGGGCAAAATAAAAAACAGCAACCCGCAGAAGCGGATTGCTGTTTTATAAAAGAGATTTAGCCTTTTAACTTGCCACGCAATACCATTTGAAGGATACCGCCATGACGATAGTAATCAATTTCGATTTCAGAGTCGAAACGTACTAAAGCTTCGAATTCTTTCACGTTGCCAGCTTCATCAGTAGCTGTAACTTTTACGATATCGCGTGGTTTAACTGTTTCGTCGATTTGAACTGCAATCGCTTCTTTACCAGTTAATCCAAGTGTTTCAGCGTTTTCTCCTTCTTTGAATTGAAGTGGAAGAACACCCATCAAAGCAAGGTTAGAACGGTGAATACGCTCAAAGCTTTCAGCGATAACTGTTTTAATGCCAAGAAGGTTAGTACCTTTAGCAGCCCAGTCACGTGAGCTTCCCATACCATAATCTTTACCCGCTAGAATGGCAAGACCTGTGCCGTCTGCTTTGTATTTCATACAAGCATCATAGATCGCCATTACATCGCCTGTTGGCCAATAAGTCGTATATCCGCCTTCAGTTCCAGGAGCGATTTGGTTACGGATCCGAATGTTAGCGAAAGTACCGCGCATCATTACTTCATGGTTACCACGACGGGAACCATAAGAGTTGAAATCACGAGGACTTACACCATTTTCACGCAAGTAGATACCAGCTGGAGTATCTTTACCGATAGCACCTGCAGGTGAAATGTGGTCAGTCGTTACTGAATCACCAAATTTACCGACTACACGCAATCCAGAAAGAGGATTTACATGGCCTGGTTCTGGAGATAAACCTACAAAGAAAGGAGGATTTTGAATATATGTTGACTTCGCGTCGAATTGATAGATGGATTCGTTGCTTGTTTTGATTTCATTCCAACGTTTGTTATCATTGAATACAGTTTCATATTCTTTACGGAATAGGTCAGGAGTAACAGTCGCTTTAACAACGGCATTTACTTCTTCTTGTGATGGCCAGATATCTGCAAGATAAACATCATTGCCATCTTTGTCTTTTCCAAGTGAATCATTTTGAAGATCAAAATCAACTGTACCGGCAAGTGCGTATGCCACAACCAATGTTGGTGAAGCCAAGTAGTTAGCTTTTACCAATGGGTGAATACGTCCTTCAAAGTTACGGTTACCAGAAAGAACAGATGTTACTAAAAGATCTGCTTCTGAAACAGCTGCTTCGATTTCATCAGCCAACGGACCAGAGTTACCGATACATGTTGTACAGCCGTATCCAACGATGTTGAATCCTAATTGATCTAAGTAAGGCTGCAATCCTGCATCACGAAGGTATCCAGTAACTACTTTAGATCCCGGAGCCAAAGATGTTTTTACGTATTCAGGAACTTTTAGGCCTTTTTCAACTGCTTTCTTCGCAATCAGACCCGCTCCAAGCATTACGTAAGGGTTAGAAGTATTTGTACAGCTTGTGATGGCCGCAATCGCGATAGCACCAGTTTTCATTGTTGCTTCATTGCCGTCAGCAAACTTAACAGTAACTTCTTTTTCTAATTCTGAATCGTCCATTCCAAAGCCTTGGTTGCCCATTGGAGCATTAATAGCTTCATGGAAAGATTTCTTCATTTGTGAAAGCGGGATCAAATCTTGCGGACGTTTAGGGCCGGAAAGATTGGGTTCCACTTCAGAAAGATTAATTTCTACTACATCTGTATAAGTTGGATCTTCATTTTCAGGTGTGTAGAACAATCCATTAGCTTTGCAATACTCTTCAACCACTTTAATTTGGTTTTCGTCACGGCCAGTCAGACGCATATAGTCAATTGCTTCTGCATCAACCGGGAAGAAACCGACTGTAGCACCGTATTCAGGAGCCATGTTTGCAATTGTGGCGCGGTCTGCAAGAGGAAGATATCCTACACCAGGTCCGAAGAATTCAACGAATTTACCTACTACTCCGTGAGCACGAAGCACTTGAGTTACTTTTAAAGCCAAGTCAGTTGCAGTTGTTCCATTTGGAAGCTGACCAGTCAGTTTAACACCGACTACTTTTGGTACTGGGAAGTACGAAGGCTGTCCAAGCATTCCAGCTTCGGCTTCAATTCCGCCGACACCCCATCCAAGAACACCGATACCGTTGATCATTGTAGTATGTGAGTCTGTACCGAAAACAGAATCAGGGAATACTTCAAATTCTCCGTTTGGAGTTTCAACAGCATGAACCACGTTTGCTAGGTATTCTAAGTTCACTTGGTGAACAATACCAGTTGCAGGCGGAACAGCACGATAGTTATTAAATGATTTCTGTGCCCAGCTTAGGAATTGATAACGCTCTGCGTTACGTTCGAATTCCAAGTCCATATTGACAGATAGAGAATCTACAGATCCAGCTTTGTCAACTTGAACAGAGTGGTCGATTACTAGATCAACCGGAATCTCAGGGTTGATTTTATCAGGATTTCCGCCTAAAGCGGCAAATGCATTTCGCAGTGAAGCTAAGTCAACTACTACCGGTACACCCGTGAAATCTTGAAGAATTACACGTGATGGCTTAAAAGGAACGTCGATATCTTTTTGTTCGTCAGTTCCCCATTTGGAAAGGTTTTCAACATGCTCTTTTGTAATTACTCTTCCGTCAACTTGACGCAAAACTGCTTCAAGAAGAACTTTGATTGAATATGGAAGGCGTGATACTTTGCCTGCACCCGCTTTTTCTATAGCATCAAGGCTATAGAAATTGTAGCTTTTTCCATCAATCTGGAAGGATTTGCGTGCTTGATACACATCATTGTTTGCCATTACAATATTACCCCCTATTAAGACTAGCAGAACACAATTCTGCACACAGAAGCAAAACGTGGTTATGTTACAACCATGTTTACCAATAAAAAAATTATTAAGTAAAAAGTCAGTTTTCGTCGAAAGATCTATTCTTTCTCCATCCCCAACTTCCCTTTCGAATTTATTGTATTATAAATTTTGGTATAAGTAAATAACAAGAATGTTATTGTTTTTGATAAGTTTTTCTTATTAGAAAATCCCTCATCCTTTTTCCTTAATTGAAAAACATGGAATTTATATACAGTTTGTTTTTATTTAATCGTGAATTCCTCTTCCTTTCATTATCTTAATAAAATTTCCACCTTCAGTTTTATTTCCCTTACATAAGGCCAGTCTTTTGACAAAAAATATGGTTGGAGGTGCAAAATGAAAAAAAGAAAAGCGAATCATGTAATTCCAGGCATGAATGATGCCAAGGGACAAGGTGCAGGTGCCGGCTATAACGAGGAATTTGCAGGGCCTCTTAATTTCCCGCTATCGGAAGAACAAAAGCAAAACAATAAAAAAAGGAAGAAAAATCAATAATTCCTTTCGATAAGAAGCTTTACAGTATTTTGTAGGAGGTGCGATGAAATTGGATCAGCAAAGAAAAAATACAAAGCTCCCAAATGAAGGAAAAGGCGGACAGCCTGCTCCTCTGAAAGGTTCCCATAAAGTGAAAAACAGAAATCATACACGCCAAAAGCATAATACACATCATGATATGTAAAATTGCCGGCTTCCTTTTGGAGGCCGGCAATAATTTCTTAATCACCAACCGGAGTAAAGCAAGCATATAATGTGAGCAAAGGGGCATCCGGGGGTAAAGAAGATTATGTCAAAATCTAATCCTGTTTCAAAAAGCGAGACAAAAAAATTTAACGAATGGGTAAAGAATTATTTTCTTGATCCCAACATTGCAATGCTCGATAATCAGCTGTTTTTTATAGATATTTATGAAGATAATGAGGAATACACCGTTGAAGCGATTCTTGAACATGTTGAACTTGAAGATATATCGATCCAGTTAGATGAAAACGAAATTTCCATTTTTATAAAGAAAGAAAAGCAAAATAATCAGCCATCTGTTTCACGCAGCATCCCATTTCCTTTTCCCATTGCTACTCATAAAATTAAAGCAGAATTCAGGCACAGTCTGCTAACGATCCATATCTTTAAACACGAAACAGCTTCCAATACACAGAGAATTCAAATTGAATAGATCCTTTAAGTATGTAAAAAACTCCGGCCAAATAAACGAGCCGGAGTCAAATCCACTGTGATGATTAATTTTATCTGATCGTTAACTCGAAAAATAAAATGATGTTCGGCTGCCCTTTTGGGTTGCCGTCACTTCCAGTCTTGCATCAATTCGCTCCTTTAAATCCGGAACATGTGAAATAATCCCGACAAGGCGGCCGGTGCTCTGAATATCCATCAGAGCCTCTATAGCATGATCTAAAGATTCAGGGTCCAGTGTTCCAAACCCTTCGTCAATGAACATGGTTTCAAGGGAAATTCCGCCAGCATGCTCCTGTACAACATCCGCAAGTCCTAAGGCCAATGATAACGAAGCTTTAAAGCTTTCTCCTCCCGAAAGGGTCTTTACATGCCTTTCCTGTCCTGTGTATTGATCATACACCGCAACCTCGAGCCCGCTTTGAATATTCTTCCTCGTTGGATCCAATTTTCTGAGAAGCTGATAACGTCCGCTGGTCATCTTTAAAAGCCTCACGTTTGCCGCTTTTAATATATCGTCCAAAAATGCCGCAAGGACAAACCTTTCAAACGTAATTCGGAAAGGGTTTTGCCCTTTGGATATATCAGCAAGATGGCCGACCACCGCGTATTCTTCTTCCAATTCCTTTAGACGCTCTTGGCTCTCCTTAATTTTGATAGCGATGCCCTTATTTTTTTCCCACGCTGCTTCCACTTGTGTTTTTCTTGCTCTTTGTTCCTCAAGCTGGTCATTTATCAATAAGAAAGTGTTTTTCAGCCCTTGGAGATCTGGCTTGTCTACACCTTTGAGCCTTAATTCAAGATCATGCAGGAGACTGATATTTGCCTGTACTTTTTGCTCAAATACACGGACCTGCATCTCAAGCCGGCTGATATCTTGCTCTGTTTTCTTGGCAGAAGTATATTCTTTATAAGATGAAAACCCTTGATTTTTCATATCGCTGAGAAATTTACTCCGTTCTGTTTCTAATTCCTTGCGCAAGCTCTCTTCTCTTACGTTCAATGCTTCCCATTTTGCCTTGGCACCAGCTTCCTCTTCCTTTGTATTCTGCAGGTCTGATTGGGCCTTTTTCAATGAGTCCTCAAGACTTTTATAGATTTGTTTTGCATTATTTAAGGCGGTAAAGTACCCCTGTTCCGTTCTCAGCTCCTCCGGAAGGGAAGCTTTTAAAGAAGAAAGCCTGGCTTTCTTTTCAAAATACAGGGATTGAGAAACTTCTGCTTCTTGCTTGCATTCTGACAGCAGATTTTTTAGCTCAGCTGTTTCCTGCTTCAAGGTTTTTAGTTTTTTTTCTACTTCTTGAAGCTGCTCTTTTTTAGATAACAGTTTTTTTAGAGATTGATCAAACTCTAATGATTTTTTAGCGATTTGGATCCTGTGCTCTTCTATTGCCGTTAAATCAAAATCAGGGAGACACTCTTTCATCTCTCGCTCTTTTTCATCTATTTCTTTTTGGAGGGACATACACATCGATTCTGCCTGATAAAACTCGGTCTCAGCTTTCGCTCTTTTTTTGTCTATCTCACCAAGAGCCTCTTTTTGGCTGCTAACGAAAGCCTCGGAAGGGGATTCATCAGGCAGAACAGCCGGATGGGGGTGATGCACAGAACCGCAAACAGCACAAGGCGAGCCTTCCTTAAGAGTGAGAGCCAGAAGTCCAGCCTGGCTTGTGCGAAACTGTTCCTGAAGTTCTTCAAGGCCTTTCTGTTTCTGTTCGTACTCAGAAAGATAGTGTTTATACAGCTCTTTCCTTTTCTCCATGAAGTCTCTCTTTTGCTCCAATTCCTCTTTTAGCGCAGATAGTTTTTCGATTGAGTGAAGAAGCTGACGGTTTTTTTCTGCCGCCATTCCAAGATCCGCATATTCAAGAGCTGCTTTTTCACATTCTTCTTTTCGCTCCCATAGCTGCTCCCAGGTTCTCTCCTGTTTAGCAAGCTGCGTCTCTGTACTCTTTAGTACGGCCATGGATTTGTCCAAAGCTCCCTCAGCCATTTTCACTTCTTTATTCAGCAATGCATAATCCTGAACAGATGCTTCCAGATGTTCAAGGTCGTGCACCCGCTTCTGTGCCTTTTCGCGCTCGGCTGTTTTCAGTATTTCAGCATTATAAAAATCTTGTACCTTTTCCAGTTTTTCTTGAAGAAGACTCATTTGACCGGATAAAAGCTCCTTATCCTTGCTCACTTGCTGAAATTCATTGCCAATTCGTAAATAAAATTGTTCTTGCTTTTCAAGAACAGCTGCCTGCCGGGCCCTTTGAATGGCTTCTCTCTTTTCTTCTGACTCAGGACGCACAGCTTCCAGATTGTTTTTTTCATTCAGCAGCCTGTCCTTTTCCTCGAAGCTTTTCAACACGTCTTCTGCTTTAGAAATTTCCTTATGAACTTGATCACGCACTTTTTGCTTTTCTAAAATCCCCTGTTCGTGCTGATGGATGACCTCTTCTGTTGACTGAATCCATTCATTAAGCAACGCCATTGTCTTTATTTCATCCGGCATCTCCGAATTCATTTCTTCCAAGAGTGATTCGCTTTCCAACGGAAGGATTTCCTTGATGAACTGTCTTCTTTCCCGTGCATTTTCTTCTGCTTGTTTTTTTAGTAAAGAGGCTTCTTCCTTCAGCTTTTCCTCTACTTTCTTAAATAACTCCGTATGAAAAAGTCTTTGAAGAATCTGTTCCTTATCTTTACTTTCGGAAATAAGCAATTTCCTAAATTCCCCCTGAGGAATCATCAGGATCTGCCTGAATTGATTCGCATCCAAACCAATTAGAGATTTTATTTTTTCATCCACTTCCCGAACATTGGATCCGAGCAGCTTTTTAGAACTTCCATCAGGTTCCCATTCATACAGCTCTGCCTTGGCGCCAATTTGTGTCGTACCTTCTCCCGATTTTTTCTTTCGTTCCTGCTGAGGAGAACGTTTAATGGTATACTGCTTTTGCTTCAATGTAAAATTCAGTTCCACCTCTGTTAAAACATCATGTTCAGCAAACTGGCTCCGCAGTTCCTGTCCGTTCCGGTCTTCCCCGCTTGCCTTGCCATAAATGGCATAACTGATACCGTCAAATATGGTTGTCTTTCCTGCCCCTGTTTTTCCTGAAATTACAAACATGGTCCTGTTCCCCAATGACTGAAAATCGATAATTTCCTTACCGGCATACGGCCCAAAAGCCTTCATCGTTAATACTAATGGTTTCATTTCGCTGCCTCCTCTTTCCTGACAGCCTCCATAATTTGAATCATGACATTCTTTTTTCTTTGGTCAAATTCCCGTTCTGTCATTTCATTATAAAATGTTTCAAACAAATCAAGCTCTGACATCCGTTCATTTTTCACAGAAGAAAACGCCTGCTTTCTCCTCATATCGATTAAGTCCAGTTTTCGTTCGAGATGCAGCACATTGGGATAAACTTCACGGAGGCGATTAATCGGATCCATAAGGGCCCCCTCATCCAAAAGAGTAATTTTAAGATAATCCTCCGTTTGCTGAGCTTGATAAAAAGAAGGATCCAACAATTCTTCCATATGCCCGCTCAGTTCCCGCATATCATGCTTTGGCGTCAAGGTCCGGTAACGGAGATCAAATTCTCCTTGATCATTCACTTCCACAATCGAAATGGATTTCTTTTGCTTTGCTTCAGAAAAAGAATATTTCATAAGTGAACCCGAATAGTAAACAGTCGGGTGCTTAATAGCGTCCGGACTGTGAAGATGCCCTAAAGCAGTGTAATGAAAAGCTTCAAAAAGATCTGCAGATACACAGCCTGAACCGCCCACACTAAGAATTCGCTCAGAATCGCTGGTTTTCCCGCCTAAAACAAACGCATGCCCAACCAGTACATTAGGTTCGTTCGGATTCAGCTTTTCCTCAATTCGGCCCATGATCACTTTCATTGCATCCTGATGGCTTGAAATACTGTCGTCTTCATAAATATGCCTTACTGTACCAGGCTCTGCATACGGGATGCAATAGAAGTTCACACCTTCTATTTGTACGGATTCACAAAGCGGCGTCATTTTCCCCTGAATAAATAATTTGCTTTTCTTATACCAGGAAGATCCAAATGAAAGACGCTCAGCAGAGTCATGATTTCCCGCAATGGCTACAATTGGAATACTCATTTCCACATTAATTTTATAAAAAATTTCGTCCAGTAAATTAACGGCTTCTGTCGGCGGAACTGAACGATCATATAAATCGCCTGCAATAATAACCGCATCTGGCTTTTCTTCTGTCAATATATCAATAAATTGCAATAAAGCATGTCTTTGATTTTCGGTCATATGTATACCATGAACGATTTTGCCAAGATGCCAATCTGCAGTATGAATAAATTTCACTTTCATTCACCTCTTCTATGAAAATATGATTTCAGCAGAAATGACGTCTGGCTGAATCCACTCATTTCTCATTATTATAACAAAAAGTTTTTGTCCACGCACAGGTGTTCTACTTTTACCAAATCAAAAAACAGGCTTAGAACAGCCTGTTTCCTTAGATAAAAAAGTTTTCATATGTCTTAATATCAACATTCCGTTCAATCAGCTTTTTTTTCAAAAATTTATGATCTCTTTTAGGAGTGGCCAAAATATAGCCTCTGAAGATTAAATCCTGGGAAATCGCAGTCACTCTTTCCTGTAAAGCCAGCTCTCCTATTTTCCCTGCTATTTTTTGCCGTGCTACATCTCTGAATAGCTCAGGTACTGGGTGAACCAAATCCTCCAAAAGATCAATTTCCTCCTGTTTCCACATATGTCTGGTTTCCGAAATATAATATTCTTCCCAATCCATATCCGACTTCCCGTCCGTTTTCGGCAATCTCTTCAAAAATTTTCTAAACATAAAGAAGCCGCCAATACACATTAAAGAAATTAAGATAACAATCCAGAAAAGGATAAACCATAAAAACCAGCCTTCAAGCAAATGCTCCGCCCTCCCCGATTTTCCTTTGCTTTTATTATAGTGACGAAAGGAAAATTTTACAAGAAGGAGAGGGGTTAGGCTTCCTGCGGCACTTCAACCAGAATCAATGAAAACACTCCCTCATTTCCTTCCACATAAAGATTAGTAAAAGGAGCCGTGTAATTTGTAATTTTCGCCGGGAATCTCATATTTAATTCAGGTATAAAAACATTAAAATTCATTCGGTAAAGCAGGGTTGTGATCTCATGATATTTTTCATTCGTCACTTTTATAGAAAAATGAACTTCCCGCAGAAATTCACCGTCCTGACTAGTCTGCTTTTTATGCAAGTTACATTCTTCTACTTCTAATATCTTGTCATCCAATTGAATTTGTCTAATCATATCTGTCAGCTCTTTTCTTCATGATTATATGGATCTTTAAATTGCAGAAATACTGCTTAAATAAGCAAAAGACCCTCCCGGACCGGAGGGTTTAACTGATAAACTAGGCCATCTTTCCATTGCCAAAAAAAGTCTCTTTAAGCTTTTTATATTGTAAGTACATAACAATTCTCCAAGGAAAGATCATTCCAAGAGCCAAAATGAAAAACATCCCGCTTAACGGACCGTATTCGATCGATGTGCCCAATACTATTTTGGCAATCAGCCTAATAACCAAAAGGCCGATTAAAATAAAGATAAAAGCTTTTGAACGCTGCATATATATTTGATTTTCTCTTATCTCAAACTTAGATGTTTTAATAAGCAGCAATGAGAAAACCATACCAGTAAAGATTGCTTCAAGGAATTGAGAACCATTCAGGTGAAAAATCGGGAAGATAAACATTAACGCACCTGTACTCATGAAGATAGGCGGCAGGATAATATTCTTGGCATTAACCGGCCTTTCCGTTTCTTTCATCCTAAATTTAAATATGACAAGTGCCATAATAAGCGCCAAGCCCGTTGTTATATATATCATCTAATCATCCCTTTTCAAAATTGGACCCTAACTTCAATCTTTATAAAAAGTATATAGCACTCATTTTAGTTAAGCAAGTATACTCTTTATTTAAGAAAATACCCGGCGAATGGATTCTAGTACACCTATTTCATCAAACGGTTTGATAATGAAATCACGGGCCCCCGCTTCAAGAGCCTCTATTACCATTCTTTGCTGACCTATAGCTGAACACATAATAATCCTTGCCGCGGGATATTCTTTTTTTATCTCCTTTACAGCATCAATTCCGCTCATATGAGGCATAGTAATATCCATAATAACGAGATCGGGCTTTAAGGTGCGGTATAAACTGATCGCTTCAAAACCATTTTCTGCTTCTCCTACAATTTGAAACTCGGCTTTTTGCAGTATCTGCGCGATGGTTTCCCTTATAAACTTAGCATCATCTACAATCAATACCCTACTCATTTATTTCCCTCCTTGAAAAATTCCACCTTAGTCATTTATATGTTTGTTTTTAAATCAGGCTCTTTCGATTGTTACTAAAGCGTTTTAGGGAACAAGGCGCTGACATCGACAAAGCTTTAAAAAAGGGCTCGGCATATGACTCTGAAGGTGAATTCAACTGTATTCAATCGCAGTAATTTGATCGAATTGCGTATTTATGAAAGAGTTTAAAATCCTGTAAACCCTCCGAACGGTATGGAAATCAGAGAAATCAACTGCTTCATCCAATCAAAGTACAAGATGACTCCCATCACCATCATTAGGTAGCCTCCTGATTTCATAATAAGCTGGCTGTTTCGTTTAAACCATGTTAGCTTGCCAATAAAAAAAGAAAGGATAATGAAAGGCAGTGCGAAGCCAAGTATGTAAGCCATCATATAATATAGAGCCATACCGGGCTGCGTAGCCCCTAAAAGAATGACAGATCCCAATATCGGACCTGTACACGGAGTCCAGCCCGCCGCAAATGAAAGGCCGATAAGAATCGAACCAATATATCCAGATGGACGGTGTTTAAATTCAATTCTTTTATCTTTCATTAACATCTTTGGACGGAATACACCCACGATTACGAGAGCAAAGAAAATAATTAGAACCGCGCCTATTTGCCGGAACAATTCTTTATATTCAGCAAAATAGGAAGCTATATAAGGAGTGCTTGAACCAATTGCAAGAAAGACAACAGAAAAGCCAAGCAAGAAAAATAAAGTATGTATAAGGCTTCTTTTATGCAACAGCACATTTTCCGACTTTATTTCTCCCACGCTCATTCCTGTAATATAAGACAGAAAAGCAGGGTATAAAGGCAGACAGCAAGGTGAAATAAAACTTAAAAACCCAGCCCCAAAAGCTAAAAAGATATTTACATCACTCAAGATAAATCACTCCTAAATGTGCCAATCTATCAATATTGTACCAAATAATACGATAAAAAGACATTACACGCTTTTTGAATGTTTACTGGCAACGAATGGCAATCTCACGTCAATTCTTTGTCAATTTTTTGCCTATTCTGTCATTTGAATTCCATCTGACTAAACATTATAATTAGTATAAATTAAACTGCCGTTTATTAAAAAATACGATCATCTTCTGATCTGGAAAGGGTATTAATTGTGGCTAAAGAAGAATTGCTAGAAAAAATAGAAGCAAAGAGAAACGAACTTCATGATATTATCAAAGCAAATGGGTTATCCTCCCGCATTACAATAGAATACAGTCAGCAATTGGACCGGCTGCTTAACCAGTTTGACAAAAACTATTATTAATAATCTCCTTATAAATATTTCAACCTAAATGAAAGGACAGGCCCTTCCCTTTAGTTAATTATTATGAAAAGCAAATCGTTCATATTCCAAACTGTAAAAAGACAGATTCCTTTTCTTCTCAGGAATCTGTCTTTTCATTATAACCAGTAATAATAGAGCAACCAATACATAGGCTCTCAGAGATTATTTTCGCTGCTGCTCATTTATCCTCTGCAGCGAATAATGATATTTGTTGTGCCTGCGCGATTATTTCTAACGCCAGGAGTCCAAACGGTAGACGGATCATTTTCTGTAAAGCAGCGGGTAACTTTACATGTTTTTTGCACACGGTATCCAGATTTCAATATGTCCACCTCCCTCGTAGTGTTACTATATGTCACGATTGTAGAAATTGATTGGACAAGAGTACACATAAAAAAAGGTCTTTTTAGTTTCTCTTACAAACTTTTCATAATAGTTTAAAATCATTACTAAATTTATTAGATAATCAAGGGCTTTTCCTGATCCTGGCTGTCTTGAATAGACATTTCCAACAACAAAAAACCGCTTTTTCCGGCATACGTTCTACCAGAAAAAGCGGTTTCCGTTTTAAAAAAATCAATCAACACCAGCTTAAATTTACTTAGAGAGACCACCTCATCATCAATCTATGGATTGAATTCAAGCCGATAGATAAACGAGACTTACTAGACAAAGGACTTATTTCCCCTGCTGTTTGTTCATTGCGCTCATCATCTGATTAATTTTCTTTTGGGATGGTTTCATACCCATTTGCATCATCATCATCTTCAGCATCTGCTCATTAATCGGCGGATTTTTCTTTAAGTAATCCATCATGTATTTACGGGCAATGAAGAATCCCAGTACAAGACCGAGGATCAATGCCAGAACGCCAACAAGAATGTATATCCACATACCTTTTTTCCTCCTTCATGTTGTCTACCAATAAGTGTACTAGACCAAAGGTTATTATACAATACTTGCTGCTTATATGTCCTATTTTTACACAAATTTTCTTTCTTTAATAGGCTTTAGCCATCCATATTTCTCATTTTCAATATCGATGGCCAAAAAGCTGGATTCACATTTACGAATACATTCAAAATATGCTGTCTCCGCTTCAAAATCTCCTTCTGCTCTAACGGTAATGACTTCTTGATCCACCGCAAGACTCGCTTTACTGTAGCCATTGATTTTTTCAATGTAATGACCCGATTCCCGGGACTTGAAATTTCTGAGCTTCTTAATTCTTTTATCGATCGTTTGTTCTATATACTCACTCGGAATGCACTTAGTAACGTATTCTATCTGTTTTTCCAGCACAAGCTTATGTTTTCCCTCTGCCTGGCTGTAATCCCCGAACAAGTTGAAAAAGATCCGTTCTCTACCTAAATAATGGCGGGCAAATTCATCTTCGATTAAATAAATTTGATAGGTTCTCATTCGTGGATTCCTCCCAACATCCTTTTTCATTCATCTAAAGAGGAGCTGTATCTCTTAATACGAAATAGCGTTAAATTTCCTTCATTATAATATGAACATACAGAAAAGACATGTTATTTGCTGGAGAAATTTTACTCTAGTTTTGTCGAATGTGATTTTTATCAAATTATTGTACAAAAAAACTGGCACCCTTTTGGGTACCAGTTTTAGACAATGATTATTTCAATAAAGCTTTTACTCGGTTTACAACATTTTCAACAGAAAAGCCATATTCTTTCATGACTTTCCCGCCTGGAGCAGAAGCGCCAAATTGATTAATAGCCAAAATTTCGCCTTCATCTCCTGTATATCGTTCCCAGCCGAATGGAGATGCCATTTCGATTGCAAGGCGTTTCTTCACAGCTGGATTTAAAACAGTTTGTTTGTACTCCTTCGTTTGTTCTTCAAAACGATCCCAAGAAGGCATACTGATAACTGAAACTTCGATTCCCTCTTCTGCCAGTGCTTGCTGTGCATTTACAGCAAGATGAACTTCAGAGCCAGTAGCTAATAATAATGCATCAGCTACTTCCTTATTAGCAGGAGAAACTACATAAGCTCCCTTTGAAACCCCTTCAGCAGCCTTTTCTGCTGTATGCTTCAATGTTGGCAATCCTTGACGGGTCAAGACAAGAGCTGTAGGTTTATCGGTTGATTGGATAGCCAGTTTCCAGGCAGCTGCCGTTTCATTGCCATCTCCAGGCCTGATGATGCTTAGGTTAGGCATTGCTCTGAGTGAAGCAAGCTGTTCGACCGGTTCATGGGTTGGACCGTCTTCACCGACTGCAATACTGTCGTGCGTGAAAACATACGTTACAGGAAGACCCATTAAAGCAGCAAGTCGGATTGCAGGACGAAGATAATCAGAAAACACAAAGAATGTTCCGCCAAATACTTTCACTCCGCCATGCAAAGCAAGTCCGTTAAGTGCTGCTCCCATTGCAAATTCCCTCACACCAAACCATATGTTTCGGCCGCTGTATTCACCTGGGATAAAATCTGCTGCTCCCTTAATATTTGTGTTATTAGAACCAGCTAAATCGGCTGAACCCCCGATGAAATTCGGCAGATTTTTAGCGATTGCATTCAGCGCTTCTCCGCTTGATGCACGTGAAGCTAACGTTTTTCCTTCTTCATAGACAGGAAGATCTTTATCCCATCCCTGAGGGAGTTCTCCTTTTATCGCTAAATCTAATTGTTTCGCTAACTCCGGATAAGCCTCCCGGTAGTTTTCAAATAAATCTTTCCATTCTTTTTCTTTTTGGGCGCCGGCTTTTACACATTTCTCTTTAAAATGATCATATACTTCTTCCGGTACATAAAAATCTTCTTCAAAAGTCCATTTGTAGGCTTCTTTTGTCAGTTTCATTTCATCAGCACCAAGAGGAGCGCCATGAACTGAAGATGTACCTGAACGGTTAGGAGAACCAAAGCCAATTACCGTCTTAACTTCAATTAGGGTCGGGCGTGATTCGTCTGATTTTGCTTCTTTTAAAGCATTCGCAATCTCATCCAGGTCATTTCCATCCTCTACACGGATATATTGCCAGCCATACGCTTTAAAACGGTCTGCTACACTTTCACTGAAAGAACGGTCAAGGTCCCCATCCAATGAGATATCATTTGAATCATAAAGTACAACTAATCTTCCCAGCTTCAGATGCCCCGCTAATGATGCAGCTTCTGCGGATACACCTTCCATTAAATCTCCATCACCGCAAATTCCATACGTATAATGGTCCACTACTTGATAAGAATCACGGTTATATGTTTCTGCAAGATGCCGTTCAGCCATAGCCATACCCACTGCCATAGCAACACCTTGGCCAAGAGGACCAGTTGTTGCATCTACACCTGCTGTATGTCCATATTCAGGGTGACCCGGAGTTTTGCTTCCCCATTGACGAAAGCCTTTCAAATCATCCATAGACAAATCATAACCGGCAAGGTGAAGCAGGCTATATAAAAGCATTGAGCCATGACCTGCTGATAGTACAAAACGGTCACGGTTAAACCACTCTGGGTTTTTAGGATTATGGTTCATAAAATCGGTCCATAACTTGTACGCCATAGGCGCTGCTCCCATCGGCATACCAGGGTGCCCGGAGTTAGCCTTCTCAATCGCATCGATTGATAGTGTACGAATCGTGTTGATAGAAAGTGCATCCTTTTTGTCTAACATCATGTAAACATCCCTTCCTTTTATGTACTCCTTTATATTATAGCGAGATGGTTAATATAACAACCAAAAACAACGGAATATCTTCCTGTTTTCTTAAATTCAGGTATGACACGGTAGTAGAACAACTTATAAAAAAGGGGATACACCTAGCTGCATCCCTTTCTCATTCATTCTATTTAAACTCTTTCATTATTATTAATGTAAGCGTCTTTTGCTTTTAATATCCTTAATTTTTTGAGGTGTAACATCGTTCCCCTCAGGATCAAGGATTTTAACATTTTCAAGCGTATCAGACATTGATTTTCTGAATGTCTGTAAATACTCACTTCTAAGCTTAGATTGTTCTTTCGCTTCTTCGATTGTAAGCCCTTCAGCCTTCGATTTTTTGGAAAGCTCATTGATTCTCGCTAGTTTTTCTTTGGATAACATGTTTTCTCTCCTTCATTGATACGAGATATTGACATGTTATTAAAATTTAAGAGAATTTTCAAGTTTCACAACTCCTCTTTTTGGTACTCAAGATACCTTCTGTGAACGGTAGCCTTGGAAACAGGATAACCAAATCCTCTCAGGGTTGCTGCAATTTCAGAAAAAGTAAGTCCATTCCTCCTCAGCTTCACAATTTCCTCAACCGGAACCTCTTTCCTGTCCCTGCCGCCGCCCTGACCTTGATTTTTGAGATTTTTTTCTGGCGAATATCCATTCTCAACTGCCCTTTTCATACCGCGCTTAATTTTCAGGTTATGTAATTTACGTTGGTATTCTTCCACTATACCTACTATTTGAATAACCAATGCGTCCGCATCAGATAGTTCGTACTGTCCCTCATGCGAGAGTGAAAATATCTTAACATCTTCTTTCATTATTACATGAAAAAGAGCGATTTTGGCATTTCCTCTTCCAAGTCTTGTTTCATCCTGAATAAACAGAGCATCCGCCTGATGGCCACGGAACTGATCAAGCATATCGAAAATGGCATCTCTGTCCAGATCATAACCGCTTGCCCGCTCCTTATAAACCTGAATGACTTCTGCATCCATCTTTTGGGCAAACGCCAGCAATTCTTCTTCCTGCCTTGCCAGTGAGGTTTCCTGTGATTCCTTTTCCGTGCTCACTCGGCAATAAATAATAGCTTTCATAACATCCCTGCCCTTATTCCTGACTCGCTAAATTATGAGTGAAATCTCCCCGGCTCACCGGAATGGTTATTTCCTTGCCGGCAGTTAATGTATCACCTTGTATTCCATTATGCTTCTCTATCCAATCAATGAATTCTGCTTTTGTCAACTGAGGAACTTCATGCCGGTCAGCTATTTCCCACAATGTATCTCCGTCTTTTACTTCAATGGAAACATAGTCTTCCCGTTTGTCCTCTTGCAATGAAAATGAAAAAAAGACCGATAAAATAAAGACCATTGCTGCTAAAAGGCACGTATACATATATTTATTCATTAAATTACTCATTACTATTTCCCCCTTATCGAATATCCGTTCGCATTTACTGAAATTATATACCGAACACTTGTACTAGTCAACACATTATTCGAACTTATGTTTGTATACCATAGGAACACATGTTATAATAAGGCAAAAGATGCAAGAGAAGGGGTGTAGAATTGACTAAGCTATCTAAAAGGCAGCAGGACATACTCGATTTTATAAAAGAGGAAGTGCGGCAAAAGGGCTATCCGCCTTCCGTAAGAGAAATAGGAGAAGCAGTTGGGCTGGCTTCCAGTTCCACAGTGCACGGACATTTATCTCGTTTGGAAAGCAAGGGTCTTATTAGAAGGGATCCGACAAAGCCGCGTGCAATAGAGATATTAGATTTAGAAGAAGGAAATAATATACCAAAGAGCAATGTCATCAATGTTCCTTTACTCGGTAAAGTAACAGCTGGGCTCCCTATCACTGCTATTGAAAATATAGAAGAATATTTCCCCCTTCCGGAAAGTATGGCCCCTCATGATGAACATGTATTTATGCTGGAAATTATGGGTGAGAGTATGATAGAAGCAGGGATTCTTGATGGAGACTATGTGATTGTCCGCCAGCAAAACTCTGCCAACAATGGCGAGATTGTTGTCGCCATGACTGAAGAAGATGAAGCAACAGTAAAAAGATTCTTTAAAGAGTCAGACCATATTAGACTGCAGCCTGAAAATTCCAATATGGATCCGATCATTTTAAGAGATGTGAAAATCTTAGGAAAAGTCATCGGATTGTATCGCCACATACACTAAAAGCGCATTTTATGCGCTTTTCAGAGTGTAGACAAACCCCATTTTCGAAAAAAACTTTTGCGAAAATGGGGTTTTCACTTTTTTGTTTCAGCTTATTTAGTGTCTTTCTGATTGAAACAGCGCAATATCTTGATTACTAATTCAGTATTAAAAATGGCTATCGACTTTGTCGACAGCCTGAAAAGCGCATTTTATGCGCTTTTTTCTATTTACTCTCTTAATCTATAGCTATGCTATTCTTTGTAAAACATGAAAGATTTTTATTATTGTTCTTTTAATCATTTGCATTTCTCTACTAATTACTTTTTTTAGACATTCCTTCTCTTTTTTTCAAAACCATTTCGTAGATTCCTGTACCGCTAAGCCCCGCAAAAGCTCCGGCCCACAGTCTCAAAGCTGTATCCATATCTGTAAAAGGATATGAAAGATATCCTATAATCAGCCCTATAAGAACGCTCAATAATGGCAGAAAATTTTTAGGTACAGCCACTGCCCGTTTTATCACTTCTAAAAAAGCTGTTGTAATAGGCGAAAGAATACTAGTGAACAGCAATACCTGCTGCATAATTTCATTTTCCATAAATCCACCTCGATTTTGAATGATCCTAGTAATAAGATATTCCAGATTTTAAAATTAGAAACGCCCTTTTTAAGCTTTTTGAATCCTTACTTGCCGTCTATCAGTTCTTTTTTTTTCCAAAGAAATGATTGTTTTTCCGAATCGAGTAGGAGGGGGTGATTAACCCCCGACCTCTCACACCACCGTACGTACCGTTCGGTATACGGCGGTTCCATTAAGTTTGACGCAGAAATTCATATCGATTATATAAACTTTTCAACCCTCGGTGACTCCAATACAAGTTATTGAGGGTTTTGTGTAAGATTGGACTACAGGCTATTCTCCAATATTTCTTTCTGGAGTTTCCCCATTCATATGCCTTTTGGTCAGGGACACCTAGACCTTTGAGTTTTCTTACTCTTGTCCTCGGTTTCTTCCATTGTTTCCATTCAAGCATACGGAGTCTCCGTCTAATCCACTCATCAAATTCTTTAAATTTACTTGGTGTATCAGCCAATGCAAAATATCCACACCATCCCGTTAGATATTGATTTAGTTTCTCGATTCTAACTTCCATAGGAATTTGTTTAGAACGGGAGGTTAACTCCCGTATTTTAGCCTTAAGCCTTTTAATACTTTCATTGGCTATTCGAACCTTCGGTTTCTTATTGACCGTAAAGCTAAAGCCAAGAAACTTTCGTTTCCACGGGCGATCAACTGCTGACTTTTCTCTATTTACTTTGAGCTTTAATTTCTGCTCAATAAAGCATGTAATTGAGTTCATCACTCGTTCTCCAGCTTTCTTCGATTTCATGTAAATATTACAATCATCGGCGTAGCGGACAAACTTGTGACCTCTCCTTTCTAACTCTTTATCAAGTTTATCCAAAAGGATATTCGAAAGAAGGGGGCTCAGTGGACCTCCTTGTGGTGTTCCTTCTTCTGCATCATAGACTACACCATTCATCATAATTCCTGCTTGGAGATATTTCCGTATAAGTTTCAAGACCAGCCGGTCTTGGATTCTACTTGCTAATATCCCCATTAACTTATCATGATTGACTCTATCAAAGAATTTCTCCAAGTCCATGTCAATCACCCATCTATAACCTTCACTTATATATTCCCTTGCTTTACGAACCGCATCATGACCTCTTCTATTTGGTCTAAACCCATAACTATGTTCTGAGAAGGTTGGGTCAAGAAGTGGGGTTAGAACTTGGGCGATAGCCTGTTGAATGAACCGGTCTGTCACGGTAGGTATTCCTAGTAATCTTACTCCACCGTTCGGTTTCGGGATTTCGACTCGACGGACTGGGTTAGGTTGATAGGTACCTTCCCTTAATGAATCACAAAGAGTTTCCCAGTTCTCATAGAGATGTCTTCGTAGGGATTTTACGGACATTCCATCTATGCCGTGACTCCCTTTGTTCTTCTCCACACGTTTAAGTGCTTCTATTAAGTTTTCCCGTGACAGAATCAGATCCATTAACATGTGATATTTCCTTTCGACGTGAACGTAGAAATCTAATTATGTTATTCCTGCTCCACCCTCATGAAGTCCCCTGTGGAATTCACCACTTCCTCCTTCAAGTAAGTCCTTTCGGATTGTCTGCTTCTATACAGGAATTATATGCCTAGTTCTCGTTCTTCCTAATAGTTCAGTCCTTCCCATTCCATCTCGAGTTGGAATGGTACTATGACCTCGGCTGACTTCTGATTGTTCAGCTGTCCATCGCTGGATAGGTTACCAAGGGAACTTGGCGTTCCAATCAGACCTCCCCGGGTAAGAGTACAGTCTTTCCCTCCATCTATCTGCTTCATTTACTCTGTACCACCTTCGGCAGTAAGGACTTCGTTTTGTTGTGCAAACTCATCCAATGGTACCTAGCCTTATATGAAGTTCGTGTTCCTCAGACCGGAGGTTTGCCGCTCGCTTCCTTCAGATTCTGCGTCACCACAGACACCCTTGCGTTAAGCTAACCATTACTACTGCCTTCATGGTTCGGGACTCTCACCCTATAGACTGCACCCATGCCGGGCGNAATCGAGTAGGAGGGGGTGATTAACCCCCGACCTCTCACACCACCGTACGTACCGTTCGGTATACGGCGGTTCCATTAAGTTTGACGCAGAAATTCATATCGATTATATAAACTTTTCAACCCTCGGTGACTCCAATACAAGTTATTGAGGGTTTTGTGTAAGATTGGACTACAGGCTATTCTCCAATATTTCTTTCTGGAGTTTCCCCATTCATATGCCTTTTGGTCAGGGACACCTAGACCTTTGAGTTTTCTTACTCTTGTCCTCGGTTTCTTCCATTGTTTCCATTCAAGCATACGGAGTCTCCGTCTAATCCACTCATCAAATTCTTTAAATTTACTTGGTGTATCAGCCAATGCAAAATATCCACACCATCCCGTTAGATATTGATTTAGTTTCTCGATTCTAACTTCCATAGGAATTTGTTTAGAACGGGAGGTTAACTCCCGTATTTTAGCCTTAAACCTTTTAATACTTTCATTGGCTATTCGAACCTTCGGTTTCTTATTGACCGTAAAGCTAAAGCCAAGAAACTTTCGTTTCCACGGGCGATCAACTGCTGACTTTTCTCTATTTACTTTGAGCTTTAATTTCTGCTCAATAAAGCATGTAATTGAGTTCATCACTCGTTCTCCAGCTTTCTTCGATTTCATGTAAATATTACAATCATCGGCGTAGCGGACAAACTTGTGACCTCTCCTTTCTAACTCTTTATCAAGTTTATCCAAAAGGATATTCGAAAGAAGGGGGCTCAGTGGACCTCCTTGTGGTGTTCCTTCTTCTGCATCATAGACTACACCATTCATCATAATTCCTGCTTGGAGATATTTCCGTATAAGTTTCAAGACCAGCCGGTCTTGGATTCTACTTGCTAATATCCCCATTAACTTATCATGATTGACTCTATCAAAGAATTTCTCCAAGTCCATGTCAATCACCCATCTATAACCTTCACTTATATATTCCCTTGCTTTACGAACCGCATCATGACCTCTTCTATTTGGTCTAAACCCATAACTATGTTCTGAGAAGGTTGGGTCAAGAAGTGGGGTTAGAACTTGGGCGATAGCCTGTTGAATGAACCGGTCTGTCACGGTAGGTATTCCTAGTAATCTTACTCCACCGTTCGGTTTCGGGATTTCGACTCGACGGACTGGGTTAGGTTGATAGGTACCTTCCCTTAATGAATCACAAAGAGTTTCCCAGTTCTCATAGAGATGTCTTCGTAGGGATTTTACGGACATTCCATCTATGCCGTGACTCCCTTTGTTCTTCTCCACACGTTTAAGTGCTTCTATTAAGTTTTCCCGTGACAGAATCAGATCCATTAACATGTGATATTTCCTTTCGACGTGAACGTAGAAATCTAATTATGTTATTCCTGCTCCACCCTCATGAAGTCCCCTGTGGAATTCACCACTTCCTCCTTCAAGTAAGTCCTTTCGGATTGTCTGCTTCTATACAGGAATTATATGCCTAGTTCTCGTTCTTCCTAATAGTTCAGTCCTTCCCATTCCATCTCGAGTTGGAATGGTACTATGACCTCGGCTGACTTCTGATTGTTCAGCTGTCCATCGCTGGATAGGTTACCAAGGGAACTTGGCGTTCCAATCAGACCTCCCCGGGTAAGAGTACAGTCTTTCCCTCCATCTATCTGCTTCATTTACTCTGTACCACCTTCGGCAGTAAGGACTTCGTTTTGTTGTGCAAACTCATCCAATGGTACCTAGCCTTATATGAAGTTCGTGTTCCTCAGACCGGAGGTTTGCCGCTCGCTTCCTTCAGATTCTGCGTCACCACAGACACCCTTGCGTTAAGCTAACCATTACTACTGCCTTCATGGTTCGGGACTCTCACCCTATAGACTGCACCCATGCCGGGCGCACACAGAAAGAAGTCTCTTGATCAGATACGATCAAGAGACTGGACAAATTCATGATTCTTTTTTTATAGCCAGTATTCACGGTTTAAGTACTACTTTAATACAGCCATCCGTTCTTGTATCAAATACTTCATACTCATGTTTTGCCTGATCTATTGGAAGTACATGAGTAACAACGTCACCAATATCTATTTTTTCTTTGGAAATGAGATCATACAAGTAGGGCATATACGGAATAACAGGAGCTTGGCCAGTCTTTATATCAACGTTTCTCTGAAACAAATCACCAAGAGGAAAAGCATTATACCTGCCCCCATAAACGCCGGTGATCTGTATCGTACCGGCTTTTCGAACTGCCTGTGAGGCTATCACGATGCCTCCCATTGCCCCACCATGCAGTTTAAGCCCTGAAGCGAGATATTCCATCGGTGTCATTTTCCCGCTCATTCCCGAACAATCAATTACGATATCAGCTCCGCCTTTTGTAATCTCTTTCAAATATTCTCCAGTGGATTCATGTTCCTCAAAATTGACAATTTCTACATGATTCGTACGCTTTGCATGCTCTAGACGATAGTTCAAATGGTCAACCGCAATGACTCGCTTTGCCCCTTTGAGCCAAGCGAATTTCTGCGTAAGAAGTCCTACAGGACCACACCCTAAAACGATGACCGTATCACCTGGTTTTACGCCTGAATGGTCTACACTCCAATAAGCAGTCGTTGCCGCATCGGCCAGCAGAACAAGTTTTCCATCTTCTGATTCGCAATTTTCAGGCAGCTTAAAAGGCGTAAAATTACCATAAGGTACTCACATATATTCAGCCTGGCCGCCTGCATAGCCCCCAGTGGTTTCTGAATATCCAAAAAAACCGCCCATTTCTCCATGGGGATTCGAGTTATCACATTGGCTTGTCAGATCATCATTGCAATACCAACAGCTTCCACAGCTTACGTTAAATGGGATAATGACCCGGTCTCCTTTTTTGAGTTTGGTTACACCCGGTCCAATTTCTTCTACAATGCCCATGGGTTCATGACCTATTACATAATCTGTTGGCATATTCGGGATTAACTGGTGTATTAAGTGCAAATCAGAACCACAAATCGCCGAAGTTGTGACTTTAATGATGATATCATCTGAATTTTTAATAGCAGGGTCTTTTACGTTCTTCACTTGGACATTTTTATTCCCTTGATAGGTTACAGCTTTCAATCATCTTCCTCCTTTCATTTATCAGGTGTTGCAAACATTCCCAGCCTGTCAGTATCAATAGGAAATAAATTCATTCCAGCAATACTAATCGCCATGTCTGCTGACTTCAAGTCAAGTTCAATCTGTTTTTTCAAATCGTTCGGATGCAGCCACCCTTTTCGAATTATTAAATCCGATAATTGACTATGCAAGTTGACCGCCTTCTCTAATTGTCCATATAATACATTTTTTACATCAGGACTCGCTGTTTCCGACAGAGCAAGTCAGTATGTATGGATTCCATTTTTTATTGAAAGCAGAAAATCAAGCGCAAAAGAGGCATCAGCCATTTCAGGCATATGCTCTGCGCCTTGGGGATCCAGATAATCCATTTCCATTAGTATTCCTCTCATTTACTGAGGACTTTCTCTGCATTATAGAAGCCTTTCAGCTCATTTATCGCTTCTATGGACAGCCAAACCGGCAGACGGTCATGGATTGATTGTTAGATTTTTATAACCTCGGTTCATTAAAATTTCCTTCAAGTGCTTTACATGCTTTGTATTGGTATCAATATCCTTTCAAGTCATCGCTACAAATTTTCTTATTTCGGCTAAATCAGGTATAAGAAACTTAACATTCGCTATTACTGAAACAGCAGATCCTGAATTAAAAAGTGCCTTTTTAGAACATCTGGAAACGGCGGTATATACTCATCAAAGCATTACTAAATATATGATGAATAAAGGGTTTTACCATCCCTATAACCTAATTGAACAAAACACAATGATCAAAAAACTGCCGAGACAGCTTTAAGGCTTACCGATTCCTGATGTTGCTTATTCACTTATATATAAAAAGCTTGGGAAGTTTTGATCACCTCCCAAGCTTTTTAAAAAACGTATTTTTTCATCGGATTAAGCCAAATTATCCAATCGTCTCTATTACAATGGCCGACCATCCTTTGCCTTTATAGGAATTGTATCCTTCCGTTAAACAAAAAGCTTGGATTTGGCCTTTCTCCATTACATATCCTCTTTTCTCAGTTCCCGACAAAACTTGTCTCACGGATTTTAAATGGGTGAGTTCTTTACTTAATATTCCTTCCTGATTCTTTGAAGCAATAATCACACCATCAGAATTGATAATATATAACTCCGTTTTCTTATCAATTTTCACACGGCTGATAATATCGTAAATGAATTCCCAATTGAACCTCGTAGTCAATATTCCGATTACTTCACCCTGCTGATTTTTGACCGGGCTTGAATAAGCCATTGTATACCCGCCTGCTGTCGAAGAATAATACATGTCAGTAACATGAACGCTTCCAGTTCGAGTTACTTCCTGAAACCATTCACGATTTGACATATTTCTTCCTATCTGACTTCTGTTTTGAGCCGCTGCAATAATTTCTCCGTTTAGATCCACTACATACAAGTCAAAATATACTTCATAGATTTCATATATGTTCTGAAGAAAGGCTTGAGCGGTTTTCTGTGATTCATCAGATGGATGAATTAAACAGTTCTTAATGGCATTAAAAGTAGCCCATGCCTGAACATCACAGTTTCTTTCGAATAGATTCCGATCGATTTTATCTATCGTATCATACGCTATATCAACCGTCCGCACCGCCATAATTTCATTTGCTTTCTGCTGAATGCTATGAATGATCTTCTCGCTCTGATTGCTGGCATCAAGGCTTTCAACCGCAAACTTTTTTATTTCTTTTGCAACAACTGAAAATCCCCTTCCAACTTCCCCTGCTCTGGCAGCTTCAATTCCAGAGTTTAGGGCAAGAATATTTGATTTTATCGAGATATCTTTAATTTTTTTCATAACTTCCTGCATTTTTAAGTTATCTTCTTTTAAATCACTCATCAATGACGAAACATTCAGATTATTAACTATCTCGCTTTCCACCCATTCCATCCCCCTATATCATTAGACTAATTAACTAATGTTCTTCCTATTTATAGATAGTATAGCATACAAAAACACTCTATATGATTCTTTATGACTAGTAAATACTTTTACTTTGAGAAAAAACTGAAATGAAAAGGATTTTCTGCTTGGATTAAAGAATTAATGAATTCAGAAACCATACAAAGGAGTGTTCATTATGAAACATAATGCTTCACCAATAGCTAATAAAGTAAATAATGTATTCATTCATGTAAAAGATCTTCAAAGGTCTGTCAATTGGTATCATGAGCTTCTTGGACTTTCTCCTGTAAGTGAACCCGTAGAATCTCCTGTATATAATATACACGTTTCAGGTTTTACAGGATTAACCTTAGATGATCACACCTTTGATCCTTTATTTGTTTTAAAACCGTCTGACCATGTTTTGTTTAATTTGTATACAGAAAATATTGATGAAGCCTATGATTTTATAAATAATAAGAATGTCCCTATAGTAAAAGAGATAGAGAGAATTGGTGAATTTGCCTATTTTACTTTTTCCGACCCTGATGGAAATGTATTGATGATCTGCAACCATTAAAAATTCTTTTTCTATAAAGCGTCATCCGCCTATATTAGATAATCTTATTCATTCTGTTGTCATTTCTCAATCCATTCATGCCATATACATATAAAAAGGAGAGATACGGATGGCTGAGAAAGTAATTATTTTTACAGATTTAGGAATAGATGATGCTTTCACTCTTATTTATTCCTTCTTTCGGGACGATTTAGAGATACTTGGAATTGTTGCTGATTATGGAAATGTTCCAAGAGAAGATGTCATTCGTAATATCAATTACATAAAATATGTCATGCATGAAGAACATGTCCCCGTCTTTCTGGGGGCTTCCATGCCTTTAACCGGCATTCCGGCTGAATACTTTCCAGAAGTGCACGGACCCGTTGGTTTGGGTCCGCTTATTCCCCCTGATATTTCATATCCGGTATACCCCTTAAATGATCTCTATGGTATAGTGGATCAACATAAGAATAATTTAACGATTATTAATCTCGGCCGCCTGTCCTCATTAGCAACCGCTTTTGTTCTTAACCTTGAAAAAATGAGAGACCTACCGTATATTTGCATGGGCGGCGCCTTTTTTTATCCGGGGAATATAACTGCGGTGGCAGAAGCTAATTTTTACTCAGATCCATATGCCGCCAATTTGATTTTGGAGTATGCAACAAACTTAACCCTCATCCCATTAAATATTACACAGCATGCCATTTTGACTCCTGAAATGGTCAACCACATTGACGAATATCATCAAAAAACGAGGGATCCCGGCGGTCTTATCCTAAAACCAATGCTCGACTATTACTATAATTACTATTCTAGAACAATGCCCGGAATTAAAGGAAGCCCGATCCATGATTTTATGACTGTATGGTATTTGCTTTATCAGGAATTCGCGCAGATTTCAAAAGTGCCGATTAAAGTCGTCGCTGAAAAAGGCGCTGCTTTCGGTCAAAGCATAGCCGACTTTCGGCGTAAAGCAGAACCTGCATATAAAATACATAATGTAGTCTTTAACTTTAATTATGAGACGTTACAAACAACCATTATGGAAACTCTTTTAAAAATAAGATAATATCAATGTTCCTTCTTCCTCTACTTTAGTTTTCCTTTCTTTTTTTGTTTTTAAGATATGTTCGGACAAAGCCTGCAAATAAAAACAAAAAGAAAAGCCCTATTAATGAAATTTCACCTAATTGCATTTCAATAAAGGGTGTCTGCACATTATTAATCGATGTTTTCAAGTCAAACCCCATTAGCAGATCTAAACATATGGCAAAAGCGATTAATACAATCAGCAGCAAAATAAAAATCCAGAATATCTTCATTCTACCCCCATGCTCCTTGATACATTTTGGAATCGTCATTTGTATTTACACGGTATCTTTTTTGTTTCGTCCGTTCTTTTTTCTGTTCTTTAAAAAAGCAAGTATAAGTAAGATGAACGGGATGATAATTTGAAAAGGAAGGTGAACAAAAATTGGAACTATATGAAGCCCTTCTATCACATGTTCTGTAAAGCTTCTTCCGATCACCATTGATAAAATCAGCATGATGGCCCCAATTGGATAAACCAGTTTGTAAGATTCTTTTACTGAAAACAAGGTAGCCGTTCCTATAACAGCAGCATAAGTGTATAAACTTATTTTAAAAAACACATTGATAATGGAAGACAGCATAAAAAATACATCCAGTCTTGATAAAAAGCCAACAATATCGATAGTTTGAATGGTAGACAGTAGCGGAAATTGAGACCGCCCGGCAAGACTGACCCCTAACACGGCTATGTTTATGGCCATCATGAATGCCAGGATGAGGCCGCTTGTCCCAATTGCTATAAAACCTACGCGTTTCGTTTTTTCTTGATTCTTCATATACGGCAAAATCATAGTAAAGACAATCATTTCTCCAAACGGAAAATAAAGAGTCTGCGTATAAGCGGTTTTTAAAACTGGCTGTATGCCGTGTTCAAGGACGGGCCTTAAGTGATTCACTTCGATTAAGCCAGAAAACACCATGATGATAAATCCAATAGCTGAGATGATAAAAATCAGGATAAACAGCAATTCTCCTGTTTTTGCTAAAACCTCAATCCCTTTTCTGACTGCGTAAATCACCACTAAAATAAGCAACAGATTTAATATGATGATCGGAGTTTCCCAATATGAAAAAGTAACCAGTACTTCCCCGACATCTCTTAGAATCCTTGAACCGCCATATATAAAGTAGATGACATACAGAAATCCAATGAGCCTTCCAATAAAATTCCCAAGGATATTTTGGGCATATTCTGTCAAAGCAAGGTCTGGATAATAGGCATGCAATTCATAGTAAATATAGTAGAGGCACAGACCGCCTGCCATCCCCATCAATATCGCGAGCCACGCATCCTGCCTGGCTTCCATCGCAAGCGCGACCAGCATGGCGCTTCCTATCTCAAAGAAAATAATAAGGATAAAAAATTGGTATTTGCTGATCCTGGCCTTTTCCATGAATCTCCCCCTCCCTTACTGTGTTTTATCTTTCATATCTGAAATATAAGATTTATTCCGTAAGCCGGTGCCGCGGATTTTTGCGTCGACTTGAACGCGGACATCCAATTTGCTGAATTCGTTCTCATTCCAGTTATGTTTCATCTTATTCCATGTCTGCACATCTGAAATACGAAGCACTTCTCCAAACCCCAAAATATCAGTCTTATTCTTTTGTGTCCGCTTTACCGTATTTTCCAACTGAGCTTGAATTTCCTTCTCCAACAATTTTTCGATTTTTTCGATTTCTTTTTGTTCATTCAGATTTATTTCGGTGGTGACTTCTCTCACATCTCCCAGCGCATTTACATGGATAGCAATTGATGGCCTGCCATTCTTCGTATTGGCGGTAACTTTTGTTTTTTGACGGACGATTTGACAGCTGATACTGTTGTTCTTTCCCTTCCACTCTAACTCTATGTCGGTTTTCTTTACTTTATCGAGAATCCAAACAACTCCTCTGGCCGTATCTCCTTTATACCAATCAATGAGCTTGCCTCCTTTAAAAATACCCAGTGAGTCAGCTAAAATAAATGTTTTGGGTTCTGTTTCTTCTATGTTCTCAATCTTGCCTCCTTTTTTTGCATCCCCTTTTAAGGTAAATCCGCTGATAACGGTTTCTCTGCCGGCTGAATTAAAATTTTCTATTATATCTTTTATTGTGACTTTCATATACTGTCCTTTTAATTCCTCGGCTACCTCTATAATGTCTGTCATTCTTTCCGCAGGGATTTTATCGATTAACGTCAACGTTCTTAGCAGATCCGCTGCTTTCGTATCATGAGTAATGATAACCGACATCGTCGTCCGTATTTCCGGATCACGCTCCCAGGCATCCAGCATCGTCTGAATACCTTTATCTCTGGCAAGCTTTTCACTTATAACGAGCAGGTTCGTGTGGCCGTGATAAAGCCGGCGCGGCACCTTATTTGATACATTATAATGCGCATCTAAGACCGTATCTCCCTTAGCTGTAAAAATGGAAATAGACGGTCCCTGTCCGTCTCCGCCGCCCTGAAGTCCTCCGGCTGCTTCACTGGGATTTATAATTTGCAGTGTTTTCACATACTTGCCCTCTTCATCCATATCCAGGCCGACAGCAGAAATGATAGCCAGTTCGTTGAGTTCCTTTCTGCTCCAGCATCCCGACAAGAGTATAGCTATTAAAACCGCCGCAAAGGGCAGAATCCATTTACGATTCATTCCGCTCACCTTTTTCAGCTTTAAAATTTATCATATTGCGGCTTTTAGGAGCAGTCGGTCTTTGCTTTGCTCCTTCACGCTGCTTATTTCGATCATTTAAATATTCAGGTCTGCTATTAAATGCCCAAGTCGGCTTTCGAATAATCGTATCGCCCGCCTCCTTCAGATTAAACGGGGCAAACGGATACATATATGGCACACCAAAAGACCTCAGGCTGCATAAATGGACCAAGATGAAGATAAATGCCAAGATCATTCCATAAAAACCAAATGTAGCTGCACTAAGCATGAAGAAGAATCGAATCAATCTCGCAGAAATGGCAATAGAGTATGAAGGGGTCGCATAACTTGCTATAGCAGTTATAGACACAACGATCACCATGGCTGATGATACAATCCCCGCTTGGATTGCCGCCTGACCAATGACGAGCGCACCTACAATAGAGATGGTCGAGCCAATGGCCTTAGGCATCCTGACCCCCGCTTCCCTCAATATTTCAAATGCAATTTCCATGATCAGCGCCTCAATAAATGCCGGAAAAGGAAGAGGCTCTCTCTGTGCAGCCACAATAATAGCCAGGCTGCTAGGAATCATTTCTTGATGAAAAGTAGTCGCTGCTATATATACCGCAGGCCCAATTAATGAGATGGAAAAAACCAAAATGCGTAAAAACCGAATAGCAGTGGCTATGTCATAACGGATATAGTAATCTTCAATCGCTTGAAAAAATTGAATAAATAAGGCAGGAACTAATAAGACAAACGGCGTCCCATTCACCAAAATCGCTATTCTTCCCTCCAGAAGATTGGCCGCCACTGTATCAGGCCTGTCAGTATGATAAATTGTAGGAAAACTAGTAAGGGTCTGGTCTTCAATAAGCTGTTCGATATAACCGGATTCTAGAACTCCGTCGATGCTGATCCGCTTCAGACGTTCTCTGACTTCCTCAACAGTTTCTTTTTTAGCAATCCCGTTTAAAAACATAATGGTCACATCTGTATTGGAAACTTCGCCTATTTTCATCGATTCAGTCCATAAATTAGGATTTTTAATGATTCGGCGAATCAGGCCTATATTGGTATCGATTGATTCAGTAAAAGATTCACGCGGTCCTCGAAGAGTAACATTCGTGGAAGATTCTTCGATTGCTCTTTTCTCTCCGCCTTCCGTACTGGAACTTAAGGCCTGCTCCATTCCCTCAATGAAGATAATAGAATGCCCATTCATCAAGTCTTCAAAGAGCTTACTCCATTTATTTACTGCCTCTATCCCCTTAAGGGAAACGATTTCTTTCGAGATTGTCTCCAACAGATTTTGTGAAAAAACTTTTTCTTCTAAAGGGTCATGCCTCAGCAATGACTCAATTAAAAAATCACTGATCGAATCATTGTCGACTAAGGCTTCCACATAGACTAATGCCATATCAACCTTTATCGCATCTCCGATTTTTAATTGACGGACAGCAATATCTGGGCTATTCCCAGTCTTTTCTTTCATATACGCAAGGTTTACAGATAAGGAAGCATCAATAAATTCCGGATCAGAAGGCTCAAAAGAATAATGGACATTTTTAGACTTATCTGCTTTCCCTCTTCCTTTTTTTCCTTTGCCTGAAAACATACTCTCTGATCCCTCCTCTTTCCGCTTACCTATACTCTCTCCACTTATACACCCTTTATACGGAATCAAAATATTACCATTTCCACGCACAAAAAAAAAGAAACCTTCCCTTAAAAAGAGAAGATTCCTGTTACTCTCAATTATGATTTTCTCCTTGATTCAGAGCATTCAGCCGTTCAAATTTTCTGTATGCTTCGCCAATCAGGTATGATTCTTCCATCGATTTGTTCTCTAATTTAATCGGCTTTTGTGTAATGTCTCCATACACATAAACACTATCCTTCGTGACATAGATCTTTGCTTGGATATCCATCCTTACCACTCTCCCATGGTTGATAAAAAGAAGCCTTTTGATATATATACCACCGACGGGAAATAATAACTAGATTATTCAGATATTTTTTACTAAATTAATGTTTCTTATGATTTTCGCCTGTTTCATAGATTAAACAAACCCAGAAAAGAACTGTTTTTCTGTGGGATTTGAGTTTTCAGCTAACAAAATGTAAATGTATCGACTTTAATAAGGGTCGGTTCCTGCATGTTCTTATGCTGAGTTGTTTTCATAGATTAATTATGTACCTTAACCATTACATTTTGTAATGAAACCTATCCTGCCTTAATTACATTATTCATTTTACTAGCTTTTCTCAAAATTTCTTAAGCTGTTTGAAATGGAAATAATGGATTTTCGGTCAGCCATTTTTCGTTTAATTTCATTTTCCCTTCACGAAAAACAATACCGTCCATTTCTTTTAAATTCGGAGAGATCTCCGGTCTAAATTCCATATGAGCTAATATATCCTTTTCTACGTCAATTCCTGGTGCAATTTCCTTCAGAACCAAGCCTTCATTTGTTAAACTGAAAACCGCTCGTTCCGTTACATACATCACCTGTTTTTTACTGCGAGCTGCATACTCTCCGCTAAAGGTGATTTGCTGAACATCTTTGATGAATTTTTTAATTTTCCCCTCTTTAACAATAGACAGTTTGCCATCTTTCACCTGGATTTCAAGTCCGCCACCTGTAAACGTCGTGCAAAAAATCACCTTTTTAGCCGTTTGAGTTATATCAATAAATCCCCCGCTTCCAACGCTGCGTCCTGCAAATTTAGAAACATTTACGTTTCCTCGCCCATTGACTTCAGCCGCTCCCATAAAGGTGACATCAATTCCTGCACCATGATAGAAATCAAATAAATATTCATGTTCTATTATAGCCGTCGCATTTTGAGCAATACCAAACGAATTTCCGCCAACTGGCACTCCGCCAATAATCCCTGATTCAAGTGTCAGCTTTAAGTCTTCATTTATACCTTCTTCATTCGTAATCGGACCGATCACATCGCCTGGAATGCCTATCCCCAAATTGACTACTGCACCTTTATAAAGCTCCTGCACAGCCCTCCTGCCTATGACTTTGCGTATATCGAGCGGAATGGCCTCCATGTTTTTAACCGGTGTTTTCACATTGCCATTATAAACGGGTGAGTAAACAGTAAGCGGCGCTTGACGGTGCTCTGTTTCTGGATTTTCTGCCAATACAAATCCGTCAATTAAGTAACTGGGCACCACTATATCTTTCGGATGGAATGATCCTTTTTTCGCAGTGTACTTTACCTGTGCAATTACTTTCCCCCCGTAAGCTTTAGCTGCCTGTGCTGCAGACAGAATTTCAAGTTTAAGAGGTTCTTCTTCTGTCGTCACATTTCCTTCTTCGTCTATACTGGTTCCTCTGATAAATACGTAATCAAATGGAATGGAAGAATACATGAGAAATGCCTCTTCATCGATGTGAATGAGCTTAACCAGATCTTTCTCTTTTTTTGCCCGTTCGTTAAACTTACCGCCTTCCACCCTTGGATCTACAAAGGTACCAAGACCGACAGGCGAGATATGTCCCGGCATTTTATTCGCCATCGCTCTTAACAGGTGGGTCAGCTGCCCCTGGGGCCAGCAGTGGCACTCAACCTTGTTTTCTTCAATTAATTTGCGTGTTTTTGGAGCAAGTCCCCAGTGGCCTCCAATAATTCTTGAAATCAACCCTTCCTCTGCAATGTTCTCGATCCCATTTGTACGGTCCGACTGTCCCGCTGTATGAAAAACGGTTAAATGATTCGGTTTTCCCTTTTCCCGAAATTCTTTGCCAATCGCCTGTAAAATCTTATCACACTGTCCCATCCCGCCAAAACCGACCAGAGCAATGGTGCTGCCACTCTTTATAGAGCCCGCCAGTTCATTTGCTTTAAGTTCTTGCGGCATATTCTCATTCCTTCCAAAGTGAAATAATCCCCTTTTGAAGATCTTAATTTTTAGAAGTTTTGACACATTATGTCTTAATGATGCTTCACACTTTTACAGCTGTCTCTTTCTATAAGAACAGGCTTTAGAAAAATCTGCTTATGTTCAAATTCTTCCGTCCGATGGTTCACAGCTTGAATCAGCAAATCACATCCACATTTTCCAATTTCATAAGCTTTCGCATCAATTGTAGTGAGCGGGACTTTAAAATCTTCCGAAAAAGGAATATTATCAGCTCCCATTACGGATACATCTTCCGGTACTTTGACTCCATAATCCAGCAGTGCTTTAATTGCACCAAAAGCCATTATATCGCTCGCTGCAAAAATAGCTGTAGGCATTATTTGTCTATCTTTTATTAAATTTTGAATATCATTATATACTCTCTCACTCCTATATTCACTTCTAATTATCCGGTCTGGCCCGAGTGAAATATCCTTGGTCTTAAGCGTATCAATAAACGCTCTCTCACGCTCCCAGCTATTTAAACGATCCCCGCCTATAAAGATCAACTTATCATGGCCTAAATCTGTTAAATACTGAGCTGCCATTTCTCCGACAAGATAACTATTTATGCGCGCCAGGCTTCCTTTATATTCTGAAGGTGATCGGTTGATCAGAACATAAGGAATCTTTGCTTCCTCTAAAAAGACAATACTCTCAGAATCGGCTTGGTCAGCCGTACCAAGAATAATTCCATCCGCTCCCTGATCGGCCATCGATTGAACCAGTTCTAATTCTTTACTGGGATCATCACCTGTTGTACAAAGAAGAACATTATACCCATAGTCAAGCGCTGTATCTTCTACCCCTTTTAATAAATGGGGATAAAAAGGATTTGTTACTTCTGTCACAGCAACTCCAATTAATTTTGTTTCTTTCTTTTTTAAGCTTCTGGCCACCTTATTGGGACGATACCGGAGCTCATGTATTGCTTTCTCGACTCTTTCTTTTAATTCTTCACTTACAAATTTATTCTGGTTAATTACAGCCGAAACAGTAGCAATTGAAACGTTCGCTGTTCTTGCAACATCTTTTATTGTCACCATTGTTCTCACTCCAAGTGAAACGTTTAGCTGAAAGCATCCGAGTTTTTTCATAAATAAATCATGAAACACTTCAACCATTCATAAGAATTTGATCGATTATTTTTCAGTTGCTAGTTTCAAAGTAAAGATGCCTCCATTTACTATATTAAACGTTTTCATTCATTATGAGTGAGATTCATAGAATGTGGGTAAAATAGAACACGTTCAATTTTACAGTATTTTTCTCGCTCAACAGCCGGATATTTTATTCCCTTTTTCATCGTATTCATAAAAACCTGCGCCGGTTTTACGGCCTAGACGGCCAGATTCGACCATCTTTACAAGCAATGGACAGGGACGGTATTTTGAATCTTGAAACCCGTCGTAAAGTCCCTGCATTGTAGCCAAAAGTGTTTCGAGCCCAACAAAATCTGCCAAAGTAATCGGTCCCATTTTATGATTCGCCCCAAGCATCATCGCTGCATCCACATCTTCCGGTTTTACCCCTTCCATTACAAGATAAATTGCTTCATTCACCATCGGAACCAACAATCGATTAACAATAAACCCAGGATAATCTTTGCATTCAACCGGTTCTTTGTTTATTTTCACAGAAAATTCTTTCATTTCATCGACTACTTCTGGCAAAGTCAGCAATCCTGGAGTAATTTCCAGCAAATCCATTTTTGGCACTGGATAGAAGAAATGGGCACCAACAAAATATTCAGGGCGTTTAGTCACGGCTGCCATCGCTGTTACTGACAGACCTGAAGTATTCGTGGCTAGAATAGCCCCTTCCTTTGCCACTTGATCTAATTGTTTAAATACACTTTTCTTTAGTTTTAAATTCTCGGGAACTGCCTCTATAATAAGATCTGCATCTGATAAAACGGTTAAATCCGTATACGAATAAATTCGATCCATAATATCCAGCTTATTCTGTTCTGTTTTACGACCCTTTTCAATATCTCGATTTAATATTTTGCTTATTGCGTTCCTACCTGAATGTAATTGTTCTTCTGAAATATCGATCCATGAAACGTGAAATCCGCCTTGAGCAATTGCTTGAGTAATTCCTGCACCCATCAGTCCCGCGCCCAGTACTCCGACTTTTTGAATACTCATCGATTCCCTCTTTTCTTGGTTCTTGTGATCAGTTAATAAACATGCCTCCGTCTACACGGATAATTTCGCCGGTAACAAAATGTGAATGCGCAATAAGACCATAAACAGCATCAGCAATATCTTCTGGGGTGGCCATCCGTCCAAGCGGCGTTGCTTCACTAAGTTCTTTCATTTGATCTTCATGACCTTCTATCCATCTTGTCGCGACTACGCCAGGAGCAATACTGTTCACCCGCACTTCTGGTGCCAATACGCGTGCCAGCGATTTCGTAAGACTGTTGGCTGCTGCTTTGGATGCTGCATAAGCAATTGAACTGCCAAGTCCTGTTTGGCCCGCAACAGAGGTAATATTAACAATACACCCGCGCTGTTTCTTTAATTCTTCTGCAGCAGCACGGGAGCAAAAAAAGGTTCCCTTCACATTTACGTCCATCACATTATCCCAAAACTCCTCTTTTAATCCTTCTAAATCACGGTGTTCGACGAAGTTTGTTGTCCCTGCATTATTCACAAGAATATCTACCCTTCCAAAAGCCTTAACGGTCTCTTCTACCAATTTTCTTGAAACTCTTTCCTCCGCTACAGACCCTTGGACAATCACGCATTGTCCATCTAATTTTTCGATTTCTTCTTTCACTTGGTAAGCCTGATCTTTTGATGAGGAATAGTTAATGGTTATATTTACACCTTCTTTTGCTAAACGCAATGCTATTTCTTTGCCAATTCCACTGCTTGAACCAGTAATGATTGCTGCTTTTCCTCTCATTATTTCGCCAGCTCCGTTTCTATTAGGATGTTATCTTGAAACCTATTTCTATTCCATCTCTTCATAATCCTTTTTTAAAAATTCAATTAATGTCCGTTCTCTCTTTTCATTTATTTCTTTAGTAAACGGTTCATTCCATTCGTAAAATCCCTGACCCGTTTTTTGGCCAAATCGACCGCTTTCTACAAGCCGCTTCATTTCACTTAGTGATTCATCTGCTTTCGATAAATCTTGAAATAAATAGTTTGATATAGCATGAAAAACATCCAGCCCGCCCATATCAGCCGTTAAGAAGGGGCCCGTTACCGGCAGTCTTCTCCCAATACTGTATCTAACGGCTGCATCTATATCTTCTTTTGTCGCAGCTCCCTGTTCTAAAATATATTGCGCTTCCCGAAACAAGGCGTACTGCAGACGATTTACGATGGAACCTAATATATCTTTTTTTACTTCAATCGGTTTCTTTTTCATGTTTCTCAGAAGTTCGAGAGACCGATTTACTGTTTCATTAGATGTATGTTCGCCTCTGATCACCTCAACAAGCGGGATCAAATGAGCCGGATTCCAAAAGTGTGTGACAACTGTTCTTTCTGGATAATTAACCTCAGAAGCAATCTCTGTAGGGCTCAATCCCGATGTATTGCTTGCCAAAATAACATTTTTATCACAATACATATCTAACTTTTGAAACAGCTGCTGCTTTAATGGCAGGTTTTCAGGGGCCGCTTCAATAATGAACGTAGCATTTTTGATCGTTTCTTTAAATGAATCCGTAAAACGTATTCGGTCCTGGATTCTCCTATTTTCTTCAGCGCTGCATACTCCTTCTCTTTCAAGTGTGGTTAATTTGATCCTCACTCCTTCTGCTGCTCTCGTTATATCTTCTTGATCGACTCCATAAACAGTCGGTGCCATTCCAGCCCAGGCAGCGGCCAGTGCTATGGAGTGACCCATTGTTCCTGCTCCCAAAATACCAAGATTCTCCATCATTCTCCTCCTTTTTTTGCTTTTTTACCCGGCAGTCCATCCGCCGTCTACAACCAGCGAGGTTCCTGTCACCATATTCGATAGATCGGAAGCTAAATAAAGAACTGCCCCTGTAACATCTTCTACAGTGCCGGCACGCTGTACAGGGATACGGTCCAAAAGAGTCTTCTTTGTTTTTTCATCTTTGAAAAGCACCTGTGTTAAGTCCGTTTCAATAAAGGTCGGTGCCACGCAATTCACTAGAATATGGGGGGACCATTCAACGGCAAGTGCTTTAGTCATTAGTTCTACTCCGCCTTTGCTCGTACAATACACCGACCGGTTGGCTGAACCAATATGACCATATTGAGAAGAAATGGTAATAATTTTGCACACTTTTTCAGGCGACATCAATTTTGCAGCCTCTTGTGCGCAAAAAAAGGAGCCTTTTACATTCAAATCCATAATGGTATCCCACTCTTCTTCCGTTACGTCTTTGGCTGGCGTGCGAATATTTGTTCCGGCACTATTAATAAGAATATCAAGTGTACCAAATGCTTTTTTTACTGCACGGAATAGTTCTTTGATTTGATGGATAGATGATACATCTGCCTGAACGCCAACAATGTCGGCATGGTATTCTTTTAATTTTTCAGTTACTCGGTCCAATTCAACCTGATTTCTTGCAGCAATTGCGACTCTTGCTCCCATTTTTGCCATTTGTAATGCACACTCTTTACCAATTCCTTTTGTACCTCCTGTAATTAAACATACTTTTCCCCGTAAACTGGATTCGATTGAATAATTCATATCTCTCTCCTATTCATTTATTTGCTTACGATCGATGGCAGCCATAAAGATAAGGATGGCCAAAAGCTAATAACCAGAACATCGACAAATAAAATGATCACAAAAGGGACAATCGCCCTTGAAATGGCTGATATTTTTAATTTGGATATTTGTACAGCTACAAAAAGATTAATTCCGACAGGCGGCGTAACAAGGCCAATAGCCAAGTTTACGACCATAATGACTCCAAAGTGAACCGGGTCAATCCCAAGACTTGTCGAAATCGGCAATAAAATCGGCACAAGAATCAAGATTGCGGCCGCTGCTTCTATAAACATGCCGGTAATTAGCAGAAGTATATTTACTAGAATGATAAAGACAGCAGCACTTGAAGTAATCGTTAAAAAGAACTCAGATATCATTGTCGGGACACCTAAACGGTTGATAAAAAAGCTGAATAATCCGGCAGTGCCAATCACTATCATCACAACAGATGTCGTAACAGATGAGTCTTTGAAAATAGGAACAAGATCTTTCAATTTAATTTTACGATAGACAAAGAATCCGATTAGAAACGAATAGACAACTGCTATGACCGCAGCTTCAGTCGGTGTGAAAACGCCTCCATAAATCCCCCCCAAAACAATAATTGGCATTAATAAAGATAATATTGCTCCTTTTAATGCTACCAAAATTTCTTTAAAATTGCTTTTTTTAACACCCTTGTATCCCTTCTTCTTCGCTACAAAATATGCGGCAATTAATAAAGTACCTGTCACAAAAACCCCCGGAAACACACCCGCCATAAACATTTCGCCAACTGAAACCTGTGCAGCTATCCCGTAAAGAATTAACGGAATACTTGGCGGTATGATGACTCCCAAAGCTCCAGAGACTGCCTGATTTGCACTGGCATACCGAACTTCATACCCTTTTGCAATCATTGCCGGTATCATAATCGAACCAATTGCTGCTGTTGTAGCAGCTCCGGATCCGGAAATAGCAGCGAAAAACATTGACGTAATGATCGCTACCATGGCAAGACCACCGGTAATATGACCGACAAGAGTACTTGCAAAATCAATCAGCTTTTGTGAAATCCCGCCCACTTCCATTAAATACCCCGCTAAAATGAAAAAGGGTATCGCCATCAGCGGAAAGGAATTGATGGAATTAAATATTTGCTGCGGAATAACCTGCAGCCCAAAAACATCCCCCTGCCAGGCAACAAATGATGTTGCTAAACCAAGCGATGTTGCTATAGGAACACTAAGTGCAAAAAGACCAAGCAAAATGATAAAGAGAAGCACAACCATTTACCGTTCCTCCTTTCCAATTACTTCTTCAAACAGCACTGCAAGTGTATTTAAAAATAAAAACACCCCCCCTGCGCATATACCTAACATTGGCCAAAACATAGAAATGGCAGTAGCTGGAGCTCTCTGAAATGATACAGACTGTGCAATTTCCCAGCCATATCGAATCAAAATGATGTAGAATACAAGTGCTAAAAAATGCGCAATAATTCTCACTGCTTTTCTCGCAGCCCCTTTTAATAGATCTGGCATCAGTTCCACTGCAATCAATGTACCTTGCCGTGCAGCATAGGCTGCTCCGAGAAGTGTAATCCAAATCATTAAAAACCGGGCTACTTCTTCTGAGAATGTTAAAGAATTGCCTACAACAAATCTGGCAAAAACCTGCCATGTGATCAGCACTGTCATAAGCCCAAGCATTAAAGCTAAGATCCAGCCAAGGATTTGATTTACGAAATCTATTACACGCAGATACCCTCTAAGAACACCTATCATATTTTGCTCCCCCTCTCCTTAAGAGAAGAAAAATGGATCGGCCATCCATTTTTCTTTCTTAACAAGTCAATACTTAAAATGACGGACTTTCTCAATCATTTCTTCTCCTATTTGAGGTGCCCATTTTTTATATACAGGTTCTACTGCTTGTTTAAAAGATTCTAAGTCCGGTTCTGTCACTTTCATACCTTCCTCTTCCAGCTTTCTTTTCATTTCCTCTGCCTGCTCCTGACTTGCCTTTCGCTGAATTGGCAGCGCTGCTTGAGCTGCTTTTAGGACGAGTTTCTGATCTTTTTCTGAAAGGGACTCAAATAACTGCTTGCTCATCATTAAAGGAGCCGGTGAATATACATGTTTTGTCATTGCCAAATGTTCCTGCACTTCAAAGAATTTGACATCATAAATAGTTGGGAGCGGGTTTTCCTGACTTTCCATTACCCCTTGCTGCAGAGCTGTATATACTTCCGGCCAGGCCATTGGAGTAGCGTTTGTTCCAAGTGCTTTCCACGTATCAACTTGAACTTCTGATTCTTGTGTTCGATGCTTGATTCCTTTTAAGTCTTTAGGCGTATGAATCGGACGGATACTATTTGTCTCATTCCGAAAACCATTTTCCATCCACGCAAGAACTTTAACATTTGCCTGTTCTTCTAATTTTTGTGCCAGCTCCTCACCTATTTCACTGTCAAGTACCGCATATGCATGTTCATAGTCATTAAATAAGTAAGGCATATCAAACATGAAATACTCCGGTACGAACCCTCCTAAAGGACCTGTAGAGGTTATTCCTAAATCGATGGAATTAATAGACATTCCCTCTACGACTTCCCGTTCGCCGCCGAGAGAATTATTGTGATGTGATTTGATCGTCAGCCTCCCATCAGACAATTTTTCAAGCTCCTCACCGAACGCCTGGACTCCCACATCCTGATGAGAACCCGGACCCAGCGGAAGACTTACATCAAAGACCATTTTTTCCCCCGAGCTTTTGCTATCCGCATCGCCTCCGCACGCAGCCAAAGATAGAACTGTTCCTGCAATAAGAGCCATATAAAAACTTCTTTTAAATAGTTTCATAAGATTCCTCCAGCAGTTTTTTAGGTGAAACGTTATAGAATCATGCCTCCGCCAACATTTACAACTTCCCCTGTGATATATGAGGCTTGTTCGGAAGCAAGGAATGCAATGCAGTTTGCAACGTCTTCAGGTGTTCCGACTCTGCCCATAGAAATTTTTGAAACCATCAAATCCCATACTTTTTTAGGCACTCCTCTCGTCATATCCGTTTCAATAAACCCTGGGCAAACCGCATTGACCGTTACATTTTTTTTACCAAGCTCCCTGGCTGCTGTTTTCGTAAGCCCTACGACACCTGCTTTAGCGGCTGCATAATTCGCCTGACCTACATTTCCAAGCCAGCTAGCTGACGAGATATTGATGATGCGCCCGTTTGCTTGTTTATCCATAATTTTGCTTGCAGGCTGCATTGTATTAAATACTCCTGTTAAATTAACATCTATCACTGCGTCCCATTGTTCATAACTCATCTTATAAAGCATTGAGTCACGATTGATGCCTGCATTATTCACAAGAATATCCAATTGTCCGTATTTTACTGCTGAATCTTCTATCAGCCTTCTTGCCTGTTCCCGGTCTGTGATGTTACAGACATGCCATTCTGCATGTCCGCCCTGCCTCCTGATCTCTTCTGCTGCGTGATGTAAACCTTCCTCATTCAAATCGCTTATGATGACATGTGCGCCAAGTGTGGCAAGCTTTTCAGCTATCCCTTTTCCAAGACCTCGGGCAGCTCCGGTAACAACCGCGATTTTTCCAGTATGGTCAATCATTATTACACCTCCCAATATCTGCTATGCCATTTCAAAAATAGTCGCAATCCCCTGCCCGCCGCCAATGCACATCGTTGAGATTCCTCTTTTTAGTCCGCGGCGCTTCAGCTCTGACAGAAGTTTAATCGTAATGATTGCTCCGGAAGCTCCAATTGGGTGGCCTAAAGATATAGCGCCCCCGTTTACATTGACTTTGTCTGGATTCACTTCTAAATCTTTTATAACAGCAAGTGATTGCGCCGCAAAAGCTTCGTTCAGTTCGATTAAATCAATATCATCCAGTGTCAAATTTGCTTTTTTAAGCAAGGCTTTAACCGCGGGTGATGGTGCAAAGCCCATTATTTCTGGCTCCACTCCTGCTACGGCCTGTTCTCTTACATACGCGATCGGTTTTAAACCAAGCTCCTCGGCTTTTTCACGTGACATCAGGACAAGAGCTGCTGCCCCATTGTTTATTCCCGATGAATTGCCTGCAGTCACAGTGCCGCCTTTCTCAAAGGCCGGTTTTAATGTTGAAAGTTTTTCTATAGACGTTTGTCTCGGATGTTCATCCGTATCGAAGACCTTTAGGCTGCCCTTCCGATCCTTTAATTCAAACGATACAATCTGTTCATAAAAGTAACCGCTTTCAATTGCGTTCATTGCTTTTACCTGGCTCTGATAGGCAAAGAGATCCTGTTCTTCACGTGTTATATTAAACTTAGAGGCTACTTTTTCCGCAGTCACTCCCATTGCATATTGCCCAAAAGGATCTGTCAGAGCTGTCATTAAACCATCCTCCAGCTCAGCATGGCCATAGCGGTATCCATATCTTCCTTTACGGATATAAAAAGGATATAAGTCCATATTTTCAGTCCCGCCGGCAACAATAATCTCCGCATTTTTTGTTTGAATTTGCTGCACTGCATTATTAATAGCCTGCAAACCTGAACCGCATAACCGATTAACCGTATAGGCAGTACTGGTAGTCGGAAGTCCAGCCTTAATTGCACACATCCTGGCAACAAAAGCGTTCTCAGCTATTTGCCCGACACACCCCATCACTACTTCTTGAACTTGTTCATTTGCAATACCTGACCTCTTGACCGCTTCACGAATGGCTGCTGCCCCTAAATCAGACGCTTCTGCATCCTTTATCGCACCATTCATCGTGCCGATTGCCGTCCGGGCCATTCCGACAATGACTGTCTCTTTCAAATCTCCGCCCCCTTTTCTAATCAGCTAAACGTTTTGCTGTATGGCCTTGACCCCTTTTCTTAAGAAGCAGACCCTTTTATCTTGTTTGCAGTTAAACGTTTTGCTGTAGTATATTAACTTAAATACTAAATATACTGATTTTTTATTTTTTCTATAAACTCTATCCTTGATTAAAAATACATAGATAGTAATCTGTCTCTTATTTCCCTCTTTTTATTTCTCCCTTCTTCCAAACATAACCGATACATTTGCCTTCTTTTATCCAAGCTGACAATATAAATAGACCGCTGTTTTTCAGCGGCCTGATGATATAGCGAAATAATGATATTAGAAAATATAGCTTTATTCTCATTTGATTTAGAAAAACACCTAGATACATTAATGAAATAATTGTGGGAAAGTTGTGGGCAGACTATGAAACTGAAATAATTATAAACTTTTGCCCACATAAATAAAAAACCCCTGACACTTAGAGTGCCAAGGGTTTCATAGATTAATACATTGTCATGTATTGGTCGCGCTCCCATGGGTGAACCTGGGTACGGAACATATCCCATTCAATCTCTTTCGCTTCAATAAAGTGTTCTAACAAGTGACCGCCAAGAGCTTCTTTAATAACTTCATCAGCTTTTAATGTTTCAAGTGCTGCATATAAAGTAGCCGGCAGATCAACGATGCCTACTTCTTCGCGCTCTTCTTTAGACATTACATAGATATTGCGGTCTACTGGAGCCGGAGGAGTCAATTCGTTCTTGATTCCATCAAGACCAGCTTTTAGAAGAACAGCTAATGCAAGATAAGGATTTGCTGCAGGGTCTACACTTCGAACCTCTACACGTGTGCTGACGCCGCGGGATGCCGGGATACGGATCAGCGGGCTGCGGTTTTTAGCGGACCACGCCACATAACAAGGCGCTTCATAGCCAGGTACCAAACGCTTATATGAGTTAACAGTTGGGTTTGTTACTGCAGTGAAAGCTGGTGCATGCTTGATAATCCCTGCAATAAATTGCTCAGCTGTTTGAGACAATTCTTGTTTTCCGCCTTTATCAAAGAATGCATTTTCATTTTCTTTGAATAAGGATACGTTACAGTGCATGCCTGATCCGTTTACGCCGAAAAGCGGTTTTGGCATGAAGGTTGCATGCAGTCCGTGCTTGCGGGCGATTGTTTTAACAACCAGTTTAAATGTTTGGATATTATCGCATGCAGTGACAGCATCAGCATATTTAAAATCGATTTCGTGCTGGCCTGGCGCCACTTCGTGGTGGGAAGCTTCGATTTCAAAGCCCATTTCCTCAAGTTCTAGTACGATATCACGGCGGCAGTTTTCCCCTAAATCAGTCGGTGCAAGGTCAAAATATCCGCCTTTATCATTCAATTCAAGAGTAGGCTCTCCTTTTTCATCAAGCTTGAACAAGAAGAATTCAGGCTCCGGCCCTAAATTAAAGTTAGTAAAGCCCATTTCTCTTGCTTCAGCAAGAACTCTTTTTAGGTTCGCACGAGGGTCACCTTCGAATGGTGTTCCATCTGTATTATAGATATCACAAATAAGACGGGCCACTTTGCCTTTTTCAGAAGTCCAAGGGAAAACCACCCATGTATCTAAGTCAGGGTATAAATACATATCTGATTCTTCAATACGTACAAAACCTTCAATTGAAGATCCATCAAACATCATTTTGTTGTCAAGCGCTTTTTCCAGCTGACTTACCGGGATTTCCACATTTTTGATTGTTCCTAAGATATCTGTAAATTGAAGACGAATATATTTAACATTCTCTTCTTTCGCCAATCTAGTGATATCTTCGCGTGTGTACTTTGCCATCTTTCCATTCCTCCCCAAGTGATCATTAATTATTTAATAGAAAAATCTAGACATATCTCCCTGACGCAATGAAGTACGGTTTTTTCCCCCTTGACTTTGCATAAGCTCAGCCCTGAGCAATTTCCTTAATTCTTCATCACTAAGGTCCTGTCTGATTTTTTCAGCTTGCTCAAGATCGTGCTGTTTAGGTTCTTCATTTTCCTTCACAGTGAAAATTTTTTTAATGCCTGCCAAATTCACTCCCTGTTCAATCAAATCCTTTATTTCAAGGAGTCTGTCGATATCATTCAGAGAAAATAGCCTGCGATTTCCATCTGTTCTCATAGGAGTAATTAACTGATGCTCTTCATAATATCGAATCTGACGTGCAGACAACTCTGTCAGCTGCATTACAACTCCGATGGAGAAGAGTGGCATCGAACGCCTAATGTTGTTGCCGCTCATTAGCATCCTCCTTAACTTTATCATAATAAAAGCTTAATATATGTAAGGTTTGTTGTCAATAATATGTTATCTTTTGTCACACATTTTTTTAAGATTATTAAAATTAGCATGAATTATGCGACTTTTCAAAAGCTGTCTCGCCTTATTTTTATAGCAGAGCAGCTGGATGATTGATTCAGCTGCTTTGCTCTTCATTTAAACGGTTAATAATTTTTTCTCAATTAGCCGGTCCACAGCGGTCAGCACTGCTAATTTTACATGTGAATAGGTCAGACCGCCCTGGACATAAGCAACATAAGGCGCCCTCAGCGGTCCATCAGCAGTCAATTCAAGGCTTGCCCCCTGAATAAAAGTTCCAGCTGCCATGATCACGTCATCTTCATATCCCGGCATATAGGCTGGGTACGGAGTTACATGTGAGTTGATCGGTGAAGCGAATTGGACGGCTTGGCAAAAGGCAACCATTTTATCCGGATCATCAAATTGCACCGATTGTATAAGATCCGTTCGTTCTGCATTCCATTTAGGTTCCGTATTCATTCCCAGCATTTCCAGAAAAGCAGCTGTAAAAACCGCCCCTTTCAGAGCTTGGCCGACAACATGGGGCGCCAGAAAGAATCCTTGATACATTTCCTGCAGACTGTAAAGAGATGCCCCTGCTTCAGCTCCGATTCCCGGAGATGAAAGGCGGTAAGAACATGCTTCTACTAGACTTTGCTTACCTACAATATAACCCCCGGTTTTGGCAAGCCCACCCCCTGGATTTTTTATAAGCGAACCTGCCATTAAGTCAGCTCCTACATGACAAGGCTCCACAGTTTCAACAAATTCACCATAGCAATTATCGACAAACACGATAATTTCAGGGTTGATATTTTTTACAAACTGAATAGCTTCTTGGATCTCGCTTATTGTAAATGAAGGACGTGTCGCATACCCTTTAGAACGCTGGATACCGACCATTTTTGTATTGGAATGGACAGCCGCTTTTACCGCTTCGAAATCAATACCGCCAGAAGAGGTAAGTTCCGCTGCTTGATAAGAGATGTTAAATTCTTTCAATGAGCCTATACCCTTACCGCGAATTCCGACAATTTCTTCTAGTGTATCATAAGGTTTCCCTGTAATGTACAATAATTCATCATTTGGTCTTAAAATTCCGAATAATGCAGTAGAGATGGCATGAGTGCCGGAAATGATTTGCGGTCTCACCAAACCGGCTTCTGCACCAAAAACTTCGGCGAAGATCGCTTCTAAAGTATCTCTGCCATAATCATCATATCCATATCCTGTTGATGGAATAAAATTCGAATCACTCACTTTATGTTTTTGAAAACTGTTCAGCACTCTGAATTGATTCGTTGTTATATTTTCTTCGATTTTTGCATGAAAAGGGGCAATTTTCATTTCCGCTTCTTTCACGATTTTTTGTAAAATTCCCCCGTGTGTTAATTGCTCGTACATAATAGCTCCTCTTAGATAGATTATTTCTTTTGTTACTCAAACCATTTCCTTTATAATGTCTGTTTTCTTCGATGCATGTTTTACAATCTTCCCTATAAAAGGCCTCATCCTTTCTATTATACAACGTTATTCAAGGGAAGAAACAACAACACACCGTTCTTTACGATTTTTTCCTGTATAACGGGGATTTAAACTTTAGAGAATGATTCCTGATTACTTCACAACCATTTCTGCTTTGCTGCCAGGGAAATATGCCCTGCTATATAAAAAAGCACCACCAGTTATGCCTGCTGTATCCTATAAGAAATATACACATTAAAAAACTAATGCCAAAATTAGTCAAACATGCTAAAATCAACTTCGGCTTCACCGCTTTAAAAATATAGCTTGAGGTAAAATAAACATGACATGGGAAATACTCACGATCATTGGAACGATCGCTTTTGCAGTAAGCGGAGCAATTATAGCTATTGAAGAGGAATATGATTTGCTTGGTGTTTATATTCTAGGGATAGTAACTGCATTTGGAGGCGGGACAATCCGGAATCTGCTTATTGGAGTTCCCGTTTCCGCCTTATGGATTCAGGGTTCTTATTTCATCATTGCTCTCTTATCCATTACAGCTGTTTTTCTTTTTCCAGGAAATGCGCTGAAGCATTGGGGCAAGTGGGGGAATTTCTCGGATGCCATTGGTTTATCTGCCTTTGCCATCCAAGGCACTTTATATGCAGTGGAGCTGGAACTCCCGCTAAGCGCGTGTATAGCTGCTGCAGCTCTGATAGGATGCGGAGGCGGTATTATCAGAGACGTGCTTGCCGGAAGGAAACCATTAGTATTCAGGGATGAAATCTATGTGTCTGGTCCATCCTTGCAGGTGCCATAATTGGAATCGGACTGTTGGAGGAAGCTTGGGAACTCTATTTTCTTTTCGCAGCCATCACAGTTCTTCGAGTACTGTCTTATGTTTATAAATGGAGATTGCCCAATAAACGATTTCAGGTTAAAGCATAGAGGAGGAATGAGGAAGCGGATTACTCGCTTCCTCATTCCTCTTTTTTTTCCAGGATTAGATCTTGGCTTCGAATCGTCAATAAATCTCCCTTTTCAAATGAATCCTCTAATAACAGACGCATCGCCTGTGCCCTTATTGATTTTTCAATTATATTTCGGATATACCGGCCATTCGAAAATGACACGCCTGACGGATAAGAGCGAATTAACATTAAATGTTCTCTTAGCTTTCTTTCTGCATCCCCGCTCATTGTATACTCTCTTTCTAAAAGCATTTGCGAAGAGATTTCCATCAGCTGGTTAACCGTATAATCAGGAAATTCCACTACGAGCGGGAATCGGGAATGAAGACCAGGGTTAAGGCTGAGGAAATATTCCATTTCCCTTGGATAGCCAGCAAGAATAAGAATAAATTCATTTTGCCGATCTTCCATATGCTTGACTAACGTGTCTATCGCTTCTTTTCCGAAATCCTTTTCTCCTCCGCGCCCTAATGAATAAGCTTCATCAATGAATAAAATGCCTCCGATTGCCTTTTTGATAAGGTCCCTTGTCTTTTGAGCTGTATGGCCTATATATTCTCCCACTAAATCTGCCCTCTCCGCTTCAATAAGATGGCCTTTTGACAACACTTCCATTTTCAAAAACAATTTTCCAATCAAACGGGCAACCGTTGTTTTTCCAGTCCCTGGGTTTCCTTTAAACATCATATGCAATACTTGGCTTCCTGCTTTCAATCCCTTTATTTCTCTTTTTTGATTCACATATATCCAGGCATAGACTTCTTTTATAATCCTCTTCATCTCTTCCATTCCAACCAGTGCGTCCAACTCATTCTCAATTTCTTTTAATGCTATATGATGCTGGGGAATCGCCTTGGAAGCCGGTATTTCTTTAATCAGCGGCTTCTTTTCGGGCGGGTTTCGATTCGCGCCATTAAAAACAATATTTATCTGTCCCTTATTCTTTTTCCTTATCGGCTGTTCCAAAACTTTCACCTCACAGATGAACATTTCCCGTAAAACAGGGAGGGAAATTTCCCACAAACCAATTTAAAGGTTGCATTTTTATTAACTTTCGGGGCAAAGCGACCTAATATGACAGTGAGGAGACAGCCGCTCTGTCTTTAGCGACATTTTACACTTATTTTTTTAAGGAATGATGCAGATTTGTCATATCCTGCGCTTTCCCAAGAAATAATCAGCCTAATCCATTCTATTCAAAAGACTTCTCCATTATTATCCTTTTCGCTTTTTCCATTTAAAAGAGCTTACACCATATATTACAAACAAAAAAACAGGCCTTGCTGTGAACTGCACCCCAATTGTTAGACACATCTAACAATTGGAGGTGCAGTTTTTTATATGGCTAAATTTACAGCACGACAGAAAACACAAGCTGTACAGAGGTATTTAGGCGGAATAGAGGGACAAAAAACTATAGCTAAGTCCATTGGTGTTCACCCATCAGTATTACTTAATTGGATTCATCAGTATAATCATCATGGAGTGCGTGCATTTGAAAAACGCTATACAACTTATACGGCAGAAAACAGTGCTTCGGTATGAATAAGCTGGGGTTAAAATGTATGGTAAGGATGAAGAAATATCGTTCTTACAAAGGCAAGGTGGGAAAGGTTGCGCCTAATCTACTCCAAAGGGATTTTAAGGCCACCAAGCCTCATGAAAAATGGGTGACGGACGTGACGGTGAAAAATTGTACCTATCTCCCATCCTTGATTTATTTAATGGAGAAATCATCGCCTACCAAATAGAGTCACGTCCTACCTATTCGTTAGTCCACAAGATGTTGGACCAAGCCATCAAGCATTTAGAATCAGGAGATACACCCATTCTCCATTCAGATCAAGGTTGGCATTATCAACTGAAATCCTATTCCCAATCCTTGAAGACACATGGCATTACACAAAGTATGTCCCGAAAGGGAAATTGTCTCGATAACGCCGTTATAGAAAATTTCTACTAAAATCTGAATTACTTTATTTACAAGAGTTCGACAGCATGGAGCATTTCAAACAAGAACTAGAGGAGTATATCCATTATTACAATCACCAACGTATTAAAACGAAATTAAAAGGCATGAGCCCGGTTGATTACCGAGTTCATGCCCTCAAGGTTGCCTAACTAAATAAAGTGTCTAACTTTTTGGGTTCACTTCAGCTGAAGGCCTGTTTTTTGATTTATATAATTGAAATGTCACTCTTTCACTTCATAATCAATTTGGACATTTCGCTGAGGAGCGAATGTAGAAATCGCATGTTTAAATACCAGCTGCTGTTTCCCTTCCGATTCGAATAAGACAGTAAAATTGTCAAATCCTTTAATTTGGCCTCTGATTTGGAAACCGTTTAATAAGAATACCGTTACATACACTCCATCTTTCCTAAGCTGGTTCAAAAATTGATCTTGAATATTAACAGATTGTTTCATTTCTAGTCCTCCTCTATTCTCTCTAAATTTATTTATTCGCCTTATTACAAAGCTTTCCTGCAATATAAGCAGAGATTTCTTCAGTTTTTTTGCTAAATTGCTCTAAATTGGACATATCAAACCATTTGACATCCATTTTATTGCGGAACCATGTCAGCTGGCGCTTTGCAAATCGGCGGGAATTCTGCTTTAAAGCTTCTATCGAAGACTCTTTGGTCAGATTTCCTTCCAAAAATCCGTAGATTTCTTTGTAGCCAATTGCCTGAATCGATTGACAGTCTCTGAGCCCTTTGTGATACAAAGAGCTTACTTCTTCAAAAAGACCTTCATTCACCATCTCATCGACACGGGCATTAATTCGGCTGTACAGTAAATCACGGTCCATAGTAAGCCCTATAATACAGGTATCGTACTTCCATTCTTTTGTTTGTTCACTCAATTGTTCACTCATCGTTTTTCCTGTACAGTGATAAATTTCAAGAGCACGGATTACTCTTCGGCTATTATTAGGGTGGATCCTTCCGGCACTATCCGGGTCGACAGCCTGCAGCTTTTGAAAAACAGATTCTATTCCTTTTTCTTTTACTTCCCGCTCTAGTTCCTGGCGGTATTCAGGATTAGAAGGAGATTCAGAAAAATGATAATCATAAATAACAGATTGTATGTATAGACCTGTCCCTCCTACAATGATAGGGAGTTTACCGCGTGTATGTATTTCCTGTATCGCTTCATTAGCTCTCGATTGAAATTGGGCTGCACTGAATTCCTGCTCAGGTTCCAAAATATCAAGCAGATGATGAGGAATGCCCTCTTTTTCTGTTTCTTTGATCTTTGCCGTTCCTATATCCATCCCTTTATAGACTTGCATAGAATCCCCGCTTATTATTTCTCCATTAAAACGCTTTGCCAATTCTATGCTTAATTTTGTTTTCCCTACAGCTGTAGGTCCGATAATCACAAGAAGTTTTTTCTTTTTTTGCACCAATTCATCCACTGCCTTATATATTTTTTCCTATCTTACCATAAAAAAGGGACAAATCGTTAAATCCTCTAAGCCATTTAATTCTAATTTCGCTCATTACGTATCCATTTTACCCAGGAAATACCTTGTTCAAACCAAGACAATCAAGAGATGAAATTTTATCAGTTGGATTCCTTCGATTTTTCTTTTAAAAAATAAGCACCGTATTCCATGAAATACATCTTCCGGGTACGGTGCATAAATTTACATAATAAGGTAAAACAACAAAAAATACCTCAATTTGATTACATAACCCTCTTAAACATCTTTTCCATATCATAAATCGAATAGTGAATAATAATGGGCCTTCCATGCGGGCAAGTAAACGGATCAGAGGTAAAACGCAACTCATCCAGCAAAGCTTGTATTTCATCGTTTCGCAAATGCCTGTTCGCCTTTATGGATGCCTTACAGCTCATTAATATCGCTGCTTCTTCTCTTAGTTTTTTTACATCTACTTTTTTCATTGAAAACAGCTGTTCAATCATTTCCTCTAAGATTTCCTGTTCCATCCCTTTAGGGAGCCATTGTGGATGTGAACGGACAATATAGGAATTATGACCAAACTCTTCAAGAAAAATACCGACTTTTTGTAACTCCTCGCGGTATTCATTAATTCGGATGCATTGATCGGTTGAAAGTTCTAAATGGATTGGAACAAGCATTTCCTGAAGCTCATTTTCCACTTTGCCGACTTTTTCCTTAAAATATTCATATTTAATCCGTTCCTGGGCTGCATGCTGATCAATAATATATAATCCATTCTCATTCTGGGCAAAAATATAGGTGCCGTGCATTTGCCCGATTGGATACATTGGAGGAACTCTTGTCTTACTCTCCTCATGGGATCCCTCTTCTGCTTCCAAACCGTAAGTAGTCAATTCTTCTGCAGATTGATAACCGCTCTGATCTCTCAGTTCATCTGTAAATGGTGCCTCTACCTCGTGATCCCGACTTTGTTCATGACTGTATTGGTTTTCAAAAATAATTTCTCTGCTCATTTGTTCAAAAGGATCTTCCGTCTCCTGAACATGAGGCTGTTCAACAGCGTGCTCCATTTGTTCAAGAGACACTTTATCTTTTATTAATGCTGTTTCTTTTTTTACTTCTTGAAGGACTTTTTTTCCTTCACTGACTACATGATCCAGTTCAAGAACAGTCTGCTCAGTCTTCGGCTGATTTTTGGCCAAAGGGGTGAAACCGCTTGGAATAAGTGATCGCTTCCTGAACGCTGCCTTGATTGTGCTGGATACAGCACGGAATAATTCCTGCTCTTTGCTCAGTCTGACTTCCATTTTGGAAGGATGTACATTGACATCAACCAATATAGGATCCATCTCGACAGACAAGAGAGCAATCGGATATCTTCCAATTGGAAGAAGTGTATGGTAACCATCCAAAATCGCATTCACAAGGCCATAATTTTTAATAAAACGTCCATTTATCATAGTTGAAATGTAATTCCTTGATGCCCGTGTAATTTCAGGAAGCACAATATAGCCGTTTATTTTGTAATCGAGGGTTGCTGCTTCGATGGGAATCATCTTCTTCGCCATATTGATACCATATATCGCTGCCAGCACCTGTCTTACATCACCATTTCCATTCGTTTGAAGAATCCTTTTTCCATTATGCGAAAGGCTTATGGACACATCGGGATGGGCCAGTGAAATACGGTTGACTACATCCGTTATATTGCCAAGTTCTGTATGCACAGTTTTCATATATTTCAGCCGTGCAGGAGTATTATAAAATAAGTCTGAAACCGTAATATCAGTCCCTTTTCTGCTCGAGGCAGGCTCATATTCTTTAATCACTCCCCCTTCAAGAAGAATTCTTGTTCCCTGGCTGTCACCTGTGCTCGTTTTCATTTCAAAGCGGGATACCGAAGCAATACTCGGCATCGCTTCCCCGCGAAAACCAAGTGTCCTAATTCTAAATAAATCATTTTCATCTTTAATTTTGCTTGTCGCATGACGCTTAAAAGCGTTCTTGACATCTTCTTCTGAAATCCCTTCGCCATTATCTATAATTCTGATGGATTCCAGTCCCGCTTCCTTCACTTCGATCTCAATGACCGTACTCCTTGCATCAATCGCATTTTCTAACAGTTCTTTCACGACCGAGGCAGGGCGTTCAACAACTTCTCCAGCTGCAATTTTATTGGATAATGCTTCATCGAGCTGAACAATTTTACCCATGAAACCGCCTCATTTCTTGATTTATTTTACTTTCTTTTGCAATTTATACAGAAGGTTTAAGGCCTCAAGAGGAGTTGACTCAAGAAGGTCTATATTTCGTAATTCCTCTAAGACTTTTTTCTCCTTGGACAATAAGGCTTGCTTATTATCAGGAGCTGGTTCGCCAAAAAAGGAAAGCTGGGATGTTTCCTTCTGTTCATGGATGGTATGACTGGCTGGAATCTCTGCAGCGGCAGGCTTTTCTTTTGGTAATGTCTGTTCTTCACTGCCCTGTTCCAGTTCAGCCAATATGGAAGATGCCCTTTGAATCAAGGATTCAGGAAGCTCTGCAAGTTTGGCTACGTGTATGCCGTAACTTTTATCTGCCGGTCCTTGTTTAATTTTATGCAGAAAAACAACATGTCCGTTTTTCTCGACTGCACTGACATGAATATTCTCCAGTTTCTCCAGCTTGTCTGACAAAGCAGTTAATTCATGATAATGAGTCGAGAACAATGTTTTTGCACCAATATGATCGTGAATATATTCTATAATAGCCTGTGCCAGCGCCATACCATCATAAGTGGATGTTCCCCTTCCTATTTCATCAAATAGAATCAGGCTGCTGCCGGTTGCATTCATTATGGCATTTTTCGCTTCAAGCATTTCAACCATAAAGGTACTTTGTCCCGAAATTAAATCGTCCGCTGCTCCGATTCTTGTAAAAACTTTATCGAAAATAGGAAGAATCGCTTCTTTTGCAGGTACAAAACAACCAATTTGCGCCAAAATCGCAGTAAGGGCAATTTGACGCATATAGGTGCTTTTTCCTGACATATTTGGTCCGGTAATCAATAAAAGGTCACGGCCGTCTCCCATATAGCAATCATTCGGCACATACTCCTGACTTTGCAGCACTTTCTCTACTACAGGATGCCGGCCATCTGTCAGTTTGATTTCTCTGCTGTCAGAAAAAGAAGGCTTTACATAATGCCGCTCCTCGCTGACAGCCGCAAAGCATTGAAGGACATCCAGTTCACTGATGGCTTTGGCGAGTCTTTGCAATCTCGGAATATATTCTTTAACCTGCTCCCGGACTTTTGCAAATAACTCATATTCCAATCCCAGGCTTTTTTCTTCTGCCTGAAGGATTAACGCTTCTTTTTCTTTTAATTCAGGTGTAATAAAGCGCTCTGCGTTTGTAAGTGTTTGCTTTCGCTCATAGCGTCCTTCTTCCAATAAGTGAAGGTTAGCCCGTGTCACTTCAATATAATAGCCAAATACCCTGTTGAAACCAATTTTCAATGATTTAATGCCTGTTCTGGCCCGTTCTTCCCGCTCAAGTTCTGAAATCCATGTCTTTCCATTCCGGCTTGCGTATCGGTAATTATCCAGCTCTTCATTAAATCCATCCTTAATAATTCCCCCTTCTTTAATGGACAAAGGCGGATTATCTACAAGGGCTTGGTTCAAAAGGTCGCTGACTTCCTGGCATGGATCCAATTTTTCTGCCAAAGCCTTGCTTTCTGGCCGGTCGCCGAGAGAATCTATTAATTCTTTAATAGAAGGAACCTGCATAAGCGAGCGGTTTAACTGTACAAGGTCACGGGCATTCACATTTCCAAATGCCACCCGTCCGGCAAGCCGTTCCAGATCGTACACTTCCTTGAGCTTTTCCCGAAGGTCTTCCCTCTCAAAAAATTGATTTTTAAGAATCTCTACTAAATTTTGTCTTTTTTCTATTTGGTTCTTATTTATCAGCGGCCTGTCAATCCACTGTTTTAAAAGCCTGCCGCCCATAGCGGTCTTTGTCTCATCAAGAAGCCAGAGCAGGGAGCCTTTTTTCCCTTTGCTCCGAATTGTTTCTGTCAGTTCGAGATTCCGTTTAGAAAAATAGTCTATCTTCATATAGTGCGATGTTTCATATGACTCGACAGGCTGCAGATGATCTAAGCTTCTCTTCTGTGTCCGATATAAATAATTTAATAACCGTGAAACCGACAGAACAGCTTTCTCTTCAGCTAACGGACGGACCAACTCTTCTAACTCATCATTAAGGATACAATTATCCTCTATAGAAACGGCATCTGCACCCCGTTCCTGTAATTTTTTTCTTTTGTCTTCAGAGAAATCACTTGGAAGGACAGCCTCCTTTGCCCCTAAAATAGCAAACTCATTTACTAAGTCATCAAACGATCCCTGAATAACCGTTGCCTTGCTTTCACCTGTAGAAAGGTCTGTATAGGCAAAACCAAAAGTTCCGTCTTGGAATTCAGTAATGGCAGCAATAAAATTATTTTCTTTTTCATTAAGACCTTTGCCATCCATTTTTGTTCCAGGGGTAATGAGCTGCACTACTTCTCGCTTTACGACTCCTTTTGTCTGTTTAGGATCCTCTGTCTGCTCGCAAATCGCTACTTTGTAGCCCCGTTCTATTAAAATATCAATATAATTCGCTGCAGAGTGATAAGGAATTCCGCACATTGGAATTCTTTCTGATGTTCCTCCTTCACGGCTTGTCAGTGTTATTTCAAGTTCCTGAGAAGCTTTAAGTGCATCCTCAAAGAACATTTCATAAAAATCTCCTAATCGAAAAAATAAAAAGGCATCCTCATATTCCGCCTTAATTTTTAAGTATTGCTGCATCATTGGCGTGTATCCGGCCATTATTCGTCAAAACCTTTCCTAACAAAATCTTTACATGACTTTTATTATAACATAGGCACCTTTTTGATTCATGAAGGTGATATTGTCAATTCAGGATATAAAATAAAGCCGGATGGAACATCGTCCATCCGGTAGCAGTTTTTCCTTCAGCATTTATTCATAAACTCATTTCTTGAATATTATTCGTCTTCGAATTCATCCAGGAAATGAGGATCCAAATCTTCGAATTCATCTTCCTCTTCCAATTCAAAATCCCAATCATCATCACAGCGGCCATTAGGGGAGACAGCTACACAAATCTTCGTTTCACCTATGACCTCCACAAAAAATTCCCTTTCAACATAAACAATGATCTTTTGTCCGCAAGGGGAAATGCTTGCTTCCAGGCAATTAGGCTGCTGAACAGCTTTAGCTACGATTTCTTGATCATCCAGGCAGTCCGGATCACGGTACTTCAGCGAAATAACGTCGGTATACCGCACTTTTTCAGTGACGACTTCCGTTTTTGTATTATGATTATATGAATACCAAACGTTTATTTCGTAGCTGCCGTGTATTTCTACCTTTTTGCCGACCTTTTTTGCTTCATATTTATGGTTGATGATCCAACAACCCAGAATGCTGGAAGGATGATGAGCCGGGCAAATGGTGTGTGAGGACTTCGTATATTTACGTCCTTTTGCCACCACCGCTTTGGTTATTATCTCTCTATATTGTGACATGCTAGCGAACCCTCCTCATACAGTTTCCATTTATCGTATGCATGGTAAAAGTCTAGTGTGCTACATAACATCCTGATGAAAACTGCTTTTTTATAATGTAAAGCTAGGATATTTTATGCCTATCTTATAGATATGTGTCACGATTGGGCACTGGTATGAGAAGGAAGGCCCTGCATATAAAGAAAGAACCTCCGAAAAAATCGGAGGTTCTTATAAAATGTATGTCCTCAGGACGGCCGTACCATTTATCCGCTCAGCTGCACAAATCAGGAACAGCTGTCGCCGGATTGTACTTTAGAACCTGTTTCACCGCGCAGAATATCCCCATCTGTAGCTTCAATAATCAGGTCGGTTACCTTATTAGAAACCTGTGAAGCAACCATCTGAAGTAAATCATTCACATCTCCCTGCGACTGTTTGAATTCCTGGACAATCGGAATTTCATTTAGTTCATTTTCCAGAGCATCAATTTTTGACTGTACCTGGTGATAGGCCTTTTCTTTACCATAATGCTGAAAATTTACAGCCTGTTTTTGAAGGCTCTTGATACTCGCTATCATTTCCCGAATCTTCTGGTTGTCATTTATGGCTGCTTCTGCCCGTTTGAAAAAATCGACTTCTTCTGTTTCTGCAATCATTCCTGCCAATTCTGCCGCTCTGTTTAAGATGTCTTCTTTCGAATATTTCGCCATATTAGTCCACCTTTACAGCTGCTGCTTCCTCAACCCACTCTCCATTCAGCGACCAAGTGCGAGTTTCGGTTATTTTCACCTTCACGACTTGTCCGATGACAGATTTAGGAGCTTTGAAATTCACCAGCTTATTTTTCGTAGTATATCCAGCCAGTACTTCTGGGTTGTTTTTACTTTCACCTTCGACAAGTACTTCCACAACTTTCCCAGCATATTCTTTCATTTTCTGGGCAGAAAATTCATTCACTATTGCATTCAGGCGCTGAAGACGGTCTTTCTTTATTTCTAACGGGACATTATCCTTCATTTTTGCAGCAGGAGTACCTTCCCTCGGAGAATAAATGAACGTGTATGCTGCATCAAAACCAACTTCTTTATACAGCGAGATCGTTTCTTCGAATTGCTCTTCCGTCTCATTTGGGTAGCCGACGATAATATCGGTTGTCAAAGAGACATTCGGAATCGCCGCTTTAATCTTGCGTACTAGCTCAAGGTAGTGCTCACGGGTATATTTTCTGGCCATAATTTTTAAAATATCGGTACTTCCGGACTGAACCGGCAAATGAATATGATCTACCAGATTTCCACCCTTCGCCAATACTTCAATCAAGTGATCATCAAAGTCCCGCGGATGGCTGGTCGTAAAGCGGACCCTTGGGATATCAATTTTGCGGATTTCATCCATCAGGTCGCCAAGACGGTAGTCGAGATCAGTAAAGTCTTTCCCGTATGCATTCACATTCTGCCCGAGCAAGGTAATTTCCTTGTACCCTTGAGAAGCTAAATGGCGGACTTCCTGAATAATTTCCTCAGGACGCCGGCTTCTTTCTTTCCCTCGGGTATATGGAACGATACAGTAGGTACAGAACTTATCACATCCGTACATAATATTCACCCATGCTTTAGTCTGGCCTTTCCGTACCTTAGGAAGATTTTCAATAACATCTCCCTCTTTAGACCACACCTCGATGACCATCTCTTTTGACATATAAGCTTCGTTGAGGATTTGAGGCAGGCGGTGAATATTATGCGTTCCAAATATCATATCAACAAAATGATGCTTGGCGAGAATCCGATTTACAACCGACTCTTCCTGTGACATACAGCCGCAGACACCGATAAGCAAATCCGGCTTTTCCAGCTTTAATGGCTTAAGGTGGCCAAGCTCGCCAAATACTTTATTTTCCGCGTTTTCACGGATTGCGCACGTATTAAGCAGAATCACGTCCGCTTCCTGAACAGATTCGCAGGCTTCATATCCAAGGGCCATGAAAATCCCTGCCATTACTTCTGTATCATGCTCATTCATTTGGCATCCATATGTACGGATATAAAACCGTTTGCCTTCTCCCATCCCGCGAAATTCCTCTGGAATGGCGAAATCTTTCTCATATTTCACTTCTTCCTTACCGCGTTTTTTTGCGTCTTTCAAGGAAGGCGGCACATACACAGCTTGAAAGTATTTGCTGTAGTCCTTTTCGGATTTTTTGTCCGCTGGTTTCTCAGCCTGTACTTGCTGTGATTGCATTCGTTGTTTTTCGTTCATGTTGAACTCCTTTCTTCTGAGCTAGACTTCAAGAGCTGATTCAAGAGCTAACTATCTTCCAATTAATTAAAATGGCATTTTTATTTGTTCATCAATTTTTTTCCATACATTGGGTGGATCTCTGACATTACTTAGTATAAAGCTTTTCTTAGCCAGAAACAATAGTGCAGCAGACTGCGTAACAAATTGTGCAAGAATCTTCACAATACACCCCAGCTGCGTATTTCCTATTCAGAGCTTCATGGAATTAGATGATCTGCAGTTCCTTGCCGGCCTTGGAAAAAGCGGCAAGCGCATCGTTCAAATCCTTCTCAGAGTGATCCGCCGTTACAATGGTTCTTACCCTTGCTTCCCCCTTCGCTACTGTCGGATAGGCAATGCCTTTGGCAAGAACGCCATATTCTAACAGCTTATTGGAAAGTTCAAAGGCAAGCTGCTCCTTTCCTGTCATGACCGGAGTGATCGGAGTTTCACTCTTTCCCGTGTCAAATCCGGCAGATTGAAGACCGTTTTTGAAATACCTGGCATTCCTTCTTAACTTCTCAATCCTTTCTGGCTCTGAAAGCAACACATCGATCGCTGCGCTGCAAGCCATCGTAACGGCCGGCGGGTGTGAAGTGCTGAATAGGTACGGACGTCCATGACAGGCTAAATAGTCAATCAGGCTTCTGCTTCCGGCCGCGTACCCTCCCAAAACACCGATTGCCTTACTCAGTGTTCCGATCTGAATATGGACTTTCCCATCTAACCCATAATGATTGACCGTTCCTCTTCCATTTTCACCCAATACTCCTGAAGCATGTGCATCATCAACCATCACTAAAGCATCGTATTTTTCAGCAAGCGTTACAATCTCCGGGAGCGGCGCGATATTCCCATCCATCGAAAAAACCCCATCAGTCACAATTAGGCGGTTTCTGTATTTCATCGATTGTTTTAACGCTGTTTCCAAGGAATTCATATCTACATGATGATAGATTTTCCTTTCAGCTTTTGACAGTCTGATTCCATCAATAATGGAAGCGTGGTTCAGTTCATCCGTCAGAATGACATCCTTTTCTGTTAAAACAGAAGAAAGGATGGCCTGATTGGCCGTGAATCCTGATTGGAAGACAATAGCGGACTCTGTTTTTTTAAACGCGGCGAGCTTTTGTTCAAGTTCTTCATGAATGGTGAAAGTTCCTGCAATAGTCCGGACAGACCCTGTCCCCGCTCCGTATTTTTTCACTCCATCAATCGCTGCCTTTTTTACATGGGGATGTGCAGTCAATCCAAGATAATTATTCGAAGAAAGCTGGATAACCTCTCTTCCTCCCATTCTTATCTTTGCTCCCTGCTCTGTTTCTAATGGATTCTTTTTATGTGAAAGTCCTTCATTTTTAAGAAGTTTGAAATCATTATCCAGAAAAGAAAAATCAGCCATTTCTTCACTTCCTCCTCGAAATATTTAGCTAGTTTCAAAACAAAAATCGAGCTTTGCATACCAATCAGCCAGGAACTGGTATGCAAAGAACGGCAAGCATTTATCAAAAATGGACCGAACGAACTTCAATCATTTACGGCAGGAGCAGCACTTTGCCGCATTGTCCGTTACTCATCATCTCAAACCCCTGTTTATACTCCTCCAGCGGAAGCGTGTGCGTGACAAGCGGCTTAATATCAAGGATTCCTGAGGAAAGCATGCCAGTCAGCTTCCTCCATGTTGAAAAAATTCTTCTTCCGCTTATCCCTTTGACCGTAATTCCTTTCAGTACTAAATTTTCAGCGAAATCAATGGCAATTGGAGCCGGCGGGAGACTTAAGATGGACATTCGTCCTCCAGGTGTAATGATTTCAAAAGCCTGTTCAACAGCCCGCGGGTTACCGCTCATCTCACAAACGACTTCTGCCCCGCAGTCTGACGTAATTTTTTTCACTTTATCTATCGTATTTTCCTTGGAAGAATTAATTTCATATGAAGCTCCCAGTCTCTTTGCCAAATCTAATCGATGCTCGTTTACATCTATAGCAATTACAGCCGCTGCTCCTGCTGCTTTAGCGACAGCTATTGCCATCAGGCCAATCGGCCCGCACCCAATAATGGCTACCATTTTTCCTGTCACTTCACCGGAAAGCACTGTATGGACGGCATTTCCTAAAGGTTCAAGGATAGCTGCCTCTGCAAGGGAAATCCCAGCTGGATTTTTCCAGATATTAAAGGATGGAACCGCAACATACTCAGCGAAACTCCCATCCCGATCGACACCGAGAATTTTTGTGTTCCGGCAAACATGGTGGTTGCCTTCCAAACATTGGGGACAATGATGACAGATTATATGAGTTTCAGCCGTTACCAAATCTCCGATCATCGCATTTTTGACATTCCGCCCAATCTGTACAATTTCTCCTGTAAATTCATGCCCCATTGTATAGGGGGGCTTCACTCTTTTTTCTGCCCATTTATCCCAGCTGAAAATATGAACATCCGTACCGCAAATAGAGGCTGCTTTCACTTTAATCAAGACTTCATCATCTTTTATAGCAGGAATATCTACCATTTTCATTTCTGCTCCAGCTCTGCTAAATGGTTTGACCAATGCTTTCATTTTTTCTTTCACATGGCCACACTCCTCACCCAATAAACGAGAATATTCTATCTTTATGAATCATGACGGCCGTCTAGACCTTTTTTCGCTTTTCTTTTCTAAAAGGGTGTAAATATAGTTCAAACACATATTTTACTTTTCTGGACAAACCTCCCTTTCAACTTGTCCTGCGTTACATAGTATATGGTGTAAAAACATTTAAAGGGAGAGTGGCTTACATGTCATGCAGAGAAAATCATAGATGCAGAGAGGACCATAGAAACAGAGAAAATAATAGAGGCCGTGAACGGAATAACCGAGATGTCGAAAATATTAATATTTTTGTCGATTGCGGCAATCGCAATAACGAAGTTCGCGGAAGCTATGATGATGAAAGAGACCACGGCAAGCATCACTGCCGGGGGAACCAAGGGAATTTTGGTTTCGGCAGATGCTGCAGAAGAAGATGCTGGTTTTAAGGTAGCCAGCTAATTGTAAAAGGGTCCTCTCCAAAATGGAGAGAACCCTTTCAGCCTGTAGACAAACTCGAAATTTCGAGTTTGCCTACAGGCTTTTTTCTTTTAAAATAATAGTAATAGTTTTTGAAATAGTGTTAGTTGATTTTCGTTTCGGCGGACGCTTTCCGCGGGCGTGGCCCAATCCTCCTCGTCGCTTTGCTCCTGCGGGGTATCGGCCTTCACGCTTTTCCCGCAGGAGTCGCCGCCTGCACTACAATCAACTCCTTTCTAAATAAATGTCTGAGGTGAATGGATATGATGACAAAAAATCAAATAAGTGAACGTGATCAAATGGAAATGATTACAATAGAGCAACTTGTACCACAGGATCATTTGGTCAGAAAGCTTGAATCAGCGATTGATTTTTCTTTCATCTATCCACTAGTTGAATCACTGTATTCAACACTAGGTCGACCTAGTGTTGATCCAGTCGTATTAATTAAAATGACATTTGTTCAATATGTATTTGGAATTCGTTCAATGCGTCAAACAATAAGAGAAATTGAAACAAATATGGCGTATCGTTGGTTTTTAGGGTTTGGATTTCATTCAGAAGTACCGCACTTTTCTACCTTCGGTAAAAATTATGAACGTCGTTTCCAAGATACGGATATCTTCGAACAGATTTTCTATCGAATTCTTAAAGAAATTGCAGATAAAGGACTACTAAGTGCTGACCATGTCTTCATCGATTCAACACATGTTAAAGCAAGTGCGAATAAACGTAAATTCGAAAAGAAGATAGTTCGTAAAGAGACTCGGGCATATGAAGCTAAACTTCAAGAAGAATTGAATCAGGATCGAGTTGATCATGGGAAGAAACCATTCCCATCAGATAAATTTGAAAAAGAAGAAGTTAAGGAGATTAAAGAGAGTACAACAGATCCTGAAAGTGACTATTATGTAAAAGATGAAAGAACGAAACAGTTTGCTTATTCATTCCATGCGGCTGCGGACCGGTATGGGTTTATACTTGGGGCGGTTGTGACACCTGGAAATGTTCATGATAGTCATATGCTTCAGCCACTTGTTGAAAAGGTTATGGAAAAAGTGAAGAAGCCACTTGCTGTTGCTGCCGATGCTGCTTATAAAACTCCTGCGATTACTAAATTCTTATTTGAACATGAGATTCAACCAGTACTTCCTTATACAAGACCCAAAACGAAAGATGGGTTTTTACGCAAGCACGATTATGTATATGACGAGTACTATGATTGCTACCTATGTCCGGAAGGACAGGTTCTAAAATATTCAACTACCACCAAAGAAGGCAAACGCCAATACAAGTCGAACCCAGTTCAATGTGCCAATTGTCCTTTACTCGCTCAATGTACAAATAGTAAGGAGCACAGAAAAATGATTGAACGTCATATTTGGGCGCAGTATGTGGAGGAAGCAGATCATCTTCGTCATCAAAACGATATTAAACAAATATATGCAAGACGCAAAGAAACGAATGAACGTGTCTTTGCGGATGCGAAAGAAAAGCATGGTATGCGATGGACAGCCCTTCGAGGGATTAAAAAATTGTCCATGCAGGCGATGCTTGCTTTTGCTGCTATGAATTTAAAGAAGCTTGCCAATTGGACATGGCAAGCTTCGGCTATGGTCTAAAATAGAATACTCGAAGAGCATTTTGCTTAAAATCAGACCATAAAATACCTAAGAAAATCTCAAAAAGACAAAAGGCCTTCAGAATGAGACCATTCTGAAGGCCTTTTGTCGACAATCTGAAAGGGTCCTCTCCAAAATGGAGAGAACCCTTTTTTTACATGAATTCATTCATTAATTTATCAAAATGAGCCTGATCTAAAGTCAAATCTGACTTAGTCAGCGCCTCTTCTTTATATCCCGGAATCAATTCCTGGTAAGAAGCTCTATCTGTATCTTGATAGATTATGCCAGTTACTAAGCTGTTATGTTTCATTAATGTCTGCATAGCCATTTCTTTATCGGAAGTGTCGTATTCTTCGATTGTATTCAGCTTTGTCAGGTTTTCTTTAAACCAATCGTAAGTGTTAACTTTATTGTATGTGACACAAGGACTGAATACATTAATGAAAGAGAATCCTTTATGATTGATTCCCGCTTCAATAATAGCGGTTAAATCTTTCAGGTCCGTAGAGAAGCTCTGGGCTACAAAGGTTGCGCCTGCAGATAGTGCCAGTTCCATAGGAGAAACCGCTTGTTCGATGGATCCTTCAGGAGTAGACTTCGTTTTAAAGCCTGTCCCAGAACGGGGAGAAGTCTGTCCTTTGGTCAATCCATATATTTGATTATCCATGACAATATAGGTAATATCGATGTTTCTTCTAATAGCATGGATCGTATGTCCCATACCGATTGCAAAACCGTCTCCGTCCCCGCCGGAAGCAATGACAGTCAAATCACGATTAGCCATTTTCACTCCTTGTGCGATTGGAAGAGAACGGCCGTGAATACCATGAAAACCATACGATTTTATATAACCCGAAATTCGTCCCGAACAACCAATCCCGGATACCACGGCAAGTTCTTCCGGCACAAGCCCCACATTTGCCGACGCACGCTGGATAGCAGCCTGAACGGAAAAATCACCGCAGCCTGGACACCAGTTTGGTTTTACATTGTTACGAAAGTCTTTAAATGTTGCCATATTAAAACAACTCCTTGCATTGTGTATGAACCTCATGCGGTAAAAATGGGGTGCCGTCATATTTCAAAATGCTGGAAATTTTATGGATATGCCCCACATTCATTTTTAGAATATTGGCTAATTGCCCCGTTGCATTATTCTCAATGACCACAACTTTTTGGGCAGATTGAACAAGCGGAAGAACATCATCCACTGGGAATGGATGGATTAAACGAATTTGAGCATGATTCACTTTTATTCCGTCTTTCTCAATTCTAGTAACCGCCTCTTCAATTGTTCCTCTAGTAGAATTAAATCCTATGATTAATAAATCCGCTTCTTCATGAGGAGCATTTTTATATACAGGAGTATTAAATGACAGATTGGCGATTTTCCTCATTCGCTTATCCATTTGGGCTTTTCTGTTTGCTGCCGATTCAGAAGGCTTCCCTGTTTCATCATGCTCAACTCCTGTTACATGATGGATTCCGCCTTTCATACCAGGCAGGACTCTTGGAGAAACTCCATCGCCAGTTACTTCATAACGTTTAAAATACTCGTGTTTTTCCAACTCAGGCAATTCGTGATCGGCCAGTTTACCGCGCCTGATTTCAACTTTATTATAATCAAGCGGTTCAACCGTCTGTTTCCCCAGCGATAGCTGTAAATCGGACAGAACAATGACCGGACATTGATATTCTTCCGCAAGGTTAAAGGCCTCTGCAGTATCATAGAAAGCCTCTTCAACTGTGCTTGGCGCCATGACAATTTTCGGAATTTCCCCATGGGTTCCATAAATCATCGCCATTAAGTCTGATTGTTCCTGTTTTGTCGGCAAACCTGTTGATGGCCCTCCTCGCTGAGTATCCACAATGACAATTGGCGTCTCTGTCATTCCGGCAAGACCGATCGCCTCCATCTTCAATGATAATCCTGGACCGGCGGAAGCAGTCAAAGCGCGCACACCGCTATAATTCGCCCCGATCGCCATCGTCGCAGCTGCAATTTCATCTTCCGTCTGGATGACTGTGCCTCCAAGCTCCGGCAATTTTTTTATTAAATATTCCATGATTTCAGAAGCAGGAGTGATTGGATACGCAGCCATAAAACGGCAGCCCCCGGCAAGTGCTCCGAGTGCTATCGCATCATTGCCAATCATGAACATTCGTTTCTTTCCATCTGCTTTTTCCAGTTGCATTGCGCCAAGCCTGTCCCCAAGCAATGGTTTCATAAACTCATAACCAGCCGTAATCGCATTCATATTTTTCTCTACTATTTCGGCGCCCTTACGTCCGAAAATTTCATCGACAACATCGTTAAATACTGAAATTTCCATATTCAGAACTGCACAGGTAGAACCGATGGCCACCATATTTTTCATCAAAGATGTTCCATTTTCTGATGCAATATCAGTAAATGGGACAACATATAATTCGGCGCATGTATTTTCCGGTTTCACAGGATTAAACTTCGCATCCGCAATAATGACTCCGCCCTCATGCAATTCATGATAATTAACGTCGATTGTTTCTTGGTCAAACGCTATTAATATATCTAAATCATCAGAAATAGCTCGTGTTTCCGATGTACTTACACGAATCTTATTATTGGTATGTCCTCCCTTAATTCGGGAAGAGAAATGACGGTAACCGTACAGATAATACCCAAGGCGGTTCAAGGCAATACAAAAAATTTCCCCTGTACTTTCAATGCCTTCCCCCTGTTGTCCGCCAACTTTCCAAGAAAGTTGATTGATCATGCTCTACACTCCTTTATGTATCTTAAAAATATGTCAAAATAATGATTAGTAAATCAGATGATTTCTCCTTTCTCTATAGAGAAGCCATCGGAATCTCGAATAATAACGGAAAGGAGTACTAAACGTTTCAATTCTAGACCTTTCGCTATAAAAATGCAAGTCTCTTAAAATGGAAGTCAGTATTTTCTGAATATATTATATTGATTCAGAGTTTTTGGTGAGCGAAACACCTTTTTAAAAGACTTAACGCGGAAAAGCCTTCACAAAATTGTGGAATAATAGGTTCCGGACTAATTTCTCAGGATAGAACTTCAACAGTTCCTCCCCCAAGGCTGTATACCCCCTAAAGGCCGTCATTCCCTGAACCGTTTGCTCTATTCCGTCAAAGTCCGATCCAAACCCCACATGATCTTGACCTCCGAGACTGCAAATATGCTCTACATGGAGCAAGATATCCTTAATTGCCGCCTGTCCGGATGGATGCAAAAATTTTGGTACAAAGGTAACGCCAATTGTTCCGTTCTTCTGAATCAAAGCCTTGATTTGCTCATCTTTTAAATTTCTTGGATGCTCACAAAGCTGATAGGCATTTGAATGGGAAGCAATCGGAAAGTGCGCATCCTCTACAGTATCCCAGAAAGCAGATTCAGACAAGTGTGAAACATCACACCACACATGTTCTTTATTCAGCACAGCTACTGCTTCACGGCCAAATTGCGTAAGACCTCCTCCTCTTGGTTCTAAAGCTCCATCAGCCACCATATTCCCATAATTCCATGTCAGACCGACAGAAGCCACCCCCAGCCTTATAAGGGTTTTAAGTTTTACTATATCGTCACCAATACAGTCACAGCCTTCCAATGTCAATACAGCACCTATCTCTCCCTCTCGAAGAGATTCAATATCCGATTTGGTCCGAACCATTTTCATTTCCGGTTCGTTCAAGATTTTCTCATAAAATAGATCAACCATTGCCAAAGCTGATGAAAATCTCATTCCCGGATGAACTTTCTCAGGTATGTAAATCGCAAAGCACTGGACCTTGCCCCCGGTTTCCTTTAATTCTTTCTTTGTTATATGAAGGTTTTCACTATCATTAAAAGAGGCAGCTGGGTCCATAAACAATTTCATTAAAGCATCGCAGTGGGCATCAAATATTCTCATGATTTCTTTCCCCCTTCTTATTTAGATGAAATAATACGCCAAAAAATAACCTGTTTGCAAAAGCAAACAGGAATGTTGAACGCTACCTCGGTTCAATAATTAATTTTATCGCCGTTCTTTCTTCTCCATCAATTAAAATATCTGTAAAGGCAGGAATACAAATCAAATCGACTCCACTGGGTGCCACAAATCCTCTTGCTATCGCTACGGCCTTGACGGCTTGATTTAACGCCCCGGCTCCGATGGCCTGAATCTCAGCTGCGCCTCTTTCCCTGAGAACCCCTGCCAGAGCGCCTGCTACAGAATTAGGATTAGATTTTGCTGAAACCTTTAATATTTCCATCCCCTAGTCCTCCTTGTTTTCCCTTTCCGAGTAAAATAACAGTTCAAAGTATAACTCTTTTCTTTGCTACTATATTCTTACTTGATAATTCCTATGACAAATTTAAGGAATCAGGAAATATCAAGAGGATAGGGAAATGGATTCAGACCGTGAAAACCATTCATCTGAAAATAGCCTGCCAGGAAAAATATTAATGAAAAAACGGATGATCATCATTTATTAAAATCCGATCGATTTTTTTAGCCTTTCCTGTTTTATCGTCAATATCAATGATTACCCCGCTCAGAAGGGCCCTGCCCTCTTTAGGAACCTCGAACCTTACCGGAAGGCTTGTTAGGAAACGGTGAATCACCGCATGGCGATCCATGCCGAGAATGCCATCGTAAGGCCCTGTCATACCTACGTCTGAAATATAGGCTGTCCCTTTCGGCAAAACTCGATTATCGGCAGTCTGGACATGTGTATGGGTCCCTACTACAGCTGTAACCTTTCCATCCAGAAACCATCCCATCGCCTGCTTTTCACTTGTTGCTTCACCATGGAAATCGACAAAGATAATGGGAGTTCTCTTTAATGCTTCTTCTACCAGCTCTTCTGCCTTTTGAAACGGGCAATCCAATGGGGGCATGAAGGTTCTTGCCTGCAGGTTAATCACAGCCACTTCCAGCTTGTTCAGCTTCAGAAAGACAAGACCTGTCCCGGGAGTTCCTTCAGGAAAGTTCGCCGGACGGACTAAATATTTTGCATCCTCAATAAATTCAAAGATATCACGGTTATCCCATGTATGATTTCCCATGGTCACCGCCTGCGCTCCCTGCTCCAAGAAATCACGGTAAATCCTTTCCGTAATTCCTCGTCCTCCTGCGGCATTTTCACCATTTATGACCGTCAAATGGGGTTTATACTTTTCTTTAATCTTAGGCAAATATTCTTTTACCATATCTCTTCCGGGAGATCCTACTACATCTCCGATAAACAGCAATTTCATGTTAAAACCCTTTCTTCTGTTCAAGTTAGCCATTCCATCTGTATTGTATCATAAAACTGCTGTAAAACTCTGTTCCTTGCGATTTCAGAGTAAATAATCCTTCTTTCAATCATCTGGACTGTCTTTAAAAAAGGTTCTCCGTCAAATGTTGGGGTGGCGACTGATCGCCATCCCTAACCAATATGTATCCCAATTCCTTTAAACTGATGGGTTAATAATATTTTTGCCCGAAAACGGCTGAAATTCCTGAATCCATACGCATTTCGCTTAAGAACCTTCGTTGAATTGTTGATCCCTTCTAAAAAACCATTCGAATACCCATAAACAAAGCTGTTTAAGATTTCTGTCTGCCAATTTTGGAGCGTGGTAATGGCTTTCTCCATTTCAGGAATGCCAGAGTCCTGGACCCGTCGATAAAAGTCTCTCAGGCCCTGTTTGACCTTCCCTATATCTTCCGATCCAGATTCCTTCGCCTGAACAAACCAGCCACGATAGGTTTCCTTTAATTCGTACGCTTTTTTAAGCTCTTCCGACATATCCAAATAACGATGCAGATGCCATCTGTCTTCTTCTGTCAGGCGGTCGGAGGCCTTGTGAAAGACATGCTTCATACGTTTGCACTTCTTGCGGTCATACGGGTGAAACTCTTTCTGTACCCTTCTCCGGACACCGTCCAGCGCCCAATAGACATACCGGCAGAAATGAAAGCGATCGGCCACAATCACAGGGCGGCCTAAGGCACTTTGAACCGCCGATTTAAAAGAATGGCTCATGTCCATGATCACCACCTGAACCTGGTCCCCATACTTTTGAAGATAGTGTTTAATCGTATTCTTATAGCGATTAGGCAGGATATCTAAGGGCTTTTTGGTGATTCCATCGGCAATGATGAGCTGGTATTTTCCTTCTCGTGTATCTCCTTTATACTCATCAATGGCAATCACAGAAGGCAGCTTTTCCACAGAACGTATTTCACTCCGAGCCAAACGGTCAAACCGGCGGACAATAGTAGAAGACGAAGAACCGTAGGTTTCCCCCGTTTCTTTAAAGGTCTTTCCTTTAATCGCCCGTATGCCCACGGCCTGATTCCATTCAATAGATGTACGCTGGTAACGCTGTACGAACGGGTTTTGTTCCGAAAAACGCTTCCCGCATGCACAGACATACCGTCTGCGTTTGTAGAATAAATCCGTCTTCCTCTCAAACCACTTTAAGTGCTTAACCTTTTGGATCCGGTAGTCGTGAACACGGGAGGTGGGAGCTCCGCAGTCAGGGCACTGCTGGAGGCTGCGTTCCATCTCCACATATACCCTCATCGTTTCCTCCACCTGCTCTACTTTTAAAATGGTAACCCCTTTTAAACCGGGAATATTCATGGTAAAATTCATGTGCACGCAACTCCATTCTCTACTTGTTTCTAGGCAACTCAAGTATAAAAGAATTGGATGTTTGCGTGCATTTTTTATGCAAACAATTGTATGGATACCCCAACAAATAGTATAGAGCCTTAAAAAAGCCATAAGAAAAACGGAGTGGCAATCCACTCCGTTTTCGTTATTTAGCATATTCGACAGCGCGTGTTTCTCTAATAACTGTTACTTTAATATGCCCTGGATAATCGAGTTCTTCTTCAATTCGTTTTCTGATATCCCTGGCCAGGCGATGTGCAGATAAATCATCAACCTGTTCAGGTTTAACGATAATTCTTACTTCCCGTCCTGCCTGTATCGCGAAGGACTTATCCACTCCATCATAAGATTCGGATATTTCCTCCAGCTTCTCCAGACGTCTGATATAGTTTTCAAGTGTTTCACTTCTGGCACCCGGCCTTGCTGCTGAAAGTGCATCAGCTGCGGCAACCAGGACGGCTATTGTCGAAGTAGGCTCAGTGTCCCCATGATGGGAGGCAATACTGTTAATAACTACTGGATGTTCTTTATACTTCGTAGCTAATTCCACTCCGATTTCTACATGACTGCCTTCAACCTCATGGTCAATGGCTTTTCCAATATCATGCAGCAAGCCAGCCCGACGGGCAAGCACTTCATCCTCACCAAGTTCAGCTGCAAGCAATCCGGCAAGCTGAGCTACTTCTATCGAGTGTTTCAACACGTTCTGACCATAGCTGGTACGGAATTTCAAACGGCCTAAGATTTTGATAAGATCGGGGTGAAGCCCATGAACACCAACTTCAAAAGTCGTCTGTTCACCAATTTCACGAATATGCTCGTCGACTTCCCGCCTAGACTTATCAACCATTTCCTCAATACGAGCCGGATGGATTCTTCCGTCCTGGACAAGTTTTTCAAGGGCCAGCCTTGCTGTTTCACGCCTTATAGGATCGAATCCAGAAAGAATTACCGCTTCCGGGGTATCATCAATAATTAAATCGATACCAGTAAGCGTTTCTAGTGTCCGGATATTCCGTCCCTCACGTCCAATAATCCGACCCTTCATTTCATCGTTCGGAAGATTGACTACAGATACCGTTGTTTCTGCCACATGGTCAGCTGCACATCTTTGGATGGCAAGAGATAGAACTTCTTTAGCTTTCTTATCAGCTTCTTCTTTAGCTCGCAATTCACTTTCTTTAATCATAAGAGCCACATCGTGAGCAAGCTCATTTTCCATTCGGTCAATGATGATTGATCTTGCATCTTCACGAGTTAAACCAGAAACTCTTTCAAGTTCTGTCTGCTGCTTACGAACCATCTCGTCCACTTTGCTTTCCATCTCTTCAATATGCTGTTGTCTTTGGTTTAGAGAATCATCTTTCTTCTCCAAAAGGGTTTCCCGTTTATCTAACGTTTCATCCTTGCGGTCAAGATTCTCTTCTTTTTGCAATAACCGATTCTCTTGTTTTTGTAATTCGTTCCGGCGTTCCCGGACTTCCCGTTCAGCTTCGGTACGAATTTTATGAATTTCATCTTTTGCTTCCAATAGGGCTTCCTTTTTTAAGGCCTCTGCACCCCTCTTAGCATCTTCAATGATCTGTTCTGCAGAACCTTTTGCCCCTGCTATTTTGTTTTCAAACATAGATTTGTGTACAAAATAGCCAACAACTGCACCGACGAATAGGCCAAGCAAAGTGAAGATGATTGTCATGAGTTCCATCTTGTCACCTCCCCTTGCTATGAACTTTTTACATCATTAATGTTGAACTGTCGGCAAGTACATTGTACATTTTCAAATATACACTACACTTGGTTTTTAATTTCAGTTTGAAAAAATGTAAAATATACAAGTTAATTGTATAGTTGAGAAATTTTATTGTCAAGGGGTTGACCTTGCTCTTATTGAATATTCAGAGTTCATTTTGAATTTTTGGTTCTCCGAAGAACAAAAAGTGCTTTTAACCATTCCGTTTCCCCGATATAACGACCTTTGTTTCAAACGAACCGGACGATGTAAAACAAGCCTCAGCAAATACATTGCCAAGGCTTGTTTTAGTCAGCTATTATTAATCCAAAAGTTCGAATTGTTCCTTTTCGCTGTCATCCTCTTCCGAAGCAATATGTTCTCCATCCAGGTTATAATGATTCCTGATCTTTTGAGAGATTTCTTTAGCCAGCTCTTTGTTTTCCTTTAAAAAGAGCTTCGCATTTTCTCTTCCCTGGCCAAGACGCTCATCATTATAAGAATACCAAGAACCGCTCTTTTGAACGATATCCAAATCAGAACCCATGTCAATAATTTCCCCTTCACGGGAAATGCCTTCACCATACATAATATCCACTTCAGCTTGTCTGAAAGGAGGAGCTACCTTATTTTTCACAACTTTAATCTTTGTTTTATTACCCACTACTTCATTTCCCTGTTTCAACTGTTCAGCGCGCCTTACTTCCAGACGAACTGTAGAATAGAATTTCAGGGCACGGCCTCCAGGGGTAGTTTCTGGATTACCGAACATGACACCGATTTTTTCACGAATCTGATTAATGAAAATAGCAATCGTATTCGATTTATTGATTGCACCGGATAATTTACGCAGCGCTTGAGACATCATTCTTGCCTGAAGGCCGACATGAGAATCGCCCATTTCTCCTTCAATTTCTGCTTTAGGCACTAAAGCCGCTACAGAGTCAATAATTAAAATATCTACAGCTCCGCTTCGAACTAATGCTTCTGCAATCTCCAGAGCCTGCTCTCCAGTGTCCGGCTGTGAAAGAAGAAGCTCATCAATGTTCACTCCAAGTTTTTGAGCATAAACAGGGTCCAACGCATGCTCAGCGTCAATGAAAGCAGCTGTTCCGCCAGCCGCTTGTACCTCAGCAATAGCATGAAGCGTAACAGTTGTTTTACCAGAGCTCTCAGGACCATATACCTCAATTACCCTTCCGCGCGGATAGCCTCCCACTCCAAGTGCAACATCCAAGGCCAAGGAACCGCTTGAAACAGTTGAAACCCTGCGGTCGGTCTGTTCTCCCAATTTCATAATAGAACCTTTACCAAACTGCTTTTCAATTTGTTTTAATGCCATATCTAACGCCGCTTGACGATCGCTCACTTATTTTCCTCCTCTATATGGAATAATCGAATCTCGATTAATTTTCTCTATTAACTGCCAGTATGAAAACTGTCATCTGTGTTATAACCTATCCCTACTATATACTTTTTTTCATCGTTTGCCAAGCAAAAAGTCGAACATTTATTCGTTTATTTTTCAATAGAACTTACTCTTATTTTTCCGTTTTACCCGCTCACAAAACCGATTTTCTCCCTCAGTCACTGAAGAAAATCAAGTTTTCATCTCCGCAAAAATAAAAAGCCAGGCAGTTTAGGGCTCTATTTCTCTCCCTGTACTCTGCCTGGGTTTCTGTTCTTATTTAATTTTGATCCTCTTGAAGGTTTTTCAGCAAATAATGACAGCCATATTTAACAGACCGTTTTCTATTTTGGTTCCTGCTCCCTGAAAGGTTAAGCTGTTCTGTCTGCTGCCTTCCGTCACGATAAACGATGCCGATATAAACAGTTCCGACCGGCTTTCCTTCCTGCTGGTCCGGACCCGCAACCCCGGTAAAGCTGATGCCTATGTCTGCATTAAGCTTTCGTCGTACATTGACAGCCATTTCTACGGCACATTCCTTACTGACCACCCCATATTGGGCAATCGTCTCTTCACTGATTTCCAGCAGCTTAGCCTTCGTTTCATTCGTATAACTGACAATGCCGCCTTTAAAAATTTTTCCCGCTCCCGGCAGAGATGTCAATTCTTCCTGAAACATCCCTCCTGTCAGGCTTTCCGCAGCAGCAACAGTCAGCTTTCTTGCTGTCAGTTCTTTTACCAGCTCTTTTACCAAGGAAGTCTGCTCATTGCCGTAATGGTATTCTCCTACACGTTTAAGAATCTTCTGCTCTGCTTCATTGATGAGTTCCATGCATTTTTCTCTTGAAACGTCTTTAGCTGTAATACGCAGGGTTACTTCTCCATCCGCAGCCAAAGGTGCAATAGTCGGATTCGTCTGATTTACAAGTAAATCTTCAATTTCCGTTTCAAGCAGCGATTCACCTATTCCGAAGAACCGCAGGACTTTAGACTCAATGCGATCGTGATTCTCGAGCCTATCGTACAGCGCTTCAAAGCCATACGACAAAAACATCGGCTTCATTTCACTGGGCGGTCCCGGGAGGAGCATATATGTAATCTCCGACTTTGTAAGCACCATGCCGGGAGCCATGCCATGATCATTGGGAAGAACATCGCTTCCCTCAAGGACAAGTGCCTGTTTTTTGTTGTTTTCTGTCATTTTGCGTCCGGTCTTTTCAAAATAAGCCACAATAGACGTTAAAGCATCTTGGTTATAAAGTAACTTTTTGCCGAGGTGGCCAGAAATCGTTTCTTTTGTTAAATCGTCTTTCGTTGGACCTAAACCTCCGGTGAATACAATTAGGTTGGCTCTTGATTCTGCAATTTCAATGGCCTTTTTCAGCCTGTCTGGATTATCGCCCACGACAGTGTGATAAAAAACATTAACACCCATTTCCGCAAATTGACGGGAAAGGAATTGACCGTTTGTATTAACAATCTGACCAAGCAAAAGCTCGGAGCCAACCGCAATAATCTCTGCATCCATATATACTCCCCCAAACTGACTGATTTACTTTGAGTTTACAAACGCCGTTTTATTTTTCATAAAATAATCCATTCCGGACCAAACCGTAAAAATCAAGGCGATCCAAAGAGCAATTAACGCAAACGGGAAATGTATGCCTTCAAACGGCAGATTATGCAGCAGCATTGCGGAAATCGCAATAATCTGGGCCCAGGTCTTAATTTTTCCAAGCTGATTAGCCGCAACAACTTCTCCTTCACCCGCCAATACAAGCCTTAAACCAGTGACAGCAAATTCTCTGCTGATGATCACAATTGCAATCCAGGAAAGGTTATAAATCAAGTCCAAATCAACCAGTACAATCAAAGCAGCAGATACTAAAAGCTTATCGGCTAACGGATCCAGAAACTTACCGAGGTTTGTGACAAGGTCATACTTCCTCGCATAATATCCGTCTATCCAATCCGTAGTGGAAGCAATGATAAAGATAAGCGCTCCAATCAGATGGGTGACAGGCAAGGTCACTCCCCAAACAGTGACTTCTCCCCATGAAAAAGGATAGAGCATGATAATCAGAAAAACAGGAATTAAAAAAATTCTAGAAATGGTTATTTTATTAGGCAAATTCAAAACTACTACCTCCAGCATTCACGCTTTATTTTATTATTTTAATGATAAGAGAAAAAAGCCATCAAACAGATGACTATTCCTCCTTTTTAAACTGTATCGTCACGGTTTGAGTCGTAACTTCTGTAGGTGAGATTGAGAATTTCAGCTTCTCATCATTAACAAAAATTTCAGCGTCCGGGGCATTTCCTATTTTAATAACCGCTTCTGATTCATCAGAAAAATCAAGCTCTTCGCTTTGGTCTTTATTTAGGGTGCCTTGGAAAACCAGTTTTCCCTCTCCGTTACTTACTCCGACCCATGTTGCACCAGTGGATGAAACCTTTAAATTGAATTTTTCTGCATTTTTCAGTTCATATATGCTGGTTTTCCCTGACGAACTGACAGCAGAAAGCTCTGAAGAAGAATCAGTCTCATCTTGCTTAGAAGAGTCTTCTTCCTCTTTTTTATTTTCACTTTCTTTTTCTTCTTTATCTTGGTCTTCTGTCTCAGTATTATTCGCTTTTTCTTTATCAAACTGATCATTTTCATTAAAGCCGACTTCTCCGCTGGAATTTTCGGTAGAAGGCTTTTCTTCACTTTGGTTCCCCATAAAATTAGAAACTAATACCCAAACCAGCACAACGGCTCCGACAGCTACAGCTCCGACCAAAATCTTAGGAAGCAAATCTGTGACCTTTGAACGGTCTGGACCAATTGCGTTTCGGGAGTTTACTCTTGAAAGCTGTTCTGGTATTTCTTCCGTATATACAGAAGGGACTTCACTCTTATATTCTTCGAAAATCTCATCCGGCTCAAGGCCGACAGCTTCACAATATTGCTTTATAAACGCACGTACATAAAACTTGCCCGGCATCATGCTGTAGTTTCCTTCCTCAATCCCTACCAGATACCGTTTTTGAATTTTTGTGGCTTCCTGCAGATCCTCTAAAGACAGCCCTTTAGATTCTCTTGTTTCTTTCAGCCGGTTTCCTAATTCCGTCAAATCAAACACCTGCCAATTTAAAAATCAAATGATCCAAAATCCGATCCGGAAAATTGTTCATTTTGGTTTACTGCTTCATATGTAATTTCTTCGTCCGGATTATTTCGCAATTCAATAATATAGTCGAAGTCTTCAAGCCTGTACTCTGTATTTTCTACAAAAACATCAGGATGTTCAATAACCTTCACTGCATCCATTCTCATAATTTCACGAACCAGCTGCCAATGGCGCTCATTCGCACGTTTGGTGGATACAATGCCATCAAGGATGAATAAATTATTATTATTGTACTCATCTTCAATAAGCTGACTGCGGATTGTCTGTTTCAATAAAGTAGATGATACAAACAGCCATCTTTTATTAGCACATACACTCGCTGCAACGATTGATTCCGTTTTTCCGACACGGGGCATTCCCCGAATGCCAATTAACTTATGGCCTTCCTGCTTAAATAATTCAGCCATAAAATCAACCAAAAGTCCCAGCTCGTCTCTGACAAAACGGAAAGTGTTTTTTTCATCAGCGCCTCTTTGAATGTATCTTCCATGTCTGACAGCCAGTCTGTCACGTAATTTAGGTTCCCTGAGTTTAATGATTTTAATTGTATCCATCGTGTGAAGGATCGATTCGAACCTTTCTATATTCCGACTGTCTTCAGTCAGTAACAGCAGGCCTCTCCTGCCTTCATCTACACCATTTATGGTTACAATATTTATCGACAGCATACCCAGCAATGAAGATACATCCCCCAATAGGCCAGGTCGATTCTTCTGGATTTCATATTCAAAATACCACTCTTTTTTTTCCACGAGAACACTCCTTTAAAACGGAAGCCTGTTCAAATTCTTTAATAATCATTGCCTAGCTTCTATAATATAGCATTTAAGGTAAAGTTAAAAGGAAAAACCCTAATACTTCTATATTTTCTTACAACAGGCCTATATATATAAAAAGAAAGAACCCTGCCGGATTGCGGCAGAGTTCTTTCCTTTACTTTGTACCGTTATTTTCTACTAACTTAACCATGACACTTGCAATTGCATGTTTTTCCTGATCGCTTGCCACTGACCATAAATCTGCCATGATACGTTCTTGCTCATTTTGCGGTTCTACTTGGTTCGCAAGGTAATCACCGATTTCAAATGCCAAATTACTGATAGCAGAACCATCCAGTCCTTGTGATTCTCCCTGGTGCAGTCTGTCGCCTAAAAAGTTTTTCCATTGATCCCAATTGTCTAAAACTGACATAAAAGATCATCCTTTCCTTCAAAATGGTACATTGATATTTTGTGGAGAGATGATCTTTTTTATTCATTTTTTTAAAATTAAGTGTACCAGCCTCCATTGACACCTAATACCTGCCCTGTAATGTAAGAAGCTTTGTCGGAAAGAAGAAAGGAAACGGCTTCTGCCACTTCTTTGCCATTGCCCATTCGCCCCATTGGTATATCTCCTTTAATAAGTTCCAGTTCATCTGCACTGAAATTTTCAAGCATTGAAGTAGAAATGGCTCCCGGAGCTACTGCATTCACTCTTATCCCTGATAGAGATACCTCTTTGCTGAGTGCCTTTATGAAAGCATTTTGACCGCCTTTCACCATGGAATAGAGCACTTCACAGGAAGCACCCGTCTGCCCCCAGATGGAGGTCACCGCTACAATGGATGCATCTTCTTGGTACATTAGTTTAGGCAGGAGCTCCTTAGTTAACTGAAAAGGACTGGTCACATGGAGCTGAATCATTTGATTAATGGTCTGATCATCCATATCTGTCACTAAACCGTAATAGCTATTCCCGCTGTTTAATACAATCGCATGCAGGGCAAAAATGTTGTTTATAAGCTGTTTATAGCCGTCCGGCGTACCTAAGTCAGCCTGAATCGGGATTAATTCGATTGGATAAGGCTGAAGCATCTCAAGAAGTTCGTTAAGCGCCCCTTCATTTTGGTTATAGTGCAGATAGAGCGAATAATTTTCTTCTGCTAATTTCAATGCAATTTCTTTTCCAATCCCCCCGCTTGCTCCTGTAATTAAAGCAAATCGTTTCCCCAATGATCTCTTCTCCTTTTGATTAATTTTTCGGAAGAACCTGACAGACTGTTATTGCTTCATCACGAATCAATTCACCTGCGGTTTCATGGATATCTTTTAAAGTCAATTTTTCAAGCTCCGGTACTACTTCAAATAAGTCCATGTCATTAAAAGCGTATCTTGTAAACTGATTGGCAATATATTCAGGCGAATTCATAGATCGAAGAAAAGAACCAATTTTTTTCTTAACGGTTCTTTCAAAGCCTTGTTGATCAAGCCCTTTGCCTGTTTTCGATTGATGAAGAATCTCATGCAGTTTTTCCATTAGCCTTTCTGGTTCTGGGCTGTCTCCTCCAATCAGCGCGAATCCAAATCCATGTTCCTGAGTATAGTCGAAAGAAAAGCTGGAATCGATCAGCCCGCTTCCATATAAGCTTTCATGCAGAGCTGAACTCCTGCCAAAAAGCATTTCCAAAAAAATATTGGCTGCAAGCTCTTTCTTCAAAAGCTCCCTGCCGCTTATATGAACATCAGCAGCTTTTATCCCTACCATTACTTTTGGCGTCTGTACCGACATTCTTAAAATATCGCTTTTCTTGGCTACTTGATTTGGTTCAGCCTCAAATTCCCTTTCAACCTCTGGCTGGTTTACAAAGTTCTTAGCAGCTTGATTAGCTCTGACCATATTCATAATTTCATTCGGATCTTCCGGACCAATAATGAACAGCATCATGTTGCTTGGATGATAAAACGTATTATAGCATTCATACAGCATATCTTTCGTAATATCAGCTATGGACTCCACCGTTCCGGCTATATCAATCTTTACTGGATGGTTTTTATACATATTGGCAATCGTGCCAAAATAAAGCCGCCATTCCGGATTATCATCATACATATTAATCTCCTGTCCAATGATCCCCTTCTCTTTTTCAACAGTCTTTTCAGAGAAATACGGCTCTTGGACAAAATCAATCAAGATTGCCAGATTCTTATGAAAATCCGTTGTGCTGGAAAAAAGATACGCCGTTCTTGTAAAAGAAGTGAACGCATTGGCAGAAGCACCCTGCCTGCTGAACTGCTGAAAGACATCGCCGTCTTCCTTTTCAAACAATTTATGCTCCAAAAAATGGGCAATTCCGTCCGGGACCTTGACAAGCTCCTGTCTATCTAGAGATTTAAAGTGATTATCCACGGATCCGTATTTTGTCGTAAAAGTGGCAAAGGATTTATTAAACCCTTTTTTCGGAAGAATATATACTTCAAGTCCATTCGGCATTTTTTCGTGGTAGAGTTCTTCCTGGAGCTGCTCAAATTTGATTGTTTCCATCAAACTGCCTCCTTTCCCGTTAAGAAATAGATGGTGTCCGGCTCTATTTTACGGGCAGCTTTGATAATTTCTTCTTTCGTAACCTCATCAGTCTTAGTCATCCACTCATCAAGTTCAACCGTCTTGCCTGAGATAACATTATGATAAAGAATTTCAACAAGCCCCCTGGACACATCAACAGTTTCCAGAATTTGATTTTTGATAACAGCCTTAGTCTGTTGAATCTCCTCTTCAGTAAATTCTCCCCTTTTCATGGCCTCCAATTGTTCGCGAATGATGTCCAGCGCCTGACCGTAATGGTCATTTTCTATTCCTGACATAACCATTAATAAACCCTTATGACTCTCAAGACGTGAGGAGGCATAATAAGCAAGACTCGCCTTTTCACGGACGTTCAGAAATAATTTCGAGTGAGAAAAACCGCCGAATAATCCATTAAAAACCTGAAGCGCATAGTAATCCGGATCGCCGTATATAACATTTGTACGGTAGCCAATATTCAGTTTTCCTTGTTTTACATCCGTTCTCTCGATAATTTCTTTTTCTTCCTTTACTTGATGTTCATTGTTTTTTTCAAAAGAAGCTTTACTTCTTTCCTCAAAAACAAAATATTTCTCTGCCAGTTCCTTAACTTCTTTGAGCTGGATATCACCGATTACATATAAATCCACCTTATCCTCTGAAAGAGCTTTATGATAGTAGTTAAAAAGCCCCTCAGGTGTTATATGTTCCAGATCCTCTATTCTCCCATTTGCATCAAGTGCGTAGCGTTCATCCTTGCACATTTCCTCAACCAGTCTAATAGCCGAGTACCGCATTTTATCATCAGAGATAGAATGTAATCGCTGCCTTAAAGCTCTCGCTTCATTCATAAACGATTCTTTTTGAAAAGCATTCCCTTCTAAATTCGGTTTAAAGATTACTTCAGACAGTAAAGCAAACGCCTTTTCCAATAATGGTGTCCGGTCGCTGAGGAATTCCTCATTGGCAATATCGATGGTAAAGGTAATAATCTGAAAATCTCCTTTTTTCGCTACATCCGCATAGAAATTTGCTCCATATAAATCATCAAGATAGGAGCGCAGCTCAGAGGTTGAAGGGTAATTTGCAGTGGAAGCCTGAAGCACATGGGGCAAAAGTGCCCGGTATGTAACGGTTTCCTCTTCTAAAGGCGCCATCATTTTCAGCACAAGAGTATTGGTTTTATATTTCGCGGTCTGAACGGTATGAAGATTATAACCGCTGTAAGCTGTAATATTTTCGGAAGCAATAGCCATTATTTTTCCTCCCTTTATTATGTATTCCTTGCTGTCCCTATTGTTTGTTTTACTTATCTCTTTTAAACATCTACTTAAAATATACATGCCAAAGGAAAAATCATGCAAGTTAGAGACACTTTTTAAAGTTTACATAATTTTATTATAATCTACAAAAAAAGCAGCCAAGTACAACGGCTGCTTAATTCTTCATCTTTTTCCTTTAATATAAGGGACGCCAGATGCCTTAGGAGCATCAGCACGTCCTATAAAGCCAGTCAGCGCAATAATAGTCAGAACATAAGGCGCAATCAGCAGATAAACGGAAGGAATATCCTCAAAGAACGGCAGGCTTGATCCGACAATACTCAGGCTTTGGGCCAGTCCAAAGAATAATGCGGCCCCCATGGCCCCGACAGGATGCCATTTACCGAATATCATGGCCGCAATCGCCATAAAACCCTGCCCGTTAATCGTAGCATGATTGAATTCATTGGAGAAAATCGTGGCGTAAATCGCTCCCCCTATTCCGCCAAATGCTCCTGACAGCAAAACAGCGGCATAGCGAATCCTTGAGACATTGACACCCATTGTATCAGCAGCCATAGGATGTTCTCCTACCGCGCGGAGCCTTAAACCAAATGGTGTTTTATAAAGTACATACCAGACTATAAAAGAAATCAATATACTAATATAGACAATATAATATCCATTAGAGAAAAAGATTTTCCCTAGAAATGGAATGTCACTTAATAAAGGTACATCGATTCTTGGAAAAGTTTCCGTAATCCGGTCAGTCTGGCCTTTATCAAAAATCAATTTCACCAAAAACATGGTCAGGCCGACCGCTAATAGATTAATCGCAACCCCGCTCACCGTCTGGTCCGCTCTGAAGGTAATTGTTGCGACTGCATGAAGGATTGAAAATACCAGACCTGCACCCATAGCTGCAAGGATGGCTACCCATGGAGTCCAGCTTCCCAAATCATCAGCAAACATTAAGTTAAACACGATACCAGTAAACGCGCCAATGACCATCAGCCCTTCCAAACCGATGTTGATCACGCCGGCCCGTTCAGAAAACACACCGCCAAGGGCAGTGAATATAAGCGGAGCGGCCAAAGCAATCATAGAAGGAACAATTATTTGCAGCACTTGGTAAAAATCCACTTATTTCACTCCTTTCTTTTTTAAGCGATCCGTAATAAACCGGATAAAATAACTAGCAGCCACAAAGAAAATAATTAAGGCAATCACAATATCTACGATTTCACTAGGAATTCCTGTTTCAAGCGGCATATTCAAGGCACCGGCCTTCAGACCGCCGAATAAGAGGGCTGCAAGGACAACTCCAATTGCTGTATTGGCTCCAAGGAGAGCCACCGCAATGCCGTCAAATCCCATTCCTGTGAATCCGCCTTTCACGGCAGCATATCCAAAAGTGCCCAGACCTTCCATAGAACCGGCAAGTCCGGCAAACGCCCCCGAAATAACCATGGACAGAATTATGTTTTTATTTACACTCATCCCGGCGTATTCTGATGCGTTTTGATTAAATCCTACTGCTTTCAGCTCAAAGCCAGTCTTTGTTTTCTCCAGAATGAACCACATAATAATTACACAAATAATAGCCACGATGATCCCCCAGTGCAGACGGGAAAAATCCGTAATGCTTTCAAAAAAAGGCGAACGCAGTGAAGCCGTATCTGCAATACGCTCAGTTTTATCCAGCTTATCTGTAATAACGTTTCTAATTAAATAATTGGTTACATACAAAGCCGTATAATTAAGCATGATGGAAACAATCACTTCATGCACCCTGAATCTCGCTTTCAGAAAACCTGGGATGAAAGCCCACAGCGCTCCGGCAGCAGCACCTGCTAAAATGGCTAACGGCAAATGGATGAATTTTGGAAGTTCAAAACTGATTCCCACCCAAACTGCGGCCAGCCAGCCGACTATAAGCTGTCCTTCTACGCCGATATTAAAAAGACCTGTTCTAAATGCAAAAGCAACGGCAAGTCCGGCTAAAATATATGGAACAATCGTCCGAATGGATTCCCCAATATAATAGGAATCGCCGACAATTCCGCTGACCATGGAGGCATAGCCTGCAATCGGGTCATAACCGCTGGCAAGCATAATAATTGCTCCGACTATCAAACCGAGTATAACTGCGATAACCGGGCTTATTAATTTTGATAAATATTTAGACATGCTTGTCTTCACCTGCTTTCGCTCGCTTACTGCCGGCCATCAAAAGACCAAGTTCTTGTTCAGAAGTTTCTTTCGGGCTGACGATAGAAACGATTTTCCCTTCATATATCACTGCAATCCGGTCGCTTATATTCATAATTTCATCCAATTCAAAGGAAATCAGCAAGACAGCTTTCCCCGCATCCCTTTGTTCAATCAGCCGCTTGTGGATGAATTCAATCGCACCTACATCAAGACCTCTTGTTGGCTGGGCAGCAATTAACAGATCTGGGTTCCTGTCTACTTCCCTGCCGATAATAGCCTTTTGCTGGTTCCCTCCTGAAAGAGCCCTGGCCGGAGTGTATTCGCTCGGCGTCCGGACATCATACCCTTTAATGAGGCTGCGGGCCTTTTCAAACATTTTCCTTGAATTCAAGATACCACTTTTTGAATAAGGCTTTTGATAGTAGGTTTGTAATAAAATATTTTCACCGATGCTATAATCCAGGACAAGTCCGTGTTTATGACGGTCTTCCGGAATATGGCCGACCCCTGATTCTGTAATTTTCCGAGGTTTAAGATTTCTAATTTCTTTTCCGTTAATTTTAATCGATCCGCCTGCAGCCTTTCGCAGTCCTGTCAAAGCTTCTATCAATTCAGACTGCCCATTTCCATCTACGCCGGCAATGCCGACAATTTCCCCTGCATGTACAGTAAGGTCGAGACCTCTGACCGCTTTCACGCCTCTTGCATCTGCAACTTCAAGATTATTCACTTCCAAAACTGCACCGGCTGGACTGGCTTCCTTTTTTTCCGTCTTGAACACCACTTCCCTGCCAACCATAAGGCTCGCCAATTCATTCGGGTTTGTGTTTTTGACATCAACCGTACCAATGCCCTGCCCTTTCCGTATCACTGTAACCCTGTCACACACTTCCATTATTTCCTTTAATTTGTGAGTAATCAGTATGATAGATTTTCCTTCTTTTATCAAAGCCTTCATGATGATAATTAATTCTTTGATTTCCTGAGGAGTTAATACGGCGGTCGGTTCATCAAATATTAAGATTTCCGCCCCGCGGTACAATGTTTTTATTATTTCGACACGTTGCTGCATCCCTATGGAAATATCGGCAATTTTCGCATCCGGGTCGACCTTAAGCTGATATTTTTCGGATAATTCCCTTACCTCATCACTCGCTTGTTTTAAATTAATTTTCCCTGCTTTAGCCGGTTCCTTGCCCAAGATAATGTTTTCCGTCACCGTAAAAGGATCAACGAGCATAAAATGCTGATGGACCATCCCTATTCCCAGTTCATTTGCAACATTTGGACTGGAAATGTTCACTGGCTTGCCATTTACTCGAATTTCTCCCTGTTCAGGCTGATAAAGACCAAAAAGAACGTTCATAAGAGTAGATTTCCCTGCACCATTTTCCCCCAGTAACGCATGTATCTCGCCTTTTTTTACCTGAAGCGTAACATTATCATTCGCAACAATTCCAGGAAATTCTTTTCGAATATTAAGCATCTCGATTACATAATCCACGTTATTATCAACTCCTAGAATGAGTGTATAGAAAGTAAACAATGACTTTGGCTTAAGAAAAACCAAATGGAAAACTATGAAACTTTCATTTTTTTTCATTTGGTTTTTCGCTTAATAAGAAAGAACAGAGGGCACAACGCCCTCTTTCTTTCTAGTGAAAGCTATAATTAAAATTTCATTTTTTTGAATTCTTCATCTGTGGCTGGGACTACTAAATCTCCTGATTTAATCTTCTCTGTCCATTCTTCAACCGCTTTTAAAGATTCTTCGGTAACATTGTCTTTTGTATCAGCAATGCCGACACCATTCTCTTCAATTCCGTATTGAATGACTTCTCCGCCAGGGAAGTTCCCTGCCTTCGTCTTTTCAGCAAGGTCCTTTACGGCAATATCCACGCGCTTAATCATAGAAGTAAGCGTTACATTATCATCCGTTCCCGGAACGTCACCCAATTTAGCTTGGTCACTGTCCACACCGATGACAAAGATTTCTCTGTCCGGATCTTTTTGCTTCTGCTCTACTGCCTCTGTGAAGACACCTTTTCCAGTTCCGCCTGCAGCATGATAGATAATGTCAGCTCCTGAAGAGTACATAGAACCGGCAGTTGATTTACCGATATCCGCTTTATTAAAGTCACCGGCATATTTCACCTCAATCTCTGCTTTCGGGTTAACTGAAAGGACACCTGCTTTGAAGCCTACTTCGAATTTTTTAATCAATTCTGATTCTACCCCGCCAATGAAGCCGACTTTATTTGTTTTTGTCTGAAGGCCGGCAATGACACCCACAAGGAAGGAGCCTTGCTCCTCTTTAAAATTGATGCTTGCAACGTTATCTTTATCAACAACAGTATCTACAATAGCAAATTGAGAATCTGGTCTTTGATCAGCAACTTCAGCTACTGATTCAGCCAGAAGGAAACCGATTCCATAGATTAAATTATAATCTTCACGTACTAATGTATTCAGGTTCTTGGCATAATCGGCATCTGATTTAGATTGCAGGTAATTGAAGCCATCTTTCCCTTTTTCCAAATCATTTTCCTTGCCAAATTCCTGGATTCCTTTCCATGCGGATTGGTTGAATGATTCGTCATCTACACCGCCTGTATCAGTAACCATGGCCACCGTGAAATTATTTTTCTTTTCAGATCCGCTTTCTTCTTCTTTGTTACCACAAGCGCCTAAAATTGTTCCTGCAGCTAAAACAAGTGATAATGCCAGGCCAAATTTTTTCTTCTTCAAGAATTTTACCCCCTAGTACAGAAATTTTCAGAGTAGAAGTGTTCTGAAAAGTAAATAATGTTTACGTTTCCACAGCGTTTTAAAAATTTTCGGCAGCCTGAACGGCGGATTCAAACTCTCTTGCGCACAACATGGAAACTGAACATATTTGCTTTAAAGTAGTTTACAGAATAAAGGACTGGCTGATCTCTGTCATCGAAATGCATCTGTTTTAGTACAAGAAGCGCTGAGTCCGGCGAACACTCTAAGATAGGCGAAACCTTTTCGTGATATCCAATCGGTTCTATCTCGGCAACAGCATGGGTAATTCTTCGATGCTTATCCTTTTCCAGCATATCAAATAAAGATTCGTCATTCTTCTTGAAATTTTCCGAAAAATAAGATTCTGGAATTTTATCCATGCAATAAATCACGGGCTTGCCATCTGCCGTGCGGACTCGTTCGATTAAAACAATTTCTTCATCTCGCTGACAGCCAAATCTCCGCATATCCTCTTCTGCAGCCTGCTGAGTCGATGTCTTTAAATAAATCGTACCAGGTTTCATGCCTGCCTCTTCAATCATCTTTGTGACACTGGTCAAATTCTCGATGCCTGATGAAAAACGAGGTTTCGGATTGATAAATGTACCGACACCATGCTTGCGCAAGATGTAGCCTTCTTCCTCCAATATCCGCAGCGCTTCTCTTAAGGTTGCCCTGCTGACACCCAATTTTTTGGCTAGTTCAAATTCTGAAGGCAATTTCTCATTTTCCTGATAAAGCCCTTTTTCAATGTCCTGCTTCAGATGATCGATCACCTGTAAATATAAATGCCGACTATCAGACTTAATAGACATGCAAGCTCCCCCAACGATTTTCTAAAGACATCAGACTTCTGATGTATAACAATTCTACTAATCGAAAATAATATAACACTTTTTAAAATATAAATAAATAGTGTTTTGTTATTTCAGTAAAAAAAGAATATTCATATATTCCATATAAATCTGATAATTATCCATAATTGGGAAAACGTTTAAAAAAGCTTTCCTTTTCCTCCGATGGCTCTTTCCCTCGTTCCCTAACTTAGGTATAATGTATGATATCTGTTTTGAAGGGATGAAAAATCATGCTGTCTTTATTAGAATATAGTATTGAAAAATTAGAGGATCCGTTTGGAATTTTATCCGGAGACCGATACGAATATATGATTGACTTTTCTGTTTCTGAGGATGATGAGCTTTATTCTGAAAAAGGATTATATATCCGTCTTATCTATTTAGTTGGCGAAGGACAAAAAGAAATTGTTAAATATGATATTCATGAAAGGGACAGTGAAGAAATTCTTGACTTTGACCTTGATGAAGAAGAGCTGGCTATGCTCGATTCCTTTTGTTTCAGCCATTTATCAGAAGCAGAGTAACGACAAAAATAAAAAAATCAAATTTCTCTATGTGAAATTTGATTCAGAGTGTAGACAAACTCGCAAATGCCCGAGTTTGTCTACACTCTTTTCTTTTAAAATAGAATGATGTAAATAGCACGGGAAGATTGGAATGCAGGGTGCTTGACTCTAAGGAGAATTGCAGAACAGGTAAGACCCAGTAAGAGCGATCAGCGATGCGCCGGCTCACCGCGGCTCTCGGAAAGCAAGTGCCCAGAGCAGAAATCAACGGATTTCACCCGCAATTTCGGTCCCCAAAATGACACAAGACATCGAGAGGGATGTCTCTCAATGCCTTGTGGTTAGGAAGTATGGAGTTCTCCTCCTCCTTCTTTCGGGACCAAAACAATTCTTGGCTTGCTTCCTTCATAAGGTCCTACAATGCCCCTAAGCTCCATTTCATCTATCAGCCTTGCAGCCCGGGTATAGCCAATTCTGAAACGCCGCTGAAGCATTGAAACTGAAGCTGTCTGCATTTCGATAATTAAAGAAACAGCTTCCTCATAAAGATCATCTTCCACTTCCCCTTTTGCCGTTTCAGGTACATCATCAGGAATCATATCCTCGTTATATTGCGCCTTTTGCTGTGAAATAACGTATTCTACAACTTCTTCTACTTCCTGATCCGACAAGAATGCACCCTGAACACGAAGAGGCTTAGATGCGCCGACAGGCAAAAATAGCATATCTCCCCGTCCAAGAAGCTTCTCTGCCCCGCCCATGTCCAAAATGGTTCGGGAATCTGTCATGGAAGAAACGCTGAATGCGATACGGGAAGGGATATTTGCTTTAATTACGCCGGTGATGACATCTACGGAAGGACGCTGAGTAGCGATAATCAGATGAATTCCGGCAGCCCGTGCCATTTGGGCAAGCCGTGTTATAGCATCCTCAACATCCGAAGAGGCAACCATCATTAAATCGGCAAGCTCGTCTACTATCACGACAATATAAGGAAGAAGAGGCTGCTTTTCGTTTTCTGCCTTGTTCATCCGGTTAATATAATCGTTATACCCTTCAATATTCCTAGTGCCCGTATGAGAAAATAATTCATACCGTCTTTCCATCTCACTGACAACTTTCTGAAGGGCCTGCGCGGCCTTTTTCGGATTAGTCACTACCGGAGCTAGCAAATGCGGGATTCCGTTATATACATTAAGCTCAACCATTTTAGGATCAATCATCATCATTTTTACTTCATGCGGTTTTGCTCTCATTAAAATACTTGTGATGATTCCATTAATGCAGACTGACTTTCCGCTCCCTGTAGCCCCGGCCACAAGCAGGTGGGGCATCTTGTTCAGTTCCGCTTTCACCGCTTCACCTGAAATGTTTCTGCCTAATCCTATCTGCAGTTTTTCGTCCGGCTTATCAGCCTCTTTTGCTTCAAGAACTTCCCTTAAGGATACCATTGCAATTTCCGAATTTGGGACCTCAATTCCAATCGCAGACTTTCCTGGAATCGGTGCTTCCATTCGGATATCCTTTGCCGCGAGGGCTAGGGCCAGGTCATCCGAAAGACTTACAATCTTACTGACCTTAACGCCGACATCGGGATGAACTTCGTACTTTGTTACAGCAGGACCCAAGTGAACCTGCGTCACCTTAGCTTTTACTCCAAAACTTTGAAACGTTTTTTCCAGCTTGGCCGCATTTTCATGTATTAAGCGATATTCACCGCTTTGATCGGTTTTTCTCGGCTGATTGAGCAAAGAAAGAGACGGCAGCGTATAATCGACATTTTCTACTTCTGTGAAATTCATTTGAGGAGCCAAATCATTCTGTCCATCATTAGATGAATCTGCTTCTTCCTCATGCTTTGTTTCCTTTTGAATGCGATATCCGGTCTCTTCTTCCGGATATGCCATATCCGAAAAACTGGATATAATAGGCTCGGAAACTACCGGTTCAGTATTTTCTTCCGCTTGCGGCGATACATCCCCGTTATCTTCTTCATCAGCCGGTGAACGTCTGGAAGCCCTTCTGTTTGCTCTTTTTCCAACCGTTTTCTTGGTTTTTCTTTCTTGTTTCCAGTTTTTCATATCATCTAAAAAGGCTGACCACTGTCCCTTAATAACCCCCCCAGACTTTTTGAAAAATTTGCCAAGGGTATCTCCTAAAGAACGGCCCGTCAGCAAGACAAAGCCAACTACTATAAAAAGGAAAGCTGCGATTTTCGATCCGGCTGCATCAAAAAGAAAATAAGAAGCGGCAAACAATACAGCTCCTATCATTCCGCCGCCGAGATCCGTAGAACTTGTTTCCCCTTGAATCTCCATTTTATAAAGCTCGAATGTATTGGCAATGACACTAGGCTTTGTAAAGGGACCGCCTTCTGAAAGATTATTGAATAATGTCACATGACTCAAAAGCAGCAAACTCGCTATAATAAAATATAAGCCAACCAGCTGCCGCTTTAATAAATAGGGCGTAGCTCGTTTAATCATTAAATAAAACCCGAGAATCAGCATACCTGCCAAAAATAATATATACCATTCACCCATGAAGAAACGCACAAGTGAAACGATTCCGCGACCTACTGCACCAAGCTTTGCAAGCGCAATGATGGTTAATCCCAATACGGCTAAACCTATCAGTTCATATTTTAACGTTACTTTTAATTTATCCGTACTTGCCTTTCCTCTTTTTTTTCTCTTTGCCATACTATCACACCTTAACTCTTCATCATTTACATCATAATCGGACAGAAATCCTGAACCGAATATCTTAAAAGTATTCTCTAAAACGGAAGAAAGCAGCCGAACGGCTGCTGTTTTCGATTTTGTTCATTATATCATATTTTAGCTCAGTTGGACTTATTTTCTATTTTCATGAATAAAACAATGGAATCGTTTTTCCAGGCTGAATATGGTGATGCAGGAAATCTGCCGGGTCTGTGCTTAATATGCGTTCAATCCGAAGAGACTGGCCGCCATCATGTTCTACCTGAACAGGTATACCGCCCAGCTGAATTTCAAATAAATTCTGCCGCATCTCCGGCTGATCCTCAAAAATCATTTCCTCAGGTATGATCGTATACAGCGTCATTGAAGCAGTCCCTCCTCATCATTCTTGACATTCATCAGTTCATTCAATTTTCTGATGGCCTGCCCGACTCCGCCCACTTCGTCAATAATCCCTTCTTTTACAGCTTCTGTTCCTACCACATTTGTTCCGATATCCCTTGTTAAATTGCCTTTGGCAAACATCAGTTCTTTAAAGCTTTCTTCGGACACTTGAGAATGATCTGTAACAAACTTAATCACTCTGTCCTGCATTTTATCCAAGTATTCAAAGGTTTGCGGAACTCCAATCACAAGGCCGGTCAGGCGAATTGGATGAATGGTCATGGTGGCCGTTCCTGCTATATAGCTATAATCGCAAGAAACAGCAATGGGGACCCCGATGGAATGGCCTCCCCCAAGGACAATCGACACGGTCGGTTTTGAAAGGGAAGCAAGCATTTCAGCAATCGCCAGTCCGGCTTCTACATCACCGCCAACTGTATTTAAAATGACAAGCAGTCCTTCTATATTTGGATTTTGTTCAATTGCTACAATTTGAGGAATGACATGCTCATATTTTGTTGTCTTATTTTGCGGCGGAAGCTGCATATGACCTTCGATCTGTCCAACGATTGTTAAACAGTGAATCTTAGAATCCTGGGACATTTGAGGAACATTCGTACTGCCAAGCTGCTGTATTTTTTCCATCAAGGTAGAATTTTTGCCTTCCTGGCGGTCATCCCCTCCATTTGGCAATGGTGTTTTATCCATTTTCTAAACCCCTTTCCACACTAAGTAATTTTAGTATGTCACCGGCCGGATACTTCATTCTTATAAAAGATAAAGACATTTCTTAAATCCGGGTGTACTGACCATAAGCTCTCTATACAGCACATTTCCAAAAAGCTGACGCCGACCTTCAGCAAACAGCCGTTCATTCCGATTTCAAATAGGAATAAAAAAAGCCAATTTTATCGAAGGGAAAATCCCCCCCCATAAAATCAGCTTTGCCGTCAGTTTTATATTTCCATAATAATTGGCAAAATCATTGGGCGGCGCTTTGTTTTTTCGTAAAAGAACTGGTTAAGAGAATCGCGCATTTCCTGCTTCAATGTTGCCCAGTCAAATGGCTGACGGCTTCCATTTTCCTTAACGATGGCAGTAACTCTTTCAGAGGCTTCCTCCATAAGTCCTTCAGATTCCCGAACATACACAAATCCTCTGGATATCATTTCCGGTCCTGCTACAATGCTTTTATCCTGCCTTTTTAATGTCACAACAACAATTAAAATCCCATCTTGGGATAAAAGTCTGCGGTCGCGCAGCACAATATTTCCGACATCACCTACCCCGCTGCCATCTATCAGAATATTTCCAAACGGCACTTTGCCTGCTATTCGAATTCCGTCTTTCTTGGCCTCAATGACGTCACCCTTGCTCGCAATTACAATATTCTCCCTTGGTATACCAGCTTCCATGGCGACTTTCTCATGTGCATATAAATGGCGGTATTCACCATGGACAGGAATGAAGAATTTTGGTCTTAATAGGTTAATCATCATTTTAAGTTCTTCCTGGCTTCCATGACCTGTAACATGGACACGCTGACGGTTTGTCACTACATGCGCTCCCACCCTGTACAGCATATCGATTGTTTTTGCCAATGTAAGCTCTCCGCCCTGAAGCGGTGAAGCCGCAATGACTACTGTGTCTCCCTCTTTGATCGTCACTTGCCGATGGGACTGCTTAGCCATTTTTTGCAGGGCAGCAATAGGTTCTCCTTGATGACCCGTTGATAAGATCACAATCTCCTTGTCTTCATAACGTTCAATTTCCTGTACAGGAACAATTAAATCTTCTTCAACCTTCAGATAATCAAGCTTCAATGCCGTTTCATATACCCGCTGAAGACTCTTGCCGACGACAGCCACTTTCCTGCCGCTCGCTGCTGCAGCATTGAATACATGCTGTATTCTGTTAAGGCTTGAAGCAAAACAAGCTGCGATTATACGTCCCTCGGCTTTATAAAAGGTATCTTTCATATTCTTAGCAATAATGGCTTCAGAAGGTGTATAACCTGGCTGTTCTGCTCCTGTGCTGTCAGACAATAAACAAAAAACTCCTTCTTCCCCAAGGCCAGCCATTTTCCCAATTTCAGGCCGGTATAATTCTGAAGCCGCCTGATCAAATTTAAAGTCACCTGTATACACAATGGCACCTTCTCCAGTATGAATGACAATTCCAACTGAATCAGGGATACTGTGATTTGTCCGGAAAAAAGAAACGGCCGCACTTGGAAAACTTAGCAGAGAATCAGACGTTACTTCAATGAATTCTGTTCTGCCATTAAAGCCGTCCCCTTTAAGCTTTGCCTTTATTAAAGCAAGCGTTAATTTTGTACCATAAACCGGTGCTTTTAAATGCTTTAAAATATAAGAGAGCGCCCCAAAATGGTCTTCATGCCCGTGACTGATAAAAATACCGCGTACTCGGTGCCTGTTTTCCTGCAGAAAAGCAATGTCCGGAATAACAGCATCAATGCCGAGCATTTCCTCTTCCGGAAGCATAAGCCCTGCTTCCAGCACGTATAGATCTTCATCGACTTCCACCACATACATATTCTTTCCTAGTTCCCCTTGTCCTCCAAGCGGGATAATCTTTATGCCTCTATTTTCTCTACTCAATCTTACGTCCTCCTTAAACTCGCTGTCCGCTGCATAACAGCAGAAGCTCAGCTGCCTTTAGATTTACTTACTATCTAGTTTCATTGCTTTCTACCTGAATTGAATTACTAATTTCATATAATCCCGTACAAACCAATTGTAACCATTATACCTGATGACTAAAAATGATTACAACAGATACTGCAGAACTGACGAAATTATTATGAATATACAGAATCTATTGAAAGAGGACAAAAGAATCTTTTTCTGTGCCTGACTGATTAAGATCTGAGAGGAAGTCTGGATTTTTGAAAGTTTCATACGCTTCTTTAGTATGATAATAAAGCCAATCGTATGGAGTGGCCGCCATTGTTGACAAAAGGCAAAAAGATGATCATCATCGGTGACTTTTGTCATTTTTCGTTGAATTACATCATTTCGAAAAAATTACTGTTCCTTTAATTAAAGTAGATTGGAAAGCGGCGGCTCCAGCGAAGGAAACAATTATTTACATATTTAAAAGAAAAAAGAGTGTAGGCAAACTCGAAAAACTCAAGTTTGTCTACACTCTGATACCTATCGCATGGATTGATCCTTTTATCCAGTCAAGGCAAGCAGATTTTATATGTAGCTGCTTCCTATCTTATTTAAGAATATTGCTTTAAAATTTCAGTTAAAGCGGTGCGTTCGCCTTCTGTCAATGGCACAATCGGAAGCCTAACTGACCCTACATCAATTCCCTTTAATTGCAGGGCGGTCTTTACAGGGGCAGGACTCGGAGCCGCAAACAGGCCTTTGAATAAAGGAAGGAGTTTTTGATGCAATTCTGCCGCTTCTTTCAGGTTTCCGCTTGTAAATGCCGCAATCATCTCCTGAAGTTCATTCCCGGCTACATGAGATGCCACAGAAATAACACCCGCGCCTCCTATCGCAAGAACAGGAAGAGCAAGACCATCATCCCCGCTGTAGAGAATAAAGTCATCTTCTGTTTCTGCAATAATTTGTGTCATTGCACTCAAATTGCCGCCTGCTTCTTTTACAGCAACAATATTTTCAATCTTAGAAAGTTCGATGATCGTCTCAGGCTCAATATTAACCGAGGATCTTCCAGGAATATTATAGAGCATAACCGGAAGTTTTGTACTTTCAGCAACCGTTTTGAAATGCTGGAATAATCCTTCCTGGTTTGTTCTATTATAGTATGGGGCAACAAGCATAACTGCATCTGCACCATTTTCTTCAGCCTTTTTCGTTAATTCGATAGAAGCATACGTGTTATTGCTTCCTGTTCCCATGATGACGGGAATTCTTTTATCGACAACCTTTACAACATGGCGTAAAAGAGCAAGTTTTTCTTCTGTTGAGAGCGTTGGTGATTCACCTGTTGTACCAGCTAATACAACAGAATCAGTTCCATTCTCAATTAAATAATTGACAAGTGTAGTCGTTTTTTGAAAATCCACATTCCCTTTACTATCAAAAGGGGTAACCATTGCCGTTGAAACTCTACCGAAAATCATATTAACACCTCTTAAACAGCATATTTTAGAATTCATTCTGCGCTTTCTACATGAAGATTAAAAGCATCATGCAAAGAATTAACCGCTTTAACTAAGTCCTGTTCTTTTACCAGCACCCAAATTGTTGTATGGCTGTCCGCAGACTGTAAAATGCCGATTCCATTTTCTGATAAGGCAGTCACAATCTTTGCAGCCACACCTGGAGCGCCTGTCATCCCTGCGCCTACAACGGAAACTTTGGCGCAGTTTTCCTCAATTACAGGTGTATAGCCCATTTCTTTTAATATATCAATAGCCAGTGCGGTCTTATCGTGGCTGACCGTATAAATCACACCATTTGGTGAAATATTGATAAAATCTACTGAAATAGAAGCATTGGCCATTGCTTTAAAAACTTCTGCCTGCAGATTATATTGTTCTTTTTTAGCGCTGACTTTAATCTGTGTGACATTGGGAACGTGAGCAATACCGGTTACTAAGCGCTCTTTAATGTCGGTTCCTTCGCTCCCTTTATTAACACTGGTCACTAATGTGCCCAAACCGTCACTATAAGTGGAACGTATACGGATCGGGATTTTTGCCTGCATGGCAATCTCCACTGCCCGGGGATGAATAACCTTTGCTCCCTGATAGGCCATATTACAGACTTCTGTGTAGGAAACAACTTTTAGCGGTCTGGCATGCTCAGCAACTCTCGGATCCGCCGTCATGATCCCTTCCACATCTGTAAAAATATCAACGACCTCTGCCTGCAGAGCAGCTCCTAAAGCTGCAGCAGAGGTATCGCTTCCGCCGCGGCCCAGTGTAGTGATGTCACCGTTCTTGGCTGCACCTTGAAAACCAGTGACTACTACTACGTCATTCACTTCAAGCTCTTTCAGAAGACGGTCGCATTTCATCTCAATAATTTTAGCGTTGGAATGTTCCTTGCTTGTAAGGAAACCGGCCTGTGCTCCTGTGTATGCCGTCGCCTTCAGCCCTTCCTGCAGCAGCATATCAGTGAAAACCACAGAAGAAACGGTTTCTCCCACTGACATTAATAAATCCACTTCTCTTTTAGAAAGATTTCCTCCGTCTATAAGAGAGAGGAGAGTATCCGTTGCATATGGATCCCCTTTTCTTCCCATGGCAGATACAACTGCAACAACTTTGTATCCATCCTTTAAAGCATGTTCAATATGCCGTTTAGCATGCCGTCTGCTTTCTTCGTCACGAACAGAAGTTCCGCCGAATTTCTGAACGATGATTTTCATAATTACACACCTCAAATTTAAGCCAGCAATCCATAATAAGACTGCTGACCGATCTTACTCTGTATACGAAGTAAACAGAATCCAATTATTTTACAGTAACTAACCCTAATTTCAGCAGGCTCTCTGCAATCTGAACCGAGTTCCATGCTGCACCTTTTAATAGATTGTCTGAAACGACCCATAGATGGAAACCTTTCGCTTCGTCTAAATCTTTTCTGATGCGGCCGACAAAGACATCATTTTTCCCTACAGAAGCAGCAGGCATCGGATAGATCTGGTTGGCTGGATCATCTTCAAGCACAACTCCCGGCGCTTTTTGCATCAGTCCTTGGATATCTGATGCAAGAACTCCGTCATTTTCTATTTCAATATACACAGATTCAGAATGCCCAGTTACTACAGGAAGTCTAACACACGTAGCCGCTACAGACAATTCAGGCATATGCATAATTTTCTTTGTTTCATTTATCATTTTCATTTCCTCAAATGTAAAGCCATTATCTTCAAACTTATCAATTTGAGGAATCACGTTAAAAGCAATTTGATAATGCTTTTCCCCGCCTTTGACTGGAAGAATCTCTGTCTTTATTTCTTTCCTGTCAAGCAAGTCTCTTGCCTGTGTTTCTAATTCAGAAATGGCGGCTGCCCCTGCACCAGACACAGCCTGATAAGTAGACACGACTACTTTTTTCAAGCCATACGCCTGACGAATCGGCTCCAAAGCTGCAACCATTTGAATCGTTGAACAGTTAGGATTTGCGATAATGCCGTTATGGTTTCTTAAATCTTCTTCATTCACTTCCGGTACAACAAGCGGTACATCCGGATCCATCCGGAAGGCACTTGTGTTGTCAACAACAATTGCACCTCTTTTTACGGCTTCAGGCGCAAGTGCTTTGGACACGCTGCCACCGGCGCTGAATAATGCGATATCGATGCCTTCAAAGCTTTCAGGCTTTGCCTCCTGAACTGTGATTTCTTTCCCCTTGAAAGTAACTTTAGTACCGGCAGAACGGGCTGAAGATAAGAATAAAATCTTCTTAATCGGCAGGTCCCTTCCTTCAAGAGTAGAAATCATTTGCTGCCCTACTGCTCCGGTCGCTCCTACAACCGCAATATTCAAACCCAGTGTCTCTGTCATTTGTCCAAACCCCTTTTCAATCTCTGTTTTTTATATTATATAGTCTAAATTGCTATTGGAATATCATTTATTTTATCATATTCATGTGTTAAAGAAACAATCTTTTACGAAATATTCCGCAAGGGCTCCGTATAATCCATTTAATTACAGAAAAATTGTCAAAGGCTGCCTTTCTAAGGCTTCAATCTTTGTACCTTTCAATAATAACAGGCTGAAGCTGTTTTCCCTCTAATGCGGAAATCACCGTATCATATATCAGACTCATCCTTGCTACCATTGAATTTGGTTTATTAAAAGGATCATCCTGGCCGTAAGGCACAAAATAAAGATCCTTAGCACCCATAAGACGCATCAAATTCATCCCATTCAGGCCAAGGGCATCATTGGTAGAAATCCCGAGTACGACAGGGCGATGATTTCTCATCGTTGCTTTTGCTGCCATCAGAACCGGAGATTCAGTCATTGCATTGGCAAGTTTACTCATAGAATTGCCGGTCATAGGAGCAATGATCATACAGTCCAGCGGCAGCTTCGGTCCTAGAGGCTCTGCTTTGACGATTGTATCAATGACATGATGCCCCGTCAATTTTTCAATTCTGTCAATCCAATCCTCACCTTTTCCAAAACGGGTTTCCGTATTTTTCACAGTGGAAGTGACAACAGGTATAACTTCAGCTCCGTCATTCACAATTCTTTCTATTTCAGGAAAAACGATATCATAGGTACAGTGCGAACCAGTTAACCCAAAGCCAATCCGCTTGCCATTTAAGCTCATGATGGATTCCCCCTTTTTTTCTTTGCTTCTCCCTGTAATAAGTCTCCCAAAGCATTGGCTAATATTTTACCCGCTGTCTTCGGGGCGACGATTCCTGGCAGGCTGGGTGCAAGCAATGCTTTGATTCCACGCTTTTCAGCAAAATCAAAATCTGTACCGCCAGGCTTTGAAGCTAGATCGATGATTAAAGTATGAACCGGCATCTGTGCAATAACTTCAGCGCTTATCACAGGATAAGGGATTGTGTTAATGACAATATCAGCATTATTCACTGCCGGCTTTAAATCTTTCAGGCGGAAAGGTTCTGCAGCCATTTCCGTAATTCTCGCAAGGTCTTCGCTTTTTCTGGCACCTACCTTCACTTTGCCTCCCAGTGCCTGAAAAGACCTGGCGACACTCATACCAACCCTCCCTAAGCCCAGCACTACAATGTTCGAGCCATGGATTGTAAAGTCTGTGTGCTGTATAGCCATCATGATGGCTCCTTCTACTGTCGGAATAGAATTGTAAATAGCTACATCATCTCTCTCAAATAATAAAACAAGTTTCCGATTCGCTTCTTTAAATAGAGCATCTAAATAATGGTTGCTGATACCCGAATAAAATACACAATGTTCAGGGGTAGCTGTTATCATTTCTTTTGTAAGTATGACTTCTTCGCTTGAGAAAATCGTTTCTACTTTTCCGTCTTGATCTGTTCCGCGAACCGGAAGAATAATGGCGTCCACTTGAGAAAATGGTACATCTTGCACATTTTCCTTGATGGTTCCTGCAAACGCATGATCCAACTGCTCAAAGCCCACTAATATTAGTTTTGCATCAAGCTCTGTCAGTGTTCTGACCACTTCCAGCTGACGTGCATCCCCACCAATTACAGCGATTTGCATGCCGTTTAGCATTAAACCGTCACCTTCTTTTTTAAATGAATCCAATGAAATATTTTATGTTTTTTTCTTATCTTCTTTTTTCAAGTACCCTCACATCTTATGTATCCGGCATGCAATCGGTGAAGAATAAAGACATCAAAAAAAGCCGCTGTAAACGGCTATTAACATTTAGTCTGAATCTTTATAAGGGCTTTTTTCAAGAGAAAAATCGATAATCATCATATCTGCCCCAATTTTCTTAATCCGTTCCCAGGGCACTCTTATTTCATTGCCGCCGCGAATGATACCAAACCATTTTACGGAAGGAATTATTAATGCTTTAATCTGTCCTGTATGGTCGATTTCTAGATCCGTTTGGCCAAGAACTCCCAACCTTTCTGCCCTGTTTACATCTACAATTTCTTTGCCGCTCAACTTGCTCAGCCTCATATAAGCTTCCCCCTGTCTTCATCTGTCCTCTCTTCTTTACTATATGATGTTCCTCACTCTTAAAATGCATGAGCTGTCCAATAAACTTAAGATACCCATGGTCACGGGTGTTCAGATAGACTATCCCTAATTGCATTTGCATACGGAAACGAGGATTATGTGATGGAGTTTCGGTTCTTGGCTTTTTTATACAAAAGTGCTTCTAGCTCCGTCCTAAGCTGCAAAAAAAGGTTCTCCGTCAAATGTTGGGGTGGCGACTGATCGCCATCCCTAACCAATATGTATCCCAATTCCTTTAAACTGATGGGTTAATAATATTTTTGCCCGAAAACGGCTGAAATTCCTGAATCCATACGCATTTCGCTTAAGAACCTTCGTTGAATTGTTGATCCCTTCTAAAAAACCATTCGAATACCCATAAACAAAGCTGTTTAAGATTTCTGTCTGCCAATTTTGGAGCGTGGTAATGGCTTTCTCCATTTCAGGAATGCCAGAGTCCTGGACCCGTCGATAAAAGTCTCTCAGGCCCTGTTTGACCTTCCCTATATCTTCCGATCCAGATTCCTTCGCCTGAACAAACCAGCCACGATAGGTTTCCTTTAATTCGTACGCTTTTTTAAGCTCTTCCGACATATCCAAATAACGATGCAGATGCCATCTGTCTTCTTCTGTCAGGCGGTCGGAGGCCTTGTGAAAGACATGCTTCATACGTTTGCACTTCTTGCGGTCATACGGGTGAAACTCTTTCTGTACCCTTCTCCGGACACCGTCCAGCGCCCAATAGACATACCGGCAGAAATGAAAGCGATCGGCCACAATCACAGGGCGGCCTAAGGCACTTTGAACCGCCGATTTAAAAGAATGGCTCATGTCCATGATCACCACCTGAACCTGGTCCCCATACTTTTGAAGATAGTGTTTAATCGTATTCTTATAGCGATTAGGCAGGATATCTAAGGGCTTTTTGGTGATTCCATCGGCAATGATGAGCTGGTATTTTCCTTCTCGTGTATCTCCTTTATACTCATCAATGGCAATCACAGAAGGCAGCTTTTCCACAGAACGTATTTCACTCCGAGCCAAACGGTCAAACCGGCGGACAATAGTAGAAGACGAAGAACCGTAGGTTTCCCCCGTTTCTTTAAAGGTCTTTCCTTTAATCGCCCGTATGCCCACGGCCTGATTCCATTCAATAGATGTACGCTGGTAACGCTGTACGAACGGGTTTTGTTCCGAAAAACGCTTCCCGCATGCACAGACATACCGTCTGCGTTTGTAGAATAAATCCGTCTTCCTCTCAAACCACTTTAAGTGCTTAACCTTTTGGATCCGGTAGTCGTGAACACGAGAGGTGGGAGCTCCGCAGTCAGGGCACTGCTGGAGGCTGCGTTCCATTTCCACATATACCCTCATCGTTTCCTCCACCTGCTCTACTTTTAAAATGGTAACCCCTTTTAAACCGGGGATATTCATGGTAAAATTCATGTGCACGCAACTCCATTCTCTACTTGTTTCTAGTCAACTCAAGTATAAAAGAATTGGATGTTTGCGTGCATTTTTTATGCAAACAATTGTATGGATACCCCAACAAATAGTATAGAGCCCAAAAAAAGCCTGCTTCCGCCCCAACAGGGCAAAAGCAGACCAGTACCTTATCTTTTCCAATTTTCAAGCGGACTTACTAATGAAGATGAATGTTCAGTAAATATCTTGTTTGCCAGCTGATGAACACCTTCCGCCGTCACTTGGTCAATTTTTTCAATCATATCATCCAATGAACGATGTTTTCTTAATAACAATTCATTTTTTCCGTTTCTGCTCATTCTGCTGTTTGTACTTTCAAGGCTGAGCATCAAGCTTCCTTTTAGCTGTTCTTTACTGTTTCTCAGTTCTTTTTCTGTGATTCCATCCCGTTTGAATACATCCAGAGTTTCCTTAACAGTATTATAAAGGCTGTCCAGCTGATTCGCCCCTGTCCCGCCATATATCGTGACCATACCGCTGTCCAGATAGCTTGAATGATAGGAATAGACAGAATAGGCCAGCCCTCTTTCTTCCCTGACTTCCTGGAAAAGACGGCTGCTCATGCTGCCTCCAAGTACATTATTAAGTACAATCAGGCTGTAGCTGTCTTCATGTCCGATTTCAAGCCCCTCATATCCAATGCATAAATGAGCTTGTTCTGTTTCTTTCGTTCTTGTGAAATGATTTTGATGAAAAACAGGCTTAATCAATTCTTGCTTAGTTTGACCACCCTCATAAGAGCCAAAATATTTTTCGACTTCCTTAATCATTTCCTCATTCACATTCCCCGCAACAGATATAACGACTTTATCGGGTGTATACATATCATAAACATACTTCTTTAAAGTATCACTTGTAAAGGTCGATAACGTCTCCTCTGTACCCAGAATTGGATAACCAAGCGGATGATTCTGATAAACAGCCTGGCTTAACAGATCATGAACGATATCATCCGGTGTATCTTCATACATTTTAATTTCTTCACAGACGACGCCTTTTTCTTTTTCTAATTCCTCTTTATCAAAAGTGGAATTGAAAAACATATCTGCCAGAACCTCAAGCGCATAGCTGGCATGATTATCTAGAACCTTTGCATAGTAACAAGTATATTCCTTTGAAGTGAAAGCATTTACCTGCCCGCCTATGCTGTCAAATGACTCAGCAATTTCACGGGCGTTCCTTGTCTTGGTTCCTTTAAAAAACATATGTTCGAGAAAATGAGAAATCCCATTCAGCTCTGGGCTTTCATTCCGGGAGCCTGTCTTGATCCAGACACCGATCGCGGCAGAGCGTACTGTTGGGATATTTTCAAGTACGATTCGAACTCCATTTTGACAAGTATAATTTTTAATCAACGAACATCATTCCTCCATTCTTTGCTGCTGCAGACCATATTCATTTCAATGAATGATTCGTTTTTCTTCCACTGCTTCTGAGACGGTAACAATATCCAGATTTTTCTTTTTAATGTTGATAATCAAGCTTTCAAGAGATGATGAAGAGGATTCGGTAGGATGCATGAGAACAAATGCACCGGGATGGACCTTTGAAAGAACTCTTTGTTTAAGCACTTCTGGACTTGGCTTCTGCCAATCAATCGTATCCACGCTCCACATGACCGTTCTCATTCCAAATGAGTCCGCAATCTTGACCGTTTCATCCCTGAAGCTTCCGCTTGGAGGAGCAAACCAAACACTTTTCTTTCCTGTAACTGCTTCAATTACTTCATTCGTTTTACTGATTTCTTTCTGTGTTGCCTCTGCAGAAAGATTTTTCATATCAGGATGTGAATATGAATGATTGCCGACTTCATGGCCTCCATCCGCTATCATCTTGGCAAGTTCAGGATTTTTTTTTGTCCAGTTTCCTTCCAGAAAAAAGGTGGCCTTTACATTATGTCTTTTTAAAACAGCAAGCATCTCCGTTAAGTATTCATTACCCCAAGCCACATTAATAAGAAACGAAACGGTTGGCTTTTCTGGATGAGCTCTGTAAATTGGGGCCGGTTCGAGATCATTCAGATGGATCTTTGGCTTTACCTGATCGTAGACCAGTTTCTTCTCATCAAAATGATTTTCTTTTCTCATCGCCTCATAGGATTTTTCAATATTAACCTTCAATCCATTCATTCCGGGAACAGCCTTCCAAACACGATCAATTCTTGCATCTTGGTAAGCAATTTCATGTTTCTTTGCTGCTTCCTGTATTGAACCGTAAAGCGAATCTTCCTGCTTCATGACTGTTTCAGCATTATCCGCCAGATGAGCCAAATAAAAATGAGTATATGGATTTTGCACTAATAACCATGATATACCTGCAATGGCACTTATCGCAACTATATGACTCCATTTATTATTCATTTTTTCTGCCTCCTTCATACAATAGATATGAAAAAAAAGGACAAGGCAGAACAGTGCCATGCGAATCCTATTATTTTTTTAATGTTATCATACCTAAACAGAGGCTCGGATAGACAAAAAACATCCAATTCTCACAGAGAATTGGATGTTCGGGTCATGTTGCATGGGTTCCCGTTTCCAAGCTCGCTTTCTAGGGAAAAGCTTAAGCCGGATCCCATTAAGATTTTGAAGGGTTTGCCGCTTCTTTCTCTTCCTTTAAAATCGCTTTACGAGAAAGATTTACTCTTCCCTGCTTATCAATTTCAGTAACCTTCACTAAAATTTCATCGCCGATTGAGACAACATCTTCCACTTTGCCTACCCTCTCTTCAGCGAGTTCAGAGATATGAACCAGGCCGTCTTTACCATTAAAGATTTCTACAAAGGCTCCAAATTTCTCGATACGTTTAACTTTACCAAGATATTTTTCACCTACGACAACTTCACGTACAATATCTTCAATGATTTTCTTAGCCTTTTCATTCATTTCCTGATCAATGGATGAAATAAAGACTGTTCCATCCTGTTCAATATCAATCTTAACACCAGTTTCTTCGATGATTTTATTAATTTGCTTTCCGCTTGGCCCAATAACATCTCGGATTTTATCTGGATTAATCGTCAGCGTCAAAATTTTCGGCGCATATTTAGACAATCTTTCCCGCGGTCCGTTCATTGTTTCCATCATAGAAGCTAGAATATGCATACGGCCTTTTTTAGCCTGTTGCAGGGCTTCTTCCAAAATCGTGCGGGACAGCCCTTCAATTTTAATATCCATTTGCAGAGCGGTAACTCCTTTAGAAGTTCCGGCAACTTTAAAGTCCATGTCTCCCAAATGATCTTCCATGCCTTGAATATCAGTCAGGATCGTATAATATTCGCCTGATTTAATCAAGCCCATGGCAATACCGGCAACAGGCGCCTTAATCGGCACACCTGCATCCATCATAGCCAGTGTCCCTGCACAGATACTTGCCTGCGAAGTAGAACCGTTGGATTCCAATACCTCTGAAACAACCCTGATTGTATAAGGGAAGTCTTTCTCATCTGGGATAATTGGATACAAAGCTCTTTCACCAAGAGCACCATGGCCAATTTCACGGCGGCCCGGCCCGCGAAGCGGCCCAGTTTCACCCACACTGAAATGAGGGAAGTTATAATGGTGCATAAATCTCTTGGATTCTTCTGTTCCTAGTCCGTCCAAAATTTGGACATCGCCAAGAGCTCCCAATGTACAAATAGACAGAGCCTGAGTTTGTCCTCTTGTAAACAGACCGGATCCATGCGTACGTGCTAACAGGCCGACTTCTGAAGAAAGCGGGCGGATTTCTTCAGGATGACGTCCGTCTGGACGAACCTTTTCTTCCGTAATTAAACGGCGCACTTCAGCTTTCACCAATTTCCCAAGTATTTCTTTTACTTGCTTAAGCGTTTCTTCATCTGCTTCCCGCTCTTCAAATTGAGCAACAACCTGCTCTTTAACAGCGGTGATAGCATCTTCACGGGCATGTTTTTCTTTGACTTGAACAGCCTTGTTCATATCATCAAGACACAGATTCTTAATCTCAGCTTCAAGCTCTGCATCTACCTGGTATAGCTTTACTTCCATTTTTTCTTTGCCGATCTCGGCTGCAATCTGCTCTTGGAAAGCAATTAACTTTTTAATTTCTTCATGACCGAACATGATGGCTTCAAGCATAATTTCTTCAGGCACTTCTTTAGCTCCTGCTTCAACCATGTTGATGGCATCTTTTGTTCCGGCTACTGTAAGGTCGATATCGCTTTGTTCCATTTGCTCTACATTTGGATTAATCACGAATTCCCCGTTAATGCGGCCCACTACAACACCAGCAATAGGGCCTTCAAAAGGAATATCAGACACAGACAGTGCAAGGGAAGAACCGAACATCGCAGCCATTTCGGAAGAACAGTCTTGGTCGACACTCATTACCATGCTGATTACCTGTACATCATTTCTGAATCCATCGGCAAACAGCGGGCGGATCGGCCTGTCAATTAAACGGCTGGCAAGGATTGCCCGTTCACTTGGACGGCCTTCCCTTTTGATAAAGCCGCCAGGGATTTTTCCTACAGCATATAATTTTTCTTCATAATTCACAGTTAACGGGAAAAAATCCACGTTTTTTGGCTCTTTGGAAGCTGTAGCTGTACTTAACACAGCCGTATCTCCATAACGGACTAAAACGGCTCCGTTTGCCTGTTTCGCTAATTGGCCAATTTCAACCGTCAGATTTCGGCCGGCCCATTCAAATGAATACGTATGTTTTTCTTGTGTCATCTTTCATTAAAACCCCTCTCTGAATCTTCGCTTTGGAGCTGTTAACATAAACCAGTATGAATCAACCCAATATATATGAAAGTTCATTTTTAAAATAAAAACCAAACTATTCCTATTATGCACGAAAAAACCCGGCATTAACAGCAAAATGAATGAAATATCCAAAACATTTCAATAAATATGTAAAACCAAGTCTAGTAATGATGCTGATCTATATGTAAATCTTCAGGCAGTCTTTCTCAGAATAGAAAAAGCCCGGCTGCCGCCGAGCCATCTGATGCGGGCCTGGCTGAGATCTTCAAAACTAACATCTTTCTCCAAGCTTTATACATCAAAAAAGCGGGAAATTTCCCGCTTTCAAGCAACCAATTATCGACGTAGACCCAATCTGTTGATTAGTTCACGATAGCGTGTTACATCTTTGTTACGAAGGTAAGTCAAAAGGTTACGGCGCTTACCAACCATTTTCAAAAGACCGCGACGTGAATGGTGGTCTTTCTTATGAGTGCGTAAGTGTTCGTTCAATTTGTTGATTTCTTCTGTTAATACAGCAATTTGAACTTCTGGAGAACCAGTGTCAGTATCGTGAGTTCTGAACTCAGCAATGATTTCGTTCTTGCGTTCTTGAGTGATAGCCATAAAATATTTCCTCCTAAATTTTCATAAATCCCCAATTACCTAGCCAGCGTCGGAGTCTCGACTAGCCAAGCAATGGTTATTTTAGTACATATAATAGAATACATCTTTTCCTCAAAAAATGCAAGCCTACTGTAAATTTTGGCCGGTTTCTTTAAAATAACGGAGCGCATTCTGTTTATCGTGCTCAATCTGCTCAATCAATTCAGCGACTCCATTGAATTTCTTTTCGCTTCTAAGCCTGCAATGCCATTCAACGGCCGCTTCTTCTCCGTAAACATCCTGGTTGAAATCAAAAATATGAACTTCAATAGATGGAAACTCCGGCTTTTCTTTATGAAAGGTCGGTTTATATCCAACATTGCACACTGCTTCATGCCAGCGGTCATCAAATTTGATTCTGACTGCATAGACGCCCGGCGCAGGAAAAATATATGTATCCAGCAATTCGATATTAGCTGTGGGAAACCCTAATTTTCTGCCGCGCTTTTCTCCGTGAATGACCCTGCCCCGTGTGGAATAATATCTGCCTACAAGATGGTGATAATCCTTAAAATCACCGCGGGAGAGTGTCTTCCTGATCCGGGTGGAGCTTACTTTTTCCTCCTCGAGACTCTGTTTGGCAACAACAGTCTGAGTGAAACGGCCCTTTGCAAACTCGGGAAGGTTTTCCATTGTCCCTTTTCCGAATCGCCCATATGAATAATCGAATCCGCCGACAGCATGGCGGACATTTAAGGCCGCAATATATTGATCAACGAATTGCTGAGGCTCAAGCTGAGCAAACTCCTGGCTGAAATGGATAATAAATAAGAAGTCAATCCCCAGCTCTTCGATCATCTTGATTTTATCTTCGAGCGGCGTGATATAACGGACACCTTCTGCATTCTTCCCCAATACAACGGAAGGATGAGGGTCAAAAGTCATAACCGCCGATTTCATTTGTCTTTGCTCGGCAATCTCCTTTGCAGTCATGATGACCTTCTGATGACCTTTATGAACACCATCAAAAAAGCCCATCGCCAGCACAAGTTCAGGAAAATCCTCAGGATTAAACGTTTGCGGATGCTCTATCTTGATCACTTTCACCTAAATCTCCTCTTTCCGACAACAAGACATTCTATATTTGCTGTGCCAAAACTTTAACAGGTTTAATCAGGCCCTCTTTTGTTGGGTGCAATTGATAAATAGCGAGTGCCTTTCCTGCTGAGTCCATTATAACAAAAGGCTCCTCACCAAAAGCCATTTTGTCCGTCTGCTCTAATACTGCTCCGTTCAGCACTTTCTTTGCTAATGTATCATTAATATAAATTTTCGGCAAATGAATGAGCCCTCTTTCCAAAGGCAGAAGAAGTTCATCGATTTTCCCTATTTCCGCCATACTCGCAGCTTCTTCAATGGTCCAGCAGTCTTCAAGAGAAAAACCGGCTGATTCCACACGAATCAAATCCGACATATGTGCCGGTACGCCTAACATCTCACCCATCATAACGGCAAGGGTTCGAATGTATGTCCCTTTGCTGCACTTGACTCTAAAACGGAACGAAATCGATTCACCAGTAAACCTTTCTCTGTCATCCATGAGAGTCAATTCATGAATCGTAACCTGCCTTGAGGGGCGCTCCACTTCTATTCCAGCACGGGCATATTCATACAGTTTCTTGCCATTTACCTTCACAGCAGAATACATTGGAGGGGTTTGTGTAATAACTCCTGTTAATGATTCAAAGACTTGAAGGATTTGACTGCGGTAAACTGGCTCAGAAAGTGTCACTTGATCTATGATTTCGCCGCTGCTATCTTCGGTTGAGGTGGAATAGCCAAGGGTCACTTCTCCTTCGTAAGTCTTGCCGGCATCAGTAATATATTCGGCAATCTTAGTTGCCCTGCCCACACAAATAGGGAGTACTCCTGTCACATCAGGATCAAGAGTTCCTGTATGCCCCACTTTTTTTGTTTTTAAGATTTTCCGCAGCTTGAAAACACAATCATGGGAAGTCATCCCTTTTGGCTTAAAAAGCGGCAATATTCCTTCCATTTCATCACCTTCAAAAAAAGGAGACCAACTCTGCCTGTAGTGCCATGCACTGCGTATGAGTCGGCCTCCTTTTCAGTTTTTATTCATTGTCGTCAGTCGGTTTATCATCTTTATGGATTTGCGAAATTAAAGTCTCAATTCGGTTTCCATAATCAATGGATTCGTCAAATTCAAAGAATAATTCCGGTGTTTTCCGCAAACGGATTCTCTGGCCAAGCTCACTTCTCATAAATCCTTTTGCTTTGGCAAGCCCCTTCAGGGAATTTTCTCTTTGCTCCTGATCTCCAAGAACTGAGATATAGACCGTAGCCTGCTGAAGATCACCCGTTACTTCCACATCAGTAACCGTCACGAAACCGACCCGGGGGTCTTTTATTTTTCTGCCGATAATTTCACTCAGCTCTTTTTTCATTTGTTCGCCAACTCGATTAGACCGAAGGCTCATACATATCACCTCACTCGCTTATAACCATTCCATATCTGTTATTGTTCGCTCAATCTCCGGAAAAGAATCTAGGAATTGCAGGGCATTCTGCAATTCCCTCTCAGTTGCTTTCCGTGAAGATGAAACCGTGACAATGGCAATTTTTGTGCGCTGCCATAAATCCTGGAAATCTGTTTCGGCGACTGAAATATTATATTTCTGTTTAAGTCTAGTTATAATGCGCTGCAATACCGCACGCTTTTCTTTAAGGGAGTGGGCGTTGTGGATCATCATTTCACATTGGATAGATCCAATGATCATGTACGCTCAATCTCTTCCATTACATAGGCTTCGATAATGTCGCCTTCTTTAACGTCATTATAATTCTTGATTGTAATCCCGCACTCATAGTTTGTGGCAACTTCTTTTACATCATCTTTAAAACGTTTAAGGGCGTCAATTTCACCTTCGAAAATTACTACGCCTTCACGGATTAGACGAACATTGCTGTTCCTTGTGATCTTGCCTTCTGTTACATATGAACCGGCAATTGTACCAATTTTTGAAACTTTGAAAGTTGTACGGACTTCAGCCTGACCAATAATTTTCTCTTCAAATTCTGGATCAAGCATCCCTTTCATTGCTGATTCAATTTCTTCAATCGCTTTATAGATAATGCGGTGTAGGCGGATATCGACATTTTCAGATTCAGCAGCCCGTTTTGCATTCACATCAGGACGGACATTAAATCCAATAACAATGGCGTTAGAAGCAGTTGCTAAAATAATATCGGATTCAGTAATAGCGCCTACTCCGGTATGGATGATTTTAACTTTCGCACCTTCCACTTCAATCTTTTGAAGGGAAGCCGCCAATGCCTCAGCAGAACCTTGAACATCAGCTTTCAGGATAATATTCAGCTCTTTAATATCCCCTTGTTTCATTTGTTCAAACAATGTATCCAATGTTACACGGGAGCCTTCATTGCGCTGAGAAAGGACTTGACGCTGTGCCCGTGTTTCACCAACCTGACGGGCTGTCTTTTCATCTTCAAATACGATAAAACGATCTCCAGCCTGCGGCACTTCATTTAAACCAGTGATTTCTACAGGCGTTGACGGACCAGCTTCTTTTACACGGCGTCCAAGGTCATTAACCATTGCCCGTACACGTCCATAAGTATTGCCGACAACGATTGGATCGCCAATTTTTAATGTTCCGTTCTGTACAAGCAGTGTTGCAACAGAACCGCGGCCTTTATCCAAGCGCGCTTCTATAACTGTTCCATTAGCATTACGGTCTGGATTTGCCTTGTACTCTTCAACTTCGCTGACCAGAATGATCATTTCAAGCAAGCTCTCAATACCGTCGCCATTCTTCGCAGAAATCGGAACAAATATTGTGTCGCCGCCCCACTCTTCAGATACAAGACCGTATTCAGTCAGTTCCTGCATGACTCTGTCCGGATTAGCTGCTTCTTTATCCATTTTATTGACTGCAACAATGATTGGAACTTCTGCCGCTTTCGCATGGTTAATCGCCTCAACTGTCTGCGGCATTACACCGTCATCAGCTGCAACTACAATAATTGTGATATCTGTAACCTGAGCACCTCTGGCACGCATTGTCGTAAAGGCAGCATGTCCGGGAGTGTCAAGGAAAGTGATCTTCTTATTATTCACTTCAACCTGATAAGCACCGATATGCTGGGTAATCCCGCCTGCTTCACCTTCTGTTACTTTTGTTTTACGGATGGAATCAAGCAATGTTGTTTTACCATGGTCAACATGGCCCATGATCGTAACAACAGCCGGACGCTCTGTTTGATCTTCAGGAGCATCATCAGTAAAGAGAGATTCAAGGTCGGTTAAATCCACACGCACTTCCTCTTCTGCTTCTACCCCATATTCAGCTGCAATAAGCTCAATTGCATCTTTGTCCAGTGTTTGGTTAATCGTAGCCATCACACCGAGCATGAATAATTTTTTGATGATTTCAGATGGTTCGCGGTGCAGCTTTTTAGCTAGTTCTTGAACCGTTAAGGACTCATAGAAAGTGATTTTTTCAGGCAGTTCGCGTTCTTTCCTTTTTACAGGTACATGCTGCTGCGGCTGCTGCCTTTGTTTATTGTTTTTATTTCGATTATTGCGGTTTTTATTAAATGACTGGTTTTGACCTGGTTTTTTTGCGCCGCCAGCTTGTTTGGCAGCAGGCTTTTTCTTGAGCTTTTCTTTATTTACTGTGCTTTTCTCATCAGCTTCCGCTTCGTATTTTGCAACAGTCGGATTCGTTTTAGGCGCAGATTGCTGCCCGTCGTTTTTAGGCTTTATTGAATTGTTTAATTTTTGAACAGTTGAATCATCTAATGCTGTCATATGGTTTGTTACCTCTATATTCATTTCTTTAAGTTTTGTTATTACTTCTTTGCTTGAAACATTTTTTTGCTTTGCATATTCATAAACACGCAATTTTGACATACGTTCACCCCCGTTAAAATTAATCGAGCAGCGTCCGGAGTTTCTTCGCAAAGCCCTCATCAAGAACAGCTGCAACAACCCTGGCTTCCTTGCCAATTGCTTGGCCCAGGATGTAGCGATTTTCAACTCTTCGAATGGGGACCTGATAATAGGTGCATTTATCTATTATTTTTTTTTCTGTATTTTGCGAGGCGTCCAATGCTAAAAGAACGACTTTTGCTTTTTTGCTCCTAATCTCTTTTACCACCAATTCCTCTCCAGAAATCAGCTTACGCGCTCGATTTGCCAAACCTAATAGAGACATCCATTGGTGCTGAGACATGATGTTTTAGAATTTCTCCTTTTCCACTAATTCAAGCAATTCTTCATATAGGGAGGAATCGATATGGGCATTAAGGTGATTGGATAATGTATTCTTTTTCTTGGCCATTTGAATGATTTCCCGGTCAAGCGTCAAATAAGCACCCCGTCCCGATTTTTTTCCGGTAGGATCGATACTGACCTCTCCGTCCTTTGATCGGACGATCCGGATCATTTCTTTTTTCGGTTTCATCTCACCAGTGGCGACACATTTCCTCAATGGAACTTTTTTACGATTATTCATGTCCGCTCACCTCTAACTTAATCAATATCCTCGGAATAATCATCTTCTTGATCTGTATAGCTTTCTTTATTCAAAAGGAAGTCTTGGTCGTCTACAGGATAGATCCCTGCATCACGGGCTTCAGTTTCACTTTTAATATCGATTTTCCATCCTGTCAGCTTCGCTGCAAGGCGGGCGTTTTGCCCTCTTTTGCCGATAGCAAGGGACAGCTGGTAATCCGGAACGATGACAGTTGTAGCCTTTTCCTCTTCGTTAACCAGTACTTCAAGCACTTTGGACGGACTGAGGGCGTTTGCTACAAAAACGACTGGATCTTCGGACCATTTTACGATGTCAATTTTTTCACCCTTCAGTTCATTGACAATGGCCTGAACACGCTGCCCTTTTTGGCCGACACATGATCCGACTGGATCCACTTCTTCATTAGCCGAATAAACGGATATCTTAGAGCGGTCTCCAGCTTCCCTTGCAACTGATTTAATTTCAACCGTTCCGTCAAAAATTTCCGGTACTTCAATCTCAAAAAGACGTTTCAACAAGCCGGGATGTGAGCGGGAAACGAAAATCTGCGGTCCTTTCGAAGTCTTCTCAACCTTTGTCAGGAATACCTTGATACGGTCATGCGGCTTATATTGTTCGTTCGGCATTTGTTCATTTTGAGGCAGCAGGGCTTCAATCTTTCCTAAGCTGACATAAATGAAACGGGAATCTTGGCGCTGAACGATACCAGTCATGATATCCTCTTCCCGATCGATAAATTCAGAATAGATAATGCCGCGCTCAGCTTCGCGAACACGCTGAGTTACAACCTGCTTGGCTGTCTGAGCAGCAATCCGGCCGAAGTCTTTAGGAGTGACTTCCATTTCCACTACATCATCTACTGAATAATTAGGGTTAATCTGACGCGCTTCAGCCAAAGAAATTTCCAATCTGGAATCGAAAACTTCGTCAACGACATCTTTTCTGGCAAATACTTTCATCGAACCTTTCTCAAGATTCAAATCAATCCGTACGTTCTGTGCCTGATTGAAATTCCGTCGGTAAGCCGATATTAATGCTGCTTCAATCGCCTCAATTAGGACCTCTTTTGAAATCCCTTTTTCTTTTTCTAAAATGTGCAGAGCATCCAACAGCTCACTGCTCATGGGTTGATCCCCCTTATTAATGTAATGTACTGGTTTTTAAGAGAAGGTGATGGCGAGTCTCGCTTTAGCAATTTTCGCATAAGGGATAATCACTGTTTTCTTACGAGTCTTGATTTTGACTTCCAGGGTTACCTGTTCACCGTCGAATTCGGTTAAAACGCCTTCGAACTCCTTCTCATCCAAAATTGGTTCATATGTTTTGATGTAAACGTTTTTGCCAATCGCCTTTAAAAAGTCTTTATCTTTCTTTAAAGGTCTTTCAGCGCCCGGAGATGACACTTCCAGGAAATAATTTTGAGATATCGGGTCAGCTTCATCAAGCTTTTCGCTCAGCTTTTCACTGACGTTGCTACAGTCTTCGATATCAACTCCTGTTTCCTTATCGATGTATACACGAAGGAACCAGCTTTTCCCTTCTTTGACATACTCTACTTCAACGAGTTCCAGCTGAAGCTCCTCAAGAATCGGGGCTGCCAATTCTTCTACGATTTCCGTTACCTTTTTACTCATGTGTTTCCTCCAAACCTGTTCAGTTAAAAAGTCTTGGTAATGGATTTGAAAATAAATGGTCAATACAACACGAAAGAGTGGGTTTCCCCACTCTTGCCATTGGTTCCTCTTAGTATTTCCAATAAAAATATACCATAATCCAGATTTTTATGCAAATATGATGAATGTTTAGCCAAATATGCTATTCACATTAAAATAAGGATAATTGGTTTTGTTCCGGAAGAGATTCCAGGCATCCTTGTTTATCGAGATACTCCAGAATCGTTTTGGAAACCTTACCGCGCTGCTGGAGGTCTTCTTTTGATAAAAACTCTCCATTTTTCCTTGCATTGACAATATTAATCGCCGCGTTCGTTCCGAGCCCGGGGATCGAATTAAACGGCGGAATCAAGGCATTGCCTTCAATAATGAATTGATCAGCACTTGATTTATATAAATCCACTTGTTTGAAAGAATATCCTCTCTCACACATTTCCAAAGCAAGTTCCAGAACTGTGAGGGTATTTTTTTCTTTCGTTGAAGCTTCAAGCCCTTTTGCGTTTATTTCTTCAATTTTTGCCTTGATGGCATGTGATCCGCGAATCATTGCTTCCAGTTCAAAGTCATCCGCACGGACGGTAAAGTAAGCGGCATAATATAAAAGCGGCATATGCACCTTGAAGTAAGCAATTCGGACAGCCATCAAAACATAGGCTGCAGCATGGGCTTTAGGGAACATGTATTTAATTTTCTTACAAGAATCAATATACCATTCAGGGACTTCATTTTTTCTCATTTCGGCTTCAAATTCCTCCGAGAGACCTTTCCCTTTCCGGACTGACTCCATAATCTTAAATGCAAGGGATGGATCAAGCCCTTGGTATATTAAATACACCATAATATCATCCCGGCATCCGATTACCTCACTCAAATTACAAATATTGTTATGAATCAATTCCTGAGCATTTCCGAGCCATACATCTGTACCATGAGAAAGACCGGAAATCTGTACAAGCTCTGAAAAAGTTGTCGGCTTTGTATCCTCAAGCATTTGACGGACAAATCGGGTACCAAACTCAGGAATTCCCAATGTTCCGGTCTTACACATGATCTGATCTTCTGTGACACCGAGCGATTCTGTACCGCTGAATATTTTCATAACTTCAGGATCATCTGTCGGAATCGTTTTTGGATCAATTCCGCTTAAATCCTGCAGCATCCGAATGACAGTGGGATCATCGTGCCCGAGTATATCAAGCTTCAGAATATTATCATGAATCGAGTGAAAGTCGAAATGCGTCGTCTTCCATTCTGAGTTTCGATCATCCGCAGGGAACTGAATCGGTGAGAAATCGTATATATCCATATAATCAGGTACAACGATGATTCCGCCAGGGTGCTGACCGGTTGTTCGCTTTACACCAGTACATCCGGCAACAAGCCTGTCTACTTCTGCTCCCCTCATATGAAGGTTATTGTCTGAAGCGTATCCTTTTACATATCCATAAGCTGTTTTCTCGGCCACAGTTCCGATTGTTCCGGCTCTGTATACATATTCTTCTCCAAACAGCACTTTTGTGTAGTTATGTGCCTGCGGCTGATATTCGCCGGAGAAGTTTAAGTCAATATCCGGAACCTTGTCTCCTTTGAAACCAAGGAAGGTTTCAAACGGAATGTCATGGCCGTCTTTCTTATACGGGATACCGCAATTTGGACAGTTCTTATCAGGGAGGTCAAACCCTGATCCAACAGAACCGTCATTGAAAAACTCGGACTTCTTGCACTCCGGACAGACGTAATGCGGAGGGAGCGGATTCACTTCCGTTATCTCCGTCATGGTTGCAACAAAAGAAGAACCTACAGATCCCCTCGAACCAACAAGATATCCGTCGTTCAGTGACTTCTTCACGAGTTTGTGGGAGATAAGATAGATAACCGCAAAACCGTGCCCAATGATGCTTTTCAATTCTTTCTCCAATCTTGCTTCAACGATTTCCGGAAGTTCTTCCCCATAAATCTTTCGAGCCATCGAATAACTCATTTCACGCATTTCTTCTTCTGCGCCTTCGATTTTAGGCGTGTATAGATCATCCTTGATCGGCTTGATTTCATCAATCATGTCGGCTATTTTATTGGAATTTTCCACAACAATTTCCTTCGCCTTTTCCTTGCCGAGGAAAGAGAAGGCGTTCAGCATTTCATCCGTAGTCCTGAAATGAACATCAGGGAGCTTATGCCTGTTAAGCGGATTAGCGCCCCCTTGTGAATTAACCAGGATTTTTCGGTAGATTTTATCATTTGGATCTAAATAATGGACATTGCCTGTCGCAACGACTGGTTTATCCAGTTTTTCTCCTAATTTGACAATATTGCTGATGATGGTTTCCAAGGATTTTTCATCTCTGACATATTCAAGTTCGAGAAGATGCTGATAGACTTCCTTCGGATGTACTTCAAAATAATCATAGAATTCCGCTGTTTCAAGTACATCTTCAAAACCTTTCTGCATCATTCCCTCAAACACTTCCCCTTTATCACAGCCTGAGCCTACAAGGATCCCTTCTCTGTACTTTATTAACTGGGACCTGGGGAGGCGGGGAACTCTGTAAAAATAGTTTACATGGGCAATCGATATCAGTTTAAATAGATTTTTAAGTCCTGCCTGCGTCTGGGCAAGCAATGTACAGTGATATGGACGGGAGCGCTGATAGGCATTCCCTTTCCCCATATTATCATTAAGCTGATTATGGTATTCGATGCCTTTAGCAAGGGCATCCTTCAGCATTTTGAGCAGGAGATAGCCTGTGGCTTCCGCATCATATATAGCACGGTGATGCTGTGTCAGCTCGATATCAAACTTTTTACAAAGCGTATTTAGGCGGTGGTTTTTAAATTCAGGATATAAAAACCGGCCCAGTTCCAATGTATCAACGACTGGATTGGCTGCCTTTGGGTATCCCATCTGTTTATAGCCGACATTCAGGAATCCCATGTCAAAGCTTGCATTATGGGCAACAAGCACAGCATCTTCAGCCCAATTTTTAAAGCGCTCAAGCACTTCAGGGACATCAGGAGCATTTTCAACCATATCATCTGTTATCCCGGTTAAATCGATTGTTGTTGCTGAAAGCCTGTGATGAGGATTGGCAAAAGACTCAAAACGGTCAATGATTTCTCCGTCTTTGATTTTGACTGCAGCAAGTTCAATGATAGTGTCGTATACAGCAGACAAACCGGTGGTCTCTACATCAAATACGACAAAAGTATCATCTGCTAAAAGCCGCTCAGCATCATTATAGGCAATCGGAACTCCGTCATCGACAAGATTCACTTCAACCCCGTAGAGAACTTTGATCCCATGTTTTTTCCCTGCACTGAATGCTTCAGGGAATGACTGTGCGACCGCATGATCTGTCACCGCAACAGCCCGATGTCCCCACTTGGCTGCCTGTGCGATTAAAGCACCTGTAGGCGTGACAGCATCCATCTGACTCATTGGTGTATGAAGGTGTAGTTCAACCCTTTTTTCTCCTTCAGGAGCGGTATCTTTTCTGCCTTCTTTGCTGATTTCATTTATATCATTGGCAATCATGACCAAGTCCCGTACGAAGGTATCATTCTGAATGCTTCCTTGAGCGCGTACCCACATGCCTTTTTTTACACGCGCGAGCATGGCCGCATCTTCCTTGTCCCTGGAGAATACTTTAATTAAGATTGAACTGGTGTAATCCGTTACTTTGAAGGTCAGCAGACTCCGGCCGCTGCGGAGTTCTTTTACTTCTGCATCGAATACATATCCTTCAATGGCAATTCTCCGCTCTTCATCAATAATCTGCTCAATCCTTCTAAAGTCTGCATCTTCCTTGATGGTGTAACCAATTTTGACCGGTCCGTTAAATTCCTCTTCTCCGCTTTCTGATTCTTTCTTCTGCATCTCCGTTAAAGCCGCTAAGGCCTTGGCTGCGTCTTCCTGCTGTTTTTCTGCCAGGAACTTGCGATAATCTTCTCCGCCATCCGTTTCAGTCTTTACTTCCGCTTCCAGAGACAGCGGCGGAAAGCCGAATGATTGATATACATTCGAAATCAAACCAGCATATTTTCGTTTCAGCTGGCCAGCTTCCGCATCATTTCTCGCCCTCACAATGATTCTTTGTCCAATTACTTTAGGTTCCTGGTCATTTAAGAGGGCTAAAAGCGCTGGAGACGCTCCTTGTAAGTCCTGCAAACAATGATTCCAATAATCTTTTACAATTTCTTCAGTGACCTGAGGATTTTCTACATTGAGTACAAATGAAACCTTGGCAATATGCGCAAAAGTTCCGCTCAAATGTGTTTTCAGCCGGGAATGTACACTGCACGGAATCAGATTCGGAATCTTAAAGATGAAATGCCATCTCTTTGACTCTCTTTCTATTTGAAGTTTTTCTATTTCTGCCCCGCTGAAATATTGCACAAACGCATCTTCCGTTAAGCCTAGTTGCTGAAGCAAGAGCTGAAATCTCTCTCGGCCACCTTGTGGATTTTGATCCATTCCCTCTCTCCTTACCTATAAAAATCAGTTTATGTCCTTACTTTTTTGCTTACTGCCCTAAATAGCCAACAGCCTGAATGCCAGAGCAGCCCTGGAAGTCCCCATAAAACAAAGGGGGCTCAGGCTGCGGGATGGGAGCTTTGAGTAATTTATAACAGATGCTATTATACCATACTCCCGCTTTTGCTACTGAAAAAACGATATCCAATCTCCAAGGATTTCTACAGCTGTCATAGCTGTAGAAAAAAACGGCCCAGCGAGTTAAAAAGAACACCATCCCAAATTGGATGATGTTCTTTTTGTTTACTGTTTAGACAGCAGGTTCCGTACTTGATCGATAAGATTTTCTTTTGAAATTTCGAACATTTCCCCTGTGCGTCGGTCTTTCACTTCCACAATTCCTTCTGCCGCCATTTTGCCAACAGTGATCCTGACCGGAATGCCGATCAAATCGGAATCCGCAAATTTCACTCCCGGCCGCTCCTGACGGTCATCCATCAGTACATCCAGATGTTCAGCCTTTAATTGACTATACAATTCTTCAGCCAATCCAGCCTGTTCTTCATTTTTCATGTTTACTGGAATGAGGTGAACTTGATAAGGCGCCAAATCCACCGGCCAAACAAGGCCTTTCTCATCATTAAACTGTTCAGCTACAGCTGCAAGTGTTCTTGAGACACCGATTCCGTAGCACCCCATGATCATTGGCTGAGTACGCCCGTTTTCATCCAGATATACCGCATTCATCGCCTCTGAATATCTTGTGCCAAGCTTGAATACATGACCGACTTCAATTCCTTTGGCAAAAATGATTTTTCCTTTTCCGTCAGGTGAAACGTCTCCCTCTGTAATGAAACGCAGGTCCAAATATTCATCTGCATGGAAATCTTGCTCAGGATTTACATTGATATAATGGTAACCTTCTTCATTTGCACCTGTTACTCCATTAACAATTGCTTTTACAGCGTGATCAGCAATCACAGTTACTTTGTCACTGACATCAACAGGACCAAGTGAACCAACTGCACAGCCTACTATTTCTTTCGTTTCGGCAGGAGCCGCTAGTTCAACCGTTGAAGCATTGAAATGATTTTTTAATTTGATGTCATTGACCTCATGATCTCCGCGGACAAGGACAAGAACATGGCGATCATCAATTTTAAACAGCAGCGATTTAATGCATTTATCTGCTGAAACGCTTAGATGAGCCGCTACTTCTTCAATCGTTCTCTGATCCGGAGTATGAACTTTTTCCATGGCAGCCGGTGCTTCCTGACTTTTTTCATACTGGGTAATTACAGGGGCCATCTCAATATTAGCCGCATAATCAGAACTGTCTGAGTAGGCGATTGTATCTTCTCCCACTTCAGAAAGAGCCATAAATTCGTGCGTATCCTTCCCGCCCATTGCACCAGAATCTGCAATAACGGCACGGTAGTCCAGGCCGCAGCGCGCAAAAATATTGGAATAAGCCTGGAATAATTTTTGGTAAGCTTTATCAAGACTGTCCTGGTTCGCATGAAAAGAATAGGCATCTTTCATAATGAACTCCCGGCCCCTCAGCAATCCGAACCTTGGGCGTTTTTCATCCCTGAACTTTGTTTGAATCTGATAGACAGTTAACGGAAGCCGTTTATAAGATTTGATTTCGTCCCTAATAAGGCTGGTGACAACCTCTTCATGTGTTGCACCAAGGGCGAATTCTCTGTCATTTCTGTCTTTTAGACGCATTAGCTCAGGACCATATGTATACCAGCGCCCCGATTCCTGCCAAAATTCAGCCTGCTGCAAAGCTGGCATCAGCAATTCTACCGCTCCGGCATTGTCCATTTCTTCGCGGACGATATTCTCAATTTTTTGAAGCACTTTTTTTCCAAGGGGCATAAAACTATATACACCGCTTGAATTTTGTCTCATATAGCCGGCACGCAATAATAATTGGTGGCTTTTAATTTCGGCATCAGCCGGCACTTCTCTTAATGTTGGAATTAACGTCGTACTTTGCTTCATCTCTGCACCTCTTCAATACTTCATCCAAATTTTTAAATAACCCATCCCTTGGCAGGGACATTTCATTCATACTCACTGGCAGCTCTTGCCGCATTCATATTATTATATCGTATGCCGTCTTGCCGCATACGTGGTATTATATCGTATGCCGGCAGCTTTTTAAAAGGGGAAAGCATATTTAGCATACGTTTGTTTTATGACAAAAGGAATGACGGCTGTTTAACCAGCCGCCGAGTTTACTGCTTATTAGAGAAAAAATCTCTGAATATCATTCCATGTTACCACAATCATTAATAGCATTAATAAGGCAAAGCCGATAAAATGGACAATTCCCTCTTTCTGCCTGTCAATCGGTTTCCCTCTCAACAGCTCAACTGCGAAGAATAGGAGTCTTCCTCCATCAAGTGCCGGAAGCGGCAGAAGATTCATAATACCTAAATTAATGCTCAGAAGCCCAGCCCATCTCATTAGAGTGAAGAGTCCTTGCTTCGCTACCTCTTCTGTTGATTTATAAATCCCGACAGGTCCTGAAAGCATGTCAACAGAGAAGCCTCCTGTTACGATTTGTCCCAAAATGACAAAGATTTGTTTTGTCCAGAAATAAGTTTCTGTTGCTCCGTATTCCAGAGCTTTTAAAGGTGCTTTTTCAATTGGAGCATACACCCCGATGATACCGATTTTTTCACCATCCCTGTCAACCTCTTCCGGCACAACTGGGATCGTCATTGTCTTGCCATCCCTCTCGACAATAAAATCAATTTCATTTCCGGGGTTCTTTTGTATAGTTTGCTGCACATCCTGCCAGCTGGCAACCTCTGTACCGTCTATCGATTGAATCATGTCACCGCTTTTTAATCCTGCCTCGGCGGCTGTACCGTCTTTCGTCAGTTCGCCAACTCTCGGTTCGTCCACAGCCACTCCTTGAAACAGACCAATTAGAACAAATATGACGAAAGCAAGAATAAAATTCATCATTGGACCGGCAAAAATGGTCATTGTCCGGTGTCCAAGTGATTTAGATGCAAATTGCCTGTCATACGGGGCAATCTGATTTTCAGTCCCGTCTTCCACCATAATGGCTTCATGGCTTATTTTGAAGGTCTTAAGCTCTTCCTGACCTTCTTCATAACCTGTCAAAAGCAATTTATGATCCAGGTCAATGGATTCCACTTCTACCAGGCGAATATCAGGATATTTATCCTTATTGTTAATAATAATCTTTTGGACTGTCTCTTCTTCATCCATAAGGAGTCCGACTCGGTAGCCCGGTTTAATTTCTGCACTTTCTGCATCTTCTCCGGCCATTCTGACATATCCGCCAAGGGGAAGAAGTCTTATCGTATACAAAGTCTCTTTCTTTTTATACGTAAAAACCTTCGGGCCGAAACCGATAGCAAACTCCCGGCATAAAATGCCGGCACGTTTCGCAAAGAATAAATGTCCAAGTTCATGGAAAAAAACCAAAGCACCAAAAATAATAATAAACGCTATAATGGTTTCCAGAGTCTGCATACTAGATCACCTCTTTTTCCATATTGATTCAATCCGCTGGCGGGTTTCCTTATCCACATGCTGTATGACTTCTAAATTTGGACTTGCTGTAACCTCATGTTTATTCAAAGCTTCTTCGATCATTGATTCGATTTCCAAAAACGAAATCTGTCCTGCAAGGAATCCTGCAACAGCCGCTTCATTGGCCGCATTTAATACGGTCGGCATTGTTCCGCCTATTTTACCCGCATCATATGCAAATTGCAAACAAGGATACCTTTTAACATTCATTTCTTCAAAATGGAGTTTTCCGATGTCCGCCAGGTTTAAACGATGCTTGCGGGCCAGAGGCAGTCTGTCCGGATATGTGAGGGCGTATTGAATCGGCACTCTCATATCTGGTGTGCCCAACTGGGCCATCACACTTGAATCATGAAACTCAATCATCGAATGTATGACACTTTCTCGATGAAGAAGAACATCGATTTTCTCATAAGGCATATCGAAAAGCCAATGCGCTTCAATCACTTCAAGGCCTTTATTCATCATGGAAGCAGAATCAATGGTGATTTTTGCGCCCATAGACCAGTTAGGATGATTTAAAGCCTGTTCGACTGTTACACCGCTCAGCTCTTCCCTGCTGCGATCGCGAAAACTTCCGCCAGAGGCCGTAATAATTAACCGCTCAATGTTTTTCTCTTTTTCTCCCTGTAAAGCCTGAAAAATGGCAGAATGTTCACTGTCAACAGGCAAGAGGGAAATCCCAGCCTTTTCCGCTTCCGCCATAACTAGATGACCGGCTGTAACCAAAGTTTCCTTGTTAGCAATCGCAATATCCTTTTTGGCCCGGATTGCCTCTAATGTTGGATGCAGGCCAACACTGCCCAGTACAGCATTAATGAGAATAGAAGCCTTTCCAAAAACCGCTGTCTCTCTCATCCCTTCCTCGCCATAAAGGAAAGTGATTCCCTGGCCGGCAAATTCACTTTTCAGGATATCGCGGCCTTCTTTAGTCTGAACAGATACCAGCTCTGGTCTGAACTCTTGAATTTGTTTTCTTACTAAATCAATATTTTTCCCTGCGGAAAGCGCTACGATTCGAAACTGGTCTGGATGTGCTCTCACCACATCTGCTGTCTGTTCCCCTATAGAACCAGTAGAACCGAGCAGGCTAATATATTTCAATTTGGTTCATCTCCTACTCCTAGCTGCAATTTTTTAATTCATCAATGTTAATAAATGCAAAATCGGCAAAATAAAAATGACACTGTCAAGCCTGTCTAAAATTCCGCCGTGTCCTGGGAGCAGCCTGCCTGAATCCTTAACACCGTAGTGCCTTTTATAAGCTGACTGAACCAAGTCTCCAAGCTGTCCAAAAATGGATACCACTATACTCAACAGTATCATCTCTCCTGCTGAAAAAGAGAGGTTTCCAAAAAGGATAAATCCTGCAGCGACCGCCAATGCACAGATAATACCGCCGAGAAATCCTTCTACTGTTTTATTCGGACTGATTTCCGGCCATAGCTTCCGCTTACCAACAGATTTCCCTACAAAGTAGGCACCGGAATCGGTCGCCCAGATTGTAAATAAAACGAACAAAACATTTCCAATTCCTTGCTCTCTCGTCAAAAACAGAAAGTAAAATCCCATTGCCACATACAGGACTGAGATCACAAGGAAGCCTGCATGGTCAAAAGTGAAACGATTTTTTGAGAGTACAGTTACAATTAACATGCACAGCAATCCAAGCAAAAAGATTTGTACCTTTCGATCGATTGTTCCGAAAAAACCATTTCCTCCATCAGGAATCAGCAGCATCCACAACAATAAAAAAGAAATAATAGCAGGAGCGGACGTTATGCTGATTTGCTTCATTTTACATAATTCATACAGTCCAATTGAAGCTAAAATATACACCAAGATTAAAAACGGAAGGCTGCCGATCAAAAGCAGCGGGATAAAAACTGCTGCCATCACGATAGCTGTAATAATTCTTTCTTTCATTATTTACTTATCCTCACCTTCTAGATTACACACCGCCATATCTCCGAACACGTTTCTGGTAAACTTCAAGCGCTTCGAGGAAATGTTCCTCCTTAAAGTCCGGCCATAAAACATCGGTAAACCAAAGCTCAGAATAGGCTGACTGCCACAACATAAAATTGCTCAATCGGATTTCTCCACTCGTCCGGATCAGCAAATCAGGATCTGGCATAGTGCTTGTCATCAAATACTTCGAGAAAATTTCCTCTGTTAATTCCTTAGGCAGAATACCGCTCTCGACATCTTCCAAAACATGTTGAACCGCTTTAAGGATTTCTGCCCGGCTTCCATAGTTCAAGGCAAAATTCAGCACAAGTCCTGTATTGCCTTTCGTCTCTTCCATCGCCCTGTCTATTGCCCTTTTAGTATGGGCTGGCAAAGTTTCCTTCTCCCCTATCATTTCCACTCTGACATTTTCTTCAATCAGTTCTGGAAGAAATGTGCCCAAAAATTCTTCCGGGAGTTTCATCAAAAACTCAACTTCACTTTTTGGCCGTTTCCAGTTTTCTGTTGAGAAGGCGTAGAGTGTAAGTGAACTCACTCCTAATTTGCTGGCGAATTTCGTGATTTTTTTCACGACTTTCATACCCTCATGATGGCCGGCAATTCGGGGCAGAGATCTCTTTTTAGCCCAGCGTCCATTTCCATCCATAATGATGGCGACGTGATGCGGTATACCGCTTTCTTTCGCTTTCTTAATTCTATTTGTTAAATCGGAAGAAGCATCCTTTTTAACGATACGCTTCCATATTGAATCCATAGCTTAGTCTCCTATCAGGTTGTACTTATACCATACATATTATGCTTCGTACTATGTATCTCCCACGGCATCTCCATTGTCGTGAATCTATATAATAATATCAAAAAAGCATGTGAAGTCCTATTATTATTATGAAAAAGATTTTGACGATAGAATAAGCAAAATCCAAAATCTCCCTAAAATAAAAATGCAAATGTATTCATTTTTGGATTTAAAAGCCATTAGTGAAAATGGATTTCCAAGGGACAGGCATTAAAAAAAGAACCTCGTTCTGTCCTGCCATTTCACTGACATCAGCAGTTGTTTGGGAAAGAATAAATAGATCCCCTGCCACCGACGCCAGATCCTGCCATTTCGACATGAATTCGGTTCATTTAAATCAAGCTATAGGATTTCTCCTTGCCCAATGATCAATATTTCAATAAATTAAACATCAAGAATTTCTTTTTCTTTATTTTTGGTAATATCATCAATCTTTGTAATGTTCGTATCCGTCAGTTTTTGAATATCATCGGAATAACCGCGTAAATCATCTTCTGTAATTTCGCCGTTCTTCTCCAATTTCTTCAAATCTTCGTTAGCATCCCGGCGGATATTACGGATGGCAATTTTGGCTTCTTCCGCTTCCTTCTTAACTTGCTTCACCAATTCTTTCCGGCGTTCTTCTGTTAAAGCAGGAATGGCAATTCGAATCAGTGATCCGTCGTTCGCCGGGTTCAGTCCTAAATCTGATTTTAAAATTGCCTTCTCAATCTCACCTAAAATCGTTTTGTCATAAGGCTGAATCACCAATAGACGGGCCTCTGGGACAGAAATTCCGGCAAGCTGATTAACAGGTGTAGGAGAACCATAATAATCTACAGTGATTCGATCCAGCAATGAGGCATTTGCCCGGCCTGCTCTGATGCTGGCCAATTCTCTTGTATATGCGCCGATCGCTTTCTCCATTCTTGATGTTGCATTTGAAATAACTTGTTTTGGCATCATTATTTCCCCCTTACAATTGTTCCCAATGTTTCACCGAGAACCGCACGTTTGATATTTCCTTTTTCCATGATTGAAAAAACAATTAACGGAATGTCATTATCCATGCATAGAGATGAGGCAGTTGAATCCATTACTTCCAGGCCTTCTTTGATTACATCCAAATACGATAATTCTTCATATTTCACAGCGTCTTTATCTTTAAAAGGATCCGCACTGTAAACGCCATCTACATTATTTTTAGCCATTAATATAACGTCAGCTTCAATTTCAGCCGCACGAAGCGCTGCGGTTGTATCAGTTGAGAAATAAGGGTTTCCTGTACCGGCAGCAAAAATGACTACCCTCTGTTTTTCGAGATGGCGGATTGCCTTCCTGCGAATATAAGGTTCTGCTACCTGTCTCATTTCAATTGAAGTTTGAACTCTGGTTTGAATTCCCATTTGTTCAAGGCTGTCTTGCAGAGCCAATGAATTCATAACGGTTGCAAGCATCCCCATATAGTCTGCATTTGCACGGTCCATGCCCATTTCACTGCCAACTTTTCCGCGCCATATGTTTCCGCCGCCGACAACAACCGCGACTTGAACATCCAGCTCAGCTACTTCTTTAACTTGCTCGGCAATGGACTTAATAATTGCCGGGTTTATCCCAAATCCTTCTTCACCGGCTAAAGCCTCGCCGCTTAATTTTAATACGACACGTTTATATTTCGCGTTGCTCATGAGAACCTCCAACTATGTAATCTTTTCGTTCGCCCTGCCACATTCCATCATTATGACGATTCAAAAATAGGGAACACACGGTGTGTCCCCTATTCAACCAAGACTAAAAATTAGTCTTTCTTAACTTGGCTCATTACTTCCTCAGCAAAGTTATCTTGGCGTTTTTCAATTCCTTCTCCTACTTCATAGCGAATGAAAGAGGCAATTTTTCCGCCCTTTGATTCTACAAACTGTGCAACTTTTTGGTCTGGATTCTTAACGAACGCCTGCTCGTTGACACAGATTTCTTCGTAGAATTTATTAATTCGGCCTTCAACCATTTTTGCAACAATCTTCTCAGGCTTGCCTTCATTCAATGCTTGTTGAGTCAATACTTCACGTTCACGCTCTAATTCACTTGCGTCAACTTGGTCACGTGAAACGTATTTTGGATTAATCGCAGCAATATGCATAGAAACGTCTTTTGCAGCATCCTCATCAGATGTTCCTTCAAGAACAGAAAGCACAGAAATGCGGCCGCCCATATGAAGATATGCGCCAAAAGCATCGTTATCTGTTTTAGTAACGATTTGGAATCTGCGAAGAGTTAACTTTTCTCCAATTTTAGCAATTGCTGCATTAATGTGGTCCTCCACTTTTGCACCATTGCTCATTGTTTGTTCAAGAGCTGCTTCTACGCTCTCAGGTTTGTTTGCTAATAAGAATTCTCCCAATTCTTTTACAAGAGTTTGGAAACCTTCATTTTTTGCAACGAAATCTGTTTCAGAGTTCACTTCCAGGATAACTGCTTCGTTTCCGTCCACAACAATAGAAGTAAGACCTTCAGCAGCAATACGGTCGCCTTTCTTAGCAGCCTTTGCAATCCCTTTTTCACGAAGGAAATCGATTGCTTTTTCCATGTCGCCGTCAGTTTCAACCAATGCTTTTTTGCAGTCCATCATGCCGGCACCGGTTTTTTCACGCAATTCTTTAACTAATTGTGCAGTAATTGCCATATTAATATCCTCCTTAAAATTAAGTACATGTTAGCAGTCTTCTGCTATTTTGCCGGGAAATACATTTTTTAGCCCGGTTATGTCTTTTTGCTTCATTGTATTCCATTCATTGGAACGGAATATCGTAAAAAAAGGTGATAAAAGGCATTATCCTCTTATCACCTTTTTCGGGAAAAATTAAGCAGTTGTTGTTTCTGTTGCTGTTTCTTCGCCTTGTTTAGCTTCTAAGATCGCATCTGCCATTTTGCCAGTAAGCAATTTAACCGCACGAATCGCATCATCATTCGCAGGAATAACAACATCGATTTCGTCAGGGTCACAGTTTGTATCAACGATACCAACCAATGGAATGTTCAATTTATGAGCTTCCGCTACAGCAATACGCTCTTTGCGAGGATCAATAACGAAGATTGCATCAGGAAGTGTTTTCATATCTTTAATGCCGCCCAAGAATTTCTCTAAGCGTTCCCATTCTTTTTTCAGTTGGATAACTTCTTTCTTAGGAAGCACTTCGAAGATTCCTTCTTCTTCCATCTTCTCGATTTCTTTCAGGCGAGCAATACGCTTTTGAATTGTTTCAAAGTTTGTTAAAGTTCCGCCTAACCAGCGTTGGTTTACATAGTACATACCAGAACGGATAGCTTCTTCTTTAACAGATTCTTGTGCTTGCTTTTTAGTTCCTACAAAAAGTACAGTTCCGCCGTTAGCTGCCAATTCCTTAACGAAGTTGTAAGCTTCTTCGACTTTTTTCACTGTTTTTTGAAGGTCAATGATGTAGATGCCGTTACGCTCCGTGAAGATATACTTCTTCATTTTTGGGTTCCAGCGGCGTGTTTGATGTCCGAAATGAACACCAGCTTCAAGCAATTGTTTCATAGAAATGACTGACATTATAGTTCCTCCTAAATGGTTTTGTTTTTCCTCCGCCTTGATCGTTTTCATACAGGACTGTATTTACAACAGCACCATCTGTATGAATCACAAAGCGTGTGTATTAACACCATTTCATAATATAGCATAATCAGCAGTGACAGGCAAGCAAAAACATTATTATCCGTGAAATTTCAACAATAATTCCACTTCTGTTTTTCCCAATTCCAGTTTTTTCGCGATTTGTTCTGCGCTCAAGCCTTTTTGATGGAGCAGGAGAACTTCATCCGTGAGTGAAGAGCCAGTGTTTATTCCGCCCGCTTCCATCTTATTATCCAAGTTTTCTGCCGCCTTCTCGTTCCCTAATTTCTCATTCTTATCAAATTCCTGTTCAGCCATACCTGGCAATTCACTTTCTTTTTCAGCAGAATCCAGCTTCGTTTCCTGAACAGATAAATAGGCTGTCCGTGCTTTTTTGAGATTATAGGCTGACGATTGAGTTTGCACAGGATCTGCACTCTCGGTATTCGCTGCTTCGTAAGACTGGGATGAACCTTGGGCTGTAACAGTTCCCCTGTCTGATTCCAACCTCTGCAACAGTAATTCATTCTCTTCCTTTATTTCCAAAAGGTACTCTGTCATAAGATTTTCGATTTCTTCAGCCATTTCTTTTTGCCGCTGTTCCAAATGAATAAGACGGTTTTGACGGGAATAAAGGAGAATGACAAAAAAGATCGTCAGAATATTTAATAGAAAAAGGATAAATAGAAAAAATGTATACATCAGTACGATAACTCCTTAGCCTTTAATAATTTCTTGTTTTACACCACATTTGCGCAGATATAAAAATTTACATACAGAAATTTTACCGCCTTGTCTATGGCAAGTATAACATTATGAAAGCCATATTTTCATTGTTTTCGATTGGTTAAACAGCAGATGAATAAGGGAGAAAGACATACTGTTTTCTGATCTATACACCTGAACATGCAGCAAGCATACGAAAAAGCCATCCTCTTTGCTTTAAAGGTGGCTCTTTTCATAATCCTCAGCTTTTACCTAAACGCAGATGCTTCTCAGCTATTCAGAGAAATCTGGAATGTTCTAAAACCTGTCTGTTAATTTTCCCTGTCGCTTTTCATGGCAGCGCGCAATTTGAAGATAGCCCTGGAATGAATTTGAGAGATTCGCGAGGTTGAAAGAGACATAACCTGACCTATTTCTGTCAGTGTTAATTCCTCTTTGTAAAATAATTGCAGAACGAGCTGTTCTTTTTCATTCAAGGTTTCAATTACTGCCGCCAATTCCTTATAGAGCTCTTCCTTTAAAATATGCTCCTCCGGCAATTCCGCTTTTTCATCTTTAATATGGTAGTTGGTACTCTCTTTATCATCCTGCTCCAAAGGCTGCTCGTCCATCGAAAGAATATTGGCAAAGTAATGTTCATTCATTGCTGTGTGGACATCATCTTCCGAAATATTAAGCTCACCCGCTACCTCTCTTGGGGTCACATTTCTCATCAGCTTTTGTTCCAACTTTTCAATTGCTGCATCGATCTTCTTCGCTTTATCCCGTGCACTTCTTGGCAGCCAGTCTTCTTTTCGGAGCCCGTCAAGAATGGCACCTCGAATTCTAAAAGAAGCATACGTATCAAATTTATTATCTCGTTTCGGATCAAATCGTTCCAAGGCATTGAATAACCCCATCATACCCAGTCCCCGGATATCATCCCTGCTTACACTTTTCGGCAGGCCGGCCGAAATCCGCTGAACATGATAGGAGACAAGTGGAATGTATTTTTTCACAAGAACATCTCCTGCTTCCGGGTCACGAAAGCTGATCCAGTTATCCCAATGCAATTGTTCTTCATTAATAGTCGTTTGTGACATAAAATATCCTCCCTGCTTTTGCGCTCCGCAATGATGCTGCAGCAGCTTCCCAGCCTGCCCGCTGAAAGCATTATATAATTTTCGTATCTTCATTCACCGTTCGTATGTGCAACTCTGCATTTTCCGGATTAAATTCAATCGTTCTTCCGTTATTTCCGCCGACATCCTCTGCTATAATCTCAATCTTCAAATCTGACAATTCTTTACGGACAGCTTCTACATTTCTTGGGCCGATTCTCATCAAATCAGATCCCGTGGAAAACTGGAACATTTGGGCCCCTCCGGCCATTTTCGCTTTCAAAGAAGTGAGCGGAATCCCGAGATTCGATAACTGGCTGATCATTTCTTTTATCGCTGTATCTGCAAATTTAGCCGGATTCAGGGCACCTGCTTTGGCCAAAGAAGAATCGGGAAGCATGACATGAAGCAGCGCCCCTACCCCTCTTCTCTTATCGAAGAGAACGAGCCCGACACATGAGCCAAGCCCTGCTGTTCGGATGATATCAGGCGATCGCACTACAGCCATGTCGGCAATTCCGACTTTAATTACTTTCCCAGCGAACGTTTCAGCCATTTGTGCCAACTCCTAAAGAGGCAAATATGATTTCAAAGGAATCAGGGTCCGGCAGCAAAAAGAAATGGCCGCTAAGCTGGGAAACTCCTTCTTTTTCAATCAGCGTTTCAATGACAATTGCGTGATCGCTAGTCTGCGAAAGCTCAATCAGTCCAGTACTGATTGTCGCACCTGTCATATCGATACTAAGAGAAGGAACCGAAGGATATATGTTCAATTTTGTAAAATCCGACAAAGAAGTAAGATAAGATCCAGAAAGAATATTTCCCAGTTCCTGCAAGGCAGACATATGAAGATCTTTTAAAGGGTCACCATTGAAAGAAAAATCCTCATCAGTCATTTGTTTAATAAAATAGCTCGCAACAGGAAGAGGCAGAACAAAAAACATGCTCCCCTTAATGTCTCCTTCTACCCTAAGAAAAATGGTAGCTGCCACATGGTCCGCTCCGCCGGCCATATCCAGCATCTGATTAAAGGAAACTACCTTCGCCCCCGGTACACGCATATTAATTTTTTGTCCTAACATATGGGATAAGGAAGTTGCTGCGTGTGCTGCACCGATATTGCCGATTTCCTTTAAGACATCCATACGGAAAAAATCAATTTTATCGATAAATGACATAGACTTACCCCTTTATGACCGATTGATCGGACAAATCCAAGGAGAGAATATTTTCTAAATTAATAAGGATTAACAGGCGTTTTTCAAGATTGGCAACACCGCTAATATACTCTGAAGACACCTGGCCGACAATTTCCGGCTGAGGTTCAATACTGTCAACAGGCAAATCAAGAACATCATTTGCCGAATCGACAATCAAACCGATTTCCATCCCTTGGATTGTCACAATGATAATCCTGGTGCTTTCGTCATATTTGGTCTCTTCAAAACCAAATCGGACTCTTAAATCAATGACAGGCGTGATCACGCCCCGCAAATTAATAACCCCTTTAACAAATGGGATCGTTTTAGGCACACGGGTAATATACAGCAGTTTTTCAATCCCCTTGACCTTATCAACCGGGATAACATATTCTTTATCTTTTATCTGAAAAACTATCACTTTCATATTTTTCTCAGTCTTTAATTCCGACATTACTTTTCCTCCTTCAATCATTCTGGGATGAACAGTTTTTCATTTAATGGATTAATGCATTGCAGTCAACAATCAATGCAACCTGGCCATCGCCTAAAATTGTCGCTCCCGAGATTGCGAAGGCTGAATTTAAATAATTGCCCAGTGATTTTAGTACAATTTCAAGCTGACCGATGAATGAATCCACAACAAGTCCGGCAAGCTTGTCTCCCTTTCGTACAATCACTACTGAAAGGAACTCAGAATCCGTTTCGTTTTCCTCCGGGACTTCAAAAACATCCTTTAAGAATAGTAATGGAAGAACCTTGCCCCTGAAATCAATCACTTGCTGGTCATGTGCGTTCATAATTTCGTCTTTTTTAATGATTGCCGTCTCTATAATAGAAGATAAAGGAATCGCATATTTTTCTTTTTGGATTTCAACCAGCATTACGGAAATAATTGATAACGTTAACGGCAGCTGAATCAGGAACTTCGAGCCATGTCCCTCTTTTGAATCAATCGTGACAGAGCCTCCGAGTGATTCAATTGTATTTTTAACCACATCAAGACCGACTCCTCTGCCTGAAACATCGGAAATTTTATCAGCCGTAGAAAAACCTGAAGCAAAGATTAATTCAAATATTTGCTTATCTGTTAATGAAAGTGCTCCCTCTTTTGTGATGATCCCGTTTGAAATGGCTTTATTAAGAACTTTATCTTTATTAATCCCTGCGCCGTTATCCTCAATCTCAATAAAAACATGATTTCCGCTATGATATGCTTTCAGCTTAATTTGGCCTTCTTCATCTTTTCCATTTGCTTTGCGGATTTCAGGTGTCTCAATTCCGTGGTCGATCGCATTTCTTAATAAATGTACTAGCGGATCACCGATTTCATCGATTACCGTCCGATCCAACTCCGTTTCAGCTCCGGCAATTTCAAGATTCACTTTTTTGTGAAGATCGCGTGCCAATTGGCGGATCATCTTAGGAAAACGATTGAAAACTGTCTCTACCGGAACCATCCTCATGTTCAGCACAATCGTTTGAAGGTCACCGGTAACTCTTGACATTCTTTCTACCGTTTCATTAAGCTCCTGATTATTAATCTCTTTTGAGATCTGATCAAGCCTGCCTCGGTCAATCACAAGCTCTTCAAATAAATTCATTAAAATATCTAAACGTTCAATATTTACACGAATGGTTTTGTTAGATTGCTTAATTGCAGGCTTAGAAGCTGCTTTCTGAGATACAGCTTTATCCGGCTGCTTCTCTTGTTCCAGAACAGCTCGGCTGTTTTTTTCTTCTTCTAGAGAGGCCGCCTCTTTTACATTTTGCAGATCCAAAGGAAGAGCCTGAACGAAATCCACTTCAGAAACTTTCATAATTCTCTTTTCGATGACATCCTTCGATTCCTTAGTAACAATCGTCACTTCAAATCGCTGATCAAAATGTTCTTCTTCGAGTTCATCAACGGGCGGATTAGATTTGATAACCTCCCCTACTTGCTCCAATACTTCAAAGATCATGAAGACGCGTGCTGCTTTAAGAAGGCAATCTTCCCTCAATTCGACAGTGATTTGAAAACTGTTAAATCCTTGATCCTTTGATTGCTGAAGCACAGTTAATTCAAATTGATCAAAACCGCTTATTTTTTCAGCCGTTTCAGCAGATGCAGCAGATTCTTTTTCGCCAGGCCCAACAGGACTTTCACCTTTTTCAATCAATTGAAGCTTTCGTACAGCATCACTTACGTCCCTTTTACCATCGCCGCCTTCCGCAATGGAGTAAATCATCGCTTCCAAATCATCCACAGCCATGAACACCACATCAATTATTTCAGGCGTTAATTGAATCTGGTTGTTTCTGATTCCATCCAGTACGTTCTCCATTTTATGAGTTAAATTCGCCAGATCCTCATAACCCATTGTTGCTGACATCCCTTTTAGAGTATGAGCTGAACGGAAAATTTCATTTACGATCGAGAGATCTTCAGGATTTTTTTCCAATACAAGCAATTGCTCTGAGCAAGTTTGTAAATGTTCCTTACTTTCTTCTATAAAAACCTCTAAATACTGATTCATATCCATAAATCTGCACCTCCAGAATTAACAATAAAGCCTGATTGCTGCAGCAATATCATCCACATCTTGCACACAATCTATCAGCCCCGTCGCAATAGCTGCCTTTGGCATTCCAAAGACAATGGACGTTTGCTCAGATTCGGCAATAGCATGAACACGGCTGTCTTTCTTTAACTTTAATAAACCGTTTGCCCCATCCATTCCCATTCCTGTCATAACGACCGCAATCTTTTCAAGTTCTTCAGCTTCACTTACACTTTCAAACATAACGTCCACAGAAGGCCTGTGGCCGTTTCGGCTATCAGATTGATCAAGCAAAACCATATAGCTTAACCCAAGTTTTTTCACTTTGAGATGGAATCCTCCGGGAGCTATGTATGCTGTTCCTTTTTGGATCAGCTCACCATCCTCGGCTTCTTTTACGCGGATCTCACAAAGACCATCCAATCGCTGTGCCAGCGATTGGGTAAAGCCTGGCGGCATGTGCTGAACAATCAGTATAGGAGCACTGAATGAAGCAGGGAGCTTCGTCAGAACGGATTGCAATGCCCGAGGTCCGCCCGTTGAAGTTCCAATTAAAACAATTTTCCTGGATCTATTCGCCTGTTTTTTGTTATCATACTCGAAATTGTACTTTTTATCTACTCCGATTTTACTATATTCAGGGTATAATTTTGCTATTTTTTTCTTCTTTTCTGGTTTTTTTTTCAATTTGTGAACATTTGCATCAAAAGCAGCCACTATTTTGGAAATAATTTCATGTTTTATCTTGTATAAATCAAGAGAAATGGAACCAGACGGTTTCGCTACAAAGTCAAAGGCCCCATATTGCATCGCCGTAAGGGTGCTTTCTGCCCCGGCCTCAGTGGTGCTTGAAAGCATCACTACCGGGACAGGACAGTCTTTCATAAGGATCTGCAAAGCTTCCAGCCCGTCAAGAACGGGCATTTCTATGTCCATCGTCACAACATCCGGTTTTAATTCGTGAACTTTCTTAATCGCATCCTGACCATTCCTTGCAGTAGCGATTACCTCAATCCTCTCATCTTCAGACAGAAATTCTCCAATCAGTTTTCTCATGAAGGCTGAATCATCCACAATTAGTACTTTAATAACATTCATGTAATGGAATTCCCTCCTGAAAATAAGCTTTTTAACTTTTGCAGAAAATTTCCTTTTGGAACAGCCCATTCCTCTTGGAACCATCTATTCCTATATTTTTCTGCCAGAGCGGACATAGCCCTGGAAACAGCCGCTTCCGGTTTAAACAGGAGAAATGGAATCTGATTGATTACCGCTTTGCCAACCGCTTCATCATCTGGCAGAAACCCTAAAGCAGTAACATCTTTCTGCAGAAATTTATGCATAGCACTTTTCAGTTTTTCAGCAGTAACTCTGCCTTCACTTGGACTTTTAGCCCTGTTACAGACAAGATAAAACGGGAGGCTGCTGCTTACTGAGTGAATATATTTCATGACAGAATAAGCATCCATAACAGATGTTGGCTCTGGAGTGGAAACGACGATTAATTCATCCACACATAGAAGAAATTTAACCGAATCATTTGTAATGCCTGCTCCCATATCAAAAATGATATAGTCGAACTTTTCTTCCAAAAAGGAGAAAGCACTCGAAAATTTTGAAAGCCTGGTCTCATCCAGGCTGAAAAGCTGTGTAAGACCAGAGCCTCCATTGATTATGGAAATGCCTTCCGGTCCATAGCTCATGATTTCTTCCAAAGAGCAATCTTTTTCAAAAAAATCGATTATGCTCCTAGATGAATGCTCGCCCAATAATATATCGATATTCCCCATGCCGATATCCATATCAAACAGAAGGACCCGTTCCTTTTTTTGCGCCAGGGAAAGGGCAAAATTCAATGAAAAATTAGACTTACCTACCCCTCCTTTGCCGCTTGCAACAGCAAGGGTCCTCGCACGTTTACGGCCTAAAGCGAATCTCTGTCTCAGTTTTTCAGCCTGGTCCATTATTAACTGCTCCCATTACCGTATTGATCAGAACTGTATCTGTTGCTTCCTCAATATCATCCGGTACATTCTGGCCATTTGTGATGTAGGCAGCACCTGTTTGATACTTACTCATCATATTAATCATCGAACCGAATGTAGATGTTTCATCTGCTTTTGTAAAAATAAATTGCTGAATCGGTATCGACGAGAACTGTCGGTAGATATCCTCCATATCTTTTTGCTTGGAGGTTAGTGAAAGGACCAAGAAAGTTTCCATTTCTTCCGTAATATCGATAATCTCAGAGAGATCCTTCACATATTGTTCATTCCTAAAGTTTCTGCCTGCAGTATCAATAAAGATATAATCATAATGAGAAAACTTTTCTGATGCCCTTTTAAAATCCTCAAGATTATAAGCTACTTCAAGAGGGACATTCAGTATTTTTGCATAAGTCTTCAGCTGATCAATGGCCGCGATCCGATAAGTGTCAGTAGTTATAAAAGCCACTTTCTTTTTATCAGTTAACATTTTCTCGGCTGCTACCTTCGCAATTGTCGTCGTTTTCCCCACACCAGTCGGCCCGACAATGTTAATAAACTTTTTCTGAAAACCTTCGACAGCCGGAACTTTTGCTTGGAGAATGTTCTTCAATTCAGTATTAACTGTTTCCCAGACTTTTTCTTCCGAGATGGAAGCAGAATGCCAATAAGACAAGAGTTTTTCCATAATTTCTGTTCTGATAGATACGTCCAGTTCCTGCTCTTGTAGAAACGTATAGGCTATTTTTAATGGCCCGGGAAAATAATGCATATTAGGATCTTGAAGGGTTTTAAGCATTCCTTTCAATTCCGTTAATTCCTGCTCCAGGTTCACCCGCTCTTCATGAACAGGTCTTATGTTTATATGGCTGGACTCCTCACTTTTTAAAGGTAAAGGTAAATCAGAAGGCGCCTTTTTCGTTTTTTGTTTAACAGCTTGCTGCACCGGTGACACCTCCGGATCTATTGCAGCAATCACTTCAATAGTCCGTTTTTTGAACATCCCCAGGAACCCTCCGGTATAGACGGGTTTAGAGTTCAAAATTACGGCATCATTCCCTAATTCACTTCTTATTTGTTTCATAGCCTCTGTCATTGAAGGAGCACTGAATTTTTTTACCTTCATTCCACATTCACCACCCCTACGCTTTGAACTTCTACACTCGCTTCTAATTCATTATAGGAAACGACAGGTACATTCGGAAAATACCGTTCGATAAGCTGCCTTACATACATCCTGACAGCGGGCGAACAAAGGAGAATGGACTGTTGCTCCATAAGAGACATTTCCTCCAGTTTCGCTGCTATATTTTCCAAAATAGATTGAGATACAGCTGGATCCAAAGAAAGATAATTTCCATGTTCTGTTTGCTGAACTCCGTCAGCGATAATCTTTTCCACTTTTCCAGATAACGTTATGACTTGCAATCTCTCTTCATTCCCCAGCAAACTATTCGTAATTTGTCTGGCGAGGTTCTGTCTGACATATTCCGTTAACAGGTCCGTATCGGATGACATCTTGCCATAGTCCGCAAGCGTTTCAAAAATGACTGGCAGATTGCGGATGGATACTTTTTCTTTTAAAAGCTTTGCCAGCACTTTTTGAACATCGCCAATCGAAAGCGGATTAGGTGTGACTTCTTCAACAAGGATTGGCGATGTTTCTTTCAAATGATCGATAAGCTGTTTTGTTTCCTCTCTGCCCAATAATTCATGCACATTCGCCCTAAGCACTTCAGTCAAGTGAGTGGAGACAACACTCGGCGGATCCACTACCGTATAACCCATGATTTCCGCCTGTTCTTTCATCTCTTCTGAAATCCATTTGGCCGGCAGTCCGAAAGATGGCTCAATTGTGTCAATACCTTCTATCGAGTCATCGTCAATTCCCGGGCTCATCGCCAGATAATGGTTAAGAAGCAGTTCTCCCCGTGCCATTTCATTGCCTTTAATCTTCAGGCTGTACTCATTTGGGTTCAGTTGAATATTATCTCTTATTCGAACAACAGGAATGACAATTCCCATTTCGATAGCCAGCTGTCTTCGTATCATGACGACCCGGTCTAATAAATCCCCGCCTTGGTTCGCATCAGCCAGAGGAATAAGGCCATAGCCAAATTCGAATTCAATAGGATCGACACTTAATAGATTTACGACGCTTTCAGGCGATTTCATTTCCTCTGCTTCTATTTCTTCTTCCGCTTCCGCTATTTCTTTCTGATCCGGTTTCGGTGCTTTAGACATGACATAGGCTCCGATTCCTATTAAGGCTGCGAGCGGAATTGTAAAGAAATCAGCAATTGGAGTTGCGAGTCCTAAGAAGAAAATCGTTCCTGCCGTTACATATAACATTGTTGGAAAACGGAAAAGCTGCGTTGTTATATCTGTACCGAGATTTCCATTTGTCGTCGCCCTTGTTACTACAATACCCGTTGCCGTAGATATTAATAGTGCCGGAACCTGGCTGACAATCCCGTCTCCTACAGTCAGCATGGAAAAATGATTGGCAGCATCTGCAAATTCCATATCTAATTGAAGCATGCCTATCACAATACCAAAAATCAGATTGATAATGACAATGATAATTCCAGCTATGGCATCTCCTTTAACGAATTTGCTTGCACCGTCCATTGAACCATAAAAATCAGATTCGTTTCCTACTTTTTCCCTTCTGTTCCGTGCTTCTGTTTCAGAAATCATGCCGGCATTCAAATCGGCATCAATGGCCATTTGTTTTCCCGGCATAGCATCCAATGTGAAACGCGCCGCAACCTCAGAGACTCTTTCCGAACCTTTGGTAATCACAATAAATTGAATAATAACAAGTATTAAAAACACAACAAGTCCCACTAAAATATTGCCGCCGACTACGAAAGTGCCAAACGTTTCAACCACTCCGCCTGCATCACCATGGGTTAAAATCGCCCTGGTAGTAGAAACATTCAGTCCAAGCCTAAATAGAGTAAGAAGCAGAAGCAATGTTGGAAAGATTGAAAATTCCAAAGGCTCCTTAATGTTCATTGCCGTAAGCAGAACCATCAGGGCAAGAGAAATATTAATTAATAAAAGGAAACTTAACAGCCATGTCGGCATTGGAATGATCAGCATGGCGATTATCATGATGACACTTATTATTACTACTAGATCTCTTGCACGCATTTAACTCTCTCCTAACTACTGTTAACACTCATATTTTCCCTTTCGTTTTGTATACGAAGGCTAAGACTTCTGCGATAGCCTTGAAAAACTCCTCGGGAATAGCTTGTCCGACTTCAGCCTGGTCATAAAGTGATCTGGCCAAGGGCCGATTTTCAACCATGATGACGTCATTTTCTTTAGCAATATACTTTATTTTTTGTGCGAGATAATCCATGCCTTTAGCTATAACATAAGGTGCATCAGACTTTTCTTCGTCATATTTCAAAGCAATTGCAAAGTGGGTCGGATTTGTGATGACAACATCTGCATTTGGCACTTCCTGCATCATTCTTTGCATCGCCATCTGACGCTGTTTCTGTTTAATCTTTGATTTAATAAGCGGATCGCCTTCACTGTTTTTATATTCGTCCTTTATATCCTGTTTGGACATGCGGATGTTTTTTTCAAAGTCATATTTCTGATACATATAATCTAAGATTGCTATAAATAGTAAAGCAACAGCAGCATAAATACCGACGCTTGCTGTAATATCACCTAAAATGGAAAGGGCGCTGCCTACAGAAACTTGAGACAGTTCGATAATTTCATCCATACGCTGCCATAGTACATAAAAAACTACAAGACCAACGAAGGATATTTTCAAGAGCGACTTGAGCAGTTCAACTAGTGCTCTCATAGAAAAAATTCGTTTGAATCCTTTAATAGGATCTAATTTCTCCAGCTTAAACTGAATCGTTTCCGCTGAGAATAAAAAACCGGTTTGCATGAGATTAGCAGCAATCCCTGCGGCCAAAGCCACACCAAATATCGGAGCCAAAACCAATCCCATAGATGTCATGACTTCTGCAAGCAAAAGCGGTACATTATCTTCAGTCAGGTTTTCCTGCATCCTATTTTGAAAGAAATCTCTCATGATTCCAATAATGTGCTTATACATGAAGGGCCCGGCAAACAGCAGTACAGCAAACACCGCTGCCAGATTAATAGCCGTATTAACATCCTGACTTTTGGCGACTTGTCCTTTTTTTCTCTGGTCCTGCCTTTTTTTAGGAGTGGCTTTTTCCGTTTTTTCACCGGCAAAAAATTGGAGGTCAACCTTCAATAATTTCATCAGCCCATCCCTCCTATCACCTGCATCAAGGTCCTCATCGTTAAAATAAGATATTCAAAAAGACCGGCAACAGCTTTCATCATCATTCCCAGTACAATAATCAAGACAAGAAAACTTGCAATGATTTTGACTGGTATACCGACTACAAACACATTCAGCTGGGGAACCGTTCTGGCAAGGATTCCAAGACCGACATCGACCAAAAAGATGCTACCGACGACCGGAATGGCCATCTGAAAAGCAATGATAAATGACTTATTAAAGGCCAGGATTACTTGGTTTATAAGTTCTTCTTTTCCAAAAGGAATAAACATTTGTTCCAAAGGTATGAATTGATAGCTGTAAAAAATTCCATCTAATAAAAGGTGATGTCCGTTCGTACTAAGTAAAAACAACAGAGCAATTATATAGAGATACTGCCCCATTAACGGACTTTGTGCGCCCGTTTGGGGATCAATGACATTTGCGATGGAAAATCCCATCTGAAAATCTATTAAACCGCCGGCAATCTGAATGGCGGTAATAATGACGTAACTGATAAATCCGATAAACAATCCGACAAGAGCTTCTTTAATAATTAAAAGGAAAAATTCAGCATCAATTTCCAGTACCGGGATATCCAATGTATAGTACATAATCCAGGCCAAGGCTACACCTAACCCTATCCGATGTGACGCAGGGATCGTTCTATATGAAAATATTGGCATAGCAACAAAAAAAGTCGTTACTCTGACAACAACTAACAAAAATGCTGGGAAATGCGGTAAAATTTCTTCCATTTTCAGCCCACGAACCGATTCAGGTTCCCAAAAATCTCATTTGCGTAGGAAAGCAATTGACTGATCATCCATGGAGCCAGAATAACAAGTCCGAGCATCACTGCCACAATTTTGGGCACGAAAGCCAATGTTTGTTCCTGAATTTGTGTAGTTGCCTGAAAAATACTGATCAGCAGTCCGACCAGCAACGCGATAATCATCAGAGGCCCCGCTAAAATCAGGACGGTGTACACTCCTTTTTCAGCTATGTCAATAACAAGATCTGCATTCATTTTTTCACCCGCTTAGAAGCTTTGTAATAATGATTTAACTACTAAATACCAGCCATCGACCAGAACAAAGAGAAGAATCTTAAATGGCAATGAAATCATGACAGGCGGCAGCATCATCATCCCCATCGACATTAGAACACTGGCAACGATCATATCAATCACCAAAAAAGGGATAAAGATCATGAACCCTATCTGGAAAGCTGTCTTAATTTCACTTATCGCATAGGCCGGGACCAGTGCTGTCAAAGGAATATCCTGAACGGTTTCAGGCTTATCCATTCCTGCATAATTTAAAAAGAGAGCCAAATCCTTTTGTCTCGTATGCTGGCTCATAAAGTCTTTAAATGGCACTGCTGCTTTCTCGTACGCTTCCTCAAGATTGATTTTCTCCTCAAAAAGCGGAGTCAGGGCTGTCTTGTTTACTTCCTGAAACGTCGGCGCCATGATAAAAAAGCTCATAAACAAGGCAAGACCAATTAATACTTGGTTTGGCGGCATTTGCTGAGTAGCAAGGGAAGTTCTTACAAAACTCAGGACAATAATGATTCGGGTAAAGCATGTCATTAATATTAAAATACTCGGTGCCAATGACAAAACCGTCAGCAAAAGAAACAATTTTACAGAAGCGGAGACATTGGAAGGGTCGCTGTTGTTGAAAAATTCCATGAATTCATTCATCCCGGTCCCTTCCTTTCCGTTCCAAATCTTTCAATCTATCTTTTCTATCCTCTTTCAATTCTTTGATTTTATTTTTAAACACAGATTGGAAATCTTCCTTTTTCTGTGGCTTCAAACCAGCCTTCAAATCAGTTAATTTAGCCAGAAAATCCATTGCTCCGGTTTGCTGATTAAAGGCGGTATTGCGGCTGTCCGTGATTTCCTTAATCTCTTTTTCATCGGTGATTTCCGATAACACTTGGATATTTTCACCGACACCCACAACCAATATTTTGCCGCCGACTTTTACAAGCTGGATGGAACGGTTGCCCCCAAGGCTTGTCCCACCCATATTTTCCAAAAAATTAGCTCTCTGGAAAGCTCTATTTTTTTTATTTATAAAGCGAAGTAATATGAATAATAAAGCAATAACGAATAGCAGTGCCGCTCCCATACGCAGAAAATCCAAAAAAGTAAGGCCTACTGCGTCTTTACCGGGAGCTTCATTTTGCTGCGAATTTTCGCTTTCATTATTGGCATTCTTTTGATCTCCAGGCTCCTCATATGCTTCCTTAACTGTCTCTGTATCACCTGACGCAGCATGGACCGGCATTGCGGCTGGCTGAAACAGGATGACAATGCCAAGAGACAGAAGCACACTTGCCATCCATTTTTTCAAAGAATACAAGATAATCCCCTCTTAGCCCAATGCCTTGTTGATTGCTTCTAATACTCTGTCAGCCTGGAATGGCTTGACGATAAAGTCCTTAGCACCGGCCTGGATCGCATCGATAACCATTGCCTGCTGACCCATGGCAGAACACATGATTACTTTAGCATTCGGATTAATATTTTTAATTTCTTTAAGAGCACTGATGCCATCCATTTCAGGCATTGTAATATCCATTGTCACGAGATCTGGCTGGGTTTCTTTATATTTTTCTACAGCCTGTGCTCCATCTGCAGCCTCTCCTACAATATCAAACCCGTTCTTTGAAAGAATATCTTTGATCATCATTCTCATAAATGCTGCATCATCAACGATTAAAATCTTTTGTCCCATTTCCATTACCTCCGAAAAGTGTGTCTATTTTAGATTATTTATCCGGTCGCTCGGGCTTACGATATCCGTAACTCTGACGCCAAAATTTTCTTCGATTACAACGACTTCTCCTTTAGCCATCAGACGGTTGTTAACCAAAATATCGACCGGTTCACCCGCTAATTTATCAAGCTCAACAATAGAGCCAGGTGTCAATTCCAATATTTCTTTAACCGAGCGCTGTGTCCGTCCCAATTCAACTGTAACCTGAAGCGGGATATCCATTAGCATACTCAAATTTCTTGACTCGGTTTCTTGAAGCTGATATGGCTGAAAGTTTGTGAAATTTGCAGGCTGTACATCGACGGGCTGGCCCTGCGGCATAGACTGAGAACCAAAGTACTGCGGTTCTGCAGGTATATTAGATTGCAACTGAGAAGCTGATGGATTACTCATTTGCCGGTCTGGTTCAGACGGCTCTTCTGGATGAGTTTGCCTAAGTTTGTCATCGTCTGCCTGCGCAGATTTCGTACTTTCCTTTAGTTCCATATCTGTTGATTCAATTGATTCCTGCATTAAATCTTCTACAAGACTTTTGGCAAAAGGCAAAGGAAGCAGCTGCATAATATTTGAATCTATCAAACTGCCCACTTTCAGCCGAAACGAAATCTTTACCAACAAATCTTCATTCGGAATTGTATTTTTCCCTTCACCCTGTGCAAAGTCCAGTAAATCAATGCTAGGCGGTGAAATATCTACCTTCTTATTGAAAATTGTTGACATGGAAGTTGCTGCTGAACCCATCATCTGATTCATAGCTTCCTGGACGGCACTTAACTGAATATCACCTAGCAGATCGCCTGGATTCAGTCCGTCGCCCCCAAGCATTAAATCAGCAATAATGGCTGCATCATTCTGCTCAATGACAAGCATATTCATTCCGAGAAAACCTTCTGTATATTGGACTTGAATGGCAACATACGGATGAGGGAATTCCTCTGAAAGCATTTTCTTTTCAATTAAATTAACTTTCGGAGTAGTTATATCTACTTTTTGATTTAACAAAGTAGACAAGGCCGTCGCAGAGCTTCCAAATGAAATATTCCCAATTTCGCCTAAGGCATCCTGTTCCATATTGGATAAAAAATCACCAATTTCAAGATTATCATGGTTCATTTCTGCTTCGTCTGTCTCCGAACTTCCTTTTAATAATGCATCAATCTCATCTTGAGAAAGCATACCATCACTTACCATCTTCGTCTCCCCCCTTCAAAACTTCAAGAATTTGAATTGCTAGTTTCTTTCCTGCCTTCCCTGGCTGTGCCGTATATTTTGGCACTTCTCCGACTTTAACAAGCATCGGAGAGCTTAAAGGTCTTCCTAAATCGATGACATCTCCGGCTCCAAGCTGCAGAAAATCTTCAATACTTATATCCGTCCGGCCTAATTCGGCCATAATAGGAAGCTTTGTCTTTTTAATCCGTTTCTCTAACAGCTCTACTTCCTCAGGAAGTCTTTCCTTTTGTGCAGTCTGCATCCAGTAATGGGCAGAAAGTTTAGGAATAATGGACTCCAGAACAACATGAGGAATACATATATTTAACATGCCCGTTGTTTCTCCCACCTGAGTATTCAGGGAAATGACCACTACTGTGTCATTAGGAGAGACTAGCTGCAGAAATTGCGGATTGATTTCAAAATCTGTCATCACCGGATCAATATCAATAATTGCGGACCATGCTTCCTGTATATTTTCAAATGCTTTTTCAAATAAATTGGACATGATTTTTGTTTCAATCTCTGTCAGATTTTCTACTTTATTGACACTTACTCCTCTGCCTCCCAAAACCCTGTCCATCATTGCATAAGCTATATTCGGATTGACCTCTATAATGATATGTCCATCAAGAGGCGGTACTTCAAATACATTCAAAATAGTCATTTTTGGAATCGACCTCACAAATTCCTCATAAGGAATTTGATCAGCGGAAGCCACACTGATTTGAATATATGTTCTTAACTGGGCAGAGAAATAAGTTGTCAGCAGTCTCGCAAAATTTTCATGTATTCTTGTTAAGCTTCGAATCTGATCTTTAGAAAAACGTAATGCCCGTTTAAAGTCATAGACCTTTACCCTTTTCTCAACTTCTTCTTTCTTTAATTCCTCAGCATCCATTTCCCCTGTTGAAATGGCAGATAATAATGCATCAATTTCAGTTTGAGAAAGAATATCTCCAGACAATGTGTTCACCTCCAGACTCGCTGCACCTATTCGACAGTCTTAAAATTCCTTATTGAAGGATGGAGGAAGTTATATATACCTTCACAACCTGTCCTTCTTGCATCACTTTATTGACTTCTTCTTTAATCTTTGTCTGTAATGCTTCCTTGCCTTTTTTTCCTGTTAATTGTTCAGCCTTTGTTTCCGATAGCTCCGTAATGATAATGTTCTGAACTTGAAAGTTTCTTTTTTCCAGCTCTTCTTTCGCTTTTTTGCTGTCAGTCTGGATTGTAAAGGAAATTTTGATGAAATCATTACCGGCCAGGTTTGTTGTAATTTCCGGGATTTCGACAGAAGCCTTCACAATTTCATCAATGGATGGTTCGGACTCAGCAGAGGTTGGTTCGCCAACCTTCGTTACCACAACAACCGCTATCACACCTACCAATGTAATGGCAACCATCATAATGAGCATGATGGTCAATACTTTATTCTTCATGATTTATATCCTCCAGATTATTGCAAACCCCTAAAACATTGACTTCTTTGTAAAAATTCTTAATCTCTCTTACAACTTGCTCTTCCTTTTCGAGCACGACGATTTTTTTCCCATTTGTAAAAGTGATGGTTGTGTCCGGCAGCGATTCAATCATTTCAATATATAATGCATTAATAGTAAAACGTTTCCCGTTAAGCCTTGATACTTTAATTATGTTTTACCGGAGCAAAACCGGGTAATTCCGCTTCAGCTCCGTCCCTCCCTTACTTATCTTTTCAGGTTGACAAGTTCTTGCAGAATTTCATCGGAGGTGGTAATGATTTTGGTATTTGACTGGAATCCCCGCTGTGCCACAATCATGTCCGTAAACTCTTCGGATAGATCAACATTTGACATTTCCAATGAACCGGCAGCAATGGTTCCTCTGCCATCCCCAGCGACCCCTGTATTCGGTGCGCCGGAACTTATCGATTGCTGAAACGTATTGCCGCCCGCTTTGGTCAGCCCAGAGCTATTGCTGAACTTTGCGAGGGCAAGCTGTCCAAGCGTAACAATTGAACCATTTGAATAAACCCCATTAATTTCACCGGAAGAACCAATATTAAAGCTCTCAAGCTTTGCTTCAGTACCGTCAGCATTCTGCAATACGTCATTAACGTCAATGGAAATATCACCATACCCTCCATTGACATTAACATTCCCATTCTCATCAGCCGGATAACCCTGCACTTTCAATCCTTCTGAATTAACCAGTGTGCCATTCTCATCCAGATAAAAGTTTCCGGCACGGGAGAAATAATCAGCATCCCCATTTTTCATGACAAAATAGCCATCTCCTGAAATAGCCAAATCCAGGTCTCTTCCTGTTGTCTGCAGACTTGATTGCGTATGGATCGTGTCAATTGCAGCAACTGTCGAACCTAATCCAACCTGTTTGGAATTGGTACCGCCTTTATTATCTGTGGAGGCAGTCGCACCTGACAGTGTCTGATTTATTGTGTCGCTGAATGTCACCCTGCTCTTTTTAAAGCCGGCAGTATTGACATTGGCAACATTATTTCCTATTACATCAAGTTTTGTTTGAAACCCTTTTAAACCGCTGATACCTGAATACATTGAACGTAACATATAAATTTCCCCTTTCTATTTTAAAACCGTCTTAAAATCCTCAAACACTGCTTACTTTAATAAACTGGTCACTCGATAGTTTGGAATGGTTTTCATCATCAATCTCGTATTTCAGTTTGCCTTCACTCATTAATACCGATTTAACCATTCCCGATAACTCAGAACCAGCTTCATCAAGCCAGGTTACCTTCCGGCCAATTAGTTCGCTTCCTGTTGACAGGTTATTTATAGGTGTATCAGCTTTAATTTCTGATATATTCCCGGGTTCCAGCTTGGTTCCGTCTTCCAGAAAGAAGTAAACAGCATCTCCTTTGTATTGAATAGAAGCAATTCTGCCTGTACCTTCCTTAATATTAGGCTGTTCGTTACTATTCTCGTCCAAAGAATGCCATTTCACTTCCTTCCCGACAAAGGAATTATATTGGACTAGATTTTTTTGATCGTTAGAACTTTTTAATTCATCTATTTTTGTACCAATATTCATCATTTGCTCAAGAGTTGAAAAAGTAGCCATCTGTGCAATAAATTCAGTATTATCCATCGGATTGCTGGGATCTTGATTTTGAAGCTGGGTAATTAAAAGCTTCAAAAAATCATCTTTTCCAAGGTTATCTCCAGTTTTCCTTGTCTCCGTTTGGTTGCTTGGTAACAGCAAAGAGGTATCAATACTTGTCATATTTTCTTCTCCTACACTTCTAAGTTAAGCAGGGCATCATCCAGTGTTTCAGAAAAACCTGCCGTCTCTTCAGATTCATTTTCTTGCTTGGATTGATCTTGTGAGTGATTTCCCCTGTCCTGCTGCTCAGGTTCTTTATGGAATAAACGCTCCTGGTTTAAGCTTCCCGGCTGTTGGGAAATATCTATTTTATCCACTTGAATATTCTGAATGCTGAGAGCCTGTTTCAGAGACTGAAGCTGCTTTTCCAGAAGATCTTTTGCCTGTGCCGTAGTGGCCAGTATTTTGACAGTCATCAACCCATCTTTTTGAACCATCTCCACACGCAGAGAACCTAAATTTTCTGGATTTAAACGAATTAATAGCTTATTTACCCCGTTAATTGCCGAAAAATTCGCTTTTTTAAGGATTGCCGAAAATTCCTTGATAAATTGTTCCTGAGTAACTGGCTGTCCCTCTTTGACAGGAGAGAGGAAAAATTGTTCAACTTTTGACATAGGAGTCTGGAAATTTCCTTGGCTGCCGGTTTCCTGTAACCCGCCTTTTTCTTGCAGCTGAATTCCACTTTCTTTCTGTCCTTGGTTTCTAACGAAAAAACTTCCCTGGTTTAAACTTTCGATATTAATTTTGTCAACTTGGAGATTCTGAAAGCTGAAAGCCTGTTTTAGTGACGGCAGCTGCTTTTCAAGCAAGTCTTTAACCTGTGAAGTCGCAGTCATTATTCTAGCGCTCATTATGCCGTCTTTTTGTAGCATCTCTATACTAAATGAGCCTAATTTTTCTGGATTCAAGTGAACTAATAGCCTTTTACTTCCATCACCCCCAAAAAGATCCTCTTTTCTAAGAATGGCTGAAAATTCTTTAACAAATTGTTCCTGAGTAACTGGCTGTCCCTCTTTGACAAGAGAGAGGAAAGTTTCCTGTAACCCGCCTTTTTCTTGCAGCTGAATTCCACTTTCTCTCTGCCCTTGGTTTCTAACGAAAAAACTTCCCTGGTTTAAACTTTCGATATTAATTTTATCAACTTGGAGATTCTGAAAGCTGAAAGCCTGTTTTAGTGACGGCAGCTGCTTTTCAAGCAAGTCTTTAACCTGTGAAGTCGCAGTCATTATTCTAGCGGTCATTATGCCGTCTTTTTGTAGCATCTCTATACTAAATGAGCCTAATTTTTCTGGATTCAAGTGAACTAATAGCCTTTTACTTCCATCACCCCCAAAAAGATCTCCTTTTCTAAGAATGGCTGAAAATTCTTTAACAAATTGTTCCTGAGTAACTGGCTGTCCTTCATTTAAAAGTGTTAAGGAAAATGCCTCGGCTTTCTCAGTTAATTGAGGGTTCTCATTGTGTAATTGTTTTGCCGATAAAATCGGAAGATCTTGGTATTGCTTCTCTTCATTTACATTGAATTGATCCGTTACCAAAAGATTTTTGAACTTTTCTCCAATGGTTTCTAATAATTGTTCCGTATGAAGATTAAGGGTTTTTGCATCTTCAGAAGATTCATTTGTTTGTGTCAGTAAAGATTGCATTTTTGACCAGGCAATTATGTCAGCAGCCTCTTTCAATCCAAATTCTTCCAAATCTTCTGGCGCCATATTTGAAAGATTCTGCAATAAAGATTGAACAGTTAAAATATCAGCATTAAACAGTTCATCCTCCTCAATGCCCAGTTTATTAGCAGAGGGAAGCAAATCCTCAAGTTCTTTGCTCATCTCGCCATTATTACTCCATTTAAGCAGGAGATTCTGCGTTGCTTTAGCCTGTTCATCGCTCTTATCAGAATTCTCTGCATGGACTTGTTCTAAAAATTGAAGCAAATCTGTGATGATCTTTTTTTGTTCTTCGTTTACTGCTGGTTCTGTTTCTTGTTTATCAGATTCTTCCTCTGAAACAGCTGAATCCAATACTAAACTGAATCGTCCTTTACCGTCTGAATCTGATAGTTTTCCTGCACTTCCAAAGGACAGTCCGCTTTGTAAGGACAATGTTTCCAATTTCATAGTCTATCACCTCGCCAGCCCTGCTGATGTTGTATTTAATTTCCTTCTGCCTTGGCTGTCAAGCCTTTTGTAAATTTAGCGGCATCTTCTGGCGGCATCTGTTCTAAGATTTTAGCCAGCGTCTGCGCCTTTAGTGTCCCTAAAATTTTTAATGCTTCTTCTTCTGACATTTGGGAAAGAATAGGTGCTGCTTTTTTGGCAGACATGGTTTCATAGGTACGGGTAATTTCCTTTAATGTGTCTTCTTCTTTTTTTTCTGGTGAGCTGTCAGCTTCTTCAGCCTGCTGCTTTTTCAGTTGATCTTTTTCTGCCTCAAGCTTTGATATGGACTGATCCTTTGTATCTATAATGTTTTCAAGCTTTTTGATTTCTTCATTCTTTTTGCCAAGGTCCTCTTCCAGTTTTTGCACATTTTTTTCATACTGCTCAGGTGTCTGGTCTTTATTTGTTTTCGCCTGGTTTTCATCTTGCGTAAAAGGAATTTTCGAAAGAGTTTCTTTTGATTTATCTGCGATATCAAAACCTGCAAAGTGTAAGACAATACCGGTTACAAGAAGCAGAAAGAAAATAGGGATGACAAACACAAACAAAAACCATTGGAATTTCCCCGCTTTTTTTTCAGTCGATTCTTTCGGATCATGTTTGGATGTTTCTGGTTTTCTGCCCATATGCTTCACCTGTTATCCTTTATTTAAAAATTGACGGATGGATATCTCATCCATGCTCTTGTTTTCTTCTTCCTTCATACCATCAAGAAATCTAGTAAAATCGTTTTCTTTTATTTTTTCATATTTCCTAACTTCCACGTTCTTATCCATAAGCTCTTGCTGCCGTTTATTCATAATATAACGGGTTTCCATAACTGTTTTTTGGTTTTGTTCGATTATTTTTTCCAAGTTGTCCATGAAAAGCTGGTGCTGTCTAATATCCTGAACAGAAAGACCTGTAACTAGTTTTTCTTGCTGAAAATCAAGCAGCTCCTCTTTTTTCTTTAACAGCTTATATAGTTTCTCTGCTGCTTCTTCAAAGCGTTTCATGGATTCATTATATTTGGAAAGCGCGTCAGCCTTTTCCTTCTCCCTGATTGACAGGATTTTGCCGAATTTATATTGAAACATCATACATTTTCACCTGTTCCCATAAAATCGATCAGTCTCTGGATGCTTTGTTCCTTTGTTACTTTTTCATGTGTGCCCTGCTTTAAGAAAGAGATAATTTCGGGATATTGCTTAATTGATTGATCAATATTTGGGGAAGATCCCTTCTTATAAGCTCCGATATTGATTAAATCCTCTGATTCCATATACGTCGACAGCCTGTTTCTAAGAATTTCGGCGGCCTGCTTATGTTCTTTTGCCACTATGCTGTTCATTACACGGCTAATACTTTTTAAAACGTTGATCGCCGGATATTGTCCTTTATTGGCTAATTGCCTGTCCAGGACAAAATGCCCATCAAGAATTCCCCGCACTGCATCTGCTATTGGTTCATTCATATCATCTCCGTCAACCAGCACGGTATAAAAAGCAGTTATTGAGCCATGTTCATTTGTACCTGTACGTTCAAGGAGCCTCGGCAATATAGCAAATACAGAAGGGGTATAACCTTTGGTTGTCGGCGGTTCTCCTACTGCCAGACCAATCTCCCTCTGCGCCATAGCAACCCGGGTTACTGAGTCCATCATCAGCATGACATTCAGTCCTTTATCCCGGAAATATTCAGCAATAGCAGTAGCCGTCAATGCACCCTTTATTCTCATAAGCGCAGGCTGATCGGAAGTGGCCACAACTACAATGGAGCGTGAAAGTCCCTCCGGTCCTAAATCTTTTTCAATAAATTCACGGACTTCACGGCCTCGCTCCCCTATTAGCGCTATTACATTCAAATCAGCAGTGGTATTTCTTGCTACCATTCCCAGCAAAGTACTTTTGCCGACTCCGCTTCCGGCAAAAATCCCTACACGCTGTCCCATTCCCACAGCCAGGAGACTGTCAATCACTCTGACCCCGACATTTATCTGTTCGGAAATTGGCGGCCTGTTCATTGGATTTGGGGGTTCCCGATCGACTGCCACCGAAGCAAGCCCTTTCGGAAGCAGTGCTTCATCAATTGATTGTCCAAGGGGGTCTACCACTTTTCCGATCAGTCCGGTACCTGTCTTAATTTCCAAAGGTTTTCCTGTCCCTTCGACTATACTGCCCGGTGAAATATCACTGACAGAGGTAAAAGGCATCAAAATGACCATTTCATCCTTGAACCCTACAACTTCCGCCATGATTTTTCTGTTTTTTCTCTGTGTTCCGGCATTTATAAAGCAAATATCACCTATTGAACTGACCGGTCCCTGTGATTCAATCATGAGGCCAACTACTCTTTTAACCCTGCCATACTGTTTAAAGCTGTCCATTTCTTCAACCAACGGAATAAGGTCTTTAACCTGCACGTTTACTCACCTTCCAGTAATTCTGTAAGTTTCTGCTTAATCTCTTCAAGCTGAGTGTCCACACTGGCATCAATTCTTCCTTTATCCGATTCGATATAACAGCCTGTTTCACTCATTTCCTCATCAGGATAGATATACAATTCTGTTTCCCTTGGGAAGATGGCCAGCAGTTCGTCTTTATGATCCAATACGAAAGGATAGTGCATTGGATGAATATGAAGCTGGACCTCTGTATGCTCTTTCACTTGCTTCACAGCTCTCTTTACGATTCCCAGAAAAGTCTCATCTTCGCTTTCTAGCTTGGAAGCAATGATTTTGCCGGCTACTTGAACAGCAAGCTCTAAAATGACAGGTTCAGAAGCTTCAATATGCTTTTGGTAATCTTCTTTCGATGATTCAATGATTGATCCTGCAAACTGGATCGACTCTGCCATCTCTTGATAGCCCTTTTGCTGTCCATCTTCATAACCTTGCTGAAAGCCTTCTTTTTGCGCCTGTTCTCTTAGTAAAGGCTTCTCTTCATTTTCCCAGCGCTGCCGATCTTCCTCGATTTCCCTTTTGAGCCGTAAAGCTTCGTTATGGGCCTTTAATAAAATTTCTTCAGCTTCAAGCCTTGCTGCTTCTTCCCAGTCAGAATCTGGCTTGCCGTCATTTGAAGCGCCTTCTGTATCACCTTCACGCAGAAAAGGAGTAAAAGTTCTTAGTTTAATCGGAATTCCCTGCTGTTTTGTGTCATTGGCTAAATATGATTTGATGATCCTAGACAATAATGTCATCTCCTCCGCCGCGGGCAATGACAATCTCGCCCGCTTCTTCAAGCCTGCGGATAACTGTTACAATTCTCGATTGAGCTTCTTCAACATCTTTCAGTCTGACAGGTCCCATATATTCCATTTCTTCAATGAACGTTTCAACCATACGTTTTGACATATTCTTAAAGACAATATCTTTCACTTCATCACTTGCAACCTTGAGAGAAAGTTTAAGGTCTTCATTATCAGAATCCCGAACAATCCTTTGAATCGCTCTTCCATCAAGTGTGACAATGTCTTCGAAGACAAACATCCGTTTCTTGATTTCCTCTGCCAATTCTGGATCCTGGATCTCAAGTGCATCTAAGATTGTCCGCTCAGTAGATCGATCTACACCATTCAATACATCTACAACTGCTTCTACACCGCCAGTTTGAGTATAATCCTGTGTAACAGTAGCAGAAAGCTTACGTTCAAGAATTTGTTCGACTTCATTGATGATTTCTGGTGATGTGCTGTCCATTAAGGCGATTCGTTTCGCAATATCAGCCTGCATATCTTGAGGTAAATCTGAAAGGATTTGGCCTGCCTGAGCAGGATCAAGATAAGAAAGAATTAACGCGATTGTCTGCGGATGCTCATTCTGGATGAAGTTCAATATTTGAGCTGGATCAGCCTTCCGCGCAAAATCAAACGGTCTTACCTGGAGAGACGAAGTCAGTCTATTGATAATAGAAGCAGCCTGTTCCGTGCCAAGTGCTTTTTCCAGGACTTGTTTAGCATATCCTATCCCACCCTGAGAGATATAATCCTGAGCAAGAGCGATATTATGGAACTCATCCATAATGTCTTCCTTTTCCTTGTTTTCCACCTTTCTCACACCGGAAATTTCTAAAGTCAACTTCTCAATTTCTTCCTCCGAAAGATGCTTATATACTGAAGCAGAAACATCTGGTCCGAGAGAGATCAGAAGTATAGCTGCTTTTTGTTTACCAGTTAAACCGCCTTTTTTCTTTCGATCTGTCACTTCGCTGCCCTCCTAATCTTCTGCAATCCAGCTTCTTAACAATTTAGCAAATTCATCCGGCTTTTCTTTAGCTAATTTTTCAAGTTGCTTTCTCTTGATGGATGCTTCTGTTTCTTGTTCTTTATATAAGTCCGGAACGGTAATAGGGACTTCCTCTTCCACAATAACCTCTTCATATTCTTCCTCTTTTCTTCTTGACCGGAAGAAAAGAATGGCGAGGATAATAATGATGAGAAGCAAAGTGCCCCCTACGATATAAACCCATATTGGAATAACTGGTACTTCAGATTGAGTTGCTGTCATTTTCCCATTGAAAGGCTGCACTGAAATCGCAATTTTTTGTTCAATATCTTCATCAGTAAGTGCCTCAGTTTCCCCGTCTTTATTAATTGTTGTTCTGATAATGGTACTTAGGACTTTGGATATGTCCTCTCTGCTTTCGTCAGAAAGTGAGTTAGGATCCTTTGCGTTCGGCGGTTCAACCATTACCTGGATACCGAGATCTTTTATTTTATATGGACTTTCAACAATTTCTTTTTTTATTCTGTTTACTTCACTATTTACCGTTTCTTCAACTTTTTCATAATCGCCTGAACCGTCTGATCCTTCAACATAGGTTGAGCCAAGCGAATCCGAAGCATCTTCACCTTCAGGCACTCCCCCTGCGGCTGCCTGATCACCGCTGTATGTTTCATTTATTCTTTTAGCAGAAATTGTGATCCCTTCCATATTTTCTTCATCTACAGGAGTAACCAGGTTTTCTTCACGGTTTTCCTGAGTGAAATCAATGTCTGTGGAAACAGATACAACCACTTTATCCCGACCCATTAACGTGCCAAGCATCGTTTGTACTTGTCTCTGAATATCACGTTCAATTTCTTTTTTAATCTCCTGCTGGGAAGCAAAAGCTGTACCGGCAGCAGAACTTTTTGTATTTCCGTAATCAAAATACTCAAAGTCTTGGTTCATAATGACGATATTATCAGTAGGAAGATTCGGGATACTTTTCGAGACTAAATGATATAAAGAATTGATTTGATTTTCTTGAAATTGGTATCCCGGCTTTGTAGTTAAAACAATGGAAGCAGAAGCTTCACCGGCAGCGTCACTTACAAAGACGCCCTCTGAGGGGAGAGTAATCATGACATTCGCATCCTGCACCCCTTCTATGTTCTTTATCAGCCCAGCTAACTCAGATTGCATGGCATCCAATTTAACGACATTGAATTCATTTTCTGTCATGCCGATTCCGGCATTCTGACCGAAGAAAGAATAATCAATATTGCCCGACTGAGGAAGTCCCTCCGCTGCAAGTTCAACCTTTAAGGTGTCTACCTGTTCTTCAGGTACCTTGATACTTGTTCCATCTTCAGATATTTCATTTTTAATCCCTTTACTGTCCAGATTCTCTTTTATGCTGCCTGTTTCTGTAGCAGATAGATCTCTGTATAAAGGAACCATTGTTGTTTTAGATGTCCATATCGATAAGAAAATTATAAAAAGCAAAAGAAACAGGAAAGAGCCAATCAGCAGAAATTTTTGTTTTTTGCTTCTAGCTCCCCAAAATCCTGTTACCTTAGTTTTAATTGACGTTAACGCTTCATTCATTTCAATCCCCCGGTATTATATGTGAATTTAGTAGGAACTTGATGAATCCTTTCTTTCTTAAGAAGTGCCTTTTCTATATGCTCATCCTCATCATCTCTTGATAAGCTTCCACAGCTTTATTTCGCACTTCCAGAGCCATTGACATAGAGATGCTTGCTTTTTGACTGGCAACCATAACAGTATGAAGGTCCACATTTTCTCCATTTACCATTTTTTCAGTTGCTTGGTCTGAACTGATCTGAGCTTCATTTACCTTATTGATCGCATCCTTCAATGCACCCGAAAAATCTTGCTGTGCTTTAAAAGGAGTTGCCTTTGCTGCTTGCTCCGCTATCCCGTTCGTATTATTCAGAGCTGTGATTCCCATTACTGGCATTTATATTTCCTCCCGTACTACTACATTTTATTTTCCTATCTCAAGTGCCTTCATCAGCATTCCTTTGGAGGCATTCATTACTGTAACATTTGCTTCATAGGAGCGGGTCGCACTCATCAAATCCACCATTTCTCTCAGCGGATCAACATTCGGCATTTCAACGTACCCCTCTTCGTTTGCATCCGGATGATCAGGATTGTATTCGAGCTTGCCCGGAGTCTGATCCTCCACGATTTTGGCAACCTTTACCCCGCTGCCTTCAGAGCCGCCCGAAGAGGCTCTTTGCAGATAACCGGAAAAACCATTCTCTTTACTTTGTAGTACAACACTTTTTCTTTGATACGGCTTCCATTCTCCATCTACATATTTCCCTCTTGTAGTCTCGGAATTAGCCATGTTTGAGGAAACAACATCCATCCTTAACCGCTGGCTTGTCAATGCAGTCGAAGTGGTGTTCAAGCTATGAAACATACTCATTACTTTCCACCCCTAATTACGTTTTGCAGGGAAGAAAACTTTCCTGCGAGGCGATCTGTCACTGCGTTGTAATAAATTTGATTGGTTGCTAGGTCGCTCATTTCTTTATCAACATCTACGCTGTTCCCATTATTGTTGTAACTCACATTGTTACGGGAGATGGTAAAAGGCTTTGCCTCATTTTCAGTGAATGCAAAATGCCTGTTGTCTGTTCTATACGTATCCATTGCTGAATTTAGTTCGTTCTGAAAATTATTTTTAGTAATCTCCTGAGCTTTATAATTAGGAGTGTCTGCATTAGCAATATTTTGAGAAATTACATTTTGTTTGGCAGTGGAATAATCCAATGCTTTTTCCAAAGAGTGAATGGTGCCGGAGAAAATTTCCATTTATTCACTGCTCCCCTTTCATCAGAATGAAGCCAATCTTTCATTCTCTTAATCATAGTTATAAATACCTATCAATTGTAGAACCATGCCTTATTTTGTCGTTTCTTTCACTTTTTCTTTAAAATCCCTTTAAAAATAATTCATTTTTTGATTATATTCGACAATCAATCCAATTTCTTCTTGAATACTTTTACAATCATACCTAAAAAACCGCAAAACTACTTGTTACTTTTGTACTAAATTTCTTAAAAAACAATATTTTTACATTAAATTCCGCTTATAAAAAAAGAAGTTATAGGATATTTAACACATAAAAAAGAAGCCACAAAAATTATAAGCCTATATAATTCCATATTATACATCACTTATAGTTCTATATGACTATAATTTAACCTTTTTATTTGTGAATTTTTTATGTATTTCTTATTATATGGCTTGGAATAAAAAAAACGGTTCCTAAAATAAAGGACTAACTGTACCGGTTTCCCTGCACGGTTACAAAATGGTGTGTCATTATTTCAAGTTTTCTATATTTTGTTAACTGAATTAGAAACTCGATATGAGTGGGTAGGGGATTTAAACAGAATTTTAAGAGACTAAGGGTATTAAGTGACTTTATGAGGAAGCAAAACGGGTAACAGGCTGGAAAAAATAAAAAAAGACTGCAGGTCAGACCGAATTTTTTCCGTCTGTCTGCAGCCAAAAAGCCTGATATACAGGCTTTTATCAAAATTAACTATTTTTTAACTTTTCTAATTCCAACAGGAATTTATCATTCAATACTTTAATATATGTTCCTTTCATTCCCAGAGAACGAGACTCAATGACTCCGGCGCTCTCCAGCTTTCTAAGCGCATTAACAATAACAGAACGTGTAATTCCTACGCGGTCAGCAATTTTTGAAGCAACAAGGAGACCTTCATTTCCTTTCAGTTCTTCAAAAATATGCTCAATGGCCTCTAATTCGCTATAAGAAAGGGAACTAATTGCCATTTGAACTACCGCTTTACTGCGAGCTTCTTCCTCAATCTCTTCTGCTTTTTCACGAAGGATTTCCATTCCTACTACCGTAGCGCCATACTCAGCCAAGATCAAATCGTCATCATGAAATTTTTCTTCCAGTCTGGCTAAAATTAATGTTCCAAGACGCTCTCCGCCTCCGATAATCGGCACAATTGTAGTAAGTCCGGCAGAAAACAATTCCTTATTTTCCACTGGGAAAGCGGTATATTCACTTTCAATGTCCAAATTTGAAGAAGTTTCTTCAATATGGAAAAGGTTTTTCGTATACCCTTCAGGAAATTGCTTATCTTCAAGCATTTTAATCATACGTTCATTTTCAATTTGCTGGCTGACAGCAATCCCAAGCAGCTTTCCGCGGCGGCTGACGACAAATACATTAGACTCAATAACATCGCTTAATGTCTCAGCCATTTCTTTAAAGTTTACGGGCTTTCCAGCCGCTTTTTGAAGCATTGCATTAATTTTTCTTGTTTTTTCTAGTAAATTCATTGTTTGTTCCTCCTAAAAACCTTGTTAACTGTGTATATTGCTCAATCTAATTACAATGTTTGCCGATTGAAGCCGCCTTATAAAATGAACTGGCTCAAATCCTTATTCCGTGAAATAGAGCCGAGTTTTTCTTCTACATATTGCGGCGTGATAAGGATCTTATCCAGCGTCACATCAGGTGCTTCAAAAGAAAGATCTTCCAACAGTCTTTCCATAATCGTATGAAGGCGGCGGGCACCGATATTGTCGGTATTTTGATTCACTTCAAAAGCAACTTCAGCTATTTTACGAATAGCTTCGTCAGAAAATTCTATTTTTATACCTTCTGTTTCCAATAATGCTACATATTGTTTTAGCAAAGCATTATCCGGTTCATGCAGAATTCTGACGAAATCTTCAACTGTCAGCTTTTTCAATTCTACACGGATGGGAAGCCGGCCCTGAAGTTCCGGAATTAAATCAGACGGCTTTGCAATATGAAATGCTCCTGCAGCAATAAAGAGAACGTGATCTGTTTTTACAGAACCATATTTCGTGACCACTGTGGATCCTTCTACAATCGGGAGAATATCCCTTTGGACTCCCTCTCGTGATACGTCTGCAGAAGAGCTTCCAGATTGTTTGCTTGCAATCTTATCAATCTCATCGATGAAAATGATGCCTGTTTGCTCCGCCCTGTAGATTGCTTCCTGTGTGACTTCATCCATATCAATTAACTTCCCGGCTTCTTCATTTGCCAGCACCGTCCTGGCCTCGCTTACTTTTAATTTTCTTTTCTTCTTTTTTTTAGGCATTAAACTGCCAAGGGCATCCTGCATATTCATCCCCATTTGTTCCATTCCCGAACCTTGCAGCATATCAAACATGGAAGCTTGCTGTTCTTCAACTTCAACGGTAATCATTTCTTCTTCTAATTCGCCCTTTGCCAGTCTTTCTTCGGCCAAAGCCCGTTTCTGCTTTATATTCATATCATCGGCAGGCTGTTCACTTTCTTGTTCATCAAAAGATTGATTTCCGCCAAATAATGCTTCTAAAGGGTTTTTAAACGTGTTTTGTTTCTTAAAAGAAGGAACTAACAGCTCGATAAGACGGCGGTTTGCATTTTCCTCCGCCCTCTCCCTCACACTTTCCATTTTTTCTTCCTTGACGAGTCGCACGGATGTTTCCATAAGATCCCGGACCATGGATTCTACATCTCTTCCAACATATCCAACTTCCGTAAATTTCGTTGCTTCTACTTTTATGAAAGGGGCTCCCACCAATTTAGCAATCCGGCGGGCTATTTCGGTTTTCCCTACACCGGTAGGACCGATCATCAAGATATTTTTGGGGACAATTTCATCTTTCATCTGATCAGAAAGCAGCGTTCTCCGATATCTGTTTCTTAAAGCCACGGCTACCGCCCGTTTGGCTTCACTTTGACCGACAATATATTGATCCAGTTTCTCGACCGTCTGCTTCGGTGTTAAGTCTGTTTTTTTACGCATTCTCTCAACTCCTCCTTACAGCTCTTCCACGATTATATTTGTATTGGTAAAGACACAAATTTCCGCTGCAATTTGTAAAGATGATTCCGCAATTTCCTTGGCAGTCAAATGATCGCCGGAATACCGTTTTAATGCTCTGCCTGCTGCGAGTGCATAATTGCCTCCTGAACCTATGGCAAGAATGCCATCATCCGGCTCTATAACCTCACCCGTTCCTGAAACAAGAAGGATATGCTCAGTATCCATCACAATCAGCATAGCCTCAAGCTTTCTCAATATATTGTCACTTCTCCATTGCTTTGCCATTTCTACAGCTGCGCGCTGAAGGTTTCCATTATATTCTTCCAACTTGGACTCAAACATTTCGAACAGTGTGAATGCGTCTGCAACAGACCCGGCAAAGCCAGCCAGTACCTGGCCGTTAAAGATCCGCCTTACCTTTTTGGCCGTATGCTTCATAACTACTGAATTTCCAAGTGTAACCTGACCGTCTCCCGCCATGGCGCTCTTTCCTTTATGCTGCACCGCAAAAATGGTGGTTGCATGAAAATTACCCATTTCCATTCTCCTTTCGAAACTTTATGCTCTAGGATGTGTTGCATTATATACTTTTTTCAGCTGATCTTTCGATACATGTGTATAAACTTGTGTTGAAGAGATTTTAGAATGGCCCAACAGTTCTTGGACTGTCCGTATATCTGCACCCCGATTCAGCAGATGCGTGGCAAATGAATGCCTAAGCATATGCGGATGCAAACTCCCTTCAAGTGCCGCTTTTTCTATTAACCCATTCAAGATATAGCGAATTCCTCTGGCTGTGAGCGGACTCCCCCGAAAATTAACAAATAGGTAGCTATGATCCGGCTTTGTACTTGGAATTAAATCATTCCTTGCCGAGTTAATATATGTATCCAGCGCTTCCCGGGCATAGTTTCCGAAAGGAACATACCGGTCTTTTTTCCCCTTTCCATGAATGAGGATGGTTCCTAAACTAAAATCCAGGTCCTTCAATTTAATCTCACAGCATTCACTTACCCTGATTCCCGATGCATACAACAATTCAAGCAAAGCTGCATCGCGAATTTCTTTCGGCGAATTCCTTTTTAATGAAGAAAACAAATGATTTAGTTCCTCCTCATATAGAAAACGAGGAAGTTTTTGATCTTTTTTCGGCAGGGATACAAGGGAAAATGGGTTTTCTTTCACTTTCCCTTCCCGCAGTAAAAATTTATAGAAACTTCTAAGACAAGATGTTTTTCTGGCTACCGACCGCTTCGATAAATCGTTCTGATGCAGCTTAGTCAAGAAAAGCCGGGCATCAAAATATTCAACCTGAGCAAGGTCTTCTATACCCTGCTCATGTAAAAACAGATAAAACTCTTCGATATCCCGTTTATAATTATTCAGTGTGTGAAGTGAATAATTCTTTTCAATCTGCAAATACTCTGCGAAAGAATGAAACTCCTCTGTTAAACGATTCATAGAACACCTCACAAAGGCTATTAAATAGTACCATACTTTAAAAAGGCAGGCAAATAAATTACAAACAATTCACAAAGTTCTGAATTGTTTCCAATGCCCGATTTGCATGCATTTCATTTCTTTCCTTTTTCCCTTTGACCTTTACTTCCAAATCTGGGAATAATCCAAAGTTCGCATTCATCGGCTGGAAATTCTTCGAATTAGTAGTGGTGATATAGTTAGCCATGCTTCCCATTGCCGTAGCAAGCGGGAATTCTGTTGCATCCTTTCCCGATACAAGCCTTGCAGCATTAATACCTGCAATCAGACCTGAAGCCGCTGACTCGACGTATCCTTCCACACCTGTCATTTGGCCCGCAAAAAATAAATCGTCTCGGTTTCTAAACTGATAGGTAGACTTTAACACTTTGGGTGAGTTAATAAAAGTATTTCGATGCATGACACCATAACGGACAATTTCCGCATTTTCCAAGCCGGGTATTAATTGAAGCACTTCTTTTTGCGGCCCCCATTTTAGATGAGTTTGGAATCCAACAATATTATAAAGAGTACCTGCTGCATCATCCTGCCTTAATTGCACGACTGCAAATGGCCGCTTTCCGGTTTTTGGATCTTCAAGACCGACCGGTTTCATAGGTCCGAACAGCATGGTTTTTCTTCCCCTTTGAGCCATTACCTCAATAGGCATGCAGCCTTCAAAAAAGATTTCTTTTTCAAATTCTTTTAATGGAACAGTTTCTGCTGCGATAAGTGCCTCATAAAAGCGATTGAATTCTTCTTCCGTCATCGGACAGTTTAGATAGGCAGCCTCTCCCTTATCATATCGGGACTTTAAATATACTTTATTCATATCTATGCTGTCTTTTTCAATGATAGGCGCAGCTGCGTCATAAAAATACAAATATTCCTCATCCATAATTTTCATGAGGCTGTCTGACAGTGATTGGCTGGTTAAAGGTCCAGTCGCAATAATCGTCGGACCTTCAGGGATCTCTGTAACTTCTTCATTAATAACTGTAACATTCGGGTGATTTTTCACTCTCTCTGTGACCAGTCCGGCAAATTCATGGCGGTCAACAGCCAACGCACCCCCTGCCGGCACAGCGCACGCATCAGCTGCTGAAATAATAACCGAATCCAAAATACGCATTTCCTCTTTTAAAACGCCGACTGCGTTTGTAAGCGTATTAGCTCTAAGTGAATTGGAACAAACAAGCTCTGCGAATTTATCAGTATGGTGTGCAGGCGTTTGTTTCACAGGCCTCATTTCATATAAATCAACCTTAATTCCCCTTTTAGCCAGCTGCCAAGCGGCTTCACTGCCAGCAAGCCCGGCACCGATTACGTTCACTTTCATTCCTTCCATTTATTTTGCCTCCCTATTATTTATGTATGGTCTGCATTCTTCATTAACGGTAGTTGAGAAACTTTTTTTGCCTAAAAAAGATGGATGGCAAAGAAATATTATATCCCTTTCTAAATCGCTTTGTCCAATGATTTATGCGTTAAGCTGAAAAATAGCTTCTTTTCCGCTCCATTCTTTTCAAAAAGGAAAAATAAATGAAATTCTCTCTTCCATAAAGATGGCTAAATGTTTGGATGTTGCAGCTGTTTTTTAGTCGAAAGACATTCCATAGAAAGTGATTATCGGAAACAATGTCAATCGAACAAAAGTACCCTCCCCTAAACAGCAAAAAGTATCGGGAGTAACATCCCGATACTTTTTTAATACCTTAAAGTCATCTTATTAACTTTGCGGAGTTTCTTTGTAGTCGCATTTTAGACATTGTACCTGAATGCCTTTTTTTAGTTTCTTTTCTACTAACGTGCCTTCACACTTTGGACATGGCCGCGCTAATGGCTTATCCCAAGAAATGAATTCGCATTCCGGATACCTGTCGCATCCATAAAAAATCCGCCGTTTTTTGCTTTTTCTTTCTATAATATTGCCTTCCTTACAGTTCGGACATTTTACACCGATTTCTTTTACAATCGGCTTTGTATTGCGGCAGTCAGGGAAATTGCTGCAGGCCATAAATTTGCCATAACGCCCCATCTTGAACACCATGGGATGTCCGCATTCCTCACAGTCTACACCAGCCGGCTCATCCTTGATTTCTATTTTTTCCATTTCGCTTTCAGCTTTTTTCAGGTCGACTTCAAAACCTTTATAAAAATGGTCGATCACCTTTACCCACTGGGTCTGCCCCTCTTCAATGCTGTCAAATTCCTCTTCCATTTTAGCTGTGAATTCGGTATCCAGAATTTCCGGGAAAAATTCTCGGATCAGTTCCAATACAATTTCTCCTAATTCTGTCGGCACAAATCGCTTATTATCAAGCGTCACATATCCTCTTTTTTGAATGGTGTCCAGAGTCGGGGCATACGTAGAAGGTCTTCCTATGCCTAATTCTTCCAGCGTTCTGACAAGTCTTGCCTCCGTATACCTTGGCGGCGGCTGTGTGAAATGCTGCTTTGGTTCAATATCTTTTGAAAAGAAATTATCGCCTTCTTTTACATCTGGCAGCAGATTTTCTTTTTCTTCTTCAGAATCGTCATTTCCTTCTACATAAACTTTCATGAAACCCGGAAATTTAATCTTTGATCCATTCGCTCTGAAAACAATTCCGTTGTTATCCAGATCAATTGTCATCGTATCCATAATTGCAGAAGACATTTGGCTAGAAACAAATCTTTCCCAAATCAATTTATACAATCTGAATTGATCTCTGGATAAATGTTCTTTTACTAAATTAGGTTCTCTGAGTGAACTAGTCGGACGAATGGCTTCATGAGCATCCTGAGCGTTCGAGTTCTTTTTTTCTTTTCTTTGCTCAGACTGAATATATTCTTTTCCGTAATTGTTTTCAATTAAACCTTTAACTTCATCTTTCGCAATTTCAGAAATTCTTGTCGAGTCTGTACGCATATACGTGATTAAACCGATAGTTCCTTCTTTTCCTAACTCAATTCCTTCATATAGCTGCTGTGCGAGCATCATTGTTTTCTTGGCCCGGAAATTAAGCTTCCTTGCTGCCTCCTGCTGCAGGGAAGAAGTCGTAAACGGTGCAGCTGGATTACGTTTTCGTTCTTTCTTGGTCACAGACACAATCTTAAATTCTCCGCCTTGAATCTCAGACAGAATCTTCTTAACATCCTGTTCTGTCTTCAATTCTGTTCTTTCTCCATTCATGCTAAAGAAAGATCCTTGGAACTGTTCTTTTCCCTTCAAGAAATCGGCCTTGATTGACCAATACTCTTCTGGAATAAAGGCTTTGATTTCATTTTCTCTGTCAATAATCATTCTTACAGCTACGGATTGAACTCTTCCTGCACTCAGACCCTTTTTGACTTTCTTCCATAATAAAGGACTGATATTATATCCGACCAGTCTGTCAAGAATCCTCCTTGCCTGCTGCGCATCTACCAAGTTCATATTAATTGGCCTTGGTGTTTTAAATGATTCTTTGATTGCCTCTTTGGTAATCTCGTTAAAAACTACCCGGCAATCCGAATGGATGTCCACATCGAGACTGTGAGCCAAATGCCAGGCAATCGCTTCCCCTTCTCTGTCGGGGTCAGCCGCAAGATAAATTTTCTTTGCCTTTTTCGCAGCTGTTTTTAATTCCTTTAATATGGGGCCTTTGCCCCTTATCGTAATATATTGAGGGTCGTATTCATGTTCAACATCCACACCCATCTTACTTTTCGGCAAATCACGAATATGCCCCATGGATGCCTTGACCTTATATTTCTTTCCTAAATATCTCTCTATCGTCTTCGCCTTGGCCGGCGATTCCACTATTACTAAATAATCCGACATTCACTAAGTCCTCCTCAAAGAGGTAATATAAATCTTCACTATTATCAATCATTCAAATTTCATTTGTCAACTTGGATATTTCAAGAAATGTCCCCTTATAACCCAAAAAGCACTTTTAAAAGGGGTCTGTTGCAAAATTTATAACAGTTTTCAAATAATTTCAACCTTTTTCCCTAATATTTCTATTCTTTTAGCATATTTAATGAAAATTTCACGTATGCTCTCTACTTTTTGGAAAACTTCTATATAATATTTACCGGAAGCTCTTCCAAAATATTTTCCGGTGCAAGAACCATTTTTGCTCCCTCTTGGATTAACCTGTTTGTCCCTTGTGATTCAGAGCTAAAGATTGTTCCCGGTAAGGCAAAGACCTCTCTGTTTTGATCTAGTGCCAGCTTAGCCGTGATTAACGACCCGCTCTTTATTTTTGCTTCAACAACAAATACCCCTATGGATAATCCGCTTATGATCCTGTTTCTCATCGGGAACATCCATGGTTCTGCTTTAGTGAAAGGCGTCATTTCGGAAATCAGCAAGCCTTGTTCTGCTATATCTGCCGCAAGCTTTTTATTTTGTTTAGGGTAAATATCCAAAATTCCTCCGCCCAGAACCGCAATGGTTTTACCTCCTGTTTTGAGAGTGATCAAGTGAGCCGCAGAGTCGACGCCAATCGCCATCCCGCTTACAATTACCACGTCTTTCTTAATAAGTGTCGGCAAAATCGATTTTAACGCTTCTGTCCCGTATGCTGTCGGCTTTCTGGTACCGATTACAGCAATCGGCCGCCTTTCTGTTAAAAGCTCTCTTTTCCCCTTTAAATAAAGAATATGGGGCGGATCATAAATCTCTTTTAGCAAACAGGGATAATCCGGGTCTTCCAACGTTAGGTAATCGATTTGGGAGTTTTCATATTTTTGAAGAATGTTAGCAAGCGGTAATGAATGAAGGTCACGATAGAAGTTTTCTATCTTTTGAGTGGGAAGTAGGAGAAGCTCTTTCCATTCCTGAAAAGTTTTAGTATAGAGGGTTTGAAGGGAAGGGTCATTCAGGAGTATCCTGTCAATCGATTTATAGCCAATGCCTTGGCAATGATGGAGATGCAGCAGTCTTTTTTTCTTGTTCACATATATGTCCTCCTTTGGCAGATTGCATGCAAAAAGGAACTGACCTCTTTCATTAACGAAAGAGGATCAGCCTTTAGAAATCACTTATTAATGGGTTTTACATACATCATAAATGCCATTTTCTTTTATTGCATTGATCAATGTTTCACCAATTACGGATGGAGTGTCAGCTACTTTGATTCCGGACTCGTTCATTACACGAATTTTCTCGTCTGCAGTGCCTTTTCCGCCTGAAATGATTGCACCTGCATGGCCCATCCTTTTCCCAGCAGGTGCAGTCCGTCCTCCGATGAATCCGACCACTGGTTTGGTCATATGTTCTTTCACCCATACTGCGGCTTCTTCTTCCGCCGTGCCGCCTATTTCGCCGATCATAATGACCGCTTTCGTTTCGGGATCATCATTGAAAGCCTTTAAAACGTCGATGAAGTTTGTACCATTTACTGGATCACCGCCAATTCCTACTGCTGTAGACTGGCCGATGCCCGCCTGAGAAAGCTGATGAACCGCTTCATATGTTAAAGTGCCGGAACGGGATACGACACCAATATGCCCTTTTTTATGAATATATCCGGGCATGATTCCAATCTTGCATTCTTCAGGTGTGATCACTCCGGGACAATTCGGTCCAATCAGGCGCGTTTTTTTCCCTTTCATATATCTTTTTACTTTAACCATATCCAACACAGGGATATGTTCTGTTATGCAGATTACCATATCCAGCTCTGCATCAACAGCTTCAAGTATAGCATCGGCCGCAAATGGCGCAGGTACATATATAACGGATGCTGTGGCGCCTGTCTCGGCAACTGCCTCAGCAACGGTATTGAATACCGGAACACCTTCCGCTTCGCTTCCGCCCTTCCCCGGAGAAGTGCCGCCTACAATCTTTGTACCGTATTCAAGCATCTGTTTCGTATGAAAAATAGCTGTTGAACCTGTAATCCCTTGAACAATTACTTTTGTATCTTTATTAATAAATACACTCATTATAATCCCCCCCTGCTTTATCCTACTAATGCTACGATTTTTTCTGCCCCGTCTGCCATAGATTCAGCAGCCGTAATATTTAGCCCAGATTCTTTTAATATCTGTTTTCCAAGGTCGACATTTGTCCCTTCTAACCGTACGACCAATGGAACATCCAGACCTAATTCTCTTGCAGCACCCACTACCCCTGTGGCAATAATATCGCACTTCATGATTCCTCCAAAAATGTTAACGAAAATCCCCTTAACATTTTGATCGGAAAGGATGATCTTAAAGGCTTCCTTAACCTTTTCTTCTGTAGCACCGCCCCCAACATCAAGGAAGTTAGCAGGATCGCCATTATAATGTTTGATAATGTCCATAGTTGCCATTGCCAAGCCTGCGCCATTTACCATGCAGCCAATGTTCCCGTCGAGAGAAATATAGCTTAAGTCATATTTAGACGCTTCAATTTCTTTTGGATCTTCTTCATCAAAATCACGAAAATCAACTATGTCCTTATGTCGATATAATGCATTATCATCAAAGTTCAATTTTGCATCAAGTGCCATCACATCTCCGGCACCCGTTACAACCAACGGATTGATTTCCGCAATCGAACAGTCCTTTTCAATAAAAGCGGTATATAATCCTGTCATAAATTTAACAGCTTTATTCACCAGTGCGGTAGGTATATTAATATTAAATGCAATTCTTCTTGCCTGATAGGCAGACAGACCAACCACCGGATCTATATATTCCTTGAAAATTTTCTCAGGAGTCTTTTCGGCAACTTCTTCAATTTCTGTGCCGCCCTCTTCAGATGCCATCAGAACTACCCCGTCTGTTGCCCTGTCAAGTACCAGACCCACATAATACTCTTTCTTGATATCGCAGCCTTCTTCAATAAGTAAACGCTTAACTTCCTTGCCCAAAGGACCCGTTTGATGGGTAATAAGCGTTTTGCCCAGGATTTCTTCTGCATATGTACGAACTTCATCAAGATTCTTAGCAACCTTAACACCGCCCGCTTTGCCTCGGCCTCCAGCATGAATCTGAGCTTTGACGACTGTTACCTCAGTTCCAAGTGATTTGGCTGCTTCTACAGCTTCTTCCACTGTATAGGCCACTTGACCGTCTGGAACCGATACCCCGTATTGCCGTAAAATTTCTTTCCCCTGATACTCGTGGATATTCATTTTACATCCTCCTTATCTACTAAAAAACAAACTGAAGTTAAGCATGTTTTCTCTACCATATTACAACATATTTCTCCTTCATGCATTTTTTTCTTTCGTTTTTTCAAAATTTATTATAATAATATATTTCTCACAATATATTTTTTCATTTATTCCCTACTTAAATCGATTGATTTCCATTTATTCTTCATATTTTTTAAAGAATTAACAAGTCATTTTTATGTATTGATTCAGAGTAAGTTAATATTTCCCTATATCAAAAAGGCATGGTCCCTTGACCATACCTTCTGAGAAAAGTCCGCTTATTTATTTTTTGCTATATCTCTATCCAATTTGTAAATAAAAGCAAACACTTCCGCTACAGGTCCATAAAGCTCCTCAGGAATCGATTCATTCACGTCAAGCTTGCTTAATAGTTCAAGCAGGCTTGGGTCACTCTGGACAGGAATAGCATGTTCTCTGGCTGCCGATAAAATATTTTCTGCCACTTTGCCTCTTCCCTTGGCTGTCACTGTCGGTACCTGAGACGAGACTGGGTGATATTTAAGCGCGACAGCCTGCTTCCTTTTTTCCTCTCTCATATTCGTATATCCAGCCTGTCATATATTTCTTTAGGAGCAGCAGACCCGCTTTTCTTCATTCCTGCTGTTCCATCCTGTCCGCTCTGTTTAAACACAATCCCAGAAAGACGGTATCCCAGTCTATCGAGGCTTTCCCTCATCGTTTCTACATGGCCGGCTGCAAACCTGTCCATTTGTTCGCCCATTTGATTGGCAATTGTCATCGTAATCACCTCGCCCTGGATTTGCACATCAATAACCGTTTCAGCCAATTGCTCAAGATTCAGGTAAAATATAATCCGGCAAAATTCCGGATCTATTGAACCATCCTCTTTTTTTCTCCCGCTCCACTCCATTGTTAGATCGGTTTTCCAATCCTTTAATATTAACGGGACTGTAACTTGAAATTGCTGAAGAGGACCGGTTTCCCGGAAGGATAATTGCTGTGCCGTAAGTTTTTGGACAAGCTGTCCCGCAGCTTCCTTAATAGGTTCAGGCTGACTTTCAGCAAGCAGCTTCAGCAATAACGGTTTTAGCATCATCTCCGGCTCTGTATTCCCCTGTCCTGAATGATATTTAGAAAGTGAATTTTCCAGCTGAAGACCCAGAAGGCTTATGAGCTTTTTCAAATGCATACTGAAATTCTGCTCGGTTTCTCCTCTGAGTGTATTTGTTTCCACATTAGAAAGCACTCGCTGTTCAAGCGGTGTCAATCCTGAATGATTCTTTCCGGCTGCGAGCAGCCATTCTGCCGAAGCTTCATTAGAAGACGGCGCATGCTGGCCACCTACAAGGCGAGTGAGGAGTCTTGTGATAAATTCTCCTTTATTGTTTTCCGCCTTGTTTTGCAGCCATTGCATAGCCAGTTCTGTTGGTGTTCCATTTTTTTCACCAATATTCAGATCCGGAATACGAGAAAGAATGCCCTTTAGCACTGCATTTCTTCCACTGTCTGCTTGCTGCTGAAGGGCAGAGATTGTCTGCAGCACCCTGAGCGCTTCACCCTCTGCCTTGCTCTCAGCCTGTTTGATGTTTCCGGCAACGGATAATACGTCAGTTAAAAAACTTTTTTCTGTATGTCCTGCCTGAATAAACCCAGCCTTCTGCAGCAAGCTGAAGGCTGCAGCTCTCTCTTCTCTTGGTATATCTTTAGAAAGCCAATGTTCGATTAATTTTTGTACACCTGTCCCCTGCAGTCCCTCTCGTTTCGAAAGGACCATATTCTCCAGAAGAGGTTTCAGCTCTTTTGCAGTATTGGTTACATTTCCTTCTTCTTTCAGCAAATGTAACAGTCCTGACAAGAGCTGATGAAGAGAATCGCCTTTAGCTTGCTCTTGCATGGCATAAAATACATCATCTGCAAATGGAAGTCCCTTACTGTGCATATGTCTTATACTTTCGAGGGCTATATTGGGATTTTTAGCAGATTCCAGCCATTGAAGTGACTTTTCAAAATCTGCCTGCTCGATTGGCCAGCCGTTTTTCAGCATGAGGCCGGCTAAATCTTTTGAGTGCTGAGTTTGAGGGATTCCCATGTGGGTAAGTACTTGAGAGGACGTACCAGTCATTTGCCGGCCCTTTTCTAAAGCAGGAGCAATTACCTTTAAAACCAGTTTTCCATCCTGTACGGGCTGCACCTGCAGCAAATATCGTTTACCAGCTTCCAGAGGGGCTTCCAATTTCGCAATCACTGTCCGTCCTCCTAAGATTACCTCTGCTGTCTGACGGGGGAAAAGCTTTTGAATCTTACCTGCAATAATATGCCCGCTTTTTAACGGTTCAGCAGCAGATCGCAGCTGAACCTCTCCCACTTTGAATAAATCACGGATACCTGTAAAATCCACTATTCTTCCCCCTTTCATTTATTTTGAAGGCAAAAGTCTTTCCTTTACAGGTGAAAAACTTTTTCTGTGCCAGGGAGTTAAGCCAAACAAGTCTAAAGCCTCCAGATGGGCAGGCGTGCCATATCCCATATTTTGCTCAAAATGATAGTGTGGATGCTGTTCTGCATATTCCCGCATTATTCTATCCCTCGTCACCTTTGCCACAATAGAAGCAGCGGATATGGAAATGCTTTTTGAATCCCCTTTAATAATCGAGAGCTGGGGAATTGAAAGGTCCAGTTCCATAGCATCAATGAGCAGGTGGTCAGGCATTATGGATAGCTTGGACACCGCCTGCAGCATCGCCTTTTTCGCAGCCTGGTAAATATTAATCTCGTCAATTTCATCGCTATGTATGATTCCTGTCCCCACGCTTACAGCTTCCTTCATAATGGTCTCGTAAAATCTCTCTCTTGTTTTCTCAGGGACCTTTTTCGAATCGTTTAACCCAGGTAAAAGAAACCCATCGGGAAGAATGACTGCACTTGCGACTACCGGGCCGGCTAAGGGGCCCCTCCCCACTTCATCAATACCAGCTATGAATGTAAATCCTTTTTGTTTCAGTTCCTTTTCAAAAGAAGACATTCTTTCAAACTCTTGAAGTACTTTCTGCCTTCTCTCATAATGCCGCTTCCATTTATCCGCCAGATCTTGGACTCCTTTGCGTCCATCCTCGCTGCATTGAATCAAAAACGGATCAAACGGATCCTGAACAGATTTTAAAACCCTTGAAATTTCTTTAATACTTAGCTTGTTAATCAATGTTTATCACCTATACTTTATTTATCGGTATGAAGCAGAAACTGTTAAAAGCCCGTCTTTGTTTTTTCAACATAAAAACAGCGGGGCAGCTCCGTGACCTCCCCGCTGTCGACCTTATTACATTTCCTTCTCTGTTTCCTCAGGGGCAGCCGGCATTTCAAAAGTGAGCGGCCCCATTTTTTCAGAACGGATTTCCCTGACGACAAGTTCAGCTGTCTTGTCATAGTCCACCATTCCGCGGCTGGCCAAACACCCTCTGAATTTGCCGACTGCATCAAATAGTTCAACGGTTTCTTCCGGGATCTCTGTCAGACTGTACCGTGACTTAAGCCTGTCCGAATATTCCTTCTCCAGGAAACGCAGCCCATACAGTGATACTTCATGAAGATTCAATATCGTATCTTTGATCGCTCCTGTTAAAGCTAATTTAAGGCCTACTTCCTGATCTTCAAATTTTGGCCAAAGGATTCCCGGAGTATCAAGCAGTTCCATTTCTTTTCCTACTTTAATCCATTGCTGTGCTTTTGTTACTCCAGGCGTATTGCCGGTTTTCGCGATATTTTTTTTCGCAAGCCGGTTAATGAGAGTTGATTTTCCCACGTTTGGAATCCCAACAATCATGGCACGGATTGCCCTTGGCTTGATTCCCTTCGCTTTCATCCTATCAAACTTTTCTTTCAGCAATTCCTTGGCTGCAGCCGTAATTTGGTTAAGTCCGTTTCCTGCCTGAGAATTGATAGCAACAGCTTTAACTCCTTGATTTTTATAGTACTCCAGCCATTGCTTCGTTTTAATGGGATCTGCCATATCGGCTTTATTTAATAAAATAATCCTTGGTTTATGCTGAATGATCTCATCTATCATCGGATTCCTTGAAGAAGCCGGAATCCGCGCATCCACCAGTTCAAAAATGATATCGATAAGCTTTAATTTTTCTGTTACTTCCCGTCTTGCTTTGGCCATATGGCCCGGGAACCATTGAATAGTCAATGAAATCCACCTTTCCGAAAGACAGGGCTTTAAAGCCTGCCTCTTTCGTTCATTTGACGAATCGGGTATCCTTAACAGGCGAGAAGACCAAACTTGCCTTTCCAAGGACCCTGTCATAAGAAATCACGCCAATATGCCTGCTGTCTTTGCTGTAGCGGCGATTATCTCCAAGGACAAAGAGATGATTTTCCGGAACCGTTTTTCTCCCGATACTATCTGATAACGTGAACGGCTCCGTCAAAGGACCTCCATCAATCAATTGTTGTTTATATTTTTTTAAATATTTCTCTTTATATGGTTTCCCGTTAATATATAGAATATCATCTCTATATTCTACAGTATCGCCCGGAAGCCCGATGATTCGCTTAATATATTCCCTGCCTTCCTCATCCCGGAAAACAATGATATCGAATCGTTTCGGCTCCTTAAAAACATAGGATACCTTATTCACGAGCAGTCTTTCATTGTCTTTTAATGTCGGCATCATGGAATAGCCGTCAACAAAAATCGGGGTAAGGAGGAAGAAGCGGATGAATCCAACCACAAGTATGGCAACTGCCGCGGCTTTTATCCATTCTCGTATCACTTTTCGTTTCTTTGACATTCCATCATCCCTTTAAGATCATATCCTCATCCTGTCATTTTACCATTTTTTTGAGGGTAAGGCGAGGAAGTCAGACGGATCAGCAGTTTATCCAAAACATTTTTAGACAGAAGACGTTTTGGTCAGAAGAATGGCGTAAAAAAAGGGAGCCTGCTGAACAAGCTCCCTTCCTTCACATACTGTTTCTATTCGCTTGTTCATGGCAAGCCCGCCGGAAAGCGGAAAATTAGCGGCGAATTTCTTTAATACGCGCTTTTTTACCACGAAGTTCACGTAGGTAGTAAAGTTTCGCACGACGTACTTTACCGTAACGAACTACTTCTAATTTTGCGATTTTTGGTGTGTGGACAGGGAAAGCTCTTTCTACTCCTACACCGTAAGAGATCTTACGGACAGTGAAAGTTTCGCTGATTCCGCCGCCGCGGCGTTTGATAACAACACCTTCGAACAACTGAATACGCTCGCGAGTGCCCTCAACAACTTTTACGTGTACACGTACAGTATCTCCCGGACGAAAATCTGGAAGGTCTGTGCGAAGCTGTTCTTGTGTAATTTCTTGAATAAGTTTTTGCATTGTTTTCCAACTCCTCCTGGACGCTCTTGCAAAGCATTTTGTTTGCAGCGGAACATCGTTATAAGGCCCGGCATTTTGCCAAGCACAAGATTTATCATACCATACAGCAATCCTTGTTGCAACAGGATCCTACTGTTCTTTTTTGATTTCTTCCAATAACTTTGCTTCCGCCTCATCGATTGAATAGTTTTTCAGCATATCCGGTCTTCTGTGCCAAGTTCTGCGGAGAGATTCCTTCATACGCCATTCATCAATTCGCTTATGATTTCCGGAAAGCAGGGCATCCGGCACCTTCATGCCGCGGAAATCTGCCGGCCTTGTATAATGCGGATGCTCAAGAAGCCCTGACGAATGTGAATCCATAATCGGTGAATCCTCATTGCCCAGCACGCCTGGAAGAAGCCTCACCACACTGTCGATGATCACCATTGCTCCCAGTTCTCCCCCAGTCAATACATAATCCCCTATAGAAATCTCATCAGTCACTAAATGTTCCCGGATTCGTTCATCATATCCTTCATAATGGCCGCAGATAAAAACTAAATGGTCTTCTTGAGCCAGCTCTTCTGCCTTCTTCTGGGTATACCGTTCACCCTGAGGGCAGAGAAGGACTACACGAGGCTTCTTATCAGCCTGTCCTGTCAATGACTCTACTGCATCAAAAATGGGCTGAGGCTTCAAAACCATGCCTGCTCCTCCCCCGTATGGATAGTCATCCACAGTTTGATGCTTATTATCAGCATAATCTCTAAAATTAGTGACTTTATAATGAACGGCACCTTTTTCCTGTGCCTTTTTCAATATTGAGGAACCGAGCACCCCTTCAAACATCTCTGGAAAAAGAGATAATACATCAATCTTCATCAATCCAGCAGTCCTTCCATAGGTGTAATGATGACTTTCTTTGCTTCTATATTTACTTCTTTAACAATCTGATCGATATACGGGATCAATACATCCTTGCCCTTGGCCGGTTTTACCACCCACACATCATTTGCTCCGGGTGTAAGCACCTCTGTGATTTTGCCAATCTCATCTCCTGTGTCTGTATATACGATACAGCCTATAATCTCATGGAAATAAAACTCTCCTTCATCGAGTTTGCTCAGCTGGTCGGAAGAAACCTTAAGGATTCCGTCTCGAAAAGCTTCTACTTGATTGACATTGTCCAACCCCTCAAAAGATAAAAGGTTAAAATTCTTATGTGTACGATGCGTTTTAATCTTTAAAGCCAGAGGCTCTTTTTCATTCTCACGGAATAGATAAAGTGTATTGCCTATTCGGTAGCGGTCTTCCGCAAAATCCGTTCTCGATATGACCCGGACTTCACCTTTGATCCCATGAGTATTTACAATTTTCCCTACATTAAACCATTTTTCCATTATGTCACCTCTAGCGAATTTCTGCGACAATGCCATCCTTTATTAAGATGGTCTTAGTCGAAATAAGTTCTTCCCAATCTGCTCCAACTTCCACTTCCACGATGCTTTGCATTTCACGTTCCTTCAACTCACTGCCTATAGGCAAAATTTCCAGCTGTTCCATCTGAAAGTCCAGAAGCTTTATCTTTTCAAGCCTGCTGTTTATTTCTTTCTCAAAGTGCATTTTTAAGCTGGCAGGAGAAACATTCCTCGTTTTTTCCAGCTTCTTGAGTTCAAATCTAAGCTGCTCGCTCTCTTTTTGAAGCTGAAGCCGTTTCGACTTGTACTTTATCAGGAGCTGATTCTTGCTGGACTCTGTTAAGACCTGAGCAACAATTATATTCTGGAGAATTTTCATACCAGCACCTCCTTCTCTCCATGGTTAGACAGTAACGTTATGTATATCATTTATTATTTCTTACCTAAATTGCCTTATTCTCTAAGTATAGCGTATCTTACAGAATAATGCGCCTAAAAAGGAATGCTAAAACAAGCACTGATGGTGATGATTGAAGCCCGTTTATATCATTTAGGCTGGCCGTCAGTTTCGACAGGTGAAGCATATCAGGGGATTTTAGAAACGTAATACAGAGGACAGTGCAGGTTCTGAATATAAATAAAAAGGAGGGGAAGCCCCTCCTCATTCGGATATTTCCAAAATGATTTTCTTTTGCTGAGTTGATGCTGCTGCATTTACTACAGTCCGAATCGCTTTGGCAACCCGCCCTTGCTTTCCAATGACCTTTCCCATATCCTTCTTATGAACAGAAAGGATATAAGTGATACGATCACTTTCTTCCCTTGAGGACACATGGACCTCTTCAGGATATTCAACAAGGGGCGAAACAATTGTTTCGATCAGTTCTTTCATCTGAATCGATTACTTGCTGTTTTTAGCAACGTGGAATTTTTCCATGATGCCTTCTTTAGAGAACAAGTTGCGGACTGTATCAGATGGTTTTGCTCCATCTTGCAGCCATTTAAGAGCAAGCTCTTCGTTGATTTCAACTTTTGCTGGTTCTGCAACCGGGTTATAAGTTCCAACCACTTCAATGTAACGTCCGTCACGTGGTGAACGAGAATCTGCAACTACAATACGATAGAAAGGAGTTTTCTTAGCTCCCATACGTTTTAAGCGAATTTTTACTGCCATTTTAAATAAGCACCTCCGAATAGTTTCACACAAGATAGTATAATATCAAATGTATGGTTGGTTTGTAAAGGTTTTTTTCTTAACAGTTTAAAAAACCTTGTGATACGTGGCTTTATTACCTGAAATTTGATTACATAAAAGGAAATTTAAAGCCTTTTTTCTTACCTTTTTGCATACTTGTTACCTGTTTCATCATCTTTTTCATCTCTTCAAATTGCTTGAGCAGCCGGTTTACTTCCTGGATTGTTCTTCCGCTGCCTTTTGCAATTCGTTTTCTTCGGGAAGCATTGATGACTTCAGGCTGTTCTTTTTCTTTTGCGGTCATAGACCGTATGATCGCTTCCACATGGCCAATTTGCTTTTCATCAATCTGAAGATTATCCATTCCCTTGATTTTATTAGCTCCGGGAATCATCTTCAGCAAATCATCCAGCGGTCCCATATTGCGGACCTGGCCAAGCTGCTCCAGGAAATCATCCAAGGTGAAAGTAGCCGTCCGCATTTTCTGCTCCAGCTGCTTCGCCTTTTCTTCATCCACATTGGCCTGCGCCTTCTCAATTAAAGAAAGTACATCACCCATGCCCAGGATTCTTGATGCCATTCTTTCAGGATGAAAAGCCTCAAGTGCATCTAATTTTTCTCCCATACCGACAAATTTAATCGGTGTGCTGGTGACAGAACGAATGGAAAGCGCTGCTCCGCCTCGGGTATCCCCATCCAGTTTGGTCAGCACTACTCCTGTCAGGCCCAGCTGTTCATTAAAGCTTTGCGCAACATTCACAGCATCCTGACCGGTCATAGCATCGACCACGAGTAAAATTTCAGCAGGATTAGCCAGTTCTTTAATTTCCTGCAGTTCACCCATCAGATTTTCATCAATATGCAGGCGGCCGGCTGTATCAATCAGAACATAATCATGATGTTCTTCTTTTGCCTTTTCAATGGCCTGCTTAGCGATTTCAACAGGACTGACCTGATCTCCCAGTGAAAAAACAGGCATACTCAGCTGTTTGCCAAGTGTTTCAAGCTGTTTGATTGCTGCAGGACGGTAAATATCTGCCGCCACCAGCAAAGGCTTGCGGTTATATTTTTTTCTTAGAAGATTGGCAAGTTTACCAGTTGTAGTTGTTTTACCGGCACCCTGCAGACCGACCATCATAACAACAGTCGGAGGACGGGAAGCGACGGCAATTTTGCTCTGTTCTCCGCCCATTAGCTCGGTCAGTTCTTCTTTTACTACTTTAATGACTTGCTGGCCGGGAGTTAAGCTTTTGAGCACTTCCTGCCCTACCGCACGTTCACTGACCCGCTTGACGAATTCTTTGACGACTTTGAAGTTAACATCCGCTTCAAGAAGCGCCAAACGGACTTCGCGCATCATTTCTTTAACATCCGCTTCGTTGACTTTCCCTTTTCCGCGGATTTTCTGCATCGTGCTTTGCAATCGGTCGGCCAAACCTTCAAATGCCATATTTGAGCCTCCTAATCCAGCTTCTCGAGAATTTTGATTGCTTCCAAAAGATCCTCAGAAGAAAAATGATCTTGTTCAATAAGTTTCTTTGTCTCGGCAATCCATTTGGTTCGCTCTTGAAATTTTTGAAATAACAACAGCTTCGCTTCATATTCCTCCAGCATCGCTTCTGTTCTTTTTATATTGTCATAGACTGCCTGCCTGCTTACTTCATATTCTTCGGCAATCTCACCAAGAGAGTAATCATCCAGATAGTAGAGGGACATATAGCTCTTTTGCTTCTCAGTTAACAACGATTGATAAAAATCATAAAGATAATTGATGCGCGTTGTCTTTTCGAGCATTTAATAACCCTCCCTGCTGTTAAGTGAAAACCCTTTACAAGTTTTTAGTATACAATCCCGCCTATGCAATGTCAAGGCAAACTCCTTACCACTATTTAGCGTTTTCCTTCTTCGGCTGATTCCCTTGGATGATTCATTCAAAAAAACCGCCGGAAGATAGTAAAATCTAGGCACCGGCAGCTTTAATCGGGTTATTCTGTTTCCTCTGTTTCAAGGCTGTCCGCAAACAGGCCATACACATATTTCTCAGCATCAAACTCTTGAAGATCATCCATCTTTTCGCCAAGACCGACGAATTTAACCGGGATATCAAGTTCATTTTTGATGGCCAGAACAATCCCGCCTTTTGCAGTACCGTCCAGCTTTGTAAGGACAATGCCTGTTACATTGGTTGCTTCCTTGAACGTTTTAGCCTGAATAAGCGCATTTTGGCCTGTCGTCGCATCCAACGCAAGCAGGACTTCATGCGGGGCGCCAGGGATCTCTCTTTCAATGACGCGCTTTACTTTCTCCAGCTCTTTCATCAAATTCACTTTATTTTGGAGACGGCCGGCTGTATCACAAATTAAGATATCCGATTTTCTCGCTTTGGCGGCCTGCAGGGCATCAAACATGACAGCAGCTGGATCCGAGCCTTCTGCCTGCTTAATAACATCTACACCGACACGTTCTCCCCATACTTCAAGCTGTTCGATTGCTCCTGCACGGAACGTATCTCCAGCTGCAAGGACTACCGATTTCCCTTCTTCTTTAAACTTGTGGGCGAGTTTGCCGATCGTCGTTGTTTTGCCGACACCGTTCACGCCGACGAACAGAATGACTGTCAGCCCGTCAGCCTGGATATTTAACGCTGGAGATGCCTCGCCATCCCCTTTATAAATATCCACTAGTTTTTCAGATATAACAGCCTGCACCTCTTTGGTATCTGAAATATTGCGGCGTTTTACTTCCTGCTTCAGCTCGTCAATTAATTCCATAACCGTCTCAAATCCTACATCTGCCTGAATTAGGATTTCCTCTAGCTCTTCAAAGAACTCCTCATCCACTTTTCTGTACCGGGCTACAAGATCATTCATTCTTCCGGTAAAAGAATCCCTTGTTTTGGTTAAACCTTGCTTAAACTTCTCACCAATTGACTCTTCACCTTGGTTTGTAAATTTTTCTTTCAGTTTTTTAAAAAACCCCATTATCCCACTTCCTTCCATCTATAATGTTTACACTTCTGCAAACTCTTCCGTTTCTTCAAGCCTAACCGATACCAGCTTTGATACACCGGATTCCTGCATAGTGATTCCGTATAATACATCCGCTTCTTCCATTGTTCCTTTTCGATGAGTGATAACGATAAATTGAGTATCCGCACTGAACCTCTTCAAGAATTGGCTGAAACGGTAGACATTCGCTTCATCAAGCGCCGCTTCAACTTCATCCAGTACGCAGAAAGGAACAGGCCGGATCTTCAAAATAGAAAACAGCAAAGCTATGGCCGTAAGGGAACGTTCTCCGCCCGAGAGCAGACTTAGGTTCTGAAGTTTCTTTCCCGGAGGCTGAGCGATAATGTCAACACCTGTATTTAACAAATCATCAGGATCTGTCAGCTTCAGTTCAGCTCTGCCCCCTCCGAATAACTCCTGAAAAACCTTTTCGAACTGTTCTCTGATTGCATAGAATGTATCCTTAAATCTCCGCTTCATTTCACTGTCCATTTCTTCAATAACCTGGAATAAAGTATCTTTTGCCTGCTGAAGATCCTCCTTCTGATTCAGAAGGAAATCATATCTTTCAGAGACCCTCTCATACTCATCAATTGCCCCCAGGTTAACATTGCCTAATTCTTCTATACCGAGTTTAATCAGCTTTACCTTTTTCTTCGCTTCATCATACTCCATCGTCATCGGATACTTTTCTTTGGCTTCTTCAAATGATAAAACATATTCCATTCTTAGATGTTCAAGACGGTTTTCCAGTTCAACATCAAGACGGTTGAGTTTCACTTCCTCATCCTTGACAACCTCAGCCAGGCCTTTGTAAATCCGATTTTCTTCTTTCAAAGAAGATTCAAAGGTTTCCAAGCGTCTCTGCAAATCTTCTTTTTGCTTTTTCTCAGCCGCTATCGTTTCCAACGCTTGGTTCTTTACGGTAAGTTTTTGTCTGGCTGCATCCTCCAGCATCTCTTCTCCGCTGGAACTGCTGCTCATTTCGTTTGTCAAAAGTGAAAGATCTTCCTGATATTCTTTAACTTTTTGTTCTTCTAAAGCAAGGTCTTTTCCAATCCTTTGAACCGTTTCTTTTTGATAAAGAAATTCTTGGCGTTTAGAAGCGAGTGATACCTTCAGCTCGCTCGTTTCTTCTAAGAGACTGTCTTTAGAAGACTGCTGGTTTTGCTTTTGCTCAGTCAGCTCTGCCACTAATTTGTCAATCATCGAAATTTCCTTTTCACAGGAAGCAATAAGCTCTGCCAATTCATTAAGCCGGGCATTCTTTTGCTGCTGTTCCTCCAAAATTTGATTTTTATCCAAATCATAGAGGTGGAGCCGGTCATTAATATTCTTTTCCTGAAGCTCGATATCGCGGAGTTCCGCATTCAGCCTCTGTTCTTCCTGTCTTAGGGATTCACCTGCTGTTTTGGAATGTTCCAGCTCAGCTTCCTGCACAGCCAGAGTGTTTTTCAGCTGTTTAACTCGTTTTTCCAAGCGGGCTGTCTTTTCTTCCATTTCTGCTAACTTTCGTTTCAAATCATCCAGTTCTGATTTCCGCGAAAGAAGCGATGAAGATTTTTGCTTGATGGCACCTCCGGTCATAGAACCGCCGGGATTTACAATATCTCCATCAAGCGTAACAAAACGATAGCGATGCTGAACAAGCTTCGCCAAATCGTTTGCGCCTGCTAAATCAGTGGTGATGATCACATTGCCCAGTAAATTGCCGGCAATGGACGAAAACTTCGGTTCATACTTAATTAATTCGGCACCAGTCCCGATAAAGGCAGAATGGTTCCTTAACGTTTGGAGTTGGGAATGTGATATTTCCCGCGGCTTTATTACGCTTAACGGAAGGAAGGTTGCACGTCCGTGGCGATTCTTCTTAAGGAAAGTGATTGCCTGTCTTGCATGCTCTTCCCTCTCGACAACAATATGCTGGGTGGCTCCGCCAAGAGCTGTTTCAATGGCCGTTTCGTATTCCTTTGGCACTTTAATTAATTCGGCTACAGCACCCTCAATGCCAGACAAAGTGTTTCTTGATTTTAATATTTCTTTGACCCCTTGGAAAAATCCAGAATAGTCCTCTTCCATTTCCTCCAGCATTTCTTTGCGGGACTTAGCCTGCTGAAGGAACTGATAAGCCTTGTAAAGCATGGTCTCTTGATTTTGATACTGTTCCTTGTCTTCCTCGAGTTTCTTTTGCTGAACTCTGAAAGCGGCAATTTGCTCAGACAGCTGAAGACGGTTCTTTTCCAGCAATGCCTGGAACTCCTGTTTTCTCGCTTGAATGGCTTCTCTTTCACTCACATATTTCTGATTTTCTTCATCTAGGCGCGCATTTCTCTGCTCCTGCTGCCCAATTTGCTGAAGTAAGTACTGCTTTTCATTTTTTGCTGTGGCCTGCTTGTTCAGCCATTCAATATAATCGCTTTTATGCAGTTCAATGGCTGATTCGATATCGCCGTTAAAATGATTCAGCATCTTCTGCTTGTCATTCAGCAACTGCTGAAGCTGTTTTACTTCTGCTTCTGTTTCAGCAAGGCGTCTTTCTTCGGCTTGCTTTTCAGCAGAAAGACGGTTAACTTCAGCTGCGCTTTCCTGAATTCCTTTTTCCAGCTGCTGCTTATTTTGAGAAGCGTTTTTCTTTCTTTCCTTTAACACTTCTTTACGGCCTTCCAGTTTTTCCAATTCTTCACTTGCTGATAACAAGTCGTCTTGGAGACCGCTTATAGAAGTATCCAGTTCTCTAATATTCACTCGAATTTCATCAAGGTCTGATTGCTTCTTGGCAATCGATTGGGCCATTTTTTCTTCATCAGCCTGGTGTCTCTCTAATTCATGCGACAGTTTTTCCCATTTCCGATGAAGATCTTCAATCTCATAGACAGTAAGTGCTACTTCTGCTTTTTCCAATTCCTCTTTTTTTTCAAGGAATTCACGTGCAAGTGATGCTTGTATTTTTAAAGGCTCCACTTGACCTTCCAATTCATAGAGGATGTCATTGACACGATTCAAGTTTTCTTGTGTTTCGGAAAGCTTGGATTCAGCCTTCTTTTTTCTTGTTTTGTATTTTAACACCCCGGCTGCTTCTTCAAATATCACCCGTCGTTCTTCTGCTTTATTACTTAAAATTTCTTCGACCTTCCCTTGGCTTATGATAGAAAAGGCCTCACGTCCCAGACCCGAATCCATAAATAGATCAATGATATCCTTAAGCCTGCAAGCCTGTTTGTTAATAAAAAATTCACTTTCACCTGAACGGTATACCCTTCTTGTAACACTCACCTCATGATAGTCGATCGGAAGTGAATTCGTCTCATTGTCAAGAGTCAGTGAAACTTCAGCAAAATTTAAGGATTTCCTAGAATCGCTTCCGGCAAAAATGATATCTTCCATCTTTGAACCGCGAAGAGATTTTGCCGATTGTTCACCTAATACCCACCGTATAGCATCTGTTACATTGCTTTTCCCGCTGCCATTCGGCCCGACAACAGCTGTTACGCCCGGTACAAAATCAATCGAAATCCTTTCTGCAAAAGACTTGAACCCTAGTACATCCAAACGTTTGAGGAACATCATTTTCCTCCTTTCTTACCCAGCATTCATGTTGTTTTCTTTTCTTTTAATGCTTTAAGTGCGCTGGCGGCAGCATGCTGCTCTGCCTCTTTTTTAGATTTTCCTGCTCCCTCTCCGAGCATCTCTCCATTTAATAAGACGGCTGAAACAAATTCACGGTTGTGAGCCGGACCTCTTTCCTCCTGAATCTTATATTGGAGCTGTCCGTTGCCAGACCGCTGAATTAACTCCTGAAGCTGGCTTTTAAAATCCATCACATGAGAAAAAGCACCCTCGTCAATCTTAGGGAATACTGTCTTTGTTAGAAATTGAATCACTTTTTCGAGCCCCTGATCCAAATAAAGCGACCCAATGAAAGCCTCAAAAACATCCGCAAGCATGGCAGGTCTTTCTCTGCCGCCTGTCATTTCTTCTCCTTTTCCCAGAAGAACATATTTGCCGAATGATTCTTTATTGGCGAACTCCACTAATGAAGGTTCACAAACGATGGCTGCCCTTAATTTTGTCAATTCTCCTTCGCTCATCATGGGGTATTTTTCAAACAAGTATCTGGAGACAGTCAGCTCCAGGACAGCGTCACCCAAGAATTCAAGCCTTTCATTATCTTCATACGGCTTGCGGCGATGCTCATTCACATAGGATGAATGTGTAAAAGCCTGCTTCAGTAATTTTTCATTTGTAAATTGAATATTAAGCTGTTCTTGTAATTCTTTAAATTTCATTTCATTCATTGGTGGTCTACGATAATTTCCGTTCCTCCGCATGTTAAAAACCTCCAAAACGGCACTTAACCATTTTTCTTGTATTTTCATTCCAAACATTAGCGAAGATTTGCCAGTGTCCTACATTCTATCATACCTAAATTCAGGCATAAGAGAAAGCTCCGTTCAAATAACGGAGCTTTTCCCAGTACATTTTTAATTACATAACGCTATTTATGTAATTCACAGCATCTCCAACTGTGACGATCTTTTCAGCATCATCATCGGAAATCTCCATATCGAACTCATCTTCAAGTTCCATTACTAATTCCACAACATCTAGGGAATCGGCACCAAGGTCCTCTTTGAATGAAGCCTCAAGTTTCACTTCGGACTCTTCTACATTCAAACGGTCCACTACGATTTTTGTTACTCTTTCTAAAACGTCTGCCACTGTATTCACCTCCCCTCAAGCCATTATAAGATACTTTATCCCAATATTAAAAGCAAAAATAAGAATTAAAGTGTCTTTTTTAAAAATCTCCTAAGTAACAGGAGATTACATAACCATTCCGCCGTCTACATGGAGAGTTTGACCTGTCATATAGGCGCTGGCATCTGATGCAAGGAAGCCAACCACTGATGCCACTTCCTTAGGGCTTCCAAAACGAGACAGAGGAATTTGTCCGAGCATCGCCTGCTGGATGTCATCAGTCAATTTATCCGTCATATCTGTCGTGATAAATCCCGGAGCTACAGCATTAACCGTTATTCCTCTGGAAGCAAGTTCTTTAGCTGTTGATTTTGTCAGTCCAATAACCCCAGCTTTGGCAGCTACATAATTAGCCTGCCCTGGATTTCCGCTGACACCGACAATCGAAGCAATATTAATAATACGGCCGCTTCTTTGTTTCATCATCTGTCTGGTCACTGCTTTAGTGCAAAGGAAAACACCTTTAAGATTAATGTCGATGACATCGTCCCATTCTGTTTCCTTCATTCTCATTAAGAGATTGTCTCTTGTGATTCCGGCATTATTTACTAAAATGTCCAGCTGTCCGAACTCCTCAATCACTTTTTTTGTCATTTCGGCAACCGCATCACTGTCCGCCACATTGCACTGAACAGCAAACGCTTCCCGGCCCATCTCTTTGATTTGATTCACAACCTCATGAGCATGAGCTTCACTGCCTGAATAGTTCACAGCAATGTCCGCTCCCTGACTCGCAAGATAAAGGGCTATTTCACGGCCAATGCCTCTTGATGCCCCAGTCACGAGGGCCTTTTTGCCAGTAAGACTCATTATTTTCCCTCCTTCAGTGCTGCCACTGCCTGTTCCAGGCTTGCCATATCAGAAATAGAAATCGCAGTAAGCGACCTGTCAATTTTACGAATCAATCCGCTCAATACTTTCCCTGGACCAATCTCGATAAAAGTGTCTACGCCAAGAGCCTGCAATTTTTTGACACTGTCTTCCCATAATACCGGAGAATACAGTTGTTCGATTAGTTTTGTCTTGATCTCTTCTGGATCGGTTACCGGTTCTGCCGTAACATTTGAAATAACCGGAACCGCGGCCTTATTAATCGCAATCTCATTAAGCACCGCCTGAAGCTTCTCCGCAGCAGGCTTCATAAGAGAAGAATGGAAAGGACCGCTGACATCAAGCGGAAGCGCACGTTTCGCTCCTTTTTCCTTCGCTTTGGCACTGGCAGCCTGAACGCCGTCTCTGGTACCAGAGATAACAACTTGTCCAGGACAATTTATGTTTGCAAGCTGTACAGACTCTCCAGTTTCCGTTACCTCAGCAGCGATTTCGCTCAGTTCAGATCGATCCATGCCTAAAATAGCCGCCATTGATCCCTGACGGTCCGGCACAGCTGCCTCCATGAATTTCCCTCGTTTATGTACGGCATAGACAGCATCCTCAAACGCTATCGCTCCAGAAGCAGCAAGAGCTGAGTATTCACCAAGACTGTGGCCGGCTGTATAATCCGCTTTTATCCCCGCTGCATCCAGCGACTGAAAAAGACCGTAACTGACGGTCAGCAAAGCTGGCTGTGCATTGTATGTAGCAGTAAGCTCCTCCTGAGGTCCGGTGAACATCAGCTCAGTCAGAGAATAACCCAATTTTTGATCGGCTTTATCGAATAGCTGCTTTCCTTGTTCATTTTGATCATATAAGTCGCGGCCCATACCGACCGTCTGTGATCCCTGTCCAGGAAACACAAAAGCAATTTTACCCATTTAGCTTTTCCCCCTATTTGAATTCATTTCCCTACTGTATCCGCAATTGTAGGCACTACCTCATGAGAAACCATGTCCCTCGTCTGGCGAATGGCATTATAGATTGCATTGGCATCAGAAGAGCCATGTGCTTTAATCACAGGAGCTTTCAAACCAAAAAGGGCTGCACCGCCGTATTCAGAATAGTCCAGCTGATTTTTGATTCCTTTCAGCTCAGGTTTAAGTAAGCCGGCCGCCAGTTTGCTTTTCATGTTACTGAGCAGAGCGGACTTTAACATACTGAAGACCCCCATAGCTGTCCCTTCAATCGTCTTTAAGACCATATTTCCTGTAAAACCGTCGGTCACGATGACATCGGCAGGCCCTTCCAAAAGATCCCTTGCCTCAACATTGCCGATGAATCGAATAGCCTCAGATTGCTGCAAAAGGGCAAATGCCTGTTTAGTCAATTCATTTCCCTTGCTCTCTTCGGTTCCAATATTCAGCAGGCCTACTCTTGGAGCAGAAATCCCTCTCACTTTTTCAGCATAGACCGATCCCATGATTGCGTATTGGAGTAAATGTTCTGGCTTGGCATCTGCATTCGCTCCGACATCCAGCAAAACAAATCCCCTGCCGTCAATTGTGGGCAGAGTAGGAGAAAGCGCCGGCCGATCGATTCCTTCCATTCGTCCGACGACAAACAGCCCAGCTGCCATTAAAGCTCCTGTATTTCCTGAAGAGATGCAGGCATCTGCCTTGCCGTCTGCCACTTGCTGTGCAGCCAGAACCATCGAAGCCTGTTTCTTGCGTCTTACTGCACGGACAGGCTCGTCAGTACCTAAAATTTTTTCATCTGTATGTACAATCGAAATTCTTTCTGTATCAGCTAGATGTTCCTTGATTTCCTTTTCCTTGCCAAACAGGATGACTTCAACATCCGGGAAAGCCGCTACCGCCTTCATAGCACCCAAAACCTGCTCCTTGGGTGCGCGGTCTCCGCCCATTGCATCAATGGCTATCTTCATATTTCTATCCTCCAACTCCTATGAGCGAAACATTTCAAATTCGCCTTTAAAAACTAATTCCTTATCCACGTAGCTGCTGACCTCAACAATTGTGCGGTCATGGGCATGATCGATTTCAGCCACTTTGGCTTTCGCCACTACTCTTTCATTTTCCTTAACAGAACGTGTAAATAAAATAGTAGCCTTTGCCGTCAATGCCAGTTCATCATTGATAACAGCCACGGCGAGTGAATTGGCTTGAGCAAAAAGATGATGGCCCCTCGCTATGCCATTTCTTTTAAAAACATGTTCCTTCGTTATGTCGAGGATGGAAATTGCATTTTCATCCAAGTTAATATCAATCACTTCTCCGATTACTTCATCAAGCGGCAGTGCCCTTATCTCATCACTGAATTTCTTCTCCGCCACATTCTTAATCCTTTCACGGAGCTCAGGGATTGACAATTCAAGGCGGTCAAGCCGGATTGTCTGGACACTTACGGAAAATTTCTCAGCCAGCTCCTCATCTGTGACAAAAGGATTCCCCTTAATTGTTTCGATTAATAAACGCTGGCGGTCCTTCTTGTTTCTTTTCATTTGAAGGTCACCATCCACAGTTTTATGACTAGGTACTAATAGTAGTATATAGAAACAAAAAGCAGATTGCAAGACATTGTCTATTTCTCGCAATCTGCCATTTATGGTTCAATCCAATTTTTCTCCTGAGAAGACGCCGGTTCTTTCCAAATAGTTTCGCAAAGGTCTGTACTCCTCATCCTTCCAAAAACTCTCTGAAGCAATCAGCTTGGCAGCATCATCTCGCGCTACCTCAAGTGCACGATAATCATGAACCATATCCGCCACCTTAAATTCCGGCATTCCGCTTTGCTTTCTTCCAAAGAAATCTCCTGGTCCGCGAAGTTCCAAGTCTTTTTCAGACACAACGAATCCGTCATTCGTCTCTGTCATAATCTTCATTCTTTCCTTGCCATTTTCAGTTTTGGGATCAGCAAGGAGGATACAGTAGGACTGTTCGCTCCCCCTGCCCACACGCCCTCTCAACTGGTGCAGCTGAGCAAGGCCGAAACGTTCAGCGTCATAGATAACCATTACCGTAGCGTTCGGGACATTCACCCCAACCTCGACTACTGTGGTGGAAACAAGAATCTGAGATTCATTGGCACTGAACTGTTTCATCACTTCATCTTTTTCATCAGCCGGCAGGCGGCCATGCATTAATCCGACACGGTAGCGGCCCGCAAAATGATGGGTGAGCATAGAATGAACATCCAGAACATTTTCCAGATCCAGTTTTTCCGATTCTTCGATCAGCGGACAGATTACATAAGCCTGCCGTCCTTTTTGGAGTTCTTTCTCCATAAACGAAAGAATCCTCTCCAGCATCTGATGTTTCGCCCAATAGGTTTCAATCGTTTTCCTGCCTGCAGGCAATTCATTAATAGTAGAAACATCCATCTCCCCGAAAACACTGATTGCCAAAGTTCTTGGTATCGGAGTTGCAGTCATAAAGAGCACATCCGGGTTCTCCCCTTTTTCCCTTAAAACACGGCGCTGCTCAACTCCGAAACGATGCTGTTCATCCGTAATGACAAGACCGAGCTGGTTAAAATTTACATCATCCTGAATCAGCGCATGAGTTCCGATTAAGAGATCAAGACGTCCCTCTTTCAGATCACTTAAAATTTCCCGCCTTTTCTTTCCTTTAATTGAGCTGGTTAATAAAGCTGTTTTTAATCCTGCAGGTTCTAGCAGTTCTTTCAAGGATGCCGCATGCTGTTCAGCCAAGATTTCGGTCGGTACCATTAATGCACCTTGATAGCCTGCCGAAAACGAAGCGAATAAGGCAATCGCTGCCACTACTGTCTTTCCGGACCCTACGTCTCCCTGAAGCAGCCGATTCATTCTGTACGGTGACTTCATATCTGTCAGGATTTCATTAACGACCATTTTTTGCGCCGAAGTAAGGGAGAATGGAAGAGAACTTATCAATTCATTCAATTTGTTCAGTTGATACTTCTGACTCATCCCTTTGGATTGTTCCCGCTGTATTTTTCTTAATGCCTGCATTTTCAGCTGAAAAAAAAGAAATTCTTCATAGACAAACCTCCGTCTTGCCCGCTTAACATCCTGTGCCGAGACAGGAAAATGCATGCTTCTTAAGGCTGGTGCCCGATCAGGAAGTTTATATAATGAAAGAAATTGCTCCGGAAGATTTTCCTCAATCAAATGTCCATAATCGTTAAATGCATTGCCGATATAACGGCGCATCCTTTTAACAGTCAGCGGCGCTTTCACCGAATAAACTGGTTCATACTCATTTTCACTTTGGTAGGCACCTACATGGCATTCCGTTCCATTGATGGTCTGGCGGTTCCGGTCCCATTTTCCAGTGACTGTTACCGTCTCGTTTATCTGCAATTTCGATTTCAGATAAGGCTGATTAAAAAATGTCACAGAAATTAAATAGCGGCCTATCAAAACCTTCACTGTCAGCCTTGATTTCTTTTTCCCAAAATAATTGACAACCGGCAGACTGTGCACCTTACCTTCTACAGTGACACGCTCTTCATGTTCAACTGTTTCTAAATCCTTCAGACGGTAGTCTTCATATCTATAAGGAAGATATTCAAGCAAGTCCTGGACTGTCTCGATCTTCAGTTCCTGCATGAGTGCGGCAGTTTCCTCTCCTATTCCTTTTATAGAGGAAATGGGATCTGTCAAAGCTTTCATCTCGCCTGCTGCGGCTTTCCAAAAATCCTGGCTTCATGCATTCTGCCTGTCGGTGTAGCCGCCAAACCTCCCTCACCTGTCTCTCTGTGCGCAGAAGGCATCGTTTGACCGATTCTGTACATCGCATCAATCACTTCATCACACGGGATTCTGCTTGTTATTCCTGCAAGCGCCATGTCTGCCGCAACCATAGCGTTTGCTGCTCCCATTGCATTCCGTTTTACACATGGTACTTCTACGAGTCCAGCCACAGGATCACAAACAAGCCCAAGCATATTCTTCAGTGTAATGGCCATGGCTTCAGCACTTTGGGCAGGTGTACCCCCGGCCATTTCAACAATCGCTGCTGCCGCCATCCCGGATGCCGACCCCACTTCCGCCTGACAGCCTCCGGCGGCACCTGAAATCGATGCATTATTGGCTACTACAAAACCGAAAGCCCCAGCTGTAAAAAGAAACTCCAGCTTTTGTTCGCGGGTTGGATTCAGCTTTTTTTGTACCGCAAATAACGTTCCAGGCACTACACCTGCAGAGCCGGCAGTAGGTGTTGCACAGATCGTGCCCATCGCTGCATTCACTTCATTCGTTGCGACAGCCTTGCTGACCGCATCTAAAAGCAGTTCCCCTGAAAGCGAATTTCCGCTTTCTATATATTTTTGCATCAGAACCGCATCCCCGCCGGTTAATCCTGATAAAGATTTCACCCCAGCCAGTCCCCGTTCAACGGCCCGTTCCATAACGTCCAGATTATTCCCCATCTGATCCATAATTTCACTTCTTGTTCTGCCGGTAACCCGCATTTCCTGTTCAATCATCAAATGGGATATTTTTTTGTTATTTTCCTGAGCCAGTTTTACCAGCTCAGCTACATTTCGGAACATAGCACTTCTCCTTCCATATATGAAACCGATTGCTCAAAAACTTCTATTCTGCAATTCTTGCAACTTGTGTGATATTAGGCAAAGCGCCAATCTCCTGTAAAATAACATCTTCGATCGTATGATCTACCTCTATAGTCATCAACGCCATTTTCCCCTTTTCTTTTCGGGACACTTCCATCTGCCCAATATTAATTTGATACTTAGCGAGAATATTGGATACACCGGCAATTGCCCCGTACCTATCATCATGAACGACAAGGATCGCGGGATTATGACCGGACAAACGGAGTTTAAAGCCGTTCAATTCCGTAATTTCAATTTTCCCCCCGCCAATCGAAATGCCGACCAGTTCCAGGCTGCCGCTGTCATCTCCTATCGAGACCCTTGCTGTATTAGGATGTTCCGGCACAGCGTCTTCTTCTTTAAAGGTAACCTTAATATTTTTTTCCTTCGCAATCTTTATAGAGTCTTTTATTCTTTCATCAAAGGTATCAAAATCCATTATACCGCCAATGATCGCTACATCGGTAGCATGGCCTTTGTACGTCTTCGCGAAAGAACCGTAAAAAGAAACATCAATCCAGCCAGGCTCTCTGCCGAATAAATTGCGGGCTACTCTCCCAATCCTGGCAGCTCCCGCAGTATGGGAACTGGACGGCCCGATCATGACAGGACCGATGATATCAAAAACGCTTTTATATTTCATGCCTTTCACTCCTTTTATTCATACAGTCCCGGTTGAATGCACATCAGGCCCGCGCAAAAATAAACTGCATAGCCTATTGACCTATGCAGTTTATTCCAATATTAAGGCAGGTGTTCTGCCATTAAAAAAGACAGCACATGACGAAGCACGGCCTCAGTCATGTGAAATATCCTAATTATTCAATTGAGAAAATGAAGGAATACAGCGGCTGCCTGCCGTTGTGTATTTCTACTTCCAGCTCTTCGAATTGTGCTTCACAGAAAGCGGCCAGCTCTTCAACTTCGCTTTCTTCAGCATCTTCACCATAAAAAATGGTCAGAATTTCTGAATCTTCATCAACCATACCTGAAAGCAGTTCCTTGGCCACTTCAAGCTTGTGTTTAGACTTGACTTTGATTTTGCCTTCGTCAAGTCCCATGAAGTCCCCTTTTTCAATAGACAGTCCGTCAATTGACGTATCACGGACAGCATATGTGATCTGACCGGTCTTGACGTACTGAAGTGCATCCTTCATGGACCTTTCATTTTCCTCTTTATCATTGGCCGGATTAAAAGCTAATAATGCAGCCATTCCTTGAGGTACTGTTTTTGTCGGGATTACAATCACGTTTTGATCAAGAACATCCGCTGCCTGCTGTGCAGCCATGATGATATTTTTATTATTCGGAAGAATGATTACATTTTCCGCATTGGCATCATTCACAGCTTTGATAATATCCTCTGTACTTGGATTCATTGTCTGTCCGCCTTCAATGACCACATTAGCGCCTATGCTCTCAAACAGCTCACTTATACCTGATCCCATCGCAACAGAAACAATCCCGTACTCACTTCTTTCTTTTGCAATCGGACCAAGCGGCGTACTCGTATCCCCTACAATTGCGGAATGCTGTTCGCGCATATTATCAATCTTTAATTTAATAAGACTGCCGTATTGCTGTCCATAATTCAGACAGTTTCCCGGCTGTTCGGAATGAATATGCACTTTGACGATTTCTTCATCGGAAATCACAAGAAGAGAGTCTCCGTATTCACTTAAGTCCTTACGGAAAGTATCTTCATCAAAAGGTTTCTCTGCAATCTTATCTTTTTCAAGCCTGACCATAAATTCTGTGCAATAGCCAAACTTAATATCTTCTGTATTAATATGTTCTTGAACATTCATATGATGTTCCGCGTTCACTAAATCATCCATGCTCGGAGCATTTTTCGAGCGCGCAGGAAGAGCCTCGCCTTTGAGTTCCGCAAGGAAGCCTTCATAGACCAGTACAAGTCCCTGACCGCCGCTGTCAACCACTCCCACTTCTTTGAGGACAGGCAATAAATCAGGAGTCCGTTTGAGAGAAGCATTGGCTTCTGTCACTATATCTTCCATAACCTGAACTAAGTCATCATTTTTCCTGGCAGAAAGAATGGCCTGCTTTGCAGCGTCCTTCGCTACTGTCAGGATCGTTCCCTCAACAGGCTTCATGACCGCTTTATAGGCTGTTTGGACACCTGCTTCAAAGGCCTCTGAAAATTCTTTGCTGTCTATTTCAGACTTATTCTCTATAGCCTTTGCAAATCCTCGGAACAATTGAGAAAGGATCACACCTGAATTCCCGCGGGCGCCCATAAGCAGTCCCCTTGATAAGGACATCCCTACTTTACCAATATGCTCCTGAACATTATGCTGAACTTCCTTAGCCCCGGAAGTCATGGATAGATTCATATTTGTTCCAGTATCGCCATCCGGAACAGGGAAGACGTTCAATGCATCGACCATTTGGGCATTGGAAGCCAGATGGTTCGCACCCTGGATGATCATTTCTGCAAAACGTTTTCCATTTAAACTTGTAATTGACACTAAACTTTCCTCCTATACTTAAGGGTTCGTAACACGAACTCCCTGGACAAAAACATTGACGGATTCAACAACCAACCCGACCGTTTTATCCAGTGTGTATTTCACCTTTGATTGCACATTATGGGCAACTTCAGAAATCTTCGTTCCATAGCTGACAATGATGAACATATCAATATGCACTTCATCATTTTCCTGCCGAACAATAACACCTTTCGAAAAGTTCTCACGACGAAGTATTTCTGCTATGCCGTCCTTCAATTGTTTTTTGGAAGCCATTCCGACAATTCCATAGCAATCGACGGCTGCACCGCCAGCTACAGTTGCGATCACATCATTCGAGATATCGATTTGTCCATATTTTGTATGTAATTCAATAGACATTTTCATTTCCCTCCCAAAAAATCAATTCAACTAAACACATTCTACTATAATGTAACCTGTTTTAAAAGTAATAGTCCTGCAGTACTTATTATAATTCATTTTCCAAGAAGGTATGTCAAGGTTTTTTTCTTGAAAGTAATTAACTGAAGTGTTGCATTCTCATCGCATCTATGATAAATTATTAAGGTATTTTAAATGAGACTTAAGGTTAATATTGTAACTTAAGCTTGCTGTAGTTAGGAGGGAATATAATATGGCACGTCAATGTGTGATCACTGGAAGAAAAACCCGTTCTGGTAACAAACGCTCCCACGCAATGAACGCTAACAAGCGTACATGGGGCGCTAACCTTCAAAAAGTACGTATTTTAGTTGATGGTAAACCGAAACGCGTATATGTTTCTGCAAGAGCCCTTAAATCAGGCAAAGTAGAGCGCGTATAATGGTTCAAGGGCATCCCTATCGGATGCCTTTTTATTTTGGCCAATCAAAAAAAATAACATCCTCGACATGAGGATGTTATGGATTATGGATTCATCCTTTTTTAAACGCTCCCAGCATAGCTCTTACCAAGCCGCCCAAAACCTTCGGCAATTTTATGGTATAGAATTTCATCATGCGCCTCCTCTGAATATTCCGCGGTCAAGTCAGCGGAATTTACTTCATAGTCATGTAAAGCTTAATAGCGAATGAAGGATTAATAAGTCCTCTTCGGCTAAAGCATGAATGTTAATCACTGCTTCTTATCACCATTAATATGCCTTCCGAAAAGGAAACATTCCCCCTATCAGAAATAAGTTGATTGCTGACCGTCAGAGTAGAGCCTCTTTCCACATCTGCTTTTTCAAGCGGATATTTAAAACCTCTTAAAGTGATTCCTTTTACAATATTGGTCACAGGGAGAAGGGAGAAATAAGGCAAATATTCTTCCTTTTCAAAGGTATAGGTTCCTGGCGTTTTGATCGTATACAGGTTTTGCCGGTCTGCGATATATATTTTCAATTGCCGGTTTAGCTCAAGTATATCCCTTCTCTGAAGAAGCTGAAGGTTTCCCAGGAAATGGTCGATTCTCCCGCCCGTTGCTCCTAATATAAAAATTTCCTCGGGTTTCAGGCCGATCGACCAATTCAGAGCCAATTCCAAATCCGTTTCATCTTTTTCAGGGGGATAAATATGAATATCTCCAATCATCTCCGTGATAACTGTTAATTCTGTGTCTGTAATAGAATCAAAATCTCCAAAGGCTGCTTTTGGGGAGATTCCCGACTTAACCAATTCAATTACACCTCTGTCCACACCAATCCATAAATCAGCTTTCTTTTTATACTCATTCAGGGACGGATATAATTCAGGTGGCCCCCCTGCCATAATACCAATGATCAAATGTTTCACCGCCTGTTGTTTTAATAAGAAAAATCCGCCCGTCAGAATGGACGGAAACGGATTTCTTAATTTAGTGGCCGCGCAATTTTTTGATGGCCGTTTTTCGATCTTTTTCATTATATATAGCGGAACCCGCTACCAAAACTGTAGCTCCCTGTTCTTTACACAGGCTGGCCGTTTCTTCGTTTACTCCGCCGTCTACCTCGATTTCAAGAGCAGGATTATATTGTTCTGCCATTTTCTTTAATTGAGATATTTTAGGCAGGACTGAATGAATAAATTTTTGACCGCCAAATCCGGGGTTAACCGTCATTAAAAGGACCATATCCAAATCCACAATAATATGCTGCAGGACAGATACCGGTGTAGCTGGATTAAGAACAGCACCGGCTTTAATCCCCTTAGATTTTATTAATTGAACGGTCCGGTGAAGATGGGTGCACGCTTCTGCATGCACAGTAATATAATCAGCGCCTGCTTCTGCAAAGACCTCAATATAGCGGTCCGGATTCTCAATCATCAGGTGGACATCGAGCGGCAGCTTCGTAATCGGCCGAATCGCTTTAACAATCAGCGGACCTATCGTGATGTTTGGTACAAAGTGTCCGTCCATCACATCTATATGAATATAGTCGGCACCGCCTTTTTCAACATCAAGTACCTCTTCTCCCAATCTTGCAAAATCCGCTGACAAAATGGATGGAGCTATTTTAACCATTTTTAGTACCTCGGCTTTCTGTCTCTGATTTCCTGTAAAAACTGCATATAATGTTCGTAACGGTAGGAGGCAATATCCTTTGCCTCTACTGCTTTTTTTACGGCGCATTTAGGTTCCTTGTCATGCAGGCAGCCTCTAAATTTGCACTCTTCCCCATATTTAAATATCTCTGGAAAACAATAGCCCAGTCTCTCGGATTCTATATCAGTGAAATCCAACGAGCTAAAGCCCGGAGTGTCTGCTACAAGCCCTTCCCCTATGTGAATAAGCTCAACGTGGCGTGTAGTATGCTTTCCTCTCCCTAAATGGCTGGAGATATGATCTGTCTTTAGATCCAGATTCGGCTCAATTGCGTTCAGCAAGGATGACTTGCCTACTCCAGACTGACCGGCAAAAACGCTTGTCTTGCCTTTCAGATACGGGATAAGCTTTTTAACTCCTGATTCAGTCACAGAAGAGGTTTCCAGCACTTCATATCCTAGCTTTCTGTAATCTTCTGCATATTTTAATACAGTACGGCGTTCTTCCTCTTCTTCAAGCAAATCCATTTTGCTTATGACAATGATAGGCTCTATTTCATTATGCTCAATTAAAACAAGAAACCGATCAAGCAGGGACGTGCTGAAGGAGGGCTCAATCGCTGAGAACACCAAAATTGCCTGATCCACATTGGAAATGGGCGGCCGCACCAATTCATTCTCTCTCGGCTTCACTTCAAGTACATAACCGTCCGTCTTATTTTCAGCCTGATAGACGACATGATCGCCCACCAAAGGGGTAACCTTATTCTTTCTAAATACCCCTCTGCCTCTGCATTGAATTACATTTTGTCCGTCCAACACATAATAAAAACCGCTCAAGGCTTTGACAATTTTCCCTTCCGGCATAACTTCACTCCTTTATTCCGGGTACGCCACTGCGTCTTCCAAAATAACACTATTATCCCGTATTACTTTATAAGCTGCTTTTTTATCTGGTGTTACCGTCATTTCTATATTGTATTTAATCGTTTCAGTAAGCTCGATTGTATCGATCGGTTCAGCCATGCTGGAATTCATGTCTTCTACAAAGATTTGAACTTTCTGCGGTTGACCTTCCTCTGCCGGGTCATATTCGATCGTTACTTCTTTCGTAACCGCCTTCGGAGGAATTTCCTCCTTTCCCTTCGAAAGAACGACATTGACTGTACTGCCTTTTTCCACTTTCCCGCCTGCCGCCGGCGACTGAGAAATGACCATGCCTTCCCCGACCGTATCGCTGTATTGTTCTTCATCCTTTGATATCTTCAGGCCGCTCTCCGCCTCATAATCATTGAGCGCTGCTTCATTGAAACCAGTCAAATCCTTCACGGCAATTTTATCGGCACCCTTGCTTACTGTCAACTCAATCTTCGTTTCCGAAGGGATAACTTCTGCATCAGCGCCGGGGGTTTGTGAAACGATCGTACCTTCTGCTTCATCACTGAATACTTCTGTAACAATAACATCTTGAAAATTCATCTCGTTCAGCTCTTTTTCTACTGAATCGAGCTGGCGGCCTTCATAATCTAAAAGGGTGATTTTTTCTTTGCCAAGACTTTGATACAGATTGATTTTCGCCCCTTCTTTTACCTTCCGGCCTTCTTTCGGATCGGTTTTAATGACTTGTCCTTCCGGAACTTCTTCATCTTCAATCTCGATTGTTTTGTCAATAACCAGTCCTAAATTCAGCAGTTCTGTTATGGCATCATCCAGTTCTTCTCCTGTCAAATCCGGGATGGTTACTTCCTTTGGCCCAAAAACGCTCGGATAGACAACATAGGCGGTTGCAGAGAGAATCCCCAAAATTAAAAGGAAAGAGAACAATATAATCGGCCATTTTCGCCTCTTCTTCTCTTTCTTTTTTTTCTGTTTCTTATCTTTCCCCTTCTTCCCCTTTGGTTCAGGTTGGTCATCCTGCCGGGGCGCAACAGGGATTGTTTTCATCTCTGGCTTTCTAATAATCGTCTCATCTGAGGCATCGATTTGATCATTTGTAATGATTGGAATCGCCTTTGTTGCTTCCATATCTTCCGGAATAGCAAATGGGGGTTCATTGACTCTGTCAGGATCCAAGGCAGTCGCAATGTCTTCCCCCATCGCATCAACGCTTTCATAGCGATAATAAGAATCTTTGGCAGTGGCCTTCAAAATGATATTTTCGACACTTTGGGGAATATCAGGGTTCCACCTCTTCGGAGACGGTGTTTCTGACTGAAGATGTTTTAAAGCAATTGAAACAGCTGATTCTCCGGAAAACGGCAGTCTCCCTGTAAGCAATTCGAACATGACGATACCTAATGAATAAATATCAGACTTTTTATTAGCCATACCGCCTCTAGCCTGTTCAGGAGACAGATAATGAACCGACCCTAATACTGCATTTGTCTGCGTGATATTTGTAGCGCTTAGAGCCATCGCAATTCCAAAATCTGTGATTTTCACCATTCCGTTTTCATCTATTAAAATATTCTGCGGCTTGATATCCCGGTGAATAATGCCGTTCATATGGGCATGTGAAATGGCATCGGTAATTTGCTTCATAATGCTCATTGCCGTTTCAATCGGGATCGGGTAATGTTTCTGTATGTATTGTTTCAGAGTCAGACCCTTCACGTATTCCATAACAATATAGTAGACATCCGTTTCTTCGCCGACATCATAGATACTGACAATGTTCGAATGCGCCAGACTGGTTGCGGACTGAGCCTCCCGATTGAAACGCTTTATGAATTCTTCATCATTATTAAAATCCATTCGGAGAATCTTAAGAGCTACATCTCGATCAAGAATCATATCTCTCGCCAAATAAACGTTGGCCATTCCGCCGCCGCCTATCATTTCGAGCAGTTTATAACGCCCGTTGATTCTTCTTCCACTCAACATGGCGTTCACCTGCCTTCGCTTTCTTCAGGAAATTGAACCAGTACAAGGCTAATGTTGTCTTCCCCTCCGTATTGGTTAGCAAGGCTGATCAAAGAACCGGCTTTTTCATCCAAATCTTTTTCATCCTCAATGATTTGGCTCATCTCCTGCTCACTTACTTTATTGGATAAGCCATCTGAACAGATTAATAGCATATTTCCTTCTTCAAAAATAATCGTCGTTACATCAATATCCACTTCCGGCTCAGTGCCCAAAGCGCGCAGGACAACATTTTTACGCGGATGATTCTCTGCTTCTTCTTTTGAAATTTGTCCGGAACGAACCAGCTCATTGACAAGCGAATGATCCTCTGTTAGTTGTTTGAACCCCGATTCGCCATGGATATAGCACCTGCTGTCGCCAATATGCGCAATGCTCGCGAATTTGTCGGTGCATACAGCCGCTACTACCGTTGTTCCCATACCCTTACATTCCGGATTAGCTTCAGAATGTTCAAAAAGTTTTAGATTCACCCGATTTATTTCATTGCGGAGCCATTCTTCAGCCTCTGTGGCAGTTGTAATTCCCCTGCTTTCAGTAAAGGACTCCTTCATGATATTAATTGTCATTTCGCTTGCAACGTCACCCGCACGGTGGCCGCCCATGCCATCAGCTACGATGGCAAGGCGAACACCCTCCGGATTCATGAAAACTCCGCCATTATCTTCATTATGCAAGCGGACCTTCCCTTTATCTGTCTTAAATACTGCTTTCATCTGTAAGGTCACCTCGTTTCTTCGGCACGCTCTTTCGCACGTAACTGACCGCATGCTGCATCAATATCGCTTCCCTGCTCTCTGCGAATCGTAACATTTATGCCTCGTTTTTTTAAGGTCTTCTCGAATTCAAAAATTTGCTCACGAGGTGTTCTCACATAGTTGCGTTCCGGTACATAGTTAACCGGTATTAAGTTCACATGGCACTTTATGTCTTTAATTAATGCTGCAAGCTCTTCAGCATGCTCGACCGAATCATTTTCACCGCCGAACAGGCCATATTCAAAACTTACGCGCCTTCCTGTCTTCTCAGTGTAATACTTGATTGCTTCAATCAAATCTGGCAGCTTATAGGCGCGGTTGATCGGCATCAGTTTACTGCGGAGCTCTGTGTTCGGAGCATGGAGTGAGACTGCAAAATTGATTTGAAGAGACTCATCCGCAAACTTGTAAATTTTAGGAATAATCCCGCTTGTAGAAACGGTAATATGCCGTGCACCGATATTCAATCCCTTTTCATGATTGATATTCCGAAGGAAAGACATCATATTGTCATAATTATCAAACGGTTCCCCGATTCCCATAATAACAAGTGAACTGACTCTTTCATCCGATTCATCCAGTGCCTGCTGAACTTTTACAACCTGCGCCACTATTTCTCCGGCTTCAAGATTTCGTTTTAATCCGCCCAGCGTTGAAGCACAAAACGTACATCCAATACGGCATCCAACCTGTGTAGTCACACAAATAGAATTGCCATAATCATGTCTCATTAAAACCGTTTCTATCGAATATCCGTCATGAAGTTCAAATAAAAATTTCATTGTGCCGTCTGCAGATGTTTGCTGAATAATCGTGTTCAGTGTTGTAAAAGTGAAACTGGCAGTAAGCTTATCTCTTAGCTGTTTGGACAAATTGGACATTTCCTCAAATGAAGAAATCCGTTTTTTATACAGCCAATCGTAAATTTGATCTCCCCTGAATGCTTTCTCTCCATTTTCCTCCAGCCATTCCTTTATCTGATGGAGCTCCAAAGAATAAATCGAGGGATTCACCGGCTTTGTCTCTTTTCTTACTCTTGATGATTTCGTAATTTCTGCCATTACAGCACCTTCTTTCTAAAACTCGCAATAAAAAACCCGTCACTGCCTAAGTCTTGCGGAAAGACCTGCAGTTTATATTCCTCTGCTTTATCTCTGATTGCTTCAGGAAGCCTTTCGGGAAGCTCTGTGTCTTTTTCAAACTCAGGATGCTTTTCCAAAAAGGCAGAGGCGATATAATCGTTTTCTTCACGGTCAACCGTACATGTACTATATATTAAACGTCCGCCCTTCTTCAAAAGGGGAGCCGCAGCTTCCAAAAGCTGTTCTTGGATAGTTGCAAGCTTCATTATATCATCTTTTGTCTTCGTATACTTGACATCAGGCTTTCGTCTCATAACGCCGAGACCCGAACACGGAGCATCCACTAAAATTCTGTCAAAGCCTTCCTTGCTGAAATGATCACCCGCTTTTCGGCTGTCTGTAACAATGGTCTTTATGTTCCTAAGAGCAAGACGCTCTGCCTGCTGTTTAATCAGCTTCACTTTATGCTCATGAAGGTCAAGCGCATAAACTTGCCCGGTTGTCAAACCTTCTGCTATATGGGCCGTTTTCCCTCCAGGGGCTGCACAGCAGTCAAGAACAGCGTCATTTCCTTCTGCCCCCAATGCATGTGCTACAAGCATCGAACTTTCATCCTGAATGGATAAATAGCCCAGCTTATAGCTTTCCGAATGGGCGAGATTGCCTCTTAGACATACAATCGCTTCTGGCAGGACTTCACTTTTTTCTACGTAAAAGCCTTCTTCCCGCAAGATGGGAAGGAGTTCACTTCTCGAGATTTTTTTCACATTTACCCTGGCCGTCTGGAGGGGCGCACTCAAATTCAATTCACACATTAAAGCCGTCTTCTCGTATCCATACTGATTAATCCAACGCTGTACGAGCCAAAGTGGATGACTGGTGGAAACCGCAAGCCGTTCCGCCGGATCTTGAATATCCTCCAAAGAAGGAACACCGGAACGCTGGATATTTCTCAAAATTCCATTAACCATAGAAACGATCCCTTTGTGGCCCCTTTTTTTAGAGATTTCCACAGCTTCATATATGATCGCGTGATCTGGAACTTTATCAAGATAAACCATTTGATATACGGACAAACGGAGCAAATTGAGGACCCAGGACATCGTTTTTTTAGGGTTCTTTAAAAAAGGCTTCAAGTAGTAATCCAACGTGTTTTTCCGCTGGATGGTTCCATAGCTGATTTCTGTCAGCAAACCGCTGTCAGCAGAAGATAATTGATATTTATTAATCATATTGTTCAGCATAAGGTTGCTGTATGATTGATTTTTTTCAACTGATTCCAATATTTCCAGAGCAATTTCTCGCACGCTCTTCTTAGTTTGTGTCATTCTGTTCTCCTAACTTCATTCCCGCTTCAATAAATGAACCGGCACCCCTTAAATAATCGGATGCTTTCATCTTTTTCTTGCCGGATGGCTGCAATTCAGTAATAAGAATGGATGTATGATTGCCGGTAGAAACCAGGATTCCTTCTTTAGTATCTAAAATGGTTCCGGGCTCCTGCTGTTTATCTGTCTTTATTTTTTGCGACTGCCAGATTTTCAGCACCGCTCCATTCAATATTGTATAGGCTACGGGCCATGGGTTGAGGCCACGGACCTGATTATATATGTCTTCACCTGCGTTTGTCCAATTGATTTCTTCATCCGCCCTCTTTATATTCGAGGCAAAAGTGGCCAGTGACTCATCTTGCTTCATGGGCTCCAGTTCCCCCTTCAGCAGCTTAGGGAGCGTGTCAGCGAGCAGATCAGCACCGATAATACTTAATTTATCATGTAAAGTTCCTACGTTGTCCTCTTCTTCTATTTTCACTTCCGCCTGAGTCAGGATATCACCTGCATCCAGCTTTTCAGCCATATACATGATGGTAATCCCCGTTTTATCTTTCCCTTGTATAATGGAATAATGAATAGGAGCTCCGCCGCGCAGTTCTGGCAGCAAAGAAGCATGAACATTGATACAGCCATATTTCGGGGCTTCAAGCAGTTCCTTTGGAAGGATTTGACCAAATGCAGCTGTCACGACTAAGTCCGGCTGAAGCTGTAATATTTTATCCAGCTCTTCTTTTTCGCGTATTTTCTCTGGCTGGAAAACCGGGATTCCCTGCTTTACCGCCTCGATTTTTACCGGGGGAGGAGTGAGAATTCTTTTTCGCCCGACCGGACGATCCGGCTGCGTTACCACTGCTGCCACTTCATACCCTTCATCGATAATGCGTTTTAATACAGGAACCGAGAAGTCTGGTGTGCCCATAAAAATAATTTTTGTCATTCCGCTTCCAACCTTTCCAATTCTTCTTCTGTCATATACCGGGATATTTTGCTTGTAAACAGAATACCTTGAAGATGATCGATTTCATGCTGAATCGCCCGGGCAAAGAAATCTTCCGCCTCCAGTTCATAATAAATTCCTCTGCGGTCCTGAGCACGTACTTTCACACGATAGGGACGGCTGACCTCTCCATATATTCCCGGAAAGCTCAGGCATCCTTCCACTCCCGTCTGTTCTCCGGATATTTCGAGGATTTCAGGATTGATGAGTTCAATGATTCCCTGCTCCTCATCAACCTCTACGACGGCTATTTGTTTTTTGACCCCGACCTGCGGCGCCGCAAGACCGACACCATCCGCTTCAACCATGGTATCATGCATACTATTTAACAGCTTGGCCAAATTTTTATCAAAAACTGTAACCTTATCGCATTTTTGTTTTAAAATTTTTTCAGGATACATAACAATTGGTAATATGCTCAAATTCACTAAATCCTCCTATAAGTAGCAGCAAATACAGTTTACATCTATTAAGACCCCTTTTACTTGAAAAGCGCGAGTGCAAAAGCATCTCGCGGCAAACAACTCTTCACATCATAATTTGCGGGTTAAGATCAATGGATATTTGCAATTGATTGCTATGCATTTCCTGCTGATAGTGCTCCATCAGCGTCCTTAAATGCTGCTTCAGCAAAGGCTCTCGTTTGTATTTTATCAGACATTGATACCGATATCTATTGTTGATTCGGCTGATTGGCGAAGCAACGGGTCCAAGCACTATTGCATTTTTGCTTAGACAGCCATTCAGATAGGAAGCAATTCGCTCCGTTACTCCTACAGCCTTCATCAAATCCTCATGAGAAACGGTAATCATGACCATATAATAATATGGCGGGTAATGGCTGCTGCGCCTCATCATCATCTCATGTTCATAAAACGAGTCAAAATCCTGGGACTTCGAAAGTTCAATACTGTAATGTTCCGGAGTATACGTTTGGATGACTACCTCTCCTGCCAATTCATGCCTCCCTGCCCTGCCGCTCACCTGAGTGAGAAGCTGAAAGGTTTTCTCGGAAGAACGGAAATCAGGAAGATGCAGCATTGTATCTGCCGACAGAACGCCAACTAAAGTGATATTGGGGAAATCCAAACCTTTCGCAATCATTTGAGTTCCAAGCAAAATGTCCGCTTTTCCTTCTCCGAACGCAGTTAACAGGCGTTCGTGCGATCCTTTCCTGCTGGTCGTATCGACATCCATTCGAATAACCCGCGCCTCGGGAAGGATCTTGGCAAGTTCTTCTTCTACCTTTTGGGTCCCCGTGCCAAAAAAACGAATATGATCGCTCCCACAGTCTGGACAAACAGTCGGCATAGCTTCTTCATGATTGCAATAATGACACTTTAAGCTGTGGCTGAAACGGTGGTACGTTAAAGAAATATCACAATTTGGACAGTTAATGACCAATCCGCAGCTTCGGCACATGACGAAAGAGGAATGTCCCCGTTTGTTTAGCATAAGAACAGTTTGTTCTTTCCTCTCAAGTCGCTCTTCCAATTTTTTAAAAAGCGTTTCAGAAAACATGGACCGATTCCCGCCCCGCAGTTCTTCCCTCATATCAATAATCTCCACAGAAGGCAGTGCATTATTATTCATCCGTTTACTTAAGGTTAATAGCTGATACACATTTTTCTGTGCTCGGGCAAATGATTCCAAAGTCGGAGTCGCACTGCCCAAAATCACTGGACAGTTATGAGAGGAAGCTCTTCGAATCGCTACATCTCTCGCATGATAGCGGGGGTTTTCTTCCTGCTTGTAGCTCGATTCATGTTCTTCATCAATGATGATGAGCCCCAGACGTTCAAAAGGCGCAAAAACCGCAGAGCGGGCTCCCACTACAACCTTCACTTCTTTGCGATGGATTTTCCGCCATTCATCATACTTTTCTCCGGCGGACAGGCCGCTGTGCATGACAGCCACCTGATTGCCAAAACGCTCTTTGAATCGTTTAACAGTCTGCGGAGTTAAAGAAATTTCCGGGACAAGCATAATCGCCTCTTGTCCTTTTTCAATCACCGACGCAATGGCCTGCAAATAGATTTCTGTTTTTCCGCTTCCCGTTACGCCATATAAGAGAAAGACATCGTGCTGATCATTTTCAATTTTTTCTTTTATCGGCTCTAATGCCGCTGCCTGTTGGTCCGTAAGTATAAACGGATCGGATTTCATGAAGGATCGGTTTTCATAAGGATCCCTGTACACCTCTTCTTCCGATTCAGCCAAAATCCCTTTTGAAACTAATGCCTTCACCGTTCCGGCAGATGCCCCTGTCTGTTTCAGTAAATCTTTCACGGCCATGGGACTGGGATTCTGCTGAAACTGCCGAATGATTTCCTGCTGTTTTTTTGCCTGTTTAAGATTCTCGGCCGCGTTTGCCATCTCCTCAGCCGGGAGTGCCGGCCGTACGGTTCGGATCATTTTTTTATTTGAGCGGTTTTTGACATAGTGTATCAGCTCTAAGTTCCCGGCTTTCAATTCTTTTTGCAATTGCGGAGCATATTCACTATCGACAGCTTCTTTCCACGGCAAGGCAGTTCTGTCTCCAAAAAAGGTTCTGATTTCTGAGGATAATTCATTCTTTTTCCCTGCAGTAATTTCTATGTCCTTTTCATATTTTGCCTTCAAGGCAGCCGGAAGCATCGCCTGAAGAGCCTGTACTTTAAAACACATAGCTTCTTCAGTGAGCCAGTCTGCAAGACCAAGCAGCTCATCATTCAAAACAGGTTCCAGGTCCATCGGTTCCTTAATGAACCTAAGCTTTTTAAATTCGCTTTTTTCTTTCAGTCCGGTTACAAATCCCTGCACCATCCGAGGACCGAAAGGAACAATGACCCGCATTCCAGGCTGTATGATTTCCTTCCATTTCACCGGTATCTTATAGTCAAATTCCCGGTCGGTCTGCCGCGCAGGAACGTCTACTATGACCGATGCTATATCCATTACCTATCAATCCTTCTTTAGCATGTGTGCTGCTTCGATTAAAATATGCCTTGCCGTATCTGTTTTACTTAATATAGGCAGTTCGATGATTGTTCCATCTTTTTTATAGATGGAAACGATATTCGTATCTGTGCCGAAGCCTGCCCCCTCAAGGGTTACATTATTGGCGACAATCATGTCTGCATTTTTCTTTTCCAGCTTTCCTTGAGCATATTCAGCTACATTATTCGTTTCTGCAGCAAATCCAATTAAAAGCTGATGATTTTTTCTTGCTCCGAGTTCCTTAAGAATATCCTTCGTTCTTTCCAATTCAATGACTTGTTCTCCATCTTGCTTCTTCATTTTATGTTCATGATACAATTTCGGCTTGTAATCTGCCACCGCTGCCGTTTTGATGACAATATCACTTGCGGAATAATGTTCAAAAACAGCATTGTACATCTGCTGAGCCGACTCAACCTGGATGACAGTGACGCCGGGAGGGGGATTCAGGTTTACAGGACCGGAAACAAGTATAACTTCAGCCCCCTGCCTTAATGCTTCTTGAGCCAGGGCATAGCCCATTTTTCCGGAAGAATGGTTTGTAAGGTATCTGACTGGATCAATTGCTTCTCTCGTAGGTCCGGCTGTAATCAACACCCTTTTTCCTTCCAAGAGCCGTTTTTCCTGATTGGAAAAGAATCCTGCTATTAATTCAACAACTCGTTCCGGTTCTTCCAGCCGGCCTCTGCCGACATATCCGCAGGCTAAATAGCCTTCCCCCGGCTCAATAAAACGATAGCCGAATGAATGTAAAACATTTATATTGTTTTGCACAGCAGGATGGGAATACATGTGGACATTCATCGCTGGTGCTACCCACACAGGAGAGCTGCTTGCCAGAAGTGTGGTCGTAATCATATCATCTGCAATCCCGTTCGCAAGCTTTCCAATAATATTTGCCGTCGCCGGTGCAACTACTATTAAATCCGCCCAATCTGCCAGGTCGATATGGGCAATCACCGCTGAATCTTTTTCATCGAATGTATCTACATAAACATCATGCCTTGATAATGCCTGAAAAGTAAGCGGAGTCACAAATTGACGGGCAGAATCGCTCATTATCACCTTGACCGAGGCGCCTGCCTGGGTTAACTTGCTTGTTAAAGCAGCTGCCTTATAAACTGCAATACCGCCGGTCACACAAAGAAGAATTTTTTTATCAGTAAGCATGCCCATTTCCCCTAACATTTTTAATCTTATTATGAAGGAACCCAATCTAAATTTCATTAAATAAGCCCTGGTCCCCGTCTGCTTGGTTTATATTATCCTTTGCTATTCCTGTCATAATTAGCTGACTGACAGCATATGCAGTTATAGTCATAAAAAAAATGACACATCCGCAAAAAGCAGGCAGCAAAAAAACAAAAGGCCTGATATCCCCGACGGGCCACTTTGTCCGAGTGCACAAAGTGGCTCCGAAGGGAAATCAGACCTAAGAGGTCAAGTTGTTAGATTACTTTTCTTCGTATTGATTTTCATATCCCAATTTACCACTGTGAATTTCTTCAAGAGCACGCCCTACAGACTTATGGGAAACAGGTTTTTCTATTTTGCAGTCATTTTTTTGCTGCATTTCCCGTGCTCTTTTTGCAGCAACGGAAACAAGCGAGTATTTAGAGTCGATTTTTTGCAATAGTGAATCTATTGATGGATATAACATATTTATTCAGCCTCCAGCATTTTTTTATATCTTGCGGATACACGGTCTCTTCTGCAGTGTTCTGCAGTGACGATGGATTTGATTCTCTCGCACGCAGTGTCCACATGATCATTTTCCACAACATAGTCATACAAATCCATTAATTCTATTTCGTCTTTCGCAGCCTTCATTCTCCGTCGGATTGTTTCCTCCGACTCTGTTCCCCGATTGACAATTCTGCTCTCCAGCTCCGACAGACTAGGCGGTGCGAGGAAAATAAAAAGTCCTTCAGGAAATTTTTCCCGAACTTGTTTGGCTCCTTGAACTTCTATTTCTAAGAAAACATCTCTTCCAGACTCTATTGTCTGCCTTACATAATCAACAGGAGTCCCATAATAATTCCCAACGAATTCAGCATACTCCAGAAGTTTTCCTTCTTCAATTAACGTTTCGAATTCATTTCGGGTTTTAAAGAAATAATCGATGCCATCAACTTCCCCATCCCGCGGAAGTCTTGTTGTCATAGAAATTGAATATTCGAACGCGGTATCGGGCTGTGAAAACAGAGCCTTTCTAACCGTACCTTTACCTACCCCGGACGGACCGGATAAAACAATTAATAAACCTTTTTCTCTAATCATGAATTTACCCCTCTTCTATGCTGTCTTCCTTATCTTGAAGACGAGCAGCAACTGTTTCCGGCTGAACAGCAGATAAAATAACGTGATCACTGTCCGTGATGATTACGGCTCTGGTTCTTCTGCCGTAAGTAGCATCAATCAAGGATCCGCGGTCCCTTGAATCCTGAATAATTCTTTTAATCGGCGCCGATTCCGGGCTAACGATTGATACGATACGGTTTGCAGAAACAATATTTCCAAACCCTATATTAATGAGCTTGATTGACATCTTTGTCCTCCATCCATCATCTATTGTCACCTTAAGACAAACTTGATATAACTAATCATTCAATATTTTGAACCTGTTCTTTCATCTTTTCCAGCAGGCTCTTCATCTCCACGACTTCCTTGGTGATATCGGAATAATTAGCTTTTGCTCCAATCGTATTCACTTCCCGGTTCATTTCCTGGATGAGGAAATCGAGCTTTCTGCCGGCAGGAGCATCCAATGCCAATGTCTCCTGAAACTGGACGGCATGGCTTTCAAGCCTGGTAAGTTCCTCATTTATATCTGATTTATCAGCAAAAATAGCAGCTTCCATCACTGCCCTCTGATCGTCTATCAGGCCATCCGATAAGTCGCGGATTTTATGTTCAAGCCGATCCTTATATTGCCTAACGACCAACGGGGCGAAATTCTTTACCTTTTGTGCGGAACGAATCAATTTCTGAAGCAGGTTCTCCAAATCCTTCAATAGCTGACTGCCTTCTTTGAGGCGCATTTCTTTTAATGCTTCCAAAGCCTGTGTCAAGGCCTCAAATACCAAATCTGACAATTCCTCATTTTCAGCAGGCCGATCCTCAAGTGACAAAAGAGAATCAACTTGAAGCATGTCCTGAATGGTTACAGCTGAAGACAGCTGATATTTATCCTGAACGTCTTTCATAAGGCCTATGAACTGATCTGCAAGATCCCAATCGACTTTTAGGCGCTTTGAGGCAGGCTTATCCTCTTCAATCGTGATAAAAATTTCGCCTCTGCCTCTTTGTATGTATTGGTTCGCTGTTTTCTTGACTTTATCTTCTAAACTCATCAATTGGCGGGGCATGCGGATATGGTACTCACAGAATCGATGATTAACTGTTTTAATTTCAACCACTGCGCTTATGCCGCTGCTTTCCGCTTTGCCTCTGCCGTATCCAGTCATACTTGAAACCATGACTTCACTTCCTATCCCTGGTTTAGCCGCCATATCGGCGATAAACGATCCTTCTGCCGATGCCCGAAAATAAGACATCAATGAATGTCACAGTACTGAAAAAATAAAAAGGTAATAGAGCCAAACCCTACTACCTAAAGCATTATATCATATTTTAATTCGTTTTTCTTATTAAAAAGGTACCAGCCAGCAAAAAAGTTGGGACGGAAGCAAAGCCAAAAATCAGAAGCCAATCTTTTAACGTCAACGGCACCACTTGGAAAATCACCTGGAAAGGTTCATAATAGATGACAGCCAGCAGGAAGACGAAAGATGACAGTACTGCGCCTGTTAAAAATTTATTTCCAAAAGGGTTCCTTGCCAATATAGATTTTTCACTCCGGCAGTCGAACACATGAATCAGCTGGGCAAGCACGAGTGTAGCAAAGGCGACAGTCTGTGCGTACTCCAAGTTATCCGGATTAGCCTTGTATACTACAAAGAAGGCTATCAAAGTGGAGATGCCGATCAAAAACCCCCGTGAAATAATTTTCCACCCAAGCCCTCTTGCAAACACTCCTTCTTTCGGATTGCGGGGTCCCCGCTTCATCACATCTCCTTCAGCTTCATCTAACCCAAGCGCCATAGCCGGAAGCCCGTCCGTTACAAGGTTAACGAATAAAATCTGAATGGGCAGCAGAGGAAGCGGAAGTGCACATAACATTGCAAAGAACATGACCAGAATTTCACCGACATTTGATGCTAACAGATAGCGGATAAATTTTCGAATATTGTCATAGATATTTCGTCCTTCTTTTATAGCTGACTTAATGGTTGCAAAATTATCATCTAATAAAATAAGGGAAGAGGCTTCTTTCGCCACGTCTGTCCCTGTAATCCCCATGGCGATGCCTATATCTGACGATTTGATTGCCGGTGCATCGTTCACGCCGTCACCTGTCATGGCAACAATATGTCCTTTGTTCTGCAGAGCCTTCACAATTTTCAACTTATGTTCAGGCGAAACACGGGCAAATACCGATACATCATCTACTAGATCTTCTAACTCCTCGACATTCATATTATTTAAATGTTTGCCTTCAAGAACTTTAGAATGCTCTTTTAAAATCCCCAGTTCCTTAGCAATCGCTTTAGCAGTCGTCACGTGATCTCCTGTTATCATTACAGTTTTTATGCCGGCATCCCTGCATTCTTTGACCGCCAGCTTAACTTCCGGACGGGGAGGGTCAATGATCCCCTGCAGACCAATAAACGTTAAATCCTTTTCCGCTTCGCTCTCATGCAGGATAACATTTCCATTTGAAATCGGCCTGTAAGCTACAGCAATTGTCCGCAGCGCCTGGGATGCCAGTCCGTCAATGACAGACTGGACATTCATTTTCAAGTCTCTTCCAAACCGAGTGCTTTTCCCTTCCCAGTATATAGAACTGCACTCATCCATAAGGACATCAGGCGCACCTTTTGTCACCACAAATTGCTTGCCTTGTTCATTTTTGATGATCACACTCATCATTTTTCTTGTAGAATCAAACGGAAACTCTTTGACGATCTGGAATTGGTTCAGCAACGTCTCTTTTTCCATGCCTGCCTTCATGGCTGCCACCAGCAGCGCTCCTTCAGTCGGATCTCCATTCAGTACATATTGTTTGTTTTGAACAGTCAGTTCAGCATTATTGCAAAGCATACCAAATGTTAATAACTGCATGAGCGGTTTTTCTTGACCCGCCTGAACGGGTTGTCCGTTCAAGGAAAACTCTCCTGTTGGCTGGTATCCAATCCCGCTGACATCCCACGTTTTCCCCCCGCTCCATAATTTTGTAACGGTCATCTTGTTTTGTGTTAGTGTACCGGTTTTGTCAGAACAAATGACGGAAGCACAACCTAAAGTCTCAACAGCCGGGAGCTTTCTGACAATAGCCTTTTGCTTAATCATTTTCTGCACGCCCAGTGATAGAGCTACAGTTACAATGGCCGGCAGGCCTTCAGGAATCGCTGCTACCGCAAGCGAAACTCCCGACAAAAACATTGTAAATAAATCATGGCCCTGAATAATACCTGTAAGCACAACGATCAAGGTTAAAAACAGTGCCGTGATAATTAAAATTCGTCCCAGCTGCTCTAACTTATGCTGCAAAGGAGTCGTGGATGACTCCGCTGTTTGAAGTAAGTCCGCAATTTTCCCCATCGCTGTATCCATCCCAATGGCAATGACTGCTCCTTTTCCGCTTCCTCTTGTTACCATCGTCCCCATAAAAGCCATATTTTCCTGATCGCCGATCCCATCTGCTTCAGAAGACAGTGAATCACTGTGTTTTATAGCGGGAAGAGATTCACCTGTCAGTGCCGATTCCTCGATTTCAAGGTTGGAAGCTTCAATGATCCGGACATCAGCACCAATCCTGTCCCCATTAGAAAACTTTATGACATCTCCCTTGACCAGTTCTTTGGAAGCAATCCTCTTCCATTCCCCGTCCCTCAAAACAAAGACTTGCGGGGCCGCCATATCCTTTAAGGCCTCCAGCGACTTTTCCGCCTTCCTTTCCTGATAAAAACCGAGAAGGCCGTTTAAAAAAATAATGGCCATAATAGCGATGGCATCAATATATTCTCCCATCAGACCAGAGACAAGTGTGGCAGCAAGAAGAATCAGCACCATAAAATCTTTGAACTGGGCAAAAAACAAAAGGAGCACCGACTGCTTTTCTCCTTCTTTGAGCTCATTCAGACCAAACTCCTTTTGCCGCCCTTTTGCTTCGTTTCCACTTAAGCCGCTCTTAAAGCTTGTCTTTAGCGCAGACTCCATTTCTTCCACTTTCATTTCCCTAAACTTCATTTAATATCACACACCTTCTTTTCTGCTAAAGTGAACTGCCTTCCATATTCCAGAGGTGGATTGGCAAAGATTATATTTGAATTATTGAAGCAGCTGTCCCGAATCCCAAAAGCGGCAGGCTTTTGCAACAATCTCTCAATCCATGTTTATTCAGACTTGTCCTGAATCATGCTATAATTAAAAAGGATAGCAAAAGCTTAAAAGCGAAGGTTTTGAAGCTAGCTGATACAGTGCCGGAAGATAAGGCCTTATAATTTATGAATCTACGAAAAGGAAGATACCTACATGTCATTTGACGGATTATTTACAAGAGCGATGACTGAAGAAATCGCTTCATTATTAATAGGGGGCAGAATCAACAAAGTTCAGCAGCCCTACAAAAACGAAATCATTCTAGTGGTGCGGGCAAAAGGCAAAAATCATAAACTGCTGCTTTCAGCACACCCTAGTTATTCACGTATCCAGCTGACCGGAGAGAATTATGAAAATCCGAAAGAAGCTCCTATGTTTTGTATGCTTCTCCGCAAACACCTGGAAGGGTATACTATTGAAGATATCCGGCAAACCGGGCTCGACCGGATAGTTACATTAGATATTAAAGGCCGGAATGATATTGGGGACGTAAGCCAAAAAAGACTGATCATTGAGATAATGGGAAGACATAGCAATATAATTCTGCTGGATCCTGAACGCAATTTGATTTTAGACAGCATCAAGCATATCTCTTATGCGGTTAACAGCTACAGAGCCATATTACCGGGACAGGAATATATAGCTCCTCCAGAACAGCAAAAACTGAATCCCCTGTCCGCTTCAAAAGAAGATATTTTGAAGCAAATTGATTTCAATTCCGGAAAACTTGACCGCCAGCTTGTTCAGCATTTTGCCGGTGTTTCTCCTCTTGCAGCCAAAGAAGCCGTGTACCGTTCCGGACTGGCAAACAGCGAAACGCTGCCGGAAGCTTTCATGGAAATGATACAAGCTATCACGAATCAAGAGTACAGGCCAACAATTATTACGAATGAAAACAAAGAAGTATTCTATATGTTGGATTTAACACATATTAAGGGCGAGAAACGAAACTTTTCTTCGCTCAGCGAAATGCTGGATCGGTTTTATTATGGCAAAGCACACCGCGAACGTGTGAAACAGCAAGCACACGATTTGGAGCGGCTTATATCCAATGAAATCGACAAGCAGGTCAAAAAGCTCCGAAAATTGGAAGAAACACTTGAGTACAGTGAACAGAGTGATACATTTCAATTGTACGGCGAACTGCTGACTGCTAACATGCATCTGATGAAAAAAGGCATGAAAGAAATCACTGTTTTTAATTATTATGATCCCAATCAGGCCCAGGTGACCATCTCTCTTAACCCTTTAAAAACGCCTTCAGAAAATGCCCAAAAGTATTTTTCCCGTTATCAAAAAGCAAAGAATGCTGTCGGGGCTGTAAAAGAGCAAATTGAGATTTCAAAAGAAGAACTTGCCTATTTCGAAACATTGCAGCAGCAAATACAATCCGCTTCTCCTAAAGATATCGAAGAAATGAGAGAAGAACTTCAGGAAGAAGGATATATTAAGAAACGGCAAAAAAAGGGTATGAAAAAACCAGCAAACGCAAAGCCCCAGCTGGAAACCTATTATTCAACTGACGGAGATCTGATCTTTGTGGGGAAAAATAATAAACAAAATGATTATTTAACAAATAAATTTGCACGGCGGGATGAAATATGGCTGCATACAAAAGATATCCCCGGCTCACATGTTGTCATCAGGAATGAAAAACCCAGCGAGAATACAATTAAGGAAGCTGCAGTCCTTGCAGCCTATTTCAGCAAAGCGAAAAACTCGAGTTCTGTACCGGTAGACTTCACAAAAGTGCGAAATGTAAAAAAACCTAGCGGTGCTAAACCTGGATTTGTTATTTACGAGCAGCAGCAAACAGTTTATGTAACTCCAGATGCTGATAAAGTCATTCAGATGATGAATCAGTGAAAAATACTTGAATAATTGAGCTGTTTGGGACCCTCGGGAACATCCAGCCTGAGGAAAACTTGAGGCTCCGAGCAAGATCAAAACAGGAACCAATCGATGTAAGCAAAAAAAACCATCACAATTTCTCCTTAAAGAAATTGTGATGGTTTTTATTTTTGTCCTCGTTTCTTTTTAGAAATATTACTCTCGGAATGTATTCATCATTATTGTACCTGGAAATGATTCGGGGAGACTTCACACAAAAATAGGCTGGGTTCTCCAACATAATAAATATGCAATTCATGCATGGCTCTCGTGCATGCGGTATAAAATAATCTGCGCAGATCATCATCTCCATACACCGCGGCGGATGCATCAAAAATGATGACTGCATCAAATTCAATGCCTTTTGCCAAATAAGCCGGTATAACAATTAATCCCTGTTCATATTCATTCTTACCATTCTTAACCAGTTTTAAGTCCGTCAGCTTACTCAGCGTATTATAGACATGCAAACTTTCCGTTGCAGACTTGCATATGATTGCAATGGTTTTATAGTAACGGCTTCGTAAGTACTCGATTTTAGAAAGGATTTTACGATTTAGTGCATCATGATCAGACACTTCTGTTATAACCGGTTTTGCTCCCTCTCGTTCAAAAGCTATAATCCGTTCTCCTTCAGGAATTAACTGCCGCGTAAACTCAATGATCTGCTTGGTGGACCTGTAGCTGCGGTTTAAGATTATATTCTCCGTCTCCTCTGTACCGTATAAATCAGCAAGAGTCTGAAAATCAGCCAGTTCACTTGAATGAGCAAAAATGGCCTGGTTAAAGTCTCCCAGTACAGTCATCTTTGCTCTTGGAAACAATCTTTTCAAAAACTCGAACTGAAAAGGAGAGTAATCTTGTCCTTCGTCCACAAGTACATGTTTGATAGATGTATTTGTTTGAAATCCCTCGATTAACTCTTTTAACAGCAAAAATGGGGCAGCATCTTCATAATAAAGTTTCTGTTCCTCCAGCCTTTTTTGCGTGAAATAACAAATTTCATCCCAGTTCTCTGGCTTTTCATTGCCGTCCCATAGTTTTTCCTGCATTTTCTCTTCAAAAAACTGCTTGTAAATCCCCTTTATATCAATAAAACGAAGCGCTCTGACCCGTTTCCGCAGTGGTTTCAGCTTTTTGCGGACAATCATGCGAGCAAGCATTTTTGTCTCTCTTTCGTAATCATCGAAAGAGTCGTCACTACCGCGTTTCTTCTCTAACCGGGAGTAAACCTTTTGATAATCGTCTTTGCTGAGCAGTTCCATTTCCTCCTGAACCCACGGTTTTGTCAGCTCGATCTTTTCCGTTTCATCCAGCACTTTATGTAACCATTCTTTCAGCTTAGTAATCCTATTAGAAAAACGCTGTGAAGTGTCCCTTCCATAAAATCGTTCCGAAATCATTTGGTCTGATATCAATGTTTCACCGCGATACTTTATCCCCTTAAATATCATCCCGTTTCCTTCGAGAAATTGTCTGTATGTTTGGACTGCCTCGAAGAAGCTTTTTGATGCCTTAAACCGAATACTTGCTGACCGAATGCTATAAAAGGAATCCCGGTCGGCCGTTAACAAAAACTCTAATTGCTCATACGGACTTTCCACTTCAAAGAAAGGACTTAAACGATACTCTAAATATTCCTGAAAAGTAACCTGCTGCATATTCTCTTCACCAAGCTCAGGCAGCACATTCGATACATAGCTATTAAACATTGAATTAGGAGAAAATAGAATGATTTGATCTGCCGTCAGACTTTCTCGATGTTTGTAGAGTAAATACGCTACTCGCTGAAGAGCCGCAGATGTCTTGCCGCTGCCAGCTGCCCCCTGTACGATGAGCAGACGCTTGCGATCATGCCGAATGATCCTGTTTTGCTCCTGCTGGATAGTTGCAACAATGCTGTGCATATGTTTGTCCGTGCCTTTGCCCAGTACCTCTTGTAAAATTTCATCTCCAATGGTAATTCTGGTATCGAACATTGATTCAAGAATACCTTCGCGAATAATATATTGCCACTTCTCTTCCAATTTGCCGTAAATGACGCCTCCTGGTGTAGAATATTCCGCAGGACCGGGAGAGTAATCATAATACACACTTGATATCGGCGCTCGCCAATCATAAATCAGGAAGTTCTCTCCGCTTTTATCAGTGAGCGTCGAAATCCCGATATACATTTTATCTGTCTCCATAGTCCCCGATTCCGTAAAATCAATCCTTCCGAAATAAGGCGCATTTTTCATACGGCTGAGTGCAGACAGCTTCTTAGAGGCCTGTCTATGGCTGCTCTGGCTTACAGAGAGAGCTTGTGCCTGCTGCCTTAAGCCAATCAGTGTTTCTAGGTAATCATCAAAAGTATCCATATTAACCTTAAGGTCATCCCAAAAATGCCTGCGGATCGTCACAACTTCTTTTTTTTGCTGGGAAGTTTCTGCTTCTAACCTGTTGATTTGGCTACTGATGGTTTCTATTACTTTATTCAGGTGCTCTTGTTCTGCCTGAATCTCTTTCTTCATTTAACAGCACTCCTCAAATAAAAATAAGAACTTGACCAGAAAACAATTTCATGATATAATTTAGCAGAGGATATAAACTATTTTTTGTAAAAAAAACAGTTTATATCCTAATTTATCATATTTTACTTAGAATTACAACTCTGCAAATAACGTTCCCCGTCAGCTTTTCTAATAAAAAACCTCACCTTGACCGCCTGTATAAGAAATGATTTCTTATTCCTGCCAAAAGCTAAAAAATTCTATTATCTGAATGTATTACTCAGCACTTTTATATTTTTTGTCTCTCCCCTATACACTTCCCTTATCCGAGACTTCCCTTTCCCAACCTGTTTCATCCAATTTTTAGGCTCTATACTATTTGTTGGGGTATCCATACAATTGTTTGCATAAAAAATGCACGCAAACATCCAATTCTTTTATACTTGAGTTGCCTAGAAACAAGTAGAGAATGGAGTTGCGTGCACATGAATTTTACCATGAATATTCCCGGTTTAAAAGGGGTTACCATTTTAAAAGTAGAGCAGGTGGAGGAAACGATGAGGGTATATGTGGAGATGGAACGCAGCCTCCAGCAGTGCCCTGACTGCGGAGCTCCCACCTCCCGTGTTCACGACTACCGGATCCAAAAGGTTAAGCACTTAAAGTGGTTTGAGAGGAAGACGGATTTATTCTACAAACGCAGACGGTATGTCTGTGCATGCGGGAAGCGTTTTTCGGAACAAAACCCGTTCGTACAGCGTTACCAGCGTACATCTATTGAGTGGAATCAGGCCGTGGGCATACGGGCGATTAAAGGAAAGACCTTTAAAGAAACGGGGGAAACCTACGGTTCTTCGTCTTCTACTATTGTCCGCCGGTTTGACCGTTTGGCTCGGAGTGAAATACGTTCTGTGGAAAAGCTGCCTTCTGTGATTGCCATTGATGAGTATAAAGGAGATACACGAGAAGGAAAATACCAGCTCATCATTGCCGATGGAATCACCAAAAAGCCCTTAGATATCCTGCCTAATCGCTATAAGAATACGATTAAACACTATCTTCAAAAGTATGGGGACCAGGTTCAGGTGGTGATCATGGACATGAGCCATTCTTTTAAATCGGCGGTTCAAAGTGCCTTAGGACGCCCTGTGATTGTGGCCGATCGCTTTCATTTCTGCCGGTATGTCTATTGGGCGCTGGACGGTGTCCGGAGAAGGGTACAGAAAGAGTTTCACCCGTATGACCGCAAGAAGTGCAAACGTATGAAGCATGTCTTTTACAAGGCCTCCGACCGCCTGACAGAAGAAGACAGATGGCATCTGCATCGTTATTTGGATATGTCGGAAGAGCTTAAAAAAGCGTACGAATTAAAGGAAACCTATCGTGGCTGGTTTGTTCAGGCGAAGGAATCTGGATCGGAAGATATAGGGAAGGTCAAACAGGGCCTGAGAGACTTTTATCGACGGGTCCAGGACTCTGGCATTCCTGAAATGGAGAAAGCCATTACCACGCTCCAAAATTGGCAGACAGAAATCTTAAACAGCTTTGTTTATGGGTATTCGAATGGTTTTTTAGAAGGGATCAACAATTCAACGAAGGTTCTTAAGCGAAATGCGTATGGATTCAGGAATTTCAGCCGTTTTCGGGCAAAAATATTATTAACCCATCAGTTTAAAGGAATTGGGATACATATTGGTTAGGGATGGCGATCAGTCGCCACCCCAACATTTGACGGAGAACCAATTTTTAAAGAACCGCATTTTGTAACAGCAGTTTTATCAGCTGAGTGTCAATAAAAGCAGAAAAAGTATTAAAACGGTTCCAATCTATTTATTGGAACCGCTTAAAAAACCTCAAATAAAGAAAAACAGGCAAGAAGAGAATGCCGGTATCACTCCGGTCCCCTCCATGCCTGTTAAGTTGAAAATCATTATGCCTTGATCCAGCCTGCATCTGTTGGGTTCATCCGCCACTTTGACAGTTTTTCCATTTCTGCACTGTCGATATATCCTTTATCCCGCGCTACTGAAATCAGAGCAGAATAATCGCTTAACGAAAAGACTTTGATATTTTCTTGAGCAAGCTTTTCTTTTCCGCTTTGAAGCTCATATATAAAAATGGAAACAACCCCGAGCACTTCACAGCCTTCTTCCTGAATTGCCTTTACAGCCGTAATTACGCTGCCGCCCGTTGAAATTAAATCTTCCACTACAACTACTTTTTGCCCTCGCTCGACCTTTCCTTCAATCTGATTGCCTTTTCCATGCGCTTTGGCCTTTGAACGTACATAGCACATAGGCAAGTTCATCTTTTCACTTACCCAGGCCGCATGTGGGATCCCTGCAGTAGCCGTACCCGCAATCACTTCTGCTTCAGGAAAATGCTCTTGAATCAATTGAACCAGTCCGGCTGCAATTTCTTTGCGGACAGCAGGATAGGACAGCGTTAACCGGTTATCGCAATATATGGGTGATTTAATTCCCGACGCCCATGTAAATGGATCGTTGGGCTGTAAGAAGACTGCCTTGATTTCTAATAGATGTTCTGCGATTGTCTGTTTTAACATGTAATTCCCTCCCAAAGTTCCTTCATTTGCAGATAGGCTTGCAGCGGGTTCGGCGATCGTGTGATCGAGCGCCCTACGACGATTGAATCCGCACCAAGATTCCTTGCCTGCTGCGGAGTTGTAATCCGCTTTTGATCGTCTGCAGCATCATTTGCCCTCCTAATTCCAGGAGTGACAGTAATAAAATCACGGCCTATTTCTTCATGAATCGCACCTGCTTCAAAAGGGGAACAAACGACCCCCGCAAGTCCTGCTTCTTTCGAGAGAGCTGCATAATGCAGCACGGAATTAAGGAGGGGGCCTGGAATCAATTGCTCTCTATTCATTTGGGAAGCTGATGTACTGGTCAATTGTGTGACCGCTATGCATTCCGGACGTTTTTGATTGGCAGAAGCGCCTGCATACAGACCTTCTAAAGCTGCCTGCATCATATCTTTGCCTCCTGCTGCATGAACATTCACTAAGTCCGCTCCCAGACCCGCGAGTCCTTTCATCGCCTTTTTCACCGTATTAGGGATATCATGAAGTTTTAAATCAAGGAATACATCGTGTCCTTTATCTTTCAATAAAGTGATAACTGCCGGACCATTTTGATAAAATAATTCCATTCCAACCTTTACAAACAGCTTTTCCTGTCCGAATTGTCTTAAAAATCCTTCTGTTTCTGAAACGTTCGGAAAATCAAGCGCGATGATAAGCGAGCCTCTCATTGGCTTTCCAGCTCCTTCCTATACAGTCTGAAATATGTTCATAACCCAGCTCATCCAATAAGGACGGAAGTTCATCAATAATCTGAGGACAAATATATGGATCTACGAAGTTAGCAGTTCCTATCGCTACAGCACTCGCTCCTGCCGAGAAAAAGTCGATTACATCGGCCGCTGAAGATATTCCGCCCATGCCTATGATTGGCAGGGAAACTTGCTGGCTTACTTCATATATCATCCGGATTGCAACCGGTTTAATCGCCGAGCCCGACAATCCTCCGGTTCCATTTGCCAATATAGGCTTACCAGTCTGCCAATCCAGGCGCATGCCGACTAACGTATTAATCATTGTCAGCCCATCTGCTCCTCCTGCTTCCACTGCTTTCGCCATTTCCACAATATTGCTTACATTCGGAGACAGCTTCACATACACCGGAACAGCCGATACCTCTTTGACAGCTTTCGTTACCGCTAAGGCAACCTCAGGGACCGTACCGAAGGCAATTCCTCCTTCTTTCACATTTGGACATGAAATATTCAATTCTACTGCCTTCACATTCGTTACTTTACTGATTTTTTCGGCAACCTTCACGTATTCCTCAATCTGTGAACCGGCTACATTTGCAATAATCGGAACCTGAAATTGTTCAAGAAAGGCAAGTTCTTCATTTATCACTTTCTCAAGGCCGGGATTTTGCAGACCGATGGCATTTAACATTCCGGCATCCGTTTCAGCTACCCGCGGCGCAGGATTTCCGAACCTTGGAGCAAGCGTCGTTGCTTTAATCATGATGGCACCCAGTGTATCAAGATCAAATAGATTACTGTATTCCCTGCCGAAACCAAAGCATCCGGAAGCCGGCATGACCGGATTTTTCAATGAAAGGCCTGGCAATTCAACTGAAAGTCTATTCATATTATCACCTCTCCTGCACGGAATACCGGCCCGTCACTGCAAATTTTTTTATAAGAAAAGCCGTTTGGATCATCACCTGTATGACAAACGCAGGCAAAACAAGCTCCAATCCCGCAGCCCATTCGTTCTTCAAGGGAAAGATATACTTGTTTGCGCCCGGAATAGTTCGATTCAATGGCCTTGAGCATCGGAGTGGGGCCGCAAGCAAAAACCTTATCGAAAGAAAGTCCGTCATCAAGCTCTTCCATTACATCGGTTACAAAGCCTTTCCTGCCTGAAGACCCATCATCGGTTACAATGTGGGTCTCACCAAGGAGGCTGAATTCTGTTTCATAAAATACAGCTGATGCTGTTTGGAAGCCAAGGACATGAATGACGCTTGCCCCTTTTGCCAAAAGTTCCTTCGAAAGCTGATAAAGCGGAGGAACCCCGATCCCGCCCCCAACCAGCAATACTGTTTCTCCAGGCTTAACCGTATCTTTTGGAAACCCGTTTCCTAATGGGCCCAAGACATCGATCTGTTTGCCTTCCATCCTTCCTGAAAGGACTATAGTTCCCTTTCCCTGTGCCCGGTAGATCATGGTTAATGTATCCTTTTCCTTGTCATATGAAGAGATCGAAATAGGGCGTCTCAATAAAGGCTCCATACCTTCCGCAACTTTAACATGTACAAATTGGCCAGGAAGACTGATATCTGAAACCAGCTCTCCTTGCACAGTCAATTCATAAACATCTTGGGTGAGTTCTTGATGGGAAAGGACCGTCATATTCTCTTTTCTCATGAAAAGCTCACCTCAAGTGTTTTTTGTGTTTTCTCCATGACTTCTGCAGTAAAGGTCATAGATTCCAGCACTCTCAGAATAGCTTCAGCCGTATCAAGCGATGTAAGGCAAGGGATTCCATTTTCAACAGATTCCCGGCGTATCTTAAAGCCGTCACGTTCTGGCTGCTTTCCTTTTGTCAGAGTGTTTATGACGAACTGTGCCTCGTTTTTCCTGATGACATCAATCAAATCTCTTCCCTCTTCGCCAATTTTCCCGACTACATCGGCCGGAATTCCAGACTCTTTTAAATAAGAAGCCGTACCTTGAGTAGCCAGTAATTTAAAGCCGATCGAATGGAACCGCCCTGCAATCTGAATAGCTTCTTCCTTGTCTTTATCAGCAACTGTCAGCAGCACCGAGCCATATTCCTTTATCTTCATTCCGGATGCTACAAGCCCCTTATACAGTGCTTTTTCCAAAGTAGTGTCTTTTCCCATAACTTCACCGGTGGATTTCATTTCTGGCCCTAATGTGATATCTACTCTGCGCAGCTTGGCGAAAGAGAATACAGGCACTTTTACATAAACTCCATTTTTTTCACCTACTAGGCCGGTTTCATAGCCGAGATGTTTCAATGATTGGCCTAAAATGACCTTTGTCGCAAGATTCGCCATCGGCACATTGGTGATTTTGCTCAAAAACGGCACTGTCCGGCTGGATCGCGGATTAACTTCGATAACATACACATCGCCTTTACTGATGACATACTGGATATTCAAAAGGCCGATTATATTCAAGCCTTTGGCCAGGCGTATGGTATAATCCTTGATCGTTTTCTTTTGCTCCTCCGTAAGATTTTGAGGAGGATACACCGCAATCGAATCTCCCGAATGTACACCCGCCCTCTCAATATGCTCCATGATCCCAGGAATCACAACTGTCTCGCCATCCGAAATGGCATCCACTTCGATCTCTCTTCCAGTCAAATAGCGGTCAATCAGCACTGGATGTTCCGGGTTTATTTTCACTGCATTTTTCATATAGTGAAGCAATTCTTCTTTATGGTAAACTATTTCCATGGCTCTTCCGCCTAATACATAAGAAGGACGCACTAAAACAGGGTAGCCGATTTCATCAGCGATAATTACGGCCTCTTCAACAGATGTCGCTGTTTTCCCTTTAGGCTGTGGAATTTGCAGCTTCTGAAGGGCTCGCTCAAACTTATCCCGGTTTTCTGCGCGGTCAAGATTCTCTAGAGAAGTCCCAAGGATTTTCACCCCGCGTTCCACCAACGCCGAAGCGAGATTGATGGCTGTTTGCCCTCCAAACTGGACAATCACTCCTTCTGGCTTTTCTAAATCTATGACATGCATGACATCTTCAATTGTTAATGGTTCGAAATACAGCTTATCTGAAATGCTGAAGTCTGTTGACACTGTTTCAGGGTTATTATTAATAATGATGGCCTCATAGCCCGCTTCCTTTATCGCCCATACAGAGTGAACTGTTGCATAGTCAAATTCCACTCCCTGGCCAATTCTGATCGGCCCTGAACCAAGAACCACAACGCTTTTCTTATCTGAAACGACTGACTCATTTTCTTCCTCATAGGTGCCATAGAAATAAGGAGTCTCTGATTCAAATTCTGCTGCACATGTATCGACCGTTTTATATACTGGGATGATGCCATTCCTTTGTCTGAAGTCATACACTTCTTTTTCGGAAATATCCCATAATTCTGCGATCTTTTTATCGGAAAAACCAAGCTTCTTTGCTTTTTCCGTCTTTTCAGGATCATACTTCGATTCAGTGACTTCCTTTTCGAAGCGGATGATTTTCTCCAATTTGTGCAGGAAGAATAAATCAATCCCGCTCCATTCATGCAATGTTTCAATCGTTACTCCGTTCCTAAGGGCCATACCAATATAGAACAGCCTTTCATCTCCTGCTGTACGAATTCTTTTTTCAATTAAACTGTCGGAAAGCTCCTCATCAAGTTCCAGATGATAGATTCCGGCTTCTAAAGAGCGGACGGCCTTCAGGATTGATTCTTCAAAGGTTCTCCCAATCGCCATTACTTCACCAGTAGCTTTCATCTGTGTACCAAGTTTACGGTTAGCACTCTCAAACTTATCGAAAGGCCAACGGGGAATTTTCGTTACCACATAATCAAGGGCCGGTTCAAAGCTCGCATAGGTTTGCCCAGTTACCGGGTTCAGCATCTCATCGAGGGTCAGTCCTACCGCGATCTTAGCTGCAAGCTTCGCAATCGGATAGCCTGTTGCTTTGGAAGCAAGTGCCGAGGAACGGCTCACTCGCGGATTCACTTCTATTACATAGTACTGGTAGCTGTCAGGATCCAGCGCAAGCTGAACATTACATCCGCCTTCTATATGCAGAGCGCGAATAATTTTAAGAGATGTATTTCGAAGCATTTGATATTCCCGGTCACTTAATGTCTGGCTCGGAGCCGCCACAATGGAATCACCCGTATGAATGCCGACAGGATCAAAATTCTCCATATTGCAGACTACAATCGCATTATCATTCGCGTCACGCATGACTTCATATTCAATTTCCTTGAATCCGGCTATACTTTTTTCAAGAAGACATTGATGAACCGGGCTGCTTTTTAACCCGCCTTCTACGATCTCGATTAATTGTTCCTCATTTTCACATATGCCGCCGCCTGTACCGCCTAACGTAAAAGCTGGTCTGACGATGACTGGATAGCCAACTTGCTCTACAAAGGTGAAAGCTTCAGACAAAGAATGGATAATTTCGCTGTCAGGCACTGGCTCACCGAGCTCATTCATAAGGCTTCGAAATAAATCCCTGTCTTCGGCTTTTTCAATTGCATCCAGCTTTGTTCCAAGTATTTTGACCCCGCACTCTTCCAAAATACCTGATTCAGCAAGTTCTACCGCCATATTAAGTCCGGTTTGACCGCCCAATGTAGGCAAAAGTGCATCTGGACGTTCTTTACGAATAATTTTGCTGACAAATTCAAGCGTAATGGGCTCAATATAAACACTGTCCGCAATCTCACTGTCTGTCATAATTGTTGCAGGATTAGAATTAATCAGGATGACACGGTATCCCTCTTCCTTCAGCGCCATACATGCCTGTGTTCCTGCATAGTCAAACTCCGCTGCCTGTCCGATGATGATTGGTCCTGAACCGATCACCAGAATACTTTTGATATCATTACGCTTCGGCATAACTCATGTCCCCTCTCTTTGCTGCTCTTATATTTTCTAAAAATTGATCAAATAAGTAGTTCGCATCTACCGGTCCTGGAGAAGCTTCTGGATGATATTGAACCGTGAACGCGGAAAACTCCTTATGCTTAAGGCCTTCAACCGTTCCATCATTGACAGCTATATGGGTCACTTCTAAATCAGTGCCGTGAATCGATTCTTCTTTCACGGTGTACCCATGGTTTTGAGAGGTTAATGCTACTTTTCCTGTAGCAAGATCTTTGACCGGATGGTTCGATCCGCGGTGACCGAATGTCAGTTTTTCTGTTTCAGCACCGTTCGCTAAGGCAAACAACTGATGTCCGAGGCAGATTCCAAACAGCGGAATTTTCCCTTGAACCGCCTGAATCATCGGAATTGCCGCTTCAACATCCGTCGGGTCGCCGGGTCCGTTTGACAGCATAATTCCATCCGGATGCAGTCTCATAATTTCTTCTGCGGTTACATTGTAAGGAACGACAATCACGTCACAGTTTCTTTTTGTAAGTTCTCTAAGAATGCCATGCTTCATCCCATAGTCGACGAGTACGACTCTTTCACCGGATCCAGGACTTGCATAAGCTGTCTTTGTTGATACCCGTTTCACTTGATCAATCGGCAGAACAGCAGCCTTCAGCTGGGATAAGACTTCTTCTGCATTTTTGTCTAAGCTGCAGATAACCCCTTTCATTGCTCCGTGCTTTCTGATCAGCCTTGTCAGCTTGCGGGTATCAATCCCGCTGATACCCGGGATATTTACACTTTTCAAATACTCATCCAAAGTCAGCTGATTTCGCCAATTCGATGGAAGATCCGCTACTTCACGAACAATCAGTGCTGAGACAGAAGGGATGATTGACTCAAAGTCATCCCGATTTATGCCGTAATTTCCGATTAATGGATAGGTCAGTGTAACAATTTGTCCGCAATAAGAAGGATCAGATAATATTTCCTGATAGCCTGTCATTCCCGTATTAAATACGACTTCTCCTGTCTTATCTTCATCACTACCAAATGCTTCCCCAATAAATATAGTTCCGTCCTCTAATATCAGCTGCCTTTTCATGCTCGAACACTTCCTTTTTGCCATGCTACTTTTCCTTCAGAAATCGTCATTACCGGCCACCCAGTGCAATACTTGCCTTCGAATGGGGTATTTTTTCCTTTTGATAAAAACTCCGCAGCGTTAATTTCTTGCTGCTGGTTCAGGTCCAGTAACACAAGATCCGCAGGCTCCCCTGCAGCCAATCTGCCATATGGAAGACCAAAGCTTTCAGCCGGCTTAATTGTAAGGAAATCAATCAGCTGTTTTAATGTTATTTTCCCAGTTAGTACTAATTCCGTATACAGCAGCGGAAAGGCTGTTTCCAATCCGACTATCCCAAATGGTGAATCATCCATCCCTTTTGATTTCTCTTCTGCTGTATGAGGAGCATGGTCAGTTGCGATGAAATCAATCGTTCCATCCAGCAATGCTTCCAGCAGTGCTTGCTGATCATCTTTTCCGCGCAAAGGAGGATTCATTTTGTAATTTGTATCTAATCCCGGGATATCTTTTTCACTCAGTAATAAATGATGCGGAGTGACTTCAGCCGTTACTTTCACCCCTGCCCGTTTCGCATCACGGACTGTCCTGATGGACTCTTTTGAACTAATGTGACAGACATGGTAATGGCACTCGGCCGCTTCTGCCAGTAATACGTCTCTGGAAATATGCACCGCTTCACAAACTGAAGGAATTCCGCTGATTCCATGTTTCTTTGAAAATTCACCTTCGTGTACCGATCCTCCATTTATCAAGCTGTTATCTTCACAATGGGCTACGACCGGCATTCCCGCTTTAGCTGCCCGCTTCATTGCCTGAAGCATCATTCCAGCTTCTTGGATGCCTACGCCATCATCTGTAAAGGCAAATGCACCTGCATCCCGTAATGCTGCAAAATCCGTAAGCTCTTCCCCCGCTTCATTGATTGTGATCGAAGCATAAGGAAGCACTCTCACATGTGCCGTTTCTTTAATTTTCTTTTGAAGCTCAAGCATTCTTTCCATCCTATCAGGTACTGGATTCGTATTAGGCATCGGGGCAACCGTTGTGAAGCCCCCTCGTGCAGCAGCCAGGGTTCCTGTAGAGATCGTTTCCTTATGCTCACCGCCTGGTTCGCGAAGATGTACATGAAGATCGATAAACCCCGGGGCAATCAATAATCCCTCAGCATCAATTACCTTTCGTCCCTCTTCTTCCAGATTAGCTCCAATTTTTGTGATCTTTTTACCCTCTATTTCAATATCCGCTTCGTAAAAAGTGTTATTATTATCGAGCAAGACTCCATTTTTGATGATGGTTTTCATAATGTGTTCCCCCTTCTTGATTATCCAAAATAATTTTCATAACTGCCATTCTGATAAAGACACCGTTTTGCATTTGCTTAAATATTCTCGAACGGTCACATTCCACTAATTCACTGTCAATCTCGACCCCTCGGTTTATCGGCGCAGGATGCATGATGATTGCCCCTGGTTTCATCTTTCTTTCCCTTTCCTTCGTCAGTCCATAACGCTCTATGTATCTACTATCCTGAAAGGTTTGCCCTCCATGTCTTTCATGCTGGATTCGGAGAAGCATTACTACATCGGACGTTCTTATTGCTTCCTCAATATGTTCATATCCCCCGGCATATTCTGCTTCATCAAACCACTCAGGCGGTCCTGAAAAGACCACTTCGGCACCGAGTCTTCTAAGGGCAGCTGCATTCGAGCGTGCCACTCTGCTGTGCAGGATATCGCCGATTATCGCTACCTTCAATCCTATAAAACTTTTAAATTCCTGTTTAATGGTCAGCAGATCGAGCAGAGATTGAGTGGGATGATGACCGCACCCATCTCCCGCATTAATAATTGGAATATTCAATTTTCCGGAGAGTTCATTAAAATACGAATCCTGCTCATGCCTGATCACCAGTGCCTGAATCCCAATAGATTCCATTGTTTTTGCCGTGTCGTATAAGGACTCTCCTTTAAGGACGCTTGAACTTCCCGCATCGAAAGGTACGACTTCCAATCCCAATTTTCTTTCCGCTACCTCAAAACTTGTTTTCGTCCTTGTGCTTGGCTCGAAGAAGAGATTCGCTACCATCAGCTGGCTGTTGGGCCGCCAAAGTCCTCCATCTGCAAATGTCTCAGCCTCATCCATTATTCTTTCAATCTCTTGTACTGAAAGATCGTTCATTGTCAGTAGTTGTTTCATTTGATCCTGCTCCCTTCACAAATAGTGTGGGACGGGGATAAAAAAACACCCCGCCATAAGGACAGGGTGCGTGTTTATAAAGACTCGGACAGAAGGATAGATGCAGTCCAACAGCCTTTATAGTTAACACCCTTTCAAGCCTCTCTGGACTTTTCTTAAAAGGTGATACTTTATATTCTTTTATTCATTGCTAAACATATCCGATGAAGCTTTTTCTTTGCCCGGCAATATAAGATTGAGCAGGACGCCCACTATAGCTGCAAGAGCCATACCAGAAAGAGACACTTCATCGCTCAGCTTAAGGAAGGCTCCGCCAATGCCAAGTACCAATATAACCGAAGCAATCATCAAATTGCGCTTCTCATCAAAATTCACTTTATTGTCTACCAGCATTCGCAGACCGCTAGAAGCAATGATCCCGAAAAGCAGGATTGAAATCCCGCCCATTACAGCAGATGGAATCGAGCTGATTACTGCAGAAACCTTCCCGATGAAACCAAAGATGATAGCTGTCAGCGCTGCTCCTCCGATAATATATACGCTGTATGCCCTTGTCATTGTAAGCACTCCAATATTCTCCCCGTAAGAAGTCAACGGCGGTCCGCCGATGATCGACCCGATGACAATGCCTGCTCCATCGCCGAGTATTGAACGGTGCAGGCCTGGCTTTTCAAGAAAGTTTCTTCCCACAACCTTACTCAGAACCATCTGATGTCCAATATGTTCTGACAGCGTCACGACCGCAACCGGAATCATAATGGCAACGACTCCCCATGAAAATGTGGGGGTATAAGAGACAAACGGAACCATAAAATCTGGCATCGCAAACCATTTTGCCTGCCGGATTGGTTCAAAATCAACAATGCCGGCAAAGATGGAACAAATATATCCGACCGTGATTCCGACCAGAATCGGTATAAGCCCGAAAAATCCTTTGAAATAGATGTTGCCGATAATCGTAACAACTAATGTGATAAGAGCAATCGAGATGTTTGTTGCACTGTAAATCTGATTATCTGTATTAGGATTGATATACATGGCCATATTGACTGCAGTCGGAGCCAGGCTCAAACCAATCACCATAATGACAGGACCCACTACAACAGGCGGCAGAATGTTCATCAGCCAATTCAGCCCAGTCTTATAAATGATCAGGGCTACAAGACCGTAAACTAAGCCGGCTGCAAAACAGCCAATCATCGCCGCTTCAGGGCCTCCCGATGCCTTCGCTGCAATGATGGGAGAAATGAACGCGAAGGATGAACCCAGATATGCAGGAATCTTTCCTTTGGTTATGAGTAAATAGGATAAAGTCCCAAGTCCGCTTGAAATTAGGGCTACTCCGGGGCTTAATCCTACTAGGAAAGGCACCAGCACTGTTGCGCCAAACATGGCGAATAAATGCTGTAAACTCAGTGTAAGCCAATGTCCTGGCTTTGGTATGTCTTCTACATCGTACATTGCTTTTTTCTCTATATGCTGTTCCACTGCTACTCCTCCTAGTTGCATCACTGCTGTCTCTAAATGCAAAAACCCTCTTTGTAATTTACAAAGAGGGTTTCACAAAAGATTTCCCTTTAACAGGAAGCCTTCATGTTCCATCCCCTTTGTCAGTCTCTCTGGACCGCCTTTTAAAAAGGGCCTTCTATTCAATTCTCTAAAATGCTTACTTGATCCACTGAATCTACTTCAGTCAGTGTCACGGATATTTTTTCAGACTGGGATGTCGGCACATTCTTTCCGACAAAATCAGCCCTGATCGGCAATTCCCGATGGCCCCGGTCCACCAAAACAGCAAGTTGGATCTGCGATGGTCTTCCAATATCAACAAGGGCATCCATGGCAGCCCGGACCGTCCTGCCGGTATATAAAACATCATCCACTAAAATTGCTTTTTTATCCGTAATATTAACAGGGATGTCAGAGCCTTTTACAATCGGCTGTCCGTCATTCGATTTCTTAGATAAATCATCTCTGTATAAGGTGATGTCCAATTCCCCGACATCAATTGAGTTGCCTTCTATTTGCTTGATTCGTTCGGCCAGTCTGTTAGCGATAAAAATCCCTCTGGTTCGGATTCCAATCAATACACAGTCGCTGATTCCTTTATTTTTCTCGATAATTTGATGGGCAATTCTTGTTAAGGCTCTGGATATGGCCTGTTCGTCGAGCACGATTGCTTTTTCATTTCCCATATTCCGTCTTCCTTTCCTGCCTGATGTTCCCTTTAACAAAAAACCCCTCATACCTATAAGAAGGAATGAGGGGTTTATACGGCAGCAGAACCGTAAATCCGTCTTACCTTCTCAGCCTCTCTGGACTGTGTTAAAGGTTCATTAAGTTATTTTCATTTTATAGGTTTTTTAATAGGATGTCAATTACTTTTTCTAAGATACTCAAGCAAATCTGTCATTTCTTTAGGCAAAGGTGCTTCAAATTCCACATACTCCTTCGAACGCGGGTGGATAAAGCCAAGGAGACCGGCATGGAGAGCCTGTCCATCGATCTTCAGTGTTTTTTTAGGACCGTATTTCGGATCTCCTGCAAGAGGAAAGCCAATATATTTCATATGAACCCTGATTTGATGGGTCCTTCCTGTTTCAAGCTGGCATTCTACAGCCGTGAATGATTTAAATCGCTCGATTACTCTGAAATGCGTTACGGCATGCTTCGAATTCTCGTCCGTCACTGTCATACTTTGACGGTCTCTTTTATCCCGTCCGATCGGAGCATCTATTGTCCCATGATCATGAGGAATTATACCATGGACAATGGCCGTATATTTTCGAGTAACAGTTTTGTCAACCAGCTGCTGAACAAGGCTTTCATGGGCCATGTCATTTTTGGCGACCATCAGCAGACCTGAAGTATCCTTATCAATCCGATGGACGATGCCCGGTCTCATGACCCCATTAATGCCGGATAAGTCTTTACAATGAGCCATCAACCCATTGACCAGAGTACCGCCAGCATGACCCGGCGCAGGATGCACAACCATTCCGCGCGGTTTGTTTACTACTAATACATCCGCATCTTCATAGTAAATATCTAAATCCATTTCCTCCGGTACAACGTCCAGTTCTTCCGGATCAGGAATCGTTACTTCAATGGTTTCTCCAGCACTGCATTTGTAATTGGTCTTCACTGGAGAGCCATTCACCAGGACCATCTGGTCTTTGATTAAAGACTGCACCTGTGTTCTCGACCACTCATCATTCATAGAAGACAGCACTTTATCAAGTCTGATGCCCTTCCATTCTTCTCCAACGCTGTATGTTTCTTTATTCATTCGTTCTCTCCTTAGTCAATTTCTCTTCAAATAGCATATAGATGATCAGCAATACAACACCAATGGTCAGAGCTGAATCAGCAACATTGAAAATCGGGAAGCTGTAGCTGAAAATATATGTATGTATAAAATCAACTACTTCCTGCCGGGCGATGCGGTCAATGAAGTTGCCGATAGCTCCCCCAAGCATGAAGGATAGGGAAACCCCAAGAAACACACTCTTCTTGCCCATTTTTTGGATATAGTAAATCAAGGCCCCGGCAACAACAACGGTAATCAGATAAAAAAACCACATCTGACCTTCGAGAATTCCCCAGGCAGCCCCCCTGTTTCTGTGCGAAGTAATATAAAAGAAATTCTCTATAATTTGGATGCTTTCTCCATATTCCATTTTGGATACAATCAGCCATTTTGTTATTTGATCCAGAATAATAATCAATACCGCAGTCAAATAAAAACGCACATCAACTTCCCCCAAACTAATCAATCTTTCTTTTGCATTGTAGCACAATAGCGGAATTAATACCTAATCTTATAAGGGACAGGCCCGCATATATACAGGGCCAGACCCCTCCCCCGGGATCTGGCCCTGTAACTGCTTATTTATTTACAAAATGATTTTTGACTACTTCCGTACATCTTTTACAAAGAGTCGGATGCTCTTCATCTGTTCCTACTTGTTCACTCACATTCCAGCAGCGTTCGCATGTTTCACCGGAAGCTTTAGTGACCAAGATGGCTGCCTTATCCAGTTTCAGAGAATCTTCTGGTGCCTGTTCGAATGATCCTGCTACGCTAAATTTTGATACGATAAATAACTGTTCAAAGCTTTCTTGGATTGTACCAAGCAGCGTTTTTGTTTCTTCTGTAACAAAAACCTCAACCTGAGCATTCAAGGATTTTCCGATTACTTTTTCATTTCTTGCTTCCTCAAGAGCTTTCAACACATCGTCACGAAGTTTCATGAATTCATTCCATTTTTCTTCGATGCGGGCAGCATCTTGAACAGCAATTTCCTCAGGCATCAGTGTTAGCTGAACACTGTCTTCTTCTACATCCGGAACGAAGGCCCAAACCTCATCAGCAGTATGCGGAAGAATCGGAGACAGAAGCTTAGTCAGGCTTACCAGCACGTCATACAAAACGGTCTGAATAGCCAGTCTGTCTTTGCCATTTGGCGCCTCGCAATATAGAATATCTTTCGCATAGTCCAAATAGAATGAGCTTAAGTCTTGTGTACAGAAATTATTAACCATGTGATAAATAGCTGAGAATTCATACTCGTCATAAGCTTTCTTCGTACCTCTAATCAAATGATTTAATTTCAAAATCATATATTGATCCACTTCACGAAGTTCATCGACTGCCACCTTATCCGTTTCAGGGTTAAACCCAGCAAGATTTCCAAGCAAGAAACGGAATGTGTTGCGGATTTTGCGGTACACCTCAGCAACCTGTTTCAAAATAGGATCTGAAACACGTACATCGGCCTGATAATCAACAGACGCAACCCATAGACGGAGAATATCTCCTCCCAGTTGGTTCATAACCTTAGACGGTACAACTACATTTCCGATAGATTTGCTCATTTTGCGTCCTTCTCCATCCAAAGCAAAGCCGTGGCTGAGGACACCTTTATACGGAGCCTTGCCTGTGACAGCGACACTTGTAGATAAAGAAGAGTTAAACCATCCGCGGTATTGGTCAGATCCTTCGAGATACAGATCAGCAGGACGCTGAAGCCCCTCCCTTTCTTCAAGCACAGCTTGATGGGACGATCCTGAATCGAACCAAACATCCATGATATCTGTTTCCTTCGTGAATGTGCCATTTGGGCTTCCTTCATGTGTAAAGCCCTCTGGAAGAAGATCCTTTGCTTCGCGCTCAAACCATACATTGGAGCCATGCTCCCTGAATAGATTTGATACATGGTCAATCGTTTCATCCGTAATAACCGGTTCTCCATTCTCTGCATAGAACACTGGAATCGGCACACCCCATGCTCTTTGACGGGAGATGACCCAATCGCCGCGGTCACGGACCATATTGAATAATCTTGTTTCCCCCCATGCAGGCACCCATTTTGTTTCCTTTACTGCCTCCAGCAGGTCATTTCGGAAATCCTTGATTGAAGCAAACCATTGCGGAGTTGCCCGGAAAATGGTTGGTTTTTTTGTCCGCCAGTCATGCGGATAAGAGTGTGTAATAAAAGTCAGGTTAAGCAATGCTCCCGCTTCTTTTAACTTCTCAGTGATCGGCTTATTGGCTTCATCATAGAATAAGCCTGCAAATTCACCAGCTTCTTCTGTCATAACACCTTTTTCGTCAACAGGGCAAAGTACATCCAAACCATACTTTTGACCGACGATGAAGTCATCTTCACCGTGTCCGGGTGCAGTATGAACACAGCCTGTTCCTGCATCTGTTGTAACATGTTCTCCAAGCATGACTAATGATTCACGGTCAAACAAAGGATGTTTCGCGATGATTCTGTCTAATTGTGAACCTGACACTTTTTGAACAATCTCAGCTGATTCCCAGCCAATCGCTGATTTAACTGATTCAAGCAGCGCTTCAGCCACCAAATATTTTTCGCCTTCGACAGCAACTACAACATAGTTTAATGAAGGGTGAACAGAAATTCCCAGGTTTGCAGGGATGGTCCATGGAGTTGTTGTCCAGATAACAATTTTAACTCCCTCTTCAAGCACACCTTTGCCATCTGTCACCTCAAAAGCAACATAAATGGAAGCAGAACGCTTATCCTGATATTCGATTTCAGCTTCAGCTAAAGCTGATTCACTTGAAGGAGACCAGTTAACCGGCTTTTTCCCTTTATAGATATACCCTTTTTTCGCCATTCCGCCAAATACTTTAATTTGCTGGGCCTCATATTCCGGCTTCAAAGTAATATACGGATTATCCCAGTCAGCACGGACTCCAAGGCGTTTAAATTGTTCCCTTTGATTGTTAATTTGTTCATATGCATATTTCTCACACAATTTACGGAATTCTGCCACGGTCATTTCTTTCCGCTTAACACCCTTTTTCGTCAAAGCCGTCTCAATTGGCAGACCATGCGTATCCCAGCCTGGCACATACGGTGCATGAAAACCGTTCATAGATTTAAAGCGAACAATGAAATCTTTTAAAACTTTATTTAAAGCGTGCCCCATATGAATATCGCCGTTAGCATAAGGAGGGCCGTCATGCAGAATGAATAAAGGTCTCCCTTTAGTATGCTCCTGAACTTTTTGGTAAATATTCTCCTCTTCCCAGCGAGCCTGGATTTCCGGTTCTCTTTTAGGGAGGTTTCCCCGCATTGGAAAATCAGTTTTAGGCATTAATAATGTATCTTTGTACTCCATCTCTTCTTCCTCCAATTTTTGAATATAAATGTAAAAGAAAAGCAAAGGCAACAGTTTCCGGACAATAAAAAAAGCCCCTCATCCCAAAAGGGACGAGAGAGCTATGCTTCCCGTGGTACCACCCTAGTTAAACAGGATTTCCTCTTCCTTAAAAGGTTCTGTCCTGTTCACTCAAACATCCGTAACGTGAATGAAGCGCCTTATTTACTGACTGCAAAAGCAGTGTTCTATTCGGAACTCGAGGGTGATATTCAATACGCCTTTTCTTTGCCGGGCTCCCACCATCCCCGGTTCGCTAAAAAAGAACTATGGAGCATTTACTGTCCCTGTCATAGTCAGCTTTTCATATTAGATTATTGTTATGAATTATATGCGATAAAAGTGCTTACAGTCAAGGGCAGTTTAATTTTCTTCTTTCCCGCCGGTATGCAGTTCCATATCTGAAGCATCCACTTCGTATTCAAGCAGATGATCCCAATCTTCGCTGTCCAAGAGGTCAAGCTGTGCCTCGACCAGCATTTTGAAACGGGTGCGGAACACTTTGGATTGTTTTTTCAAATCTTCAATGTCCATAGCAATCTTCCTTGCCTTAACCAATGATTCATTTACAATCCTGTCAGCATTCTTTTCCGCTTCCTTCAGAATAAGCTTAGCTTCTTTCTGTGCATTCCGCTTTACTTCCTCAGCAGCTTCCTGTGCAACAAGAATGGACTTATTCAAGGCTCCCTCGATATTATTAAAATGACCAAGGCGATCATGCGTTTCTTCAAGTTTGCTTTCTAAATCCTTTTTTTCTCTTAAAATCAATTCATAATCTTTGATGATTTGATCAAGAAATTCATTTACTTCGTCTTCATCATACCCGCGAAAAGCCTTGCTAAATTCTTTATTATGTATATCTATAGGGGTTAAGGGCATTACGGCACCTCCAAAATTTCTTCTCTTACACTACCTAAGTCTACCATTCGACAAAAAAATAATAAACCCTGTATCTCTATGATTATTTTTTTTTGCCTATATTAATTCTCCATTTATCTTTTTTCGTTTTCCCTTCTATAGAAAAAACCTTACAGCGCCCATACCCTCTGACGGAAAGTATATCTCCTTCACAACAGTCCTCCGTAACAGATTCAGTTTGCTTAAAGTTCAGCTTTACTTTTCCGCCTGCAATCAGAGCTTGAGATTTTTGACGCGAAATATTTAAAATTGTCGATAAAACAGCGTCCAATCTCAAAGAGCTTACCGTACAGGTTTGTTCAATCCATGATTCGGCTTCTGCCGCTATTTTTTCTAACGGAATTCTTTTGACAGTCACAGAAGCTTGTCCGATCTTGTTCAAATTTGCACGTATATAATCACCTATTTCTTCACTTGCAGCAAATTGCACCTGATGTTTTGCAATAAGAATGTCGCCGAACTTTTCACGCTTTAATCCAAGCGACATTAAGCTGCCAAGCACTTGCCGGTGATCCAGTGTTACAAATTTACTCGGATAGACCACTTCATATAAAGCGAGCTGAAAATCTGAAAGCTGAGGAGTCAAATAATCCGGGTAAAGGAGGGCTCTCTTTCTTTCAGCCTGATCCCCGCCCCCGAAAAATTCCAGTCCCGCTTCCGGATCGTTTCCTAAAATGGCTGTGAGGATTTGCTGCTGGCGCGGATCAAGAAAATCAGTCAATTTAGGAGAATAGTTTCTCTTAACCAAATCAATCCATCCCAATGACTGATCAATGAACTCTTTTTCATCCGGCCGGTAATGCTGGTAAATACTCATGATAAAACACCTCTCGCCACATACTCTAATTCTGGGAACTCACTAAACTCAGGCAATCCAATTGAAGACTTGATTCAAACCGGCTCCGGCAAAACGGAGCACAAGCAAGGCAACAATCGGTGAAAAGTCGATCATCCCCAGCGGCGGGATAAAACGTCTGAACTGTTCTAAATACGGTTCGCAAATACGGGTCAGCATCTGTCCAATCGCTGATTCTCTTGCATTTGGAAACCATGACATGAAAATGTAAACAATCAAGGCGATTGAATAGATTTCCAGCAAATAGCTTAACACATTATATAATACGATCATTTACTATTACCACCTCGTTTCATCAAATCCTTCTTCTGCCGCCAGACCGGTAATATTTCCTGATACATCCACGTTGTCAGGGGTGCAGAGGAAAATATCCGTGCCTATTTTTTGAATATCGCCGCTTATTGCATAAACCGTTCCGCTCAGAAAATCCACAATTCTTTTTCCTTGTTCATGCTGTATACGCTGCAAATTAACTACGACAGCGCGTCTGTTCTTCAAATGATCCGCAACTTCTTGCGCTTCTGCGTAGGCCCGCGGCTCTAATAATACTACCTTAGAGGATTTCTGAACACTTTGCAAACTTACGACATTTTGATTGGCAGCCCCTGAAGTTGTTGAAGAAGAAGCATATTTAGTCGATTTCGGCTGTTTGGAATCCTCCGGCTCTTCTTCCACAATTTCTTCTCTGTATTCATATTCATCTTCCAGTGCGAAAAGAGATTTTAATTTTGTTACAAGCGACATCCAATCTCCTCCTTAAATTTCTTTGCCCACCAATGCAGTCCCAATACGGATCATGGTTGCGCCTTCTTCAATCGCGATAGGGAAATCATTGGACATTCCCATTGACAGTTCAGTACACGGAGCATTGCTAAAGCGGGCTTCCTGCACTTCAGCCTGAAGTTCCTTCAATCGGCGAAAACAGGATCTGATTTGTTCTTTATCATCTGTCAGCGGAGCCATTGTCATCAGACCGGAGACAATTACTCGGTCGTATGCGCTGATATCCCGGATAAAATCCATTACATCCTCACGAGGCATCCCATGCTTTGTATCTTCTCCGGATATATTAACCTGCACTAAACATTTTATCGGTTCTTTGGCACGTTTGTGTATTTCTTCTGCAAGAGAAATCCGGTCCAGTGAATGAATATATGAGACCTTATCAATTATTTTTTTTACTTTTCTGGTTTGAAGCGTTCCAATAAAATGCCAGTTAGGCTCGTCTTTCAAAACTTCATATTTATCAAGTAGACCTTCATCCCGGTTTTCGCCCAGATTCGTGATTCCTGCTTCTAAAGCTTCTTTGGCACGTGCTGCAGAAACATATTTAGTCACTGCTATGATTGTGATTTCATTGCTTTCCCTGCCGGTTTTCAGACAGGCTTCCTCTATTTGTCTCTCGATGATTTTTAATTGATCTGCAACTTTCAATTTGGATTAGTCCTCCTTCCAACCGATAAAACCCAGCATTCTTCCTGTCTTTCCCTTATCTCTTCGATGGGAAAAAAACAAATCCTGATGGCAGCTTGTACATAAAGAAGATATTTGTATCTGGTCCTTAGGGACACCAGCCTTTTCAATCAGCATTTGATTCATCATTTTTAAGTCAAGCTGAAATTGACCATGACTAATTAAATTATATGGCTTTTCGTCACTATCTTCCAGCAATTTTTGCACTCTGCTCATTACACGGTCATCTACTATGTAGCAATTGCGGCAAATGGACGGACCGATTGCCGCAAAAATATCTTCTGAAGCAATTCCTTCCTCATTCCATCGACGGATCATCTCTCCCGCAATATCAGAAACTGTCCCCTTCCAGCCAGCATGGGCAGTCCCAACCATTACGTGCTTTGGAGCATAAAAAAATAACGGAACACAATCAGCAAAGCAGAGCGTAAGCAAAACATTTCTGTCAGAAGTGTATAATCCGTCAGTGGCAAGGAATCCTGATGTATAATCTGATGCCCCCTTGCCTGAATCGGCACTCTTTACTTTTACAATCCGTATGTCGTGTGTCTGCTCTGCCCCTGTCCAGTTTTCTATAGGAAAATCTAATTCCTTTGCTAGTATCTGACGGTTTCCCCTAACATCCTCTTCCAAGTCTCCAACATGGAAACCTGTGTTCAATGAAAAATAGGGTGTCTTTCCGATTCCGCCGTTCTTTGTTGTAAATCCTGCTGTCAGTCTCGGATCTTCAGCCGTCCAGTCTTCAATCAGCAAAAATTGATCTTTTGATAAAATGAATGGTTCCTTCATCTTTTACCTCTTTTTTGTTCTAGTGTACCATACTATAACGCGAATCGCCGCTTAAAACCTTTCTTCAGTTAGGTGAGGCTGAGTCGGTGTGAAATATTCAACCAGAATCACATCCGAACCAATCTTTTTGATTTTATGCCACGGAATAACGATATCCTGTTCCCTAGAAAAAAAGCCCATAAACCTGCCGCTGTTGGCTACTACAATAGCTTCTATCTTTCCAGTTGATACGTTAATCTCTAAATCAGCCAGATTTCCCAGTTTACGTCCGTCCGCAATGTTAACAATATCTTTAATCTGGAATTCAGAAATCCTGAACATCGTTTCAGTCATCTCCTATTCGTCACAACTTTAACGGCAGTCGCACGTTCCGTATTTCTTATGTATATGAACAGATCAAGAAAACAATGATAATTCCCCAGAGGGCAAATAAAAAAGCTCTCTGCAGACCGGTAAGGACAGACAGTGCAAACGAAAAAGATCTTGCTGCACTGTCCTCATCACTTTACCGATTAACAGAAGCTTTATTGCTGAATATTTTTATTCATTTGACGGATAGCTGCCTTTTCAAGACGGGAAACCTGGGCTTGAGAAATTCCAATTTCCTCTGCAACCTCCATTTGGGTTTTTCCTTGAAAAAACCGTTTTCTAAGTATCATTTTTTCCCTTTCATTCAATCGCCTCATTCCTTCATTAATGGCGATCTCATCAATCCATGTACTGTCCTTATTCTTTTCATCGCTTAGCTGGTCAAGGACATATATGGGATCCCCTCCGTCATTGTAAATCGGTTCAAACAGTGAAACGGGATCCTGAATGGCGTCTAAGGCAAAAACAATTTCTTCATGAGGAACATCCAATACTCTTGCTATTTCCTCAGCAGTCGGCTCTCTAAGAGTCTGACTGATCAATTTTTCCTTTACCTGCAATGCCTTATAGGCGATATCTCTCAGAGAACGGGAAACTCTGATTGGGTTATTATCGCGCAAGTATCGTCTGATTTCCCCTATAATCATTGGGACTGCATATGTCGAGAATTTGACATTCTGCCCTAAATCAAAGTTATCAATTGACTTCATTAATCCTATACAGCCTACCTGAAATAGATCATCTACATATTCCCCTCGGTTATTGAAGCGCTGAATCACGCTCAATACGAGTCTAAGATTCCCGTTTACCAGTTTTTCTCTAGCTGAAATATCGCCTTCGTGCATTTCTTTAAAGAGCTTTCTCATTTCTTCATTTTTTAAAACCGGTAATTTTGATGTATCGACTCCGCAGATTTCAACCTTGTTTCGAGACAAATTAATTCCCTCCTCACAGGAGCGCTGTACAAAAATCAGTATCTCCGCGGGAGGGAAAAATATGCATAAATGCTATTCTGAAAAAATTTTATCATTAGAGAGTTTAACGCCAGCCCTTGCTGTAATCACAACTCTGCTGAAAAAATCAAACCATTTTATTAAATTCTTTTCTTAACCTTTTTATGATCCGTTTTTCCAGCCTGGAAATATAGGACTGTGAAATCCCCAGCATATCTGCAACATCCTTCTGTGTTTTTTCTTCCTCGCCGGCAAGGCCGAATCTAAGCTCCATAATTTGTTTTTCTCTGTCGGAAAGCTGGGTCAGCGCTTTAATAAGCAGTTTTTTATCTACATTTGCCTCCAGGTCTTTCGTGATAATATCATCATCTGTACCTAAAACATCTGAAAGCAGGAGCTCATTTCCATCCCAGTCAATGTTAAGGGGCTCATCAAATGAAACCTCAGAGCGAATTTTATTATTTCTTCTCAGGTACATCAGTATTTCATTCTCAATGCATCTGGAGGCATATGTAGCCAGCTTAATTTTCTTTTCTGGATTAAATGTATTAACAGCCTTTATAAGACCGATTGTACCGATGCTGATCAAATCTTCAATATTAATCCCGGTATTTTCAAATTTCCTGGCAATATAGACAACAAGCCGCAGATTTCGTTCAATCAAAATTGACCTTGCCGCTTGATCCCCTTTAGGAAGTTTATTGATTAAGACCAATTCCTCCTCCTTTGATAGCGGAGGCGGAAGAGCCTCACTTCCTCCAATATAAAAAACTTCATCCGTTTTCAGCCCAAGTTTGAACAGCAGTTTATACCAATAGTAATTGAGGCGAAGAATAAATTTCTTCACAAATAAACCCCCTTCATATATTTCATTTGCTGCGTGTTATGAAGCGTTGCTTCCCGGAATTCCCGTCAGCATTTTAGGATGGATGATACATTGATAGCTTTTATCTGAGGAAAGCTGCAAATTTGAAAAAGAAACAAGTACTTTAGTCAAACGGTACTCTTTTTCGCCTTGGATAATTTGCACAAAATCCGGCTTTACCGCAGTCAGAAGCTGATGTTCATGTCCAATTACCTTATAAGGAATAATCCGGATTCGTCCCGCCCAGGAGCAATTGTAGCCGTTCTCCTCCTCTTTCATCCATTGTTCCGGATCTACAAAAACAGGGAGCATATCCGCGGGCATGTCCGATTCAAGTCCTTTTAAAGAAATAATCATAACCGGAGCTCCGCTTAACGGATCATACAATTGGTTTCCGCTGTCAATCAGCCCTTGGAAACGTCCCTCAAATCCCTCTATTTTTGTAATAACCTCAACCATCTGCTGATGATTAAGTTTGGTTATTTCCATTCCGTCCAGAGTATGTTTCGAGAATAGCCAGGCAAGCGGAAATCCCACTGCAATGAAAATCCAGCTTACAGGATCCCCATATTGGTTAATGCTTGATCCCATAGCCTGATTTGCCATCAAGATATTTTCTTCAAATAAGTAGTGCATCCCCAGCAATATTCCTCCGGATAAGAAGGTTATAAAATACAAAGTGGCAGCCGCCTTAAAAAAATGTTTTAAGCGGGTGTATCCAAATACAATGAGCACCATCAGAATCGAAAAAGATATTTTGACCAGGACATGTTCGGCAAACTTTGAATAGGGAGTAAAGGCTAACAGTACGATCAGGGAGCCGGCAAACCCGCCTAAAGCAAGCCTCCACAGTGACACCCTGCTCTTCAGGAGAACGGACGTCCAATATAAAAGCAAAGTGTCAAAAATCCAGTTTAATAACCAAATAATATCTAAATATAAATACAAATCCTCCCCTCCAGCCTGTAAGCTTCTCTTAGAAAAAAGTATAGCTTACCTTTCAAAGGAAAGTGTGTCACTATTTGTACTCAAACATTAAGAGGTTTTCAATATTTTTTCATTTTTTTGTAGAAATATATTTTAAAGGGAATTCTTTGAGCGAGGAATGTAAAAGGGAAGGTCATATAAAAATGCTGAAAAGATTAAAGCAGCTGTACCTTTTCCGGCACAGCTGCTTAACAAAAGAGAAAAGCCGTCTCAATGAGACAGCTTTTTCTTAACGGCGTCTATTGCGATTGCGAAGGAAAGTAGGAATGTCCAAAGCATCTTCCGCATGGTTATTTGAATTACGAACAGGCTGCTGCTGTTCTGTTGCTTCTTCACGTCTTTGCTCCCGCTTAGGGGCATTCTGCTGCACAGGCTGGCTCTGCTGCTGACGAGACGGCTGGCTGCCAAAAGAAGGACGGGAATTTTGACGGGAAACTTGTGATTCTATTTCATTAAAACCAGTAGCAATCACCGTAACCACGATTTCATCTTTAAGATTTTCATTGATGACCGATCCAAAAATCATGTTGACATCTTGATCAGAGGCTGTAGCTACAATATCTGCAGCTTCCTGAACTTCAAATAGACTGAGGTTCGTTCCGCCCGTAATATTCATTAGAACACCTTGTGCACCATCAATAGACGTTTCAAGCAACGGACTTGAAATAGCCTTCTTTGCTGCTTCAGTCGCTCTGTTTTCTCCGGAAGAAATACCGATACCCATCAGGGCTGAACCTTTATTAGACATAATAGACTTAACATCCGCGAAATCAAGGTTGATCAAACCAGGTGTAGCGATCAAATCAGAAATACCCTGAACACCTTGACGAAGCACATTATCCGCTTCACGGAAAGCTTCAAGCATTGGCGTACTTTTATCAACAATCTCAAGAAGGCGATCATTTGGAATGACAATTAGTGTATCAACGGACTCTTTCATCGCCGTGATACCGCCTTGTGCCTGATTTGCACGCTTACGTCCTTCGAATGTGAACGGCCTTGTTACAACGCCGACCGTAAGTGCCCCTAAATCCTTCGCGATTTGAGCAATAACCGGAGCTGCACCTGTACCGGTTCCGCCGCCCATACCTGCTGTAACAAATACCATATCGGCGCCTTTCAGGGCTTCTTCAATCTGTTCTTTGCTTTCTTCAGCTGCCTTCTTGCCGACTTCCGGATTTGCTCCAGCTCCCAATCCACGTGTCAGCTTACCGCCAATTTGCATTTTAATTTCGGCTTTCGATAGATTAAGGGCCTGGGCGTCCGTATTTACTGAGATAAACTCTACCCCTTGTACACCATGCTCAATCATTCGATTTACAGCGTTATTGCCCCCGCCGCCAACACCTATAACTTTAATCATTGCTAATTCTTCTATATTAGAATCAAACTCCAACATGACAATCCTCCTATTTTGACGAAATTCCCGTTTCTGATTGTTTATTCAAAAAAGTATCCAAGGATTTTCTTAAATTTGGACTCACCTTTTTCACTTTTATCCGCTTGTTTTTTCACCGGCTGCTCTTTTGGCTTTTGATTTTGCTTTTGGGCCCGTACTTCATGGTTTTCTTGGGCTTGTCCGGCCGTTACAGGTGTTTTAGATGAATCTGATTGGTTCTTCTTCATTCTCTCTTTTTTACAAACATGCTTAATCAGCCCAACCGCTGTAGTATATTGCGGTTCTCTTACCCCAATATAATTCGGCTCTGCTGTCCTGACACGGTTCCTGAAGATGTCTTGGGCTAGCTCAAGAACTCCGGGCATTTTCACTCCGCCTCCGGTCAGTACAAAACCTCCCGGAATATCCTGAAAACCTATCTTCTCCAATTCATCCTGCACTAAATCAAAAATCTCCGTCATCCTCGCTTCGATGATTTCAGAAAGGAAAGATTGATTGCAAGGCTGCATTTGATCACTGCCGATAATAGGAATCTGGAAGGTTTCTTCAGTGGAGGCGTCCTCATAAAAGGCATGTCCATGCTGAACCTTGATATTCTCGGCGTTTTCAGTTGTTGTACGAAGCACGATTGAAAGATCTTTCGTTATTGTTTCTCCGCCTACAGGAATAACGGACGTATACTTCAAATGTCCTTGCTCAAATACAGCAAGGGTTGTAGAACCGCCTCCAATATCCACCATGGCCACCCCAAGTTCCTTTTCATCTTTTGAAAGGACAAGGGAGCCCGCCGCAAGCGGCTGCAGCGCTATATCTGTTATTTCCAGACCCGCTCTCTCTACACATCGCAGTGAGTTATGTAATATCGTACGAAGTCCTGTAATCAGCACGCCTCTCATTTCAAGACGAACGCCGATCATTCCGCGCGGATCACTGATTTCATCCAGTTCATCCACCTTATAGTGAATTGGAACAATATCAATGATTTCCCGGTCACTTGGTATCGTGATTAATTCGGCTGCTTCCCTTACCCGTATTACATCATTTTCAGTAATTTCCTTATTTTCACTCGAAACGGCTACTACGCCATGGCAGGGCTGAAGCATAACATGATTGCCGCTAATGCCGACCACCACTTGCTTAATGTCCATCCCAATCATTCTTTCAGCCTGCTCAACAGCCTTTTGTATAGATCTGACTGTTTCATCTATATCTACAATCGATCCTTTTTTTATGCCTTCAGATTTCACATTTCCAACACCAATAATATTCAATGTATCATTGACCATTTCACCGATGATAACTTTTACACTGGATGTACCGATGTCAAGACTTACATAAATTTCATTGCTGTTCATCCCATGGCACCTCCTTCAAATTATACAAATTCATTGGAATAACAACTTTATGCCTAAAGGCCTATTCTGTCCGTAAGTTAATGAACTCTTAAGATTAAGATTTCATCTCTCTTAAAATACTACTTTATCTTATGGGTTGCTGCCCCTGCTTTACAAAAACTGAATACTTTCCTAAAACTATTCGGCACGCCCAGCCTATTCCCTTTTTAATATAACGATTTTTTTCGGATCATCCCGAAGGAATAGGGACGTATTCATTTTCCCCTTAAAAAAGCATACTTCATGAAAGTGTTAAGTACATACGGCCGTTAAAGGCTTCTCGTATAAGTCTACACTAAGATGTTCAGCGAGAAAAGCTAAAAATTATCACAAATACATATTGAACAGTCTCTTTCGGGCTATTCTCCTTAAACACTCAGATCCAGTGTTTAAAATTTTGACCGGCACAGGTAAAAGCTTTAAACATTACTGGCAGACAATTGAACAATACTCATTGCAATAGGACTTTCGGTTATGTATGAATCAGTTATTGCGGATGCAGCAGTGACGGCACATTGTCCGTCACATCCTGCTCCGGGACCTGTAAACACTGCCGGCAAATAAAATCTCTATGTTATTGGCCTTCATCACTTTTCTGTTTTTTCTCAGGGCTTTGATACGCTTTAAAATAGGAACCTACTTCTAAATCTATGACCCCTTTTACTCTGGGATCAAGCTGACTGATAATTGCAGGGTAGTGTACCATTTTATCGGATAGCGTCCTGCTGGTGGCAGAGACTTCATAACCATCATTCATATACATGGTTATATGATACCCGTCCGTTTTTGTCGGTGTGTAATGAATTTCTGATATCGAGTTCTGTATTTCAACAGGCAGTTTATCCAGCTGTTCCAAAAGCAGATTTAATGCTTTACCCTCTTTGAAGTCTATTAAAACAGGTGCAAATACAGGAATTTCTCCTTTATCGAGCTTACCGAGAATCTCGCCATTATCCAAAATAGGGTAAAAACTGCTTCCCTTAGATAGATAAGCAATCCTCTTATGTTCTTTAACCGTTATTTTCACTGAATTAGGAAAAATCGGGCTCACATCAGCACTTGCTATTTCAGGAAAGCTTTCAATCTTGTCCGAAACTTTACTTGAATCAATCTTCCATATGCTCTGTTCCGCTTTTAAATCACTGAGCTTTATAATCTGCTTGGAAGAGATGTATTGATTTCCCGTTACCTTCACTGACTTCATGTGGCTTAATGGAGATAAAAAATAAAGCACGCACGCGACCAGGATAAAAAAGAGTGAAAGCAAAAAAATCAACCGTTTATTTGCCTTCTTTTTTCTCAACTGCTTTAATTTGGGTATACGGTCTTCAATGGAAACGACCTTCCCTTTCTCCACCCGGTTCACCTCTCTCTGATAAAACAAATGAAAAGCATTGCTTTACGAAGACAATGGCGGAAAACTTTTTGTGTATCATTATATCACAATATTTGGATATAAAAATATGATATTCCCTCATTTTCTCCCTATTATTTCAACTTCTGTCTCCATTTGAATTTTGAATTGATCATAAATCGTGTCCTTCACATGCTGTATTAGCGCCAAAACATCCTCTGCCTTGCCGCCTCCTGCATTGACAATGAAATTACCGTGCATAGGCGAGATTTGTGCTCCGCCAATCTTGTGGCCTTTCAATCCGGCATCTTCGACCAGCTGCCCTGCATACTTAGGGAGAGGATTGCGAAAGATGCTTCCTGCACAAGGTAAATTATACGGCTGGGTTTCCTTGCGGTATGTTTTATTTTTTTGCATTCTGGCCACAATTTCTTCCTTGTTTCCTTCTTCCAGCTCAAATACAGCCTCCAATACAATTCCAGGCCGTTTTTTCTGCAATACAGAAGTACGGTAAGAAAACTCCATTTGATCCTTTGTCAGCCAATCCATCGTGCCGTCCTCAAAAAGAATATGGGCTTTTTTTAGTATGGAACTAATGTCTGACCCATGCGCACCGGCGTTCATATAGACTGAACCTCCGACTGAACCCGGAATCCCGCTGGCAAATTCCAAACCTGCCAAACCTTTTTTGCTGATCTGGACAGATAAACTTACAAGCGATACTCCGCCCCCTGCCGTTAAAACAGTGCCTTGGAGATCTATACCGTCCAATCCTCTTCCCAGTTTTATAACTGCCCCTTCTATTCCATTATCACTGACAAGAAGATTCGAACCTCTGCCTATAGCCCGCCAAGGAATTTTATGTTCGATTATTACTCCCATCGTTCTCTGCAGATTTTCAATCGATGATGGCTCGATAAACAGATCAGCAGGTCCGCCGATTTTCATTGTTGTATGATTGGCAAGCGGTTCATCCGCCCGAACCTTTCCAACTTCCATTTGTATTAGTTTTTCATATACGTCATTCATTTTAGAACCTCCTCAAGAACTCTATATGTATATATTTTATGAGAGACTGTATTGCCTGTTATTGATTTTGAAACAGTTCGGGAGAGACCATCCTTCCCTAAGCAGGCAGCTCTTAAAAAGAGAAATAGTAAAGCTGCTGCGGCTTTACCATCTTATACTATAGTCTAATCAGGCTGTTAATGCCAATATTTCAAAGAGTTTTTCACAGAAAAACCAATGGAAAATTTTTATTGTTCTCCTACCCCCATAAAATTTATGATTTTGACTTATTATACAGCTGCAGACAGGCTTTCCTGTCACAATTTTGAGCTTCAGCTTTTATCTATCCAAAAATAAAAAAAGGCATTGAGAGAGTGGCTCCCCCAATGCCTTCTGTCAGCTGCGATATGGATCAAAATTTCTTCACCTTATAATAACACCAGTTCGGTTAAGATCCTTTGGATGGCTTAATACTTTGAGTATCTGCTAATATTGAGCAAAACTCCAATCGCCATAAGCATTAATGTAAGCGATGACCCTCCATAGCTAAGGAGCGGAAGCGTGATTCCTGTGACAGGCATTAAACCTGTTACAACACCGATATTAATCATTACCTGGATAGCAACCATCCCAATAATGCCTACAGCGACCAGACTGCCATATAAATCCGGCGCTCCCAGCGCTATTCGGATTCCCCGCCAAAGCATAAGGGCAAATAACAGAATAACAAGAGAACCCCCAATAAAGCCCAGCTCCTCTGAAATAATGGCAAAGATAAAATCGGTCTGCGGCTCCGGCAAATAAAAGAACTTCTGCCTGCTCTGACCGAGTCCTAAGCCAAATAAGCCGCCAGGGCCGATCGCATACATCGATTGAATCATCTGGAACCCGCTCCCCAAAGGATCCTCCCATGGATCCAAAAAAGAGGTGATTCTTTTCATCCGATACGGAGCTGAGAGAACAAGTGCTGCAAATCCTGCTACACCTAGCAGACCCAGTCCGACAAAATGGATAACCCTTGCTCCTGAGATAAATATCATCACAATACACGTTCCTACCATAACCGTCCCTGTCCCAAGATCAGGCTGAAGCATGATCAGGCCGAAGGCGAGAAAGACAAGTCCCAGAGACGGAGCCAGGCCTTTTTTAAAGGAAGTTATCAGTTTTTGTCTTTCTGACAGGAACTTAGCCAGAAAAGCAATCATAGCAAGTTTCATGAATTCAGACGGCTGAATGGAAAAAGCTCCGACACCAATCCAGCTTCTCGATCCATTTCTCGCCATTCCGATACCAGGTATCAGTACAGCTAAAAGGAGCACAAAACAAATGATGACCAATAATTTCCCCCATGTCCTCCACGTCCAATAATCCACATTCATAATAAAAAACATGGCAACGACACCTACACAGGCGAACAACAGCTGCCTTTTGGCAAAATAAAAGGAATCATCAAATTTATAATCTGCCCAAACTGCACTGGCACTGTAAACCATAATCAGCCCAACGGCCAATAGACTTAAGGTGACGATAATGAGAGTCAAATCAGGATTGGATTTTTTATAGGGCACAATCATCCACCTCTAAGCAGTTTTTATAAGCTAAAAAGCAGTCGATCAATCTGCAGGATGTCTGGGCGCAAAAAAAGCGATAACATTCAAATTATCGCTTTTTTCTAAGAGGTCGAAGGAATACAGCAAGCATCACGAAAATGTCTTTTAGCTCTTATTTCAGTTTATGCACGGCAGCTGTAAACATGTCCCCTCTTTGTTCGAAAGTTTTATATTGATCCCAGCTTGCGCAAGCCGGTGAAAGGAGGATACAGTCGCCTTCAGCTGACAGCTCAAATGCTGCCGGTACAGCTGTCTCCACATTATCGACACGTTTTATTATTTTTATTCCGGATTCTTTGGCAACCCGCTCAATTTTTTCTGCTGTCTGTCCAAACGTTATCAGTGCTTTAACATTTTTCAAGGCCGGCTTTAACTCATCGAACTCATTGCCGCGGTCAAGCCCTCCCGCAAGAAGGATAACAGGCTCAGTGAAAGACGACAGCGCTTTTGTAGCAGCCAGGATATTTGTCGCTTTTGAATCGTTATAAAATTTCCTGTTTTTCACGGTCTTTATATACTGCAGCCTGTGCTCCACGCCATGAAAAGTCGTCAGCACTTCACGAATGGACTCATTGGAAACTCCCTTTAATTTCGCAGCTGAAACGGCAGCAAGGATGTTTTCAAGATTGTGCTTTCCGGGAAGGGCGATTTCTGACACATCAATCACCTTATTTTCCTTAAAGTACACAGATCCAGACTCAATATATGCCCCGTCTGTATATTTTTCTGTTGCCGAGAAAGGAATCAGACTGGCTTTTGACTTTTCAGCCATTTTGACCACATCTTGCTGATCAGCATTATAGATGAAGAAATCATCCTTCGTCTGATTTTTCGTGATGGCCGCTTTTGCGGAGGCATATTCCGCTTTGGAACCATGGTAATCCAAATGTGCATCATACAGATTTGTGATGATGGCAATTTGAGGACGGAACTCCTCAATCCCCATAAGCTGAAAAGAAGATAATTCAATGACGATATTGTCTTTATGAGAGGCTTCTTCAGCTACACCGGATGCCACTGTCCCTATATTCCCAGCTATCAAAGGAGACTTTTCCCCTGTTTTAAGCATTTCATAAATCAGGGTTGTGGTCGTTGTTTTCCCATTTGTGCCAGTGATGCCGATAAAAGGAGCTTCACTGATCTGGTAAGCAAGTTCGACTTCCGTAATGACAGGAATTCCTTTTTCCAAAGCCCCTTTGACCAGAGGGTTTCTGTAAGGAATACCCGGATTCTTTACAATCAGTTCAAATCCTTCATCCAAGAGTTCGATTGGGTGGCTCCCGCAAATGACTTTGATTCCCTGTTCAAGAAGGCCCTGTGCTTCAGGGTTCTCCGATAACGGCTTCATATCATTCACCGTTACGAAGGCACCAAGCTTGTGCAGAATGGATGCAGCAGTCACCCCGCTTTTGGCCAAACCTAAAACTAATACTTTTTTTCTTAGATATTGAGTAGTCTCTTCCAATTTATATCCACACCTCTAAATAGATTCCAAGTACTGCAAATAGCAGTCCGACTGTCCAAAACGTTACGACAACCCGCCATTCTGACCATCCTGACAATTCATAATGGTGATGAAGCGGACTCATTTTGAAAATCCTTTTCCCCCTGGTTTTAAAAGAAGCAACTTGCAGAATAACAGATAATGTTTCGATTACAAAAACGCCGCCGATAATGACAAGCAAGAGTTCAAGCTTCGTTAACAGAGCAATTGCAGCAATAGCACCGCCTAAAGCAAGGGAGCCGGTATCCCCCATAAAGACCTTCGCCGGATGGGCATTAAAAACAAGGAACCCAAGAACAGCCCCTGCTACTGCTACAGAAAAAATGGCGATATCATATTGGTGCTGGTACCAGGCCAATACAGCAAACGCACCAAAGGCAATTGCCGCTGTTCCAGAAACAAGACCATCTAATCCATCAGTCAGATTGACTGCATTCGAAAAACCGACAAGCCAAAAAATTATAACTACAATGTATAACCAGCCGACATTTATAGAAAGGTCGGTAGCTGGAATTGTGATTTCAGGAACAAATCCCTCCGTCTGCCTGTAAACAAAATAAAAAATCACTGAAATCACAATTTGTCCCAGAAGCTTCTGCTTTGAAGTCAATCCAAGATTCCTTTTCATTACTACTTTAATGAAATCATCAAGAAATCCTAAAAGCCCGAAACCGAGTGTAACCAATAATAATAGATAGGTTTCTGTTGACGGTTCAGAAAATTTAAAAGTCATGACCAGGGTCGCGATTGTAATGGAGACCAGAATCATGACTCCTCCCATCGTTGGAGTCCCAGTCTTTTTCTGATGTGACTTCGGCCCTTCTTCACGAATGCTCTGCCCGAATTTCAGCCTTCTTAAAAACGGGATAAAAATCGGTGACAGCAGCACTGTAATTAAAAAGGCCGCAATAATTGTATAAAAAATAACTTGTTCCAACATGCCTTACTCCCTCATTCCTAACGCAAATAAATCTCTCTATGCATTGATAATTATTGTTGGCTTTAAAAGGCCTGAATACTGATCAACTAAACCTTTTTTTAATAGCCTTCCGTGCTTCTTCACGGTCGTCAAAATGTGTTTTGCTGCCATTGATATCCTGATAGGTTTCATGCCCTTTGCCGGCAATAATCACGACATCGCCTTCTTGGGCCTGTTCCACAGCATATCCAATTGCTTCTCTGCGGTCTTCCAATACTAAGTAATTCCCGGAAGCCCCTTCTTTCATATCCTGCAGAATTTGAACAGGGTCTTCAGAACGCGGATTGTCGGAGGTGAAAACCGGATGGGTAGCAATCCGGCATGCAATTTCAGCCATCAGCGGACTTTTTTTTTTGTCCCGGCCCCCGCCGCATCCGACCACGACATATATATTTCCTTTCACAAACTCCTTAACCGTCATCAGAACATTTTCCAGGCTGTCAGGCGTGTGGGCATAATCCACTATTACAGGGAAAGACTGACCGGCAGATACTGGCTCAAAACGGCCGGAAACTCCCTGTACCTGTTCAAGCGAGTTAATAATTTCAGCTAAAGGAATTCCAGCACACAAAGCTGCACTTGCAGCAGCAAGCGCGTTATACACACTGAACTTTCCGATAAGCTGAAGGCTGACTTCCATGCTCTCTTTTTCTGTCTGCAGCATAAAAGATGTTCCTTCAGCAGTAATCCGAACATCCAAAGCGCGAACATCAGCCGGCTTATCAATTGCATATGTAATGACGTTTGCTGCCGTGGCTTTGATCAAATCTTCAGCTGCCTCATCATCAGCATTCAGGACGGCATATTTAGGCCGTTCTTCTCTGTATGTATTTCCCAGTTGAGAAAACAGCAAGGATTTAGCAAATTTATAACGCTCCATTGTCTTATGAAAATCCAAATGGTCCTGCGTTAAATTAGTAAAAACCGCTATATCAAAGTCACAGCCATGTACACGTCCTTGTTCAAGAGCATGTGAAGATACTTCCATGACAGCCGTTCCGACAGCCTCTTTTTTCATTTCATAAAAAGTTTGCTGAAGTGTGACGCTGTCAGGTGTCGTATTTTTCGTTTCGTACTCTTTGTCTGCTATTTTAGTATACATTGTGCCAATTAAACCAGTTTTCTCACCCTTGTCCGCGAAAATCTTTTCAATAAGATGGCTGGTCGTTGTTTTACCGTTAGTCCCGGTAATGCCTATAAGCCGGAAATGCTGCGTTGGATGGCCATAAAAAGCATCTGCCAAAACCGCCATTGCCCGCTGTGTATCCCGGACAATAATAACCGGCACATCAAGGGGCAGCGGCTTTTCAGCCACAACTGCTGCAGCTCCGTTCCTTACCGCTGATTCAGCAAAATCATGTCCATCTACTGTGAAACCTTTAACACAGATGAACAAACTCCCTTGTTTAACTTTCCTGTTATCATTCTCTACAGAAGTTATCTCAGGATCCTCTCCTGTGAATGGAGATAACGAATTCAAATTAGATAGTAACGCACGAAGTTTCATTTTTCCATCCCTTTCACTGAATTAAGCAAATTCCAGACTGACAAAAGCCAGTCTCAGGCAAACTGAATTTCTGCCTTAAAGCATTTGCCGCATCAAACATTTCAGAAACAAAGCGGCTGCTAAAAAGCCAGCCGCTTCATTAACTCTGTTTATTTTATACTTAATCTTTGCTTTCGCCAAGGTATAATCTAAGTGTTGAGCCTTCTTTTAGTTTTATACCTGGATCAGGAGCCTGTTTTATGACTTTATCCCCAGAGCCCGAAATATCTAGCTTAAGATCGACCAATTGGGTTTCCAATTCTTTTCTTGACATGCCGACAACATCAGGGACTTCAATCATGACCGGATCATTCCAGGCGGTTTCTTTTTCGATTTGATTCTTTCTCGGTTTGACCCCCATTGCTCTTAATGAGTCTTCCATGATATTTCCAACAATTGGCGCCGCTACAACCCCTCCAAATTGAACGGTTCCTTTCGGATTATCTACAGCGACATACACAACGACCTCCGGCTTGTCTGCCGGTGCAAAGCCAATAAAGGAAACAATATAGTTATTTTCTAAATAATGGCCGTTTTCAGCCTTCTGAGCTGTTCCGGTCTTTCCGCCGACTCTGTAAGACTCAACAAATGCACCTTTCCCGCTTCCTTTTGCCACAACCGATTCTAGTGCTTCTCGAACTTGCTTAGACGTTTCTTCAGAAATGACCCTTCTTTTTTCTTGCGGCGATTTTTTCATAACTGTTTTTCCTGTTTCCGGATCGGTCAGTTCCTTCGCAATATAAGGTGTATATAAGGTACCTCCGTTTACAGCAGCTGCAACCGCTGCTACCTGCTGAATCGGAGTAACAGCAACGCCCTGCCCGAATGCAGTTGTCGCCTGTTCTACCGGACCTACTTTGTCAAGGTTGAACATGATCCCCCGTCCTTCACCCGCAAGGTCGATGCCTGTTTTTTGGCCAAAACCAAAATCTCCTATATATTCAAAAAGTTTCTCTTTTCCAAGACGATTCCCCAATTCAACAAATCCAGGGTTACAGGAATTTTCGACGACTTCAAGAAATGTTTCTGAACCATGTCCTCCCCTTTTCCAGCAGTGAAGCTTAGCACCGGCCACTTCAACATACCCAGGATCATAAAAATGATCATGTTTCAGATCTACCTTCTTTTCTTCAAGGGCAGCCGCGAGAGTAATAATTTTAAAAGTAGATCCTGGTTCATATACACTCCAGACTGGAAGATTACGATTATAGATTTCCGGCGGAACATTTTGAAAGTTAGCAGGATCAAAAGTCGGTCTGCTGGACATTGCAAGGATTTCCCCATTATTCGGATCCATTGCAATCGCTATAATGCCATCAGGATTATAAGCAGCTTCTGCATTATCAAGTTCCCTTTCTACGATGGTTTGAATGTTGCTGTCAATCGTCAGCTTTAGATCATCTCCATCTTTTGGGGCTTTATAATCATCTGCCATGTTCTCCAGCCTTTTTCCTTTTGCATCCGAATAGAATTTCACATATCCCTTTTCCCCGCTCAGTTCCTTATCATAAGTGAGTTCGATTCCCATCAGACCCTGATTATCAGACCCTGCAAATCCAAGTACGTGGGATAAGTATTTACCGAACGGATAGTGACGTTTTGAATCTTCGGCAATATAGATCCCCTTTATGCCTAAAGCTTTAATTTCTTTAGCTTTTTCATGAGAAATTTTCCGGCCTTGAGGAATCCTGACACTCATTTCTTTTTTTGTGAGCATTTTATAGGCATCTTCTTTTTTCATATTGAGAATAGCTGCCAGCTGCTCAGCAGTCTCTGCCGGATTTTCAATTTGTCTTGGGATCACATAAACGGTCGGGGCGGAAATGTTAGTGGCAAGTTCTACCCCATTTCGATCCAAAATCTCTCCCCTGGATGGTTCAAAAGGGATATTTCTGCTCCATGAATCTTTCGCAAGCCCAGTAAGCTTGTCCCCCAAGTAAAATTGAACAATTCCCAGCCGGAGATCAATAATAAGAAAAATGAACAGTCCGGCCGCTAATGCAATTGCAAGCCGCTTCCTCACTGTCACATTTGAAACACGCAAATCTGGCACCTCCCATTAGTATGCTTGTTCAAATATATGCCTGATACAGGAGGACTATGACCGGCAATCCTTAATGTAAAGGCTTTGCCTTCTTCAGGTGATTACAAAACAAGACTTTAGGCACACGTCGGTTGAGCGGACTCTAGCCTAAAGTTTGGAAAAGATGAGACAGAAGTAAAAAATGGGTTAGTATAAAATGTAAGAAACAGATATATGATGAGTCGATCGGAGCGAAGGGACGACTCCCGGGAGATGCAGGATCGGTCCGAACCAAAGTATCCATGGAACGATAATCCAAGCAGCATCAGCAAAAAAATCAACTTCCTCTGTGTGAGAAAGTTGATTTTTGATCTTTGTCACAGCCTCTTCCCTGACTGTTCATATGTTTACTCTTTCTTATTCTCAGAAATTTCACCGGGCGGCTTCAATTCTATTGTGATATGATCGCCTTCCTTGATCGCCTTCCCTGCCTTAATATTCTGCTTCGTAACAAAACCGCTTCCTGATGTTTCCAACTCTAGACCGGCAGCATTAACTGCCTTCATCACATCCCTGAGAGACCAGCCTTTCATATCAGGAATCTTCATATCCCCTTCTGTTCTCAAGATAATCTTCTCTCCCTGCAGCAGCTCATTTCCGGGCTTCGGTGACTGATTAATAATTCTTTTTTCGTCTCCGATCACAACCGGATTATAACCTTCCTCTTTTAATTCCTCCACTGTTGAATTAACAGATTGTGAAGTGTAATCCTTCACTTTTTCAGTTTTTATTTTTTTCACGTTTGATGGTTTAATGTTCAGATATTGAAGGCTGTTTTGCATAACCGGATTAAAGATTTCTGATAATGGATCCGCACCGACGTAACTTACTCCAAGCTTTGGCTGTTTCACCGCTACATACATAACAAGCTGCGGATTATCCTTAGGAGCCATTCCTAAAAAAGAAAATACATAATTGTTCTTACCCGTTAAATATTTTCCTCCGGGACCCGGAATCTGTGCTGTTCCGGTTTTTCCAGCCACCTCATATCCATCCAGCTTATACTTTGCGCCCGTTCCATGCTCGGCTGTAATGACAGTGCCCAAATATTCCCGCACCTGTTTTGCTGTTTCAGCTGAAATTGGTTCGCCGGCAATTTCCGGTTTGGTTGATTTCACAAGCTTACCAGTATCTTGGTCGGCAATGTTCTTAATGACATAAGGCTTCATCATCTTTCCGTCATTTGCAATGGCGGTAGCCGCCTGGACCTGCTGAATAGGGGTGACGGATGTCCCTTGCCCAAATGCTGTCGTCACTTTTTCCATTTTGTATTTGAAAAGGATTTTCCCTATTATTTCATTCGGGAGATCAATTCCGGTCTTTTTGTCAAATCCAAACTTGGTCAAGTATTCCCTGAATTTATCTGCCCCGATCTTATCCATTGCTAGCGTAGCAAATGCTACATTGGAAGATCTCTGTACACCTTCCAAAAAGGTCATTGTCTTTCCTTTTTCAATCCCCGAGTGGTCATTAATCTTTTCAACTCCCACCTTGTAAGTACCCGCTTTAAAAGTATCATTAGGATTAAAGACCCCTTCCTCCACCGCTGCGGCAAGGGTGAACGTTTTCATGGTTGATCCAGGCTCAAAACTATCTTCAATGGCTAAGTTCCTCCATGTATCAGAAAGCCCTTCCTTAGTTGTCGGATGAAAAGTAGGCCTTTGTCCCATCGCCACAATTTCCCCTGTTTTGGGATTTGCTATAATGGCTACCATTTGTTCCGGTTTATATTTCTCGTCAACTTTACTCAGTGAATCTTCTAAAAAGGTTTGAATTTTTTTATCAATCGTAAGGGTAACATTCTTACCGTTCTTCGGGGCATCTACTTTTGTTTCACTGTTCGGAAGCAAAAATCCCCACCTGTCGCTGTCATACGTTAACTTTCCGTCTTTTTCTTCGAGTTCTTTATTTAAATATCTTTCAATGCCAAATTTCCCGGTCATTTTTTCGGTTTCTTCGTCCTTTTCTACATAACCGATCAAATGAGAGGCGAAAACTCCATTCGGATAAAACCTTTTATTTGAACGCTCAAACGTTATTCCCGGCAGTTCCAATTTTTCTATTTTCTGTTTCGTATCTTGAGATAAGTCGCGTCCCGCCTTGCCGAATTCTACTTGGAACGCATCTTTATCCTTTAACCTTTCCAAGATATCAGCTTCATCCATATCAATATATTTAGCAAGCTCTTCTGCTGTTTTTTCCGGATCAACTACATGATTAGGATGTTTAGGATTTGTTGTTACTTGTTTATTGAGCACAGCCCTCAACAAATAAGAAGACGTATCTTCTGCAATAATTTCCCCGTTGGTATCAAGAATATTTCCCCGTTTCCCCTCAATTACCTGTTCTTTCTCATACTTCTTATCAATCTTTGCCGCGAGTACTTCCCCTCCTGCTACACCTGTCAGCTGGATATATAGGAAACGACCAATTAATACAAAAAAGAGCAGGCCGAACAAGAAAAATAATCCGGCTGCCCCATATTTCATATTTTTTTGTTTTTGCATTATTCTTGCACAACCTTTACATTTTTGTCATTCAGGCTGAGTCCAAGTTCTGCTGCCTTTTTCCAAATTCTTTCGTATGTACTTAACTCACCTACCTGAACGACCAAATCGCCATTCACCTTCTCTTGATTCTCGATCTTCGCCTCTACTTGCTGAATGTCTTTATTCGTTTCATAGATTGCAGACTGATTGCCGATTATTTTCACACCTGTAAAAGCGATAACTGTTGCAAAGGCACATAATATAATGGTTTCACCGAAAGAGATTTTCTTCTTCGGGGATGGCGCCGGCATTACGGTTTCGTTTTGCTTGATTATCGGCTGTTCTTCTAATTTACGCGCATGAGAATTCATAAGATTTCCCCCTCATTGTTCTGCTTACTTATATTTTTTCTGCGATTCTTAATTTAGCTGATCTTGCACGATTATTGGCAGCAACCTCTGCTTCTGTAGGGAGCATTGGTTTTCGGGTTATAAGCTTAAGAGTTGGTTTAAACTCATCTGGGATTACCGGAAGGCCATGGGGCAGATCTGGCAGAGAACTGGCCGTCTTAAAAACGGATTTGCAAATCCTATCCTCCAATGAATGGAAGGTAATTACAGAAATCCTGCCTTCCGGGTTTAACAAATCAATCGCTTGGTGAAGGGAATCCTCAAATACGCCAAGCTCATCGTTTACAGCAATTCGAATGGCCTGAAAAACCCGCTTTGCCGGATGTCCGCCAGTCCTTCTTGCCGGCGCCGGTATTCCATCTTTGATCAGCTCTACAAGTTCAAAAGTCGTTTCAATCGGCTTCTGTTCACGCGCAGCTTCGATTTTCCTCGCGATTTGCTTTGAAAATTTTTCTTCGCCGTACTTAAAAAAGATTTTGGTCAACTCCTGGAACGACCAAGTATTTACTACTTCATAGGCGGATACCGATGCACTTTGGTCCATTCTCATATCGAGCGGAGCATCATACTGATAGCTGAACCCTCTTTCAGGCGTATCAAGCTGGGGAGAAGAAACACCCAGATCATATAAAACACCATCCACTTTCTCAATACCCCGTGCTTCCAGTTCTTCTTTTATATGCCTGAAATTATTCTGAATCAGAGTCACTCTGTCTCCATAAGCGCTTAATTTAACCTGCGCATTTTGAATGGCAGTCTCGTCCTGATCAAAAGCAAAGAGCCTTCCCTCTTCCGATAACTTAGACAGGAGATACTCACTGTGCCCGGCGCCACCTAAAGTACAATCAACGTATATGCCATCAGGCTTAATATTCAATCCATCTACCGTTTCTTTTAATAATACTGTTGTATGAGAAAACATTTCTGACATCCTTCCAATCGCTAATTGAGCCCTTTCCGATACTGACAGCCTTAAATATCAAAGCCAATCATATTTTCTGCTATTTCAGCAAAAGAATCCTCTGATGCTGAAAAATAGTCTTCCCAAAGGGGCTTGCTCCAAACCTCAATTCGATTGGAAACACCAAGAATCACACATTCTTTTTCCAATTGGCCATATGACATAAGCGGCGAGGGGATATTTATCCTGCCTTGCTTATCCAGTTCACATTCTGTAGCAGCGGAAAAGAAAAAACGGGTAAATGCTCGGGCATCTTTCTTCGTCAGAGGAAGTGCTGACAGCTTTTCTTCAAGCTGCTTCCACTCCTCCATGGGATAACCAAATAAACACTGATCCAGTCCTCTTGTCAGAACGAACTGTTCACCTAGATGCTCCCTAAATTTAGCAGGGACAATCAATCTGCCTTTTACATCAATGTTATGATGGTATTCACCCATGAACATACCCGCTACCCCCACTTTCTAATCTCAATGTACCACATTCCCCCACTTTTCTCCACTTGTTTTTATCTTCGTTAAAAACTTGTAATTTCCCTGCATTCTCGTAATCTTTTCGCCATCCTTTTTTTTCATTTTATGGATAATGTAGAGGGGGAACGCCGCCTGGATCTATTCCTGACAAATCCATCATAAAGACAGCCTGAAGGGGTTCCAGCACACTGAGAATTCTTCTCCGAAACAACAGTTTTTTTAGATGCCGTATAAAAGAAAGGACAAAAAAAGACTGCAGGCAGTCGCATACGAATACGAGTTTTGCCTGCAGTCAGATCTGTATAGAAGTTTATTACAGCTTAATGACCTTGTGCATATTATTAAATTGGAAATCCAGTTCCATGACCTGATCGAGAAATGCAGGACCATATTTATTAAGATAATAGAAGATATTCCAAATTCTTTCCTGCGGAGATCCATCCGGAAACAGAGAACGTTCTATTCGGTTATATTTCCGAAGAGTGACGGAATGCTTTTCTTCTATTCTTAGTTGGATTTTCCGATAAGCAAATTCCAACTGTTTCTCTAAAAATCTTCTGTTTTTATCCATCAGGGAATTCAGCTCTTTATCCACCATTTCTGCACGGGAACTAAGCTTTTGATGGTGTTTCAGCAAATCTTCCCGGAAATCCGTATAGATATCTTCAAGTTCTTTATCTTTAATGGATTCCTTATATGTCTTTTCAGCTCGGTTAGACCCTTCTGTCAAAACCGTTGACAGATCCAGACCCATTTCTTTCCTGTCTGATTCAATCCCCCGTTCTAAAAAGGTAATATTTAGCCTTGGAATGATAGGAGGCATTTTTATTTCAAATAAATCAAAGGCCTTTTTCAGCTCTGCCCAATAGGCAATCTCTCCAGGACCAGAAATGAAAGCTAATACAGGAAAGAGAAGTTCCTGCATAAGGGGCCTTGTCACAACGTTGTTGCTCAGCCTTTCCGGATGTTTCCGGGCGATATCAATTAACTCATTCTCTGAAAACTCTATGTCCCCATTTTTTCCTGCAAATCCTGTTTCAGTCCTTTTTAATAAAGAACGTTCTTTCTGGATATGATCATAATAAAATAAGTTGGCTGCATCTTCGTCTATCTCAATCGTCTTTTTATAACCATTCTGATGTAGGATTTTTTGCTGTAAAAGCACTGTTTCTCTGATTTCATCACTCTTCTTAATCATTCTTTCAAAGAATGCAGATTCAAGCTTCCTTAATTCCGGATCCCCCGCATCTAACATAAGCAATCCATATTTATGAAACCACCGGTGTATTAATGCAGTAAAAAAATCAACGAATGTATGGGATTCCCGTATCATTTCCCAGACATCGCTAAGCAGCCCTTTTGAATAGGAAGTCTCCCCATAGCTTTCCAGAATTTCTTCGAACCATTTTTCTGCCTTTTCAGCTTCAAGAGGCGTATCCGTTATCATGGATTTGATAGGTTGATATATCGGATAGGCATTTTTAGCGACTTTTCCATTTTTACTCCAGTAAATATGATTCACTTCAGCAAGATCATGATCTTCGCCCGCAATCCAAAATACCGGGATAACTCTTCTCCCAAGCCGCTTCTCCTGTTCCTCAGCCAATTTTATAATTGAAATGACTTTATGTATCGTATATAAAGGTCCGGTTAGAAGACCTGCCTGCTGGCCCCCAATGACCACCACAGACTCTTCATGTCGCAAGTCGGCAATATTTCGTTCTACTGCTTCACTTTTAGGGAAACGGTGCATAAATCCCTGTATGTAATCTGAAAGTTCTTTGCGTAAAAAAGACCTCTCCATCAGTTCATTTACACGTTCTTGATAAAACTCTCGATCCGATAAATTATAATGAAAATAATCCTCAACGTTCATGCTGCCTGTTAAATAATCCGAGGCAAATTTATTCAGCGAGGGCAATTCTATGTCTTTCATTTCCATTTCATGTTCTCCTTTTCTCTTTCATCGCTCATCCTTTTGTAGAGTATAACACTCAAAGATAAGAAAAGAAAAAAACTTGCCCACATATGTAAAATCACACTTGCGCCATTCTGATAACCATTCCCAGCAAAGCTAAAATCATGTACATACAAACAAAAAAGACAAAGTTCAGCCTCCAAAACCCTCTCAGTACTTTTCGAAAGTCTATTTCCCCTTTCCAATTATAATGTACAACGACCACAAGAATTGCGATCATCAGCATGAAGATGAGCAGCAGCCATAACATATTCTTATTCCAAATAGTTAAGACCAGAAAATGTACCGAGAAAATAAACGGAAGGGTGCTGAAGTCCATCGCCCATTGCACGGATCGCCGATGGTTTTTCGTAGCCTGTTTTGCAATGATAAAGATGATTAGATAACCGAAAACCGGTATAGTGATAAGCGTGGCAGCAAAACCGGAAAATAAGTCAGCCATCGTCCCGCCCCCTTTGCTTGCCATTTACAAGCGAATAGACAAAAGCACTTAAACTGTGTTCCTTCTTCTTTTCCTTGGCTTCAGAAAGGATATATCCCATTATGGAATCTATCTCGGTCTTTCTGCCCGACTCTATATCCTTAAGCATCGAGGATCGGTTTTTAGCCGTATCCTTACTGACTCTCCTTACTTGACAAAGAGCTGTCTCAAAATCATATTCAGGAAGAATTTCAACTAATTCACGGATATACGCTTCCACAGCCTGACTATAATATTTATTATCAAACAACAAGCCATTTTCAACTTCTAAAATGGCCGTCAGCGGATTAATTACCGCATTTACCAATAATTTGCCGATTAGCATTTTATGATAGTCTTCATGTTTTTCAAAAGGGAAATCAGCCAGCGTCTCATCAAGAAAGGGAATCTCCCCCTCACTTTCTTTATATACCGCTAGCTTGGTGCGTCCGATACCAGTATGTTCAACCATATTTCCGCCTGCTTTTATGGCGCCATGCTCTACTGCTCCGATATAAACCCTTTCAGCCTTCATATCATCCAGACGGCTGACATGCTCATAGCCATTTTGTAAAAACAGCAGCGGTATTCTGCCTTTACTGATAAATGAAAGAACCTCTTCCAACTGGTATTGCTTTACTGCCACAATAATTAAATCTTCATCGTTTATTTCCTCATCCAGTTTTTGCGATTCAACTTTTTTATGTATAATTATTTCGTTTTTCCTCAGATAAAGGCCTTCTTCCCTGATTTGACTGGCCTGTTCTTCCGTCCTGGTGTATACGGTCACCCGGTACCGTTCACTAAGGTAGGCGGCAAACAGCAAACCAATAGCACCGCCGCCTGCAATGCCGATTTTTTTCATTTCCACAGCTCCGTCCTTATGTAATTTATACTATTGTAACATATCCTTAATAACCGTAAAAAAGGGAAAAGACAGATTCTGGACATTCTATCATGAAAATATGCAAGTGCTCGATAAACTGCGACCGGCTTTAACTAGATGGAACAAAGCCTGTCATAATAAATAGATATATTCTTGTAATAATCAAGTATACTTTCGAATAATAGAGGAGTCATTAAAATCGCAGCTGCAAGAAGAAAGCTAGACTATAAATGACAAAGGGAAGTAGATGGATGAAGAATTTCACGTCTTCAGAAGAATAGTAAACCTATTTTGCACGCTAAAAATATGAACCTTAATCCTGATAATTAAATTAAATCGAAAAAGATATACTTTGGATCAAATAAAAAGCGAAGACGTCATTAGAGCGTCCGCGCTTTTTTCACACTATTTATTGACCCTCTCTAAATTTCCGTTTTTCTCCATTTGGAATTTCACTCTTGAATTCGCTTTGTCTTCTTCCAAAACAATCAGCTTCCTTGCCCTTTCCATAATATGCAGCAATGCCTGATAATCATCTTCTATTGCCCTTAATTGTTCTTGAAGCATGTGGACTTCCTCTCGCAGCCTTTCATTTTCGTCCCTAAGCTCTTCATATTCTTGCCTTTCTTGCACCGCATCTCTATGATTCTGTTCACCAGCACTCTCTAGCGCCTTAAGATACGTGATGATTTCTTCCAAATTAAGCGATTTTGTACACCCCCCCTCCACGCAGCCATTCACTTCATCTTCATTTTTTTGCAGTCCCGCATCCATTTCATTCTTTTCTGCAGGGACAGCCTGCTTTTCTTTTCTTTGCCTCTTTGCAATTTCAATTCCGGATTTGTACTGCTTTCTAACGTATGAATTCCACCGGAAACCGCATGCTGCAGAAGTTCTCGACAAGTTTCTGCCTACTTCTTCAAAGGCCTTCAATTGAGTGCTTCCTTCCCGGATATGCCGTAAAACGACTTCTGCCAACAATATATCTTCGTCATGAGTCCATGCATCTTGTCTTGCAATTGACATCTCTCTACCTCCAAAGCAAGTTTTATTTCATCTATATGCACTTGCTAGATACGATAGAAGATAAAGAGAATAGAACATATTAATTTTTCTTCTGTAAAAAATCTTTCACAGCTTGATGATGGCTTTCTGATGCCCAGAGAACCGCACATTTCCTTATTTCTTCCTCCATTCGCTCTTTCAAGCCGGACGCTTCCCACTTATTAATCAAAATGTTTTTATAGGAGGAAAGAATCTCTGCCTCTCTTTTCAGCAAGTTCTCCAAATGCAATGCAGGATTTGTTTCATTGGATATACAGGAGATAAACCCCAGCTCCATAGCTTCTTCAGCTGAATAAATGCCTGATTCCATTAGCATTTTCAATGCGTTCTGCACAGGCAGCTTCTCTAACAGCAAGGATGCTCCGCCCCATCCTGTAGTTATTCCTAAGGTCCCTTGAATAAATCCAAGTTTCACACCAGAGCGGGCGATTCTAAAATCACAGGCAGCCGCAATCTCACATCCCCCTCCAACAGCACTTCCATTGAGGTACGCAACCGTGGGTTTTCTTAGGAAGGCAAGGTCCCGAACGAGACTCCCCATCTTCGAAAGCATTTGATACGCTTCTTGTTCCGTGTGCAAAGAATGAAATTCTCCCAAATCTCCGCCTGAACAAAAGGCTTTCGTCCCTGATCCTGTAAGAATCAAAATCTTTACTGCCGGATTTCGTTCTGCTTCATCCAGTACAGTTCTTAATTCATCCATTAATTGAAAATTGACTGCATTTCTTTTTTCAGGCCGGTTAATTGTGATTTTTAAATACCCGCAATCATTTTTATCTATTAATAGAGTTTTCATCTTCTCTGACTCCTCCCATATCCGTCCGTCATGCAACCCCTTACATTTTCTCTCGTTACCGAACTGCTGTAAAGCCCCTCATTTCTAGAAATGAATAGGTCCCAATCTCCGCAAAAAAGAGCGCAGGAAATCTCCTGCGCTCTTACTCTGTTTCATGAAAATAAATTAGTCGTTAACTACTTTATTTCCTTTGTATGTTCCACATTCCTTACAAATACGGTGTGACAGTTTCATTTCACCACAGTTTGGGCATTCTACCATACCAGGTACTTGAAGTTTGAAGTGTGTACGACGTTTTCTTTTTACAGTTTTAGACGTTCTTCTAAAAGGTACAGCCATTATTCCCACCTCCTTAAAAAATATGAAAATCAGCGGAAACCGTTAAAATAGGTTTCATAGTTCCTCGTCAAGATTCTTTATCGTTGTCAAAAAAGTTAGCAAGCTTTGCTAATCTAGGGTCCAATTTTTGTTTGTTTTCTTCTTCAGAAATCACAGACCAATCTTTCCCGGATTGAGGAGCAGCTTCTTCTGAGTTGACATCCTCACAAAAAACCTGCATCGGAATTTCTAATAATAAATTTTCTTCGATTACCGGTATTAGATCTACAACATCACCTGATACTACTGTAACGTCATCTCCCTCATAATCAAAACCTGATTCCTTCAGCAAGAAAGTTTCAGTTGTATCGATTTCGACCGGAAAATGAACGTCGACAAGAGTACGGGAACATGGCAAAACCAGTGTTCCTGACAGATGAAGATGGAAAGTAACCTTTTGAGAGCTGATGTCAGCCCTTCCTGTTACTTTTATCGGGGATACATCGCGAATTTGAGGATCTCGCTCTTTAAGTCCCGGTACCTCCACTGTATCATTAATTTGTAAATCTTTATCCCGAACTTTTTGAAGTTGACTAATTGTCCATTTCAAATGAATCACCTCAAGGCAACAAAAGTAATTATAGCTTTCAATTCTAGGTTTGTCAATATTTTTTCTTTACACTATAATGTAGTCATTCTAACAATTTTTATAAGAAAAAAGCAATCGTTATGGACTAACTTGTGTACAGAATTTTAATTGAATGTCTATTGTAGCATGCCGATTGAAAATAACAAAGTTTTTCAGCGAGGTGAAAAAATTGAAGGCAGTCGGATTAGTTGTCGAATATAACCCTTTTCATAATGGGCATGCGTATCATGCAGCCGAAAGCAAGAAACAGGCAGAGGCAGATCTTGTTGTCGCAGTTATGAGCGGCCCCTTTCTGCAAAGGGGCGAACCGGCTCTTGTCAGCAAATGGGCAAGAACCTCAATGGCGTTAGCCGGGGGGATAGATTTAGTAGTGGAACTTCCTTATGCCTTCTCCACCCAGATGGCTGATGCTTTTGCCCGAGGTGCTGTTTCCATTCTTGAGGCACTCGGCTGTGAAAGCTTATGCTTTGGAAGTGAAAACGGACAAATTGACACATTTCTGCAATCCATTCAGCTTATGGAAGATAAAGCAGAAGAATACGAAACATTTCTCAGGGAGTTTATGAAAAACGGCAACAGCTACCCAAAGGCAGCCTCCTTGGCATTTAGAGAAATAACAAAAGAAAAGAGTATATTGGATTTATCTAAACCTAATAATATTTTGGGGAAAGAGTATGTCAGAACGATTCTTGAAAACGGCTATTCAGTGAAACCGAGAACCATCCGCCGTATATCAGCCGACTATCATGATACACTGCTTGGATCAAACCCGATAGCGAGCGCAACCGGAATTCGAAAATCGATCATAGAAGACCAGCATCACATATCCAGCATTTCTGATTATGTTCCCGCTTCATCCCTTTCCTTCCTGGAAAGTTACCTAAACACCTATGGCTCTTTTCATCATTGGGAACTATACTGGCCGCTGCTAAAGTATCGAATAGTAACTGCTACCGTGCAAGAATTAGCCCAGATATATGAAGTGGAAGAAGGAATCGAGCACCGAATTAAAGAAATGGGCAAAGAAGCATCAAGCTTTCAGGAGTATATGACGAAGATGAAAACGAAACGATATACATGGACACGGCTGCAAAGAATGTCCACCCATTTACTTACATGGACCACTAAAGAAGAGATGAGAGAAATTTCTGCATTTCCTTCCTATATCCGGTTGCTAGGGATGACGGAGAGGGGACGGAATTTTTTACACAACCAAAAGAAGAAGCTGCCCCTTCCAGTTATCTCCCGGTTATCTGCTTATAATGGGAAAGAGATCTCTGCTGATACCCGGGCATCTTCTGTCTATGCTCTTGGTTTAGCAGAGCCTTATCAAACTCTGCTTTCCAAGAGAGAATATAAATCCCCGCTTATCTTATAAGCAGTAAAGCCAGGCGAATAGGCCTGGCTTTACTCTTATTTTTTCTTCAGCTGTCCTAAATAATCCAAAGCATCTTGAAAATCATCGACGGGAATAATTTTCATATCTGTTCCGATATCTTTGGCTGCTGCAAGAGCTTCTCTATAATTGGATGTCTTCGCCCCTTTTTCATTTGGAGCGAAGAATATTTCAGCTCCTGACTTGTCTGCCGCAACGATCTTTTGGCTAATTCCTCCAATAGGTCCTACGGTTCCGTCCTCTGCCATTGTTCCAGTCCCCGCAATTTTATATCCGCCGGTTAAATCTCCATCAGTCAGCTGATTGTAGATTTCAAGAGTGAACATCAGTCCGGCTGAAGGCCCGCCAATTTCCTCCGAATCTATTGAAACCGGAGGCTTCGTTAATATCCGCTTATAATCATCCAGAGAGATTCCGATCCCCACCCGATTTGGATCATCTTTGAATGATTGTAAAGTGATCGTCCCTGTTTTTTCAGTTTCTTCCCGTTTATAGACAATATGTACTTTATCACCCGCTTTTTTGCTGCTGATATAATCCATAAACTCCTTGGAAGAACCAAATTTCAGCTGATCTACCTGAATAATTTGATCCCCCGGTTGAAGCAGACGGGAAGCCGGCATATCTTCCAGCACATCAAGGACATATACGCCCTTATATTGTAAAGAAAACTCCTTGCCCGCTTTTTCATAAGCCACTTTAATTGCATTCGTTTTAGAACTGTCCATTAAGTGAAGCTGCCGGACATTATATTCTTCATCTGTTTCATCCTCAGTCCTTATCGCCGATTCCGGATAAATTTCCTGGTACTTGCTCCATTTGGCCATTAGATAAGAAATGATATTAGCCTTTCCCATTCTGATCGTTGTCAGCATAAAACTTCCATTTGCTTCATCCGCATCTGTGACATCCACTATCGGCTCTAATTCTTGTGCCATGCCCGGTTTTGAAACATAATAAGGCAAATAAAAGAATGAAGAAATGGTAATAAGAACAAGAAGAATAAGAAGAAGACGGGCAACATTTTTACGATTCATCCTTACAGGACTCCTTCCAGGCAGCCACACTTTCTTTAATAGTATCAATTTTTAACTTTGCTGCTTCTTCTCCAATACTAATAATTTCAGGAATGTTTGTAAATGATTTCGAATTGTATTTCTCTACGCGCGGACGAATCATAACGTCAGAAGCGACTTCCCTTGCTTCGACCAATTCCATTTGAAGAATATCAAGACTTTGCATGATCACATCATAAATGGAAGAAATCTCACTGACTTGCTTTACATGGGCGACATCAACAGCAATGATAATATCAGCCCCCATTTCCTTAGCGACGGATACTGGAACCCGGTCCACAACTCCTCCATCGACCAGCAGCCTTTTTCCAACCTTTTCTGGAACAAAAATTCCCGGTATGGATATGCTTGCCCTTACAGCAGGCGATACCGGTCCTTCAGTAAAAACAACTTTTTCTCCAGTTTTTATATCTGTTGTCACGACAGCAATCGGAATATTCAACTCTTCAAAGTTTTTATTATATGTAAAGACCCTTATTAATTCTTTCACGCGTTTGCCTGCAATGAAGCCCATTTTAGGAATTGTAAAATCCAAATAATATTTCCGCTTAAAAGCTCTCGATAATTTATATAGCCCTTCAATGTCAGTGCCAGCCGCATAAAAGGCTGCCACTAAGGCTCCCATGCTGCTTCCGGCAATCATATCAATCGAAATTCCTTCATCCGTAAGTGTTTTAATAACTCCCAGATGAGCAAACCCCCTTGCTCCTCCTGAACCTAACGCAAGCCCAATTTTAGGTTCTCGCATTTCAGCCCCTCCTTTTTCTTGCCAAAGTAAGGATACACTTTCAAGATTATGGTCTATTCACCAAGAGTAGAAGCATATTGTAAAAGGACAAACCTGTATCTTATTTTATCCCTTTCTCTTTAGGTTCATCCGCTGTGGCCATCTGGATCATTTAGCTATAGGTATAGAGCAGTTCTCGTTTCTCCATATCAAAATATTACATACCAGTTTCGAGATAAAGGAGGCCCGAAGTTGTTTAAATCCAAATTGAAATCGTTAATCATGGGCTTATCCCTTACACTGATGGCTTGCGGGCTTATCCTTTTTCCGCAAGATTCATTCGAAGCATCAAAAAATGGACTGAATATGTGGTGGCAGGTCGTTTTCCCCTCTCTTTTGCCTTTCCTGATCCTTTCAGAACTTCTGATTAGCTTTGGGGTGGTTAAATTTCTTGGTGTTATGCTTGAACCGTTAATGCGCCCGCTTTTCAGGGTTCCGGGTGCCGGCGGATTTGTTTGGGCGATGGGGCTTGCTTCAGGTTTTCCTGCTGGGGCCAAATTTACGGCCAGGCTCCGCCAGGAAGAACAGCTTACCCGTATAGAAGCTGAACGGCTTGTTTGTTTTACCAATTCATCCAATCCTCTTTTCATTTTCGTTGCCGTTTCGGTCGGATTTTTCCATAATGCTAAAATCGGAATCATTCTGGCACTTGCCCATTACCTAGGGAATGTATTAGTGGGCTTTATCATGCGATTTTATGGAAGAAAAGAAGAGGAACACAGATCAGCAAAACAGCTTAACCGTCTGCCATCTTTGAGAGAAGCTTTTAGCCAAATGCATAAAACCAGGATTAGAGAAAAACGGCCATTCGGGAAATTACTGGGGGATGCTGTTATTTCATCCATAAACACTCAGCTAATGATTGGCGGATTTATCATTCTCTTTTCTGTCATTAGTGAAGTACTGGTGCACCTGCATCTATCAAGCATGATTGCTGAAGGCAGCCATTGGCTACTTGCTCTTTTTAGCTTCCCTGAAGCATTGGGATTGCCCGTGATATCTGGTTTATTCGAAATGACATTAGGGGCCAATTTGATCAGTGAAACAAAAGAAGCAACCTTGGTGCAGCAAATCGTCTTAACCAGTTTCATACTTGCTTTCAGCGGATTCAGCATTCAGGCACAGGTAGCCAGCATAATCGCCGATACAGATATCCGCTTCTTTCCTTTCTTTGCAGCAAGAATTTTACAAGGTATTATTTCAGCCATCATCGCTTACCTTGTATGCCTCTATATGGGCCGTGACGGTATTTCCGCCAGTGCTTTGCCTGTCAGCGGCTGGATTGAACGCGAAGCAAGTCCCTATTATCAATCAATGATTGAAATGGGTCCTTTGTTCACTCTTTTCTTCCTCACCCTTTATGTAATTATTTTTTCCAGAAGGATTGTTATGAAATAAAACGGAGAGCCGGCCGGCTCTCCGTTTTAACAGGATTATTTAAATTTTTTATGTAAGGCTTCCTCAACCACCTGAGGCACTAATTTAGATATGTCGCCGCCATATTTAGCAGCTTCTTTTACTATGCTCGAACTGAGAAATGAATACTTATTTTTTGTCATGATAAAAAACGTTTCTACCTGATCATTCAATAAGCGATTCATTGACGTCCCCTGCATTTCATACTCAAAATCAGAAACGGCACGAAGTCCGCGTATAATCGCGATTGCAGATACTTTTTTCGCATAGTCAACCGTAAGTCCCTGAAAGGAATCTACTTTTACATTGGGCATTTGCGAAGTTACTTCCCTAATTAGTTCAATTCTTTCCTCAGCTGAAAACAATGAATTTTTAGCGGAATTATTCAGGACTACTACATGCACCTCATCAAAAATCTTTGCCCCTCTTTGAATAATGTCTAAGTGTCCGAAAGTAATAGGATCAAAACTCCCCGGACAAATGGCTACCTTCTTCATTGTGTGTCCCTCCGCTCATAAATAGTGACTCCGATCATTCCATAGTTTTCTTTTCTTTTTGCTACAAGGTCCCCTACACTTTCAGGAAGCTGGACGTCATTCGAATGTTCACAAACAATCGTTCCTTCTTCTGAAAGAATTTTCGCCTCATCCATGGTTTTAAGCACTTCAACCAGTCTCTGCTTTTTATAGGGAGGGTCCAGTAAAATAAGATCGAACACTACTTCTCTTTTTATCAGTGCCTTCAATGCCCTCTCAGAATCATTACGGTAAACTTCCGCCAATTCCGTAAATCCTGTAGACTCCAGGTTAGATTTAACAGTTTGCACTGCACTGTAGTCCCTGTCAATAAAAATCCCTTTCTCCATTCCCCGGCTCAGAGCTTCTATTCCAAGTCCTCCGCTCCCCGCAAATAAATCCAGTACAATGCCCCCTTCAAAATATGGGCCGATTATATTAAATACCGCTTCTTTGACTTTATCGGTCGTGGGTCTTGTTCCTTTTCCCGGAACCCCTTTTAACGGCCTTCCCTTGCATACACCCGAGACAACCCTCATTATTTTCACCACATCTTTTAGAAAATTCTATTACCCATTAATCCTAACACATTCATTTTTCTTAGCCAACACCCTCATAAAAGCATGGTTTCACAGCTATTTAGAAAATCCCTATTCTGCTAATTCTTTTTCTGTACAGCTCAGAAATAACAGCGGATCGCAAAAACATTCTCCGCCGCTGAATAAGTTTCTTAGAAATGGAAACAATATAACTAACAACATTACTTATGTAGTTGTTGTTGCCAACCGCGGAGAAGGCTTACGTTTCCCCATAAGCTCTTCCTCCGGTTTCTCCTCTCCCTTTGCCTTCTAGTCCCTAAAAAGACATAGAAGGACCCTGCAGGTAATCTGCAGGGTTTTTTTATGAAAAATTCTTGATTGACTCTATTCCGTCTCAAATGGCAAAATGATAAAGCATACAAAAAGAGAATTAAGGAGAGATTTTTTTGATTCAACGCTTTATAGAATTGGGAGAAGGATATTCAGATATCTATGAACTTCTTGAAATAGGCAGAAATAACAGGCATAGAGTCGCCAGATTAATGGCATTTCACACGGAAGCAAACGGTAAGAAAATGACTTCCCTTATAGTGATGCTGAATGCCACTGACACAGGAGATTTTCAGCCACTATACATCTGCAGGGAAGGTATACCCCATCCCGGTATACATTCGAATAAACGATTCGATCTGTTCCGTACACTTGCTGAAGAACTGGATAAACCGATTATTGAACTGGATGTCAAACCTTCCAATATGTTTGCAGAGACAGGATTGTATTATCAATATTTAATTGGAATTCTGCGGATGAATAAGTACTTGCCGCCCATGCACTGAATCTAATGAAAAAAGCTGGCTCTGTTTAGAGTCAGCCTTTTTAAATGCCCATTTTATAATCATATTCTTTCGCTTTGTCAGGTTTGGAATTCTCATACTCCATTTTAAGGAATGGTTTATGAGATAGATCTACCTTCTTTACAAACGAATAATTTTCAAGTTTTTTCACAAGTGCTTCCACTTCATCCATATTCGTATAAAGGACCGCATATTTCAATTTTTTTGAAACATAGTGGATATTACCGAATTTCCTTAACATCTTCGCCTGCTTCAGCGTATGAAGATAAACTATTATTCCCTGTCTTGCTCCGATCATATCCATAACTCCTTATAGTCGAGGTTTTTACTAAGTTTAGCACAGGGGAAGAAATTCATTCAAGATATTCCCACTAAGTCGTCTGAAATTTATCAGAAATCGACATAACCACTGAATACAATCATATAGAAAAAAACCGGATTTCCTCCGGTTTTTCACATTAAATCTTATGCAGAACAGCTGCAGCTTCCACCTGATCCGCATCCGCCGCTTGAACAGCCTGATGAAGAATCAAAGAAGGGATTTCCTGTCGGTATCTTAATTTGAGAAGATACCGCCTTGCCTACTTTAACACTGATTTCATCGAGAATTCCCTGAAGCTCCGTTTCAGCCCTCTTGAATTCTGCTACCGTAGGATGAAGATCCATTTCCCTCTTGAGTCCTCTTATGCTAAGATTAACTCTTTTATAATCAGGATGGTATTTCCCAAAGCGCTGAACTTCTTCGTACAGCTCCTTCATCGAGGCAAATTCTGCAATCTTCCGCTGGGCTTCTTTATCACTTTTAAGCTTATATAAACAAATAAGATAATTTTCTCCTATATCTGATTGGAGGATCATTTCTCCCAATTCATCTGCTGCCTGAAGAATATCAACAATTTCCATAGTAGCAAGCATATATGCCACCTCCAATGTCATTTTACCATTTTTATGACTGTGATGCCATCGTTTATCAAACCCTTGAGTGAATATGTACGTTAAATTCTCTGCTCATTCCAGTACCCTGACCTGATTGATTGACGACCACCAGCTTAATTACATGCTTTCCCTGCGGCAAATTTTTAAGTACAAAGGCTGCTGTATGCTTGTCTTCCATTAGTTTTCCATCCACATAAACCAAAACAGCCGCCAAAGGCTTGGATCCAGTTGAAGAAAAACTGTATTTTTTCACATGGCATTCAATATATACTTTATTGCCGCTCACTGCTGTTTTAACTGTAAAACTATCGTCTTGGACGGCCGCTGCAGCTATATTTTCGGGCTCCGGAATTTTATCTCCGCAGCCCGCCGTCGTCAATGCCATGCATACTGCAAACAAAATTTCTTTCACCATGAGAGACCCTCCTTATGGCCATATTGTTTGCCACAATACTGTATTTTACTCCAGATTTAAGAACCTTGTGAATTTATGGCCTGAAACATATTAAGCATCATGGAAGCGACTTGCACACCGTCAGAAAACTTTGTTACCCGGTGGGGGATGGACTTCTTAAAAAAATAGGTCGCTTCTGTTTCAAACTGTTCAAGCAAATGGGGGTTTCTCATGAGGTTTTTATACCAAACCGGCTGAATCCTTAAATAATTAATTAAATCCTCGTTATTTTCAATGTATTCGTACAAGTCATGGCGCACTTTCATTCTCCTTTCAGTCTTTCGCAAAAGTGAATGGATTCCGTCGGTTTTCTTTTTCAATCACGCGGGTCGGCTGAGGTTCCGCTTCCTCTTTCTTAGAGGCAGGATCTCCCTGAAAAGCAGACAGGACTCCCTGCAGGGCTCCTATTGCTTGATTTGCATTTGAAATATACTGCTGCACTTGGTTAATATCGAGTCCTTTCACCGCAGTTAACAAAGTGCTCATCCACTCAGCATTGTTAGCTTCGGTCTTGCTCTCTGGAGGAACAGTCTCATTGAATGAAGATTCCTTTGGTTCTGGATTCTCTTCATGATTCTCGCTATTTTTATTCTCTTTTTTCCACCTTTCATGATCGGGTCCGAGGAAATACCACTCTTCAAACAATTCCTGCCAGGACACTCCATTGTTCACTTCTTTTCGAACATGAGGATGGGCTTTAATAAATTTTTTAAATTCTTCTACAGACGGCCGTTTTTTCTTTGCCAATCTTACTCACCTCGCTAAGACATCAGCCTACAATCACAATATGCAAGATCTAAAAGCGATGTGCCCCTTTAGGTAAACGCTAACCATTTTGTACGGCAGAAAAGGTAAAATAGGCGTGCCTTAACACCTTCAGACAATATAAAACAAGCAGCCCCAAAAGGTCAGATTTCACTTTGACCTTTTGGGGCTGCAGCCAATTTTCAGAAAAGCTTTATTTAGAAATAAAACTTTGCGTATAATTTTTTTTGAAAGAACCTACTCCCAAATGCGTGTATTTTTCATCCAGCAGCGTATCCCGATGCGTCTTGCTGTTAATCCAGCCTTCCACTGCAGCAATAGCATCTATATAATCATAGGCAATATTTTCGCCTGCCTCTTTAAACTTCACATTCCCTTCTCTCAGCCGCCCTGAAATATCATCTTTCGCTTCTGAAACAGAGGACAGAGTTTCGGTTTCAGACATCTCGACACTATGAAGAGAAGCAGCTGCTGCAGTTTCATCGTCCCAAATAAGCGGGTTCCGATCAAATCTTTTTCTCATAATATTTGTGATATCAAAAATCTGCTTCGTATTTCCTTCATCTATGGCTTTATAATCCGCTTCTGACAGTTCCTTTTCTTTCAGAAGTGCACCCCGGTAGGTCATTTCATAAGGCTCCTGTTTGACAAGGGTCCAGTCATCCAAGAAGCGCACGCTCGATACCCTGCCGGTAAATTTATCTAAATAAAGCTGTGCAAATACGTTTCCCAAGTCAATCAGCGGCCTCATATTCATATCTTCCTCGGAGAGCTCAAACCGATACAGGCTGCTGTCAAGCGTAATATCCACCAGTGCCTGCACATACAGACGGGAGTATATCTCATCAATGGACTGTCCAATTTTAAACGGACGTATATCTACTTTATCCCCTAATCCATAGGCAGTGACAACTTTATTCCCTGAAACCCCAAATTGGAAATAATCATCATCCGAACGATGGTAAATCCACCAGTCATACCCATAGGCAGAAGGATCAATTCGATCCGGCTCTCCATACTGAGCCTTTAATTTCTCAGCAGAAGAACCAATCATCGAGGCGATACCTTTATCTGCCCGCTGAGCTTCCTGATTAAAAGATTCATCTTTCTTTTCGATTTGTTCATTAGGATTTACAGTTTTATTTCCATTTAATATGGTTTGGTCACTTTCTTTTGATCCTGAATTATAATAAATGCCAGCCGTAAAGAAAACAGCAGACAATAAAAGAACTTTCCATAAAAAGCGCAGAGGATCACTTCCCCTCTCTATCTCACTTGTAATTAAAGTTCATTATAACATTGTTCATCACCAATACCTATCATTCTTCACCTGAAAAAGATAGGCAAAAAACAAGCAGCACGCCCTTTCCAAAAAGTTGCTCATGCAGGATAAGAATCTCTCATTCTGCACAAAAGCCGATAAACTTTTCAACTAAACAGAAATCCAATTTCAATGCTTGAAAAAACAGCATGTTATCTGAAACTTGGGCCGACTTGATAAAATACTGTACACGATGTATTCAGATTGCAACTTCCATCATTTCATATTATTATTATTTTAGGTAATTTTTGTATTTTTCAGAATATCCGGGGATTTAATGTACATACCCGATTGTTATCACTATTCTATAGGCAATAGGAGGTTCTTAACGTGAGATTTGATAATTCTGGTCTTGAAAATCAAACGGCAGAGTTAAACCGACTTGACGGACTGCTGCCTGAGTTTGGCCTTATTCGCACAGAACAGTGGGACTATGAACGAGTCAGTTATGATCGGAAGTTCGATATTAAGGAAGGGGTATATTATCTGAGAGTACAAGGGTATGCATTGGAAGGAGACGTAGGAGCACATAAGGCCGTCATTAAATTATTGACCCCTATTCTCGGTAAACATTATTATCCGCATGGAGTCGAATACGGGGAAGGAGAGTATTTTCCCAGCTCACTGGTTAAACAATGCGAAAAAATATTGGCGGGAGTCAAAGAAGAGCTGGATCAATTTAATGGATTATAATAATAAATCTCACCCTAAGGAAACAAAGAAAAACGCATAAGCATATCCGTTTCAGATTGTCGACAAAAGGCCTTCAGAATGGTCTCATTCTGAAGGCCTTTTGTCTTTTTGAGATTTTTTTAGGTATTTTATGGTCTGATTTTAAGCAAAATGCTCTTCGAGTATTCTATTTTAGACAATAGCTGAAGCTTGCCATGTCCAATTGGCAAGCTTCTTTAAATTCATAGCAGCAAAAGTAAGCATCATCTGCATGGACAATTTTATAATCCCTCGAAGGGTTGTCCATCGCATACCATGCTTTTCTTTCGCATCCGCAAAGACACGTTCAATCGTTTCTTTACGTCTTGCATATATTTGTTTGATATCGTGTTGATGACGAAGATGATCTGCTTCCTCCACATACTGTGCCCAAATATGACGTTCATAATTTTTACCGAAGGGTAGAAAAGTGCAGTACTTCTGAATGAAATCCAAACCCTAAAAACCAGCATACGCCATATTCGTTTCAATTTCTCTTATTGTCTGACGCATGGAACGAATTCCAAATACATATTTGACAAATGTCATTTAATGAATACGGCTGGATCAACACTAGGTCGGCCTAGTGTTGAAAACAGTGATTCAACTAGTGGATAGATGAAAGAAAAATCAATCGCTGATTCATGCTTTCTAACCGGATGATCCAGGGGTACAAGTTGCTCTATTGTAATCATGTCCATTTGATCAGTTCACTTATTTGATTTTTCGACATCCTATCCATTCACCTCAGACATTTATTTAGAAAGGAGTTGATTGTAGTGCAGGCGGCGACTCCTGCGGGAAAAGCGTGAAGGCCGATACCCCGCAGGAGCAAAGCGACGAGGAGGATTGGGCCACGCCCGCGGAAAGCGTCCGCCGAAACGAAAATCAACTAACACTATTTCAAAAACTATTACTATTATTTTAAAAGAAAAAAGCCTGTAGGCAAACTCGAAATTTCGAGTTTGTCTACAGGCTGAAAAGAAAAAACGCATAAGCATATGCGTTTTTTCTTTTTCTTGCTATTTTAGCTAAAATCCAAGAATTGCTTTAATTAAGGAGGTCGTATCCCCTCCGTGATAGAACACATATAACAGCAGGTAAACCGCAACACCTGTAATGGCTGTAAAGAACCAGATAATACTGGTTGTCGGGCCTATTTTTCTATGGACCGCATAATTCTTTTTATAACCAGTCACTAACATGATAATGCCTAATACGGCTCCTGTTGTCGCCAGAGTAATGTGAAAAATTAAAAAGATTGTGTAATAAATTTTGATATCATCAGGTCCGCCAAAGGAAGTGCTGCCTATAAAGACGGTTCTGGATAAATAAATAGCAAAGAAAATCACAGCGAAAACCGCCGCTGTCAGCATCGTTTTCTGATGCGTTTCAATTTTTCTTTGTTTGATTTGATACCAGCCAATTGCCACTGTAATGGCACTTAGCACAATAAAGGAAGTACTGATGGTCGGAAGCATCGGCAAAGACATATGTAAAAAAATCCTCTCTTTAATTATTCATCTTCATTTATTTTATAAGAGAGGCTCTCAAAAAACAATCTATTCGTCAAATATTAACAGAATGCTCACTTTTATCTTTTATCATTTATTTTAATTTTAATGCTCAGCGGGAATCATTTGTATAGACTTTTCCTTCACTCAACTGTCCGAAATTCAGGCGGAAGCGGGTCCACTTGATCATGATCGCCGTTCTCTTTCTTAAACCAAGCAAAAAAAGCAACCCCGAGGACATAGCCCAAAACGATTTCCTGGATTACTTTCATCAATACTCCACCCAGCTGCTGATCATCCAGCGCCGGCAGCCCATTAAACATTTCCGGTCCACTTAATGTCAATCCTGCCAAAGAAGATGCCGGCACGCATAACGACATAGCATGCCCCCATGCTTCCGGGTTGGAAAAAGTGTGATAAAGCGGCTGATCGGCAAATATAATCAAGGCGCATGCAGGGGTAAGCAAAATACCGCTTCCAAAAATATAGGCGATCTTTTTGACACCATACAAACTCTCTTCTTCAGGGAGCTGATTAACGAGCGGAAACCACATAAAGATCGCAGTAATAAAAAGAAGCACTGTGCTGACCGCATGAATCAGCACCCCTGTTTTAACATAATCAAAAATAAGAGGAATATGGTACATAGAAAAAAGAACATTGAACAACAGAAGCGCAAAAAGGGGTTTTGTAAAAAATTGAAAGCTTCTTTTGATTGCCCTGTTTTCTATCATCGTTTTCCAAAGCCAATTCGGTATAGCAATTATGAACAAAGGAGGAATCACTAAATAAAGAATAGCCATTTGAGTCATATGTGCACTGAACATAATATGGCTTAGTAAATCTATTGGAGAACCCTTTACTGCATAAAGCAAAACAATCGCAATTAAGAAATAGCAAATTTGTCTCTTTGTAAGAGAAGGAACTGCTTGAATGGATCGGCAGCGCCTCATCAAAATAAAATACCCTGCCGAAATTAACACAAGGACGGTAAAATAAAGCGGGCTCCATAGAGCTCGGAATCCAAAAACCTCGATAGACATTGTTTTTCACCTCGCTGATCAAAATTTTACTTTCATTATAAAGAATCCAGAATACTCATACAATTAAAACCGCCAATATCTAAAAAAGAAAAACGGCTGACGCAGCCGTTTTTCCCTATCTTAAATCCATACAATCGTCAAAAATGTCAAAACTGTAATCAGCCCTACAGCCAGACCAGAAAAAAGAAATAACGTAATCGTGTCATGTCCCTTATGCTTCATGTGCATGAAATAGTAAAGCTGAAAAATAACTTGGACAGCTGCGAACAGCAGAATGACAGGTTTAATGAACCATTGAGAAAATCCATCAATTCCGACTGCAGCAAAGGCAAGCAAAGTGAAAAAAATCATCAGTATGAATGAAATAAGCTGATGCTTCATTTCTTCTGCATTTTTCTTACGGCGATATTTTAAATCGGCACTTGGGTTCGCTGAATTTGATTGTTCATTCGCCATCAGTTCATCCCACCATTCCCATTAAATATACAACTGTAAATATAAATACCCAAACAACATCGATAAAATGCCAATAAAGATTCGCTACATAAAATTTAGGGGCATTATACAAATTCAGCCCTCTTCCGGCATTGCGGATCATTAAGGTTATAAACCAGAGAAGTCCAAAAGCTACATGCGCTCCATGAAAACCAACCAGTGTATAAAAAGCGGATCCAAAAGCACTGCTTGTAAAAGTGTGCCCAAACTCATGAACATAATGATTAAATTCATAAATTTCAAGGCCAAGGAACCCCATTCCTAATATTACCGTCAGCAAAATCCAATTCTGCATCCTTTTAAAATCAAAGTTTTTCATATGGTACATAGCGTAAACACTTGTCAATGAACTTGTCAGCAGCAGCATAGTCGCCACAAAAGTTAGCGGCAATTCAAATAAATCCTTTGCTAAAGCAGCCTCTTCATTAGGAACCTTATCCTTCAGGGCCAGGTATGTGGCAAACAGGGATGCAAAAAGTACCGTTTCTCCTCCAAGGAATAACCAGAAACCTAAAAACTTATTCTTCCCTTCAAGAGTGGCTTTTTCAGGAGAGGCAGGCCATGTAGTATTAGTAAACTTTTCATCTGCATGCATTACCCCTTAACCTCCTTATCCTTATCGTCCATTAAATCTTCCTTATGAATGTGGTATCCATGGTCATCTTTCACGGACCGAATCAGCATGGATACGAAAGTAATTGAAAGCCCTATTGCAATTACTGGGACTGTCCAGGGTTTATCGTCCAGATGATATAAAGCACCAAAAGCAGCTACAAACAAACCAAAGGAAGTCGTCAATGGCAATATAGAGGAATTAGGCATATGGATATCCCCCAAAGGCTCTGCAGGTGTCATTTCCTGCTTCCCTTCCATTTTTTCAACCCAATAAGGATCGAGTCCTCTCACCAACGGAAGCTGCTTGAAATTATAAAACGGAGGCGGAGAAGGCAGAGCCCATTCCAGTGTGCGACCGTCTCCCCAAGGATCATTGCCGACTTTTTCATTTTTTACCGAAGTAATGATGATATTAATCACCATCACAATTACTCCAACCGCCATTAAAAAGGCGCCAACTGTGCTGACTGCATTGCCTGTATCCAGTCCCTGATCCGGAAGGAAGGTAAATACACGCCTCGGCATTCCCATCAAGCCGAGAAAATGCTGGATGAAGAAAGTCAGGTGGAATCCAATCAGAAAGGTCCAGAATGTAATCTTACCTAGTGTTTCATTAAGCATGGTGCCAAACATTTTTGGCCAATATAGAGTGATACCTGCCAGAAGTCCGAGCACGACGCCTCCTACAATAACATAGTGAAAATGTGCCACTACAAAGTAGCTGTCATGAAATTGATAATCAGCAGGGGCCGTTGCATTCATGATCCCTGTTACCCCTCCCATTGTAAAAGAAGGGATAAAAGCGACGGCATAAAGCATCGGGACAGTAAACTTTACGCTTCCTCCCCACATGGTAAAAATCCAGTTAAAGATCTTAATACCTGTTGGAACAGCAATAGCCATTGTAGCAACAGCAAAGATGGCATTCGCAATCGGCCCTAGACCCACTGTGAACATATGGTGGGCCCAAACCATGAACCCCAGAAAACCAATTAATACGGTCGCAAAGACCATTGAGGAATACCCAAACAGCCTTTTTCTTGAAAAAATAGCAAACACTTCAGAAAAAATACCAAAGGCAGGAAGTATTAATATGTAAACTTCCGGATGTCCAAAAATCCAGAATAAATGCTCCCAGATTATCGTATTGCCGCCGGCAGCTACATCAAAGAAATTGGACCCGAACATGCGATCAAACATCATCAGTACAAGCCCTACTGTTAAAGGCGGAAAGGCAAATAATATCAATGCTGAAACCACAAAGGTTGACCATGTAAATAGAGGCATTCGCATATAGGTCATACCGGGGGCGCGCATATTAATGATAGTAGCCAAAAAATTAATCCCTGCAATCAATGTTCCCAAGCCAGATATTTGCAGTCCAAGAACATAAAAATCAATTCCATGCCCCGCCGAATGAAGGGAAAGAGATGCATAGGAAGTCCACCCTGCATCAGGGGCTCCTCCCATGAACCAAGAAAGATTCAAGAATATTCCGCCAAAAAAGAACAGCCAAAAACCTAGAGAATTCAAATAAGGAAAGGCCACATCCCGGGCCCCAATTTGCAAAGGGACTACAGCATTCATAACAGCGAAGACCAACGGCATGGCTGCCAGAAAGATCATTGTCGTCCCATGCATCGTTAATATTTCATTGTAAAACCCTGCGCTGACAAAATTATTGTTTGGAATGGCCAGCTGGATTCGTATAAACATAGCCTCCAAGCCGCCAATCACAAAAAATAGTCCGCCGGCAACAAGATAAAGTATGGCAATCTTCTTATGGTCAACTGTTGTTAAATAGTCCCATAAGGTCGAACCGAATCCCTGCTTCTTCGCATAGGTAGTCACAATTTTACCTCCCATCCAATATCTTATTTTTCTTCTGCTTTAAGACCCATTAAGTATTCTGTAAGTGCGTCTATTTCTTGATCAGAGAGCTTGCCATACGTACCTGTCATTAAGTTTCCCGGTTTCTGCGCTTCAGGATCTGCAAGCCACTCTTTAAGATTTTCCTCGTTATGTTCCATTACACCTGCAATCCGCTCTCTCTCACCGAAAGTTGCAAGGTTTGGTGCCTGCCGTGCGGCTTCCGGCCTGCTGTCATTTGGAGTCACTGCATGGCAGCCAATACAGCTTTTATTAAAAACCTCTTCTCCCTGTTTAGCCAAATCCCCTTCTGCAACAGGTTTCTTTATCGCCTGCATGTCTTTTACCCAGCTGTCAAAACCATTTTTAGTCTTTGGCGTCACCTTAAAATCCATTAAGGCGTGTGATGGTCCGCACAGCTCAGCGCATTTCCCATAAAAAACGTCGCCGGCCTCTGCTGTTTTTTCACTGTTAAATTCAAGATAGAACTGATTGGTTCCTTCAGGATTGGTATCCATTTTCCCTCCTGCTGCCGGAATCCAAAAGGAATGCTTCACATCCGAAGAAGTCAAATTGAAATATACTTTTTGATCTGTTGGAACCACCAAATCCTGACTTGTTATGATTCCTAAATCCGGATACTCAAACTCCCACCAATATAGATTGGCTCTGACGTTGATCACCAGCGCATCCTTTGTCTTTCCTTCTTCATCTTTTACATTCATAGCCTTTGTATCTGCTTGCTCGAACGTTTGAATAACAGTCGGGACAGCCAGAATGATCAATAAAAGGATTGGAATGACCGTCCATAAAATCTCCAATTTATGGTTCCCTTCCACTTGTTCTGGAATGGACTCGTCATTCTTTTTACGGCGAAAACGAAAGATTACGATTGTAAATAAAATAACGACTGCGATGATAACTAGAACCATGATCCATGTACTGAGAATCATCAAATCATACTGAGATTGCCCCACCTCGCCAGCAGGCTTAAGAGTGGATAAAAACGGCTTGCCGCACCCGGCCAGGATAATCGCCATTACGCTGATTAAGAAGGCGAGGCGAAATTTGCGCAATCTAATTTTCATAACTTGTAAAACCCCCTCTTCGTATAAATTTCTTCCAGAATAAAACGTGAAAATTCCTTCTAGTTTATATCAACTTCTTTGAAAGAAAGAATTCCCTGCAGGAATTTATGAAAACGCTATTAAAAAAGGGAAGCAAGTTTGATAATCATGATGGCCTGCCTTTTCAAATACAGTAAAAGCCTGTGCATACATTAGGATGAAGTGTCATTAGTCCTGCTGAAAGATCCTTCGCAATTCTCTCCATGATTCATATCAGTGTAGCTATAACCATAGCCACAAATAAGATCGTCATATAATTCAGAGAATACACGAACATCAGTCTGGCCCATTTAATATCATCCTGCATCTTAAAACCTATTAAACCGAGGATGAGCCAGCCTGCGCCCAATACCGAAGATAAAATAACAACGGGCCAGCCAAGGGGACCTAAAAAGAAAGGCACTCCCATTAAGAAAACAACCCACATTACGATAGAATTTTTCGTTCTTTTAAAACCCTTTACGACAGGGAGCATCGGTATGTCAGCAGCCCGGTATTCTTCCGCCCGCTTCATGGCTAGCGCATAAAAGTGAGGCGGCTGCCAGAGAAACATGATGCCAAAAAGCGTCCAGGCCATTATATCAAGATGCGGTTCCACAGCGGCCCACCCGATTAAGGGGGGGACAGCCCCTGAGAGACTCCCTATAATGGTATTAGATACAAACCTTCTTTTAGACACCACAGTATACAAATAAATATATGTAAAGACGCCAAGAAAACCTAACACCGCAGTCATGATGTTTGCCGCAGCCAATAAAGCAAGCCCGCACCCTATAAATAAAAAGCTTATTGTAAGAACTCCTGCCGGTTTGATTTTCCCTGTTACAGTCGGTCTTTTTTTCGTTCTCTCCATCAGCTGGTCTATATCTCGGTCATAGAAATTATTAAATGAACAAGAGCCTGCAATAATGAATGCTGATCCGGCAACTACAAAAAAAACAAGATCAAGATTTCCAAGGAAGCTTGCGCCTGAAAAATGCAAGGCAAGCCATAGACCTGTAAAAGCAGTGATAATGTTTGAATTGACGATTCCCACTTTAATGAGAGCCATAAAATCATTTAAGGCAGTTGTTTCCCCGATAGATTGAAGGGTTCTCTCACTTTCAGTCGCCTCCGTTATTGCCCGAAAATTCGGCATAAATCCATTTCCTCCTCTGAAGAACCTGAATAGAGAATTACTGCTCTTCTGATCCTTTCTATCCAAGTTAAATTGTTAAAAACACAAATTTTTCGAAAAGTATGGATCTTTTATAATCCATTAAAACACAATTAAGATATTTTTTGGGAATTTTATAGAATATTTTTCAGCCATTTTGTATCTGATTGATAATCAGATAAAGAATGAGAAAATCTTAAGATTCGCTTATTATTTCCATACAAGAATTATATAGTAAAAATAAACAATCGATTCTCTTTATTTCTATCAAAGTATTTACCAAGTTTCAACTGTTTACCTTAATATTTCCAAAAAAAGAAAGAGTTTGCTTGTAAATCCTTCCTGTTTTGTGTACTATCGAGAGAGAAAATCAAGAATATACTGAAAATTAATTCCGCCTCTTTTCCAGCTAAGTTATTCAAGAAACTTATGAATAAAGAAGGTGAAAATTATCAAAGTTCCGTCGTCTCTCAAATGGTTTGCTGTCTTAACAACTGTTGGCATGCTTTTCGTGCTGATTGGTGGATCACTGGTAACCAAAACTGATTCTGGTATGGGGTGCGGGAGATCTTGGCCTCTATGTAACGGAGAACTGGTTCCTCAGGATATCACTTTAGCATTAGTTATAGAATTAGCCCACCGTCTCGTTTCCGGATCAGTAGGCATCATGGTGCTTATCCTCTCCATATGGTCTTGGAGAAAAATTGGCCAGGTCCGTGAAACAGCTTTTCTTTCTATTACTTCTTTTGCGTTTTTAGTTCTGCAGGGACTTATTGGAGCAGCTGCAGTGATCTGGTCACAGTCTGATTTCATTCTTGCCCTCCACTTCGGAATTTCACTTATTTCATTCTCAGCCGTATTTTTATTGACCTTATTAATTTTTGAAATTGATAAAAAATTTGAAGCCGATAAACTCGTTGTAGATAAAAGAATGAAGTTCCATATCAACGGCATACTAATCTATTGTTTTATCGTCGTGTATACAGGAGCTTTAGTCCGCCACACCAATGCAAGTCTTGTCTGCAAAGATTGGCCCGCCTGTACAAAAAACGGCTCACTTCTACCGGGAAATTTTTACGAATGGGTGCAAATGGGACATCGGGCAATTGCCGGCATACTCTTTCTGTGGGTTGCCTATGCTGCCTATTTAGCTGTTAGGCGTTATCGTCAGAAAAAGGTAATAATTGGCGGCTGGTTAGCTGCGCTAAGTTTAGTGACTCTTCAAGTTGCTGCAGGAGCATCTATTATTTTTTCCAGACTGAATCTTCTTATTGCTTTGTCCCATGCTCTCTTTATTGCTTGTTTTTTCGGGGTAATGAGCTACATGGTCCTACTCAGTTCAAGAAGCCGCAAGAATGCTGTCGATCTTGCAGATCAGAAGACACAGCCTGTTCCTTCTGAAAGCAAAGAACAGGCTGATGCCCCTCTGCCCGTACAAAAAAATATACATATAAAAGAAAAGACGTCATAATTTGAAGTGAACCCAAAAAGTTAGACACTTTATTTAGTTAGGCAACCTTGAGGGCATGAACTCGGTAATCACCCGGGCTCATGCCTTTTAATTTCGTTTTAATACGTTGGTGATTGTAATAATGGATATACTCCTCTAGTTCTTGTTTGAAATGCTCCATGCTGTCGAACTCTTGTAAATAAAGTAATTCAGATTTTAGTAGCCCAAAGAAATTTTCTATAACGGCGTTATCGAGACAATTTCCCTTTCGGGACATACTTTGTGTAATGCCATGTGTCTTCAAGGATTGGGAATAGGATTTCATTTGATAATGCCAACCTTGATCTGAATGGAGAATGGGTGTATCTCCTGATTCTAAATGCTTGATGGCTTGGTCCAACATCTTGTGGACTAACGAATAGGTAGGACGTGACTCTATTTGGTAGGCGATGATTTCTCCATTAAATAAATCAAGGATGGGAGATAGGTACAATTTTTCACCATATAAATGGAATTCCGTCACGTCCGTCACCCATTTTTCATGAGGCTTGGTGGCCTTAAAATCCCTTTGGAGTAGATTAGGCGCAACCTTTCCCACCTTGCCTTTGTAAGAACGATATTTCTTCATCCTTACCATACATTTTAACCCCAGCTTATTCATTAACCGAAGCACTGTTTTATGGTTCACCTTAATCCCCCGATTACGCAATTCTAAAGTAATTCGTCGATATCCATACCTTCCTCTATGTGAATGAAAGATTTCTTCAATGACAGGCTTGATCTCTGCGTATTTATCCTGACGCCGAAAGGCGTTTATCCAATAATAATAAGTGCTCCTTGCGATATTTGCGACAGATAGAAGTAGCTTTAAGTTACATTCTGCCCTTAGTTCGTGTACTACTTTCGCTTTTTCTTGCGTGCTAATTCCTCTTTTTCCTGAACTAAGGCTCTCAACTTTTTTAAATAGGCATTCTCCACACGTAACCGTTCATTTTCTGCCTTTAAAGCCTCTAACGACCCTTCTTCAAATGGTTTCTTATTTTCTTTCCCCATAGATGGACGCCCCTTTTTCTTTGTTATAAGGGCGTCTACTCCTCCTGCTTCATATTGGCTTCGCCACTGACTGATGGTAGAAGGAGAAGAAATATTGAATAACGCAGCGGTTTCACGGATTGACGTCCCTTGTTCATTCATATATTCAAGTACTTTCAGTTTATCTTCTGCCGTATAAGTTGTATAGCGTTTTTCAAATGCACGCACTCCATGATGATTATACTGATGAATCCAATTAAGTAATACTGATTGGTGAACACCAATGGACTTAGCTATAGTTTTTTGCCCCTCTATTCCTCCTAAATACCTCTGTACAGCTTGTGTTTTCTGTCGTGCTGTAAATTTAGCCATATAAAAAACTGCACCTCCAATTGTTAGATGTGTCTAACAATTGGGGTGCAGTTCAAATTGTGACGTCTTTTCTTTTCAAGGGAAAGGTGCATCTGCAGAAATCCGCTTCATTCTTCTTTACTAGGAAAATAAAAAAAGTATCGAGCGTATTCCTCAATACTTTTTTTACCCGAAGAAGCTGTCTTAAAATCAGACAGCTTCTCAATGGTCCGTTATTTTGTAAGTTCAATTAATAAATCACCTGTGCTGATTGCTTCTCCATCGTTTACATAGATATCTTTAATGGTTCCGGAAAATGGAGCTTGTACAGTCGTTTCCATCTTCATCGCTTCTGTAATAATAAGATGATCGCCCTGCTTAACTTGATCTCCTTTATCCACCACTACTTTAATAACAGTCCCCGGCATCGTTGCACCGATGTGCTCTTTATTTTTCGAATCTGCTTTAATTTTTGACTGGACAGAAGTTTTCACATTTTCATCTTTAATCACAACTTCCCTGGATTGTCCGTTTAATTCAAAATAGATTAACCGGGTTCCATCTGCCAGCGGCTGTCCAATGGATACAAGCTTAACAATCAACGTCTTCCCTTTTTCGATCTCAACCTCGATTTCTTCCCCTAGGCGCATTCCATATAAAAAGGTAGCTGTATCTAAATTCGAAACATCTCCAAATTGGTCGCACGTCTTAGCATAATCCAAGAAAACTTTCGGATAAAGGGCATAGGCAAGTACATCAAAATCCGTTACCGGTCTGCCGATTTCTTGGAACAGTTCCTCCCTCAGGGCATCAAAATTTACTTCTTCAAGCAATTCGCCCGGACGCACTGTAATTGGTTTTCTGCCTTTTAAAATAACATCCTGAAGTTCCTTAGGAAATCCACCGACAGGCTGTCCTAGATATCCTTCGAATAATTCGATAACTGAATCAGGGAAATCAATAGATTTGCCTTTATTCAATACGTCTTCTTCTGAAAGATTATTCTGGACCATAAACAGTGCCATATCCCCTACCACTTTAGATGAAGGGGTAACCTTAACAATGTCGCCAAACATATCATTCACACGCTGGTACATGCGTTTTACTTCGTTCCATCTGTCTCCCAGTCCGACAGCTTTTGCCTGCTGCTGTAAATTGCTGTACTGTCCGCCTGGCATCTCATGCTTATAAACCTCAGTATGAGGAGACACCATACCGCTTTCAAAGTCTCGATAATAATGACGGATTCCTTCCCAATATTGAGAAAGTTCTTCTAAATGGTCAATATCAAGTTTAGGCTCTCTGTTTGATCCTCCCAAAGCATACATGAGAGTCTGTGTGCTTGGCTGAGATGTCAAACCTGCCATTGATCCGATTGCCGTATCAACAATATCCACACCAGCTTCAATTGCCTTTGCATACATAAAAACGCCATTTCCGCTTGTATCATGCGTATGAAGATGAATTGGAAGAGAAACCGTATCCTTCAGTTCTGAAATTAAACGGTAAGCTGATTCGGGCTTTAGCAGTCCAGCCATATCTTTTATGGCTAGAATATGAGCACCGGCATTTTCAAGGTCTTTAGCCATTGTTTTATAATAATCGATATTATATTTGCTTCTGTTTGGATCGAAAATATCACCTGTATAGCAAATGGACGCTTCTGCAATTTTACCTGCTTGGCGAACTGCATCTATCGCCACTTCCATACTTTTCACCCAGTTCAGGCTGTCGAAAATCCGGAAAACATCAATGCCAGTTTGGGCAGACTTTTCAACAAATTCACGAATAACATTGTCAGGATAATTTTTATAACCGACTGCATTGGATGCTCTCAGCAGCATTTGAAATAAAACATTCGGAACTTTTTCCCGCAGTGCAATAAGCCTTTCCCAAGGGTCTTCCTTCAAGAAACGGTAGGCCACATCAAAAGTGGCGCCTCCCCACATTTCCATCGAGAATAAATCTGGAGTGAGCTTAGCTGTAGGTTCTGCAATTTCCAGAAGATCCTTTGTCCGCACCCTTGTAGCCAACAGAGACTGATGGGCATCTCGGAATGTCGTATCTGTTATCAATACTTCCTTTTGATCTTTAATCCAGTTTACAAGTCCGTCTGCCCCTTGTTCATTAAGGATATCCTTGGTCCCTTTTATGTACTCCAGGCCCTTCGTTTCAGGAACAGCCACTGATTCAAAAACGGGTTTTTTCTTTTTTTCAATACCTGGGAAACCATTAACTGTCACATTCCCAATATAGGAAAGCAGTTTAGTTCCTCTGTCTTTGCGCACCGGAAAGTTGAATAACTCAGGAGTCGTATCAATAAAAGATGTATCATATTTTCCATTTAAAAACTTTTCATGCTGAACGACATTCTCTAAGAATGGGATGTTCGTCTTAATGCCTCTGATTCGGAATTCTTTTAAATTCCGAAGCATTTTTATTGCTGCCTGCTCAAATGTAAGAGCCTGTGTCGACAGTTTAACAAGAAGAGAATCATAATAAGGCGTAATGACTGCACCTTGAAAACCATTACCAGCATCAAGCCTTACGCCAAAGCCGCCGCTTGAACGGTATGCCATGATCTTTCCAGTATCAGGCATGAAATTATTTAATGGATCTTCAGTTGTGATTCGTGATTGGATGGCATACCCGATAGTCTGGATGTCCTCCTGAGCTGGAATTGCGACAACATCATCATGCAGGTTATGTCCCCTGGCGATTTGAATCTGCGACTGAACGATATCTATTCCGGTAATCATTTCAGTAATTGTATGTTCAACTTGTACCCTTGGATTGACTTCAATAAAATAAAATTCGTCTCCGGATACAAGAAATTCAACCGTCCCCGCATTCACATAGTCAACATTTTTCATAAGGTCAACTGCTGCATTGCAGATTTTTTCTCTTAGTTCATCACTGAGCGAAACAGATGGGGCAACTTCAACAACCTTCTGATGTCTCCTTTGAACAGAACAGTCTCTTTCATATAAATGAACGATGTTTCCGTATTTGTCACCTAAAATTTGAACTTCTATATGTTTTGGATTTTGAATGAAACGTTCCACATAGACTTCATCATTGCCAAATGCCGCTTTTGCCTCTGACTTGGCACGCTTATAAGCTTCAGAAACTTCATTTTCATCATGCACAATCCGCATTCCGCGGCCGCCGCCTCCGAGAGACGCTTTAATGATGATTGGGTAGCCATATTTCCGGCCAAAATCTGATACTTCATTCACATCTGAAACAGGCCCGTCACTGCCTGGAATTACAGGGATTTTAGCAAGCTCAGCCTGTGTTCTTGCTTTGACCTTATCCCCGAACATATCAAGGTGCCTGCTTTCAGGGCCTATAAAAATAATCCCTTCTTCTTCACAACGCTTTGCAAATTCAATGTTTTCAGAAAGAAAACCATATCCTGGGTGAATCGCATCGACACCGCTCATTTTTGCAATTTCAATGATTCCTTCAATATCTAAATAGGCATCAATCGGTTTTTTCCCTTCTCCGACTAAATACGCTTCATCCGCCTTATAGCGGTGATAAGATCCGAAATCCTCCTTCGAATAAATCGCCACTGTTTGGATATTTAATTCTGTACATGCCCGGAAAATCCTGATAGCAATTTCTCCTCGGTTTGCCGCCAGCACTTTCTCAATTCGTCTCTCCATATTTAACACCTACTTTTATGTATTTAATGGATATATAGAAAAAAAGCCTATTTTTTAAGCTTTTTAATTCTCTAACACAATTGAACGGTTATAAATTGAACCATTTTATTATTTTAATATAAATGGTTTAGCCCTGCTATAAAGCAACCCTTATATATTAAATAATTACCTGCGCCTCATTTTTCAGTAAGCGCTTTCCTCTATACATATATTTCAACGTTTACTGATCCTTATTTTTTTGAATAATCATTAAAAAATGAATTATAAATATTTTCAATAATAGTATAACAATAATACGAAAATTTACTTTATTCAACAAAAAAATTCAAATATTGATGATTTTTTTCTTTCTATTTTTCACTGCACGATTCAAACTGAGCAAAGTAAAAAAACCCAAACAATTATATTGTCTGGGTTTCAGATTGTCGACAAAAGGCCTTCAGAATGGTCTCATTCTGAAGGCCTTTTGTCTTTTTGAGATTTTCTTAGGTATTTTATGGTCTGATTTTAAGCAAAATGCTCTTCGAGTATTCTATTTTAGACCATAGCCGAAGCTTGCCATGTCCAATTGGCAAGCTTCTTTAAATTCATAGCAGCAAAAGTAAGCATCGCCTGCATGGACAATTTTTTAATCCCTCGAAGGGTTGTCCATCGCATACCATGCTTTTCTTTCGCATCCGCAAAGACACGTTCAATCGTTTCTTTGCGTCTTGCATATATTTGTTTGATATCGTTTTGATGACGAAGATGATCTGCTTCCTCCACATACTGCGCCCAAATATGACGTTCAATCATTTTTCTGTGTTCCTTACTATTTGTACATTGAGCGAGTAAAGGACAATTGGCACATTGAACTGGGTTCGACTTGTATTGGCGTTTGCCTTCTTTGGTGGTAGTTGAATATTTTAGAACCTGTCCTTCCGGACATAGGTAGCAATCATAGTACTCGTCATATACATAATCGTGCTTGCGTAAAAACCCATCTTTCGTTTTGGGTCTTGTATAAGGAAGTACTGGTTGAATCTCATGTTCAAATAAGAATTTAGTAATCGCAGGAGTTTTATAAGCAGCATCGGCAGCAACAGCAAGTGGCTTCTTCACTTTTTCCATAACCTTTTCAACAAGTGGCTGAAGCATATGACTATCATGAACATTTCCAGGTGTCACAACCGCCCCAAGTATAAACCCATACCGGTCCGCAGCCGCATGGAATGAATAAGCAAACTGTTTCGTTCTTTCATCTTTTACATAATAGCCACTTTCAGGATCTGTTGTGCTCTCTTTAATCTCCTTAACTTCTTCTTTTTCAAATTTATCTGATGGGAAAGGTTTCTTCCCATGATCAACTCGATCCTGATTCAATTCTTCTTGAAGTTTAGCTTCATATGCCCGAGTCTCTTTACGAACTATCTTCTTTTCGAATTTACGTTTATTCGCACTTGCTTTAACATGTGTTGAATCGATGAAGACATGGTCAGCACTTAGTAGTCCTTTATCTGCAATTTCTTTAAGAATTCGATAGAAAATCTGTTCGAAGATATCCGTATCTTGGAAACGACGTTCATAATTTTTACCGAAGGTAGAAAAGTGCGGTACTTCTGAATGAAATCCAAACCCTAAAAACCAACGATACGCCATATTTGTTTCAATTTCTCTTATTGTTTGACGCATTGAACGAATTCCAAATACATATTGAACAAATGTCATTTTAATTAATACGACTGGATCAACACTAGGTCGACCTAGTGTTGAATACAGTGATTCAACTAGTGGATAGATGAAAGAAAAATCAATAGCTGATTCAAGCTTTCTGACCAAATGATCCTGTGGTACAAGTTGCTCTATTGTAATCATTTCCATTTGATCACGTTCACTTATTTGATTTTTTGTCATCATATCCATTCACCTCAGACATTTATTTAGAAAGGAGTTGATTGTAGTGCAGGCGGCGACTCCTGCGGGAAAAGCGTGAAGGCCGATACCCCGCAGGAGCAAAGCGACGAGGAGGATTGGGCCACGCCCGCGGAAAGCGTCCGCCGAAACGAAAATCAACTAACACTATTTCAAAAACTATTACTATTATTTTAAAAGAAAAAAGCCTGTAGGCAAACCCGAAATTTCGAGTTTGTCTACAGGCTGAAACCCAAACAATTATATTGTCTGGGTTTTTTTTAGCAGGATATTTATTTTCTTAAGGAAGCCTCGTGAAGAGCAGATAATTCCCTCTCTAACGTTTCCAAAAGCGATTTTCCTTCTGTTTCGTCAACCAGGCCTAAACGAACGGCAAAATCTATTTCACGTGATAAGCCGAACATTTGAGTATCCAGAACCTCTTCATATAGAGGACATTGAGGCATAGTCAAGTTATCCATTTGTACTTTTATCAATTTTAGAATCTTGTCAGCATCTGCTTTTAATAAAGCAAAAGCTTTTTCACGATGATTGACAAGCATTTCAGATGCCATGAAAATCCCCCCGCTCAGAGCGATTAAATCTTATCTATAAATTTTACCTTTAGTTTGGCAAAAAAGCAAGAAGATCAGCGGACAAAATAAGAATAGTCTTTTTTGCCCAAACTCGGGGACCTTCTCAATATGACTTTTCCATTAAGTTTGCTTATAATGAAGACTGAATAAGAAAAGAAGGGAATGTTATATGTGGACTCCTCCATCGTGTTTATCAACGGCAAAGTGCAATACCCAATCACTCTCGATCCGGGCGTTTGGATTTTTGATGACAGGAAAGTTGAAATTGATGAATATTTTCGCGATAAGCGTACAGACGAAAAGGACGAACTTGAAAACTATACAATGAAAGCTGCTAAGTTTTGGCAGAAGGAAATTGCTGAAGGGGCGATCCTTCCGCCGACTCTGAAAACCGAACGGAAATTTGAGAAAGTTAAATTGATGACGGGAACATTTGGGATTCCTTTTAAGCCTTTCTTAAAAAACGCAGAACCTTTGAAAGGAACCTCTGAAGTGATTGTACTTGCTGATGGCAAGGAATCCACTTTTTCAATGGAAGAAGCAGAAAACTTCTTTATTGGTTTCTCAAAAGACGGAAAACCGCTGAAACCTGAGGAAGGCGGTCCAATGCATATTTATTTTGGAAACGGTTCAAATTTGGACAGCCCCATCACGAATGTTCGCTCATTCACTGTTAAGTAAAATGACGACGGCAAGAACTTCTCTTGCCGTTTTTTTTAAAGCAATTTAGCTGATAGCTGAGCAATACCAGACCGCTCTCCCTTGATCAGTTTGACATGTGCAGCCATTTTTTCCTGTTTAAAAACCTCTACAACATACGTCAGACCGTTATTATATTCATCAAGATATGGATGATCAATTTGTTCAGGATCCCCCATTAAAACAATCTTACTCCGATCTCCTACCCGTGTAAGAATCGTCTTCACTTCATGCTTTGTAAGGTTCTGTGCCTCGTCTATGATAATGAATTGATCCGGTATGCTTCTTCCGCGGATATATGTCAGGGCTTCCACTTCTATAGAACTCATACCGGCAAGAATGGCATCTAATTCACCGGGCTTTTTCGTATTAAATAAATATTCTAAATTATCAAATATCGGCTGCATCCACGGCCTCAGTTTCTCCTCTTTTTCCCCTGGCAAATAGCCAATATCTTTACCGACAGGAACAATCGGCCTTGCCACCAGCAGCTTTTTATAAAAGCCTAAATCTTCTGTCTGCATTAATCCGGCGGCAAGGGCAAGAAGGGTTTTCCCCGTTCCAGCCTGCCCTATAAGCGTAACCAGAGGGATATCCATTCGAAGTAATGCCTCAAGCGCCATTGTCTGCTGTACATTTCTCGGTTTTATTCCCCAGACATGCTCCCCATCATACCTCAGCTTTTTCACATTTTTACGTTCATGATCAATAATTCCAACTGCTGAAGAGGAACCGCCAAGCTCATCCTTCATGAGGAGAAATTGATTAGGATAATGGCCAGTTTCTCCGCCCTTGTCCTGAAGCGGCATGTATCCATTTAAATAAAATTTGTTAAGACTGTCAATCGGCAGAAATTCTTCTTTAAACCCCGTATAGATATGGTCCAGTTCGACAACCCGATCATTCAAAAAGTCCTCTGCTTCTAAACCGATTGCATCTGCCTTTACTCGAACCAGCGTATCCTTGCTGACTAAAATGACCGTTTTTCCTGCTTCTTTTGTTTCTTCTTCTAATGATAAATTTTTAGCAACGGCAAGTATCCGATTATCATTGGTCTTTTCCACAAAAATTTCCTGCAGCTTATGAAACGATCTGTGATTCAGCTCAATCCGCAGTGTCCCTCCATTATGCAGAGGAACTTTTTCATATAGTTTCCCCTTTTCCCTGAAACCATCAATCAGCTTGGATACTTGCCTGGCATTTCTTCCAATTTCGTCCATATACCTTTTTTTCGAATCCAGTTCTTCTAACACAACAGCTGGAATGACTACTTCATTTTCTTCAAATTGGAATATCGCATATGGGTCCTGTAATAATACATTCGTATCTAACACATAGATTTTGCCCAATAAGACGCCTCCTGCCTGCTAATTGTCGAAAAAGCCCTATCATAAGCCCTCACCTTGCAGCTTATGTAGCGGACGAGACTGATGATAAAATATATGTTTCTGCAAATAAAGATAGAAGAACATTTGAACACTATTAAAAATTTTGTTAGTTTAGCTTAACAAAATAAAAAGCATGAAATTTACTCCAATGTATATATACCCTATATGTTAGAAAATGGTGAGGAGTGAAAAACAGCGCACCGCCCTCCTTTTCAGGCAAAGAAAGGTAAAAAACCGCTCTATATTTTAATACTGCTTTTCATCCTTCATGGCTGTCATCAAACATGGTATACTAAAATGGATTATGAAAGCGAGGGTTTAATAAATGAGAGTAAAATGTGTCATTTGTGATGAAATTGAATCAATCGCCGATGATTGCCCTGAAGCAAAAAAACTTCGCAATCGTCCCATCCATACATATATGTGTCAAAAATGCCATCAGCGCATCGAAGAAAGAACGAAGGCCCGAATCGAAACGGGTAAATTCCGACTGTATAGAACAGCAGCAAAAGAAGAGGAATGGTAATTTAAAAAGAATAGCTATTGAACATAAAAAAACCGTACATTTGTACGGTTTTTTTATCTATATCGCCTGTAAATTATTATGGCTGTCTTGAAGTCATACCTTCCCGGCCTTCTTTCTTCGATTGCCGAAGCCGAAGCCGGTATATGCCGAGAACGGCGGCTGCTATCAGCAGCGCCTCTGCCATTGGCAAAAAGACTGCTAAGAAACAAAGAAAGGTGCATCCAAAAGCCATTACAGCATAAATCACAACATTTTTAAGCAAAGGCAGTTTTTTAGCAAAACCTAGTTGGTATACGATTATACATAATACGAAAACCGTTATATACAAATACCACATTCCCGCTTCTGGATTTTCATCTACCCTGAATAATGCTGCAAAAAATGACAGTCGCTCTTGGATACCCAATCTCATTCCTCCTCAGACGTTACTCATTAATTTGATTCAGCGTATTTTTTCTTTTTAGCTGCTTTTTCACGTTCGTTCTTGTTGAGGACCTTTTTCCGTAAACGGATAGATTCTGGTGTAACTTCGCAATATTCATCGTCATTCAAGTATTCCAATGCTTCTTCTAAAGATAAAATCCTTGGCTTTTTCATGGATGTGGTTTGGTCTTTGTTTGCTGAACGCATATTTGTCATCTGTTTTGCTTTAACAATATTAACAGTCAGATCGTTTTCACGATTATGTTCGCCGACAATCATACCTTCATAAATTTCAGTGCCGGGCTCTACAAAAATAACTCCGCGATCCTCTACTCCCATAATACCATATTGTGTGCTTTTTCCTGTTTCCATCGATACAAGAACACCTTGACGTCTGCCGCCAACCTGTCCGGACTGCATTGGCTGATAGCTGTCAAAAGAATGGTTCATGATACCATAACCGCGTGTAAGAGTTAGAAATTCTGTAGAATATCCGATTAATCCGCGTGCTGGAACATTAAAGATCAGACGGACTTGTCCGCTGCCGTTATTAATCATATCAAGAAGTTCACCTTTACGGGCACCGATTGATTCCATAATGCCTCCAGTATGTTCTTCAGGCACATCGATCTGGACGCGCTCAACCGGCTCACAGCGTACCCCGTCAATTTCACGGACGATAACTTCAGGTTTCGACACTTGAAGCTCATATCCTTCACGGCGCATGTTTTCAATAAGAATAGATAGATGCAATTCACCGCGTCCGGAAACTGTCCAAACATCTGGAGAATCTGTATTATCAACTCTTAAGCTTACATCTGTCTGCAATTGAAGACGAAGACGTTCTTCGATTTTACGAGCAGTCACATACTTACCTTCACGTCCCGCAAATGGACTGTTGTTGACAAGGAATGTCATTTGCAATGTTGGTTCATCAATACGAAGGACCGGCAATGCCTCTTGGTGTTCTGTCGGGCAGACTGTTTCACCTACGTTGATATCTTCCATACCGGAAACAGCAATTAGGTCTCCTGGGTACGCTTCTTCGATTTCAACTTTTTTCAAACCAATAAAGCCAAAGATTTTTGTGACACGGAATTGTTTAACCGATCCATCAAGTTTCATAAGGGATACTTGCTGGCCAACTTTCATAGTTCCGCGGAAGACACGTCCGATACCAATACGGCCGACATAATCATTATAATCAAGCAGTGCCACTTGGAATTGAAGAGATTCTTCACTGTTATCAACAGGAGCCGGTACTGTTTCAATGATAGTTTCAAACAATGGAACCATGTTTTCTTCCTGTTTAGCCGGATCTGGATCTTTACTTGAAGTACCTGCAATACCTGAAGCGAAAATAACTGGGAAGTCCAGCTGATCATCATCTGCACCCAATTCAATGAATAGGTCAATTACTTCATCCACAACCTCTTCCGGACGGGCTGAATCTTTATCAATCTTGTTTACTACTACAATTGGAGCAAGTTTTTGTTCCAACGCTTTTTTTAGTACAAAACGAGTTTGAGGCATGCAGCCCTCATAAGCGTCGACAACCAAAACTACGCCGTCAACCATTTTCATGATTCGCTCTACTTCACCGCCGAAATCGGCATGTCCAGGAGTATCCAGAATGTTGATGCGTGTGTCTTGATATTGAACTGCTGTATTTTTCGCAAGAATAGTAATACCGCGTTCTCTTTCTATATCGTTAGAGTCCATAGCACGCTCTTCCACATGTTCGTTTTCACGGAAGGTACCTGACTGTTTCAATAATTGGTCAACCAATGTTGTTTTCCCGTGGTCAACGTGGGCGATAATGGCTATATTTCTAATATTTTCTCTTAATTTCAAAAGATTCACTCCTATATAAAATTGTATAAACGTATCTTTAGCATTAACTTATATATTATATCACAAACATACTGGAATCAAATAATAAAATTAGGTACAATAGCATTATTAGGGGTGAAAATAATGAATATCAAATGGGATTTTCTATTATTGGCTGTCTTAGCCACTATCGCAATCGGCTCAATCGGCGTTTTTATTGCTGTGAAAAGCTGGATTGGAGCTCTGGCTGCAGTCGCTTTAATTATTTTTATAATGGGATTTGGGTTTACGAGAAAGAAAAAACTGCGGGAATCAGGAAAACTATAAGTTTTTTGATTTTCATTGGTTTAAATAAAAAAGGCCGTCTGCGGCCTTTTTTATTTGTTCATATATCGATTAAGAATCACTTCATGAAGGCCTGGCCTTGAAACAAACAGAGAGCCTCCATCAATAAAATCTAGTTCCTCGCCGTACACATTGCTGACTTCTCCGCCTGCCTCTTCCACTAACAGTACCCCTCCGGCAAAATCCCATGGGGCCAGTCGCATGGTTATATAGACATCAAGGCGGCCCGCAGCGACATAAGCGAGTTCTAATGCCGCGGAACCATAAGATCTCATCCCCCGGACATCGTGGACGAGAGGGGCAAGCACTTGGTGATCAATCCTTTTGTTTTCCGTAACCCAGCTTGCATTCAATGAAACAATGGACTCTTCCAGCTTGCCATCCGTCAGTTTAGAAAGTGGCACATCATTTAGAAAGACCCCTTCTCCTTTAACAGCATGATAAAGTTCATCCAGCACAACATCATACACCATGCCAAATTTCCCTATTCCATCTTCAAAAACACCGATTGAAATAGCAAAATTCCTTTGTTGATGGATAAAATTCAAGGTTCCATCAATAGGATCAATGATCCAGACTACCCCTTTCAGGTCCCTGACTTCATCCCCCATTCCCTCTTCTCCTAATATCCTGTGGCCAGGATATCTTTCTTTGATTTTCCCAATAAAGAATTCTTCAGTTTCCTTATCAATATTCGTCACTAGATCATTGGGATTAGATTTTGCCTGAATATTAATCTTAGTCGTGAAAGACGCAATAATTCTTTGTCCCGCTTCCCTAATCCATTGTTTTGCTGAACTTTCCATTTCCTTTATCGGTATCATCGTTTAACCCCGCCCTTTACTGTGACAAGCAATCAAATAGTTGGTACAAATAAACAAATAATTTACCTTTATTTTGACATATTCCGTTTAAAAATAAAAGGCGGACACTTCGTGATGATACATAAAGTGTCCGCCTACTTATTATATGCTTCCAAATCATCCCGCTTATACATGCTTTTGTATATCTCCCTTATTAAAAAACATCATTCATTTACAATGCTTTCAATTTAAGTAATTCCACACGGATTTTTTCAAGTTTTTTCTTACATTGTGTTTTTTTATTTTCATTATCTTCACCAATCGCTTCAAAAAGAGTTGCTAATTCATAGTCCATTTCCATTCTCAAGACCGCAGCACGATGTTTTTCGACTTCTTTAGCCTTTAACGCTTGGTTCATGACTTGTTTCATAATTAACATTCTCCCTTCGTTAATTCACATAATTTTCAGAATTTATTTATGTTTCTCCTATCATATGATGTTCGAACATAAATAGCAACAAAATTATACTTATGACTATATAGAAAAATTTCATAGTAAGTAGACGGATGATTTTTTACTTACTTCCCACCTGTGCTAAAATATAAACAAACTATGCTGTAGGAGAGATTTAATGACTATGCTGAAATTTACAGAAAAAGATTTTGATGTTTTCCAAATAGACGGACTGGATGCCCGCATGGAAGCCTTGAAAGAAAATATCCGCCCAAAACTTGAAGGACTCGCGGAACAATTCACTCCAAAACTGTCCATTCAGACAGGTGATGAGCTACATGCTCATGTAGCCAAACATGCCAGAAGAACCATCAATCCTCCAAACGATACCTGGGTTGCTTTTGCAGCAAACAGCCGCGGATATAAAATGCTTCCGCATTTTCAAATTGGCCTTTGGGGCACCCATGCTTTCATTTGGTTTGCCGTAATTTATGAGGCGCCTAACAAAGCTGAGATTGGAAAGGAACTGGAAGATAATCTTGACCGGCTCTACAAAGAGATTCCATCTCATTTTGTTTGGTCAAAAGATCATACCAAACCAGAAGTTATCCCTCATGAAGTTCTATCTAAAGAAGAGCTCAAAGCTTTGTTCCAAAGACTGCAAAGTGTCAAAAAAGCTGAAATTCTTTGCGGTGTGAAGCTCCCTAGAGATTTGGTCACCAAAATGTCTGAACAGGAATTTTTGAAAACTATTCAAGATACATTTGACCATTTAATACCCCTGTATTCTTTGAGATAAACCGAATCATTTCTATTATTAAACAGGCTGTCCGGTCTAATATACGGGCAGCCTGTTTTCTTCTCGTCCTATTTGCTGAGTTCATTTTGTTACAGCAATTTTAGCGGATTGAATGAGATCAATAATCTCCTGTTTTCTTCCTTCTTGCAGGCATTGAATAATTTTACTGCCCACAATCACGCCGTCGCAATAAGCCGTTGTCTCCCGTACATGCTCTGGCGTAGAAATCCCAAAACCGGCCAGCACAGGAACAGGGCTTAATTCACGGGCTGTCTTAAGATATTCGCCGACCTCTTTCCCAAAGCTTTTTCTGGCACCTGTAATTCCTTTTACAGTAACAGCATAAATAAATCCTTCCGCCTCTTTTGTAATGGCTTTGACCCTTTCTTCTGAAGAAGTCAACGTAATCAATCTGATCAGAGTGATCCCGGCGGATTTTATCGGACTAAAAATCACTTCCTCTTCAGGAGGCAGATCAGGAATAATACACCCGGCTACGCCAGCCTTTACAGCATTCTCAGCAAAGCGCTCGATCCCATAGGCTAAAATGGAATTAGTATAGCCCATCAAAATCACCGGAATAGTTACTTCAGAGGATATCCGCTCCAGCTCCAGCAAAATGTTATTTAAAGTCACTCCTTCTTCTAATGCCCTTATACCAGCAAGCTGAATCACGGGGCCGTCTGCAACGGGGTCAGAAAAAGGTATTCCAAGTTCGATTGCCGTTGCCCCATTCTTTTGAAAAAACAATAAATCTTCTTTCAGCCGTTCCAGTCCGCCGTCACCGGCCATGATATACGGGATAAACGCTTTTTCTCCTCTTTCTTTTTCTGCCCTAAGTGCCTGCGCAATTCGGTTATTCTCCATGTTCTGCTCCTCCTAGTTTAGATTGAACGGTTTCTACATCCTTGTCCCCTCTTCCGGACAGACAAATAACCAAGCTCTCATCTTTGCTCATTTCTTTAGCAAGCTTCATAGCAAAAGCTACAGCGTGAGAGCTTTCCAATGCAGGGATGATCCCTTCCTGCCTGCACAGCATTGTTAAAGCCTCCAAAGCTTCCTGATCGGTCACGGAATGATACTGAACCCGATTGATATCTTTAAGATAACTGTGTTCAGGACCTACACCAGGGTAATCAAGACCGGCAGAAATAGAATGCGCTTCCTGTATCTGACCGTCTTCATTTTGCAGAACGTACATAAATGATCCATGAAGCACCCCCGGCTTCCCTTTCGTAAGACTAGATGCATGAAGGCCGGTATCCAGTCCGTGTCCTGCTGCTTCTACTCCATAAAGACGGACTGCTGCGTCTTCAATAAACGGATAAAACATCCCCATTGCGTTGCTTCCTCCCCCTATACATGCCACAACTGCATCAGGGAGCCCGCCTTCTGCTTCTTGGATTTGCCTTCGTGTCTCTGTACCTATGACACTCTGAAAATCACGGACAATCACCGGGAAAGGATGCGGTCCTAAAACCGACCCCATAATATAATGAGTATCATCAACGTTGGCCACCCAAAATCTTAAGGCTTCGTTCACTGCATCCTTCAATGTTCCGCTTCCCTGTTCAACAGATACCACTTTGGCTCCCAGCAATTCCATTCGGAAGACATTTAGCTTTTGCCTTCTGATATCTTCAGCGCCCATAAAAATGATGCATTCCAAGTTCAGCAAGGCACAGACTGTCGCTGTTGCTACACCATGCTGACCCGCTCCAGTTTCTGCAATTACCTTCTTCTTTCCCATTCTTTTCGTCAGCAGTGCCTGGCCGATTGTATTATTAATTTTGTGTGCGCCCGTATGATTTAAATCTTCCCTTTTTAAATATATTTTGGCTCCTCCTGCAGCTTTCGTCAGATTTTCGGCAAAATAAAGGGGCGTTTCCCTGCCAACATATTGCTCCAGATAGTAATCCAGCTCTGTTTGAAAAGCCGGATCCAGTTTAGCATCATGATAGACTTGCTCAAGCTCTTGAATGGCAGCCACCAATGTTTCAGGTATGAATTTACCCCCGTATATTCCATAATGTCCGTTCTGATCAGGCTGTGTATATACTCCCATTATGCCTCGTCCTCTCTTATTGGTTTTTTTGCCATTTTAATGAAATCTCGTATTTTTTTTGGATCCTTTTTTCCCTCTGTCTCTACCCCGCTTGCTACATCCACTCCGGCCGGGGATACTGACTGGATGGCTTTTCCGACATTTTCCGGAGTTAAGCCGCCGGCCAGCAAAATTTTCTCAGGGAGGAGACCGGAGTCTTTCAGGATTACCCAGTCAAGTGTTTTTCGGGATCCAGCCTGTTTTTCTTTTGGCAGATCCAATAGATGAAATTCTGCGGGATAATCGGCAGCGGCTTTTAAATCCTCTAAAGTCCGGATGGACCATGCTTTAATAACCGGATAAGGCAGCTCCCTCGCAAATTCTTCAGGTTCCGAGCCATGAAGCTGTATGAAATCAACGCCTGCCTCAGCAGCAGTTCGGATAACCTCTTCATATTCCTGATTCATAAAGACGCCTACTGTCTTTGTCCCCCCTGGCAGTTGGTTTATAATCGAGGCAGCATCCTCAGGCTCTATTCTTCTGCTGCTGTCAGCAAAAATGAACCCAAGCAGATCTGCTCCTGCTTCAGCCGCTAACCGGCCGGCTTCCGCTGTTTGTATGCCGCATATCTTCACTAACATGTTTTCCGCCTCCATCAGGTTACCTGCAGCGCTTTGACCATTTGTGAAACATTATTGGCACGCATTAAAGTTTCACCGACAAGAATTGCTTTTGCACCGGCCTCTTTCACTCTTATCGCGTCTTCTCTCGTCTTGATACCACTTTCACTTACAAGGATATGCCGGCTTAAATCAATATTCTTGGCCAGTCTCTCTGTTACTGAAAGATGCACCTCAAATGTTTTCAAATCCCGATTATTTATACCGATCAGTTCAGCCTCTAATGTTAAAGCAGTTTCCAATTCAAATTCATCGTGAACTTCAGTCAACACATCAAGTCCTAAACTTTTCGCATAACGATACAACTGTTCTAACCGATTGGCCGGAAGCGCTGCTACTATCAAAAGAATAACAGTTGCTCCATGATGTCTTGCATAATCAATTTGAACTTCGTTAATAATGAAGTCCTTGCAAAGCCTTGGAATAGATACAGCTTCACTTACATCATGCAGATCCTTGAACGTCCCTTTAAAAAAACTCTCATCCGTTAGCACCGAAATCGCAGCAGCCCCATTTCTTTCATATTCCATTGCCTGCTGCACAGGGTTTACATCAAGATTAATATTTCCTTTTGACGGGGAAGCCCTTTTTATTTCAGAGATAATCTCCAGGCGGCTGGCCTTTCTCAGTTTTTCAACAAGCGAAGGACCATTGCTGACTGATTCCGCCGTCAGTTTATTCTTTTTTAAATGTTCGATTTCCACTTTCTTCTTATTAATAATTTGAGTTAAAATGTTTTCCATTTATAAAACCGCCTTATTCCGATTTCCCAGCGTGATTAAAGATTCCAGCTTGTTTAATGCTGCACCGCTGTCAATACTTTTTCTGGCCAAGTTTACGCCTTCAGGAATGCTTGATGCCGTCCCATGAGCGAAAAAACCCAGCCCAGCATTAAGCAATACCGTATCTCTGTATGGACCCTTTTCTCCCTTTAAAATTCTAAGCAGGATTTCCGCATTTTCCTTCGCATTACCTCCCTTGATTTTCTCGTTATCAAATCGAGTCAGCCCTGCTTCTTCCGGAGTCAGTGTGAAAGACGTTATGTTCCCTTCATTCAGCAGAACCAGGGAATTTTCTCCTTGGAGACTGGCTTCATCCATCCCTCCTGCTCCATTTACGATTACAGCCCTTTTTCTGCCCAATTTTCTTAAGACTTCTGCAAAAAGCGGCAGCATATCTCTTCGGTTTATTCCAAGAAGCTGCGTTTTCAAATCAACAGGGTTCGTCAATGGACCAATCAGGTTAAATACAGTCGGGATCTTTAATTCTTTCCTGACCTTCATGATTCTCGCAATTTTCGGATGGACAGACGGTGCAAACAAAAAGGCGATGCCAATCTCATTTAATGCTTTTTCCATTTGAGCAGAGTCCATATTCAAATCGACACCCAGCGTTTCCAGCACATCCGCACTCCCAGTTTTGCTGGAAATGCTCCGGTTACCATGCTTGGCAACCTTCAGCCCTCCCCCGGCCAAAACAAAAGCGGATGTTGTACTGATATTAAAACTTTGGGAACCATCTCCGCCTGTACCGCAATTATCCATGACATTATCGCCATCTATTTCAACAGACATTGAAAAACTCCGCATCGTGTTGACGATTCCCGCAATTTCTCCTGCTGTTTCACCTTTTGATTTTAATGCAACCATAAAGGCTGCAATCTCACTGTCATTGATTTCATTTTCAAACAAGGACTTTGCCGCTATGCTCATCTCTTCTTCTGTCAAATTACGACGCTCTGCTAACTTCTCTAAATATCTCTTCAAAACTCATTCCTCCATGTTTGAATTTTATTGAGTAATTTCCTTCATCCGTTCTTTGTGAAAGTCCAAAGCGATTCTTTGAAATCTGTGCAGCAATTCTTTTCCTGTCAGTGTTCCGATTGATTCCGGATGAAACTGCAAGCCATACAGTGGAAATGTACTGTGGCGTATCGCCATAATTTCACCATCGTCATCAGAATAGGCGGCAGCCTTCAGCTCCTCCGGCAGACTCCCTTTCTGAATCACAAGTGAATGATACCGCATCACAGGAAAAGCTTCTTCCTGATTTTTAAACAGATCTGAACCGTCATGTTTGACGATAGAGGTTTTGCCATGCATAATATTCTGAGCCCCGACTACTTCGGCTCCAAACGCTGTACCTATCGCCTGGTGCCCCAGACAAATACCGAGAATTGGCTTTTCCTTATAAAACCGTTTAATCATATCTACACTGATTCCAGCATTCTCCGGCCTTCCGGGCCCTGGTGAAATAATAATAGAATCTGGATTCAGACTCTCTATTTCTCCCAGTGAAATTTCATCATTTCGTTTTACAAGAATATCTTTTTCGACTTCTCCTAAATATTGATACAGATTATAGGTGAATGAATCATAATTATCGATGAGCAATATCATTTTTTATGAACCTCCATCAGCGCTTTTGCTTTATTTTGCGTTTCTTCATATTCCTTTTCAGGATTAGAATCGTAAACAATTCCTGCTCCCGCCTGCACGGTTGCTTTTCCGTCTTTAATGATCATCGTGCGGATAGCCAAGGCCATATCAAGCCGGCCGCCAAAACCAATGTACCCGATGGAACCGGAATACAGGCCTCTTTTGCTGTTTTCCAGTTCATTGATTAATTCCATCGCTCTGATTTTCGGAGCACCCGATACTGTCCCTGCCGGCAGGCAAACTGCTAAGGCATCCAACCCATTTACCCCTTCTTTCAGTTGTCCGCTGATTTTAGAGGCAATGTGCATAACATGCTGATATCGTTCAATCTTCATTTCTTCCGTCAGCTTAATTGAGCCTATTTCACACACTCTTCCTAAATCATTTCGGCCCAGGTCCACCAGCATCCTGTGCTCTGCTAATTCCTTTTCATCTTTAAGCAGACTTTTTTCATAGCCTAAGTCCTCCTCCACTGTCTTTCCTCTCGGCCTTGTTCCGGCAATCGGATTAACGTGAACAACTCCGTCCGATACGCTTATTAAACTTTCCGGTGAAGATCCCAGAACGGTCACATTACCGAATTCAATATAAAACATGTAAGGAGATGGATTGGCCAGCCTCAGTCGGCGATATGCCTGGAAAGGGTCGCCCTTATACGCTGCCTGGAATCGTTGAGAAAGCACAATTTGGAATACTTCGCCGTCTATGATTGCTTCTTTCGCTTTCTCTACCATTTCTACAAATTCTTCCTTCGTAAAATTCGAATGATAATTCAGCGGCTCAAACTCAAGGTCTTCATGGATCAGCGGCCTCTCAGCTAATTTTTTCATTTCCGCAAAGCTCTCTTCTTTATTTTCCTCCGCTGTGATCAAATGGATTTTTTGCTTTAAATGATCAAACACGAAGAGCTGCTTAAAAAATAAGAAATGTGCATCCGGCATACCCAGTTCATCAGCAGGGACCGTTCCTATATTTTCATGCTGCCGTATGACATCATATCCAAAGTACCCAATGGCTCCGCCGTTGAATGGAAGTTTCTCAGGCAATTCATCCACTTCCACACACAGCTCTGATTTCAGAAAGTCTACAATGTTCATATTCTTTCTTTCAGCCGTATCAATCACATGGTCCTGAATGACAATTTCGGATCCATAAGCCGCAACTTCCAAGTATGGATGGTTCCCAATATAGGAATAACGTCCTTTATCATGATGAGAATGGGAGCTTTCCAGAAGAAACTTTTTCTCACCGGCAATTTTCTGGAATATGGCAATCGGTGTATGAATATCTCCCTCAATTGTTTCTATCGAAAAGTGAATTTTCTTCGGCATTTTTGTCTGATTCATGTGCTTATACCCCCATTTTGGTAATAAAAAAATCCCCTGCATGCATAATAACTGCCTGCAGAGGACGATTTTGACCGCGGTGCCACCTCGTTTGGAAAAATGAATTTTCCCACTTTCCTTAAAGATAAACAATCTTTAAGATTCAGATAACGGCGAATCACCGGATTTCCCTACTGCTGTTTCAAGAAATCACTCATAAGTCCATTCACCTTTTTATAGCATGCCGGTTTCCACCATCCCAGCTCTCTGTCACGCATCTAAAAAAGCTACTACTCTTAATCAAAGATTTTGAATATTCAGTTACCAATTATTAGAAGCTTCTCATAAACTTTACTGTTCTAACCCTAACAGAACGTTTTCTGCAAGGATCCTTACCTGTTCCCCATTTCTATTTAGGCTTCACTGAAAATGATAAAAGCTGCATTTGTTTTATAAGGCCCTATTAAAAAAACGCAAAAAGGGCCCTCATCCAAAGGACGAGGAACCCGTGGTACCACCTTTATTAGCTAAAACAGCTCACTTTACGGTATCCAAATTGAACACCTTTCCCTTGTAACGATGGGACTTTTCGCCAAAGCCTACTCCTTAAAAGTTTCGGTTTGGAGCTCGGAAGGCCATTCACTTTACTTTGTCCGCCAGTTCGCACCACCCACCGGCTCTCTTGAGAACAGCATAAAGTTACTTTTCTTCGTCAATGCCTTTATTCATTAAAATCTTACTTGTTATACTAATCCTCTTTTGAACTTTTGTCAACCCAATTATCCGAATTTTCTTGTTGTTATTTTTTCAGCTGGATCCAGGCACCGTCTTCTGCATTCTTGGCAGCTTTGATAACCTGATAGGCTGAATAGCCGCTACTCTTCTGAAATTCATCTGTATAATTTTTTTCATCTGCTTTGCCGGGGACAATTTCTTTAAATCTCCTATAAGCTTTCATTAGTTCTTCTTTTTGTATTTTGCTTTCGTATGCTTTTTCAACAGCTTCAAAAAAATGAATGACATCTACAATTTCTTCAGTTGACCACTCAAAGTCCATTGGATATTGATATTCCATTACAGCCCCTCTTTTCTACAGGTCTTATACTTTCAGTCTGCCCATTTTCTCCTGATTTCCTCCGCCTCTCCTATAATCTTGCTGAATAGTTCCGAAGCAGACGGTATATCATGAATGAGACCCATTACCTGGCCGGCCCAGCCAAAACCATTATCTATTTCACCTTGATGAATATAACGCTGATTGGCTGTACCGCTTATGTAATCTTTTATCTTTTCATACCCGCCCTGTTCCTTTTCAATCTCTAAAATCTTCTCCGTCCAGCTATTCTGAATCACGCGTGCAGGAGCGCCAATTGATCGCTTAATAACGACGGTATCACTTTCCGTTCCATTTACAAGCGCTTCTTTATATAACGGATGGGCATCTAAACATTCTCTTACAGCAATAAATCTTGTCCCCATCTCAATACCTTCTGCTCCCAAGGCCATGGCAGCCATCAGGCCCCGGCCGTCACCGATTCCACCGGAAGCAATAACTGGTATTTTTACAGAATCCACTACTTGAGGAACAAGGACAGAAGTTCCTATATCCTCTCTTCCTAAATGTCCTCCGCCCTCCTGCCCCACAACCATAACAGCATCAGCCCCTAGCTCTTCTGCTTTGACGGCCTGTCTTTTTGCGGCAACAAGTACAAGTTTTTTTACAGGATAACCTTTTACAAAGTCAAGAAAAGGAGCTGGATTTCCTCCAGTAACAGATACTGCAGCAATCCCTTCATTTAAAGCCGCTTCTAAGAAATGCTCATATGGCCGGCCGTGCTGGCCAATCGCAAAATTAACGCCAAACGGCCGGTCTGTCAAAGACTTTGTCCTGCGTATTTCATCGACCAGTTTTTCCGGTGTTTCCAGGGACATCGCGGTCACCTGACCCAGGCCTCCAGCGTTCGATACTGCAGCTGCAAGATCAGAATATGCTAAATAGGCCAGGCCGCCCTGTACAATTGGATATTGAATCCCTAACAGTTCCGTAACTCGAGTTTTCCAGTTCAAAACCCTTCCCCCCTTATCCCTAATCCCTCTCTGTCATTATGGCAAATATTCCTTGCCTCATCAATCACTAGTGCTCCCTTCCCGGAGTATGTAAAGTCCAGCTAGGCAACACTATAGAGAACATGCTATAATTCTCTTTGTTTTATTATAAAGTTATTATTCAGTAAAGGGGCCAAAAAGAATTGTCACAAAATGAAACTCCCTTATTTACGGGCTTACTAGAGCATGCTAAAAAAGCACCTATCCAATTCCATATTCCCGGCCATAAAAAGGGAACCGGAATGGATCCTGAATTCCGCCAATTTATTGGCGATAATGCATTATCCATTGACTTGATCAATATTGCTCCATTAGATGATCTTCATCAGCCGAAAGGTATCATTAAACAGGCACAGGATTTGGCTGCTGAGGCATTCGGAGCTGACCATACATTTTTCTCTGTACAAGGTACAAGCGGTGCCATTATGACGATGGTTATGACGGTTTGCGGGCCTGGAGACAAAATCATCGTACCGAGGAATGTTCATAAATCCGTTATGTCTGCTATTGTTTTTTCCGGTGCTGTTCCCATTTTTATTAATCCAGAAATCGACAAAACACTGGGGATTTCACACGGGATTTCTGTAGAACAAGTAGAAAAAACACTGGCTCTTCATCCTGATGCTAAAGGTTTGCTTGTCATCAACCCGACTTATTTTGGGATTGCTGCCGACCTCAAAAGAATTGTTGAAATCACTCATTCTTACAGGATGCCTGTTTTGGTTGACGAAGCACACGGTGTTCATATTCATTTTCATGATGAACTTCCAATGTCCGCCATGCAGGCTGGTGCTGATATGGCTGCTACAAGCGTCCATAAGCTAGGCGGTTCTATGACGCAGAGCTCAATTTTAAATGTCAAAGAAGGCCTTGTCTCTGTTAACAGAGTACAATCCATTCTGAGTATGCTAACAACTACTTCTACGTCTTATATCCTTCTTGCCTCTCTGGACACTGCCAGGAAACAGCTTGCCATGAAAGGACATGCAATGGCAGAACAGGCTATAAGTCTTGCCAATTACATGAGGAAAGCCATTAATGAAATTCCGTATCTGTATTGTGTCGGTGAAGAAATATTAGGATCTAAAGCAGCTTTCGATTATGACCCGACGAAATTAATCATCTCCGTTAAAGGATTAGGAATCACTGGTTACGACGTGGAAAGATGGCTTCGTGAGAAATATTCGATTGAAGTCGAACTTTCTGACCTGTACAATATCCTTTGCCTTATTACTCCAGGAGATACAAAGAAAGAGGCAGATATATTAATTCACGCTCTTCAGGATCTGGCAGACCTTTTCCAAAAAGAGGGCTACACCGAGCAAGAAATTACTGTCCTGCTCCCTGAGGCTCCTGAATTGGCACTGTCACCAAGAGAAGCGTTCTATGCAGAAACGGAAGTCGTTCCGATTGAAGAAACAGCAGGCAGAATCAGCGCAGAATTTATCATGGTCTATCCTCCTGGTATCCCGATTTTCATACCGGGAGAAAGAATCACCGAGGAAAATATCACCTATATCCAAAAGAACCTTGAAGTCGGCCTGCCCGTCCAAGGTCCAGAAGATCCGGAAATTAAGTTCCTTCGTGTTATAAAATAAATGCTGAAAAGAACCCGTTCAGAAAATCCGAACGGGTTCTTATTTTTTATGACCGCTTGTTCCATATAAAAGAATCAAGTTATTTCTTGCAGAACAAGTTTGGATTATAATAGGGATGTAAGATAATACCGCCTTTTTTGTAAGCGCTTAATTTATTTGCTAGGAGGGGAAAAATGCATACACAAGTAGGGATAATTGGAGCTGGTCCGGCAGGCTTAATGTTGGCACACCTTTTACACCTCCAAGGAATTGAATCAATTATCGTGGAAAAAAGATCACGAAATCAAATTGAGGGAACGATACGCGCAGGAGTTCTTGAACAAGGGACAGTGGATTTAATGATGGCTGCCGGAGTCGGAGAAAGATGTAAAAAGGAAGGACATGTTCACCAAGGTATTGAACTTAGATTTAATGGCGTTGGCCATCGTATCGATCTTCATGCCTTAACAGGCTGTAAGAATGTAACAGTATATCCACAGCATGAAGTAATCAAAGATCTTATTGAGACTAGATATAAAACAGGCAGACCCATCTATTTTAATGCAGACAATGTAAGTTTGCATCAACTGGAAACTACTGAACCAATTATTCGCTTTCAATCATCGGAAGATTCTTCCCCAACAGAAATCCATTGTGACTTTATTGCAGGTTGTGACGGTTTTCATGGGCCAAGCCGGCCATCCATCCCCCAAAATATCAGACAAGAATATGAAAAGGTCTTTCCCTTTTCTTGGCTCGGAATACTCGCAGCAGCACCGCCTTCTTCTCCAGAGCTTATTTATGCCAGTCATGAACAAGGCTTCGCACTAATTAGTACACGAACGGATCAGATTCAAAGAATGTACCTTCAAGTTGACCCGGAAGAACATATTTCTGAATGGCCGGATAAAAGGATTTGGAACGAACTGCAGAAGAGAGTCGAATCTAATGATGGCTGGAAATTGATTGAAGGGCCCATTCTCCAAAAAAATATTGTACAAATGCGAAGTTTTGTATGTGAACCTATGCATTATGGCCGTTTGTTTCTTGCTGGAGATTCAGCTCATATCGTTCCTCCCACTGGTGCAAAAGGAATGAATCTCGCCATTTCTGATATACATGTGCTCTCTAAAGCACTTACTGCTTATTACTATGAACAAGATGAAGATTTACTTAATCAATATACCGATATTTGCCTTAAGCGTGTTTGGAAAGCAGAGAGATTTTCCTCCTTTATGACATCACTTTTACATCGAGATCGGTCACATACACCATTTGAAAGAAAGATTCAATTGGCAGAACTAGATTATTTTACTTCTTCAGAAGCGGGGATCCAAAGCATCGCCGAAAATTACATTGGGCTTCCCATTCAATGGCCAAAAATCACAAAAGAAGCTGCATCAGAATATTAACTCATAAAAAAGGATGCCTGTATGAAATAGGCATCCTTTGCTATCGTATGAATTAGTTGTTATTTTGATTTTCTGAGTTACATTGATGGCAGCAGTGTGAATACAGAACAGTTACCTTCTCATCTTCAAAATGCTCAATGGTATCATTACAGCTTTGACAAATAATAGTCCCCATTTATTCCACTCCTTTTCCATATAATATGTTTGTTCCTCATAATGTAACCGCTTTATATAAATAATAATATAACACATTTATAAATTCAAGAAAAAAAGTATAGCATATTTATAAAAAAGCAGGAATCATGTGTTATCCATGATCCCTGTTTAAAAGACTATTTGATTACTTCCTTTTGTATCGAATGCAGCACACTATCCTCTTCTAAGGATACATCTTCCACTGTATCGAAGCTTGCATGCTTTTCCTGGATTAAAAGCAAAGCTAAAGCAGCGATTAGACTAGGAATTGCAAAAAACACAAAAGCTGTTTGTGAATCTATGCCAGTAGCTAATACCATGGCAAATAAGGTCGGGGCAAGAATGGCTCCGATTCTTCCTATTCCAAGAGCCCATCCCATTCCAGTTGCACGAACCTCACGCGGATAATATTCTGAAATATATGGATTTGCTAAATTCATTGTTCCTACAGTACAAGCTCCTCCTATTAAGATTAACAGATATAGAAGAATAACATTTGAAGTTAAACTTAATCCGGCAAAACAGAATATTCCAATTCCAAAGAGAATAACAAGTACACGCCGATGTCCAATTTTTTCTGCATAGTATCCGCCTATAACTGAGCCAAAGATTTGTCCAATACACAGTGTCATATTGAAAGACAGACTGGATGTTAACCCATATCCGGATTGCTGCATCATTTTAGGAAGCCAAGTATTCAGCCCATATACCATCAGCAAACAGCTAAAAACGGCGAGCCAGATGGCCAGGGTGCTGACAGTCCTTTTGTTTGTAAAAAGTTTTTTTACAGGGAAGCCTTTTGATGACTCTTTCATTTCTTCAATTTGATAATCATCGGTTTTACTGAAATTACCGTCAGGATCGACTTTTTTAAGTACATCAGTGATGTTATCAATTTGCCCTCTTGATAAGTAATAGGAAAGAGATTCAGGAAATTTCATCATGAAGAACGGTAAAGTTAAAAGCGGAAGGATGCCTATCCAGTATAATACTCTCCAATCCGTGGACGGAATAATATACATTCCTACTAATGACGCGACTACACCTCCCAAAGAATAACCGCAATACATGGTTGCTACAATAATTGCCCTATTTCTCTTAGGAGAATATTCAGTCATTAAAGAAATAACATTGGGCATCAGCCCTCCCATCCCTAATCCAGAGATAAAGCGCATTACTGTAAAGAATATAGGATTTGGTGCCAAGCCTGCTCCGAGTGTAAACAAACTAAATAAAATCATGCAAATGGCGAGTATATTCTTTCGGCCCAATTTATCAGCCAGCGGTCCAAATATCAATGCACCAAGCATCATTCCAATCAAGGAATAACTGCCCATTGCCCCAACCTGGATGGAGGTTAAACTCCATTCATCCATCATCCAAGGAAGTCCAACGCCAAACATAACGATTTCATAGCCATCGAAACCAATTGCATAGAAACACCAAAGGAAAATAAACAAATGAAAACGATTAAATTTACTGGCAGCCACAACTTCAAGCGCATTAATTTTTTTCAATTCTTTCCCTCCCAATTATAAAGTTATCGCGACATATTGTAAGCGCATACAATAACTTCTATATTTTTCTTGTGTCTCATCCCAGTTTACGTTTCACTTGTTTCTTCTACAATATCGTTATTCTCCTATATGGAATCATTATAAATTTTTGTGCTCTTTCGAAAACTTTTTAATAAGTTGTAAAGAACGTTATTTCGATCTCTCTTTCCAGGAAACAACGCCTGCTTTCATCTCCGATATAAAAGCCTTGAAGTTCCCTAATTTGTTTAATGATCAAATTTGGATAACAGAGACCTTTTAGTTGCACATTCAGCATTTCTGAAACAGTTAAAAAAAGTACAGCTATTAAGCTATAAAATGGCCGCGATTTTTGGAAATTCCAAAAAGCCCCGGCCATTCGGACATGAAGAAGTGCTTGTTGATAATTAAAGCAATCACGCCAGTGTTTTTGATGGTAATGGCGAATGTACAGGCTTAAATGTCATGACAACATTCCCGCTCCCGGATGATTGCCCATAACCATAGTATTTGCTTCTATATTGTCCTTTTAGAACTCCCAGCAGCATTGCAAGGTGACGGCCGCCGGCTTCTACTCCTGCATTTTTTGAATACTGAGGGAGCATCTCATACGCTTTGTTTAATTCGTTATTGTTTAAATATTCTATAAATTGTTTGTCCATTGCTTGCTCTGTAATGGTAGGCATCGCTTGAGGGTTTCGGACAAGGTTGTGCGCTAAGGCGCCTGAACTGATAAAGACCACCTTTTTCTCACTTTCTTGAAAAACTTCTCCTATTACCCTCCCCCACTTAAAGGTTTCTTCTAAATTCGCCGCCCAAGTTACAGAAAGATCAATAACTGGAATATCTTCGTTTGGAATGAGATATCGTAACGGTACAATCGTTCCATAATCCCAGTTATAAGTGGGATCGTTGACTTCCACTACTTGCAGACCGGCACTCTGCCCCGCAGCTATTAATTCACGTGCTAATTCCGTATCCCCTGGAAAATGATAATGGACATCTGATATCAATTCGGGACATTCAAAAGCAGTTAAAACACCTTTATGATCAGGAGTAGCTTCAACAAAATGATGAAAACTAGAAAGCCAGTGGCAAGATACGATGACAATTGCATCAGGTCTGATTTGTTCTATGACAGACCTTGTTTTGTGCATACCTTGAATAATTTCCTTTTGAAAATCCGGGGCTTTTTCTTCGTGGCACATTCGAGGTGTATGCGGTACTAGCATTCCTAACTCAATTGTCATTTCTTCTTCCTCCCTTTTATTTTGAACTTTCACCTGCCATTTGCCTTCATAGAAACTCCGCCTGCACCCCAATGGGTTTTAGGAATTTCAGTCACAATAACTCTTACATTTTCTTTAGGAGCATCTAATGTTTGAGAAATGACATCGGTTACATTTTTGATAACAGCCTCAATTTTTTCCTGAGGTCTGCCCTCAAGTATTTGAATATTTACAATTGGCATGATATCCCCCTATTCGGTTACCCTAAATGAAATATCTCCAAGTCCATCAAATTTGGCTGTTATATGATCTCCTTCTGAAAGCAGAACGGCACCTGTTACTCCGCCGGTAAGAATTATTTCTCCAGCTGAAACTTTCTTTCCTTTTCTGGAAAGCATATTGGCGAGCATTGCAACCGAATTTGCAGGGTGTCCCAAAACAGCCGCTCCGGCGCCAGAATCTTTTATTTCCCCATTAATGGATAACGTGACACCTACAAGTTCAAGTTCATGTCTTTCAGGCTTTGTTAATTGATTCCCAAAGATCACTCTTGATGAAGAGGCGTTGTCTGCAATTACATCCGGCAATGTAAACTGAAAATTTTCATAACGGCTGTCGATAATCTCCAGGGCTGGAATTACATACTCAGTGGCTGAAAGAACATCTTGAGCAGTAATACCCGGACCTTCAAGATCTTTTCCGATAATAAAAGCAATCTCGGCTTCCACTTTAGGATGGATAAGTTCTTTAAGAGAAATTGTTCCATCATCGCTAATATCCATATAATCAAATACATATCCGTATATGGGGTCTTCTACATTCATTTGTTTCATTTTTGCTTCACTGGTCAAACCCATTTTGGGACCAATAATTCGATGACCCTGTTTTAGTTTTATCGAAACTAGCTCCTCCTGTATTTGATAGGCTTTCTCAACTGTCAAATCCGGCAGATCCATCGTTATTCTCGTTACTTCTTTTTTGTCCATTTCCGCTGCCTGCAAAAATTCTGCAGTTTCTTTATATTTTGTTTCGATCAATTGAAACACTCTCCTTATCAAGGATATCACTGGATTGGTTATTTTGCTTCCACAGTCCGATTTGCCTTTTCTGCTATCTCTGCAGCAACATCTATAATCATATCTTCCTGTCCCCCTACTACATTGCGTTTTCCAAGCTCAACCAAAATATCTCTTGAATCTACATGATATTTCTTTGCTGTTCTCTGAGCATGGAGCAGAAAACTCGAATAGACCCCTGCATATCCTAACATTAAGCTGTCTTTTGTGATTTCCTGCGGTGCCTGTAAGATTGGAGCGATCACATTCTCGGATAAGTCAGTCATTTTATATAAATCGACTCCTGTTTTCATTCCAAGCCGGGCAAGAACCGCCACCAATACTTCAGTTTGGGTATTCCCTGCTCCAGCACCCAGGCAGCGGATACTTCCGTCAATTCGAGTGGCACCGCTTTCAATAGCAGCCAGAGAATTGGCCATTGCAAGTGATAAATTATTATGAGCATGAAATCCAATTTCAACCCCCAGGTTTTCTTTTAAGGCAGCAATTCTTTCTTTCACTTGATGAGGAAGAAGGGAACCTGCAGAATCGACCACATATACTACATCTGCACCATAACTCTCCATTAATTTTGCCTGCTCAATTAATTTGCTTACTGGAGCCATATGGGACATCATTAAAAAACCAACTGTTTCTAATCCTAAATCTTTAGCCATATTAATATGCTGGGCCGAAACATCCGCTTCTGTCACATGTGTCGCAATACGTGCCATCCTGACCCCCAACCCAGCCGCTCTCTTTAGATCTTTCACTGTTCCAATCCCAGGAAGAAGCAATACCGCTATCTTAGAATTAGTGCAGGCTGAAACAGCAGTTTCAATTAATTCCCATTCATCCGTTTTAGAGAGACCATATTGTAAAGATGAACCCGACAGACCATCTCCATGGGCCACTTCAATGTAAGGGACTCCCGCTTCGTCCAATCCTTTTGCAACAGCCTTAACTTGTTCAATTGTATATTGATGGGCAATCGCATGACTGCCGTCCCTCAAGGCAACCTCGGTTAACAAAACATCTCTCCCAGTTTCCATGTTTTCCCCTCCTATACTGTTTGTTTCGATAATTTTTCTTTAGCAAATACTTCTGCCACTTTTACCGCTGCTGCGGTCATAATATCCAGGTTACCGGAATATTTAGGCAGATAATCCCCAGCTCCTTCCACTTCAATAAATATCGAAATCCTCTTTCCGTCTATTACAGGGTCTGTTCTCAGCCTATATCCAGGAACATAACTCTGTACCTCTTTCACCATATTATAGATGGAAGTTAAAACCTCATCTTCTTTACCAACACTTTCCGCTGCTAAAATATGAACGGTATCTTTCATTAAAATCGGTGGCTCTGCAGGATTTAAAATAATAATCGCTTTTCCTTTTTGGGCACCGCCCACCGCTTCAATCCCTTTAGAAGTAGTTTCAGTGAATTCATCTATATTAGCCCGTGTCCCTGGCCCTGCACTTTTACTGGATATCGTAGCAACAATTTCAGCATATTCCACTGGCAGAACCCTATTGACGGCATGAACAATCGGTATCGTTGCCTGCCCGCCGCAGGTTATTAAATTTATATTGGTTTTGTTAATATGCTCTTCCAGATTTACTGAAGGGACAACAAGTTCTCCTACAGCTGCAGGTGTTAAGTCCAATACTAATTTCCCAGCATCTCTTAATAGCTTGGCATGCCGGACATGAGCTTTGGCAGAAGTTGCATCGAAAACAATATCTGCCCGGCTTGGTTCTTCCAAAAATCCTTCAATTCCATTAGAAACGATTTCATATCCCTTTTCCTTTGCCCGCAGCAAGCCGTCAGATTCAGGGTCTATTCCAATCATAGTTGTCAATTCGAGCTCATTTGAGCGTTCAATTTTCATCATTAAATCTGTACCGATATTTCCTGACCCTAAAATAGCCACCTTTACTTTGCTCACGTTCCCACGCCTCCTTTTTATAGATCAAACCTTACCGACACTTCTCCCAAATGTGCAAACCTTGCTGTAAATTCATCCCCGGCTGTTCCAGAAACAGCAGCAGATAAGGCACCGGACAATATCACTTCTCCCGCTTTCAGTCCTATCCCGAATCCTGAAAGTTTATTGGCCAGCCATGCAACACAAGCTGCCGGATTTCCTAAAGCAGCAGCACCGACTCCTGTATTGACCAGTTCGCCATTTTTATAAAAAGCCATTCCTATTTGCGAGATATCCAGTCCTGCTGGAATAGTCTTCTTTTCTCCGAGTACATACAGGCCGGAAGAAGCATTGTCTGCTATAGTGTCGGACAGTGTAATCTTCCACTCGGCTATTCTGCTGTCCACAATTTCGAGTGCAGGCACAATATAGTCAGTTGCAGTCATTACATCCAAAGCAGTTACGCCAGGTCCGTATAAATCGTTTTTTAAAACAAAAGCTATTTCAGCCTCTATTTTTGGCTGTATAACTTGTTTTTGTTTGATAACGCCCCCATTTTCAATGACCATACTATCTAGCAGATGGCCGTAGTCAGGCTGGCTGACACCAAGCATTTCCTGCATTGCAGCTGAAGTTAATCCAATTTTTTTACCAGTTATTGTTTGACCTGCAGAAGTCTTTTTTTGAATAGTAAGCAATTGAACCTGGTAGGCATCTTCAGGAGTAAGATCAGGGTGAAGCTCAGTCAAGGGGACCGTCCCTTGACCTTTGGCTTCTGCTTCTTGAAGATGCTCGGCCATTTTTTCAATTTGAATAGCAGCTGTTTCCATAGTCATCCTCCTTAAAGTTTTATGCAGATATTAGATAATTCACTGTAGAACTCAAAGCTATGGGCTCCGCCCTCTCTTCCGATCCCGCTTTGTTTCATTCCTCCAAATGGTGTCCTTAAATCACGAAGGAACCATGAATTAACCCAAATGATCCCGGCTTCAATTTCACCAGCAACCCTATGCGCCCGACGGAGATCGTTTGTCCAGATAGATGCACTTAAGCCATAATCCGTATCATTAGCCTGGGCAATTACCTCTTCCTCCTGATCAAATGGAATTACGGTAACTACCGGTCCAAAAATCTCTTCGCGGACAACCCTGCAAGACCTGTCAAGTCCAGTAATAATTGTGGGTTCCAGAAAATAACCTCCTTCCAGCCCTTCTGGTGTTTTGCCTCCTGTCAAAATAGTGCCGCCTTCTTCCACAGCCAAATCGATATAACTTTTAACCCGTTCAAAATGTTCCTCAGATACAAGTGAGCCTACATTTGTATTTGGATCAAATGGATCTCCTACAACCAGCTGCTCTGTTTTGGCTGCAAATTTTTGCAAGAATTCATCATAAACTGACCGTTCAACATAAATACGTGATCCGCACATACAAACCTGTCCTTGGTTGGCAAAACTCGACTTAATCGTCGTTTCAATTACTTCATCTAAATCTGCATCATCAAAAATAATGTTTGGATTTTTACCGCCTAATTCATAGGAAAGTTTTTTCAGTGTAGATGATGCCGCTTTCATAATTACCTTTCCTGTGGTCGTTTCTCCTGTAAAAGATATCGCATCTACATCTGTGTGCTCAGATAAAGCTGAACCAGCAGAGTCCGGTCCGAAACCGTGAACTATATTAACAACGCCATCCGGCACTCCAGCCTCCTTACAGATTTCTCCAAGGAGTGTAGCCGTCATTGGCGTCAGTTCAGCAGGCTTAATAACGGCTGTATTTCCTGCTGCCAAGCACGGGGCAAGCTTCCATGTTAATAGCAATAATGGTAAATTCCAAGGATTGATAAGACCAATTACTCCTACTGGCCTGCGGACTGCATAGTTAATGGCCAAATTATCTGTTTGATATGCCTCTGTTCCAATGCCTCTTAAATAATCAGCGAAGAAATGGAAATTAAAAGCAGAACGGGGAATATCCAATGAATTGGATAAAGAAAGCGGCTTACCTGTATCAAGTGATTCAAGACGGGCTAATTCCTCCTGCCTTTCCAAAATGATATCGCCAATCCTTCTGATTACTTTTATCCTCTCATCTGAGGTCATTCTCTTCCACGGTCCGTTCAGTGCCCTTCTTGCAGCACTGACAGCGAGATTTATCTCCGCTTTACCGCCCTCAGCGACTGTACCAAGAACTTCTTTTGTAGCTGGGTTAATATTATTAAAACTTTTCCCATTATCGGAAGGCAGGTACTGACCGTTTATAAAATGCTTGCAATCAAAAGCTTTAACTGTTTTTTCTAATACTGTTTGCGATGTCATAATAATTCCTCCTAGTCTGGGGATTTTTCTTTTCAAAAACATCGTAAAATATGAATCTCCCTTATACAACACCTCCGTTCCTTTATATGGAACACAAAAATAAAAATCTGAATTTTTTTAATTTTTCTTCTCTCTTATTTTTTTCCATGTTACACTTTTCGGTATACCATAAAAGAATGTTGTTCTTTTATAAGCGACAACATGAAAGGAGTGAATCTTTTATGAAAATCGAGTCCCAGGATGCTTATTTACTTTCTTCTGTCAAAAATGCTTTACGGGTCCTACAAAGCTTCTCCATTGATAATCCGGAGAAAAAGGTTACAGAACTGGCAAAAGATCTTAAGCTGGGGAAAAGTACTGTCAGCCGATTATTGGCAACGTTAGCTAGTGAAGGCTTCGTAACAAAAGATTCTGAAACCCAAAGGTACAGACTAGGGCTGTCGATCCTTAATTTAAATACCATCATCACCTCCCATTTAGAGGTGACAAGGGAATCAGCTCTTATATTAAAAGAGTTAGTAAACGAGATAAATGAAACCGCTCACATTGCAGTTTTAGAAGATGATAACATTGTTTACCTTAACCGTATTGACTGTAAACAGCCTGTTCAAATCTTATCCCATATCGGAAGGCGGAACCCTTTGCACTGTACAAGTTCTGGTAAGATCCTCTTAGCGCACCAGTCACAGGATTTCATAGATTCTTATATTGATAAAGGACTTGAGGCCTATACTCCAAAGACTGTTACCTCTCAAAAACCTTTCAAAGAATTTCTTCAATCGGTAAAAGAGCAAGGATACAGTGTAAGTAAAGAAGAACTCAGAGTTGGTGTCTGCTCTCTCGCTGCTCCGATTAAAGATTATACTGGCAAAGTTGTATACGCACTCAGTGTAGTAGGACCTGTACATAGAATGAACCCTTCAAACGAATATCTAATACGTAAAGTGAAAAAAACTGCGTTGGAAATATCAGAATCCTTGGGATACTGGAAACGATAATAAAGGAGAGAGATTATGATTGACTTTCATACACATTTTATACCTGAAGAAGTTATGGAATGGCTCGAACAAAATAAAAAAAATGTAGATGCTGTAAGGGAATCAAAGCCTGACCGCGATACTGAATTTCTCCTTATCAACCAGAAATGGAGCTTCGAACTGAAAGATTCATTTCTAAATATCGGTCTTTATTTAGAAGAACAAGAACAGGCAAAAGTAACAAAATCCCTTCTTTCCCCTATTCCGCAGCTCTTTCTTTATGGATCAGAAATAAGTATTACATCAGAATTAGCTTCTTTATATAACATGAGTTTAGCCAGGTTAATTAAAACCTACCCTGATAGATTAATGGCTTTAGGAACAGTTCCGTTGAATGATTCTATTCAAGCTGCAGAAGAACTTGTGCGATGTATGAAGTTAGGGCTGAAAGGCGTAATAATTGGGCCAGGAACAGTTTCAAATATGCTTACTGACGATGTTTTCATACCTTTGTGGGAAGAGGCAAATAACCAAGGGGCCATTATATTTATTCATCCTCTGCTGGCAGAGGATTCACGCCTAAAAAGGAGGATGCTCCCGAATCTGATTGGTGTTCCGTGGGAAACGACAATCTGCGCCGCAGATATATTATTAAGCGGCCTTTTAGACCGCTTTCCGCATGTTAAAATTCTGCTTGCACATGGAGGCGGTTTCTTGCCCTATCAAATTGGCAGACTGAATAAAGGTTTTCAAAGCTGGTCAAATATATCAGTATCTCTAAATGAGCATCCATCCTATTACCTTAGGAAATTCTGGTACGATAATGTACTTTGGAACGAAAATGCTTTACGATATCTCACTGAATCTGTAGGAAAAGATAGAATTGTGGCAGGTTCTGATTATCCTTTTGATTTAAGTGCCTGGCCGCCTTCTTCTTATAATAAAGCAGCGGCTGAAAGTTTGCTGAATCTCTAAAAGAAATGAAAAAACGGTTTCCGCAGGAGTAGTGCGAAACCGTTTTTTACTATGATCACAATTAGCCGCTGAGCAAAACAGATTTAGTGAATAACCTTCCCCTCATCGACTACAATTTTTCCTTCCTTAATAACAGTCCCAGTATGATTCATGCCATAATAATAATGCAGTTTAATTAACCGATCGACCCGATGGATGACAAGGTCAGCCTTTTTTCCTTTTTCGATACTTCCAATTTCTTTTCCTCTGTTTATCGCATGTGCGGCATTGATAGTTGCTGCCGCCGAGGCTTCCATCGCAGTCATGTTCATTTTCATGCAGGCAAGATTCATGATAAAAGAGAGAGAAACCGTAGGGGAGGATCCCGGATTAAAATCAGTAGCCAAAGCTACAGGCACCCCTAAATAAAGCATTTTGCGGGCATTGGCAAAGTCTTTCTTTAAGAAATAGGCAGTGTCGGGGAGCAAAACAGCAACAACTCCTGCTTCTGCCATCCTTTTCATTCCTTCTTCAGAAGCTTTAAGCAGATGGTCTGCTGATATGGCTCCAACTTCAGCAGCCAGTTCAGCCCCCTGGCAGGACTCGATTTCATCTGCATGAATTTTTGCGGAAAGCCCCCATTTCTTCCCTGCTGTCAGTATCCGCTGTGCCTGCTCTGGCGTGAATACGCCTTTTTCACAAAATACGTCATTAAATTCAGCAAGTTTCTCCTTTGAGACTATAGGAATCATTTCATTTATAATGAGATCTACATAGAGATCAGGGATTTGTTTATAGTGTTCAGGAATCGCATGAGCTCCCATGAACGTGGAAACAATATCGATACAGTGATCTTCATTGAGGCGCCTGACTGTTTCTAGTTGTTTTTTTTCCGTTTCCCAGTCAAGGCCATAACCGCTTTTTGCCTCAATCGTCGTCACTCCCTGAAGCAAAAATTCATTCAGCCGGCTGTACCCCAGACTGAATAATTCTTCCGGAGACGCTTCTTTCACCATTTTGGCTGTTTGGTAAATTCCTCCTCCTTTTTTCATAATTTCCATATAGGTATCACCCTTCAGCCGTTGTTCAAATTCTGTTTTCTGCTACCTCTGCATCCAGATTATTTAAAAGCATACGGATAGCGGCTTCCTGCACCCATCCCTTCGCATGGAGTTTTTCTCCTTTATATTCAGGCATTTTTCTCATCTTTCTGTTATCCTCCTTTATAAAGGCATGAATTTTTCTGCTGAACAGGAATCCACCCAACTGACACATGTATCTATATCCCAAGAGAAACTTCGGTCTTTTGTAATACTGGGAATGATGGTACGTAACTCTTTGTATATGGAATGCGTTTTATTTGAAAGACCAAGAACTCCTCGGTATTCTGCCGCCTGCAATGCAACGATGAGCTCTATGGCGAGAACCTTTTTTACATTTTGAATAATTTGATAAGCATGCCTGGCTGCAATGGTCCCCATGCTTACATGATCTTCCTGATTAGCTGAAGAAGGAATGGAATCAACACTTGCTGGATGAGCCAATGTTTTATTTTCTGAGACAAGTGAAGCTGCACAGTACTGCAGTATCATCACGCCCGACTGAAGTCCAGGTTCAGGGCTTAAGAAAGGAGGCAGGTCGCTCAATTGCGGATTAACCATCCGCTCGATTCTTCGCTCTGAAATATTTGCGAGTTCAGCTGCACCTATTTTCAGAAAATCCATAGCAAAGGCAATGGGCTGACCATGAAAGTTCCCTCCTGAGATAACAGTCTTTCCTTCATCAAAAATGAGCGGATTATCGGTTGCCGCGTTAAACTCCGTTTCCAATTTGTCTTTTACATAATTGAAAACCTGCCAGGAGGCTCCAAGTACTTGCGGAATACATCTGAGTGAATAAGCATCCTGCACTCTCAAATCTCCCTGTCTCGTTGTGAGCCTGCTTCCCTCAAGCCAGCTTCTCATTCTGAGAGCTACCTCCAGCTGTTCCTTATACCCTCTGGCAAGATGAATTTGTTCATTAAAAGCATCCGTAATTCCCTGCAGACCTTGAATGCTCAGGGCTGCTGCCATTTCTGCCAAATACCCAAGTTTTTCTGCTTCAAGGTAAGCCACTGCCCCTATAGCTGTCATAGCTTGAGTTCCATTTATCAACGCAAGGCCTTCTTTCGCTTCCAGCTCTATTGGAAGTATCCCCTCTGCCAAAAAGGCGGTCTTAGTTTCCATCCTTTGATGTTTGTAAAAAACTTCTCCTCGGCCGATAAGAACGAGAGCTAAATGCGAAAGGGGAGCAAGGTCTCCGCTGGCGCCAAGAGACCCTTGTTCTGGAATAACAGGATGAACCTCATGATTAAGAAGCGTAATCAGCTGTTCAATTACTTCCGGTCTGACACCGGAACAACCCTTGAGAAGTGCATTTGCCCGCAGCAGAAGCATTGCTCTTGAAACCTGTTCCGGCAAAGGCCCACCGGTCCCGCACGCATGAGAAGCAACCAAATTATATTGAAGCTCCTTGACATATTCAGACTCAATCCAAACATCACTGAACTTCCCAAAGCCTGTGGTAATGCCGTAAACAATCTTTTTTTCCGTTACAATGTTCTCTACTGCTCTTCTGCTTTGCATAACGCCTATTAATGAATCCTTTGAGGCTGAAACTGCTGCCTTTTGATACAGAACCAGTTTCAGCTCAGAAAGTGTCAAGTCACTCCCCTTCAAAATAACCATATCCCCTCACCCCTCTAACATAATAAAGGGACTGCACCGTTTTTAAATAAACAGCCGCAGTCCCTTTTTTCTTGTATCTTACAAAAAAGAAATAAGATGTATACAAAAGCCTCTCCACCTTTTTCACTTCAACTAAATAGACTTCTATTATAAAGAGTTATGCTGTATTTATTAAAATCATTCTGGCAAGTGTTCTTGATAAGAAGAAGCATTGACAGAAGAAAGATCCATTCAATAAAAAAGAAAGAAAACAGCCAGAAGCATATGATCCTTTGCTTCGGACTGTTTTCTTTAAGGCGTCTTAATAAGTGAAGGATCCACTATCGTATATCCTTTTTTTTGCAATTGTTTTACAATATCAGCAATTGCTTCACTTGTCCATTTTCTGTCATGCATTAATAAGTTGGCACCATTCGTCAAATAAGGATTGTCTGTCATTATTTTTGTCAGAGCTTCTTTATTCTGATATTGCTTTTCCCAATCATACCCATATGTCCAGTTCATGATGAGCATCTTTTCATCTTTAGCCGTTTTCTTGGAGAAGTCCGTATTGCCTCCAAATGGAGCGCGAAAGAATTTAGGACGTTCGCCGATTAATTCTTCCACTTGATCATTCAGCTGAACGATTTCCTTTTTTTGTTCCTCTTCAGACAGTTCTTTCAAGTTCACATGGTTATATGTATGATTGCCGATTGGAAAACCTAATTGGTGAATTTCTTTTAGCATTTCCTGATTTTTTTTAGTTTCAAGAAAGTGACCGTTAACAAAGAATATTGCCTTAACATGTAACTCTTTTAAAGTTTTGGCAATTTGTACAGCATATTTATCAGGGGCATCATCAAATGTCAGCAGGATTACTTTTGGATTGGCATCTGCAATAGGTTCAACTGACCAATTGTTCTCATTTATCCGGTATTTGGGTTCTTCCTCAAGCTGCTTCTCTGCCGTTTTGTCTTTCTCTGTATGACTTTCTTCCTTTACTGCCTTTTCATGTTCAGTACTCGTTTTTTCTGCAGCACAGCCTGCCAATAACAGGCCAATGCATATTAACAAGAAATATATATACTTCACCCTTCCACCTCCTGTTTTGAATCTTTTGGATTACTTTTAATACTGAGCTTTTTTAGACTATCTTATTTCCTATATCCCTTATGATGCTGTTAAAAACCTAAATATATCCAAGTGAAAATTCCACAAGAAAAAAAGCACATTATCCTTGAGATAATGTGCTTTTTTGGGTATGCTGAATTATTTAATAATGTGAATAGGTGTTCCAAGAGCCACTTCTGCAGCTTCCATTGTAATTTCACCTAAAGAAGGATGCGCGTGAATTGTCATAGCAATATCTTCCGCAGTCATACCTGCTTCAATCGCAAGACCAAGTTCAGCGATCATGTCTGAAGCATTAGGTCCGGCAATTTGTGCACCGATAACTAAGCCGTCTTCTTTACGTGTGATCAGTTTCATAAAACCGTCAGCATTATTCAATGAAAGGGCACGTCCATTCGCTGCAAATGGAAACTTAGATGCTTTAATATCCAGACCTTCGTCTTTTGCTGATTTCTCAGTATATCCTACCGTCGCTAACTCAGGTTCAGAGAACACAACCGCTGGAATTCCCAGATAATCAATCTCAGATGGATGTCCGGCAATGGCTTCTGCAGCAATTTTAGCTTCATAAGACGCCTTGTGTGCCAATTGAGGACCAGCGACGATATCGCCAATAGCATAAATGTTTTTGATATTTGTACGGCATTGTGCGTCAATCTCCACTAAACCGCGTTCAGTCATTTTAATGCCGACTTGCTCTAGTCCGATTTCAGCTGTGTTCGGACGGCGGCCAACCGTTACAAGAACGTAATCCGCTTCAACTTTTTCTTCTTTTCCATTTGCTTCATATGTTACAACAACACCATTTTCTGTTTCTTCCACACCTTTAGCCTTGGCTTTTGTAATGATCTCTGCACCTTTAGCTTTTAGGTTTTTCTTAACAAGGCTGGTCATTTGTTTCTCATATCCGCCGGAAAGAATATCATCCAATCCTTCAAGGATTGTTAATTTTGTACCCATGTTTGCATAAGCGCCGCCTAGTTCAACACCGATAACTCCGCCGCCGATTACAACCATGGAAGAAGGAACTTCCTCAAGAGAAAGCGCTCCAGTTGAATTGATGACACGCTTTGAATATTTAAAAGTAGGCAATTCAATCGGTGATGATCCAGTTGCAATAATAGCATTTTTGAACGTATATGTTTGAGAAGAAGTTTCTGTCATAACACGTACATTGTTCTCATCCACGAAATACGCTTCACCTGAAACAACTTCTACTTTGTTTCCTTTTAAAAGACCGCTCACACCGCCTGTCAGTTTTTTCACGACAGATGATTTGAACTCCTGTACTTTAGAAAAATCAAGTTTCACATTTTCAGCAGTAATCCCCATGTCATCAGAGTGCTGTGCCTCATGAAAACGATGACCTGCAGTAATTAGGGCTTTTGAAGGAATACATCCAACATTTAAGCAAACTCCGCCAACCGAACCTTTTTCCACAACTGTTACTTTTTGTCCAAGCTGTGCAGCGCGAATCGCAGCTACATATCCCCCTGGGCCGGAACCAATTACTAAAGTATCTGTTTCAATCGGAAAATCCCCTACTACCATTTTTTACGCCTCCATTAACAATAATTCTGGGTCGTTCAGTAACCTTTTGATGTGATTTAATGCATGCTGTCCTGTAGCTCCGTCTATTACACGGTGATCAAAGCTTAAAGAAAGAGCTAGTACTGGAGCAGCTACGATTTCTCCGTTACGGACAATCGCTTTTTCAGCAATACGGCCTATTCCTAAGATTGCGACCTCAGGATGGTTAATGACAGGTGTAAACCATTGTCCACCAGCAGAACCAATGTTGGTTATGGTACATGAAGCCCCCTTCATTTCATCAGGTGACAATTTCCCGTCTCTGGCCTTAGTCGCCAATTCATTAATCTCATTAGAAATAGCAAAGGTTGATTTTCGATCGGCATCCTTCACGACAGGAACAAGCAAGCCTTTTTCAGTGTCCGCTGCTATACCGATATTGTAATAGTGTTTATGAATAAGTTCTCCTGCTTCATCGTCCAGAGATGTATTTAGCATTGGGTATTCGCGCAGCGCACTTGTTAACGCCTTTACGACATATGGAAGGAATGTCAGCTTAATGCCCTTCTCTGCCGCTATTTCTTTAAATTTCTTTCTATGAGCAACAAGCTGTGTTACATCCACTTCATCCATCAATGTAACATGCGGAGCCGTCTGCTTAGATTTGACCATTGCTTTAGCAATCGCTTTTCTAATGCCGCTGACTTTCTCGCGTGTTTCAGGATACTGACCTTGCGGGATAGCTGTCTGCTGCTTCTGATCAGCAGTATTTTGCTGTTCGGCAGAAGCTGTTTGTTCAGTTTGTTCAGTTTCTTGAGATTCTGCAGTTCCATTCATGAACGCTTCAATATCGCTCTTCATGATTCTGCCATTATCTCCAGAACCTATTACCTGTTTGATGTCTACGCCTTGTTCCCGGGCAAATTTCCTGACTGACGGCATCGCAATGATGCGGCGGTTAGGATCTGCGTCCGTTTTCGGCTGGGTTCCGGCTCCTGTTGCACCTGCTTGTTCTTGTTTCGGAGCTTCTTCCTTTTTCACATTCTGTCCCGCTTCAGCAGTGGATTGAACTTGTGCTTCCGTTTTCTCCTCGCCCTTTGTATCCGCTTCCTCGCCATGGTCACCCTTAAATGAAAGGTTTTCATAACCAGGTGCATCTAACACAATTAGGACATCTCCGACTACAGCTACCGTACCTTCTTCAACAAGGACCTCTTCTACCGTTCCTTCAACCGGGGAAGGAATTTCGACAACCGCCTTGTCATTTTGCACTTCGCAAAGTACGTCATCTTCCTGAACTTTATCTCCTGGTTTAACAAACCATTTTACTATTTCGCCTTCGCGTATACCCTCACCGATATCAGGGAGTCTAAATTGGAATGCCACTGAATTCAACCTCCTATATTAAATCATACTTAACGGCTTGAATAAAGTCATTTATCTAGAATTTTCTATCAATTGGTCAATTGTTTTAATGACTTTCAGCCTGTCTGAAAAAGATAATCAGAATTTCAATACTTTCAATGCTGTTTCAATAATATCCTTGTAATTAGGAAGCCAAACCTGCTCTGCTTGAGAGAAAGGATAGACTGTATCTGCTGCCGCCACCCTAAGAACAGGAGCATCCAGACTTAAAATCGCGCGTTCGTTAATTTCAGCAATCACATTTGCAGCAATTCCGGCTTGTTTCTGTGCTTCTTGAACAACCATTGCTCTGCCTGTCTTTTCAACAGAAGCGATGATCGTCTCAATATCGAGCGGCTGAATGGTGCGTAAATCGATGACTTCTGCAGAATAGCCTTGTTTCTCTAATTCATCCGCTGCTTTTAATGATTCATGTACCATTGCTCCATACGTGATAATAGACAGGTCTTTGCCTTCACGCTTCACATCCGCCTTTCCAAGAGGGATCGTATATGCTTCTTCAGGCACCTCTTCACGGAAAGCACGATATAGTTTTAAATGCTCAAGGAAGATAACCGGATCATTGTCACGGATAGATGAAATAAGCAATCCTTTTGCATCATATGGTGTAGAAGGAACGACGACTTTCAATCCAGGTGATTGTGTCATCAAACCTTCCAAGCTGTCAGAGTGCATTTCCGGCGTATGTACGCCGCCTCCGAATGGCGAACGAACCGTAACGGGCATATTATACGTTCCGCCAGAACGGTAGCGCATTCTCGCCATTTGACCTGCAATTGAGTCCATTACTTCAAAAACAAAACCAAAGAACTGGATTTCCGGAACCGGCCTGAATCCCTGAAGTGACAATCCGATTGCAAGACCGCCAATACCGGACTCTGCTAAAGGCGTATCAAACACTCTGTCCTCGCCGAATTCTTTATGAAGTCCTTCTGTGGCACGGAAAACCCCGCCGTTTACACCAACGTCTTCCCCAAAAACTAATACATTCTCGTCATTTTTTAATTCTGTACGCAATGCATCCGTGATTGCTTGTATCATTGTCATTTGAGCCATTTTTACTTCGACTCCTTCTCTTTATATATTTCGTATTGTTCTTTTAAAGTAAAAGGCATTTCTTCATACATGATTGACATCAAGTCAGTGACCTTCTGCTTAGGTTCAGCATCTGCAGCCTTGATTGCTTCTTTAATTTCTTCTTTCGCCTTTTCGATTGTTTCATTTTCCATTTCCTCATTCCAAAGCCCTTTAGCCTCTAAGAATGTACGGAAACGCACGAGCGGGTCTTTCTTTTCCCATTCATTATCTAAATCAGTCGTTCTGTAACGTGTCGGATCATCACCGGCCATTGTATGCGGGCCATAACGGTATGTCAGCGTTTCAATCAATGTAGGACCCTCGCCTGCAACTGCCCGTTCTCTTGCGTCTTTTGTCGCCGCATAAACAGCCAGCGGATCCATTCCATCCACTACAACCCCCGGAATACCGGCCGCTACAGCTTTTTGCGCCAAAGTCCTTGCAGCAGACTGTTTAGCTACTGGAGTGGAAATAGCAAAGCGGTTATTTTGGATGATAAAAATCGCAGGCGCTTTAAATGCACCGGCAAAGTTGATTCCTTCATAGAAGTCACCCTGTGAAGTACCGCCGTCACCTGTATAAGTGATAGCAACTGACTTTTTACCGCGTTTTTTCATACCTAAAGCAACTCCTGCTGCCTGAACGTACTGAGCGCCGATAATGATTTGAGGAGAAAGAATATTTACCCCTTCAGGGATCTGGTTTCCTTTGAAATGGCCGCGTGAGAAAAGGAATGCTTTAGAAAGCGGCAAGCCGTGCCAAATTAGCTGCGGAACGTCCCTGTAGCCTGGTAAAATAAAATCCTCCTTTTCCAAGGCAAAATGAGAAGCAATCTGTGAAGCTTCCTGTCCCGCTGTCGGTGCATAGAAACCTAGACGTCCCTGTCTGTTAAGCGAAATGGAACGCTGATCAAGAATTCGGGTATATACCATTCTCTTCATCAATTCCTGAAGCTGGTCATCTGTTATCTCAGGCATAGCCGCCTCATTCACAACCTTGCCCTCTTCATTAAGAATTTGAAATACTTGGAATTGTTCTTCTACTGTCTGCAGTTGTTTTGTCATATCCAACTTGGCCTGCTTGGTTTTTTGAGCCATGCTTAACCATCCTTCCATAAAAGGTTTACTTTAAATTATCAAAGAAATCTTCATCTTTTTAGTTTGTCCAGGTTTTTATCAATCTATTTTTCCCATCCCTTAAAACCTTCAAACCCCATTGTTTGAATCCACTTACTACCTTACCCTGTATTATAAATAAAATCAAATATTATGATACAAATATGTAACTTGATTTCAGTTTACAAGAAAAAACTCACACAAGTCAAACACTTATTCATCAACAGCGTTTGATAGAAATGCTTAAGATTTTTAAAAATTCCTTTAATCAGATTTCAAAACTGTTACATTACATATGTTCTTCCTGTATTACTATGAGCACGCTCAATACTGAAATATTTTCTTTGGAAGATTTTATTAGGGGACGCAATACCTGCCAGTTCGCATTCTTTCTGTTTTATAACACACACCCATTGATTATATCCGCCGCACAGAAAAAAACCGGATCCAGCACTTTGAGTGGACAGTGCTGAATCCGGTTTAATTTTTTATTCGTTCTTTTTTCCCTTCTCCTCAATAGATGCGGCTTTAAAGAATTCTGTTTTGCCTTTATTATAACTTTCTGTTTTTTTATTGAATTGATCATTTTTTCCCTTTATCTTTTTATAAATTTCATTGCTTGCATCCACCTGTTTTCTAAGCTCATCCATTTTTAAATTTTCCTTTTTGAATATCTCATATAATTTACGGTCTGCTTCCAGTCCTTTTATATATGCTTTTTGAAGCTCTTGGTGGAGCTGATATCTTTCCTGCATGTCTTTCTGCATGGTCTCTGCTTTGTCTTTTATTTTCTCATCTTTTATTTTTTCAATTTGGTCTCCGACTTTTTCAAACTCTTTTTTGGAGTCATTCATAATATCTTGCTCTTCCTGGATTTTCTTTTCCCTGTCATCAATATTTTCAAGGGCTTGATCCGAAACTTTTTTTATTTCATCAAATTCCTTCATCCCCATTTTTACTATTTTTTCATAATATTTATTTTCTTCTTCTTCAAATTCAGCCAGTTCCTTTTGCTGTGCATTCAAGTCGGTTTCAATTTCGGCCGTCTTATTGATTGTTTTTGCTATTTTTTCTTCCGGTGACGCCCCAAACATACAGCCGCTTAAAAAGATGAGACACACAATAAATAGACTGGTAATCCTGACAGCGTTTAACAAAAAAATTCCCCCTATAAAAAATTACTTTTTAACGGCTCGTCAGAGAATCCGCTCTCTATCCGGCCGCCTATCTTTTTTTAGATTGTCTTAAACTGGGCCGCTGCCTACACCTATCGCCCTCTTGCGCATAGGCTATAAGAGCCTGAAAGGGCAGAAACAAAAAAATAATGGAGGTATTGCATATGTATCACGGCGGTTTTGAAGATGCTTGCTGTTACCCTGTTGCCACGGCACCTACTTCTTGTTATCCCGTTGCCACGGCACCCGCTTATGGATATGGTTATGGCGGAGGGCAAACAGGCGGCTTTGGCTGCGGCTTTGCGCTGATCATTGTTCTGTTCATTTTATTGATTATTGTCGGGGCTTGTCTTTGCTGGTAATTCCGCTCCCTTCGCTTTACTAGCATATCAAAAACCAAGGCAGCCGCAGAGCTAATTTTCTTTACCCTATTTTTCTCCGTTTTATCCCTGTTTACCTCAAATCTTAGATACCATATAGAATTCGATTATGACAAGGGGCGTACCGGCCCCTTTTTTATAAAGCCAGGAGCCCGGCTTCTGGTTATTTAAATATGGATTTGATAAAATAAGACATATAATAGACAAGTGAATATGGCCGCCAGAAGCTCGAGGTGCTGAAGATGCTAAAAGTATGGGAAATTATTAAAGAAGATAACCCGCTTCTAAGAAAAACTGCTAAAGAAGTAAAGATGCCCCCTTCTGAAGAAGACAGGAGCATTTTACAAAGTATGATGGAATATATTCAGTGCAGCCAGGACCCGGAAATTTCCAAAGCATTCGGGATCAGACCCGGCATAGGACTCGCTGCGCCCCAAATCGGCTTTTCGAAAAGAATGATAGTCGTTCATTTGAAAGAAAAAGACGGCGGAGTATGCAGTTACGCACTTTTTAATCCTAAAATCATCGAACATTCAGAAGAAAAATCCTTTTTATCAGTCGGGGAAGGCTGTCTGTCAGTAGACAGGCCTATCGAAGGATATGTCCCACGGCATGCGGAAATTACTGTTTCGGGCACTAACCTAGACGGCTCAATAGAAAAAATCAGGCTGAAGGGTCTCGCAAGCATTTGTTTCCAGCATGAGATTGACCATTTAAACGGAATTCTTTTTTATGATCGGATTAACAAACAAGATCCTTTTTTTCAGCCGAAAGATGCTTTCATGATTGAACGATAATAGTCAAAGCCCCTCCTGCTTTTTGCGGAGGGGCTTTGACCTTCTGGATTAGAGAAGTCCGAACTCTTTTAAACCATGAAGGATGCCATCTTCTGCTACGTCCTTCGTGACATAATCGGCTATGTCCTTTACAGCTTGGTGGGCATTGCCCATAGCAACACCGTGACCAACCTCCTTCAGCATTTCGATATCGTTCAATCCATCTCCAAAAGCATAAACATCTTCGATATCAAAGCCAATTCTCTCCATGACTTTCTTAATTCCTTCCGCCTTAGAACCTCCTTTTGGCAAAACATCCGTAGAAAATTCATGCCAGCGGATAAATTGGAATTTCTCATACTTATCTAAAAACCGCTCCTCTTCTTCCTTTGTACAAAATAGAAGTGCTTGGTATATTTGGTGGGTTTCATGGAAGCGGTGATCAGATTCCGGGTGGGGAAACTTAAGGCTCCCCAGTGCTTCTGCGATTCTACGGCTATGGTCCACACTTGATTTCATCGTCTTCTCATTCATGAAAACAATTGGAGTTTCATCAGTTTTTGATGCATCTTCTTTAATTTTTTGCAATTGGTTTGAATCCATCGGATTCTGATAAATGACTTCATTTTCAAAAACAACATATTGTCCATTAAAGCTAACATATGTATCGATTCCCAGTTCTTTGCGAAGCGGTTCAAACATAAAAGGGGCTCTTCCGGTTGCAATGGCTACAAAAACCCCATTCTCTTTTAATTCTTGAATGGCTGTTTTCGTAGAATCCGGCAGCTTTTTTTCGTGATCTAATAATGTTCCATCAATATCAAAGAAGACGATCTTTTTATCCATTGGGCAGTCACTTTCCTTTCTTCCTGTACATTTACATATGCCCTCATTTAATAATTGTCTAGGAAATAAGTCAAGTCTCAGTACGGCTGGGAAAAACAAACACACAATATCTCAATATTGATGGGAAGATTATCATATAGAGGAGATTTTGCGGAATAAGAACCTATTTTTGAAAAAAGCTGCGAAGTGGGAGAAAGACTTATTTACTTTATTTAATATTCCTATACAATAATAGTAAGGGAGTGTGATCATCATGTTGAAAAAGCTGCGGAAAAAGCTGCTTAAACAATGGAATGATCTGTTAAGAAAAAAAACTATCGCATAAGAGGCATAATCCAGCCGACGGTCTATAAGTAAGCCATATATCCGCGATATTTTTCATTCTGCCCTTCAAAAACTTGCGAAGGGCTTCTTCCATGTTGTAAAGTGCAAAGAGAGATTCCAGCACGATCTGCATACATAAGTCCCCAAATTCCTGTTTTATCGTTTTTAAAACTACATGAAACCGGGATTTACCTTGACGGTTCTTTAGGAACAGCAGCTATTCTGGCAGCCACGATTAAAAATGAGATTTTTCGGGTGACAGATAGCCCCGTCAGGCTGCTTCGCAAGGCACTCATAACTCGATTTGTAAGATGTTGTAAAACATGAAAAAAATGTTTTTTTTATATATAATGAAAAAAGCACTATCAAAAGTGAGGAGAGATAAAAATGATTTATAAGGTATACTATCAAGTAAGTGCAATAGAGGTACCGATTAGAGAAAATACGAAATCGATGTTTATAGAAGGTACATCCGTTCGTGACGTCAGGGAGAAATTAAAATCAAAATCTTTTAATGTTGAATCGGTAGTTGAAGTAAGCGGAGCGTATCTAGAATACGAAAAATTAAATGAAGATTATAAAGTATTGGAGTTAGGATAATATATGAAATTTGTTAAAAATGACCAAACGGCCGTTTTCGCATTGGGCGGATTAGGCGAAATCGGGAAAAACACATACGCAGTTCAATTCCAGGATGAAATCATCCTTATTGACGCTGGGATTAAATTTCCAGAGGACGAACTTCTGGGGATTGATTATGTTATACCTGATTACACTTATTTAGAAAAAAATGTGGACAAAATCAAAGGTCTTTTCATCACTCACGGACATGAAGACCATATTGGCGGAATCCCTTATTTGTTAAGGAAAGTAAACATCCCTGTCTATGGCGGAAAATTAGCCTTAGGACTGCTGCGCAACAAACTTGAAGAACATGGACTGCTGCGCCAAACCCGATTAGTTGAAATTCAGGAAGAGGATGTTATTAAATTCCGTAAGACGTCTGTTTACTTCTTCCGTACGACCCACAGCATTCCCGATTCTTACGGGATTGTTGTTAAGACACCTCCAGGCCAAGTTGTCCATACAGGTGACTTTAAATTCGACTTCACGCCTGTCGGTGAACCAGCTAACCTGACAAAAATGGCTGAAATCGGGAAAGAAGGCGTTCTCTGCCTGCTTTCAGACAGCACAAACAGTGAAGTCCAAAATTTCACTATGTCAGAACGCCGCGTAGGTGACAGTATTCAAGATATCTTCCGCAAAGTAGATGGACGGATTATTTTCGCGACCTTCGCGTCAAATATCCATCGCCTTCAGCAAGTTGTAGAAGCTGCCGTTGCCAATGGCAGGAAAATTGCTGTTTTCGGAAGGAGTATGGATGCAGCTATATCAATCGGTCAGGACTTAGGCTATATTGTTGCTCCCAAGGACACATTTATCGATGCTCAGCAGCTGAACAGACTCCCTGCCAACAAGGTAACCATCCTGTGTACGGGAAGTCAGGGCGAACCTATGGCAGCTCTTTCACGGATTGCTAACGGCACTCACAGACAAATCCAAATAAACCCGGGAGATACGGTTGTTTTTTCTTCATCCCCTATCCCAGGCAATACAATCAGCGTATCCAGAACCATCAATCAATTGTATCGCGCCGGAGCTGATGTGATTTCCGGTCCATTAAATGATATTCATACATCAGGACATGGCGGACAGCAAGAACAGAAACTGATGCTTCGTCTCATTAAACCTAAATTTTTCATGCCGATTCATGGTGAATACCGGATGCAGAAGATTCATGCCCAACATGCAATCGACTGCGGAGTCCCTGAAGAGAACTGCTTCATTATGGACAATGGAGATGTACTGGCTTTGAGTGAAAATACAGCCCAAGTTTCCGGAAAGATTCCTTCTGGAAATGTCTACATCGACGGAAGCGGAATCGGCGACATAGGCAATATCGTATTGCGCGACCGCCGCATCCTTTCTGAGGAAGGACTTGTTGTTGTCGTAGTGAGCATTAATATGAAGGAATTCAAGATTGCTGCCGGACCTGATATTATCTCTCGCGGATTTGTATATATGCGTGAATCCGGCGATTTAATCAATGATGCTCAATCTCTCATTACTAAGCATTTAAATAAAGTCATGGAGCGTAAGACGACTCAATGGTCAGAAATCAAAAATGAGATTACAGACACATTAGCACCTTTCCTTTATGAAAAAACAAAAAGACGCCCGATGATTCTTCCTATCATCATGGAAGTCTGATAAATGCTAAAAAAAAACGGGCAGATGCCCGTTTCAGATTGTCGACAAAAGGCCTTCGGAAGGAATCCCTTCCGAAGGCCTTTCTGTTATTTTTCCTATTTAATCGTTGTATTTTTAATTTTGAGGGCTCATCGAGCCCCATAATTAGCCGGTTTGAGGATTGACCCAAGTCCAATTTGCCATCTTCTTTAAATTCATGGCACCAAAAGTAAGCAACGCCTGCATGGACAATTTTTTTAGACCTCTTAACGTTGTCCAACGCATGCCATGCTTTTCTTTTGCATCCGCAAAGACTCGCTCAATGGTTTCTTTACGTTTGGCATAGATATCTTTTATGGTTTGATGGTGTCGGAGATGATCTGCTTCTTCTACGTACCCTTCCCATATGTGTCTCTGAATGAGCTTTTGGTGGTTCTTACTTTGGGTACAATTCATGATCACTGGACAATCTTTACATATTTTAGGATCAGACTTATACTGACGATACCCCTCCTTAGTAGTCGTTGAGTAGTTCAACACATTGCCCTGCGGGCATAAATAGCAATCATGGTACTCATCGTAAACATAGTCATGTTTCCGAAAATATCCCTCTTTTGTACGCGGACGTGTATAAGGTAAAACGGGCGTGATGTCATTTTCTATTAGATAATTTGTAATTACTGGTGTCTTATAGGCTGCATCAGCAGCAACAGCTTCAGGCTTCCCAACTTCTTCCATTACTTTCTCAACCAAAGGCTCAAGTATCTGACTATCATGCGTATTACCAGGAGTTACGATGGTCCCTAATACAAATCCATTCCTATCTGAAGCAGCGTGAAAAGAATAAGCAAACTGCTTCGTTCTTTCATCTTTTACATAATATCCACTCTCAGGATCTGTCGTACTTTCTTTGATTTCTTTCGTTTCATTTTTTTCGAATTTATCTGGAGGGAAGGGATTCTTATCATGGTCCTCTCGGTCCTGATTGATTTCTTCTTGAAGACGTTGTTCATATGCTTTTGTTTCTTTACGGACAACTTTCTTTTGAAACTTTCGTTTATTCGCACTAGCTTTAACGTGTGTAGAGTCAATAAAAATATGTTCGGCACTGATTAACTTCTTCTTAGCAGCTTCGCTTATAATATGATAGAAAATCTGTTCAAACAAATCCGTATCTTTGAATCTGCGTTCGTAGTTTTTACCGAAGGTAGAAAAATGGGGGATTTTATCATGAAATCCGAATCCTAAAAACCATCGATAAGCCATATTGGTCTGGATTTCTTCAATCGTTTTGCGCATGGAGCGGATACCAAATATGTACTGAATAAATGTCATTTTAATAAGAATTACCGGGTCAATACTTGGACGACCTACATCTGAATACATATCCTCTACTAACGAATAAATAAATGAAAAATCGATCGCTTTTTCTAGTTTGCGAACCAAATGGTTCGCAGGAACAAGTTCATCCAGCGCAATCATTTCAATTTGATTTCTTTGAGTAGAAGAATATTTGGAAAGCATATTGGTCACCTCAAGTAAATTTGTTACCTCCATTTTAATATAAAAAAGGCTGTAGATAAACTCGATTTTCACGAGTTTGTCTACAGCCTGAAACGGGCAGATGCCCGTTTTTTTATTGAAATATTTTCTTTTCAAATCGATTAATATCTGTATCTGCGCCAATCACAATTAATATATCCCCAGTTCGTATGAAATCATCTGCCTGCGGTGAGACGTTAATGCTCGTCCCCCTTTTAATCGCTACAATATTTAATCCGTACTTAGCCCTGATATCCAGGTCAAATATCGAGTTCCCGTTTAATTTTTCACTTGCAACAATTTCAACAATTGAGTGTTCATCTGATAATTCAAGGTAATCTAAAATATTATTTGATGAAATATTGTGGGCAATTCTTCTTCCCATATCTCTTTCGGGATGGACTACATAATCAGCGCCAATTTTTAATAAAACTCTCTCATGATAATCATTTTGAGCCTTAACGGTGACATTTTGAACTCCCTGCTCTTTCAATATCAAAGTCGTTAGGATACTCGCCTGGATATTTTCTCCAATGGCTACAATTACATGATCAAAGTTCCTAATTCCAATGCTTTTAAGAACATTTTCATCTGTTGTATTTCCTACTACAGAGTGTGAGGCAATCTTAGCAAATTCATTCACTCTTTCCTCATCCATATCAATAGCAAGGACTTCCATGTCTTCCTCTGCGAGTGCGCGGACAATACTGCCCCCAAACCGTCCTAACCCAATCACTGCATATTGTTTCTTCATAAAAACACCTCCAACAAATTACCAGAATGGCAACTTCAAAGCTTCCAATGTATATATAACTACCATTATTATAGTTTTGCTTTAGATGGCAGTAAACACCAAGTTTTTTATATCCTCACTCTTCCATCAGTTCTGGTTTCCTTTAAACTGCAGATAGCCAACAAGATGCCGGATTGCTTTATCAATCGCCTCTTCTTGAGGGTTCAATTTGGAATGGTGCAGCCCGTATTCAGATGACACACCCAGCCAGAACATGACACCTGGTATTTCTTTTAGCATATAACCAAAATCTTCGCCGGTCATTGCTTCAGAACATCTCTGAAAATTCATGAGTGATGAGTTTTCCGTATACTCTATGAATTCTTCAGCCAATTCACGGTCATTTTCCACTTGATAGTACATGGCCCCATAATCAATATGAGCCTGACATTCATAACCCGTCTCAACGCCCTTCACAAGGGCTTCTATCCTTGATTTAACCTTTGCCATGGACTGTGCGCTTAAAGTCCTTATGGTCCCTTCTAAACGGGCATTTTCAGCAATGATATTTTGAACCGTTCCGCCTGTGATTTTTCCAATTGTAATAACTGCCGAATCCAGCGGATTAACATTTCTTGCTACAACTGTCTGGAGCTGATTGACCAGTGAGCATGCCGCAATGACCATATCATTTGTTTCATGCGGATAGGCAGCGTGTCCGCCCTTGCCTTTCAGATCTATAAAAAGCTCAGATGTATTCGCAAATAGAAGCCCCTCATTTAAGGCCACAGTCCCTGCCGGATATTCAGGAGCTATATGAAGAGCTAAGATCATGTCAGGCATCCATTGCTTCATAATATCTGATTGAAGCATTGGCTCCGCTCCCCCCGGTCCTTCTTCAGCAGGCTGGAAAATGAACAGCAGATCGTCGTCACAAGGGTTTTGAGCAAAATATGTTAAAACACCAAGCGCAATACTCATATGGAAGTCATGTCCGCACGCATGCATGTAACCTTCATGCCTGGAAGCAAATTCAAATCCTGTCTCCTCTGTAATCGGCAAACCGTCTATATCGGCCCGGTATCCAATTATTCTGCGCGGATTCTTTCCGGCTATTTTCACAAAAATGCCTGTTCTCCACGTTTTAATTTCCATGTGTTCGCTATTTAACCCTTTAAGATAGTTCAATAAGTATTCCTGTGTTTTAAATTCTTTGAACCCAATCTCCGGTATCTGATGGAGCTCTCTTCGAATGGCTACAAACGGACTCATTGAAGACATGTACAAATAACCTCCTATTACACAAGGCGTGGATTGGACATCCACGCCTTGTACCAAAACTATTCAAGATGTATTAAGGATCTGCCTCAGTTCATTAAAGCTGACGAAGTTCTTGCATGATTTCTGTTTTAGATTTTGTTTTTTCATCAATTTGCTTAATAACACGGGCAGGAATCCCTGTAGCCACTGAGTATGGCGGGATGTCTTTTGTTACAACTGCACCGGCCCCGACAACAGATCCTTTTCCGATTGTAACACCTTCAAGAACAACTACATTCGCACCGATCAGCACATCATCTTCTACAACTACAGGCTTAGCTGAAGGCGGCTCAATGACTCCTGCAAGAACAGACCCCGCACCAATATGTGAATTTTTTCCGACTGTTGCGCGCCCGCCAAGAGTTGCGTTCATATCGATCATTGAACCCTCACCGATCACAGACCCAATGTTAATCGTCGCACCCATCATGATGACTGCATTCTCGCCAATTTCCACTTGGTCACGGATTGTTGCGCCAGGCTCGATACGCGCTTTGATCCCTTTAGTGTCCAGCAATGGAATCGCAGAATTTCGGCGGTCGCTTTCAACCACGAAGTCCTCAACCTTGCTGCCTGCTGCCTCAATCGCTGTTTGAATATCAGCCCACTCACCGAAAATTACGCCTGTATTGCCGGTAATAAAAGTCTTTGAATCAGAACCAAAATCGATTCCTTCTAAATCCCCTTTAATATAAACCTTTACAGGTGTTGATTTCTTACTATTCGCGATAAAAGAAATAATTTCATTAGCATCCATTTGTTTCATAGTAGAACCTCCTTGATATGTACGTTGCACGTTCTAAATTTATCAAACTACTTCCTGTAACACAAGCCGTAACATAAATTTTTTTAATGGATTACCATATTATTGCACTAAAGCTGCTGCATCCCTTGATCCAGAATATATTCTGTGACTACTTCCTCGAACGCCTTCACCTGTTTTAATTGAAACGCTGATTCATAACCGCACAGCCATGTATCTCTTTCAATTGAATGATTCTGTTCATCCATTAACGGAATTTTAAAAATATTTGTATCTTTGTCGTGCAAAGTGATTGCCGGCAAAATAGCATATCCTATGCCATTGAAAACCATTTGTTTGCATGTCTCAATCTGATCGACAACTATCGTATTTTTGGGTGTCGTCTGGAATTGGCGATGCCACCAATCCTGGATTTCCTGATAATAATTGGAATCGCTTTTAAACTGAATAAACGGGCGGTCTGTCTTAAGCACCTGGTCAAGTTCATTCATCTCGGTATCCACTAAATATAGCATATCCTTAAACAAATGCTGCTTGAATCCCTTCCAATCCGGGGTTCCTCTTATGATGCCAATATGCACCTGTCCTTCATAAAGGGACTTTAAGATTTCACTGCTCCATCCAGTAATCAGTGAAATTTTAGCATATGGATACTTACTGACAAATTTCTTCAAAACTTGCGGCAGCCAATTCTGCCCGACAATAGATGCACAGGCGATCTTCAGCGTTCCGTACACTTCGTGATCCATTGATTGTATTTGATCCCGCACCTTTTCTTCCTTTTCCAATATTTCATTTGCAAATCGAATAACGACTTCGCCTGCCGGAGTCAGTGACAGTCCTTTCTGCGAACGCAAAAAAAGTTTTTTTCCCCAATCCTTTTCGATAGACTGCAATCTTTGGGAAAGAGCAGGCTGTGAAACAAAAAGCCTTTCTGCTGCCTTTCTCATATTCATTTCCTGGGCAAGCACGGATAATAAGTGAAATTCTGAAAACGACATCTATATCAACACCTTGATAATTTATTCTTATTGATATCTTAAATATAATACACATTTAATTATCAACAAAATCGAGGTATAATACAAGCGAAAAAGCAAAGAGGTGTTTAATATGGATCATTTGATATTTGCAGCCATTGGTTTTGCAGCTTCGTTTGTCGGCACGCTTGCCGGCAGCGGAGGCTAATTGGGATGCCTTCTTTATTACTATTGGGGGTTCCAATACACCAAGTGATCGGGTCCGTTAAGTTCTCCAATATGATTGCTTCCTTCTCAAGCTTTTATGTATTGTTCAAAAAAATGGAACTAACACTTCGCAATGTCTTGCCTTTAATTCCTTTTGCCCTGCTTGGAGGGCTTTGCGGAGGACTTCTGGCCAATACTTTCACCGAAAAAACCATGAATCTGGTCTCATTGTTTTTACTTGCCTCGGCCATGCTTCTCAGTTTTATCAGAAAACCTGCACCTAAAAATGATGGGCAATGGAAAATGCCGAAAAAATCTTATCCTGCCTTATTTGGAATCAGTGTATATGATGGCATGTTCGGACCCGGGCAGGCAACCATGCTGATGTATACCTTTTTAAATTATGGAGCCACCTATCTGCAGTCACTGGCCTATACAAGATTCCAAACATTTATTAGCTGTACTGCAGCTTTCTTTACCTTTTTCATAGCAGGGAACATTGCTTGGGATGTTGCGTTTTATATGCGGCCGGATCTTTAGCTGGTGCCCAGGCAGCACTCAGGAAAGCGGGCAGACTGAAAAATCGGCACCTGACCGTTATTCTTCATACAGTAACAATAGCTCTCATCATTCAGCTCGCCTATCGGGTTATCACACAATAAAGCCAAACACACAAAAAAAGAGCAGGACCTTTATCAGGTTCCTGCACCCCTTTTTCTGAGGAAGGCTAAGATTAATAAACTGACCACAGCAATAATTAAAACAATAACATACACATTATGTAGTGAAACAGTCAGTCCTGCCTGTAAGGACTCCACAGCGCCTGCTGATAAGGACGCCCTCTCCTCACTGTTCAATAATTTATTGGCCGTATCCAGTGTCAGATGCTCCCCTGCAGGCTGGTGAGCGGTTAAGTACTTCTGAAGAGCACTGTTCATAACACCGCCAAGCAGAGCAGCCCCCACCGTATTCCCCAGATTTCGCATGAACATATTCGAGGCCGTCGCTATCCCTCTCTGTTCCCATGTTACGGTGCTTTGAATCAAGACGATGAAAGACGTTGATGTCAGTCCCATTCCTATACCAATCAGGAAAGAACCCGCAGCAGCTGTCAATGGACCGGCTTCTGGCCTTAGCCCTGCCAGAACAATACTTCCCGCCACTAAGAAAAAACCCCCGGTGACAGAGGTCGCTTTAAAACCAATCTTAAACATTAATTTGCTCGCAACCGTTGAAGCAATCGGCCATCCAATTGACATGGCTGTTAATGTAAAGCCCGCAACCGTAGGAGATCGTTCCATCACTCCTTGAACATATGTCGGTAAAAAGCTTGAAAGACCGATCATTAAAATCCCTGTTGTTAACGAAACGAGATTCGCTATTAATATCGGCCGCTGTTTCCATATCGAAAATGGCATCACTGGTTCGCTCACCCTGCGCTCTTGAAAAACAAACAGAATGAAGAGAACAGCCGCTGCCAAAACAAATGCATACACCTCTTCGGAATTCCAGGGCCATTTAACACCGCCTTCCACCAAAATGTACATGAGTACCGAAATGGCGCCAGTCAGCAAAACTGCTCCCATATAATCAATTTGACGGCTTTTTCTCTCGAGATGTTCATGCAGGAAAAATCCAATTCCAAGCAGCGAGAGAATACCAAGCGGTATATTCACCCAAAAAACAAGCTTCCAGGTTAATGTTTCAACGATTAAACCGCCAAGCGCCGGTCCCATTACAGCAGATATCCCCCACACGCTCGATAAATACCCCTGTACTTTTGCACGTTCATGTTTTTCATATATATCTCCAATAATGGTTGTGGCCACAGGTGCAACTGCTCCTGCCCCAAATCCTTGAATGAAGCGGTATATGATTAATTCATGCATGGAATCCGCTAATCCGCATAGAAGCGAGCCAATTAAAAAAACAGTGACCCCAAAGATAAAAACCGGTTTTCTTCCCAGTAAATCTGATAACTTTCCATAAATTAAAACGGTAACAGCATTCATCAGCAAATAGCCAGAAAAAATCCAGCTGTATAGAGAAAAACCGCCCAAATCACTGACTATGGCAGGCATTGCCGTTGCGACAATCGTTCCTTCAATCGCATTCATGAACATGGCCAGCATGACAGACGCCAAAATGAGCGGCCGTTTCAAAGGTTTTTGCTGATTCATCTGTACCCCACTTATTTTATCCACCGATACTTTACTCTCCTCTTCAACACAAAATCAGCCTCCAAAATGGAGGCCTGTGAATCGCTTGTATTACTTAGGCTGCGTATTGCCCTTATATATTTTTTTCAAGATGACTCTCCGCGTCAGAATCCCTTCGAAAACGCCTTCATCATTTTCCACACAAACAAATGGGTGATCGATAAGGAGTTCCAAGCCTCTTGCCAGATTATCATCTACATTGAGCCGAGGAATATCCTTATTCATCACTTCAGAAACCTTCTTTTGTTCAAGTGCATCAAATTCAATGCGTTCCAGCCCTAAAATAGACTCTAATATTGTCGGTGTACTGATTAAACCATGTAATTTATACATTGGATCTAATACTGGTATAGCCGTATATCCGCTTTTTATTAAAACTAAAAGTGTATGTTCTAAATTATTTCCAATTTGGACGTGCGCAACCCGTTCTGAAGAAATGATAAATTCTTTTACACGCGAACCTAATAAATCTCCATCGTGAGAACCAATCATGTTATAACCCCTTACCATATGTTATTAAAAAAAGACTCCTATACAGTGTAACATAGGTAAGTAAAATCCGCTTCCCAAAACGACCGTCTCTTCAATAAAATGGAAATATCCAACTAGCTACCCTTTTGACGTTTCAATATTTCTTTCCTCAAAACCGCATCGGGGACAGGTATAAATCACATTTTGATTGGATTGCGCTGTCAATACTTCATTCAGTGCTGCAGAAGCGCCGCATTCCGGACAGAAAACTACCGTTTTTTCCATCTACATCCCTCCATTTTTTTATCATGCGAAAGATGTTTGAATCCCATTCATCCAGCGATTAAAAAAATAAAGAAAAAACCGTCCATTGCGGCACGGTTTCTGCATGTTTATGACTGAAGCAGATCGAAAATTTCAATCGTAATCATATCCACATTATCAAATTGATATTTTGCGGATTTTCCTTTATCACTGTATACTTCCAGCTCAAACATTTCAGTTTTTGTGAAATATGTAACCTGACACTTTTTGACACCATCTATTTCAAAAAAACGCTGTGCAGATTCATTATCCCTGGCTTGCTCCTCAAGATTCTTCAATCTGGTAAGAATGCCCTGTAATTGAGACATACTCCCACTCCTTTCTAAAATAAAACCTTTTCGATAGGTTTCACTATATCATACTTTTCTATCCAGTATACAAGCATTATTAAATTCAGAATAATTTAACTTACTTTACACCTGACTATTAACAGAATAAAATAAGGTTGGAAATTTGTACATGGAAATTTTATTGGAGGTGGGCTGTTTTGTCATCTTTTACAGACCTGGGAAATCGAATTTACCTGATTGACGGCCATGATTTAAATCGGGAACGCCGTACGGGTACGTATGTTATTAAAGAGCAGCAATATGTCTTGGTGGAAACCTCAGCCAGCCCTTCCATTCCTTTCGTGCTGAGAGGCTTGAAAGAACTTGATGTGCCTTTGGATCAAATTTCATACATTATTCTGACACATATTCACTTAGATCACGCCGGCGGAGCAGGAAAACTGCTGGAATATTGCCCGAACGCCAAAGTGATTGTCCACCCAAAAGGAGCCAGGCATCTCTCTGACCCCAGCCGTCTTATAGCAGGCGCCAAAGCCGTTTATGGCGAATCCTTCGACACTCTTTTCGACCCAATCCTTCCCATACCAAAGGAACGGATAATCATTAAGAATCATTTAGAAACACTTCAGCTAAGCGAAGATTCTCTTTTAACATTTTATGACACTCCAGGCCATGCAAACCACCATATGAGCATTCATGATTCAGTTTCTAATGGCATGTTTACCGGTGACACTGCAGGGATTTATTATCGTGAACTGGATCAGGATCAAATTCGTTTTTTTCTCCCATCCACGTCTCCTAACCAGTTTAATCCGGAGGCTATGCTGGACGCCCTGTCTTTATATGAAAAGATAGGGGCAGAGAAAATTTACTTTGGCCATTACGGGGTATCAGACCGCCCTGAAGAGGTATATAGTCAAATCAGAGAATGGCTGCCTGTCTTTATAGAAACAGCAGCAGAAGCTTTTCACTCCAAGGAGACGGCTGAACAGCAGATAGCTGCTGCTTCACGGATGCTGCTTGAAAAGGTTATAATAAAATTAACAGAGCTGGGCGTTCCAGAAAAACACCCCGTCTATGACATCCTGTCCCTTGATCTGAACGTCAGCTCACAAGGCCTGATTGATTATCTGAAAAAGAATAACGAATAGCTTAATTACCGGAGGTACCTATGAAAGAAGTAATATTATATACACAGCCTGATTGTCCCCCCTGTCAAATCATGAAATACTTTTTCAGTGAAAATAACGTAGAATATGTTGAAAAAAATATTAAACAAGACAAAAAGGCTTTCAATGAATTAACCAAACAATATGGTTCGTATACAACACCGACTGTCATTATAGACGGAAAAGCCATTATTGGCTTTGAATTAGACGAAGTCGAAAAAGCTTTGGAATTATAATGAAAAAGAACGCCCGGCAGACCGGGCGTTCTTTTTTAATAGGCTAGCGGAAACCATTTATTTGCAGGATTATAAAGAAAGCTATATAACTGAGCCGGGATGACAGCTGCTGTGTCATCTGCTTCTTCATTCTTCTTTACAGCCTGCTCTTTGTCCTCACTTTGATAGTCCACATTTTGCACTTTCCAGCTGCCTGCTTCTTTAACGAGAGTTACGGATTGAAAATGTTCTTCAGCAGCTACAGGCCCATCGGTTTCAGAGGGAAACTCTTCCTGTACATAAATTGTCTGACCATCTTTTTCATAAATTACTTTCGTTTCTTTACCATATGTAAAGAACGGAACATACTCCGGTGCAAAATCACTGCCTAAAGCGGTATAACCGCTGTCTGTCTTAGTCACATTGGCCTTAATGAACCGATTAACGGCATTCTTTGTAAAATAAGCGCCCAGCTTATTTTTTATTTGATCCAGCGAACGGGCTTCTTCACTGATTGACCGCTGGCTGGACTGTGCTTCCTTCACCAAGGAAAGTACTTCTTCACGGTCCTTTGCTTCAGCTGAGACCTGATAGTCACCCAATACCATTAAAAGGAGACTTAGAACGGCAGTTAGCATTAATTTCTTATGCATCACTTGTCACCCCTTCATGTTTAGTTTTTTCAGCATCAATGCCTTCCTCTGCTTGTACTTTACAATACCCTTGCTTATTAGGGACAAACATTTTGCCGATATAGGATGATGTGCAAAAGAGTTAACAATTCTGCATGTATAGGCAATTACGCGCATAAAAAAGCCCTCCATATGGAGAGCCGTTTTGGCATCTTGATCTATATCAATCCTTTTTACAGCAAAGCATCATTCTCGTATAAAAATGCATAAGATAAATCAAGGAAGATAAATTCCTTATTGTTTAATGGATAAGAAAATGTTCTGATTGTCTCACCTGTTTCAATATCACTATATAAATCTGACAATATTCCTTTTTTCTCATTTTTCATTTTCACGATATTTTCCAGGAAGTACGGTCTCCAGCTCCAATTTTTGTTTTGATAGCTTTGCTGAGTATGCCATTGCCCGTCTCTGTATAAAATATTCGGAGATGTCTGGTACCCCTCTTCATCACACACATAAAGCCTGAAGCAAACAGAATCCAGCTTACCGGCCAAAATAAGCAGCATCTCTTCGCGTGTAACATTACTCTTCTGCTGTTTTAGAAATTCATGCAGTGATTGATTAAATTCCTGGGTTTTTTGGTAAACTGTTTCAAGCTTCTTCGTCTCATGTAAAATATAACGCTGGCATTCCAAATGGAATTTTTCCTGAAGCAAATCTTTTGGGATAAATTCATCTGAAGGCTTAGCCAGGAAATAGCCTTGATAATAACGACCGCCATTCTTCCAGCCAAAACGGAGCTGGTAGTCCGTTTCAATATGTTCAAACAGCAGATTTGCCCCTATTTTACGGGCGAGTACACTGACAGAGTGTAAGATTACTCGATAAGAGTCCCCCCCTGCCATCCTCAATTTCTCTGCATCTACCTTCAAAATATTCGGTGAAATTTGGGCGATTTTATCCAGCTGACTATGCTCACCGATGTGATCAAAAGCAACCTTAATGCCATATGTTTTATAATAAGCAAGCACATGCTGAAGCGGATCAAATGTTTCAGCTTTTATGGTATCCGACAATTCCAGTACAATTCTTCCTAAATCTTCAGGCTGGAAATGACGCTTCAATATTTCCATGAATTCTTCCCCATGATCCATCATAAGCAGGTTTGGATCCCTGTTTATAAAAACGAGAAATTCCTCGTCATAATCTCTGATTCTTTCAAGAGCTGATTCCAATATGTAGTTATCTACCTCTACCCGATATTCTCCCGGTATAGAGCCATCATGAAAAAAAGAGCCTAGGCTTTTATAATCCCCATCCTCTTCATATCTCCCCAAAATTTCATAACCGATTACCTGGTGCTGATCTGCACTGAAAACAGGCTGAAAAAACGGTTGAACTTTATCCAAGTTTGCTAATATTTTATCTGCATCCATGGGTTTCCCCCCTCTTAAGAAACATCAACATTAAAATTATACCATTGAATAGAATGGCTGATAATATGTATTTTAGAAGAACAGCCCATCCAGAATGAAAATGTCTGCCTCCCCGATCCGAATGATACAAAATAGGTAAGGTCTTCCAAGCAATTAACATGCTGCTGGTAAATCAAGAAAAAAGGGTACTTAAAGGTTCTCTTTTTGCCACAGGCATTCTTCCACTATGGAATTTCCTTCACTAGAGTCCCGATCATTCCATTTCCATCTTTCATGAAGTCTGATTCGTCCATCTGGCAATAACTCTGGCTCAGACCGGCATTCACCGCCTCTTATTTCGTTATGACGGTTTATATGATTATAGCGAAATATCAATGAACCATCTTCGTTCACTAAGCCAATCAAGCAGCCCTGAATAATATCTCCACCTTTATACGTCGCCGTCAGAATATTTCCTTCCTGTTTATAAGTAAATACAGTAGAAGAAGACACCTCCCCATTTTCTGTATTTGCTGCGGAAACGAATTTCCTATTATGATAATCAATCACTTTTCACCGCTCCTTATTCACTTTCTCATTTTTTGACATTTTATCACACTCCCCCCTATTAGCTGACTTATTTTAAAAAAAAAAAAACATTTTCAGCCGGAATAATGATCGTCATTAACCCTTGGAACGGAAGGATTGAAATGCAGGAAGGCTTCATTTATTAGCTGAGCTGCCAGTGAAATGGTCTTTTGATTCTCATCTTTACTTGGATTCACCTCAGATATATCAAAAGACAGCAGTGCAGCCTTAGCAGCAATATGCCTGATTAGCCGGCGGACCGTTTTAGGTTCTATGCCAAACGGAGAGGGAGCACTTACACCAGGCGCATATGCTGAAGCAATGAAATCCATACACAAAGTCAGTATAATAAAGTCATATTTTTCACTAAATTCATCAATTTACTTGACGGCACGATCTATTTGATCTATATTCAGCAGCTCCTCGGAAATCATTTCCACGCCATATTCCTCGGCTGCTTTAAATAAAGACATCGTATTTCCGGATTTCTGAACACCTGCACACAGGTAACCTGCATGAAAGTCCCGATCTAATATTTGCCTGAACATCGTGCCTGAAGAACCTCTTGTTTGATAGGGCCTCATATCTAAATGAGCATCAATATTAATGATTCCTAATTCTGCTGTCGGGCCAATAAAATCCCTCACACCTAAATAGTGTCCAAATAATGTCTCATGCCCTCCGCCTAAAATAATCGGATGTATTCCGCACCCCAATAAACGGCAGACCCCAATCCCCAGTTCTTCTTGAGCTTCCTCCAATTTCTCTGAATCACAATAAAAATCTCCTGCATCAACAAGGTCGGCATGAGAAGAATGATGCCATGGAATTTGAGTTAAAGCCTTTCTAATAACTGTTGGTGCTTCAGCTGCACCCACTCTGCCTCCATTTCTCCTTACCCCTTCATCACATCGAAACCCAATGATTCCCATCCTTTTTGATGAAGGATCTATTTTCCTTAATTCAGTTATATTCTTGACTTGCACTTTTTGATGATAACGAACAGCCAGAGCATCAGTTGCTGAGTCTATCCTTCCCTTCCAGTCAGAGGGGGGCTGATACATGTTTCCACTCCTTTTAAGTCAGTTATATCCGCCAACTATTTACATATATTTCCTTACATTTATCACATAATTATTTTATGTAGCATGCATACTTGTTTAGAATCAGGCTTCTCAAAATCATGAATCTTCATGACATGGCAAATCCTAAAAATCGAAGTTTCATAATCAGCATATATAAAAAGACCCCGCTTAAAAGCAGGGGGTCAAAATTAATTAAAACGGGAAAAATATTGGAATTGTGACAATCATAATGGCGCAGATAAAAATTTCCAGCGAAATACCAACCAGCACGAAATCCTTATATTTATAATCTCCTGCCTTTGTAACTAGTGCATCAATCGTTGAAGCCCTCGGGGTCGCCAAGGCCAAACTTGCCGCAACAGCAATGCTGATCAACACCGGCACCGGACTCACCCCAAGCGTAAGGGAAGAGGACATTGCTATTGGAATAACAAGAATCGCCGAAGCACCATAAGGAATGAACTGGCTTAAAAACATTGTCAGCAAATAGAAACTAAGGAGCATTCCGTATGGTCCCACGTCACTGAACGGAACAGCAAGGAGGTTGCTTATCAAATTGGCCCCTCCAGTTGTTTCCAGTGCTTTCCCAATCCCGATCATTGCAGCCAATAATAATACCGGCTCCCAATTAACCTTTTGATAGGCCTCTTCCATAGAACGAATGCAGCCCGTCACTACCATGAGCGCCGCGGCTGTCAATACAGAGACAACCGGAGGTATCGATTCAAACATCAGCATGACCACCATTAATGCCATGATACCCAAGGCGATCCATGGCTGGGCATTCGATTTTGACACCTCTATTTCATCTGGTGTACTGCCGATAACAATTACGTCCTGATGATCAGAAGAGATTCTTTCTATACTTTCCCATTCCCCATGAATCAGCAATGCATCACCCGGCTTAAGCAATTCTGAACCGACATCTGCCTGAATGTATTCACCATTACGGTTAATGGCTAATACATTACATCTGTATTTTTCCCGAAAATGGACATTAGCCAGCGTCTGATTTTCATAATCAGAATTGGGCATGATCAATATCTCCGTAAGCCCAAACTTACTGCTGAGAAAATGCTTTCTGATTTGATCATGATGAAAGAATCGGTCCTCCAGCTCATAATCAGCGATCAGCCGTTCTACATTCTCTTCTTCACCAAAAACTAGTATAACGTCATCCGGATGCAGCACTTCATCAGCCCTTGCAGAGATGAAATGCTGTTTTGAAAGAAGAGATAATTGCTTTTCCTTGGATTTCCTTTTAATTTCAATTAAGGTAATCTCATATTTCACCGGCAATTGCAGTTCAGATAAACGCTCACCGACAATTTCGGAATGGGCGGGTATATAAAGATAATGTAAACGATCGTACACCTTATACATTCCTGCAAGCTCTCCTGCAGATAACCCCTTCACACTATTATTCGCCGCTATTGTTTTTTCAGGAATAAGCCATCGGCCCAATGTAGCCAAAAACAGAATAGCTGAAATAAGGGCAATCAAGCCAATAGGCAAGAAATCAAAAAATGTCAAGATTGTGATATCCTGCTTTCGAAGAAGATCGCTGACAAAAAGATTGGGCACAGTCCCAATTAAAGTCATGACGCCTCCTATACTGCTCACATAGGCAAACGGCAGGAGAAAACGGGAAGGACTCAGCTTTTGCTGCAAAGCCATGCTCATAATAATCGGGAGCAGAACCGAGACCATACCAGCCCTGGTCAAAATGGCACCCAGCAGCCCTCCTGCGGCCATGATGAAAAGAAGCATTTTCAATTCACTTCCAGCCCCAAAGCGAAGCAGTCCATTCCCAGCCTTTTCTATCAGACCAGTATTTAAAATTCCTCCGTTCACAATGAACAAAGCCGCGAGAATAATAACAGCAGGATCCGAAAAACCCGCTACTAAATCTTCAACAGGGATTACTCCGGTCAATCCCAGAATAAGCAGAGCGCCTATAGACATAATGTCTGCACGGACCTTGCCATGAATAAATAACAAGAGCGTGCAGGCCAGTATAATGAATGTCAGAAACATCGGTTGGAACATTTATGGTACCTCCAGGATAAGTGCTCGAATGAAGCCTGTAACTCACATGTATTTTTTCGTAATAAAAGTAAATGAATATGTAATATACTTGCTATGAATATATTCTTCTATTTATATCGTTTCTTTGATAATATGGGAAAGTAACAATTTGATTTAGATAGGTTGATAATTATGGACAAGAAAATATCTCGCCGTTCCTTTTTAAAAAAAAAGCCTTGGTTTGGCTGCTGCTGTCACTGGCGCAGGAGTCGGAGGCCGATACTACGCTAAGGACATAGAGCCCAACTGGCTGGAGATCCAACATCTCGAAATTAAAAACAAGCTGGTTCCTAAAGGTTTTCACGGCATGAAAATGATTCAATTCAGTGACACCCATCTTGGTTTCCAATTTCAGCTAAAGGATTTGCAGGAAGTCATCAGCAAAATAAATACCTTTGAACCAGAGATCCTCTTTTTCACAGGAGATTTAATGGACGCACCTGACGAATATATCCACAAAGAAAAAATCATCCCTCTTCTTCGGCAATTAAAAGCGCCTCTAGGAAAGTTTTGTGTATTTGGCAACCACGATCATGGCGGTAATGGTTCAGACTCCTATCGGGAGATTATGGAGAAATCAGGTTTCTCTCTGCTTCAAAATACATATAAGCCTGTCACCTTGCTATCTTCAGAGAAGATTTACATTGCAGGAATCGATGAGCCTATGCTGGGTACTCCCGATATGGAACAGGCACTCGGCACAATACCAGGAAATCTGTATACGGTCTTACTCTCACACGCTCCAGACCTTGCCGATCATGCAAAAGACTTTAAAGTACAGCTGCAATTAAGCGGGCACAGTCATGGAGGACAGATTCAGATTCCGTTTGCGGGCGCCCTTGTTACCCCTCCCTATTCCGAGAAATATCGGGAAGGAACTTATATTATTGATAATTTACAGTTACATGTCAACCGAGGATTGGGTACTACACGTCTCCCTTATCGCTTTTTATCCCGGCCGGAAATAACGGTATATGAATTCTCTATTTAAAATCATTTTAAAAAAGGATTCCTTCATGCATTATAGCATTTCCTTTGAAAATGAAACACATGAAATTTCTTGAAACCTAAAAAGCCATGACATATTTTCATGGCTTTTTGGATGTGGAGTTCATCTTCACCCTTACTAGCGGTTGCAAATCATCCTTTGGCTGCAAAGACTTCGAAGCCCTTCTTCTTTCAAACTTCTTCTCTCATCAATATCTGCTATAAGACAGGCTCCTATTTTGACATAAAAACATACATTATAAAGAAAGAGACAGAGAAAAAGGAGGTATTTCATGCAACCCATCTATTATCCTTCCTACCCTCTCCATTATCCGGCAATGAATAGAAATGGATACGGAGACCAAGATCGCTTTTTCCCTTTCCTCTTCCCATTTTTATTAGGCGGAGTTACTGGATTGGCTGCCAGCCCTTTCTTCTTCAACAGGCCGCCTGTGTATCCGCCGTACCCTCCAGCCTATCCAGTCTACCCCACTCCGTATCCTGCCTATCCTCCCTACCCTGGATACAGAATCGGATAGTGCTGAGCTGTCCGCAGCTAAATAGACAAGACCTGGGCCAGTTGGACATTATCAATTGGTTTTTATATTCATTGCAAAAAGATAAGAAGGCTTGTGCGCTTGAAATGACAAAAGTATTGAGAGCATTCTCTTGATAGCTTTTGTCTTTTTATTTAATAGAAGAAATCCAGAAATCCCCGATTTACTTAACCTGGGACTCAGCAGCCGTTTTATCTCAGCATGTTCCTTCAGAGCTATACATACACTCTAATGAAGACTTTTCGAAAAACCTATTGATCCATTTAGTGCTTCTTTTTCTCAATTTATTTTAAATCCGGATTGAAAGAAAGGCATAGACTGCTCCGCCTCTTAGAGAATAAGCTGAGTTTTCTGCAGGGACGGCCATAGGAAGCGAGAAATTATTGCAGACCAGTCTTATATGGAAGGACACAAAAACATAAATTTCACAAATTTTTGTTTCTCTTTCTTATCTTTTGGGAAGTGATATAATATGAGAGGTACAAATTTATAAAATATATAATGAAGTAAAGAATAATATTTGCCATAATGGCTACTAAGAAAAGGAGCTTCAAGCATGAATCAAACGAAGGGTCATTCAGAGGAGAATGAGATATTGCCGGAATTATTAGCCCCAGCCGTTTTTATTGTAAATAAACATGCAAAAACAGCGTTGGACCCAAAATATTTATATCAATTAAAAAAAAGGGCTTTAAATAAAATGATAGCGGAAGGCAAAGCAAAAAAAATCGGCCTTCACTACTCTGATAATCCTCGGTTTGCCGCACAGCAGTCTGATGTTATCATTTCATGCGGGGAATACACATTTCATCTTCCTCCTGCTAAGGATGACCTAAAATCGCTTCCTCACTTGGGCAACCGCTCGGCTAACACCCGAAATCCTAAAACCATTCTATCCCTTTCAAAAGCTAAGCATATACTGGAGTCTTATGTGGGACAAGCAGAGCATCCGTCCTTTAAGAACACAGCTGATAAAATAAAATTCCAGAAAGTTAAGCCAGCTTCAAAAAATTATCAAAATCCTTTTCCTTCAACCTTTCTCAGTAAAGGATCAAAATATTGAAGCAGATTCGCCAATAAGTCCAAACACTTAGGAGCGGGCCGTACACGGTCCGCTCCTAAGTGTTTTACTAACTCTAATGAAAAAAAGGAACACAGTTGCTTCACTAGCAATAACGCCCAAACTTATAACGCGAATTGATCAATCATCTCTATCAGCTTTGCAATCTCAGGCTTGCTGATCTGCCCATCGGCTCCGACCATATTGCCTTTATGCCTTAAACTGTCTGTAATTAAGGACGAAAAGATAATAACTGGGATTTCTGAAAGGGTTTCATGTTCTTTTATTCGTTTAGTCAGATGATGACCGTCCATTTGAGGCATTTCGATATCCGTTATCAGAAGATGTACTTCCTTTGCGATGTCTTTTCCTTCATCCACAAGACCTTCCAAAAAAGCCAAAGCATCTTTCCCATTTTCAAAAAACTCTAAATGCCGGAAACCTGCCTCAGAAAGCGTATCGAACAGCAGCTTTCTTAATAAAGGAGAATCTTCAGCCAAGACAATTCTTTTCTCAGAATTAGGCCGTTCTCCCAGTTTTCTGATTTGCTGGACATTGATCCCTGATTCCGGATTGATTTCCACGACTATTTTTTCAAAATCTAGCAGCAGCACCATTTCCCCATTCAGTTTAATGATTCCTGTTATTTGGCTTTCTAAGCCCTGATACATATTAGAAGGCTTTTCAATTTGAGTCCAGGAAACGCGATGGATTTGTGTCACTGTATGTACATGGAATACAATTTTTTGCTGATTGAATTCAGATACAATAAATTTGTCCTGTTCCGGATTTTCAGATTTCGGAAAGCCAAGGGCACGCGCCACGTCAATGACAGGAAGAACCTCCCCTCTCAGTTCAATAATCCCTTCGACATTTTGATGGGCATGAGGCACGGTCGTAATCTGGACTGGGTTGATGATTTCTTTCACTTTTATGACGTTAATCCCAAATTTATTATGACCGATTCCAAACTCAACGATTTCTAATTCATTCGTCCCGCTCTCAAGCAATATACCTTTATTCTCCATTTTACTCTCTCCTATGCAGCACTTTATCCAGCACGTTTTCAATGCTGATGATTAATTTTTATTTCAAAGTCATACCTTCCCCCTTTTTTTCGGCAAAAATCTGCTATTCTTAATAGCCTTCATTAAATATAGGAAGAATCTTGCTATCAATGATAATATGTGCTAATATTTAATATCGTTAGTTAGCCTAACTAATTTAAAGGAGAGATATATGAAACAGAACCAGGAATTTTTCACACAACACGCAATGCTACTGAGACATTATACGACTAAATTAAACTCTTGCTTAGCGAAATACCAGCTATATGCAGCTCAATGGTCTGTACTGGTTCTTCTCTTTCATGAAGCTCCCATTACCTCTGCAGAGATCGCAGTCCGTCAGTCTGTCGAGAAACCGACGATTACGCCTATTCTAAAAAAACTGCATGAACTCGGCTATATAGGGGTTATAGCCGGAAAAGATAAGCGTGAGAAAAAACTCTTTCTGACAGATCTTGGAACAGCAACTTACAAAAAGGCAGCAGAGGAAATCAGCCATTTACAAAAGCACGCCCTGCAAGGAATTAACGAAGAAGAAATACAGCAGGTTAACCGCATTATAAAAATTGCACGTAATAACTTATTAAAATAGGAGGCAAACATGAAAAAAGAAAAACTTTGGACAAAGGATTTCATCATTGTATCTGTTATCACTTTTTTTCTGACCTTGTCCATGTATTTACTGCTGGTAACCATGGCACCATATGCTTCAAAACACTTTCAAGCAAGCACCAGTACAGCCGGCCTGATTGCCAGTATATTTATCATTGGTTCTTTAGTGGGAAGACTGGCCGCCGGACGGATCAGTGAGCTATTTAATAATAAAAAAATCTTGTTAGTCGGCTTGTCCTGTAATGTCTTAATTACAGCTCTTTATTTTGGAGCGTCCACAGTGCCTTTACTGATTACGGTCCGCTTACTCCATGGTATTGCCATTGGTATGGCCAGTACTATAACAGGAGCCATTATTGCTAACATTATCCCGGCCAACCGCAAAGGAGAAGGTATTGGTTATTTCAGTCTCAGTATCGTAATGTCTACCGCAGTAGGTCCTTTAGTGGGAATTTTATTAAGCCAATATACAACTTACAGCACTATTTTTGTTTTTTCCATTGTCTTGGCGGCAATAAGTTTGGCCATTTCATTTGTTGTTCGTGTTCCTAAAATTGAAAAACCGGAATCTGCGAAAAAAGAAATGGTCTCCAAACGATTTTCTTTGGCCAATTACTTTGAATACCGGGCGATTCCTATTGCCATCGTCATGCTTGTAGCTGCATTTGCTTATTCCGGAATCCTATCTTTTTTAACAGTCTATGCCGAAGAAATAGATCTAGTAGAGGCCTCAAGCTTCTATTTCCTTGTTTATGCAATTGTCATTTTGCTCTCAAGACCATTCACCGGCCGATTGATGGATATTAAAGGAGCAAATATCGTAGCTTATCCGGCCCTAATTTTTTTCGCAATTGGCATGTTTGTTTTCAGCCAAGCTAATTATGGCTGGGTTTTACTTGCTGCCGGTGCCATTATCGGTCTTGGTTATGGGAACTTCCAATCATGTGCACAGGCATTGGCCATTAAAGTAACACCTTCCCACCGTATGGGTCTTGCTACTTCAACCTATTTTGTATTTCTCGACTTAGGACTTGGTTTAGGACCATACTTACTTGGTTTCTTTGTTCCATTGATTGGATATCGCGGGCTGTTTGAAACCATGTCAGCTGTAATTGTTATTTCTGTCATCCTGTACTTCTTTCTTCACGGAAGAAAAGATAAAGAACTTTCTAAAAGCCTGCTCCTTAAACAGCAGTCGTAAAACTTGAGTCAAGTAAAAATAAAGGACATCCAATTCTCACTGAGAAATTGGATGTCCTTTTGCTTATTCTTCATGAATTTCTGTGTAAGGTGTGCTTTCAGTTTCATGGTTCGAGCCTGGCGTCAATCCCTCGTACTTTTTCCCTTAACTCCAATCCAGCCTTTTCTTCATTTGTTTTTATTCCTATGGGAGCTTGTTCTAAAGATCCAGCCCTTTTTATAAAAGAATACTGCCATCAGTATACTTATTGCGGCCATAAGCCCCAAAACTATGTAATACCCAAAATCCCACTTAAGTTCAGGCATCTTTTCAAAGTTCATCCCATATATGCCTGCAATAAAAGTAAGCGGCATGAAAATGGTTGTAAATACAGTAAGCGTCATGATAGTTTCATTCATATTGTTTGAATTGACAGATAGGTAATTATCTCGGATATCTGATGAAAATTCGCGATAAGATTCCACCATTTCTGTCAATTTCAGCAGATGATCATATACATCCGTAAAATATAAATGCTGCTCCTGAGCATTCAGACGCTCAGAGGAGACCATCCGGTACAGTAAATCCCTCATAGGCAGAATTGTTCTGCGAAGACGCGATAAATCAGAACGAAGATCAAATAGCTGATCAATCAGCTCAGCGACACTGATATTCTTTGTATTGTCCTCTAATTCATTCAGTCTGGACTCTATTTCATATACTTGCGGGAAATACTGATCCACCACTTCATCTATTAGATGATGCATGAGAACCATAGGATTTTTGGGTTTTTTTGGCTTGGACTGAATTTTCTCCCATACCGTCTTCAGTTCCTGTACTTCCTCCTTATGGTAGGTTACAATCCATTTTTGATTGACAAACATATCCAGCTCGGTTACCTGAGTGCCATCCTCTCTTAACGCATCAATAATTAAAAAATGGTAGCCTTCATAAAAGTTAATTTTTGGCCTTTGAAGATGATCATCAATACAGTCTTCAACCGCCAGCTGATGAAATGGATAATAACTGGAAAGTTTAGCGATTTCATTAAGATCAGGACGATCAAAATCCGCCCAGTACCATTTCACTTTTTCTGGATCGATTTCTTCAATGGGTACATCCAAAATAATTTCATCGTTTCTATCGATTAAACATGTGCGAATCACAGTAACATCCCCTTTGTCACTCCCTTATCTATTATATCTGTATTCCTCACTCCGTTAAACTTCGATTCGTTAATTAGATGCTAAAGTGGTAAAATGTAAGAGAAAGAAGGAGGAATATACATAATGGAACATTTACTGAACCCTCGCGTAAAGGCAGTAGAAATTTCAGGAATTCGAAAATTCTACAACCTTGTAGCGGACATAGAGGACACAGTCTCCCTAACATTGGGACAGCCCGATTTTCCTACCCCGGAGCATATTAAAGAAGCTGCCAAACAAGCAATTGATCATAACTTCACAGTCTATACCCATAATGCCGGATATTTGAAACTTCGTGAAGCAGCCTGCAGCTATGTTCAGGACAAATACCGGCTCACATACCTTCCCACAGAGGAAGTCATTGTCACCACAGGGGCAAGTGAAGCAATAGATATTACCTTCAGAGCTATTTTAGAAGAAGGAAATGAAGTAATTCTGCCAGGACCGGTTTATCCTGGCTATGAACCGATCATAAAAATGGCCGGAGCTGTGCCTGTTCATGCTGATACAACAAAGAACGGCTTTCGCTTAACTGCGGATATTATTAAGAAGCACCTGACCGATCAAACACGCTGTCTCGTTCTACCTTATCCGTCAAACCCGACCGGGGTTACGCTGACCGGGGAAGAACTGAAAGAAATTGCTGATTTAATCCGCGGAAAAGATATATTTATTCTGGCAGATGAAATATACAGCGAACTGGTTTATGAACAGGCCCACGTCTCCATCGCCTCCTTTCTCAGGGAACAGACGATTGTGCTGAATGGTCTTTCGAAATCTCACTCCATGACAGGCTGGAGAATTGGTTTATTGTTCGCTCCGGCTGCCATATGCAGTCAGATCTTAAAAGTTCATCAGTACAATGTGACCTGCGCATCGTCTATTTCCCAAATGGCCGCTATCGAGGCATTGACGGCAGGCAAAAACGATGCAGCACCTATGAAAGCTGAATATATCAAAAGACGGGATTATGTATACCAGCGCCTTGTCTCTTTGAACCTTGACGTTGTAAAGCCTGATGGCGCTTTTTATTTTTTCGTTAAGCTTCCGGCAGGATATGAGCACTCTTTGGAATTCTGTCTGCAGCTTGTTGAAAAGGCAGGACTTGCTGTTGTACCGGGGGATGCCTTTTCTTCTCTTGGGGAAGGGTATTTCAGAATTTCTTATGCTTATTCGATGTCTGCTCTTGCTGAAGCCTTGGACCGTCTTGAAAAATTCCTATTGAATAATAATAAAAAGCATGCGGAATAACACGCATACTTCAGGCTATACTTTTTACCTTCAAGCTAACTTTTTAGAGCTCGTACGTTCTGTTGAGCTGTAAATTTGGCCATAATGAAACTGCACCTCCAATTGATAGATCCATCTGATAATTGGGGTGCAGTTCCAATTTGATATTTTTTATATCTATCTCTGTCTGTTTATTTTTTACAAAAAAATGGCAAAAAAATAGTTTTCGAACTCTTAATATAATCTCCTTACAAAACGAATGTCGCGATAATTTTCCTTTTCATTCGTTGTAACCAGGTTAATTTCAATGATCGAACCAAGCAAGCTGGAAAGCACATCCTCAAATTCCCTCGTTGATCTCGGTTTACTAAACCCCAGCTGTTTAAGTTCTCTCATAAGGATTTGGAAACCGGCATCCGTTTCAATATGGCTGAATTTCATGGGCAAAATATATGGACTGTCATTCATTAATTTCAAATCCCAGCGAATGGGCTTTGTCTGATTGATCGTGGACTCTCTTTTATACCCTTCAATCCGGACAATATACCTTCCATCTTCCAGTTCCTGAAATTTATTTTCGATGTCATCAAATTCACCCATTGATATCCCTCCCCCGTCAATGGCTTACTTCTTCAATCTATTCCGGGGAAGGAGCCGATATTCATTTATAGATTTTGTAGAGTGCCTGTGTCCCGCTGTTTTCTTCTCCTGATTTTTCAAGCCTGTCATATAATGACTGACTTAAGGACAAACCGGGTGTCTCCATGCCTAACTTTTTTGCTTCTTCTAAAGCGATATTTAAATCCTTCAGCATATGCTTAATATAAAACCCCGGTTCAAAATCCCCCTGTATCATTCTCGGAGCCAAGTTGGACAGTGACCAGCTGCCCGCAGCCCCAAATGTAATACTTTGAAGGACTTTCTCCGGATTCAGTCCAGCCTTTTCAGCATAAGCGACTGCTTCACTGACCCCAATCATATTGGTTGCAATGGCAATCTGATTGCACATCTTCGTATGCTGTCCTGCTCCTTCTTTCCCTTGAAGTATAATATTTTCGCCTAACAGACTTAACAGTGGTTTCACTGTTTCAAAAGCCTGTTCCTCCCCTCCGACCATGATCGTAAGCTTGGCATCTCTTGCTCCTATGTCCCCGCCTGATACCGGGGCATCTAGTGCATGCATCCCTTTCTCTTTTGCCGCTCCGGCGATTTTTTCAGCCAAAGTAGGAGTAGATGTAGTCATATCAATCAGATAGGTATCCGGGTTTCCATTTTGAATTATACCCTCGGTTCCAAGGTAGATTTCCTCCACATCTTTCGGATAACCGACCATTGTAACTATCACATTGGCCGTTTTTGCAAGCTCACGCGGCGATTCAGCCCATTTGGCACCTTTATCAATCAATTCTGACGCCTTTTCCTTTGTACGTGTGTAGACGTATACTGGATAGCCTGCGGTAAGCAGGTGACCTGCCATACTCTTTCCCATAACGCCCGTTCCAATAAAACCAATGACTGTATTTTCTTTTGTAAGCATTCAGCTGCCTCCTTTTATATTGACTTCACTAATCCCCCATCGACTAAGTAGGCTTGGCCAGTTAAATATGTATTGGCTCCGGACACAAGAAAAGTTATGAATTTTGCAAATTCATCAGGTTCGCCATACCGGCCGAGCGGTATATTTTTTATTATGCCGTCAGCAATCTCCTCCTGGCTGATGCCTTTCCTGTCCGCTGCCGCCTTATCCAAATATTTAATGCGGTCAGTGGAAATCCTTCCTGGTCCTACAGTATTTACCAAAATATGATCCGGACCCAGTTCATCAGCAAGAGTTTTGCTTAAACCTACAATAGCCGTTCTGAAAGTATTGGATAATACAAGTCCCGGGATTGGCTCCTTAATAGATGAAGATGCAATGTTAACGATTCTCCCGCCATTTTCCCTCAGAAACGGGAGACTTTTCCGGATTGCACGAATATAACTGAAAAGATTCAGCTCGAATGAACGCTGCCAGGCTTCATCATCCATATCCTTAAAAGTGCCGGCAGGAGGACCCCCTGCATTATTCACAAGGATATCAATGCCGCCAAATTCACTGGCTGTCTTTTCAATCAATCTTTCAATGTCATCATGCTTAGTAATATCGGCTGCGTAAAACGCCACTTTCCCGGCAGCATCTTTCGAAAGATCTTTCTGTACACCGGCAAGCTTCTCTGCATCCCGGCTGGAAATCATGACATTTGCCCCTTCACGTACCAGTTCGGCTGCTATAGCCTTTCCAAGCCCTTGGCTTGACGCCAGAACTAACGCATTTTTATTTTTCAGCTCCAAATCCATTCTTTTTCCCTCCCTGCTTGAATATGACTCTTTTATTATAACGATATTCAACAAATTTGAAAAATCTGAAATTTATTTGTTAGGATAAATCACAAAAAAATGCCGGCTGAGGATTCCTCAACCGGCTTTAAAAGGGGGAAATGAGAATGTCAGCTGCTCGAATAGAGCTAAACAACTGTGCTTATTCTGTATATACCCCTTTCTCTAGGCAGTAAACTTTTATTTTTTATTTTTTTCAACCGCGTTTGCCACTGTTTGTTTAACATCTTCATTTGTCTCCATCAGCAGCACTTCTTTGGCCAAGCTTTCCATTTCCTGCTTGGTCAGCTTGCTGATAAGTGAACGAGACTTCAGAATGGATGATGCACTCATTGAGAATTCATCCAGACCCAAACCAAGAAGGATTGGTATAGCGATTTCATCTCCGGCCATCTCACCGCACATACCGGCCCATTTACCTTCTTTATGGGCTGCATCTACAACCATTTTCACCAATCTTAGAATGGCTGGATTATATGGCTGATAAAGGTAAGAAACCCGCTCATTCATTCTGTCGGCAGCCATCGTATATTGAATCAAATCATTTGTTCCAATGCTGAAAAAGTCCACTTCTTTAGCGAACACATCTGCCATGACGGCAGTAGATGGAATTTCCACCATGATTCCAAGCTCTATGTTATTAGAAACGCTGACACCCTCTGCCGTTAATTCCTGCCTTACTTCTTCAAGCATTTTCTTCGCTTCCCTAAACTCGGTCAGCGTTGCGATCATTGGGAACATGATTTTCAAATTCCCGTAAACACTGGCACGAAGAAGAGAACGCAGCTGAGTCCGGAAGATGGACTGCTCATCCAAACATAATCGAATGGCACGGTAGCCAAGAAATGGGTTCATTTCTTTTGGCAGGTCCAGATACGGCAGTTCCTTGTCTCCGCCAATATCAAGCGTCCGAACGACAACCGGCTTCCCTTTCATCCCTTCCAAAACAGCTTTATATGCTTCAAATTGCTCTTCTTCACTTGGCAATTCATTTCTGCCCATGTATAAGAATTCGGTTCTGTACAGTCCAATTCCCTCTCCGCCGTTATCAAGGACACCTTTTAGATCTTTCGGTGTGCCGATATTAGCAGCTAGTTCAACCCGCTGTCCATCCTTCGTCAATGTTGGCTGTGAAACAAGCTTAGCCCACTCAGCTTTTTGAGCTTCGTAAGCGGAATGCTTGAATTCATATTGTTTAACGACTTCTGGTGTAGGATTGATATGTACTTCTCCATTCAAACCGTCAACAATGATAAAATCGCCGTTTTGAATGGAAGCTACCGCTTCCTTTGTACCAACCACAGCGGGAATTTCCATTGATCTGGCCATAATAGCAGAATGGGAAGTTCTTCCTCCTACATCCGTTGTAAACCCTTTTACAAATTCAGGGTTTAATTGAGCCGTATCAGAAGGAGTTAAATCTTCAGCTATAATGATTACCTCTTCAGCAATAAGGCTTGGATTTGGGATATGAATGCCCAAGAGATGGGATAAAATCCTTTTTGTCACATCCCGGATATCTGCTGCTCTCTCTTTCATATACTCATTATCCATCTGCTCGAACATCGTAATGAACATGTCTGCTGTTTCCTTCAAAGCGAATTCAGCATTCACATTTTCCGATTGGATTCGGTCTTTTATTGGTCCCAGTAATTCTGGATCCTGCAGAACTAAAAGATGAGCATCAAAAATGGCTGCCTTTTCCTGCCCAAGTTCTTTGTGAGCCTTTTCGCGGATAGCTTCTAATTCTGATTGGGATTTTTCAACAGCTCCATCCAGCCTGGCGACTTCAGTCTCTGGCTGATCCACTTTTATTTTCTCGACCGTAAGTTCTGGCTCAATAAATCGATAAGCCTTCGCCATTGCGATACCGGCTGAAGCAGCGATTCCTGTCAGCAAAGTAGACATTATTCTGCCAAGCCTTCATTTTTTAAAGTGGCAGCCAATGTGTCTAACGCTTCTGTTTCGTCACTTCCGTCCGCTGTAATGGTAATCTCAGCATCTTTGCCAATTCCCAATGACATGACTCCCATAATGGATTTCATGTTCACTTTTTTCGCTTTATATTCCAAATTAATTTCTGAACTGAATCTTCCTGCTGCTTGTACAAGAAGTGTTGCCGGACGTGCATGAATTCCAGTATCTGCTGTAACCTTAAATGTTCTTTCTACCATATAAATCAGTCTCCTTTTGGATAAATTACAATAGTGAATGGAGACGGCATAATAGCGCTTTAATAAATATGCTGCATCTTCCCAAACGGGAGCATGATAAAGCTTCTTTAGCTGATTATGACCTTCCCATTTCTTAATAAAGGATAGCATTACTATTGTGTACAGACAATCAGGAGCTACTCAATTTCGCGAAATTTTTTTTCTTTTATGATTAATTAAGGTTTAATTGCATGTTTTTGGTAAAATATGCCTTGAAACTCATCTTAATAAAAGCAAATACGGTTAACGAAACACCGCCAAGGCCGCCTAATATAATGGCGATTTGATACTCGATTGCGACAGCAGGGCTGACACCTGCCAGAATTTGTCCGGTCATCATACCGGGCAAAAATATGATGCCCATTCCAAGCATATTATTCAAGGTTGGCATCACTGCAGAATCAAATGCTTGATTTACATACTTTTCAACCGCATCTTCGGGCCTTGTGCCAATCATAAGTAAAGATTCAATTCTTTCCCTATTGTCCGAGATAGACTCATGAAGATTTTTTATTGCCAGAGACAGACCTGTCATCGAACTGCCGATAATCATAGCGGCTATCGGGATAAAGTATCTCGCTTCATACCATGGTACAAAGTGAATGACGATAAGATTGAAATAGAATAACGCAGCAACCGGACCTGTCATCATGCTTATCGCAATGATTTTCTTCATCTCTTTTTTTAAAGTGAATTTCATTTGCCTTATGATTGTAAAAACCGAAAAAGCAACCATTACGGCCAGCACACTTAAAGAAAGAAGCGGATGAGGATGTTTAAATAAAATTGTTAAAAAATATCCTGCTAATACAAGCTGGACTGTCATCCTGACAGCAGCCAGGATGATTTCCTTCTCACGGGAAATACCGCGCCTTTTGATAAATAAGATGAGGAGCAGGATAAAAATATACGCAGCAGCCAGTCTCCAAAATTCTATGTCTATGATTCCATTCACTTCATTCTGCACTTTTTTCCCCCTCTCTATTTTTGTTTAACATAATGATTTCATCTCCCAAGCTTTCCGCAAGCCGTTTAGAATGAGTAATCATGACGGCCGATCTTCCCTCCCCTTTAATCTTATGAAAAAAACGGCTCATTACTTTCATCTCTGTCTCTTCATCCAATGCTGCTGTCGGTTCATCAAGCAAATAGACCTCCGGGTTTAAGCAAAGGATCCTGGCTAAGGCCAATCTTTGTCTTTCCCCTCCTGAAAGATTGTCTGCATCTTCGGAAAGACTTTTCTCTAAAAAAACAATCTGAAGCAGCTTTTCCAGACCCGGTTCCGAAATCTTTTTTCTGCCTGTCAGCTTGAGCCCTAACAGAAGGTTATCTTTAACTGTTCCAGGATGAATAAAAGGTGTTTGAGAAAGCATGGATACTTTTCTCCGGTATTCAATGGGATTCATGTTGAAGATTGATTCATTGTTATATCTTATATCCCCCGCATCGGGTTCTGCCATCCAATTCAGGAGTTTGAGCAGAGATGTTTTGCCTGAACCGCTTTCACCGACAATACAAGTAACGACGCCTTTTTTTATATGTAAACTGTCAATCTTTATTATCCCTTTGTATGCAACCTTTTCTAATTCGAACAATCCTTTTCCCTCCCTGTTTTCACACTTCCGGATTTTTTCGTTTTTTATTGGATCAATTCGTTTACGTTTAAATATGTTTTTACCCTCCCATCATACAATACTACTCGAAATAGGGGGATTACTATGGGCCGCCAAACACATTTTTTCAGAAACGCCAGAGGAATTGCTCTTTCTTTATTCATTTTGCTTCTCATTGGAGCATACAGCAATACTGCAACTGAAAGCCCTTCTTCTAATCAAGAGGAATCTGCTAAAAACCGTAAAGGAGCATACTATGGATTCCTCACGCACAGAAAGACAAACGTATAAGGATGAAGGAAGAAACTTGTACGTCTTCTTATAGATACATCTGAGAGTTCCATCCCTTGATGTTCAGCCGTTCGGATCAGAAGCCAGCAAATTCGTGAAAGAGCTTCTGCCGCCGGAGAACAAGGCCGAAGTGGAGCCCGGCATCAGTGAACTTGATAAATACAGAAGGTTCCTTGCCTATTTTTATGTCGATGGAAAGCTGTTCAATTATACGCTGATTGAAAAGAGGGGCAGCAGGAGTGGCTAACACAGAATTTGCAGTCAATAGCTGCTGATCTGTTCCAGACTCTTTCTATATTCATTCCATTTCGAAGGGAAAATCACTAAAAAGCTTGTTTTCCCCTTTGAAAAATAGATAATTCAAGCTGAATTTTTTAATTTTATCGATTTCCAGCACCCAAAAACTGCATTTTCCGATTCGAAATAAAGCCTTCATTTTTTTATGCTTATGCTACCCGGGAATAACTGAAACGTGCACGGTTCGAAAGGTCTCTGCAATTGGAAAATTTCACTGAACTCGCTGAAAAATATACCCCGATGATTCATAAAGTCATTCACACTCTCTCCATCTATAAAAATAAGGAGGAGTTCTTTCAAATCGGTTTGATAGCTCTTTGGGAAGCATCCAGAAGAAAGGAAGACAGCGAGAAATTCCTTAACTTTGCCTATATGGTCGTAAAAAGGCGAATCATTAATGAAATTAATCGGCAAAACAGACTTCAATCTCAGAGTCTATCCTTTGGGAAAACTGAGAACATCTCCCTCCTTTCTTATGATAAGCCCTTCGAGGAGGAATCCGTTCTATGCTATACTTCCGGATTGACTCAGAATCAGAAAAAGTGGGTCACCGGAACTTTTCTGGACGGCAGATCGATTGCTGAAATCGCTGAACAGCATGGTGTTACGGCAGCTTCCGTGAAATCATGGAGGGCCCAGGCACTCAAAAAACTGCGAAAAATCCACATTAAATAGAAGAAAACAGGTGTTCTTGAAGTAACAGAAAACTCTTAGAATGGGGTGAAAGTCTGCAGGCTCGAACCGCCCCCCAGAAATGAAAATCAATCCAGTTAAAGCAAAAAAAGAGACTAAGACAAAAGGATCAGCTAAAGAAAAATCCGAACTGAGATTCATCATTCGATAATAAGAATGGTGAATAGTTCGTATTTTTTCTATAAAAGGACTTTTTTGACCCTTAATATTCGTATTTAGTGATGAACATTCTAGTTATGTCCCAGCCTCTTTCTTATTTTATCTCAGCCTCGCTCAATAAAGCTGACTGACTGTCAAAGCCGCTTTTCCAGCAGAATCCCATCAGCTTCTCGGTACATCTAAGTATGTATAGATAATTACCCCATTATGCTGGGCATTGCCTCTGAAATGCTTGAAATCTTCCCTTTTCACCAGCTGCTCCCGGAACTCTAAAAAATTCTCCTGGGTAATTGTGTATGATTCTATTTCTTTATTTGCAAGCTTATCCAGCACATCTTTATAAATCTGGCCGTCCATTCTTCCCTCTCCCTTTCCGCACTCTCAAAAAAGATCGTTAACATTATTAACCTTAAAGGAAAAACAAGTCTTTTTCAAGAACCATTCAGGGCAGGACAGACATGTAGCGATGGATATTTTTTCAAATTTTCGAATAAAACTCTTTACTAAATTTACGAAATAGTGCAAACTGTATAACAAAAATATAAAGCCGTTTCATCGCGGGCTTTTATGATCCGCCTGGATAACTGGATTCATAAGACGGGTGAAGGCAAAAGTCCCCTTCTGCAATGAGAAGAGGCATGACTACATATTTCGATCATTAGCCTAAATACTGGGGATAGAGGGGATGGGAAAGGATGATTGACATGAAAAAGGCGGAAGTCGGCAATGTCATTGAATTCAAAGAAGGTTTAAAGGGTGTAGTGGAAAAGGTCAACGAAAACTCTGTAATTGTCGACATTACCTATATGGACAATTACAGAGACTTAGAACTCGAACAAAAAACCGTGGTCAATCATAAAAATTATAAAATTATCGGATGACCATAAACTGCCAGCGCCAGAGAGATTCCAATAGGTATCTCTCTTTTTTTACTGCCAATTATGCTGCCGTCACTCTTTCTCTTTATTCTCGTCTATATGATAGGGTACAATCATTAAAGCAATTCATTTAATTCTATATGAAAGTTGAGGCAGTCAGAATGAAGAAACACGCCATACTCTTATGTATTATGCCAGTCTCCTTATTCATGCTTGCCGGATGCGGAGGGACAGCAGACAAAAAAGAAGCAGAACCCGAAAAGATGGAGTCTGTCTCTGAAAAAGCTCCGGAAGTAAGAGCAGGAGAACACAATCTAACATACACGAAAACCGGGGAAAGTATAGAAGATACAGCTTTTTTGAAAACAAGCGACAATCAATCTTTTTCAATGTATGTATTGCCTGAATTTGAATTGAGTTCAGAAGAACCCGGCCAAGATATCGTCTATTTAAAAAAAGATGAGCGTATTTTTATGAGGATAGAAATCGTACCTGAAGATGCGAATTGGACAGAATTAGCGGAAAACGCAAAGAGTGAATTGCAGTCCTCTTCTCAATCGTTAATTGATCCCGGCCTGAATATTGATAATGGAAGTTCTTTTGAGGCTAAATCAGAAGAAGGTTCTGTGACATCTATATTGCTAAAAGAACCGAACCATCCCGCAAAAATTACGATCTATTCAACCGGAGAATCTGATTATAGGGATGCCTTTCTGGAAATGGCTAAAACGATTAATAAGCAAAAATGAAGGAGAGGCCGGTCATTCCGCCTCTCTTCATTTTTTCCAGACAAGAAAAAGAAAGATCATACTGATATACCCAAATAGCGGATACAGCCCCCCCAATAATTTCCCATAACCAATTTCTCTGATAAAAAAGGTTAAAAAAACAATTACAGCCAATACTATAAAACCCGAAAGAGGGATATATTGTTTAGCCTGCTTCCCTAATCCAAAAAGATTTCCGACAACAGAAGTGAAAATTTCTCCAAAAATCACCAGAATGAAGAGACCATATAACCCCGGCGCAAAAGCTTTCATGAGGAAAGCAGTTGGAATCTCAAACTTCATTACTTCTGGAAGAGCGATTAAGGCAAGATGTCCTGACAGCAAAATGATTGTCAGGAAAACACCGCCCAATACAGCACCCTTCCGAATCGTTTCCTCTTCTTTAATTTCTTTGGCAAGAGGAACAAGAACCGCCTGTGACAGAGCCAAATTAAAGGCCGTATAAGAAAAAGGGGACAGAAACATTTTTAAACTGGCTGTCTCTTCCGGAATGCTGAAAAAGGCTAGAAAAAAACCATCTCCCAAACTTAATACACATAAAGTTAGGCTAAATCCAATCATAACCGGCACAACAAAAGTATTAACGGCAAACAGACCCTTTACACCAAAAACCATGGTTAGGGCTGCAAGAATAATCGTAAACCACATCCCAAAATGCCGCGACATGCCTAATTGTTCGTGAAATATGGCTCCTGCTCCAGATATCATGACTGCTGTCACACCAATAAGCATAATAAAAAACAAAATATTAATAAGGGTGCCAATTTTCCTGCCAAACAAATGACAATTCAGTTCCTCATAACTTTCTGCCTCTATTCTTTTTGCCACCAGCATAATTTTTGTACCAGCGTATATAAAAACGAAACCCGCAATTAAAATGCCAAGGAATCCAAAGAATCCGTAGCGGGTGAAAAATTCAACTATTTCTTTCCCTGTTGCAAACCCTGCACCGACTATTGTGCCTACATAGACGGCAGCCACTTGGAAAGCACCTGACCACTTTGAGAGCATCTCTTCCCCTCCTCCCCTTAACTATATGATTGGGAGAGGGCTTTTAAGACAGGCTCTTCATAAATCCATATATTCAAAAAAGCTGATCATTAACTGATCAGCTCTGACATGCACTTATAAGGCTTTATCATCCACGGAATCCAGCCATCTCTGCAAGCTTTTCACTATGGTTTGGACCGTCCCTTCTTCAAAAGGAGAATTCAAGTTGGCTGCTTCAATCAAACCAAGGAAGGATTTGCTTCCTCCAAGGCTGCAAAGATGTAAATAATCCTGCCAGGCTGTTTTGTCCCCTTCCATCGATCGCTGCCAGAATTGGAAAGCACATACCTGTGCAAGTCCATAATCGATATAATAGAAAGGGGAACTAAAAATATGCCCTTGCCGCTGCCAGAAACCTCCAGACTTCAAAAATTCATTCTCTTCATAATCCCGGTGAGGAAGATATCTCTTTTCAAGATTCTTCCATTCCTCTTTTCTTTCAGTCGGTGTAAGGTTAGGGTTTTCATAAATCACATGCTGAAATTCATCCACTGCACAAATGTAAGGCATGTACTCCAGACTTTTTCCAGCTATATGAGAAAACTTATATTTCAGTTCATCTTCTTTGAAGAACAGCTCCATCCACGGCCATGTAAAAAATTCCATGCTCATTGAATGTATTTCGGCCGATTCATAAGTAGGCCAATAATATTCGGGGATATCAAAATGAGAACTGCTGTAAACTTGAAAGGCATGCCCTGCTTCGTGTGTCAAAACATCAATATCACCGGAAGTCCCATTGAAATTTGAGAAGATAAAAGGAGATTGATAATCTTCTATATAGGTACAGTAACCGCCGCTCTCCTTCCCTTTCTTCGCTTCCAAGTCCATCAATTCCCTTTTGAGCATGAATTCAAAGAACTCCCCCGTTTCTTTTGAAAGTTCCTGATACATTTTCCTTCCATGATCAACAATCCATTTTGCATCGCCTTTTGGCATCGGATTGCCTGAGACGAATTCAAATGGTTCATCATAATGTTTCAGACTGTCCAGGCCAAGTCTTTCGCGCTGCCTGTCTTTCAGTCTGCTCATAAGCGGAACTATATATTCTTCGACTTGTTTGCGAAAATTGGAAACCATTTCCGCATCATAATCCGTTCTTGCCATACGGCAGTATCCCAGCTCGATAAAATTCCGATACCCAAGCGTTTGGGCGATTTCATGACGCACCTTTACCAGTTCATCAAAAATACGATCCACTTCTCCGGTTTTTTCTTCTAAAAACCCAAAATAAGCAGCATGTGCCTTTTTGCGCATCTTCCGGGACGAATCTTCCATAAATGGAACTAACTGAGCCAGCGTTCTTTCTTCTTCTTCAAATTCTATTTTTGCAGAGGCAATCAGCTGGGAATATTCACTGGAAAGTTTGTTTTCCTTCTGTAACAAAGGAATAATTTCCGGAGAAAAAGTCTTCAACTGAGCTTCTGCAAGAGCAAACAATTGTCTGCCCCATTTTTCTTCCAATTGTTTACGGTACTTGGATTTCACCAATTCTTTGTAATAAAGAGAAGTCAGATTCTCTACTTCTGGACCAAATTCGTCAAAGAAATCATTTTCTGCTTTATAAAAGTCATTATTCGTATCGATGGAATGACGAATATATCCAATATTGAACATCGTAGAGACATTGTTTCTTAAATCATTGATCTTTTTCATGGCAGCAACTTGATCTTCTACATTCTCTGCTTTTTTAAAATACTGCAATTCAGCCTGGAAATGTCTTTTAACCTCTTCAAAATTCGGTCTCTTATATTCATACTCACTGAATTTCATATAGATATCACCCTTTCAAATGTTTTATAAACGTTCCAGCTTACGCTTTATGTAAAACCCAGATACTAAAAATGGATAACGATATGTCTATTATACCTTACAACAATCATCTGTAATAAAATCCCATCCATATCCACAAAGATCCGCTCTTGTTTTAAACAACATATTTCAGCTATAAAAAAACCCCCGCGTTTTAGATACGGGGTGTTTCTTTATCATCCTTCAGCATGAAAGCCAATTTTCTTCAATAACTCTATTGCGGTTTTCTTTTCTTCCAAAGAAAGAACGCTCATGATATTATCTATCTTTTTCTCATGATCCGGGAACATCTCTTCAATGAAAGCTTTCCCTTTTTCAGTAATCTGAGCAAAGGTCACCCTTCTGTCTGTTTTACAGGCAACCCTTTTTAAGAAATCCTTTTTTTCAAGTTTATCAACGACATATGTGATACTTCCGCTCGCTAACAGTATTTTTCCGCCTATTTGCTGAAGAGGCTGATCCCCTTTGTGATAAAGAAGTTCTAATACGGCAAATTCAGTCGGGTTCAGTCCGTTCTCGGCTATATGCTTATTAACAACATCATTTATAGAACGATGGGCTCTCGATAAAACGATAAAAAGTTTTAAAGAGTGTTGGATACTTTCATCTCCCATTTTCTTTCACAACCTTTATATATTAAATTAAAGAATCTCGAATTAAAATTATTATATTGAAGTACGAGGGGTTTGTCAATATTGTTGAATCGGATCGGTTGTTAATCGCGATGCTTTATTGTAAGATTTTAGAATAATTAAATAAAATTTAGATTTTAACAAGATGTTTTCATTTCCTTGCTATTTTATCATATTATGCCTTTTTTTGAAGGAAAATAGGCTAAGAAAGATTCGTCATTCTTTCAGGTTTTACCTCATACATAAAACATAGAAGGAGATTTTCCCATGGCCAATGTTTCAGCCGCTAACCATTCATCATTCAAAAGCAGTGAACTGACAATGAAAGTTTTGCTCATTATCGGGTTTTGCCATCTGTTGAATGATTCTTTGCAGGCTGTTGTCCCTGCAATGTCCCCATCTTGGAAAGATCAATGGGATTAACCTATACGCAGCTTGGAATGATTGCTTTTACACTGAACATTGTTTCATCCCTGCTTCAGCCGATTATAGGATTCTATTCAGATAAAAACCCGTTGCCCTTTGCTTTACCTGTCGGGTTAACGAGTACACTTGCCGGCGTTATCATCCTCGGAACAGCCCCAAGCTATGCAATGATCATTCTTGGAGTCTTATTTATGGGATTCGGTTCTGCCATTTTCCATCCAGAAGGGTCACGGGTAGCCTATATGGCCGGCGGGAGCAAACGGGGGCTCGCTCAATCTATCTACCAAGTAGGCGGTAACACCGGACAGGCATTGGCCCTGCTGATCACTGCCTTGATTTTGTACCCTTTGGCCAGAAGGGCGCCCTCTGGTTTGCTCCTGTGGCTATGACAGCCGTGCTTTTTTAAGCTACATTGCAAAATGGTATTCAAATCAATTAAAAGTATTTACACCGAAGAGAAGCAGCCGAAGCAGGAGCCAGACTGCCGGGGTGAAACAAAAGATCTTCAAATCGTTGGGAATCATTCTTTTTCTTATATTCGCCAGATCTTGGTACATTTCATGCATGACAAATTTTTATAGTTTTTTTCTTATTCAGGAACATGCTTTTTCCATAAAGTCAGCTCAAATTTTCCTGTTTGCCTTTTTGGCGGCAGGGGCAGTCGGGACCTTTTTCGGCGGGCCTTTAGCTGACCGTTTTGGACGGAAAAATATTATTCTTCTCTCCTTCATATTGAGTGCACCGCTGACTGCTTTACTGCCCTTTGTTCCATCCATCCCTTCATTTGTCCTGCTGCTTCTGATCGGATTTGTCATTATGACATGCTTTTCTGTCACCGATATTTATGCTCAGGAACTCGTGCCAGGCAAAGTGGGCACTATGGCTGGATTAACAGTTGGGCTAGCATTTGGAATGGGCGCAGTCGGCTCGGTGGCATTAGGGGCTATCGCTGATAAAATTGGAATTAGTTCAATGATAGAAATCGTCGGTTTTCTTCCTCTCATTGGCTTATTAGGCCTACTTTTGCCGTCCGATAAAGTTTTAGCAGAATGGAATAAAGAACAAGGACGCCCATAAATGCATATATAGAATCAAGTTTATCATTTGTAACATGGGGAATGGCATAAAGATATGCAGATTTTCATCTTTTTAAAGAAAACTAACGGAAAAGAAGGACTAAAGTATGAATGAAGTGATTATAGGAAGTGTGCTGTCAGCCTTATCAACCGGTGTGGGGGCTTTGCCGGTTCTTTTTCTTTACAAAGTAATGTCTCACCGTTTTCGGGACACTCTTCTTGCATTTACAGCAGGTATCATGATGGCTGCATCGATGTTAAGCTTGATACCAGAAGCCCTTGCTTTAGGAGGCTTTCTGGAACTTCTGATAGGCATCATTTTTGGGATTGTTGTTTTAACGCTTCTGGAAATGTATATCCCCCATAATGATTTGAGTCATTCTCAAAGCGGTATTCAATTTGATGAGAAAGCTCTTTTAATCATTATGGCCATAACCTTGCATAATATCCCGGAAGGCCTCTCAGTCGGTGTCAGCTATGCGACGGATCAATCGGATACCGGCAATTTAATCGCATTGGCCATCGGCCTTCAAAATGCGCCCGAGGGTCTATTAGTTGCCTTGTTTCTGGTAAATCAACAAATTGGCAGGTTTAAGGCTTTTATTATCGCTACTCTGACCGGCTCCATCGAAATTGTGACCGGATTGCTTGGCTATTATTTGACCAGCTACCTGGATTTTCTTCTTCCATATGGGCTGGCTTTCGCTTCAGGAGCTATGCTTTATATCGTGTATAAAGAATTAATTCCCGAAAGCCACGGTGACGGCAATGAAAGAAGCTCCACCTATTCATTTATTGTCGGTCTGCTTTTTATGGTGTTATTACTGGAAACAATGTAAAACTCCCATTGTAAAAAGGAGTGCCATATCGAATGGAGCACTCCTTTTTACTTAAATTCATGATTGAAAATACGGGTCATCGGGTTTCTCCTCCTTTCCAGGAGCCTGTCCCTTTTCGAACGAAATGAGCGTTCATTCACTTCTGTGACTATTACACACCGGAAAGCATATCCAGCTGCCTGTCATCTACTATGTCCAGCTGCGATTCAAGCCCCTTGCCGTCCTTTTCTAATGGATGCTTGGCCAACAGGTATTCCAATATGACATAATCAAGCTCTTGACTGGCTGATAAAGTATATTCGTGATTCATGCCGTACATTTTGGCAAACTTCAGCATTTTATTCCTTTTCGACTGGATATCCGAACAAATTTCCGTAACACTCCTTCTTTTCATCTCCTGATAAATCCTCCTGCCTTTTTAAAGCATATAATTAAGTAGTATTACAAATTATCCTTAATATGTAAATAGATAAGCAAAATAAGACAAAACTTCTTAATATGTGATAAAAAGAGATACAAAAAACCTGCCTAAACAGACAGGTCGAAGCTGCAACGCATTTATACACTTTTGGTAATTGTAACCATTAAGCTGCCCGATCCATTCTTTTTACTCGGCACATTTCATATTGACAGGGAGATACAGGTGAAATACCGTACCCTTGCCTTCTTCACTTTCAACCTCAATAAATCCATTATGTTCCTCAATAATCTTGTAACTTACCATAAGCCCCAGACCGGTTCCCCGCTCCTTAGTTGTATAAAAAGGTTCTCCCAGCCTTTTAATTTTTTCCTCAGATAAACCATAGCCTTCATCCCTGATGGAGATACATACCATATTTTTTTCGTTTTTCCTTGTTTTAATATAAACTGTGCCGCCGTCAGACATTACCTCAAAGGCATTTTTGATAATATTAATAAACACCTGTTTGAGCTGATTGCTTTCGCAAAAAATCTTAAATTCAGGCTCTTTAAAGTCGATACTGAATTCTATATCTTTCAATAATGCTTCAGCCTTAAGGAAACCTAGTGTTTCACGAAGAATCGTATTTACATCCTGTTCGAAGTATTTCATTGCCTGAGGTTTGGCAAGAACAAGAAATTCTGTAATGATAGATTCGATCCTTTCGATTTCTGAAGTAATAATAGTGAAGTAATTTGAGTAATCCTCTTTAACGCTCCCTTGCAGCAGCTGGATAAATCCTTTTAAAGCGGTCATCGGATTTCGGATTTCATGGGCAATCCCTGCTGCCAGTTCTCCAACGACATTCAGAGTATCGGATTTTCTGATTTGCTCCTGAAGGGCAAGCTTTTCACTGACATCTCTGACAATCGTAAGATGAAGTCCCGAATACAAATTGGCCCGTGTTGAAAATTCCAGATGCTTTTTACGTCCATTTTTAAAAGTAATGGGAATCAGCGAGGTATATTCCTGTTTCTTAAGAGCAATCTCGATATGATCTTTTAATACTTTTTTTGTATTGGGCAGAATGCTTATGAATTTTTCCAGTGATAATCCAAGAAAAACATGTTTGGGAATTTCCAATATTTCAATCGCTACTTCATTAATATCAACAAACCCCTGCTCGCTCCAAATGATCTTCCCGTCCAATGAACCTTCAAATATTTTACGGAATTTTTTTTCGCTTTCCCTCAGATCCTGTTCAATTTGCCAGCGTTCGCTGACATTTCTAAAAATCGTAATATAGTAGCCCTCTCCAACATGCTTTTTGGCGGTGAGTTCTAATAACTTAATTTGACCATTCGGCATTTTATAAAACAGCTCCGCCCGGGTCTGCCCTTCGGTCTGGATTGCTTCGACAACCTTAATAAAATGATGGTTTTTCTGGTGTACATGCTGCCATATATGACTTCCTAATAACTGATCCCGTTCTGACTCGAAAATCCGGCAGGCCGACTCATTCACCCTGAAAATGATTCCGTTATGGTCCCAAAAAATAATGGCGTCCACTGTCTGTTCAAACAGTTCAGTAAATATGCGTTCACTGGAATCCAGCCTTTTTTTTATCAGCTTAGAATCAGTCACGTCCTCAAAAATGGACATAAAGAAACCTTGATAGATCGGCAGACTTGTGGAGAATGTAAAATGAAGGTGCTGCAAACCTATCCTCATTTCTATTTCTCCGCTGTCCACACCATTCTGTGTCACAGTGTCCATGCTCTCTTCCCAAAATTCTCTATATTCCGGCGCCACTAAATTTTTAATGTTTTTTCCTACAATCTGACTTTTGCTGATTTTAGCCAGTTTTGTGAAAGCTTCATTCACCTCATAAATAATACCGCTCCTGTCAAATAAAATAATGCTGTCAATGGCCGTATTATACAAATCTAAAAACATTTTGCTTGATAGGGCCTGTTCGCGATCGCGTGCCTTTTCCTCTGTTCGGTCTCTCAGCCGGTAAAGCGTCTTTCCCTCTAATTCGACATCCACAATTAAAAATTCGATATGCTTAATTTCCCCATCTTCCATTTGAAAGATTTTTTCCTGGGTATGCATCGGTCCCCAATTCTCTTTAATCACAACAATATTAAAAAATTCATCGAGCTTCGTATTCAGAAGCTTATCCGCTGACAATTGCAGCAAACGGCATGCAGCTTTGTTCACATGAGTAATCGTTTCAGTTTCATCCACAATGATATAAGGATCATACAAAGCATCAAATATTAACTTGCTTTCTTCAAGCTGCTTATTCTGTACCTTCATTTCATTACCAGCAATTATTTTCATTTCTTATTACCCTCCGAAACTCTCTTCCCTGTATCTATTCGACGTTTTACAAATTTTACCCTATTTCTTTTTTAAAAATAGTGAATTTTGACCACTTTTTCATCGAAAGGATCATTTTCCATTAAAAATATTACACTTTGATTACCTTTTGGTAATCTTTAACTAAAAAAAGATTTCCAGTAGATACTATTGGGTATTAGGTGTTAGACTCGTGAAAGACCAACAACAAATTGGGGTGAAACCTACGTGAATCAACGTGACTATTTTTTTGATAATGCTAAATTCATTCTAATAGGTTTTGTAGTTTTCGGTCATCTTCTGAATACCTACATCCATGACAATGAAGTCATTTATTCTCTGTATAAAACCATCTATTCCTTTCATATGCCCGCTTTCATTCTAGTCTCCGGCTTTTTTGCAAAGGGTTTTTATCAAAAAGGATATTTGCTGAAGATAACAAAAAAACTTATTATCCCATATCTCATTTTTCAAATGATTTATACGGTTTACTATTATTTTCTTTATCATCATTCGACCATGAAAGTTGATATTTTGAATCCGCATTGGTCTCTTTGGTTTTTAATCAGCCTGTTCTGCTGGAATATCATGCTGCTGGCATTTGCTAAATTAAAACCATTGACAGGGATCCTCCTTTCAGTCAGCATGGCTCTGGCTGTAGGATATATTGATTGGATCAGCAATTATTTAAGCCTCTCCAGGACTTTCGTCTTTTTCCCTATGTTCCTGATTGGCTATCATTTAAGCAAGGAAAGCCTGTGCCGTCTTGTGACACCGTCTTTCAAGGCAGCTTCCGTGATCATTCTGGGAGTGGTTTTTATAGGCTTTTATCTATTCCCGGATATCAACTATAAATGGCTGCTTGGTTCTAAACCTTATGCCATCCTTGAGGACGCAACCTTTATTTCCATGTTTAAACGGTTAGGCTTTTATATGTTAAGCCTTGTCACAGTGATGAGTTTCTTAGCCCTTGTTCCCCGCGGGAAATATTTCTTCACGAACTGGGGAAAGCAAACCCTGTATGTCTACCTTCTCCATGGATTCTTCATTCGCTTTTTCCGGGAAAGCGATATACAAAATCTCTTTTCCAGTGTAGAGAGTTTCTTGATCCTTGCGGGAATTTCTTTGCTAATTACCATCGTTCTTTCCAGCTCAATAATCGCCTCCATCGCACAGCCTATCATTGAGCTGAAATGGACAAAGGCTAAGCAGTGCATGACTTCCTTGAAACGCAAAGAACAGCAAGAATCACCTAATGCCTAATAAAAAAGGATTTCCCCTACTCGGCGGAAATCCTTTTTTATTGAATTTTTCAAAACAATATCCCTGTGTTAAAATGAATTGTTATATACAAGCCAAGTAATATTTCGAAAGGGGACAGCACCCGCGCTTTATTATGAAAATTATTATGAGTACGTTAAATGCAAAATATATTCACACTTCCCTGTCTATCCGCTACCTGAAAGCTTACGCAGCTCCTGAGTATGATGTTCAGCTAGCAGAATATACAATAAAAGATCCAATCATGAATATTGTTGGTGACCTGCATTCTAAAAAACCAGATGTGATAGGCTTTAGCTGTTATATATGGAATATTGAAGAGACAATGAAAGTAATTGAAATGCTGAAGAAAATCAATCCAGATATTGTGATTATCCTTGGAGGACCGGAAGTTACCTATGATGTTGGTTATTGGCTTGACAAGATTCCTGGTGCGGACTTCATCGCAATAGGCGAAGGAGAAGTGACGTTTAAGAAACTTCTCAAGGAAATTGATGGTTCTAAAGATTACACAAAAGTTGGCGGCATCGCTTATCGGAAGGATGGGAAAAAAGTGATTCAGCCCCAAATAGGCAAGGCTGATCTTAAATCCCTGCCGAGTCCTTACCGTTTGAAGGAAGACAGAGAACACTTGTCTAAACGGGTAACGTATATTGAGACCAGCCGGGGATGTCCTTTTAACTGCCAATTCTGCCTCTCCTCCATTGAAGTGGGCGTAAGATATTTTGAGCGTGAAAAAATTAAGGAAGACATCCGGTATTTAATGGAGAATGGTGCCAAAACTATTAAGTTTGTAGACCGTACCTTTAATATCAGCAGAAGCTATGCCATGGAAATGTTTGCGTTTCTGATTGAAGAACATCGTCCTGGTACAGTATTTCAGTTTGAAATCACGGCTGATATCATGCGTCCTGAAGTCATCCAATATTTAAATGATCATGCCCCTGCCGGCCTGTTCCGCTTTGAAATCGGAGTTCAGTCCACCAACGACGAAACAAATGAACTCGTTAAAAGAAGACAAAACTTTGAAAAACTAAAGCGGACAGTCACCATGGTAAAGGACGGCAAAAAGATTGATCAGCATTTGGATTTAATAGCGGGACTTCCTGAGGAAGATTATCGAACATTCCAGAAGACGTTCGATGATGTATTTGCCATGCGTCCTGAAGAACTTCAGCTCGGTTTCTTAAAAATGCTTCGCGGCACAGGGCTTCGTATAAGAGCAAAAGAACATCATTATATTTATAGTGACCATGCCCCTTATGAAATTCTCGGCAACAATGTCCTTTCCTTCGATGACATTGTCCGTATAAAGCAGGTAGAAGATGTTTTAGAAAAGTATTGGAATGATCATCGTATGGATACGACCATCGAATATTTAGTAACCGATGTATTTCAATCTCCATTTTATTTCTTTCAAAGCTTTGGAACGTACTGGGATCAACAAGGCTGGTCACGTATCGGCCATCAGCTCGAGGATTTATTCCGCAGACTCCGCCAGTTTATTTCTGCTGCAAAGCCTGAACATTTAGATGTGATGGAAGGACTGATGAAATACGATTATTTGATCAATCAAAAATATAAGCCTCGGAAATCCTGGTGGAATCAAATTCCCGATAAACAACAGCGTTCTGCCATGTTTGAGGAGATTTCTGCTTCACCTGATATGTTTGGACCTCAATATCAAGAATTGAATTTAAATGAAAAGGATTTTCACAAGCATACTATGTTCGATGAACTTCCTTTTGACCTTTTTAGTTATTTAGAAAAAGGCTCGATTATTAAAGCACCTTCTATCTTATTAGCCTTTTTTGATCCTGCCGGTACTGGAGTGAGTATTTTTTCAGCAACGTCAGTAAAATCCGGTAAAGAAGAGGCTGGGACCAAATAAAAAGTATCCAATTTCTCTGTGAGAAATTGGATACTTTTTTATATATACTCTGTTCCAGAGACGTTTTCCGAGGCACACGGCTCGAGTCCGTTCTTTTCCCTTCACCTATTCTAAGAATTCTCTGTTTCTGCCTCGGCCTCTATTTTTTCTTTTTTGTTTTTTGATGACAAGATTTCGTAAATTTTCGTCCAATTCATATCCCCGCTCAATTCATTGCCAAATTCAGCCTGTGTATTGGCCGTTTTTCTTTCGTCTGTTTTTTTCTTTGTCATCCTCGGCCTTTCCTCCCCATTTTGGAATTTCTGTTAGCCCCCTTCATGACGTTATCATCCGCTGCAAATTCATTGGCATATTCATCTGCAGCCTGATTCTTCTTTGGTGTCTTGCTTGCTTTTACTGCACCATCTATATTTGCTTTTCGTTTCATTTTCAGACCTCCTCAAAAATTTAGCCTTACAGCCTTAGGATAAGGTGATTCGGATTAATTATTCATGGATAAGAATAGCGGGACGAACAAATTACAGGAGTTTAGCTGTCCTTTTCATCCTTGAACTCTTTTGATTACCTTAAAGGAGATTGGGGTATAGAAAAAACGAAAATCCCCTCTGACTCTGCCTTTTATCTCATCAGGAATAAAAAATGAATCGAGGAGTGTCTGTCTTGAAAAGTATAATATCGAATCCTTATTCCAAGAAAAAGCCCCTTCCGACAGTATGAGAGCATTAAACAGATATGGAATGAACACTATAGAATTCTGGTCCTCTCATGATAAAGATCTTCAAAAAATTAAAAACACAAAAGATGAATTGGGGATGGAAGTAGCAAGTATTGTTGTTAAACCAGAAAGCTGGGTGGATCCTTCCAACCGGGATAAAGCCCTTAAAGCCCTTAAAGAGACAGCAAAGAATGCTAACTATCTGGGCACAAAACTTATGGTTCAAACGGTCGGATTCGAAGCAGAGGGACTAACAAGACAAGAAATGCACAAAAGCCTGTCAGAAGGCCTGAGAGCCTCTATTCCGATCTTAGAAGAACATAAAATAACAATTGCTATTGAGCCGCTCAATACAAAAGCGGATGCCGAATTAAAGGGCTATTATTTAAATACCTCTGAAGAAGCATTCGAAATCGTTAAAAACATTCATCATCCTTTAGTCAAGGTTTGCTATGATATATACCACGTTCAAATAATGGAAGGCCATGTCATCTCCAGAATGCTGAAGAACATTCAGCATATCGCCCATATCCAGGCAGCAGGAACACCTGGAAGGCATGAATTATTTCTTGGCGAATTGAATTATGATAATATATTTGATGCGATTAAACAAACAGACTATAGCGGTTACGTAGAAATTGAATATTTTCCTATCCACAACCCTATTTATGATTTGGCTGAGATTCATAAAAAGCATCATACCGGGTGATGACCTTTGCTTTTTCTGAACCTGAACTGATTCCTCCGTCATTCATTCCAAACTATAGAAAAGCACCTGCTGTCAGTTAAGCTTTCTCTGTCAGCAGGTGCTTTTTTACTAATTTGAGGATTCTTTTATCATCACCCTATTATGATTCTTTCTTTTGGGTAATGATATAGCTCAGTGACCTCTTTCCTTCCAATGATATATAAAAAGGAAGTTATACCGACACGGCCGATGAACATCAATAAAATGATAATGATCTTCCCTATATTTGTAAAATCAGGCGTGACCCCCATTGAAAGGCCAGTGGAGCCGAACGCAGAACATACTTCAAACGTAATAGCTGTCACGCTCATATCCTCTGTAATCGTTAAAATAAATACGGAAAACATGCAAAGAAGTGTGCCCATCATAAAGACTGCTGCAGCCTTTTGAACATCATCAGGGTGAACTTCCCGTTTAAAAACCTTAATAGACTTCCTCCCTCTGGCAAAATTCCAGAGAAATAAGATTATAATGGCGAGCGTAGTAGTCCTGATTCCTCCGCCCACCGAACTTGGGGAAGCCCCAATGAACATCAGAATACTCATAAAGAGCAAAGTTGCTTCGGAAAATTGATTAACATCCATCGTAGCCAATCCTCCGCTCCTTGTATTTGTAGACATAAACAAGGAATAGAAAAAAGATTCATGCCATGTTTTCCCAGAGAAAAAGCCATTCCACTCCAGTAAGTAGATCACCAGGCTCCCGCCAGCAACCAGAAGAAAAAATGTTACACTTGTAAGCTTGGTGAACAAGGAAAACCTAAATCGATACTTTCTTGAGGAAGAGGATAAAAAGGCCTTTAATTCGATAAGAACCGGAAATCCTATTGCCCCTAATATAAGAAGAAGAATAGATACAAATTGAATGAAATAATCATTCTGATACGGAATCATCGAAAAACCGGTAATATCAAAGCCCGCATTTGTCGTTGCGCTAATCGACAAAAACAGCCCATTCAGCATTGCATAAGGGAACGTCATATCATAATTCAGAAAATGAATTCCCAGGATGACGGCTCCGATCGCTTCAATAATGACAAATATTTTAATAATTTCAATCAGTAATTTTACAAGACCTGATAATTGAGTTTGATTTTGATCCGTCATAATCAATTGGCGTTCTTTAAGCCCGATTTTTTTTCCTACAATCAGCCAGAAAAAGGTTCCCAGAGTCATAATACCGATTCCGCCGAACTGCAGTACAAACATCAGGATGAAATATCCCGGCAGGCTGAATACATCAGCAGTATCCACAACTGTCAAACCTGTGACACTAACAGCACTGACAGCAGTAAATAAAGCATCAATAAAGTTCCATTCAAATCCTTTTTTTGTAGCTATAGGCAGACTAAAAAGCAAGGTGGATATACTGACTGCAAGTAAGTAATACCCGATGATTAGCTGGGCAGGCGAGAGCTTGACCAACTTTTTTCTAATATCCATCATACATTATTTCCTTTCTCGAGAAAAATCAGGAGTAAGATAATCGAAATCTACCTTAGTTTACTTGTTTTTCGGTTAATTTCCAACCCTATTCAGATCTTCTCTGCATCCATTTTCTATATCTGGATGTTCTGCCAATAAGACCTACCATTAATGATAGCATATTCCGAGCATACTAAAAGCACAGGGGCTGGCAGTCCCTGACAGTAACGAAAGGAGGGAAAACAGAAATGCCCAACAGCAGCAATAAACTCCTCGTTCCAGGCGTTGAACAGGCTCTGGACCAATTTAAATACGAAATCGCCTCAGAATTTGGCGTTCAGCTGGGTTCTGATACCGTTTCGCGCTCCAATGGTTCTGTAGGCGGAGAAATGACAAAAAGACTTGTGCAGCAGGCACAGGCTCAGCTAAAAGGTAAATAAATAATGATTGATATGAAAAAGGCCTGTCTTTGCAGGTCTTTTACTTGTTTCTGTTATTTTTTTCTTTTCTTTTTTCTATTGGATTCGATTTTGTGGGCTCATGGTGAATCTGTTTCGAAGAGTCTTTCGGATGGTTTTCGTTAATCTTTTGTTTGAATTCCTTCTTTTGTTTCCCATTCTCTCGCGGTTCTGGTCTCTTAAGATGTTTTGCAGAATCCTTTTTCTCCATTACTTTAATCTTCTTATACGGTTCCTTATTTTTCTTTTTTGTTCCGGCAAACGGCCTATTTTTAGACAGCGTTTTGGCATGCGTCTCTTTAACTGTCTCAGCCTGCTCCGGTTTTTTAAATTCCTTCTTCACCGGTTTAACAGGACGCAGCTGATTATTGTTTTCAACTGCTTTCTTTTCAACTTGTATCCTTTCTTTTTCTTTAATTGGATTGTTATTCAGGCTTTTGCTATTTACGGAAACTGCTGTCTTATTCTTCTCATCGCCAGGTATTATAGGATGAATGTCCTTTTCTTCACTAACAGGGCTGCTTTGCTTTTTGTCACTTTTCTTAGCCTCAGGTTCTTTCTGTATCTGGTCCGTTTTCGGTTTTTCATTATTCTTCCTTTTTTGTTCCACATAGATTCCTGTTGAGACTCCTTTTTCCCTTGCCATTCTTCTTTCTTTTTCTGAAGCTTCAATGATCTCTAACTCATTGCCGCTAAATAGATTTAATTGGGAAATCTTCTTCATATCTTTTTCTAATACAGCACTCTTCTCGTCATTTTTGACAGTCGTTGATATGAGAATATCCTTTCCCTTAATCTTGTCAAGGAACCCAAGACGTTTTGTTTCTGCTGCTAATTTTTCGGTTACTTGCATGATATCTTCTTTTTTCCAGCCCTTCATGCTGTTAACTACCTGTTTTCCGTCAGCATTTATTCCCTGCAGATCGATAACCCTCATGTCCCCGTCCATACTCAGCTCAATACTGGGATTGATATCAATCGTCATATAAGCATAAACCCTGCTGCCCTGGATTGAAGGCAGCGTAAAATACAGGATCCAGCAGGCTGCCAACACAGCGAACATCACTTTAACAGAGGAATGCTTAAAAAAGGTCTGTCTGTGACTTTCTGAGCGAGGAGAAAACCAAATTTCCTCGCCAATATGGTCCAGCCCTTTACGGCGTTCCGTTTTTATGAATTCTCCATCAGGAGTCATGACGGTCACAAACTTTCTGTCAATAGAAAGGACTACACCTTTTTTCATGCATTGTTCACACCTTTAATATAATCAAATAAGTATAAAAACTCTCCGTTTAAAATGATGGAAATGGCAATGATATACTTACGATTGCGTTCAATTGTCTTCCGGCTGACCTGGACTTTATCTTCCAGCTGTTTAATCGGGAGCCTCTTTTTCGCAAAGAGAAATTCCTTCATTTCATGATCACTCATTAGAGTCTTCGCAATCTTTATGGCCCCCTCCCTCGCATCAGCATGCTTCGGGGAACTCTTAACTAGATCATTAAAGGTTAAACTAAAATCGCTTAAACGTTTTGTATATAATTGAATTTCTTCTATTCTTTTTTCTGATTCCTTAATTTGTTCATATTGCTGTAAGGATTTTTCATTGTCTAAAAAAGACTGGCTGGAACCTTCATCCTGATCGGTTCCCATATCCAAGATCATTTCTTGGTTTCTGGACTGGCTCCGCAAATAATCAATCACTTTCCGCCTGATCAGGATATCTGCAAACGAAAGCAATGAGCTCCCTTTTTCCGGAGTAAATTTATCAATTGCATCATTGAATGCGATTAATCCCATGCTGAATTCATCATCTGATTCCGTTATGTATCGTTTACAGACGGAAGATACAGTTTTAGCAATAAATGGTTTGAAAGAGTGAATGATTTCATTTCGCAGCTCTGTATCTCCAGACTGGATTTTAAGAATGGTCGATTCTAAAGACCGTTTTTTATGCATAGTTGATAACACCATGCCAAACATATTTGCACCTCGCTCCTGCCGACCCTATATATAAACAGGCCAACATATTTATTCTTAAGCGGAGCGGGTTCATTCAACAGTACCAAAAGGCCTATTTCCCTCTAACAAAACCATTACAAACATTGATGAAAATCAGGCAAACTGCTTTTTCTTTATCTTTTCTTACAGCTACATTACTATTTGTTTTCAACTTGTCGCCAAACAGAAGATTTAAATTAAAAAAGATATATTTTTCATCTTATTTTAATACTCATCTACCACATAAATTCGGCTTACTTTTTACAGATTTGAGGGTCGCCGAAAGAAAGTTTTTTATTTATTTTTTATATCAGCTAACTATGTATTGAAAAAGGATTTATAAGAGGCTGTTACCGAAGCAGAATATTTTTAGGATAAAGTTATGGGTAGAACAGAAAGTCCTCCAGGGGAACAGCGAGAGAGACTACAAAGCACTCCCCCTGAATTTAAATCCCATACGCATAAGTAAAAAACCATCACATTTCTCCCTGTGATATTATCCCCTTTAAGTAGACAGTGTAAAAAACCATTTCCATTGAATGGTGATACACTATACTTGGAGGGGATTTTTCTATGACAAGAAAAAACCAAGTCTATACAAACGAATTAAAATTAGAGGTTGTTCATGCCTATCTCCGTGGGGAAGGCAGTTATCAAGTCATTGCCGATACTTACAATATTAGAAATTCGTCACAAGTAAAAGCCTGGGTCAAAAAATTCAAGGAAGCCGAAAGTACGGAGGCCTTTAAACGATTACCATCCATTGGATCTGGAGCTAAGGGAGTAGCGAACCCATTAAAGGGGAAACGCATTCACTTTACATCGATTGAAGAAGAAAGAGACTATTACAAAGCACAGGTCGAATACTTAAAAAAGCAGTATCCAAATCTGTAAGAGGAGGTGCACCGAGTTATTCCGATCGATATCAAATCATCGATTCCATGAAGGATCGTTATCCCATCACTTGGTTAGCTGAAATGGCGGGAATACAGCGTTCTGGTTACTACAAATGGATCAAGAATGGTCGTCAATCAAGTCGTGCGAAAAAAGACCTATCATTAAAACAACAGATTTTAACAATCCACCAAGAACATAAGGAATATGGCTATCCTCGCATGAAAATTGCTTTACAAGAACGAGGCTTCTTGGTGAATCATAAAAAAGTGTATCGATTAATGCATGAGCTCGGTGTACAATCCATCATTCGTAAGAAACGGCGTTTTTTCAAAGGGAAAGAGTCACGAATTTTTGAGAATATTGTAGATCGTCAGTTTAAAGATCGACAATGGAATGAAGTGCTGGTTACAGATATTACATATCTACCGGCAAAAGAAGGATTCTTATATCTATCGGCCGTACAAGATTTATATAATAATGAAATCGTTGCTTGGAAAATCAGTAAATGTAATGATCTAAAACTCGTTTTAGAGACAGTTGAATCATTAACGAAAAAAAGAAATGTGTACAGAAGTATCCTTCACTCTGACCAAGGATTTCAGTATACATCTCATGCGTATCATAAACAGCTGAGTCATTTAGGGATTATTGGTAGCCATTCCCGTAAGGGGAACTGCCATGATAATGCCTGTATCGAATCATTTTTTCCCACTTAAAAAGTGAATGCATTTATCTCTCACATTTTGAAACGGATGAAGAATTAACCCTCGCTGTTGAAAACTATATTTATTTTTATAACTATCAACGCTTTCAAAAACGACTCAGCCACCTAGCACCGATTGAATTCCGATGCCAGATGGCTGCATAGTCTTTTATAGCTGTCTACTTGACAGGGGTAAGTCCACTGTAAGAAAAGTGATGGTTTTTTGTTATCTCTGCCCCTTCAGCCGTGTTTCCTATAGAATGCGCTAGAATATTACGCCTGCTGCGTATCTTTTTTTCCTGTTATGAAAAAGGCTGCTGCAGCTATGCCGACGAGAACTGTCCAAAATACAGTTTTCCAAGCAGCTGTTTCAGGAAAATGTTCATCAAGTATTCCCAATGCCGGATGAGCCAGTGTATAAACAGCCAGTTTTACACCTACCCAGCCAACAATCAAAAATGCTGCTGTCTCAAGTGATGGCCTTTTATGAAGCAGTTTAACGAAAGCCGTAGCAGCAAAACGCATAATGACCAGTCCGATAATTCCGCCAAGCAGCATCACCGTAAACTGCCCCCCGTCTATACCGCCAATTTTCGCCCAGCCAGTTTCCGGCAGCGTGATGGCTAAGGCAACTGCGGCCAGCATGGAATCAATTGCAAAAGCAATATCCGCCAGTTCAACCTTCAAAACAGTCATCCAAAAACCGGATTTCGATTCTTTTTTCTTCACTTCATCCGTCTTTCCGCTGCTATATTTCTTCACCAGATGACTTCCGGCAATATAAAGCAGGTAAATAGCGCCCAAGGCCTGGATATACCAAACATTAACCAGGAATGATATTAAGAACAAACTTCCAAATCGGAAAACAAAGGCTCCAAGAAGTCCATAGAACAAAGCCTTTTTCTGCTGTTCTTTAGGCAAATGCTTAACCATGACAGCCATAACAACAGCATTGTCAGCTGCAAGAATCCCTTCAAGTCCAATTAGCACTAGCAAGACCCAGCCATACTCAAGAAATAATGATGCTTCCATGTTTTCTACCTCCATTATAGATAGTTTGAACTCTCCACCCTATTTCTAATCGGCAAAAACAAAAAGACCTCTGCCGCGGATAGGCAAAGGTCTTGCTGAGCATGAATACCATGCTAACAAAGCCGATGGATGCATAGACATCCATGTAATGACGACTTTGTTTTAGGGTTGCCCCTAACGCTACTCCCCTTTGTAAAGGAAAATCAGTTATGATAAGTTCAGTTTAACCGATAAATACGCTAATTACAAGTCATTTTATGCCTTATTTGTAAAATAGTTCGTTAATTCACATTTTTCTTATTTTTATATAGTCTTTTATTAAATTTATCCAATTTGTACGTCTCCCGAAATAATTTTTGAAGAGAGAAAGGAAAGAATCATACTTCTTTTTATAGGGGTACCATTGGATTTCTGTCTTTCCTTTGCCTGAATGAATCATTACCGCTTTTTCGTGACAAAAGATTCTTAAGCCATTTTCGCCATGATACCGCCCAATTCCGCTTTGTTTCGCTCCTCCAAAAGGCAATTCATGATTGGCAACCGTGCCAAGGACATCATTTATATTGACTGCTCCAGTTACAAGCTGTTTGGTGACGCGATCCGCTTTTGCCAGATCTTCTGTCCATACGCTGGAATTTAACCCATACTTACTGTCATTCGCAAGATTTACTGCTTCTTCTTCTGTGTCAAAAGGAATAATGGGCAAAACAGGGCCAAATGTTTCTTCCGTTACTGCTTTCATGGAATGATCTGCACCGGAAAGAATCATCGGCTCAAGGAACAATGTCTTCTCATCCAGTTTCCATTGATCTGGATACTTCCCAGTCTCCAGAATCGCTCCTTTTTCCAATGCATCCCTTATATGGCTTGAGACGATCTCCCGCTGTGCAGGGAAAGTCATTGAGCCGATATCATCATCCACACTGGCTCCCTGCCGCAAAGAAAGAGTCTTTTCCTTTATAAGCTTAAGAAACTCAAGGTAAATCGTTCGTTCTGCATATACCCTTTCTACACTCATGCAGACTTGACCGCTGTTTGTAAATCCTCCCCAGATCGCTGCATTGGCAGCGCGTTCAAGGTTAGCATCCTTAAAGATAATCATTGGATCCTTTCCTCCCAGCTCAAGCGTTACTGGAATCAACTCTTTGGCCGCAAGCTCTCCGATTATTTTGCCCGTTCTGACAGACCCCGTAAAAAAAATATAATCCGGCTTGGCATTTGTCAGCAGAGCCCCGAGTTCTTTTCCGCCATGGGCAAACTGGACGGTTCCTTTTGGGAATCCGGCCTCCCTGAACAGTCTCTCCATATATACCCCAACATAAGGAGTCACTTCGGATGGTTTAGCAACTACACTGTTCCCCGCTGCCAATGCACTGACAATCGGGATCATCGCTAATTGAAGAGGATAATTCCATGGTGAAATAACGAGTACAGCTCCACGCGGCATATAATCCACATAAGACTTTCTCCCAAACATAAGAAGCGGCGTTGCTTTCTTTTGCCTGGCCAGATTTTTTTCAGCTGTCTTTTCAATATGTCTGATTCCCTCTATAACAGGCATTATATCAGCAACAAGCGCTTCCGTTTTCACCTTACCTGTATCTTGAGAAATAGCCTCAGCCATCTCTTCCATTCTCTCAACCATTAATAGCCGGAGCTTCTTTAAAAAGGCTAAACGCTTTTTAATTGAAAAGGCTGCCCAGGAGACCTGTGCTTTTCTGGCTTCCTTATAGATGAATGGCACCTGTTCAGCCGCAGTCTCCTGCATTCTAGCTATTTCCTCTCCCGTTGCAGGTGAGTATACCTTCCATTCTCCTACAGATTCTTTCATGCTGTTCCCCCTTCTATTTAGTTTTATCTATTATACAGTGGCTGTCTATTCAGATATGTTTCAATTCTTAAACATATCGTTAAACAGTTTTGCAAGCAACGGATTAGATCAAATACAGCAAGCAGATTATAATGCCTTTATTTTCATTATTTTCAAAGAAGGGATCATTTAGACTGTTCTCGAATTTATAAAAAAGTAATTAGATTTCATCCTAGAATAGATATTTTCTTTGCGATTATTTGAGATTTTTATTATCATAGTTGGTGTTTTTCCGGTAGTATAGAAGAAGGCGATTTTTTCGCGTATATTGATTGAGGTGAACGGACAGATGAAAAGAATTATTAAAGCCTACGACTACCCTACCTTTATTGCTGTTGTGCTGCTCTGCTTGTTCGGTCTGGTAATGATATACAGTTCAAGTATGATTACTGCCGTTACCCGCTATGACCAGTCGCCGGATTTCTTTTTTGACAAACAAAGAACCTATTTGATAATTTCTTTTATTGCTATGCTAATGGCGATGGTTTTCCCTTATAAAGCTTATCAGAATAAAAAGTTCTTGATGTTTATGATGTTCGGGATTGCCGGTTTTTTGTTTTTGGTTAACTCTATTGGACATACGGCCGGCGGCGCGCAAAGCTGGTTCAAAGTTGGTTCAAGTTCCATTCAGCCAGGTGAATTTGCCAAACTGGCACTGATTATTTACCTTGCAGCCATTTATGGAAAACGCCAGAATTTAATCAATAATATGGATAAAGCGATTATGCCACCTATCATTTTTCTGGTTTTCATCTGCTTTCTGATTGCCATTCAGCCTGACTATGGAACAGCTGCCATCATTTTTTTAATTTCTGGCGCTATAATCATTTCATCAGGCATGAGTTTCAAAAGCCTTTTTAAATTAGGTCTCCTGACGATGGGAGTAGCCTTAATCTTTGGCTTGGGATTTTTCGTGACAGGAAATTTCTCGTCGCTGCTTTCAGAAAATAAGATTTCCCGTTTTACCGGGTTCATGGACCCCTTTGGCACGGCCGATAAAGATGGATACCAGCTGGTTAACTCCTTGTTTGCAATCGGATCAGGGGGCCTGACCGGTGTCGGTCTTGGGGATAGTGTTCAAAAGTATGGTTATCTGCCTGAATCACATACTGATTTTATTATGGCTGTGATTGCTGAAGAATTAGGGATTTTCGGAGTCGCCTTTGTCTTATTGGCACTTGGCTTCATTGTTTTACGCGGGTTTTTACTTTCCGCAAAGTGTAAAGATCCATTCGGGAGCCTTTTGCTGATTGGCATCTCATCGATGATTGGCATACAGGTGTTCATTAATGTCGGCGGAGTGACGGGACTTATTCCGATCACCGGAATCACTCTTCCTTTTATAAGCTATGGAGGCTCCTCCCTATTAGTTTTGATGATTTCCATGGGAATTTACCAGAACATAATTATGAGAATGAATCTCTTGGCCGACAAGGAGAACCCCATTACTGATAGTGCCTTCACCGAACAAACAGCTACTCCCAGATAACCTATACAAAAAGGTCCGAGCACTAATGCTTGGACCTTTTTGCATGGGTTTTCCCTTTTTTCGGATGTATATGCAATTCTTATATTGCTCCTCATCGACAAATACTTAAAACCAGCTCGATATCAGTCCTTATCACTATTGGAAACAGGCTGCTCAGTTATGCTTCTTGTGAATACCGATTCCTGTGAGACCGCTTAGAAGGCTCAAGACTGGACTTACTAGACAAAATATCGCAAAAGGCAAGTAATCTAATGTTGCTACGCCCAGCACTTTTGTTAAGAATACACCGCAGACTCCCCACGGGATAAGCGGATTAATCACTGTACCTGAGTCTTCCAGAACTCTCGCCAGCGTCTTCCGCTGAAGGCCCAGTCTGTCATAGTGATCCGCAAAGGCTCTCCCAGGCAGAAGGATGGATAGATATTGTTCACCGACACTTACGTTAACACCTATACCAGAGATAATGGTAACTCCTATCAGCCTTCTAGTAGTTGTTAATGCTCTTTGAACAGCCATCAAAATGGAAGGAATGATACCCAGCTGAAACAGAAGCCCGCCCATCCCCAGTGCCAGAAGGACCAAGGAAATCGAAAACATCATGCTCTCGATTCCCCCTCTTGTCAGGATGGAATCGAGCTGCTCGACACCGCTGTTCATGACATAGCCGCTAAACAAGATTTCGGCAATTTGGGCTATGCTTATATCTGACAGAAACAGTGTAATGATACATGCAGAAACAACACCCCCAGCCAGAGTCATCAGCGCAGGTACTCTTCTCAGTGCCAGAATGGCAACAACGATGAAAGGAATAAGACTCCATGGACTGACTACCGCTTCTTCCAGAAGAAGATTGTTAAGCTTTGTCAGCTCCTCCATATTAATGCTCCCTGCATTCGGTGAGAGAATCCAAAATAGTATAAATGTGATAATAAAACCGGGCAGTGTGGTCCACATCATATTTTTTATATGTTCAAAAAGCGGTACACCGACTGTTTCCGAAGCAAGATTGGTTGTATCCGAAACCGGCGACATTTTATCTCCAAGAAAGGCACCAGATATGATTGCACCGGCAGTTATTTCCAGGGAAATATCCATAGCGGAAGCCATTCCTATAAAAGCAACACCTAACGTTGCAGCCGTTGTCAAGGAACTGCCAATACAAAGCCCCAAAATTGAAGTTATAATAAATACGATAGCATAAAAGGAATTTCCGGAAATGATGGACAGGCCATAGTGCATAATGGTTGGGATAGTGCCGCCGGCCATCCAGGCAGCAATCAGCATGCCAATCAGGAAAAAGATATAAATTGCTCCAAGACCTGATGCAGCTCCTTTTATAAGAGCCGATTCCATATCTGAAAACGAAAGACCTTTCCATTTTCCATATAAAAACAAAAAGAAAATGGAAGCAGCAATTGGGATATGCGGCCCTTGTCCATATTGAATTATCCCAATTCCGATTATTAATAAAAGGAACGTTAAAATACTTAAAGCTTCAATAACGGGAAGCTTTAGCTTTGCATCCTCTACAAACATAAATATATCCCCATTTCAACTAATATTTATACATACTAACACACTTTTAAGCGTTAAAGCACTATATCAATATAACGACTTTTATCCTTCTTGTCAAAGTTTAATAGATTTTCTCCTTATTATTTATAAAGACAGATAAGATTATTATAAAACGGTAAGGGTATCTTAACTATATAAAAGCTGAGTAAACTAAGCATACTTTTAGATGTTTTAAGAACTAGCCACAGCTTTTGGGGGGATTTATTTTATGAATAGCAGCAAACATTGGGAATTTCAAGAAACAGAGCACCGGCCCTTCCCTATGCCAGACTCCAATTGGGCCATGACACAAGTATGGAATGATGTTTTTTTTGCTCATTGGCCTTGTGAACCCGAAAAAATAAAAAAATTGCTTCCTGAATCTATTGAACTGGATACCTTTAATGGCACAGCTTGGATCAGTTTGGTTTCCTTTCATATTACTGATTTCAGATTCAGGTATCTTCCCCCCATCCCGCACCTGAACTTTGTGCCGGAACTTAATGTAAGGACGTATGTGATCAACAAAGGAATTCCATCCATTTATTTTTTCAGTCTTGATACGACTAGGTATTCTGCCGTATTAGGGGCAAGACTGGGGACCGGACTTCCTTACCGTAAAGCAAAAATGGGAATGGAAACGGGCCGAGACAGACACGTTACCTTCAAAAGCAGTTTTACAAAAGCAGGAAACCAGGAGGATTTCCGTGCCTCCTATCAGCCTGGTCCTAAAATGTATGAGCCTGAGAAAGAGTCTCTTGAGTTTTGGCTTCTGGAGCGATACCGCCTCTATAGTTTTCAAAGAAACCAACTGGTGTATATTGATATTCACCATGACCAATGGAAGATATCAGATGTGAGAGCAGATATAAAAGAAAACACGATGGCCCCCTGTCTGCTGCCTCAGACTGATAAGGCACCCTCACTCATGCACTACGCAAGAAGAAGACATTGCTTTTTCTATCCGATAAAAAAAGCATAAAAAGGATCCACATGCATGCATGCGGATCCTTTCCCTTATTTAATATCCATAGGATTATACAATTCTACATCCGGATTCTTATCTTGGAACCAACGTAAAGCAAATTCATTTTCAAAGAGGAAAGCATACTTATCATACCGGTCTTTAACCAAGATGCTGCGGGAACTGTGAAGGTTTTCGTCAACCTTTTCATCGGCCGCCCATCGTGTTAATTTGCCTCCCATCCTTTCCATGATTACTTCAACGTTGTATTCATTTCTCATTCTATGCTCGAACACTTCAAATTGAAGCTGCCCAACTGCGCCGAGAAGATATTCTTCCATCCTTATGGTTTTGAAAAGCTGGATGGCTCCTTCTTGGACCAACTGATTAATTCCTTTATGGAAATGCTTCTGCTTCATTACGTTCTTCGCCGTTACTCTTACGAACAATTCAGGTGTGAATTGAGGAAGCCTTTCAAATTGATACATATCTTTGCTCGTTGTGATCGTATCACCAATTTGATAATTACCAGTATCATAAAGACCGATAATATCTCCGCTTACAGCCTCATTCACTGTATTTCGGTCATCTGCCATGAATTGAGTAGAGGAAGACAGATTGATAGGCTTACCGGTCCTGCTCAAGTTAACGCTCATTCCCCGCTCAAATTTACCGGAACAAATACGTAAAAACGCAATTCGGTCTCTATGTTTAGGGTTCATGTTAGCCTGGATTTTGAAAATAAAACCGGAAAAATCCTTTGATTCCGGATCAACTTCTCCGCTTGTAGAGGTTCTTGGCTGCGGAGCTGGTGCAAATTGCAGATAAGCATCCAAAAAGGTCTGTACACCAAATGCTGTCAGCGCACTGCCGAAAAATACCGGACTTAACTGGCCGGATGCAATTTTTTCCTCAGAAAAAGGATTTCCCGCTTCAGATAAAAGAAGAATTTCTTCCATTGTTTGCTCATATAAAGAGGATTCCTTCAGCTCATGTCCTCCATCAAGTTCTCCTTCATCATTCAGAGCAAGAAAACGTTCGTCGCCCTCTGTTTTGAATTGTTCAATCCGGTTGTTGAAACGGTCATATATTCCGATAAAGTCTTTCCCCATCCCGATTGGCCAATTCATTGGATACGTCTCAATCCCAAGGACTTCTTCCAACTCGGCAAGCAGGTCCAGCGGTGCTTTCCCCTGTCGGTCCAGCTTATTAATAAATGTGAAAATAGGAATTCCCCGCATCCTGCAGACCTTGAATAATTTTACGGTTTGATCTTCGATTCCTTTTGCTGAATCGACAATCATGACCGCACTATCCACTGCCATCAGGGTTCTGTATGTATCTTCACTGAAATCCTGGTGACCCGGTGTATCTAAAATGTTTACCCGAAAGTCTTCATAATCAAATTGCATAACGGAAGAGGTAACAGAAATTCCCCGCTGCTTCTCGATTTCCATCCAGTCACTTGTTGCGTATTTTCCTGTTTTCCGGGCTTTTACTGTACCCGCATCCCGAATAGCGCCCCCAAAAAGCAGCAGCTTTTCCGTTAAAGTCGTTTTCCCCGCATCCGGGTGAGAGATAATGGCAAAGGTCCGTCTAGACTGGACCTCTTCTTTAAGGTTGCTCATAATACGTTCCTTTCGTTTTAAAAATTTTCTGGTTGCTTATAAATATATAAAGTTCAGCCCTTGTTTACATTGGAGTCCCCTTTTTCAAAATGAGATAAGATTCCTTAACTGCTTGCTGAGCACTTCATCTTTTTAACTAATCTATTTTACCATGATATGAAATCGAATGTATAGAAAGCAAACAGAGGAATTCAAGAAAAGCGCAATAAAAAAAGACGCATCAGCGCCCTTTCTTTTTGCTTATTCTTTTTTTTATTTCCCTGAATATGATGGGTGCTGCAAATACGAGCGCCCTCTTCATTAATGTTCTCATTTATTGTGCACTCCTTTTAAAATCAGCTAGTTCTCTTTACCCGTATAAAAGAACCAAAAAACATCCAGCCTGCATGTCCAAAACAAAAAGAAATTTGCTGTCCTTTTAGTTTACCAAAACAAAATTAAGGGTATACGAGAAATAAATGAAAGATGAATAAATTCTATATAATCGGCAAGCATATGGAAATAAGCGGATATGCCCACTGTTTCTATATTGAGATTTCAAAAGGTCTGCTATATAATTTTTATATAGGAACTATCAGAAAAATTCGCATATTAGCAACTACCTTATCCATTAAGATGGTTGCTAATGTGTGAATATTCATATCCCTGAACATTCACCATTAATCTTTTTTTATTTTTTAGGAGGATTCATTGAATGACAGTTACAGGTAAAGTAAAATGGTTTAACAGTGAAAAAGGCTTTGGTTTTATTGAAGTACCAGGAGAAAATGACGTATTTGTTCATTTTTCAGCTATTCAAGGAGAAGGTTTCAAAACTCTTGATGAAGGCCAAGATGTTGAATTTGAAATCGAAGAAGGCAATCGCGGACCTCAAGCTAAAAATGTAGTAAAACTATAAAAAATGTATGGATTAGTACATTGTGAAAAGGCTGCCGGTAAATTCGGCAGTCCTTTTTGCGTTCTCATTCATACCCAGCCAAAAAAATCTTTTTACTGCTTAAACGGGAGAGTCTTTATCATACTCATGCAAAAATGAATATTTTAAATATTAACTCGGCAGCTTGTTTAATTACGTAAAAAAAGGGAATCAGAATTATATCGTGACAAAGGAGCTGATGAAGATGGAAGCATTATATACAGGAAAAGTAAAAGCCAGCGGCGGACGTGAAGGACATGTAAAATCTGAAGATGGATTAATCGACTTTGATGTAAGAATGCCGAAAGCATTAGGCGGTTCTGGCGAAAAAGCCACCAATCCTGAACAATTATTTGCAGCAGGTTTTGCGGCGTGCTTTGACGGGGCACTAAATCTTACCCTCCAAAAAGCCAAAGTTAAAGCAAATACTGAAGTAACTGCAAATGTTTCAATTGGGAAAGATCTGCAGAATGACGGACTCATGCTTGGAGTAGAGCTCGAAATATCTATACCTGAATTAAGCCGGGAGGAAGCTGAAAAGTATGTACAGCAGGCACATCAAACCTGCCCCTATTCAAAAGCAACCCGCGGTAATATTGATGTGACCCTGCACGTAGTATAAAAGTTTGTGCAGATTCATCCATTTTGGACATAAAGTCAACCAAAGGGCGGCACAGCAGCCGCCCTTTTCACTTTTATTTTTCTATTCCTCGATTTCTTTGATGATTTTCGCAGGATTTCCCCCGACAGCCACATGATCAGGGACATCCTTGGTTACGACGGCTCCGGAAGCAATCACCGCATTATGACCAATTTTGACTCCAAGATTAATAATGGCTCTCCCGCCAATCCAGACATTATCGCCTATTATGACCGGAATGCCGTATTCTGCTCCTGTATTTCTTTCCGCTGCATTTATAGGGTGAGTCGCTGTATAACTGTGCACACCTGGTGCAAAAAAACAGTTGTCACCAATACGAATTTCGCATACATCCAGAAAGACACAGTCAAAATTGGCAAAGAAATTTTCACCAACATGGATATTATAGCCATAATCACAGCGAAAGGACGGTTCTATGTATAAGTTTTCGCCAGTAAAGCCAAACAGTCTTTTCAATAATGCAGTTCGTTCCTGTTCTTTGGTTTCCGGCGACTCATTGAATAATCTGGTTAATTTTCTTGCATTCATCCTATCTTCTGTAATTGTAGGTCAGCTGCATGATAAAGTTCTCCATTTAACATTTTTTCCTTTTCATTTTTCATCAACTTCTTCACCCTATCCCCATTTCTTACTTCACTTCCTATTATAATCCATTACTTTCCAATCCCTTTGCTTAATTTTTTTTTATAAGTAAAAAATCTTTCCTGTTTTTGTCCAAAATTTGATATAGTGTATAATATCATTTTAATAAACATCACTCTTTTTATTTAGAATTTCAAAATTACAATAAAAATGGGGCAAATTCATGTTGGAAATATTAATCGAATTAGATTACCAGGCCATCCGGCAAGCTCTGATGGCTGCCTATTTGTTATCCATGGTCTTTCCCCTGGCTGCCTTCTTTTTTGTTTCCGGGCAAAATAATGCTTTTAAAGAAAATAATGTTGAAAATCTGGCAGGAAAATTGTCAGGACATCAGCCTGTCTCACGTCATGTCTTTGACCGACGCGGAATGCAGCGTTTCTTTACCTTGTTCCGTATCAAGCAGACGCCGGGAGATCCTGACGATATCCCTTTCCTTCTCACTCATTAAACATAACAATTAAGAGGAGGAAATGGATTGAAAAAAATTGCAGGTTTACTATTCATAACGGTCTTATTGTCAGGTTGTTCCGCAAACACGGGAGGCGACGGCTTTTTCCATAGATACTTTGTTTCCCCGCTCATTCAGCTGCTTGAATTCAATGCGGATTTATTTCATGGGAATTACGGATGGGGAATCATTTTGGCTACCTTGATGATTAGACTCGTGTTAATGCCGTTAACAGCTAAACAGTATAAAAATCAGGCAGCCATGAAAAAGAAAATGGAAGCCTTTAAACCAGAAATGACTGTGATTCAGGAGAAAATTAAGCAGACACAGGATCCATCCAAAAAAGCTGAATTACAGCAAGAAATGTTTCAGCTCTATAAAAAGCATGGCGTGAACCCTTTAAATATGGGCTGCTTGCCTATGCTGATTCAGATGCCGATTTTAATGGGTTTTTATTACGCTATTAAAAGTTCTCATGAAATTGCCACACATAATTTCCTATGGTACAGCCTTGGTCAGGCAGACATCATTATGGCATTGGTTGCCGGTTTGATTTATTACTTCCAATTCAGACTTTCACTAAATCAAATGCCAGCGGAACAGCAAGGACAAATGAAATTCATGGGTCTGCTGTCTCCATTGATGATTTTGTTTATTTCTTTTTCTGCTCCTGCTGCCCTGCCGCTTTACTGGTCGGCCAGCGGTATATTCTTGATCATCCAAACGATCATTTTGCAAAAAGTGTACAAACGTGATACAGCCGTTGTCACTCAGGAATCTTCAGGAACTCCTGTAAAAAAAGGATAATAAGGACTTATCTTAAATGGTAAGCATAACAGGCACCGAGATCTTCTCGGTGCCTTTTTATGGCTCAAAACAGATCACTGCCTCTCTAATTTAATTTTCCCGGCTGACAATATTTACTGTTTATAGATTTTATAGAAATATATTTTTGATATTCTTGCTTCCGTGTTTAAGTGCAATCCAAATGAGGAACAGTAATAGTGGACACCGCTTCTATTCAATGAGGGATTAAGGAGGAAATCGACATGGACCAACAGGAATTAAAGGAAAAGATACTCGGAATCTTAAATGAAAGCCGTACCGGGGTGTTATCAACAATTGAAAACGATAAGCCTCATTCACGGTACATGACCTTCATACATGAAGATGACGGTCTCACTATATATACTCCAACCAGCAAGAAAACTGAAAAAGTGGATGAAATTGAAAAAAACCCGCACGTTCATATCCTTTTAGGATACAGCGGAGAAGGCTTGAAAGATTCATATGTCGAAATTGCCGGCACATCAAAAATCAATGATTCACAAGATTTGAAACAAAAATATTGGAGTGATTCTTTCAAACCTTGGTTTGAGGGTCCAGAAGATCCCGATTATATATTTCTTCAAATCAAACCCGAAAGTATACGTCTAATGAACAATAACGGCAATACGCCAGCGGAACTTGAACTATAACTTTTAAGGAGGGATTTCAAATGAAAAAAGAAGAAATCAAAAAATCCGATTCAGTTGAACAAAAGGAAAAGAAAAAGGACGATAAAGATATCAGCGCACAAAGAGACCCGGATAAAAACGACAGCCCTAAATAAAAAAATCGAGTAGGAGGGGGTGATTAACCCCCGACCTCTCACACCACCGTACGTACCGTTCGGTATACGGCGGTTCCATTAAGTTTGACGCAGAAATTCATATCGATTATATAAACTTTTCAACCCTCGGTGACTCCAATACAAGTTATTGAGGGTTTTGTGTAAGATTGGACTACAGGCTATTCTCCAATATTTCTTTCTGGAGTTTCCCCATTCATATGCCTTTTGGTCAGGGACACCTAGACCTTTGAGTTTTCTTACTCTTGTCCTCGGTTTCTTCCATTGTTTCCATTCAAGCATACGGAGTCTCCGTCTAATCCACTCATCAAATTCTTTAAATTTACTTGGTGTATCAGCCAATGCAAAATATCCACACCATCCCGTTAGATATTGATTTAGTTTCTCGATTCTAACTTCCATAGGAATTTGTTTAGAACGGGAGGTTAACTCCCGTATTTTAGCCTTAAGCCTTTTAATACTTTCATTGGCTATTCGAACCTTCGGTTTCTTATTGACCGTAAAGCTAAAGCCAAGAAACTTTCGTTTCCACGGGCGATCAACTGCTGACTTTTCTCTATTTACTTTGAGCTTTAATTTCTGCTCAATAAAGCATGTAATTGAGTTCATCACTCGTTCTCCAGCTTTCTTCGATTTCATGTAAATATTACAATCATCGGCGTAGCGGACAAACTTGTGACCTCTCCTTTCTAACTCTTTATCAAGTTTATCCAAAAGGATATTCGAAAGAAGGGGGCTCAGTGGACCTCCTTGTGGTGTTCCTTCTTCTGCATCATAGACTACACCATTCATCATAATTCCTGCTTGGAGATATTTCCGTATAAGTTTCAAGACCAGCCGGTCTTGGATTCTACTTGCTAATATCCCCATTAACTTATCATGATTGACTCTATCAAAGAATTTCTCCAAGTCCATGTCAATCACCCATCTATAACCTTCACTTATATATTCCCTTGCTTTACGAACCGCATCATGACCTCTTCTATTTGGTCTAAACCCATAACTATGTTCTGAGAAGGTTGGGTCAAGAAGTGGGGTTAGAACTTGGGCGATAGCCTGTTGAATGAACCGGTCTGTCACGGTAGGTATTCCTAGTAATCTTACTCCACCGTTCGGTTTCGGGATTTCGACTCGACGGACTGGGTTAGGTTGATAGGTACCTTCCCTTAATGAATCACAAAGAGTTTCCCAGTTCTCATAGAGATGTCTTCGTAGGGATTTTACGGACATTCCATCTATGCCGTGACTCCCTTTGTTCTTCTCCACACGTTTAAGTGCTTCTATTAAGTTTTCCCGTGACAGAATCAGATCCATTAACATGTGATATTTCCTTTCGACGTGAACGTAGAAATCTAATTATGTTATTCCTGCTCCACCCTCATGAAGTCCCCTGTGGAATTCACCACTTCCTCCTTCAAGTAAGTCCTTTCGGATTGTCTGCTTCTATACAGGAATTATATGCCTAGTTCTCGTTCTTCCTAATAGTTCAGTCCTTCCCATTCCATCTCGAGTTGGAATGGTACTATGACCTCGGCTGACTTCTGATTGTTCAGCTGTCCATCGCTGGATAGGTTACCAAGGGAACTTGGCGTTCCAATCAGACCTCCCCGGGTAAGAGTACAGTCTTTCCCTCCATCTATCTGCTTCATTTACTCTGTACCACCTTCGGCAGTAAGGACTTCGTTTTGTTGTGCAAACTCATCCAATGGTACCTAGCCTTATATGAAGTTCGTGTTCCTCAGACCGGAGGTTTGCCGCTCGCTTCCTTCAGATTCTGCGTCACCACAGACACCCTTGCGTTAAGCTAACCATTACTACTGCCTTCATGGTTCGGGACTCTCACCCTATAGACTGCACCCATGCCGGGNAAAATCGAGTAGGAGGGGGTGATTAACCCCCGACCTCTCACACCACCGTACGTACCGTTCGGTATACGGCGGTTCCATTAAGTTTGACGCAGAAATTCATATCGATTATATAAACTTTTCAACCCTCGGTGACTCCAATACAAGTTATTGAGGGTTTTGTGTAAGATTGGACTACAGGCTATTCTCCAATATTTCTTTCTGGAGTTTCCCCATTCATATGCCTTTTGGTCAGGGACACCTAGACCTTTGAGTTTTCTTACTCTTGTCCTCGGTTTCTTCCATTGTTTCCATTCAAGCATACGGAGTCTCCGTCTAATCCACTCATCAAATTCTTTAAATTTACTTGGTGTATCAGCCAATGCAAAATATCCACACCATCCCGTTAGATATTGATTTAGTTTCTCGATTCTAACTTCCATAGGAATTTGTTTAGAACGGGAGGTTAACTCCCGTATTTTAGCCTTAAACCTTTTAATACTTTCATTGGCTATTCGAACCTTCGGTTTCTTATTGACCGTAAAGCTAAAGCCAAGAAACTTTCGTTTCCACGGGCGATCAACTGCTGACTTTTCTCTATTTACTTTGAGCTTTAATTTCTGCTCAATAAAGCATGTAATTGAGTTCATCACTCGTTCTCCAGCTTTCTTCGATTTCATGTAAATATTACAATCATCGGCGTAGCGGACAAACTTGTGACCTCTCCTTTCTAACTCTTTATCAAGTTTATCCAAAAGGATATTCGAAAGAAGGGGGCTCAGTGGACCTCCTTGTGGTGTTCCTTCTTCTGCATCATAGACTACACCATTCATCATAATTCCTGCTTGGAGATATTTCCGTATAAGTTTCAAGACCAGCCGGTCTTGGATTCTACTTGCTAATATCCCCATTAACTTATCATGATTGACTCTATCAAAGAATTTCTCCAAGTCCATGTCAATCACCCATCTATAACCTTCACTTATATATTCCCTTGCTTTACGAACCGCATCATGACCTCTTCTATTTGGTCTAAACCCATAACTATGTTCTGAGAAGGTTGGGTCAAGAAGTGGGGTTAGAACTTGGGCGATAGCCTGTTGAATGAACCGGTCTGTCACGGTAGGTATTCCTAGTAATCTTACTCCACCGTTCGGTTTCGGGATTTCGACTCGACGGACTGGGTTAGGTTGATAGGTACCTTCCCTTAATGAATCACAAAGAGTTTCCCAGTTCTCATAGAGATGTCTTCGTAGGGATTTTACGGACATTCCATCTATGCCGTGACTCCCTTTGTTCTTCTCCACACGTTTAAGTGCTTCTATTAAGTTTTCCCGTGACAGAATCAGATCCATTAACATGTGATATTTCCTTTCGACGTGAACGTAGAAATCTAATTATGTTATTCCTGCTCCACCCTCATGAAGTCCCCTGTGGAATTCACCACTTCCTCCTTCAAGTAAGTCCTTTCGGATTGTCTGCTTCTATACAGGAATTATATGCCTAGTTCTCGTTCTTCTTAATAGTTCAGTCCTTCCCATTCCATCTCGAGTTGGAATGGTACTATGACCTCGGCTGACTTCTGATTGTTCAGCTGTCCATCGCTGGATAGGTTACCAAGGGAACTTGGCGTTCCAATCAGACCTCCCCGGGTAAGAGTACAGTCTTTCCCTCCATCTATCTGCTTCATTTACTCTGTACCACCTTCGGCAGTAAGGACTTCGTTTTGTTGTGCAAACTCATCCAATGGTACCTAGCCTTATATGAAGTTCGTGTTCCTCAGACCGGAGGTTTGCCGCTCGCTTCCTTCAGATTCTGCGTCACCACAGACACCCTTGCGTTAAGCTAACCATTACTACTGCCTTCATGGTTCGGGACTCTCACCCTATAGACTGCACCCATGCCGGGCGCACACAGAAAGCGCTCGGTCATATCGGCCGGGCGTCTTCTGTTCTGTTGGAAGGTTCAAACCATCTCTGACTGTAAATAATGAAAGATAAGCCCTGCAGTATGTTTTAACGAAGTGACATGTGTTCTCTCAAAGGCATGCGAAGCATCAATACCCGGCCCAATCAAAGCATGAGCCACATCGTATCCCGCTCTTACAGCAGCAGATGCGTCTGATCCGTAATAAGGATAAATATCCACACGGTAATCAATTCCATTCACCTTTGCCAGTTCAACCAGATGCTGTCTTAACTTGTAGTGATAGGGACCGGAAGAATCTTTGGCACAGATGGAAACACTATACTCGTCCGTACTCTGGCCCTCTCCTATGGCTCCCATATCAACCGCCAGATACTCAGCTGTTTCTGCCGGAATATTAGAATTCCCTCCATACCCGATTTCTTCATTGTTTGATATTAGAAAGTGTGTTGTATGGGAGAGTGTTAATTTTCCGTCTTGAATAAGATCAATAATATGAAGCAGAATCCCAACGCTCGCCTTATCATCTAAATGCCTTGATTTCAAAAATCCGCTGTCGGTTATGACAGTCCGAGGTTCAAATGAAACAAAATCCCCTACAGAAATCCCTAAAGCTTCTGTGTCTTCTTTTGTGCGTACGGGTTCATCAATTCTTACTTCGATCGTATCATCGTCCCTCTTAACGTCACCGGCATTTTTATACACATGTACAGAAGTTTGATTAATCAAAATCGTTCCTGTAATGATTTCTCCATCCGCTTTATGGATTTTACAATATTCCCCTTCTGCAGAATTCCAGCGAAATCCGCCAATCATAGTCAATTTCAAACGGCCGCCCGGCTTAATTTCCTTGACCATCGCTCCAAGTGTATCGACATGAGCCGTTAATAACCGATGCCTGCTGTTATCAGTTCCTGGCAAAGTGGCAAGCAAAGCACCTTTATTCGTCAGCTGATAAGATACTTCTTTTTGATCCAATACCTCTGCCACATAGGCGATCGCCCTCTCTGTAAACCCTGAGGGACTCGGAATTTCGACTAAATCTTTTATGTAAGTAACCATTTGCTTTTCATTTATACTATTCATAACTCTCACTCCTTTCCCTTTATTATACTTCTTTTCTGAAGAAACTGTCATTGACGTAAAATAAAACCGCTGCATAACGACTGCAGCGGTTTTCCTTAGACCGTTTTATCTAAAACAATTAATGCAACCATGAGCAATGATGGGATGCCATATAGCAAAAGGTTATGTGTATGCACCCTTGCAGACCATTTCGTTCTCCAGGTATCATAACGTTCTTCCTTTTCACCAGTGTATTCCATTGATAATTCTCCTCCTTCTTGCTGTTAGTCTTAAAATAGCTGCCTTTGTTTATTCGTCATTTCCTGCATCATTTCTAAAAAGGCAATTCTCTTTTCATCCGGATAATTTACAATGTCATCTACAATTTCCTGCTCAACGGGCTTAAGCAAACGATTCAGAACGGCTGTGAACAAGATTTCCAGCTCTCTTCTCGTGTTCTCAGGATCCCTTACTTCGCTCATGATCGTGCTCCCTTCCTGATTCTTCCTCTATAAAATATATAACCGTTCTGTTACAGACTCAAACACTATAATTTTTTGTACAAATGATTTCTTTAATAGTTAAAAAGACGGCTCCCCTATGGAAACCGCCTTTTCTTATTCTGATCTTACTTGGCATCATCAACTGATACGTTGTACCATGCCCATTCACGTTCAGCATTAAAGTCGAAGTTCTTTACTCGATCATTTACTCCAACAAGCCTGTAACGGAATAAAGTCGGGATCAGAGGAGCTTCTTCATGAATCAGCTCCTGCCACTGATTATAGACATCAACCCGATAATCTTCATCAAAGGCTTTTTCAGAGATGCCTTGCTTCAATAATTCATCATTTTTTTCATTTGTCCAGCGCGTATAGTTAAATGGCGCCTCTCTTGCCCATATACCAGATGGATCTGGATCAGAGGCCACGCCCCATGCGGCGGAAAATACATCCACTTTGTCATCGTCTTTTTCAATCTTATCATAGAAGGAGTTAAATTCATGCAGGCGGCCGTCCATTAAATCGATATCCAGGCCGACATCCTGCCATTGCTGAATATAATACTTGGCAAGCGGCTCGGCAATGCCGTCACCGCTCATTGCTGCAAAATTCAGCTTGAACTCCTTGCCGTCCGGATCTTCACGCATTCCGTCATTATTAACGTCTTTATATCCAGCCTCGTCCAATAATTCATTAGCTTTTTCTTTGTCATATTCATACGGCTTCAGCTCTTTATTATTATATTTGAAGTTAGGCGTGATCGCTGAATTTGCCGGGAAGCGAAGACCCTTGTACATTTTTTCGCCGACTTCTTTGTTGTCAATCGCATAGGCCATTGCCTGACGCAGACGCTTATCTTGAAGCTTAGGATTATCCATGACATTTTCGCCTTTTTTTGCATCATAATGGCCCAATTTAAATCCAATATAACTATAAGCAAGATCTACTTTTCCAATCAATTCAACATTATCCAGCTTGTCCGCCTGCTCATAAAGATCTGCCGTCACTTCAGCAACATCAACATCCCCATTTTCTAATGACTTCACTACAGTAGCCGGATTAACCACTTTTAATGTGACGCCGTCCAATTTTGGTCGGCCGCGCCAATAATCTTCATTAGCTTCAAACTCAACGGACTCACCCTGAACGATTTTCTTCACTTTAAACGGACCGAATCCAATTGGATTTTTGCGGATTTTATCAGAGGATTCCAAATCCTTGATCGCTACGTCCTTTAAATATTCCTTATGCAGCGGGTTAGTCCATAACCCTGTCAGCACAGAAGGGTTGGCTTCTTTAAATGTGATGGAAATTTTATTTCCATCCGCTTTAATTCCGGAAATAGTATCCGCTTTCCCTTGATGGTATTCTTCCATCCCTTCAATCATTGCCATTTGCGAATCATAACGCGGACCTTTATAATCCGGGCTTCCTAATACAAGATACGCGTATTCAAGATCAGCTCCAGTCACAGGCTTGCCGTCCTGCCAGTTTACATTATCTTTAATGGTCAGAGTAATCGTTTTGTTATCCTCAGAAAGTTCGTAAGTGGCAGCCCCTTCATTGGTGAAAACGTAATCGTCATCCGTGTCCAACAGCTGCTCATCAAAGAATCGGATAACCTGATTATCTGGGTCTCCTTCATAAAATACATAATTCAGCAATCCTTCAAAAGGTGTATCGGAAACAAGGCCATAAGTGATAGAACCGCCTTCTGCCGCATTCTCATCCACTGCTGTTTTGGTTGGGAAAGAAGCCGTATCGGCCTTTTCTGATTCTCCTTTTTTCCCTTCATTCTTGCCGGCTTCATCAGAGTTACAGGCTGCCAGCAATAATGCGGAAATACCAATTGCGCTCAGTACTTTAAAATATCCTTTAGACTTCATGAAATATTCCTCCCCTTTTTATCCTCTTCTTTGTCTTGCGTCAACCGCACGCTTCAGTGCCTGGCCAATAAAATTTATACTCAGCATCAAAATCAAAATCATGACTGATGCGGGTATCCAAATCCACCATTTATTCTCTAACACATCCGGGTTTGTTGCGTAACTGATCAGTGTTCCCAAACTCGGTGTGCTTTCAGGTAGTCCGAAACCAAGAAATGTCAAACTTGTTTCCAGACCGATATTGCCTGCCAGATTCAGAATAAAATTAACTATTATGATAGAGCTGACATTGGGAAGCACCTGGAAAAGAATGATCTTCCAATGAGGAGTTCCCAGGGTCTGGGAGGCATGTACATAATCCAGTTCCCTTTCAGCCAGTACCTTCGATCGAATAATCCTCGTTTTTCCCATCCAGAGAAACAAGGTCATGATCAGTACAAAAGTAATCACGTTGAACTTAGGAACAACTACGGCCAAGACAACGATAAACATAATGGTTGGCAGCGATAAGAAGAAATCAGTCAGGCGCATTATGGCGTTATCGATAAAACCGCCGAAATACCCAGACAGCAAACCTAAAGTCAGACCGATAATAGCTGTAAAGGTTGTCACAAGCAAACTAATTGTAAAAGAGTTTCTTGTGCCGATGATCAGCTGTCCAAATATGTCGCGCCCGCCATAATCCGTACCCAGCCAATGTTCAGCCGAGGGCGGCAAATAGATGGAGAAAAAGTCCACTCTTGCTATTTCTTTGGCATCCATGAATATGGAGGCTCCGTATACATAAATCAGGATGACAGCCAGCAGGATAAAAGAACCCAAAGCCAATTTATCTTTCTTTATCTCATTCCAAAAAATTTTCATGCCTGTTGGGCTGTCCGATTTCTTGGGTCTGTTTTCTTGTGATTCGATTTTCAATTCCATTTTACTCACCCTCTTCCTATTCAATCCGGATCCGCGGATCAACGATACTCAAGATGATGTCTGATATCAGTGTACCAATAAGAGTGGCAAATCCAAGCATCAGTACAATTGCCGTTACAACACTGAAATCCCTCAGTCCAATTGAGCTTAGGAACAGCTGTCCAAGTCCCGGATAGCTGTATATCGTTTCAATGATAACGGACCCGCTGACCAGGGTCGTAATTTCATAACCAAGAAGAGCCGCAATGGGCAGGAAGGAATTTCTGAAAATATGCCTTGAATAGATCTTCGCTTCAGGCACTCCTTTTGATCTAGCAGTTCTTACATAATCTTTAATTTTATTATCAATGACTTCATTTCGTAAATATTGAATAATGCTGGTTGTCGTGATTAAGGCCGTGCTCAATGCAGGAAGTATCACATGGTATAGCTTGCTCATCATATAAGCAAAGGTGCCTTCATCCACCTTCGAACTTACACTTCCTCCTGTCGGGAACAAATCAAGAGAAAATCCGAAAACAAATAGCATGATAAGTGCAAAAATAAATATTGGCGTTCCAAACCCTATGTAACTGTATCCGATAATGCCTTTATCGAGCCAGGAGTCCTCATATCGTCCGCTGAGAATTCCCATAGGTATAGCCAGGAGATAGGTGAATATGAAAGTAACAACAGCGAGCAGCACGGTATTGCCCAGCCGCTCCTGAATAACATCGACAACCGGCGTCTTGTGTGTATAGGAAATCCCGAAATCTCCCTGTACCGCATTCGTAACCCATCTGCCATATTGCTGATACCATGGATCATTCAGCCCAAGTTCTTCCCGTATTCTTTCATTTTCCTCAGGGTTCGCCTTTGGATTCATCTCTCTGCCTGACAGGGCATCGCCAGGCATGGCTTTAGCCAGTGCAAACACAATAAGACTGAGGATAAACAGCTGGGGAATCATTACTAAAAATCTTCTTATGATAAACTTCCACATTCCTTTAACCTCCTATGGTAATGCGACTCTATGTGTCGGAGAAACTGGTTTTAAATCGTAAACCCGCCCCGTTTCATCGAAATAACTGGCGTAGGACTGTTCATATTCACTGGCAACTTGTTTCCTCAGGTGTGCTTTCTTTTCCCGCTCGCCCGGCTCTAAATCGGGAATGGCAGCAATCAGCCTCTTCGTGTAAATATGCTGAGGGTTTTCATAAATTTCGCTGCTCTTCCCTTCTTCCACAAGTCTTCCTCTGAACATTACGCCCATTCGGTCACACATATGCCGGATAACACCAAGATCATGGCCCACAAATAGGTAAGTTAAATGGAACTCTTCCTGCAAATCCTGAAGGAAATTTAAGACTTGCGCCTGTACCGAGACATCAAGCGCTGAAACCGGTTCATCTGCGATAATAAGCTTCGGCTTTAGCGTCAGGGCCCTGGCTATTCCAATCCGCTGCCTCTGGCCGCCTGAAAATTCATGGGGATACTTATAAATAGATTCAGGATTCAGTCCAACTTTATCCAAATAATCCTGTACAATTCTTTTCTCTTCCCCAGGGGATAATTTTTCAAAGTTTCGAAGCGGTTCAGCAATGATATCCAGTACTCTTTTCTTTGGATTAAGCGAGGAGTAAGGATCTTGGAATATCATCTGAATATCTTTTCTGAAAGGCTTCAGGTCAGACCTGCTAATATGAGAAATATCTTTGCCTTCAAATGAAATGCGGCCTTCCGTTACATGATTAAGCTTCACAATAGCTTTTCCAGTTGTGGATTTCCCGCTTCCCGATTCCCCGACCAATCCATACGTTTCCCCTTGCTGCAGCTCAAAAGAAACACCGTCTACTGCTTTAATATGATCAACGACTCTGCGAAATAAGCCCCCCCGGATTGGAAAATGGACCTTCAGGTCATCAACTTTTAATAGCGTCATTTCTGATTGATTCTCCTTCATCCTGAAAATGGAAATGCTTATAACAGCTGCATCTTACAAAATGCCCCTTCTTAACTTCATGCAGTTCAGGTGCCTCTTCATGGGCTGCTTCAGATATCCAGGGGATTCTTTCTTTAAAACGGCAGCCCTCCCGTTTCATATTCGCGATAGAAGGGACAATTCCCTGTATGACGTGCAACCGATTTCGCTCAGTGCTGACAGAAGGTATCGAATTGAGGAGAGACCTTGTATAAGGGTGCAGCGGATTTTTAAAAATTCCCTCCACACTTCCTGTTTCCACAATCTGTCCGGCATACATCACAACAATCCGGTCTGCAACTTCAGCCACTACACTTAAATCATGTGTAATAAGCACGATGCCCATCTTCGTTTCTTTTTGAATTTCTTTTAATAGATCCAAGATTTGAGCCTGTATAGTTACATCCAAAGCAGTTGTCGGTTCATCGGCAATCACTAGGGAAGGATTGCAGGCGATCGCAATGGAGATCATAACCCTTTGTCTCATGCCGCCTGAAAGTTCATGAGGATATTGCTTGTAAGTCCGCTCAGGAAGATGGATTCCAACTTGCTTCAACAGCTCCAAAGCCTTTGCCTTTTTTTCCTCTTTGGATAGCTTCGTATGGTAATCAAGATTTTCTTCGATTTGCTTTCCGATTGTCATTAAGGGGTTCAAAGCTGTTAGAGGCTCCTGAAATATCATCCCAATTTCCTTGCCGCGGATTTTATTCATTTTAGATTCATTTACAGTAATTAAATCCTGACCTTTATAGCGAATGGCTCCCTCAGATTTCGTTCTTTTGCTATTATGTAATTGCATAATGGACAGAGCAAGAGCACTTTTTCCGCAGCCCGACTCTCCCACTACCGCTACAATTTCATTCTCATTAACTGTTAATGAGACATTGTCTACAGCGGCAAAAAAGTCGCCGCCAATCCGAAAAGAGGTAGTAAGGTTCTCAATCTCCAGGATCGCTTTATCCATATTTTGATCCCCCTCACTTTTTTTTAGGAAAATAATAAATTTTCTGATAATTATTATGAGTTTAATAAATTTTTAATGATTTTTCAATAGTTTTGTAAAAAAATATTGGTTTATTTTAAAAATATATACTTTTTTTCTTGAAAGTACCATTTTTGAATTTTGTGCCTATAGCTTGCTTTAGCTACGTTAAAATAAAATAAAAATCCAAAATATTTCTCCTTCTGACACCGCTCTTTCTTTTATACAAAAAAGGGAAAATTCTGTTTAATACTTTATATCGAAAAAGTAATTTTCTCTGCTTTAAATATCCCAGGATGAATAATTATATTCGATTCTTATTCTTATGAAGCAGATATTTTAGCACATAAAAAAGCATCAAATACCTTTGATCGGTATTTGATGCCTTTATAGTTACCCCTTGTATATATGAACTTATAAGGATGAAGGCAATTCAGCGCCAAGAGTATTCGCAATAAATTGAGTTTCTTTCCTTCTTTTCTTACGGACTTCTGCCCGTCCTTTTGCTGATTCATTAAGAGTTTTTTCAATTTCCGTTTCTGGTATTAATTTAGGAACCGGAATCGGTTTGCCATCTTTATCAATGGCCACAAATGTTAAAAAGGAAATGACACACAGGTTTTGCTCCCCGGTCACAAGATCTTCTGTTGTCACTTTAACGATAATTTCCATAGAAGTGCGCCCTGTATACGTTACAAAGCTTTCCAAACTCACTGCATCTCCAACTTGTATGGGATGCAGAAAATCTACTGAATCCGTAGAAGCTGTGACCACATCGCTTCGTGCATGCCTCATAGCTGAAATGGCTGCAACATCATCAATGTAGGACATTAATTTACCACCAAACATCGTACCAATATTATTCGCATCAGGCGGAAGTACCAAAGCTGTTTTTACTACTAGTGAATCCCTGCATTTCTTCGTTTCTGCCATGGTGAAAAACTCCTTTATTCTCCTTATTATTACTTGTTCACTTTATCCGAATTTCTTCATGAAATCAACAATCTCGCTCATTTTTTTAGAATCCGTTTTAGTTTTCTTACTTTAGCGGATTCCTATTCATTCACGGTTGCTCTCCGGCGGCTGTTTCCCTCGCTGCAATTCGCGCAAAGAAAGTCCAAAATCCATTTGCAGATGCGGGTAATCTTTAAACCTTACCCAATCTCCGCCCCATTCAAAACCCAGTCCTTTGGCAATTTCCACCACCTCATCCCAATCAGCACGGCCGTTGTTATTACCATCATAGTCTGTATCCCAAATAGGATTCCCTTCTTTGTTTAGCAGCGCAAAATCAATGGCGAGACCAAAATTATGAAGGGATTCACCCGCCTTTGCATAGGTGACGATTTCACCAGGTGCTTCTCTTCCTTTATTATATATTTTCGTTTGCTCTTCCCTGCTCCGATATCCGTCAGTTATAATCACCTGAATACCTTTGTCCTTTGCTTTTTTGATTAATTCATCCTTTTTTTCTGAAACAATCGGATTCAGTCCGTTTGGCAATTCAATCTCCTTAAGTTCCACCGGCCTTAAAAACTGACTCCATATCCAATAGAAAAAAGCAGCCAAAAAAGCTAAAAACATGATCGTCTTAAAAAAATTTTTCACTATCCGAATATGACCTCCTGTTGAATCCGTCCAGGACTGCTTTCCCTTAGATAAAAAATGTGATTTGCTTACAAAAACTAAAACCTGTATTGGTCCAGGATTCTATCCGTCAGTAAGTGGTAGCCTTTTGTTTTTGTCAATATTATATTGAGCCAGAGCGATCACTTTAAAAGTGAGCCACTTAGTGTCTGTTAACTCCCATATTTGGGAGTAGTTGGGTGTTTGGGTGCCTTGCCCCGGAGAGGGGCAAGACACCCAAACACCTCGCCCGCCGTTGTTACCCTTCGACAACTTCCCGATGTTGCATACTTTGACGGAATCTATAGGATTCTCCGTTAAGTAGGTGGATGTGCGATCGGTGCGTAAGGCGATCAAGTAATGCAGCGGTCATTTTATCGTCGCCAAATATGTTTGTCCATTCCGAGAATTCTAGATTAGTTGTAACAATAACGCTCGCGCGTTCATAACGACTTGAAAAGAATTGGAACAATAACTCTGCTCCAATTTTGGAGAAGGGGACATACCCTAACTCATCAACAATGATCAAATCAAATTTGAGCCACTTCTTCTCAAATGCCCCAAGCTTATGCTCCTCGTTGGCCATAAGTAATTCTTCTACTAACGCCGATGCTGTAATAAACTTAGTTTTATAACCATTTTGAATCATTTCTACCCCAAGAGCGATTGCCAAGTGAGTTTTACCAGTACCACTATTCCCCAAAAATATTAGATTTTCCTTTTTGTCTACGAATTCACCCTTAGCCATGGTGATAAAGCGGTTTCGATTCAAGCTTGGCATTAAGCTGAAATCATAGGTATCTAATGTTTTCTGGACAGGGAACGCAGCTTGCTTAAGTCTCCTCTGTCTCTGATTTTCTTCTCTTGTTTCTAATTCTGTTTCTAGTAATGCCAATAGGTATTCTTCATAACTTAGGTTTCTTTCCTCCGCTTCTCTAGCGAGAGAGCGATACTGTCTTCCGATTGTCGGCATTCTAAGTTGCTTTACAATATGATCTAGCATGATTTCTGCATTCATTTTGTCTGACCTCCAGTTAGTTGTTCATATTGAGCTACATTTGACTTTTTAACTTTATAGTCTAGCAGATTTGTAGGTGTCTTCTCTTTAGAGAGCTCGTGAGACTTCAAATGGTTATTCGTTAGCCTTTGGATGATTTCATGCACAACTTCATAACGAAAAACTTGTGCTTCCTCAGCCTCACTCAAGGCCTGTGTTAACTTTTCCATTCCAATTTCACGATGAAGGAGGAGAAGTCGTATGAACTTTCGATCTCCAATGGCTCCTTCTTGTTCTCTCATCTTCCGATGAAAACGCCTGAACACAGCTGGAATGTCAGAAGCTTGGAAAGCATGTGCATCACGTATCGCACGAGGCTTTTTTATCAACGCTTCTAGATAATGGTCCAATACAGTAATCATTTGATTTCGTTCATTTGAACGTAAATGTTCTGCGATCACTTGGTTTTGAGCCACAACGATCACTCGGTCGACAAAAATTTTTGCCCATACAGCTTGGCCGACATAACCACATGGGACAGAATACTGATTGGTTTCGATTGAGATTAGTGAAGTCTTGTTTACCTGACAAGAGACTAGCTTACAGGCTTCAAACCGTTGTTCAGGAAGTGGGTGAAGATATTCCTTTTCTTTAGCCCACATATCAGCGATTGTTTCTTTGGTATAAGGAACGGTTTTGCGTTCTGCCTCGTTAAAACACCAATCTTGTAAATAATCATTCAATTCATCTAGTGTCTGAACCTCCGGCTCAGGTACAAAGGCATTTCTTCTTACATAGCCTACCAATCCCTCTACACGTCCTTTTTCATTTCCAGATCTGACATTGCAGAACTCAGATTTGAATAGATAATGTGTTTGTAAGGCAAGAAATGATTCCTGTTCCAATCGGTCTCTACCTTGAAGGATTTTTACCACAGCTGTTTTTAAATTATCAAATAGACCTTCAGTTGGAACTCCTCCAAAAAATTCAAACGCATGAACAAATCCATCAAGGAAAGCTTCCTGTTTTTCATGAAGATAAGCTCTCACAAACCTTACACGACTTGCGGAAAGCTGAATGCAAAAGAGGTAAATACGTTTCTTTCGACCCTGTAGAATGATGTCCGCCTCTCCCCAGTCGAATTGGAATTGGTGGCCGAGTTGAAAATCAAGAGGAATGAAGACTTCCTGAAGCTTTTTTCTGCGTTTCCTTACTATTTTTCGTATATTAGATTCCGAACCTTCAAAGTCATATTCATTAACTAATCTGTTATATATATTGGTAGCCGTATGTTTCTGCTTACCCCATCGGTTGAGGTCATCCTCTAACCATTGGTCAATTATTGGTAATACCCGTTTTGTTTCTTCAGAATAATCTTTAGTACCACCATAGATTCTTTGGCGTTGTATGGTTGTTGGAGCTTCCTGTTCTTTTAAATACTTACTTACTGTATTCCTTGAAATACCAAGCTTTTTAGCTATTTGTCTTTGTGATAGTCCTTCTACCTCATGTAAGAATTTGATATTATAAAATTGAGCCATATCGATCATCCTTTGTGCCTCTCTCTAAAAGTGATAGTTTGGTCACTTTCAATCATAAGAGAGGTTATCAAAATTGGAAATCATGTGGCTCATTTTTTATGTGATCGAACCCTTCAAAAGTGGCTCAATATTAAATTATCAAATACACCTTTTTCGTTCAAATGAAGAGAATCACTGAAATAATCTTGTTTCTCTTTATTTTTAAAAAGATCGTTTGTTTCAATATAGAAAATCCGTTCATTTTGTCCGGCGATCTTTTTGATGGAAGCATCATAATCTTCAATATACTTTTCAATTTCATCATTCTCTTTGTACGGATTGTATAACCCCAGTACAAGGATACTGGCTTTATCATTTTCATTCAAAAGAATTGATGTAATCTTCTTCAGATTCTGAACGTATTCTTTTTTCTCTTGTTTAATTTGCTCTCCATGTATCTCTTTTAGATTTCCTCCATTACTGTTAATAAAATCATTTGTCCCGATAAAGACAATAAAATGATCTGCTTTATCCAGTTTCGTACGAATCATTTCCTTATCCAGCTGTTTCAAAACTCCTTCACTTTCCAGTCCTACAATCCCATAGTTCCAGATATGAATTTTTTTCTGATCCTGCTGATGATTCAATTCGTGTTCAAGCCCGTCAATATACCCTTCTCCCTCTTTGTCACCGTATCCATATGTAAGAGAATCTCCAAAGGCTATAACGATTTCATCATCCTTTAGTTTTTTTTGCTGATACTCAAACACCCCTGTGCAAATCAGTAAAACAATCCCTAACAAATATGTAATTTTCTTCATTTTTAATAACTCCCTTAGCTGATTTTAAAATCTGTGTCTTTTTTGTAACCATTCAGGATCCAAGAGAAACTCCCTTCTCCCAAAGCAGGATTTTTCACACTATTTTTATTGCTGGTCCGAAGGGAATGGAGTTTTAATGATTTGTGATGAAAAATCAAAAAAAGAGCTGCTTGTCTTAGAATCTTATTACCCTTTTTTATAACTGCTTGAACATGAATGTCTTCTACGATTGGCAGGGGTTTATTTAGAGAGTATTATTAAAGGAGTTAAAGTAGAAAAAGGAGTTTTGAAATGACAATGACTATTGATTTTAAAATGGCTGAAATCGGAGATCTTCCACGTATTGTGGACATTTACAATTCCACCATCCCTTCCCGACTTGTGACAGCTGATACGGAGCCGGTGACTGTTGAATCGAAGATTGCCTGGTTTAATGAGCACGATGAGTCAAGACCTTTATACCTCATAGAAATGGAAAACAGAATTGTCGGATGGCTAAGCTTTCAGGCTTTTTACGGACGGCCCGCTTATCAGGCAACCGTTGAAGTCAGCATCTATTTAGATGAAAAATACCGCGGAAACGGAATTGGCAGGCAGGCTGTTCAGAAAGCACTCGATGAATGCCCCCGTTTAGGGATTAAGACACTGCTGGCCTTTATCTTCGGACACAATACACCGAGCCTGAAGCTTTTTGAAAAATTCGGATTTGAAACTTGGGCTCATATGCCAAAAATCGCCGAACTCGACAATATAGAACGAGATCTTGTCATTCTTGGAAAAAGAGTAAACTAAAATAAAGGAAAGCTATTATTTATTCCCGAATAGCTTTCCTTCATGATTTATTTTTATGAAGAAGAGAGATTTACAAGTGTTCCAAAGTGCATATGCCCAATTATAAATCTTTCCTGCCTTTTTCTTAACAATTCTCTGTCTGTTTCATCTAGATACCTCAAGCTGATTAGGGATATAAACGATATGTCAGTGAATGGAGGGAGGGAAGAGGAAAGTCATCCTTACTTTTTTCTGGGTACTTTGAAATGTATTCTGTGTATCTGCCCCTCTCACAAAGGCGGTACATCCTGCGCTTCCCCGCGTGTCCGAACCATTTTATATTCTTTCTCAAGGACACTGATTGGCGCATCATAGAGATGCCTCTCATCAGATGTTTTGTATACTCCATTAGCAAGAAGCTTTTCGATCAGCACGGCTTTTTTCTGTTCCAGCCGTTTAAAGAATTCATTCATTTTCTATACTTCCCCTTTCATTCTATATCTTTCCCCAATATATATTGAATAAGACTTTTTTTATAATAAAATAATTTTTCCAAAGCTAATATACCTTTCTCATCACGTTTTCAAACCTTATTTTCATATAAAAATAACAGCCTCTTCTGTCATAAGAAGAGGCTGTTATCTGAACTGCTCTTCTTATCTTTCAAGCCGGAAAGCTTGTTGGAAGTAGCACAGTTCCCTAACGGGTCTGTTGCCGAGGCTTCAAAGGGCCAAATCCCTCCACCTCTCTGGATAAGAAATCACGATATACTGTTGGGAAATATATTACTTTTTTTCCTTCGTTCTGTCAACTGCTATTTTTATTTTCATTTGACAAGAATACTTATTCCAAAAAAGTTTGTACATTCAGTAACCTGCTTGCAGAACCGTTTCAGCATCCAGAAGAAGTGCGGTCAATGTTCCTCAATCGTCCCTAATCGAGTAGGAGGGGGTGATTAACCCCCGACCTCTCACACCACCGTACGTACCGTTCGGTATACGGCGGTTCCATTAAGTTTGACGCAGAAATTCATATCGATTATATAAACTTTTCAACCCTCGGTGACTCCAATACAAGTTATTGAGGGTTTTGTGTAAGATTGGACTACAGGCTATTCTCCAATATTTCTTTCTGGAGTTTCCCCATTCATATGCCTTTTGGTCAGGGACACCTAGACCTTTGAGTTTTCTTACTCTTGTCCTCGGTTTCTTCCATTGTTTCCATTCAAGCATACGGAGTCTCCGTCTAATCCACTCATCAAATTCTTTAAATTTACTTGGTGTATCAGCCAATGCAAAATATCCACACCATCCCGTTAGATATTGATTTAGTTTCTCGATTCTAACTTCCATAGGAATTTGTTTAGAACGGGAGGTTAACTCCCGTATTTTAGCCTTAAGCCTTTTAATACTTTCATTGGCTATTCGAACCTTCGGTTTCTTATTGACCGTAAAGCTAAAGCCAAGAAACTTTCGTTTCCACGGGCGATCAACTGCTGACTTTTCTCTATTTACTTTGAGCTTTAATTTCTGCTCAATAAAGCATGTAATTGAGTTCATCACTCGTTCTCCAGCTTTCTTCGATTTCATGTAAATATTACAATCATCGGCGTAGCGGACAAACTTGTGACCTCTCCTTTCTAACTCTTTATCAAGTTTATCCAAAAGAATATTCGAAAGAAGGGGGCTCAGTGGACCTCCTTGTGGTGTTCCTTCTTCTGCATCATAGACTACACCATTCATCATAATTCCTGCTTGGAGATATTTCCGTATAAGTTTCAAGACCTGCCGGTCTTGGATTCTACTTGCTAATATCCCCATTAACTTATCATGATTGACTCTATCAAAGAATTTCTCCAAGTCCATGTCAATCACCCATCTATAACCTTCACTTATATATTCCCTTGCTTTACGAACCGCATCATGACCTCTTCTATTTGGTCTAAACCCATAACTATGTTCTGAGAAGGTTGGGTCAAGAAGTGGGGTTAGAACTTGGGCGATAGCCTGTTGAATGAACCGGTCTGTCACGGTAGGTATTCCTAGTAATCTTACTCCACCGTTCGGTTTCGGGATTTCGACTCGACGGACTGGGTTAGGTTGATAGGTACCTTCCCTTAATGAATCACAAAGAGTTTCCCAGTTCTCATAGAGATGTCTTCGTAGGGATTTTACGGACATTCCATCTATGCCGTGACTCCCTTTGTTCTTCTCCACACGTTTAAGTGCTTCTATTAAGTTTTCCCGTGACAGAATCAGATCCATTAACATGTGATATTTCCTTTCGACGTGAACGTAGAAAACTAATTATGTTATTCCTGCTCCACCCTCATGAAGTCCCCTGTGGAATTCACCACTTCCTCCTTCAAGTAAGTCCTTTCGGATTGTCTGCTTCTATACAGGAATTATATGCCTAGTTCTCGTTCTTCCTAATAGTTCAGTCCTTCCCATTCCATCTCGAGTTGGAATGGTACTATGACCTCGGCTGACTTCTGATTGTTCAGCTGTCCATCGCTGGATAGGTTACCAAGGGAACTTGGCGTTCCAATCAGACCTCCCCGGGTAAGAGTACAGTCTTTCCCTCCATCTATCTGCTTCATTTACTCTGTACCACCTTCGGCAGTAAGGACTTCGTTTTGTTGTGCAAACTCATCCAATGGTACCTAGCCTTATATGAAGTTCGTGTTCCTCAGACCGGAGGTTTGCCGCTCGCTTCCTTCAGATTCTGCGTCACCACAGACACCCTTGCGTTAAGCTAACCATTACTACTGCCTTCATGGTTCGGGACTCTCACCCTATAGACTGCACCCATGCCGGGCGCACACAGAACAAAAAGTCTTGAAAGTCAAGACCTTTTTCTGGAGTTTGCCTTTTAATATGCTAAGTTTCTACTCTAACTCTGTATTCTTTGTTTCTTTTCCTAAAGCAGCCGCTGCTGCCCCAATCAGAATAGAGACGGTAAAAATGGTGAAAATGAGTGAAATCGGTTTACCGGCTCCGGCAAGATATCCAACCAACAGCGGGCCCAAAATCCCTCCAATTCTGCCGACAGAGGCAGCGAGACCGGCCCCTGTCCCTCTGATAGCTGTCGGGTATTGTTCAGGTGTATAGGCATAAAGAGCCCCCCACGCCCCCAGATTAAAGAAAGATAAAAACAGACCAGAAACAATTAACATGGAAAGTTCGTCTGCTGTTCCAAAGAAATACGCACTTATGGCTGTCCCAATTAAATAAACAACCAAAACAAATTTCCTGCCCATTTTTTCTATGAAATAGGCTGCTGTAAAATATCCCGGAAGCTGGGCAATGGTCATAATCAACACATACTCAAAACTTCTGATCATGCTGAATCCTTTAAGTACCATAACGCTTGGCAGCCATAAAAACATTCCGTAATAAGAAAAGACTACAGTAAACCAGACCACCCAAAGGACCAGCGTCTGTCTGGAATATTTTCGGTCCCATACTCTTTTTATATTGCTGAAAAACGGGCTTTTTTCACGTTGGCCAAGCTCTTCAAACTTCGGTGAATCTGGAAGACCCAGTCTTAAATATAAAGCGTAAAGCGCAGGAACCGCACTCAACAGAAGTGCAATCCTCCAGCCGTATTCAGGAATGACAAAATAGGAAATGAGAGCGGCCAGCAGCCAGCCAAATGCCCAAAAACTCTCAAGTAAGACAACGGCGCGCCCCCTTTTTTCCGGTGCGACGCTCTCTGAAACGAGAGTAGAAGCGACTGGCAGTTCTCCGCCAAGTCCCATACCAATTAAAAAACGCAAAATTAAAAACTGGGTGAACGTTCCTGCCAGTGCAGAAAGACCGCTTGCAATGGAAAAAAGCAATAGAGTAATAATAAAGATGTTCTTTCGCCCCACCCTGTCTGCCAGCACCCCAAAAACAAGTGCTCCGACGGCCATTCCGATTGAATTAATGCTGCCAATCCAGCCAGTTTGTTCGGCTGTCAGTCCCCAATCCTTCTGCAGGGCAACTAAAATAAATGAAAGCATGCCAACATCCATTGCATCGAACAGCCAGCCAAATCCGGCAATGCCTAATAATTTCTTTTCCGAAACGGTTTTCCTTTTGACCCCATTCGTTTCCGTCATATGCTTATACCATCCTACTTTTTCTCTAGATATTCATCATTTTCTTCTATTATAAAACAAAATTATCCGAATTGCTTCATAATTATTGTCGTTATTTGTTTATTGAATTTTCAATATATTTTAGCTATTATAGACATGCAGGTGCCAAAAAGCAATCTGTTCAGCCCAGCATCATGATTTGCACAATACCACTACCAATTACAGGAGGTATTTTATGTCAAATCTCACGTTAGATGTTTCGGAAAAATTGCAAAAGTTCTTATCTGGTCCTAAAAAATTGTATATCAATGGGCGTTTTGTCGAAAGCGCTTCAGGAAAGACATTCGCCACTCCAAATCCGGCAACCGGACAGACATTGGCAGACGTTTACGAAGCCGACAAAGAAGATATTGATCTGGCCGTAAAAGCAGCCCGCAAGGCGTTCGATGAAGGTCCCTGGTCAAAAATGAGCGCTGCTCAGCGCAGCCGGTTAATGTATAAGCTTGCTGATTTAATGGAAGAAAACAGTAAAGAACTGGCTCAGTTAGAAACACTTGATAACGGAAAACCGATTAATGAAACTACAAATGCCGATATCCCTCTGGCTATCGAGCATATTCGATATTATGCAGGCTGGTCTACGAAAATTGTCGGCCAGACGATCCCAGTAAGCGGAAACTATTTCAACTATACCAGGCATGAAGCTCTCGGTGTTGTAGGACAAATTATCCCTTGGAACTTTCCTTTACTTATGGCCATGTGGAAGCTCGGTGCCGCATTGGCAACAGGATGCACGGTCATTCTGAAACCGGCAGAACAAACCCCTCTGTCTGCTTTGTACCTGGCAGAACTGGTTTCTGAAGCAGGATTTCCTGACGGGGTGGTCAATATCGTTCCCGGTTTTGGAGAAACAGCCGGCCAGGCTCTTGTTGATCACCCTCAAGTAGACAAGATTGCTTTCACAGGTTCAACTGAAGTGGGCAAACTGATTATGCGCAACGCTTCAAATACATTAAAAAGAGTGACATTGGAACTTGGGGGAAAATCACCAAACATTATCCTTCCTGATGCCGATTTTTCAAAAGCAATTCCCGGAGCTCTGAATGGAGTTATGTTCAATCAGGGGCAGGTTTGCTGTGCAGGTTCAAGGGTTTTCATCCAAAAGAAGCACTACGATAATGTAGTAGCCGATATGGCAAGCCATGCGAAAAATATCAAGCAGGGTGCGGGCCTTGATCCAGCTACTCAAATCGGACCTTTAGTTTCCGAAGAACAGCAAAAGCGCGTGCTAGGCTATATTGAAAAGGGAAAAAATGAAGGGGCCGAAGTGCTTGCCGGCGGCAATAGACTTGAAAATGAAGGCTATTTCGTCACACCGACGATCTTTGCAGGCGTTCAAGATGAAATGACGATTGCAAAAGAAGAGATTTTTGGTCCTGTCATATCCGCTCTGCCATATGAAGACCTTGATGATGTAATCAAACGGGCGAACGCTTCCGAATATGGCCTGGCTGCAGGCGTTTGGACACAAGATATTGCAAATGCCCATTATATAGCCGGTAAACTTCGTGCCGGCACTGTCTGGGTTAACTGTTACAATGCTTTTGATGCAGCCTCTCCTTTCGGGGGATACAAACAATCCGGCATCGGCAGAGAAATGGGCTCTTATGCCTTGGACAACTATACAGAAGTGAAGAGCGTCTGGGTAAGCCTGGAACGTTAATCCAAGAAAAAAGGCCCATTCTCTTTGAATGGGCCTTTTTCACTTGTCTTTCCCTCGATCCTTCTCCATGACGATTCAGGACCTTCCAGCATTCCCCTCATTGACACTCTTCTTTTTTTTTATATACTAAAATAATAATTAATGTCTCTAAACACCTATTTAATACAGAATTTTCAGTTACTTCTAACAATACAGAAATTATTCTATTCTGCGATTTTTTGTTGAATTTTGTGTTAAATAGGTTTATCATTTTTACTTTAGAGATAAAAGAGTAGTTTAGCACTATTATGGGAGGTAAGACGTAATGACAGACAAAAATAAGGAGGCCCGTCATATTCCTCAGACAGGATTTTTCGGCCATCCTAAAGGGCTGTTCACCCTGTTTTTCACTGAATTTTGGGAACGGTTTTCTTATTATGGAATGAGAGCAATCCTGCTTCTCTACATGTATGCCGAAATCAACAGCGGCAATTTTGATATAGACAAGAGCACCGCCCTTTCTATTATGGCCATCTACGGTTCATTGGTGTACATGTCCGGAATCATTGGCGGATGGATCGCTGACCGTTTGTTTGGTACAACAAAGACCGTTTTTTATGGCGGCGTGTTAATAATGATCGGCCATATCATCCTTGCTTTACCTGGTAACTTTACAGCTTTACTGGCATCCATGTTCTTTATCGTAATTGGTACTGGTTTACTAAAACCAAATGCTTCCTCTATTGTCGGTGACCTTTACAGTAAGGAAGATGCCCGCCGTGATTCAGGATTCAGTATTTTTTACATGGGTATTAACGCCGGTGCCTTCATTGCACCTTTAATTGTCGGAACTATCGGAGAAAATTACAGTTTCCACCTAGGCTTTGGTTTAGCTGCTATTGGTATGTTTATCGGACTTATCATTTTTATGCTGACAAAGAAAAGCTTTCTTGGGACTGCCGGTTCTCAGGTACCTAATCCATTAACTAAGGAAAACCGCAAGCTTGTCCTTGGAAGAATCGGTGTTGGATTACTGATCATCATCATTCTTGCAGCAATCGGGATTACAACCGGAATTCTGACAATTGAATTATTTATCCTGATTGTCAGCTTTTTAGGAATCCTAATTCCAACTGCATACTTCATCGTGATGTATCGAAGCAAAAAAACAACAGATGTTGAGCGTTCAAGAATTCTTGCCTATATTCCATTATTTATTGCTGCTATGATGTTCTGGGCGATTCAAGAGCAAGGTTCATCTATTTTGACTGACTATGCAGCGAATCGGACACAGCTGGAACTTGCCGGGTTTACGATTCCAGCCTCTTGGTTCCAATCTCTTAATCCATTGTTCATTATTGCATTTGCACCTATTTTCGCATGGCTTTGGCTTAAATTAGGTAAAAGACAGCCATCGACACCTAAGAAGTTTTCATTTGGTTTAATATTCGCTGGTTTATCTTTCATCGTGATGATGATTCCAGCTATGAATGGGACTGAGTCTTTAGTAAGTCCGTTATGGCTTGTACTAAGTTATTTCCTAGTTGTAATCGGAGAGCTCCTTCTTTCTCCTGTAGGATTATCTGCTACAACGAAATTGGCACCGGCTGCCTTTTCTGCACAAACGATGAGTCTTTGGTTCTTGTCGAATGCTGCTGCCCAGGCTGTCAATGCCCAGCTTGTACGTTTTTATGACAAAGATACTGAATTGATGTATTTCGGAATCTTAGGATTCCTTGCCATTGGTTTAGGAATCTTGCTCTTCATCTTATCATCAAAAATTCAGCGTGCCATGAAAGGCATTCTGTAAAAAAATATCTAAATCCTTTTTTAACCTGAATTATCAAAAAAATGGGATTAATCGGTATTGAGGCCCAATTATAATATTGGGCCTCAGATTGTCGACAAAAGGCCTTCAGAATGGTCTCATTCTGAAGGCCTTTTGTCTTTTTGAGATTTTCTTAGGTATTTTATGGTCTGATTTTAAGCAAAATGCTCTTCGAGTATTCTATTTTAGACCATAGCCGAAGCTTGCCATGTCCAATTGGCAAGCTTCTTTAAATTCATAGCAGCAAAAGTAAGCATCGCCTGCATGGACAATTTTTTAATCCCTCGAATGTCCATCGCATACCATGCTTTTCTTTCGCATTCGCAAAGACACGTTCAATCATTTTTCTGTGCTCCTTACTATTTGTACATTGAGCGAGTAAAGGACAATTGGCACATTGAACTGGGTTCGACTTGTATTGGCGTTTGCCTTCTTTGGTGGTAGTTGAATATTTTAGAACCTGTCCTTCCGGACATAGGTAGCAATCATAGTACTCGTCATATACATAATCGTGCTTGCGTAAAAACCCATCTTTCGTTTTGGGTCTTGTATAAGGAAGTACTGGTTGAATCTCATGTTCAAATAAGAATTTAGTAATCGCAGGAGTTTTATAAGCAGCATCGGCAGCAACAGCAAGTGGCTTCTTCACTTTTTCCATAACCTTTTCAACAAGTGGCTGAAGCATATGACTATCATGAACATTTCCAGGTGTCACAACCGCCCCAAGTATAAACCCATACCGGTCCGCAGCCGCATGGAATGAATAAGCAAACTGTTTCGTTCTTTCATCTTTTACATAATAGCCACTTTCAGGATCTGTTGTACTCTCTTTAATCTCCTTAACTTCTTCTTTTTCAAATTTATCTGATGGGAATGGTTTCTTCCCATGATCAACTCGATCTTGATTCAATTCTTCTTGAAGTTTAGCTTCATATGCCCGAGTCTCTTTACGAACTATCTTCTTTTCGAATTTATGTTTATTCGCACTTGCTTTAACATGTGTTGAATCGATGAAGACATGGTCAGCACTTAGTAGTCCTTTATCTGCAATTTCTTTAAGAATTCGATAGAAAATCTGTTCGAAGATATCCGTATCTTGGAAACGACATTCATAATTGTTACCGAAGGATAGAAAAGTGCGGTACTTCTGAATGAAATCCAAACCCTAAAAACCAACGATACGCCATATTTGTTTCAATTTCTCTTATTGTTTGACGCATTGAACGAATTCCAAATACATATTGAACAAATGTCATTTTAATTAATACGACTGGATCAACACTAGGTCGACCTAGTGTTGAATACAGTGATTCAACTAGTGGATAGATGAAAGAAAAATCAATCGCTGATTCAAGCTTTCTGACCAAATGATCCTGTGGTACAAGTTGCTCTATTGTAATCATTTCCATTTGATCACGTTCACTTATTTGATTTTTTGTCATCATATCCATTCACCTCAGACATTTATTTAGAAAGGAGTTGATTGTAGTGCAGGCGGCGACTCCTGCGGGAAAAGCGTGAAGGCCGATACCCCGCAGGAGCAAAGCGACGAGGAGGATTGGGCCACGCCCGCGGAAAGCGTCCGCCGAAACGAAAATCAACTAACACTATTTCAAAAACTATTACTATTATTTTAAAAGAAAAAAGACTGTAGGCAAACTCGAATTTCGAGTTTGTCTACAGTCTGAGGCCCAATTATAATATTGGGCCTTTTTTATTGGAAAATTCTCATGCTTTCCCCCTTGCTATAAGTAAAATTGTTTCTTTTTCCCTGAATTATCAGTACAATTATATAGAGAAATGGGAAAGGAAGTGTCAGTTTCATGACTGAGTTTCAGACAAATTTGGAAAAGTACGCAGAATTAGCCGTAAAAGTAGGCGTGAACATCCAGCCAGGGCAAACGCTTGTTATCAATACAGCATTAGAAGGTGCTGAAATCGTTCGGCTCATTGTCAGGAAAGCCTATGAGGCAGGTGCCAGCAATGTAATCGTAAACTGGTCAGATGACATAGTTTCACGAACCAAATACGAATTAGCCCCTGAGGAAGCCTTTAAAGAATATCCAGAATGGCGGGCTAAAGAGACGATAGAGTTAGCTGAAAAAGGAGCCGCATTCCTTTCCATCGTATCCTCCGGTCCAGATTTATTGAAAGGTATAAAAGGAGAGCGGATTGCGAACTTCCAAAAGGCCGCGGGAAAAGCGCTGAAACCTTGGAGACAGGCTATGCAGTCAGACAAAGTCAGCTGGTCCATTATTGCCGTCCCTTCTCAGGCTTGGGCGGACAAAGTCTTTGCGAATGAACCGGAAGAGCAGCGAGTACATAAACTTTGGAATGCTATTTTTAGAGCGGTCAGAGTAGATACAGATCATCCAGTGGAAGCTTGGAAGAAACATGACCTTTCCCTTCATGAGAAAGTAGACTATCTAAATGAAAAACGCTACCATAAACTTCATTATACGGCGCCAGGCACCGATTTAACCATCGAGCTTCCTGAAACACACCTTTGGGTCGGAGCCGGTTCTGTTAATGAAAAAGGCCATGAATTCATGGCAAATATGCCGACCGAAGAAGTATTCACGGTCCCTCTTAGAACAGGCGTCAATGGAACGGTAACAAGCACCAAGCCGCTAAGTTACAGCGGGAATATCATCGACAATTTTACAATCACATTTGAAGAAGGGCGAATTGTGCGCGTTACAGCTGAAGAAGGTGAAAGTATTCTGAAGCAGCTTGTGGAAACAGATGAGGGCTCACACTATTTAGGAGAAGTGGCATTAGTGCCTTTCAACTCCCCTATCTCGCAGTCTAATGTATTATTCTTTAATACTCTATTTGATGAAAACGCGTCTAATCATCTGGCGATCGGAAGCGCATATGCATTTTGTATTGAGGGCGGAAAAACAATGAGCCCCGAAGAATTAAAGGACAGAGGAATCAATGAAAGCCTGACCCATGTTGATTTCATGATTGGCTCTGAGAAGATGAATATAGACGGGATTAAGAAAGACGGCACTAAAGAGCCTGTCTTCAAGAACGGAGATTGGGCTTTTTAATCCTATTTCTTCCTATTCATTTATTGTAAATAAAAAGGCTGCGGTCATATGACAGCAGCCTTTTTTCAGTTTTATTTTTTTCGGAGCACCGCGAAATTTCTGATCATCGATCCTGCGAACATTAAGACAGCTCCCCCAATTAATAGATAGAGCACTTCTGTCTTACTAATTACGTCCAGGGGATATAATATACTTCCAATAATCGCCAAAGCCCCTGCCAGTGTTAAAATCCATCCCAACTTTACCATAGTGCAGCTCCTTCAAAAAACTAGATTCTCTTCTCTCATTCTACTCTATGCCGCCAGCAAGCTCAATCCTCTTCTGAATTCGATTCTTTTCGGGACGAATCGCCTGCTTGTGAACTTGTTCTCACATGTGAAAGCTTGTGACTCCATAAATCACGGGATTCCCCCGGAGCCTTATGCACCCTTACATCGGGAAGCTGTTTCTGCTGCTGGGCAGACAAAATACTGCTCCCTCTGAATTTTCTATATTCATAAATCTCCACTGGCACCGCTATCTTTTTCAATGGAATTTCCCATGCGTTTTGAAGCATCCTCGATTCATACATGACAGAAGTAACAGCCTGCTCATACTCCTTTTGCATCTCTTTAATCTCTTCATCTAACTCGCTGACTGTATTACTTCGTTCACCAGGACGTCTCTTATAAATTCGTTTAAATTGGCTTTTGACAGTCATAAGAGATAAAGCAGCAAAATATTTAGAAAAAAATTGACCTGCTCTTTTCGGATGTTTTTTTCTCCAAGCAGTCGAGAAAGCTCCAAAGCCGGGAAAAAGAATAGCTCCCATCACCTTTTCAGGACATACATAAGCACAGGCTAAAGCATAAATCCCGCCGCCTGATATTCCAAGAACAAAGTAGCCTTTCAGGCGCAAATACTGTGCACATTCTATGACCTTTTCTGCAAAGTCCAAAGGTTCTCTCCCTTTCAAATCCGCAGATAATCCATATCCAGGACGGTGCAATTCGATAAGCCGAACTCCAAAATGGCAGGCGAGCTGATTTACATCATCCAGGCCCTGTCCGGTTCCTTCAGTACTGTGGCATACAAATAGAGGGATTCCATCTTTCATTCCTGCTTCTCTATAACCAATTTTCCTTCCGTCTTTTAATGGTATAAATTTGTTCATTTTACCGCCGCCCTCTGCTTCTTCCATATCTTAATCATGCTCTTCTGCCATGATAACCTTTAAAATCCAGCCTAAACATAAAAAATCCCGCAGAAACTTCTCTGCGGAACGTTCAGCTTTCTCTCTTCATTATTTCATCATATAGCAGCTTTCCGATTTTCCCCATAACTTGACGGCTGTCTTCATCAGAAGTGATTTCTTCTGTTAACACAGCTGCATATACTGTCTGAGTGTCGGAACGAAGAATCGCAGCATCATGGGATACTCCCTGTATTCCCCCTGTTTTGCCGGCAACCTTCACTCCCTTGCCCATCCTGGCCGGTAATTTTTCTCTGAATTGCTGATTCTCAAACACACGGAGAATCTTCTCATGGCTCTCCTTACTTAATACGCTCCCGGTATGTATTGCCTTTAGAGAAGTGATTGTATCAGCCGCCGTAATGAAATTGTCTTTGCCTTCTTTCTTTGCTTTAAAATCAAACATTTTCCGCTCAAGGACTGTATTTTTTAAACCAAGATCACGGCAGCACTGATTGATTTTATCAAAACCAAGTAAATCAATCAGGATATTAGTCGATGTATTATCGGAAACCGTAATCATTAGAGTAAGCAAGTCTTCCAGTGTTAAAAACACCTTATCCGAAAGAGCATGCAGGACACCCGATCCTCCTGTTATTTGTTCTCGGCGGATCGTTACTGGCTGATTCAAGTAAATTTCTTTTGCTTCTGCCTGCCGAAATCCTTCTACAATCATCGGTATTTTTATCAGGCTGGCGGATTGAAATCGTTCATCTGAATGATAGTCAATGATTTCCTCATCCCAAACAATCTGGCAGGCAAATTTCCCATTAAACTCTTCTGCAAGCTGCAAAACCTCTTTCTCTATCGCTTGTAAAGACATATACACATCCTACCTTTCTATGACATTACTATATGGAGCTTTATTTAATATTATATAAAGAACCTCTCAAGACATGCCATGAAATACACAATTAGAATTAGCTCTATATTGTTTCAGCTGAAAACTTGACGGCAACTGTCCATTTTTCCTTTGGCTGTAAGCTTTTCATGCCTGTCACATTTTCCGGTAAATCAAGATTAGGCGCATTCGTTACCCAGGAATACGGTTCTAGACAGATAAAACCCGTGTCGTTAAACAGAACCCACTGCCGAAAATTTTCATCGCTTTGATAGCGAATCCTAAGCCCTTCTTCTCTGTCCTCTAAAAGCGCTTCATTGATGTCAGTACTCTCAGCATCATATTGATAAATATCATCAAATGTTCTGTCTTTAATAAGTATCCCGCTTTTAAGCCGGAGTTCCGGTATCCATTCTCCTGTTGGCAAAGATCTTTCATTAAGCAGCCATTTTTTATGGACAGGCAGGCGGACCATTACAGTCTTCGATATGCTATGTCTGCATAGCGGCAAAGGAATTGTTGTATGATACCCAATCCCGGCGGGCATTACTTCCTCCCCTTTATTTTCGATTTCCGCTTCTATACTTAACTTACTTCCTTTCAGGTTATACGTCATTATAATCGAAAAAGAGTGAGGAAATTCCTGCAGAATGGACGGGAAATCTTCGCTGCAAATCTGAGTCTGGATTTGAATTTGATCATTTGTTACATGTTGCGCAATCAGCTTCCACGGCTTGTCATGTACAAAACCATGTAAACGATTATGTTTTTCTGGTTCATTGATTGTAAACTGATAGTCCCTTCCTTGGAACTTAAATGCCCCGTCCTCAATTCGATTAGGCGGGAATAAAACGGGGTGTCCAAACAAAGTCGGAGCTTGATGATATTCCTCAATACTGTCAGGAGTTCTGAAGATGTCCGTTCCGCTTTTTTTATAGACGAGAGATAATAAATTACTTCCCAGATTTGGGACGAGAACCCCTTCCAATTCATCATTTCCAAAACGGAGAGCATCCTCTCCCATATATTTTATTTTCTCCAAATAAGGCTTTAACAACATATCTTGGCTCCTCCTTTTCTGATCAAACGAATCTACTTGTTTTCTATCTAAAACAAAACAGCGAGTGCTGCCACCCGCTGTTTTGTTTGATGAAAATTACGCTTTTCTGCATTATCTGCTCTCATTCACGATAGCGATGATTCCTTCTTCATCGTCGAGGACAAGCTCAATGCCGGAATACGGATCTTTTCCCATATATTCATCCAGCCAGATTCTCAAAGCTTCTATAATATTGATTGTAATATATACTTGTTTTCTGCCCTCCCAATATACTTCAGCAGAAAAACCATAGTCATCATCATACATTAATTCAGCTTCCACCTGTTCCGGCTTGATCTGTTTTTTTCTTGCAGTATACACACAGAGAGCGTTAATGATATCCTGTTCGGAAAGTTTTAGCTTCTCCACGAATTTGAATCCTCTCTTCTCCTTTTATTTTTGAAATAGTTGAATATTCCTCTGATCAGAGCGATCACTACGATAATAGCCAGCACATTCACAAGCAAACCAATAAAAGATCCGAGAGCCCCCATATTTGCCAACAGGCCGCCAAACATCAGACCGGCCAAACCTCCAAGCATAAGTCCTTTCATCATACCTCCGCCCATGAAGCCGCCTTTATTCGCTGCTGACTTATTTGCAACGGAAGAATCTGATTTATTGGTATCTTTCTTTTGGATATTCGAATTGAAGTTATTATTGGTATTATTGTTTGAAAAGCCTTTCTTACCGGATTTATACCCTTTTGCGCTTACAGTCGTTTCATCATGGAATACATACCCGCCAGCCGCTGAAAATGAAAGTGTAATCACGAGTAATGCAGCTAATAATTTCTTAATCATCTTGTAAAGTTCCCTCCAAGTATCTTTCTGTTCATATTTTGTTTATTACTCTTTTAAGAAGGCTGATTCACAACCTTCCTCTTCCCTATTAGTATTTACGATTAAACCTCCGATAAGTTTCATTATAGTAAAAAAAAATAAAAAAAATAAGCGGAGAGGAAAACTCCGCCTACTTTCTTAACATTATTTTACTCGAACCACACGTCCGTTAAAAGCATCTCCCCAATAGCCGCTAGTCATGTTTGCAATAGCAACTCCTGTAGAACTTTGGGAACCGATGAATTTTCCGCCGCCTACATATATTCCTACATGTCCGTCCTTCTTATACGTGTCGAAGAAAACAAGGTCGCCAGGTTTCATTTGGCTTGCAGGCACTGTTCGCCCTTGATTCTTCATGCTGTCAGTCTGAGGAGTAAGGTTTACGCCTGCTTGTTTATATGCCCATGATACAAATCCTGAGCAGTCGAATCTGCCGTTCGCGATATCTGAAGCAGTACGGCCTCCGCCAAATTTATAAGTTGAATTCCCAATATACTTATAACCAGCTGAAATAGCCGCACTCACATTGGCACTGCTAGGCTTGCTTGAAGAAACAGGTTTCTTAGAAGCGCTTTTTACTGCCGGTTTGCTTTCTTTAGCTGAAGCTGATGAGCTTCCAGAAGATTGTTTTGATTCAGATTTTGCTTCTGTTTTAGGCTTAGATTCAGATTGCGATTTTGCTTCTGGCTTAGATTCAGAGGCTGACTTTGTCTCTGTATTTGATGTACTCTTTGTTTCTGCCTTAGCTGCAGGCTCTGAATCAGGTTCAGAACCTTCGCTTTCGTTTGCAGCCGCTTCATCTGCAATACGCTGCAATTCAGCCTTTTCTGCTGCTTCACGTTCTTCTTTTTTACGATTTTCTTCTTTAATAGACTCTATCTTCGCTTCTAGATTGGAATCTTTCTTTTCTAAACTGTCAATAAGAGAAGAAGTCTCTTCTTCTTTCTTCTCAAGTTCTTTTTTCAAAGTTTGACTTTGGGCTTTTTGCTCTTCGATTTGAGCCTGCATCCCCTCAAGTTCAACCTTCATATTAGTTAGATTGTCCAATTTCTCTTCAACAGAGGCTTTTTTATCTTCAAGATCTTTTTTATCTTTTTCTTGATCCAAAAGAATATCGCGGTCTGCTTTTGCAAAAGAGGCAACTGCTCCTACCCGGTCAACTAAATCACTGAAATCTTTGGAACCAAATAAAATTTCAAGATATTTGACATCGCCGCCGTTTTCCTGGAAAGTTACAGCACGCTTCTTCAGCACTTCCTCCCGATTGGCGATTCTTTCTTCAAGTACAGCAATTTCTTTCTTCAAATCTTCAATGTCAGATTTAGTCTGTTCGATTTCATCTTTAGTTGAATCGATTTTTTCACGGTTTTCTTTTACTGCTTCCTCAATTTGATTCAGCTGCTTTGTAAGCTTTGTCTGTTCTGCTTTCAAACCGTCAATCAGCTTTTGCGCTTCCGTAATTTCTGTCTGAATGCCAGATCTTTCTCCTTCAATCGATTGGATTGACTCAGCATGAATAGAAGGTACTGCAAAAACGCTTCCTAACCCGAGCATAAGAGTAGTGTTCAATACGATCAGCTTTTTCTTCAAAATCATTTCCCCTGCTTTCTTTCCTGGTTCATTCCTGCTTCTCTCTCTGTCTATTTAGCCAACCAGAATATCTTTTTTTTAGTAGTTTTTTATTTTTATGTTTAAGTCTATTGATGTTCTGCCTAGTATGAGCAGAAGTAAACTGCTCATTTTTACCTATATCGAAGTATAGCACCTGTTTTTATCAAACAGATGATAGGTTTATTACAATTACATTTCATTTTTAACATTAAACGTGTTTTTACGACAAAAGAGGGAAATAAAAAGAAGTATTTTTGTTTTTTCAGCTACTATGTTTCGGATAATCTTTGTAATTAAATGATATTTTCTGCAAAAATCAGACGCTCATCTGCTGTTCCTGTAAGAATGCAAACTAGTATTTTAGTAGTTTCTGTTTTTGATATTTTTTTAAAAAATGGGAAATTAGACGTAATAAACAAGAAAAAGCTGCCCTGTTTGGAGGCAGCTTTGCTTATTCTCTTTTTAATTTTTGGTATCGGTCTGCTTCATAAAAAAAGGAAAAATTAATTCTCCCCCAGCCTGGCGGCTACATCATATTCTTCCAGCATGAACTTCAGTCTGTTTGTTTGGATATAATCCCTCACAGTTTTATTAATCAAACTCTTCAGTCTTTCTTTCTCTGGTGACTTCATAAAATATTCATCAAATTTAGGCGTACCTTTAATGACACCATTCACTCCATTAATTTCTAAGTGCTGTATGAATACAAAATCCCCAGCTTTTTCACTGCTAAAGTCATCAGCATAATAGCGTCCCAGGAAAATATATAAATTTTGTTCTTTCTCGGCCTTAGTGCCAATCACTTCTGCTTTTTCCAATACGTTCATCCTTCCATCATTTGAAACATCATATGGATCGTTTCGTCTGTTGCTGCTTTCCTGTTTATTATATCAAAAAAAAACAGGCAAGGTATTCAGAGACGCTTGAAGTGATAGGAGACTTTCCTATTTAATTGGGCAATCCCCTTATGACTTGCTCACCATCCAATTTTAAAAACTGACAAAAAGGACATTTATTTATAAGCAGATCTTTCCATGCAAGCTTCTCTTATGTTCTTATATGGATCCTTTTCAATTCCGCTGGGTTCATCTAATCTCATCGTATAACGGTTTTCTGTATCATAAACCGGCCAAATTTCCCCATCGGGAGGATTTGGGGTTCCATACTTGGCAAAATTCAGCCAATGCGACAGAATTTTTTCCGATAATTTCTTAGAGTTTCTCCATGGCCGTAATGGGAACAGACTATTCCCTTTATTCACCTGAAAAGATCCAGACTGTATATTAAAATGGCACATCCACATCTTGGCCTGTTTGCTGTAGCCCTCTGTGAACCAAACTGTCTGCCTATTCACTCGGGCATTCCCGCCCGTATCCATAACTGCTTTCTTGTCGGACAACTTGCGGTATGGCGCCGTGACACGGCGATCCAGTTCAGGATCCTCATCAACAATCGTATGTATCGGTACTTCTGCACGCGTTTCTTCGCCCCCAAGTGGCATATTCCGGTTAATCCCTATTAGAAGAGGGAGATCCCCCGCCTTGCCGGAATAAACAGCTTCCAAAGGATCAACAGGAAGAAACTCGCCATCAACAACAGGTGCAAATGTGAGTGTTCCAGGCCTCATTTTGGAATTCTCCTGCCTCAGCAGCTCTGCCGCTTCCGTTATTCTTTCTATAGGCAGTGTTTTCAAAACATCTACATCATCTTCTGAGACTTCTGCCAGCTCCAGAAATCTTTTGGCAAGTTTCTTAGCCAGGCTTTTTGGTGCAGAAGAAGGAGCCGGATTTTGAGCAATGGCCCCGCTGAAAAGCCCTTTCGCAGATGGAATAGTAAGCAGGGCAGTCACTGTATCTCCTCCAGCTGATTCTCCCCATACAGTAACCCTTTCGGGATCACCGCCAAATGCTGCAATATTTTCATTTACCCACTTCAGAGACGCAACTTGGTCCCTCAGGCCTATATTCGAATCAAAGACCGTTTCCGTATCAAGAAAATCGGAAAAATCCAAGTACCCTAACGCACCCATTCTATAATTGATTGTGACAACCACGATATTCCCTGCTTCAGCCAGGGCTTTACCATTATATAAATCAATGAGACCGGATCCGGCTGTATTCGCCCCTCCCGGAATCCAGACCATGACAGGCAGCTTGTCTCCAGCCGTTTTAGGCACCCAAACATTCAGGAACAGACAATCTTCGTCCGGAACCTTGTTCCCTGTCATTCTATTCCCGACAGAACCGTTAAAAGACTGAGGAGCCTGCGGACTGAATTCTTTTGCATCCGCGACACCGTCCCAGGCATCCATAGGTTCAGGAGCCTGAAACCTCCGTTCTCCTGTTGGAGCTTTTGCATACCTAATCCCTTTCCAGACATATGTTTGTCCTTCAGCCACTCCTTGAATATGCCCTTTGGCAGTCGTCACGATTGAACCGATCATCTTCATCCCTCCCTCTCTACTTCTCTTTCTTTCTCACTCCCTGTTTTTCCTTCTGGTTATCCAAAAAAGAATCCGTAAGCAGATTTTTTTACATATAACGCTTTGATCCTTGTCGGTCTCTCAAGAATATAATCAATAATTTCCGTATAAGCGACATCTCTACGGACAGAGTGGCAATCATTCAATATAGAAAAAAGAGTGAATCACTATTTCATTTTGTGTGGATGGAGAAATATCAATCGAATTAAAATTATACATCAGGAAGAATGATTTAATCTTATAGATCCAAATCGTAAACATTTGCAGAAATGGTCAGCCTGGGCAATAACAGAAAAAAGCGGATATGTTGAACTAATCATCCCTGTCTGGTTCAAAAAACAACGGTTGAATGCGGGTAAAAAATAGCATGGGCGGCATGAGAGAACTTCATTTTTATCTTGTTGACTAAAAAGAATAGCCCGCATTCTGACTTAGGCAAAATGCGGGCATAAAAATTTTACAGCCTAGCACGAAGACTGTCACTTATTAGTCAACGACAGGGAGCCATCCTTCTGTATTGATCAGCATTTCCCAAAGCTGATCTGTAATGACAAGCTGGGACTGATCTTGTTTAGATAAGGTTGTCCTGATTTGGTCTTCTTTTCCTGACTCTACCATTTCCACCCAATGGGGTTCCATCAGAAGTTCACGACCAAGTGCAATAAATGGCACGCCGCTTTCTAATGCCTCCGTTACCTCCTCCGGTGTATGGAGTGAACCGACACCAACTACCGGCACACGCTCGCCGACTTTCTCCTGAATTTTTACGATTCTTGACTCTGTTTTAGATCGATCGCGGAAAGACCCATTCCAGAAATGCATCACAGAGATATGCAAATAATCCAGTTCTTTGTCAGCCAGGCGATCCACAAAATCCATTGTATCTTCTAACGTGATTCCCGGATTGCTTCCCTCTTCCGGCGAAATCCGATAGCCGATTAAGAAAGGAGTTTTCGCATATTCAGCCACTGTCTTTTTCACAATATCCACGATGGCTAAAGGAAAGATCATCCTTTTTTCAAGAGTGCCGCCCCAGTGATCATTGCGGCGGTTAGAATGCGGAGAGAAGAATTGCTGCAGAAGATACGTATTGGCACCATGAATCTCCACTCCGTCAAAACCAGCTTCGATTGCTCTTCTTGTAGCTTCGCCAAAATCAGCAATGACCTGTCTGATTTCTGCATCCGTCATTTCACGGGGAACAGGTGCCCCTTCACCAGATGGCACTGCACTGGCAGATACAGGCTGGCCATCGGGCAATAATTCAAGAGGGCTTTGTCTTCCGCCATGATAAATTTGAATGACGGCTTTAGCTCCTTTTGCTTTAATGGTTTGTGCAAGTTTGGATAATCCCGGTATAAAAGAATCGTCGTCGATGCTGAACTGTCCTGGGAAACCTTTTCCTCCGGCATTTACATAGGCACAAGCTGTAATAGCCGTCCCTACACCGCCTGTTCTTTCAGCATAATACGCTAATTCTTCCTCTGTTACTTCACCGGCATCTGTTGATGAATAATGCGTCATCGGAGCAAGGATGATCCGGTTTTTCACATCAACTCCTGACCGGAACGTATAAGAACGAAAGATTGGACTGTATTTTGGGTTCATTGTATATCCTCCTTTTAAAAGTTTTATATCAATGATTAATGATGATGATGTCCTTTAGGTTCTTTAGATGGATTTGTAATTTCAAAGCCTTCTTGAGGCACATAGAAGTATTTAATCCAGACTCCGTCAAGAAATTCCTCTCTTGAATCAAGGAGCACCTCGATACCCTTATCGGATGTTACAATCTCATCATGTTCCTGAGGGGTATCCAGCTTAAGCTCATAGTGAGCGTGATCTCCATGCATATGAGTTATGTATACACGAATATATTTCCCTTTAGCTTCTTCTTGCTCAAGCATTTTAGTCAGAACTTTTGCAGCATTGCGATTGATTTTACATTTCATTTTGTCAGTCCCTCTCCATTCTTTAAAGAAATTTACTTATATAAGTTATACTCTCACCTTTTTTGTTTGTCCATTCTAATGCTTAGCGGTCTGATGGGAATATAATACCGGTTTGTTTTCTTGCCGTGTCCATAATTTTCATAACGGAAAGCGAAGCAGAAAACGAATTAATAGCCGATTCTGTTTTTTGAGACTTCAGTAACTCAATAAACTCATTTGCTTCATAATACATATCAGGAAAATCAATACTTTCTGATATATTTTCCACTGTTCCATCTTTATACTCAATCCATACGTTTTCAGGAGAAGAAATCTTATCAATCATTATGCTGCCTTTCTCCCCCTGTATTTCCGAAGGCACACTGGAATCAGCGAGTTTAGAGTATTGGATAACCGCTTCCATATCAGGATACGTCAAAAGCAAACTCCCCTGTCCATCCACACCTGTCGAAAGCAGTGTTGCACTTGCCTGGACTCTCTCAGGAGAGCCAAACAAAGTAACAAGGGGGTACAGACAATAGACTCCGAGATCCATCAAAGCCCCGCTGGAAAACTCAGGATTAAACGCATTGCGAACCTCTCCCCTTTTGAAGGCATCGTAACGGGAAGAATATTGACAATAAGTACCTGTATATCTCCGGATTTTCCCAATTTTATGTAAGTTTTCTTGAATCTGCTGAAACGCCGGCATCTGAGTCGACTTCATCGCTTCCATCAGCAGTACCTTATTTTCTTTGGCGGCCGCAATCATTTCTGCAGCTTCAATCGCGTTCGCAGCAATTGGCTTTTCGCACAGCACATGCTTCTTCTGATTCAAGAAAAGTACGGCTTGTCTGCTGTGCAGGGAATTTGGACTGGCAATATAAACCGCGTCCAGTTGTTCATCTCTTGCCATTTCCTCTAAATCAGTGAAAATTGCAGAAGCCTGATACTTCTCAGCAAAGGATTTAGCTCGTTCCTCTGTTCGTGAATAGACAGCATATAAATGGAAATCTTCTATATGAGAAACTGCGTTAATAAAAGCTTCTGTTATCCAATTTGTTCCTATAACCCCAAAATTAATCATCGTTTCCTCTCCCTTTCAAAAATAGGCATTTTTCAAATCATAACGAATAAAAATCTCAATCGTCAAACTATTGGATTTTTTCTCATCATGTCATTTATAATTTTATTATTACACCGAAGTTTTCACATACTCCTTAAGGGGAAGAAGTATTGAAAAAAAGGGAGTGAGGATGTAGTGTCAAATTTAATGAAAGATAAAGTGGCAGTCATTTCAGGAGGTGGATCCGGCATCGGAAGAGGAGCTGTTTTAAAACTGGCCGAAAACGGTGCTCATATTGTTTTCCTTGACAGAACAGTCGAAAAAGCAGAAACCGTTCAAAAAGAGATTGAGAAATTCGGGACAAAATCCCTGATTATCAAAACAGACATCGCTGATCCTGAACAAGTGAAACAAGGCTTTGAAAAAGCATACGGCCATTTTGGCAAAATTGATTTCGTCTTCGCCAATGCCGGGATTAACGGGGTCATTGCCCCGCTTGAAGATCTTTCTCCCGAAGATTGGGATACAACAATCCATACGAATCTGCGCGGGACCTTTCTTACTCTTAAATATGCGATACCCTATATGAAGGAATCCGGCGGGAGCATAGCAATCAACAGTTCTATTAATGGGAACCGTTTTTTCAAAAATTTTGGTTTCTCCGCTTACAGCTCTTCCAAGGCCGGGCAAGTAGCACTTGGAAAGATGGCTGCTTTGGAACTCGCCAGATATAAAATCCGGGTAAATATGATCTGTCCCGGAGCAATTGATACGAATATTCATGACAATACATTTCCAAATCAAGAAAGCCTGGAAAAAATCCGAATCCCGATCGAATATCCGGAAGGTGCTCAGCCGCTCGCTCATAAAGCCGGGACATCTGAACAGGTTGGAGACCTTGTTCTATTTCTTGCTTCAGACATGTCTTCGCATATTACCGGAACAGAAGTATATATTGACGGAGCAGAGTCTCTCCTTTAAAAAATTTAAAACCTCGGGAAAGACTGGAACAAAACTAAATAGACCAATCTCAAGTCGAATAATTTATTAATAAAAAACCGGACTATTGTGAAACTCTAACTAGAGTTTCGCATGATAGTTCGGTTTTTTCATTAAATGAAACAGTTATGTCCCAGCTCCTTTGCTTATGCTGCATAATTTCCGTTTCAACTGTGCTTTCAAAGGCACAGATCTCGCTGTTTCCTTAGGAATATTATAGATTCTTTTCCCATCCTGAGAGTTATCTGCTTTTATCCCATCCTTTTTCCTTCAGATGGTATTCCAAAACAGGACAGATGAACTTAAATATGGGTATAGTAGAATTACGCTTTCCTATCAAAGTTCTAAAAGCATAAACAGAAAAGAGTGAAACATAATGACCTCTCAAAAAAAGAAACAGGCAGTCACCAAGGAATCTCAATATATCCAGCAGCATTTGGCCAATGAAAGAACATACCTGGCTTGGGTCAGAACCGCCATTGCCATCATCGGGATTGGATTTTTAGTAACAAATCTTCATGGTTCCGCCAAAAACGCTCTTTCTGATCTAGCCATAAAAGGAATCGGAATCCTGGCCATTATGTCGGGAATCATTACGATTATACTGGCATTGCGAAGCTATTTGCTGAAAGTAAGGCAGATTAATGAAAACACTTTTAGATCGACTAAATTTTCTATTTTCTTTTTATCTGTCATGGTTGTCCTCATTACTGTCGTTTTAGGGATTTATTATCTGGCCGAATAAAAAATGACATTATAAGTACAGGCTGATTGAGAAATATTCAATCAGCCTGCTTTTAGAAAAGCATTCCGTTCTATTTTTGATTTGTATCGTTTAGTTTCAATCTATTAATGGATGGCCTCCGCAGGACCGAAGAACTCAAAGTGAACTTTTTCATCCGGTATCTCGAGTTCTCTCAATCCGCTTGTCACTGCTTTTAAAAACGGAACAGGTCCGCAAATATAATATTCAGAATCAGCATCCGCCTTTAAATTGCGTAAAAATTCTTCATCCACATGCCCCTGCTTGATTTTATCATTTTGTTCGCCGCCCATCTGCTCTGAATATACAAAAGTTAAACGGAAATCAGACAGCTTATCTTCAAGTGACTCAAGCTCATTTTGGAAAGCTTGCACACGGGGATTTTTTGCTGCTTGGACAAATGTTACTTTTCGGCCAGGCTCCTGTTTTGCAATAGACTGAACCATGCTCATTAATGGGGTTACCCCAACTCCTGCTCCAATGAATACGAGCGGTGCTTTATTTTTTTCTGCCTCAAGGGTGAAGACTCCAGCAGGAACAGTGAGTGCGATTCGGTCATTGACTCCCACTTGATCATGCAAATAATTAGAAGCGCGTCCTTCTGGTGTGTTCGGTTCCTTTTCCCTTTTGACAGAAACCCGGAAGCTTTCCTTATTTGGGGCCGCTGACAGGCTGTATTGACGGTTGACCAGATACTCCTCACCAGGAATTTTTACTCTGACAGTGACATACTGGCCAGGAATAAATGACGGTACCATTCCGCCATCTACCGGCTTTAGATAAAAGGAAGTAATGACTTCACTTTCCTTCACCTTGTCAGCTACGATAAATTCTTTAAAGTCAGCCCATCCCCCGCTTCTCTGTTCAGCTTCTTCATACATTTCTTTTTCAATGTCGATAAAGACTTGGGCTATGACACCATAGGCTTCTCCCCAAGCACCAATAATTTCATCAGTTGCTGCATCACCCAAAACTTCTTTAATAGCGGCAAGAAGATATTCGCCCACAATTGGATAATGCTCCGGCTTAACCATCAGGCTCCGGTGCTTTTGAGCTATTTGTTTCACAACGGGCAATATAGTTTCCAGCCTATCGATATATTTAGCAGCAGCCAAAACGGTATTAGCAAGTGCTGTTTGCTGGCGCCCTTTTTTTTGATTCGTTTGATTAAAGATATTCAATAACTGAGGATAGTCTTGAAATAAGTTCCGGTAGAAAACAGTTGTAATTTCTACCCCTTTTGCTTCTAACACGGGAACGGTTGCTTTAATAATTTGAATAGTTTGCTGAGATAACATCATGACATCGCCTCTCGAAAAGAAGTATTTTATTTACATGTTTATTGTACGAGCCCGCATGAATTAAAGCAATATATAAAATACTTCTTTTATATCTGCAAGCTGCAAAAGTTAAGAATCTGTCACATTTATGCTATGATATGGTCATTAAAAGAAAGCAGGGATTCACATGCGTTTAACTAGCTACTCTGATTACTCTTTACGAGTTTTATTATATTTAGCTGTCAATCGAAATGAAAAATTAGTGACAATTAAAGAAATTTCGGAGGCATATGATATCTCCGTGAATCATTTGATGAAAATTACTTACAATCTTGGGAAAATGGGATATATCGAAACAATCCGGGGCAGAAACGGAGGCATGAGACTGGCAAAAAGTCCTGATCAGTTGAATATCGGGGAAATTGTCAGGAAAACAGAGGAAGATTTTCATATGGTAGAATGCTTTAAAGAAGATGGGAGTGCCTGCGTGATTACACCGGTCTGCGGCCTGAAACATATGATTAATGAAGCATTGGAAGCATTTTTCTTAGTGCTGGACCGATATACCTTAGAAGATGTCACAGCCAACCGGATCATATTAAAAGCCTTTTTTGACTCTAAAGGAGATAAAAATGAATAAAGAAAAACCCAGGCTGATAGTAAACTGACCTATTCATTTGAGACAGTAATAAAACATCTTCTTCTTAGGCAGCCATATCACCAAACTCTATTGGTGTGTGGTAGCCTAATTTTTCTTGGATACGCTCTTCGTTATAATAACTCATAAATTGATCCACACGTTCCTTTACTTCTTCTAGCGACAAAGAATGGAATTTAACAAACTGAAATTCTTCTGATTTAAGGTTCGAGTGGAATGACTCAATCACTGCGTTGTCCCAACAGTTTCCCCTGCGTGACATACTACCAACTAAATTCTTTTCTTTAATCCGATTCTGATAAGCATAAGAAGAATAGACACTTCCTTGATCTGAATGGATGATGACTCCTTTAGGGTTTCCTCGCTTTTCTAGTGCTTCATTCAAGGTATCAATCACCAAAGGAATTTGTTGATGAGTATAAAGTTTATAGGCAACAATTTGATTATTAAACAAGTCCATGATCGTTGATAAATATAAAGTGTCTGGCCCATATTGAATGTAGGTAATATCTGTTACCCACTTATGGTTAGGTTTGCTTGCGTGAAACTCTCGCTGTAATAAGTTTGGCGCGACAACGACAGATTCTCCTTGAGATTTCCACCTTCTCTTTTGTTTTACTTTACATTGAAGGTGATATTTCTGCATGATTCGTTGAACAGTATTACGGTTCAATTTGATAGGATAGTCACGTTTTAAAAGCTCCTTGATTTTTCGATGACCATATCGGTATTTAGTTTTTTCGCAAAGGTAAATAATCGCTTCTTCTTCCTTAGACAACTCAACTAGTTGCGCATTTGCCCAGCGATAATAGGTGGATCTAGGAACATTTAAAGCTGATAAAATAGCTGATACTGTATATTTCTTTCGTGAATTCTGAACTAATTGGAGAACGATTTCTTTTTCAACTCCTTTTCGATCTCCAAATACTTTTTTAAGATTTCATTTTCCTGTTTTAAATGATTCAATTGACGTTCTTTTTTCTCTTCAGGACTCGAACTGTCTGGTCCATGACCATAGGAATATTGTTTTCCTATTGGTTGATTAAATCGATGAACCTGATTATCTCGATACCATTTCATCCACGTTTTGATTTGAGAAACATTTTTAATCTCATACTTCTCCATGATTTCACGGTTCGAAAACTGACCACTCATTTTATCTTTCACAACTGCCCACTTAACTTCATTTGAATATACATTTTTGCCCATGCAAAAACACCTCCGAATTAGTACTTTGTTTAAGTGTACCATTTCGAAGGTGTTTTATAGTGTCTCATTAATTCAGGTTAGTCTATGACGTATAAATCTGCCTGGGCTTTTCTTTATTATCTGAATCATCATTCTCATTTATCCATCCATTGTGTTACGTCAGAGACAGGTTTTCGTTTGGCAACAGGGTCTTTTTTCAAATCCGGATATCCAACATAAACAAAGCCGATGATCTCTGCTTTTCCCTGCAAATGAAATAACTCTCTGATTTCAGGTGCAGAACATACCGCACCGGTTCTCCATACAGCGCCAAGACCTAAGGAATGGGCAGCGAGAAGCAGATTTTGCACTGCTGCATGGCCTGCAGCAAATTCCTCCTCCAAAACGACCTTTGGATTATCTTCAGCCGGTTTAACTGCAACTGCAATGACAACCGGTGCCCTTAATGGTTTATTCTTTTCTTTTTCCAGCTTTTTTTGATCCTCTTCGCTTAAAGGCTCTTCCATTTTCGCTTTTGCCATTTTTACAAATGTATCACTAAGTGCATTTCTGCCTTCACCGGTCATCACAAAAAATCTCCATGGTTCTGTGCGATGATGGCAAGGCGCCCATGTAGCAGCTTCAAGAAGCGTTTCAATCATTTCTTTTGGAACCGGTTCTTGTTTGACAAGCCCGATGCTCCGGCGTGTTTTTATGGCAGTAAGTACATCCATTGTTTCACCTTCCCCTTCTTATATATAATCAATTTATAAGTCTACATTAAAAATAGTAGTATATTTCTAAAAAAAAAGATAACAATCAGCACTGATCAACAATTATTCAGAAGGGGAAAACAGCTGACTGCGGTCCCATTGGTGTTCACTCACGGGTCCCTGCTGATCAATCTTTCTTCTTTACGCCGTCAGCCGGCAGTGTTTTCACCAATTCATCAATAAGCTGTTCCGCGGTTCTCCGATACAGATTGCTTACATTTACAAGAGAGGCGATCATTAATGCTTTTTCAAGATATTCGTTTTCCTGCCCTTCTCTTTTCACTTCTTTCTTTGATTCATTCATAAGAGATTCTAAGTTCTCCTTAAAATGGGCAGCTCCTTTATCCTGAAGTTCCAGAAAACTTCGGTAAAACGGCTCCAGTTCAAATCCTTCTTCTGTGATTAACTGATTCAGGCCGCTTAACGTGGATTTTATATCATTAATGGAAAGAGCGCCTTTTAACTGATAAATCAGACTGATCAATAATAGATGATCTTTGGAGTATTTCTTATTCTTTATAGGATAAAACAATTTTCCTTTCGCATAATTATTGACCATGGTCTTAGTCAGTACTTTTTCATCAGCATTCCTTTTTGTGCCTTCAAATTTCTTTTCAAAAAGCTGAAGAACCTGATCAATATATAAATCGATGTCAGGCACATCTTCAATATTGATTTTGCTTTCTATGCCAATCTTCTTCAAAAGTTCCTCTTTCTGCTGCAAAGGATTTCACCTGCTTACATCATTGATACCATTTATTTTATCCTACACACCGCTCCAAGTAAAGGTTGACTACGTGATGATATATGAGTATCATATTATATAGTTATTAAAACTACATAAAAGGAGTGATTGCATGCAGAGCTATATTAGAGAACCTATTAACGCATTAACTCATTTTTGGGGAGCTGTTCTATCTTTCGTTGGCTTACTGGCTCTTACCATCAAAGCATCGAAATTGGATGGATCATCACTGACCATTGGGGCGGTTATCATATTTGGCATCAGTATGATTTTGTTATATTCCGCCTCTGCCCTCTACCATTCTGCTATAGCCAGTGACCGGGTGATTGCTTTCTTAAGGAAGGTAGATCATTCTATGATTTTTGTTCTGATTGCGGGTTCTTATACTCCTTTTTGTCTCGTAAGCTTAAACGGAACAATCGGTTGGACGTACTTTACAATTGTTCTTGTTCTGGCCGTTTTGGGAGTCGCTTTTAAAATGATTTGGTTCAATTGTCCAAGATGGCTTTCCACATTCTTGTATATTGCAATGGGTTGGATCATTATCTTTGCCTCTGCCCCGCTTGCTTCCGTCATTGGATTAAAGGGACTTTCCTTATTAATTCTAGGAGGAGTATTTTATACAGCAGGCGGAATTATTTACGGACTGAAGCCTCCTTACTTTCAATGGGGGAAATGGGGATTTCACGAAATCTTTCACATTTTCATCATGCTTGGCACCTTGTCTCACTTCTTTTGTATATATCTTTATGTTCTTTAGTTTACTAGAGACAGACCTGTTCTAAACCATTAAACTGGAGAATGAGGTGATGAAAAGATGAAAAAAGTCATTTTAGATGTAGACACTGGCATTGACGATGCGTTAGCCATAGCATATGCCGTGAATTCTCCGGAAATTGAAGTGATTGGGATCACGACTTCTCACGGAAATATCGGAATCAATTCAACTACCAGAAACACCTTACAAGTTCTTGAATTGCTTGAGAAGAAAATCCCGGTTTACAAAGGGGCGTCAAAACCGCTGGTCCTTCGACAGGAATTCCATACGGCAACGGATGTACACGGTGCTGACGGACTTGGGAATACATTTCTTCCTGAACCAGTTTTGACTGCAGAAGATATGCCGGCATCAGAATTCATTCTTCAGGCAGCCAATATGTATGGAAAAGATCTTACATTAATTACGACCGCTGCTCTAACAAACCTGGCAGTCGTTTTGGAAAAAGAACCGGATTTCAGCCGGCAAATCGGACATGTCGTCATCATGGGCGGTGCAGTAGCCGCCCCAGGCAATGTAACGAAATTTGCAGAAGCTAATATATATGCTGATCCGCATGCGGCCGAAAAGGTCTTTCAGTCCAGCCTGCCAATCACATTAATAGGTCTTGATGTGACGATGAAAACCGTCCTGCCGAGAGAATCGATTGAAACCTGGCGGCAGCAAGAAGATAAAGTACATACATTTCTGGCAGATATTTCATCCCATTATCTTACCTTCTACAGTGAAAGGTATCCTTTTTTAAACGGCTGTGCCCTGCATGACCCGCTGGCTGTAGGGGCTGTAACGCATCCCGGGCTCATCCATACACATCCGATGTTTCTGAAGGTAGATTTAGAGGATCATGCAATCGGAGAAACTGTAGAAGACCTTTCAAGAATCAAGAGCAAGGAACCGAATGTCAAGGTCGGTTTTGGGGTTGACGCAGACAAATTCCTGCAGCTTTTCATGGAACGGGTATAAAACAGCTTTCCTCAAAAAAACGTACTGTATAAAAACAGTACGTTTTTTTGAGGAAACTACATGAAAGCTGTGTTATTCGACGTCGTATCCCTGGTCATCTATAGCTTCTTTAATAGAAGCCAGTTTCACTTTATCTTCTTCAAACAGAACCCTTACTTTTCCATCTTCCAGGCTGACTTCCACTTCTTTTACACCTTCCAGTTCCCCAACGCTGCCTTCTACTGCCTTTACACAATGTCCGCAAGACATTCCTTTAACATTTAATGTTACGTTTTCCATTCAATCATCTTCTCCTTTACTTTTTCATTAATTTTTGGATGGTTACCAACACTTCATCGACTACTTCCAGGTCTCCCTCATGAATGCGGCTGACAACACAATTCTTCATATGTCCTTCTAAAAGAATTTTAGCGATACTGTTCAAAGCCGCTTGAGTTGCCGATATCTGTGTAATAACATCATCACAATACGTATCCTTTTCAATAAGTCCTTTAATCCCTCTTATTTGGCCTTCGATACGATTCAAACGGCTGACTAAATTCTTTTTCACCGCTTCTGAATGATGGCTTTTTCTGCTCTGGGAAGGTTCTTGGCAATGAGGATGATCTTCCAAATTAGGATTACTTTCCTGTTCCATTCGCATCACTCCTTACACTCAAATTACCATACCCCCCTACCCTATGTAAAGAACGTTTACTTTTCACCGATTTTTTTCGGTATTATCCCTTTCTGGCTTATGGATAGGAATTCCAGCAGGAAAACCTGTCATTTTTCAAATATTCACACTTTGTCCATATTATTGACGAAATTTGACCGAGCCTAATCAAGCCTTCTAAATTAAATTTATGTTAAAATAATAAGGCAACGAAAAACCAATCCTTTATTCTCAATCATAAAAAAAGAGGAGAATGATAGTGAACAATACAGAAGTAATGGAAAAGACCTCTTTTTCTTTAAAGTCTTACTTTTCATGGAATGTTATAAGAGGAATCATTAAAACAGGAATCATTAAGTCGAACGTGATGGGAATGATTGCAGGACTTTGTCTTGCTTTGTATGCTTTCGACCTAAGCTTTGCCGCATACATTCCGGTCATCGTTTTAGCTATAATAGGTACTTCAATGGTAGTTGGCGGTGCAGGAGCCATCAATAATTTTTATGATCAGGATATTGATGCCATTATGAAAAGGACCCAGAGCCGGCCGACAGTGGATGGTTCGATCAATCCCAAATTTGCTTTATGGCTCGGAATCTTCTTAACAGCGGCAGGACTTGTGCTCTTATATTCTGCGTCAATGCTTGCCTTTTTAATGGGACTGTTAGGGTTTTTATTTTATGTCTTCCCCTATACGATGTGGACTAAACGCACAACCGTATTAAATACAGAGGTAGGCAGTCTTTCCGGTGCTATGCCTCCGCTTATTGGCTGGGCAGCCGTGTCTAATGATCTCTTCCATCCGGTTGCGATTGGGTTATTTATGCTCATGTTTTTATGGCAGCCTCCGCATTTTTATGCGATTGCAATCCGCAGACTTGAAGAATATAAAGCGGCCGGCATCCCGATGCTCCCCGTGATTAAAGGCATTAAACGGACTAAAATTCAATCGATTGTTTATTTAATCCTATTAATGGCTGCATCATTTTTATTCTGGCCTTTCAGTAAGTTTCTTGCACTGACAATGCTGCTTCTTACGATCGTATGGTTTGCAGCATGCGTATACAGTTTTAATAAGAAGGATGATCAAAAATGGGCGAAGCTTTCGTTCATCATTTCCTTAAATCACCTGACGATCCTGTTAGTAACGATGATTATCTTCTCATTTATCAGATAGCAAAAAAGGAAGTTCCATTCGCAGCAGAATCGAGCTTCCTTTTTTTATGTCTTCTATGAAAAAGGTCTCTCCTGACGCGGCAGCTTCATCAGGATAAGAACCCCAATGATAAAAAGCAGAATCAAGCTGAAAACGCCATCATTTGTCCTCCCCGTCATTTGGGCCGTGACCCCGACAAGCAGCGGCCCGATAATGGCAGCAAATTTACCGAAAATATTATAAAAGCCAAAAAATTCATTAGAGGCTTCCTTAGGAATCAGCTTGGCAAAATACGATCTGCTTAATGCCTGCACTCCCCCCTGGGCACAGCCTACGAGCAATGCAATAATCCAAAAATCCAGTAAAGAATCAAGAAAATACGCATAAACGGATATTCCAATATATATCCCGATACCAGCCATAATCATCCTTTTCTCTTGATATCGTTCTGCAAGGTTTCCGAACAAAATGGCCGATGGCGCAGCAACTATCTGTGTCACCAATAAGATCATTAATAAGTCCGCTGAACCAATTCCTAAATCGGAACCGAACGCAGTCGCCATAACCGTGATCGTATTTACGCCGTCAATATAAAAGAAGTAAGCCAGCAAAAACAGACTTAATGTTTTGTAGGAACGGATATTTCTTATTGTGGCAAACAGCTTTTTAAAACTTGCGGTTATCAGTTTTGGGACTCTTTCTGCATAATAGACCTGTTCGACATTTTTGATTAAAGGAATGGTAAAAAGCCCCCACCATAAAGCGGTAATAGCAAAGGCAGCCTGACTAGCCATGACAGGAGTCAAAGAAATTACCTGGTTCTGTGAAAGAAGAATGAGTACAATTCCAAATAAAAATGGGATTATGCTGCCCACGTATCCATAAGCGAAGCCATACGAAGAGACACGGTGCATTCTGGTTTCATCCGTTACATCAACCAAAAAGGCGTCATAAAAGATATTGGCGCCCGCATAGCCAACAGAAGTAAGAATGAAACAAATGAGCAGGAGCAGCCATTGATCTGCAGGCACAGCAGCGAGCAGGAAAGTAAAAACAATTCCAAGTGAAGCAAAAAAGAAAAAAAACCGCTTCTTAAAGTTTTTAAAATCAGCAAGTGTTCCCAAAATAGGAGCAAGTAATGAAATAAAAAGCGTGGAAATAGAATTGGCATATCCCCAGTATGCTGTGGAAACGGAAGCCGAAATACCTGCCGCGGAAGCCGCTTCTTTAAAATACAAAGGGAATATAGCTGTCACCACAACAACAGAATAGGCCGAATTGGCCCAATCATAGAAAGCCCAGCTTCTTTCCTTCACGGACAGCCTGCTGCTCATCCCATCCCTCCTGGAACCTTTTTTATAAGCTATTTCAGCTTGTATGCATTTATTCTCTCTATGTAAAGATCAAAGAAAGAAATAATCATGAAGAAAACTGATTCAAAATTAATGACACCAGCAAACCTAAGGAGGCAATAAATCCTGTTGCCGGTCCGCTGTCTTCATACGCTTCGGGCATCATCGTAGAAGATATCATGGCAATAATTCCGCCTCCGGCAAATGCAGCGATTCCGGCAAGAATAGAATCAGGGGCTTCAGCAAGAAAGAAATATCCCCCCCAAGAGCTTAACGAGGATATGACAATAACAGCTGCCCACAAAAGACAAATTCTCGATGCAGTATAACCGCTTTTCTTCAAGCCGCTTGTGCTCGAAAGTCCCTCTGGTATATTACTGATAAATATGGCAGCAACAAGGAGCCAGCTGACAGATTGCCCTGTCAGGAGACTCGCCCCAATCATAATGGATTCAGGGATGGCATCCATCACCGTTCCAATAAAAATCGCCATTCCCTTTGGGGCTCCCTGATCGCCTGAGCGTTTCCTGTCCGCTGCCCCTTTCTTAGAAATCCAGGTATCCAGCAAAGTAAATATGCCGGCCCCGGCAATAAATCCAACGGCAGTCGCCAGCATCCCTCCATCGGCAACAGATTCGGCGAGCAATTCATAAGCTGCCGCTCCGATTAAGACGCCTGTACCAAAAGCCATGATAAATCCAATGATTTTTTTAGGGATTTTTATCAGCAAAGCTATAACAGCCCCAATGAAAACGGCTGACCCTGATACCGCTCCCCAAAAAGCTGCGGTCCACATACATTTTCACCCCTCCATTTACAGAACTTCCCTTGATCCACGTGAAGTTTTCCTGCAATATTTCATCCAGCCATTAGACTAAAAATGATACCTAACGAAGGAATCTTTTGTTATACCCTGCATTTTCCCCATTTGAAACAGGGCAAAAAAGGCTTAAGGGAGACTGATTCCCTTAAGCTTTTCCGGACTTTATTTTATATACCTTCTGGCTCCAGCGTATTCATTTCCATAGCCGGAGACTGCAATCTCATCAATTCTGACGTGGGTTGAGCTGTTCGGAGAATGGATCATTTTTCCGTCGCCTATATAGATGCCCACATGATGAATTTTTCCTTTTCCTTCATCATAGCCAAAAAACAAAAGATCACCCGCTTGCCAATCTTCCTTATTCACTGGTGTTCCATTTACTGCCTGTACAGAAGAATCACGCGGAATCGTGATCCCGTTGGCATGATACACCGTATACGTAAATCCAGAACAGTCAAAACCAAAGCCTGACATTCCAGCCCAAAGATAAGGCAGACCAAGGAAAATCTCCCCCGTTTCGACGATGGTTTCTCCAGCAGGGACCGGGATTTGATCCTCATTTTTATAAACAGATGCATCCATCTTAGAAATCCACTTTGCTCCTGCTCCCGGTGTCATGACTTGAATCGCGTCTTTCTTTTGCTGCAGGACAGGAAGCCGGGTATCAAAGCTTAGCTCCAAGAATCTTTTTTTCTGTTTTTGGTCTTTATAAAGCCAGGCAGAAGGCGAGGTGACGATAGCAAAATTCCGGTCGAGTTTTTGTCCGAATCCCCTGTTATACACCAATTGTTTCTTTGGCATCCAACCAGGATAACCCTCACTGTTTCTTGGTGTAGGCTGGTTTGCAGCGGCTACCTTCACCCAATCCCCTTTTTCTTCGAGGATGGTTACTCTTGATCCGTATAATGCCTGAGTCTCTAAGTTCCCGACAAGCCACAGTTTATCTTCATAGCTCATACTGCCCGTCCAATTTTTTAAATCGACAGGATGCGAAGCCGAAGGAGCATCCAAGTCCCTTAGCAGACCCGGTTCTGTCCACAGTGTGGCTGCAGCAACATCAATATAAGCTGTGCTTTCTCTTTCTTCAGCTTTTGATAATACAGGTCCTGAAAAGAGTATGACCAGTGACAAAAGTATAACAATCCATTTTGGTCCGCTCATGCTCAACATCCTTTCGCTCTATTTATAAAAGGCCCCTCTGAACTCCGCGTCTGCCGCACTTGTATTTATTTACCATTTTGGATTGACATGTCCTGCATAAATACAGCCCGTTTCTTCAGCCCTCCCATTACCAATCTCTGTAAAAAAACAGTTTGGTACCTCATATTGTAAGATATCGACTATCAATTGACAATGTTTTTGAATTATTCAGATTTTTGTAGATTTTCATCTGCTTAAGAACTATTCTAAAAAGACGGGTATTCCATTTAACAAATGCGGAAGCTGCTTTATTAAAAATAATAAATTTACAAGTACTAATAATTTGAAAATAGTGTATAATTATCCAATCGTTATAGTTGAAAGGATGTTTCCAATGAGTCATTCAAAAATCTACATCCTGCTGACCGGGATCATGATTACCTGGGGATTAAATGTTTCAGTAGTGAAAATATTAGTAGAGTATGCAGAGCCGATTACCATTACATCTTTAAGAATTTTCACTGCCTCGCTAATTGTCTTTTTGATTCTCGGTTTCATGTGCAGCATTCGCCTTCCTAAAAAAAGCGAATTATCCTTTATTTTAGGAGGAACCCTTTTAAGTATTGTATTTCACCATTTCCTTTTAGCGGAAGGTCTGACAAAGACATCAGCTACTAATGCAGGGTTAATATTAGGGATGGGGCCTCTTCTGACTGTCCTTTTATCGATGGCCTTTTTGCGAAGAAAGCCTTCCTTCATTCGTTTTATAGGATTTATTAGCGGCGGTGTCGGCGTCAGTTTCACCGTCCTTGCTGGAAGCGGTAACATCCAGTCTGTCAATCTAGGAGATGCAGATATTTTCTTTGCTATTCTTTCTCAGGCCTTAAGCTTCATCTTAATTAACCGGGCGGCAAAAACAATGGATCCGCGCCTGTTAACAGGGTATATGATGCTGATAGGATCTATCATTCTATTTTGCATCAGCATTTGGAAGGAACCTGGCGGATTGACTTCCGTCCTATCTGCTCCTGCATCGATTTGGACCGCCTTCTTTTTCTCTGCGATTATCGCAACAGGTATCGGACATATGGTTTATAACTATGCGATCGGCAAGGTAGGTGCTGCGGAATCCTCCATTTTCCTTAATCTAAATACATTCTTCTCTCTAGTAGGAGCTGCCCTGTTCCTCAAAGAAACCATCATGCCTGCCCAATTTGTCGGCTTAATTTTCATTGTATCCGGAGTTATGCTTGGGTCGGGAACCATTGAGATGTGGATGTATCAAAAGAAAAGCAAAAATACTTCTGTATAAAAACAAAAGTCCCCTCTAATCATGCAAAGATTAGAAAGGGGCTTTTGTTTTGTCATATAATAATCTATATTTATCGTTTATAAAAGAACTTTGCTTTTTTGGACAGCCTCTGAAAAGCGTTTAGCTGTTTCTGTTAATTGTTCATAGTCTTCAGCCGAATTTAATTTCGCCGCATTGACCAAGGAACCCCCCAGGCCGACGGCGACAGCTCCGGCCTTTAAGAAGTCACCGAGATTCTCAAGATTGACACCGCCTGTCGGCATCAGCGGGATATGCGGAAGGGGACCTTTTATATCCTTAAAATAACCAGGACCAACTGTGCTGGCCGGAAACACTTTAATAATGTCCGCTCCCTGTTCATACGCTGTCAATATTTCAGTGGGGGTTAAAGCTCCTGCCATACTGATAATCCCATAGCGCTTTGCCATATTTATTGTGTCAGGGCTGACTGTCGGAGAGACGATAAATTCTGCACCAGACAGAATCGCCATCCGGGCCGTTTCTGCATCCAGTACAGTGCCGGCACCGGCAATAATGCTATCGCCAAGATCACTCTTTACTGTTTCAATCGATTGACGGAATCCGGGCGTTTCTGCTGTTATTTCAAGTACACGTATCCCGCCTTTTTTCAAAGCCCGGGCAATCGGAACAATTTGATTCGGTCTGGCCCCCCGGATCACGGCAATTAATTTCTCTTGTTTCAGCCTTTCTGTAATTACCACGTTTTTTCCACCTTCCTATCTCTTTACATCTTCCAGACTGCCATTCATAAACGAAGCTAAGTCGTTTCGGTCCGGCAGCCCTTCTGCATCTCCATTTACCATGGTAACCATTGCTCCCATCGCATTGCCCCTGCGTACTGCTTCAATTAGCGGCAATCCGTCAAGGAGACCTGAAAGCACTCCGGCAGCGAATGCATCTCCCGCACCGACCGGGTCAATAACACGCTCCACCTGGAATCCAGGTACAAAAGTTTTTGGCACGGAAGAAGAGGAAACAAGCGCACCTTTTTCTCCCATTTTTAAAAGCACTGTTTCTGCTCCGAGTTCATGAAAAAGATTCGCATATTCCTCCGGTGAGCAGGCACCAAATAAGAATTCAGCCTCAGAAATCCCCGGCAGGACCAAATCGCTTTCTGAAGCATACTTTTTCATAAAACGGCGGGCTTCACTTTTGTCCTCCCATAATTTCAGACGGATATTCGGATCAAAGACGATCTTCATCTGATTCTCCTTAGCAATGCGGAGCGCTTTATCCAGAAGCTCACGGCATGATTCGCTGAGAGCCGGCGTAATGCCTGTTAGATGAAGATAGGCCGAATCGGAGATAGCTACTGCCGGGAGCATCTCAGCGTTCATTTTACTGGCCGCTGAGTTTTTTCTATAATAATAGACTCTGGTGTCATTCAGGCGCCGGAATTCTTTAAAGAAAACACCAGTCGGGGCATTTGTATCGCGTGTAACATATGAGACATCGACGCCTTCTCCCCGAATGAAAGCCTGCATCGCATCTCCGAATTCATCCATGCCAAGGCGGCTGATCCAGCGGGATTTATGTCCGAGACGGCTTAATCCGATCGCCACATTTGATTCCGCCCCGCCAAACTTCATGGAAAAAGAACGGGCGTGGCGCAGCGGTCCTTCTTCATTGGGGGTAAACAACGCCATCGTTTCGCCAATTGTTACTACATCCATTTTGAGCCCTTCCTTCTCTTTTCTTTACCCTTTTACGAAATTGGAGAGTGTGCCAATCTTTTCAATCGTCACGTCCATCCGATCTCCATCCTTCAGCCACACTTTTGGATCCCTGCCCATCCCAACTCCCGGCGGGGTGCCTGTAGCAATCAAGTCACCCGGTTTTAAGGTCATGGACTGGGATAGAAAGGAGATAATTTGAGGTACCTTGAAAATTAAATTGCTTGTATTTGAATCCTGCATCCTTTCGCCATTTAAATCGAGACTGATCTTTAACTGGTGCGGATTCCCTACTTCATCTTGGGTCACAACAACAGGGCCCGTTGGAGCAAAAGTATCTGCCGTTTTTCCGCGCGACCACTGTCCGTCTTTAAATTGTAAGTCCCTCGCGCTGATATCATTTAAAATCGTATAGCCAAAAACACAGGTTTCTGCTTCTTCTTCTGTTACTCGCTTGGCTTCTTTTCCCATCACTATGGCAAGCTCCGCTTCAAAATCAACCTCATTTGAATTGATTGGTCGTTCAACAGCATCCTCATGTCCGGTCAGTGCATTCGGATATTTTGAAAAAATAACAGGTGAAGCCGGAGGCTCCATCCCCGTTTCTTTACAATGATCAAGATAATTCAGCCCCACGCAGATAATTTTTTCCGGCTGGGATACAGGCGGCATAAATTCCACTTCATTTACGTTAAATACCGCCGCCTCGTTATTGTGCTCCCCGATTAGCTGCTCCGCTTTTTCGCGGAGTTCATCGCCATGTTCAATGAACGTTTTCATATCCGCTGGAAACTGATTTGCATTAAGTTTTGTCAGGCTGGTGATCTGATGGCCGTAAACGGCACCGAGATGCTGCTCGCCATCCGCCTTAAATACCGCTAATTTCATATCCATTCCTCCATTTCTTACGTTAGGCTGTATGGTGTTCTATCACCGCTTAAAACTTGGACGATATTCTTAGCAGCTTTTTGCCTAAGTTCTATCATGGCTTCTTCTGAATACCAGGCACTGTGAGGAGTGATAAGAACCTGATCCATTTTGAGAAGCGGACTATGGAGGCTGACCGGCTCTTCTTCCGTCACATCCAATGCAGCCCCGGCAATAATGCCCTTTTCCAGTGCATCTGCCAAAGCCTTTTCATCTATAATCGGGCCGCGGGCCGTATTAATGATCACCGCATTCCGCTTCATCTGCTGAAGTCTTTCCTCATTAATTAAATGGAACGTATCCTTCACAAGCGGAACATGTACGGACAAATAGTCCGCTGTACGAATTATTTCATCAAGCTCCATTTTTTGTACGCCTGCCGCTGCCATTTCTTTCTCTGTTACAAACGGATCATAGGCTGCAACTTGAAAACCGAGCGGTTTTACTTTTTCAATAAAACGGCGAGGAATCCGTCCAAATCCAAGCACTCCGACCGTTTGCTGGTCGAACCGGTTAATCGGCACTCCGGACTTGAAATCCCAATTCCCCTTTTTCACTTCATTATTTAACAGCGTTACCTTCCGGGCCCATGACAGCAATAATGCCAGGGCATGGTTAGAAACCTCTTCCATTCCATAATCCGGTACATTTGCAACTGTGATCCCCTTTTCTTTCGCTGCATCCAGATCAATCGTATTAACACCGACCCCATAACGCGAAATGATTTTTGTTTGATGAAGCGATTCAATGACACGGCGTGAGATCGGGGCATATTGATTCAATATGGCATCCGCCTCCTGCGCCTGTTCCATCACTTCTTCTTCTGTTTTGCATTGAGCTTTAATGAATTCAATATCCAGCCCGCTTTCCTGAAAAACTTCCTCTTCATATCGTAAATCAGCAAACTCATAATCTGTTAACAGCACTTTAAAAGTCATTTCATTTTGACTCCTCTCATTTATTATCAGGCCTGCCCGTTCGTTATTTCGCTGCCGGTTTTTGAATTTTTGCGATTCCAAGTCCTTCTGCTCCCAGTTCGGAGGTCCGGGCTTCTGGATAGTATCTTTCGATCATTTGTATTCCAAGTGATGCACGTCGAACTCGTTCCTTTGTTAAGGAAATATTTGTGCTTTCCCATTGTTTCCCTGATGGATAGACGTCCGGATGGTTGCGAAGGCCGAATTTTATGTAGACCGGAGCCAAAACCCTGATAATTTCCGGAATTTCATAATAGCGGATAAATCCGCCGAATGTATCCGGTACTTCTACATATAAATCAATCGGTATGTCAATTGCCTGCCGAATGGCTGCAAGTTTAGACAGCGTTAATGCCGGAGGGACATTGTACGTATCTGCGCCGATATCTTGCATCAATTTCACGGAAACTGGATTGGCAGAACCCATCTGCACAGAGACCTTTACAACAAAATCTTCCGGCAGCTGGCCGCTGCGCTTCATTTCTTTTGTTAAAAGCAGCAGTCCTTCATCTGCCACTAAAGCACCGCGCAGTCCGAGTGCCGCTCCCCTTTTTAAGTCTTCCATGGCATAGACAAGCTGATCGGCGCCTTCATGCCGGATTCCCTGCGTTTTTCCGCCTGGGGTAAAAGGTCCGGCGCTTACATCCCATGAACCGCGCGGGCCGACAAACAGGCTGAGCTCCATTCCTCTTTCTGCAGTCAGCTCACACATTTCCTTAATTTCTTCATCTGTTTGAAGCATAATGCCGCTCCCCTGGGAGATCCGATGAATTTTCAAACCAAGCCGGTCAATTTCATCCAGCGTTTCTTTTAAAGCAACCGGACCTTCTACACTTGGAAGCTCAATCCGGTATTGCGCTCCGTCCGGAAACGTTTTATTAGATGTGGGAAGTTCCGTCAGATCTGTTGACGGATAGCCTAATTGTTTAAGTAACTCACGGGATTCTTTCATGATTGAACGCCTTCTTTCCATTCTATTTTTTTCAGCAGCTGTGCTACTTTACTTCTTAAATCTTCCGGAAAGACATCGCAGGGAGCCCGATGCCCGGCAGGTGTATCAAACCACCGGCAGTGAACAGCTTCTTTGATTTGAGTAAAAAAAGTCGGACCGTATGAATAAATGTCCATCAGCTGCGAAATCTTTTGGTGATGCTGTTCTGCATCTGCCAACTCTCCTTTTCGATAAGCCGTATAGACACCAACCGAAACCTCCGGTAAAAAGCAGGCTGTTCCATTAATGCTGCCTGCGGCTCCGATCATCTGAGCAGGAAACAGATGTTCATCAAAAGCAGAGAAGACCAGGAAGTCACTGCGGACTTTTTTTACTTCGGTGAGCACTTGACGTAAGTGGCCGAAATCGGTAACCGTTTCTTTTATTCCTTTAATGTTTGGAAAGGTTTCGGCCAATGATTTGATCAGCTCAACCGACAGATTCTGTCCGGTTAAAAGCGGAATGTTATAGATAAACACCTGCAGTTTGGTATGATCGGCAACGATCGAATAGAAACGGAATAATTGCTCTTCCGAGAACTTCCAATAATATGGGTTTACAACCAGTACTCCATCTGCCCCTTGAAGTTCCGCATAAGAGATCAAGTCAAGCACTTCTTTCAATGCAGTATGGCCAACGCCCACCATGACAGAGACACGTCCATTAATATGCTTGATCATTTCCCGAACGTACAGCTTTCGCTCTTCAGCAGAGAGAGAAGAAAACTCACCTGAGCTTCCCATTAGCAGGATCCCGTCAATACCTTTTGAAATTAGCTGATCCAAATACCTTCTATTCATCTCTAAATCTAAATTCCCTGCTTCATCAAACAGCGTTACGACCGGCGGAATAATTCCGTGAAATTTCATGTTCTCCCTCCTCTTGTTTACTGATTAGATCTCCAAAATGGATTATTTCGAAAACTCCCCCGGAATATATCCTTCCCGGGGAAGATCTGTAAGTTTTTTAAATTAAGAGCCTTTTATAAACACCGTTTTAATAGACGTATAAAATTCCTTGGCTGCCTCTCCCTGTTCGCGTGATCCAGTACTGGAAGCTTTCATTCCTCCGAATGGAGCCTGAAGCTCTACTCCCGCACTCTCTGCGTTGATGCGCACAAGACCTGCTTCGATTTCATCTATAAATTCCATAAGGGAGCTGATATTAGAAGTGAAAATGGATGCACTTAATCCATATTTTGTATGATTCGCAATGCTGATAGCCTCTTCTAGATCCGACGCTTTAATAAGAGCAATAACCGGGCCAAAGATTTCATCCTGAGCAATTTTCATATCCGGACTGACTTTTTCAAAAATAGCAGGTGTCACGAAAAAGCCCTTATCATACTCGTCTCCTGTCAATACCTCACCGCCATATACAAGCTTTGCTCCTTCTTGTTTGCCTATTTCTATATATTCATTGACGGTATTGAATTGGCTTTCACTCGCGCACGGCCCCATCCAAATGCCTTCTTGCAGCCCATTTCCGACGGTGATTTTTTCTGTTTCCTTAACCAGCTTCTCTTTAAATTCCTCGAAGACAGAAGATTCAACGATGACACGGCTTGATGCTGTGCATTTTTGTCCGGAAGAGCGGAATCCTCCGCTGATCACTGCTTCTACTGCCTGGTCAATGTTCGCATCCTTCGCTACAATGACAGGGTTTTTGCCGCCCATTTCAAGCTGAAATTTAATTCCCCGTGCCGCAGCTGATTGAGCCACTCCCTTACCTACCTGCTCAGAACCAGTAAATGTAATGGCATTTAAAAGAGGATGGTCAATCAGTCCCTGCCCGATTACTGAGCCGGAGCCTGTTATGAAGTTTATAACCCCGGCCGGGAAGCCTGCCTTTGCAAAACACTCCATTACTTTTGCCGCAGTTACCGCACCTTCTGTAGCCGGTTTCCACACAACTGTATTGCCATAAACCAAGGCAGGAGCCATTTTCCAAATAGGAATGGCTACCGGGAAATTCCATGGTGTAATAACCCCTACAACTCCCAGCGGTGTGCGTTTTGTAAACATCAGCGCGTCTTTATCAGAAGATGGAATGACATCTCCTTCTTTACGCATGCCCTCACCGGCGTAATAACGGAGAATGGCAATGCCTCTTGCGGTTTCCCCTTTTGCTTCCGGCAGGGTTTTCCCCATTTCACGGGTCATTGTCTCTGCAATTTCATCCAGATTTTCTTCTAAAATATTGGCTGTTTTAAAAAGGAGCTGGCCTCTTGCTGACTGTCCCAGTCTGCGCCAGGATTTTTTCGCATGATGGGCTGCCTCCACCGCTTTTTCCAAATCACTTTTGGTGGATTTTTGTACATACCCGACAGGCTCTTTATCCGCGGGATTAATGCTGACGATTGTATCTTCAGCAATCGTGTCCGCCCATTCGTTATTGATATAATTTTGATAAGTTTTGGCTGTAAAAGTAGTTGTAATCATTTTATTAGCTCCTTTTTTATTAAAATGTTGGGCCGATACGCCATATTCCAAAGTCATGCTGTTTCAGAATCTCCGATTTTGTCAGCTTTCCATTTGAAACCTGCTGAATTTCATCCATGATTCTAAGCCCGACGTTATCGACTGTTTCAATTCCGTCCACGATTGTTCCTGCATCGAGATCCATATTTTCACTCATGCGCTCAAACATTGGAGTATTCGTAGAAATTTTGATGACAGGTGCTATCGGCGATCCTGTCGGTGTGCCCCTGCCGCTCGTAAAAAGAACAACCTGTGCGCCTCCTGCCACCATGCCGGTTAACTGCTCAATATCATGACCAGGAGTATCCATCCACACAAGACCCTTCTTAGTTGGCTGCTGTGCATAATCAATGACTTCTTCAAGGCGTGTCGTACCGGACTTAGCTGAGGCTCCCAGCGATTTTTCCTCTAAAGAGCTCAAGCCCCCCTCTATATTTCCGGGACTCGGATTTCCCGTGCGGATATCAACGCCCATTTCGATTGATCGGTTTTCCATCATACGAATCACAGCATATGCCTTTTTCGCAACCTGATCATTAGCTGCCCGATCTGCGAGTAAATGCTCCGCGCCAATTAATTCAGTTGTTTCCGCCAAGATGGCCGTTCCGCCTTGTTCCACTATTAGATCGCTTGTGCGGCCTACAGCCGGATTCGCCGACAGGCCGGAACATGCATCCGACCCGCCGCATTCTGTGCCGACGATTAACTCACTGAAATCACATAATTCCCGCTGAACCATCGAGGCATCCTGGACCATTTTGACCGCGATTTTCGCCACTTCAGCAATGGTTTGCAATGTACCGCCATGCTCTTGAATCGAAACGGTTTCAACAGGTTTGCCGCACTTTGCGATCTCGTCTCCAATCCTGTGTGCTTGATGGGTTTCACATCCCAGACCTAACACAATGACACCATATACATTAGGATTCATTCCCATGCCGGCATAGGTTCTCGCCGTTTGATCATAATCCTTGCCTACTTGTGCGCAGCCATGCTGATGGATAAATGTAACGGTTCCGCTGACAAGTTCTGTTACCCGCTGAGCTGTCTGCGTTGCACACGTAATGGTCGGCAAAATCAATACATGGTTCCGAACACCGACACGGCCGTCCGGACGCCGATATCCCCAAAACTGACGTTTATCATTCAGCAACTTTGTCACCTCTTCCCCTTTTCCCCTCTAGATTATGGACATGGACATGAGCCCCGGCAGGAATGTCTGATGAAGCCGCCCCTATGACTTCTCCATATTTAATAATGTCTTCTCCCTTTTCAATCGCTCTGACAGCAAACTTATGACCAAATCGAATTGGTTCGATAATTGTGACCTGCCGTTCTTCCTCACCTGCTTTTACAATGATCGGAGTGTTTTCAGGTATCTCAGAAAGCGCAACAGCTACTGTATCCTTTGCATTTAAATACAACGTTTTGTATTCACCCATTTCCTTCACTCCTTTAAATCGCTTGAACCGTCTTCCCTTGAACCACTGGATTATTCAACAAGCCGATGCCCGGAATTTCAATCTCAACACGATCGCTGTCCTGCAATGTAAATTCATTTGGCGGAACAATGCACGTGCCTGTAAGCAAAACGGTTCCATCAAAGACTGTATTATCGAGGACAAGATAATGGACCAGTTCATCAAGTGTTCGTTTTAACTGATTCACCTGGGCTTCTCCTTCAAATACCTTCTCGTCATTTCGATAGATCCGGCAAATAATCTTAAGTTCATAAGGATCGGACACAGCTTCCTTCAATAAAATAGCCGGACCGATCGAGCATGAATTTTTCCACACTTTTGCCTGCGGAAGATAGAGCGGATTTTCCCCCTCGATATCCCGGCAGCTCATATCATTTCCGACTGTGTAGCCAAGAACCGTTCCCTCTTTATCAATAACAAGCCCCAGTTCCGGCTCAGGAATTTGCCAATTGGAATCAGAACGGAGATAGACAGGATCATTCGGGCCTACCGTCCTTGCCGCCGTTGATTTCAAAAAGATCTCAGGCCGGACTGCGTCATACACTTTGTCATAAAAGGTTTGACGGTCAAGCTTTCCTTGAGTAGCTTCATAATTGCGGGCTTCCTTGCTTTTTTTATATGTAACCCCCGAGGCCCACACTTCCGGTGCATCGATCGGCGTTGTTAATGTTAATCCTTCTAAGTCTTTTTCCTCGCCCGTAACGGCAGCTTGTTTTACTATTTCAAACGCCGTTCTGTTTTGCAGACGTGCTGTCTCAATCAATGACATAAAATCTTCAAACGGTAAATCTACCACTTTGTTCTCATCCGTTACGGCAGCAAGCTGTTTTTTGTTTTCCAAAACGTATCTAATAATTCTCATTCTTTTTCCTCCTATAGGACCCTTCGGCCGCTTTTAAATTTTTTGGTATTCATAGCCCATTTCTGCTGAAATCTTATTGCTGCACTCCATTAAGATCCTTACATACTCATCGCGTGTTTCTTCATCCTTAATCTTTGAAGCCGGCATGGATACACTCATGGCAGCAATCACTTTTCCTGAATAATTTTTGATAGGCACTGCTAAACAGTAGATGCCCGGTTCATTTTCTTCATTATCAATGGAATAGCCGTCTCTTCGGACTCTTTCAATTTCTTCCAAGAACTCCGCTTTGGAACCAATTGAATTTCCAGTCGGCTTCGTGTAGATGTATCCATCCAGAAGCAATGCCAATTCCTGATCTGTCTTATTGGCAACAAGCGCTTTGCCGACCGCACTAGTGTGAATCGGTACACGTCTTCCAATCCGGGAATATAAAACAGTGACTCCTCTGCCCTCCACCTTATCGACATACACGCCTTCCTGGCCATCTAAAATGACAAGATGAATGGTTAAGTTCGTCGTCTCAGAAAGCCATTCCAGATGTTTTCTCGCTACATTGCGCAAATCTAAATGACCGGTCACTAAACTTCCCCGCTCTAACAATTTCAGTCCTAAAGAGTACCTGCCATTCTCCTCATTTTGAGAAATATAGTGATGTATCTGCATCGTCTTTAAAATGGAATGGACCGTGCTTTTATGAAGGTTCATCCGTTTACTGATGTCTGTGATAGCCAGTTCTCGTTCCCGCTCGTCAAATAAATCCAATATTCTCAATGCGCGTTCTACCGATTGGATGATTGGCATTGTCTTCACTCCTCTATCTATATTTTTTCGAATCGGATCATTGACGAGCGCGGATTACTTTATTACAGCCTTTGCCTCCAGCACTATATCCTGCTCATAATCAAGCACCGCATCTTCCACAACCGCAATGGGAACTACCCCGTTCGCTGCATCTGTATGACCGTACATCCTATTGCTTGCTGCTACCATTTTTTGCCGTACCTTCATCCGCTGCTTTCGCTCTGCTGCAAGGTCTTGCCTCTCCGCCTTTAACGCCTCCGGAAATTCATGGCTGACAGATCCTTCAGAAAGACGGTCCGAATCCACAAAATCAATACGGCGGCTGCGGAGCTGAAGATGAAGAATGTCTCCGGTCTTAAGGAAGCCAATCCCTCCCCCTTCGTATGCTTCTGGGGTCATATGGCCGATGGCTGCGCCGTACGTTACACCCGAATAGCGGCCGTCACTGATGACGGTTGCCAGCTTTTTCATCACACGGTTTGCGTTAATATGCTGCATCGGGGTAAACATCTCCGGCATTCCAAATGCGACTGGTCCTTGTCCGGCAATGATAACAGCTATTTTCAATGTTCCTTTTTGAGCCATTTCGTCAAAGAGTTCATCGTATGAAACATCCTTCAGTCTGATCCACTCTGATTCATTATTGAAACGGAGGGATGCAAGTAAATGATCATGCCTGAACAGCCTTTGTTCTTTGATCTTCGAAAGCAGTGAGGAATCAAGCAGGCTTCGATTTGCATCTTCTTCGTTTTCATAATAAAGCGCGAACGCGAGCTTATTATCGAATTGATCAAGCTGCGGTGTCGGCATGCCGCTGATTTTCACGACGGCGCTCTCAAAGAAGTTTCCTTTTAACACATCCACTCCGCTAAAACCGCGGCGAGGTTCAGACAGAATTACTTTATTATTTTTCACATTTTCAGCTTGCAGGCTGCGGGAAATAGCCAGGCGCTCTTTCCATGTCTTCGCTGCGACCGTAGGAGCATCCTGATCCATTGGCACTCCGTTTTCAATCAGTTCATAGAAAAGTGTTTCCATTCCGCGGCTTGTTCCGCTGCAGCATTGCATGGCTAGAGAATAAATATCCCTGCCTTCTGTAAGGCTGTAATCAAATAAATCCGGGATTGGATGCTGATGATGAATATGGTCTAAATCCCATAAACTGAATTTGTATCCCGCATAGAGCATACCTGCTACAATATGCATCATCAGATTCGTAGAACCGCCTGAAGCACTGTGTATCCGAATCGCATTTTTTATATTGGCACCGACTATGTTAGCAGCACCGTAACGTTCTTCATTAATCATGTCTGCAAAACTGTCAAGCACTGCATTGATCTGACGCTGTGTGGGAGGATCTGTTAAAAGCTCAACGGCTGGGTGAACGAGCCCCATCCCTGCTACCAGATGACGGGAGCTATTACCAGTGCCATTAAAAGCACACACACCGCCCTGACCGTCACAAGTAGCGACAGCAAGCCGCATTTCAAAATATTTATGCTGCTCTTTTGTTAAAATGCCTCGTTCAAACGCACGCTCAAAAACTCCCTGGAAGGCAGTGTTCGATGAGCATTGAAGAATATAGGCCATGGTGTCACGCAAGTCGGCAGCTACATCCGGCGCCCCCTCGCTTTCAGCCTTTTTCGCTAATTGCTCAAGTTCTTGCACAACATCATCCGGGATAGATCCGCCTTCTAACACATGTGCAGGCGCAAATGTAGCAAAGAAAGGAGCCTCTCCGCGGTTTCGGCGCACACGGTCTACATGGGCCAGTGCGCTTACCACTCCCAGCGGCTGTTTATCGCAGCCTTGAATAACAAAGGCTCCATGATAACTGTGGGCTTCAATCTGGTTGACTACCATTTGGGCAACGGCATTTCGGCTTTGCAGAGAGTAACTCATCCCCTGATTGCTTTGTGCTGTTCCGTCACACATGACCGGTGTAGAAAAGTAGAACGGCACTCCGCCATTCTGCCAGATTCGGATAGCCGCTCTGGCACTTGTCTGATAATCCATGATGTGGGCCGGATGATCAGAGGAACCTCCAATTATGGCGATCCGCGGAGCATTTTTCTCCAGCCGCATATAAATTTCTTCAAGAGTCCAATCCGGTTTTCCGCCTTCATAGGTGGAGCCCAACGTCAATTTTGCACGGTCCAGAAGACCGGCAACCGTAATTGGCTCATTCGCTTTCCCTTGCACATTATCTCGATAAGGATTTACTTCATTGTCTATAAGCGGGTATAAATGAGTCATGCAGGTCCGCTCCTTTCCGTAATCTTTCATTTTGTCATTCTGATAAACTGGCTGACTGACAGTCTAGCTCCATTTCTTCTGGCTCAGAGAGAAGTTCAATATTTTCATTTCTCTCAGCTTCTTCCTTCAGGCTCTCTGAAATCCAAATTTCTTCAATATCTAATGTATTTTTAATTCTGACTGCCCTTACTTTCGTCAAATCGAAAGCATTGCAGGTTTTAATGGCTGCTTTGACGGCCAATTTCTCGGTAGCTAACACCATCGGAAGTTTGACTACATCGGTGACTGTGCTTGTTAACGCATTCGCATATCCCTTTTCCCATTCAATCTGATCCATGACTTTTTGAGTCGTCATATCTGCCATGCCAATCCCGTTTGCATTGCCATGGGTTTTCTCAGTGAGTCCAAGGACCACCGTCCGCTTGACATCCGGTCCGCCTGTCGCATAAGGTGTGGCGAAATTCCCTGTTATATTGGGATCCATGCCATCTCCGGATATATCCTTTCCCAGCTCATCGACGATAAGAACATCCATCGTATCAAAGTGGATCTTCGGCATGAATGATTTCGCTTCTTCTAAAAGATCCGGCTCTTCTTCCTCTATTTTTTCTGCCGGGACCGCCACGATTTTCGCCGGGCGGTCATAAGCATTTTCAATGGAAGCAAGGCCAAAGATAATCGGTGTTTTCTCCAAGGATATTCTTGACATTTGGACAATATGGTCAGCCATATATTTGAAGCTGAACGAATGGGCGGCCTCTGCACCTTTTTGTTTTCCTAAACCAATCGTAATCATTTTCATCAGACCGCTTTCCATCCTGCCGCGAAAAGCAGTGTGCGGTTTTACCCTGTTTATGACAACCACTTTATCCGCTTCAAAAGCCAGCTTGTCAAAGTAGACAGGCAATCCGTTAGGCAATTCTCCTAGTTTAACCACTTCCATTGAGGATCTGACCGGGGCTCCAACGGACTCCTCAAATACGCCCAGCTGGAGCAATACATCTGTCTGTCCTTCTGCTGTCGCCCCGCCATGGCTTCCCATCGCCGGGACGATGAATGGATCGCCCCCGGCCTTTTTTACAGCCTTGACTGTTTCTCTGACTAAAATGGGCAGATCGGCAACTCCTCTGCTTCCGACTGCGATGGCTACACTGTCACCTGGCGTTATTCTCGGCAGGACTTTGGCTCTTTCCAGGGCGTCCTGAACAGCTGTTGCTGTATCTTCCAGAACAGGCGTGCGGAACTTCTGCCTGGCCCTTATCATTTTAGGAATAGGAATTTCTGCTAATAGTTCTGAAATAATATCCATTTTTCTCCTCCTCACCGAAGGCCATTATTTTGATTCTCTGACTTTCTCTACTTCTGCCATCATTTCATCCACTAGATCCTTGCCGAATTTTTCAGCATATTTATCTGTAACCGGCTGAACAATTTCCTTCATCTTTTCCCTCTCAGCTTCAGACACTTCGTTTACTTCCATTCCCGCGTCTTCCAACTTTTTAAGAGCGCTTTCATTATCTTTGCGATTTACTTCGCGCTGATAATCACGCGCTTCCTCTGCACTTTCTCGAAGAATCTTCTGCTCTTCTTCTGATAATCCGTCCCAAAACTTTTTACTGACGAGGAAGACAAATGGTGTATACACATGATTTGTCAGGCTTAAATTCGTTTGAACTTCATCGTATTTCTGCGTCACAATTGTCGCAAGCGGGTTTTCCTGCCCGTCTACTGTATGACTTTCCAATGCTGTGAACACTTCAGAAAAGGCCATCGGGGAAGGATTTGCTCCCAGCTTTTCAAAGGCATCCAAATGAACTTCATTCTGCATGGTTCTTATTTTCAGTCCTTTAAAGTCTGCTGCGGTCTTAACAGGATGTTTGCTGTTTGTCAGCTGACGGAATCCGTTTTCCCAATATCCAAGTCCGACTAATCCATAATCAGGCAGCTTATCAAGCAGTTTTTGTCCGACCTTACCATCAAGTACTGAATAAGCCTCTTCACTTGTTTGGAAAACAAAAGGAAAATCATAGATGCCATATTCCGGAATGATCCCCACTAAAGGAGAGGTAGACGGTACGGTTATTTCCTGCATCCCTGCCTGCAGAGCTTCTGTCATCTTGAGATCGTCTCCAAGCGTGGCATCGAAATAATTTTGCACTTTCATTTTTCCACCGCTCTTCTCCTCTACAAGTTCTTTGAATTTATTCATTCCCTGGCCTTGCGGATGGCTTTCGCTGTTTCCTATCCCCGCTTTTATTACTCGTGTCTGAATGCCTTCACTTGCATTTCCCGTTTCCGTGCTTCCGCCTCCGCAGCCGCCCATTATTAACAAGCTCGGGAGCACAAGCGCCATTGCCGTTCGTTTAAACCATTTGTTCATTCTTTTCCCTCCCAAATTCATTTGATTGAAATTCCAGAATAATATCAGTCTATTTTTTAAAAAGTCCCTTTCAGCTTAAGTTATGCTTAAGTGAACCAGCCCAAAGGTACCAATACAAGCTGCGGGAAGAGGATCAGAAGGATAAGCACCGCAACTTCCACAAGCAAGAAAGGCCAAATTCCTTTCATAATATCTTCCATACTGATCTTACTTACCCCGCATATAACATTCAGCACCGTACCGACCGGAGGAGTAAGCAGACCGATCGAGGTTGTCAGGATAAACAGAACTCCAAAATAAACCGGGTCAATTCCTGCCTGTGTAACAATCGGTATTAAGACAGGTGTCAAAATCAAGATCGTTGGGGTCATATCCATCGACGTTCCAATAATGATGACCAAGAAGACAATAAGTAATGTCAGTAACATCGGCTGGTCCATAAACGGTTCTACAACTGAAATAAACTGTGCCGGCAGATTCGCTACTGTAATCAGCCAGGAAGAAACAAGAGCTGCAGCAACCAGGAACATGACAACACTGGTCATTTTCGCTGCATTTACCAAAACATTGTATAAATCCTTAATCTTAATTTCCCGATAGATAACCACGCCGACAAACATGGCATATACTGCTGCCACTACTGCCGCTTCAGTCGGGGTGAATAATCCGCCCTTTAATCCTCCAATAATGATGACCGGCAGAAATAGGGCCCAGATTCCCTGACGCAGTGCCTGAAAAATTTCTTTAGCCGATTTTCGAGGCTGAACCTGCACCTTATCTTTTCGTGCTACAATTGCCCAGACAGTTGTTAAACCAACCGCTAAAAGTACTCCCGGGACAATACCTGCCATAAAAAGCTTCGTAATGGAAACACCGCTGGCGACACCGAAAATAATGAAGCCAATGCTCGGAGGGATAATCGGAGCAATAATGCCTCCTGCCGCAATCAATCCGCTTGAACGGTTCACATTGTATCCGCTTTTGACCATCATCGGTACCAGGATCGCTCCAAGCGCTGCTGTATCAGCAACTGCTGAGCCTGATAAACTGGCGAATAATAAACTTGCAATAATAGCGACGTAACCGAGGCCCCCTCTTATATGGCCAACCAATGTCATAGCCATTGTGACAATTCGCTTGGAAAGCCCTCCCGCATTCATCAGCTCCCCCGCTAACATAAAGAACGGTATGGCCATTAAGGGAAAGTTATTAGCACCATTGATTAAATTCTGAGCTACAATTTGGCTGTCAAAGATTCCAAGGAAAAACATTAACGCCACACTGCTGACCAACAAGGCAAAGGCAATCGGGATGCCCAGAGCCATTGCACCAAGTAAAGATCCGACAAATACTCCAATCATCCCTGTTTTTCCTCCCTCTCTGTATTAGCAGTATGCATAGCGATGATTTCTTCTGATTCACTAATGGGTGTCAATTCTTCATCAGAAATTTTCTTAAAAATAATTCGATAAATATTATTGATTGTCATAATCCCCATGGAAACGCTTACCAAAATACCCGTTCCATAAACGAGTGCAAGCGGCATTCCGACGGCCGGTGTTACACTGTCCATATTCATCACGGTCATTTTCCAGCTGCCGTCTAAAATCAGATACAGGACATAAAGAATAATCAGGTCACAAATTACATTCACAATTTTTTTAGCTCCAAGCGGCAGTCTCTTGATAACCAAGTCTACACCTAGGTGTTCTTTATTTTTGTAAGCTCCTATCGCTCCTAAGAAAGTCAGCCAGACGAACAGATAGCGTGACATTTCTTCTGACCAGGTGATACCCGAATTGAAAAAGTAGCGCAAGACTACATTTCCAAAGACCAGGATCACCATGAAGCCTAAAGCTGCTGCCATGACAATGTTTAAAACATTTTCAAGAAACCTCGTAACTTTATCCATTCCTTTTCCCCCTCTCAAACTTTTTTCTCATTTCTTACTCTGCCTTGATTCTTTTATACAAATCTTCTGCCCAGTCGTTTTCTTTAAAGATTTCGTCATATAAAGGATCTGCAGCTTTTTCCATGTCTTTTGTGAAACTCTCGCTCGGCTCGGCAAATTTTATTCCATGTTTCTTAAGGAATGCTTTATCATCTTCATAACTCTTCTCCATTAAATCAAATTCATAGGCTGCGGCTTCTTTCGATGCTTTTTCAATGATTTCTTGCTGTTCCTCTGTCAATCCGTCCCAAAACTTTTTGTTAATGATATAGATGTTCGGACTGAACATATGTCTGGATTCCAATACATCGCTTTGCACCTCATACCAGCCAGACTGTCTAAGAGTTGCAATCGGATTATCCTGAGCATCCACTACTTTTTGTTCAAGTGCTGTAAATACCTCCGAAATCGGCAGCGGACTGACATTCATGCCAAGTGCGTCCCCGAGTTTGATATAGTTCGGAATGTTCGGCATTCTTAAACGCATTCCGTCAAAATCCTTCATGCTTTTCATCGGCTTATTGCTGGAAAACATGCGGAACCCATTTGCGCTCCATGCAAGCGGCTTTACCCCGTGTTTGGATTCTAGATCCTCGGTCAGCTCTTCGCCAATCGGTCCATTCAGCACAGACTTTACATGTTCATAATCTCTAAAAAGGAACGGCCATTCCGGAACTCCCATTTTCGGGATATCCGCCTGCATGATAAGACCGGGAATTCCCATTTCAATCGTTCCATTTCTCACTCCGTCATAAAACTCCTGTTCAGCTCCTAACGTGCTATTCGCATAAATTTGAACTTTCAGCTTGCCGCCGCTTTCTTCTTCCACAATTTTTTTGAATTTTTCCTTTAAAGCAATGTTTTGAGGATGATCTTCTGCGAAATAATGCGCTACCTTAATGGTTTTCGTACCGCCTGCAGACCCGCTTGTTTTTTCCCCATTGCCGCACCCTGCAAGAAGCATGGAACCCGCAATCACCATCGTTGATACCATTCCGTAAATCCTTCTTTTCTTCATACATGTACCCTCCCCTTTTAAATGTTGTAAGCGTTATCATTTTGGGTAAAATTGATTCCGCCTTTCTCTTTAACACCTGCAGTTCTATATGTTTTAAATTATAAAACATCGTTTTTATACCAAGTGATGAGAAGGATCTGTGGTGAAATTTTTTACCAATTAAGTTTTATAATGTAAAACATAGTTTTAAATGGAAAACTTACTTTGATTATAATCATCTCTTTTTTATAAAGTCAAAGACTTTTTTAAATTTTTTGATAAATCTTAAAAAATGCTGATTCTTACTTTCTTTTCGTGTAAAAGCATTCTTGAACCGAGCACCGTTTATTATTTTTAAATAATTTTAAAAAGAGTCATTCAATCTTTAAAACGAATTTTTTCAGAACATAAAAAAGAGACGGAGCTGGCCTCCGCCTCTAATTAACCTATTCTAAATTAGCGTGTATCCCATACATATTCTCGCTGTCTAATCCTTTTTTCTCCATGATTCTTAAGATGACAGCATCAAAAAACAGAAGCATGGTTTGTTCGAAAAGCGATCCCATCGGCTGGATTGTTTTATAATCCCCCTCTGACTGATCTTTTGGAGATCCCGGCAATTTAACAGCTATATCAGCCAGTTTTCCTATAGCAGACTCTGGAAAAATAGAAACTGCCGCAACAGAACCGCCGATCTTTACCGCTTTTTCAGCCATGGACACAAGGCTTTTCGTTTCCCCTGAGCCTGTCCCGATAATCAGCAAATCTTCTTTGGAAAAAGCAGGTGTATTCGTTTCGCCAATGACATAAGCGTCAATACCCATATGCATCATTCTCATGGCAAAAGACTTAGCCATGAGACCTGACCGGCCTGCCCCGGCGACGAATACTTTTCTTGATTCCAGAATTCGATTCACTAATTGCTCCGCTTCTCCTTCATTTAGGAGATTTGCAGATTGACTTAGTTCTTTTATTATTTCTGAAAAATATTGCGTTGTCTGAGTCATACAGATCAGCCTTTAGTGATTAATTCTTTCATTTGGGCAGCAGTTTCTTTTAGGTTATCTTGTCCAGTGATTCCTCCGCCGACAATGATAAGATCCGGCTGTGCTTTAATCACTTCTGGTAGAGTATCTAATTTAATTCCGCCGGCAACCGCTGTTTTTGCCTGTTTCACCACGCGCTTGATTGTTTGCAGGTCTTCGAATGAATTTTTTCCAACTGCTTGAAGATCGTAGCCCGTGTGTACACAGATATAATCAACGCCGAATTCGTCTAATTCTTTTGCACGTGTCTCTAAATCTTTTACAGCAATCATATCAACTAGGATTTGTTTTCCTTGCTTCTTCGCTTCTTCAACAGCCCCTTTAATGGACTCATCTTCAGCAGCTCCTAAAATAGTTACAATGTCTGCTCCTGCTTCTGAAGCCTTCATGACTTCATATCCTGCTGCATCCATGATTTTTAGGTCTGCAAGAACTTCTAATGAAGGAAATGCCTGTTTCATTTCTTTAACTGCGCGCAGACCCTCGTTAATGACAACAGGAGTGCCAATTTCTACTATATCAACGTACTCTTCCACTTGTTTGACCAATTCAATGCCTTCTGGGATATTTACTAAATCTAATGCTAGTTGTAATTTCATATTTCTCAGCTCCTAGATGATTTTTTTAGCCCAGTTCTACTTTACCCTGCTCAAAGAAGGTTATTCTTCTTTTAAACTGTGCAAGGCTAAGTATAATCTCTCTCTGAGAAAAATATAAGTACGCACTTTTTTCTTACATAGTGTCCAAAAGTATACTAAGGCTGTATAATACGGTTTGAGGTGAAGAAATATGTCGAGAATGCAAAATAAAACGTTTAATTGTGAAAAAGAATTAACTCTGTCTGTGATCGGAGGGAAATGGAAGATGCTGATTTTGTGGCATCTTGGCAAAGAAGGAACAAAGCGCTTCGGTGAATTAAAGGCATTAATTCCGGGGATTACCCAAAGAATGCTTGTCAGCCAGCTGCGGGAACTTGAAGAAGATCTTATCGTCCACCGGGAAGTTTACCCTATTGTGCCTCCAAAAGTTGAATATTCTCTGACTGAACAGGGTGAAAGTCTGATGCCCATTCTTGATGCCATGTATAGCTGGGGCAAGAATTATATGAAAAACTCATTAAAAGAAGCTGAAATTAAAACAGAAGCCTCCAAATAACCATAATGAAAGGCATCGGGAGAGATAACGCTCTCCCGATGCCTTAATATTTAAAACGATATAAATTTTTCTACTGGATCAACTGATGATCCGTTTCTTTTCTTCCTTCCGCTGACTGCTTTTATATTGAAATACATTTCCTAAATTGACGACAGGAATTTGTGTATTGGTTTGATCGATACAGTTTCTTGTATCCAATATTAATTTATGAGACATGTTTTCCGTCAGCTTATCATAATCTAATTGCTTAAATTCATTGTGGTCTGTTAAAACAAGTATTAAATCGGCATCATCAACCGCATTCTCTGCAGATACAACCGGCATTTTACCTGGTTGAACATGCGGGTCGAATAAGGACACTTCCATCTCATTCATGGACATCAAAATGTTTAGAACATCGATTGCAGGGCTTTCGCGAATATCGTCCACATTTCCTTTATAAGCCAGGCCAAACACCGCGATTTTTGGCTTTCGAATTCCTTCTGTCAGCATCCGTACACAGTTGACAATATAATAAGGCATCGAAACATTTGTATCACGGGCCAATTCAATGATTCTAGCAGATTCAGGTGCCTCTGCTACAATGAAATATGGATCTACTGCAAGGCAATGACCGCCTACCCCTGGTCCAGGCTGATGAATATTTACACGGGGATGCTTATTGGCCATAGAAATGACATCTAATACGTTAATATCCAGCTGGAAGCAGACCTTTGCCAGCTCATTGGCCAGTGCAATATTCACATCTCGGAACGTATTCTCCATAAGCTTGGACATTTCTGCTGTCTTGGCATCCGTGCGGATAATCTCTCCTTTGACAAACGTTTCATAAACCCGGCTACCTTGATTTGCGCAGGCTTCTGTCACGCCTCCGACAATGCGGTTATTAAAAATCAATTCTTCAAGAATCTTGCCTGGCAGCACCCGTTCAGGACAGTGAACAAGGAAAACATCTTCCCCAATGGTCAGACCGGCCATTTCAATAACCGGCCTGATGTGATCGTCCATCGTTCTTGGGGCGATGGTTGATTCGATAATAATCACATTCCCTTTCTCTACATATGGGAGAACACCTGATACGGCTTCCATAACGTAGGTAAGATCACAGGATTTATGCTTGTCCTTTTTATTTGGTGTAGGAACCGCAATAATAAAGACATCCGCTTTTTCCGGCTCCAAAACAGCCCTGAATCGTTTGGCATCCAGTACTTCCTGAAGAAGTTCTGAAAGGCCTGGCTCTTCAATATGAAGTTTTCCGTTATTTAACTTATTAATGATTTCCGGATGAATGTCTACTCCTACTACATCGACTCCGTGCTTGGCAAACATCAGTGAAGTTGGAAGTCCAATATAACCTAATCCCATTGTACAAAGTTTCAACATAACCACTCCTAAATTAGTTTTATCAAGCTGACTGATAGATTTTAATGAAATTTTCCTTTTCTTGTTTCCAGTTATATTTTTTCCGGGCCGCCAAGCAATTCTGACTCATTTGTTCCCGGATTTCAGGATTCCTTAATAAATGATTGACTCCGTCCGCAATTGAACGGGGATCATGTGAATCAACGCATACGCCGATTTTTTCCTTCTCCACAACCTTTTGTATTTCAGGAAAGCTGCAGGCAATAACCGGCACTCCGCTCATCATGTATTCAAATAGTTTGTTAGATGAAGCAGAATAATGGTTGAAGCAGATATTATTCAATACCTGGAAGCCTAAATAGGCGTTTCTTGTATAATGGAGCAAATCATCAACTGGGACCTTTGGGATAAACTTTACACGGTCTTCGAGACCTCTCTCGGCCACCATGCTCATTAAGCTGGTTTTGATTTTTCCATCTCCTATAAATACAAGCGTTCCCTTTTCCATCATCGGGACTGCTTCAACCAGTTTTTCTAGGCCTCTCCCCATTTGAATCCCTCCCTGATACAAAAGGATGGGTTCTGAGTCCGGAAGCCCGAGCATTTCATGCAGATCGACGGCTTTGCTTTTCTCAGGCAGGGCTGGAATCGGATAGTTATGGACAACTTTTGGATAAAGTCCGTACAATTTTTCATTGTATTTCGCGCGGGTATGATTCTCGGCTATCATTTCATCTACAAAACGCAGCAAGCCTTTTTCCATCCATCCATAAATCCGGCTGTTATACCCTGTTCTGCTCGTCTGAACTTCATGTGAGTCATAAATGAGCTTCCTTCTCCTGAAAAATTTGCTGCAAAGCACTCCTTGCAGGAGCGTGTTTAAATCATTGGAATGATAAAAATCATATTTCTTTTTCCGGCCATGAAGCACCATTTGGCTAAAGATATAGCTCCTTGTCAAAAATGTCGGCAGCTTTGTTTTTACTATGACGGCCGCCACAAGTCCGGCAGCTGCACAAGCACCGGCAAACAGCAAGGATCCCTTCCAATTTGTTATCGCCTCTAAATTCAAAAGCGTGTTCCAAATCATCAGAATAAGCAGCAGGAGTTCAATCTTTTTCTTTTTCAGTTGGCGTATTGCGCCAAAAACCTTGTTCAACAGATTCCAGCGGCTGTTAACTCTTGTGACTGTAAAACCATTTGCATGTCTTTCTCTTTTTGGAAGGTTTGTATTTTTCCAGTCGTGGATGGCTATGAGATCCACGTCAAATCCTGCTTCAGTAAGCGCTGTGCATTCCCGGAGGACTCGCGCATCATTTGTGAAATGATTCCACACGAACATACATACTGTCTTCGCCATAATCTCCTCCATCGTTAAAAAGTCGTCCCGTTTTACGCTTCGATTGTCTTTATAAGTCCTTTTATATTTTCAGACCAGAGGAAATGCTGCTTCGCGTACTTGTGCCCCTTCTCTCCCATTTCTTTCCTCATTTCCTTATCAGAAGCCATCTTCAGGATATGCCGGCTGATCTCTTCGACACTTCTTGTTTCTGCGACCAAACCGCATCCGGCTTCAAGAATCACTTCCTTTGCTCTTCCCGAGACATCAGCAACTACAGGCTTTCCTACACACATGTAATCAATGATCTTTCCAGGCAGGACCTTATTGAAAACATCCTTCTCTACTAAGCTGACATAGGCAATATGAGAGGAAGAAACTTCATGAAGAGTTGCCTTCCGGTTCATCGCATGGATGAGCTTTATGTTTCTTAACCCTCTTGAGGCAATCAAGTCTTCCAACTCGCATTTCCGATAGCCATAGCCAATGATTGAGAATTCAATCTTCTTATGATCCTTCAGCTTTTCAGCAACATCTATCAGCTTCATTAAATCCTGTGCAAGTCCGATATTTCCTGTGTATACGACTTTAATGCGTTTGGCTGACTCAGGCGGAAGCAGATCTTTCAAGCTGAGTTCCTCTGCTGTAAGAGAATTGGGAATGAACCGAATGTTCTCTTCCTTTACGCCTCTCGTCAGGATGTATTCCTTAAAACCCGGGCTGTTAATGATGATCCGATCAGACTTTTCATATAATTTCTTTTCCAGGAAAAAGGCTGTTTTCAAAATCCACCTATTGTTAAAAACACCTACCCCGATCAGTGACTCCGGCCATAAGTCCCTTACATCTGTAATGAGCTTGGCCTTCATTTTTTTCTTGGCAAGAACTGCTGCCAAGGTCGGGAAGATTGGCGGGGTTGTGACGAAGACATAATCATATTTTTTTTCGAGACAAATAATGGTATAAATGAAGAGCCACATCGCCTCCAAATAATGAAACAGCCGTCTCCACATGCTGTTTGTGTACCGCTTCACTTTGTCTGTCTGGATCCTGATGACATCCTCATCTACCCTTTCGTCATCCCAAAAATGGGAATCTTCATATAAACTCTGTTCGGGATAGCTTGGATTCAATGTGATCACTTTCACTTCATAACCCGCCCGTTTGAGATGGAGATATACGTTTTTCATCCTGTTCCCCGCACTTCCGATTTCAGGATAAAAATTCTGAGCAATCATCAGGACACTTTTCATGGGGCACCACCTCAATTCATGGTTAATCAAATCATGTCCTCATTGTAAAACCAGGTTATTAAGGAAGTGTTAACGAAGAATAAATCTACCGTGAAAATTATAAATATTATGTAAATTTGATTTCTAGAGAGGATTCAGCCTCTATAATGGAGGAGAAATTTAGAAGGCGAGGGATAAACATGACACGATTAAAAGTAATGGTCATCTTTGGAACAAGGCCAGAAGCCATTAAAATGGCGCCTGTTGTTCTTGAATTAAAAAAACATGAAGCTGAAATCGAAACCTCCGTGGTCGTTACCGCCCAGCACAGGGACATGCTTGATCAGGTTCTGGAATGCTTCAAAATCACACCGGATTATGATTTGAATTTGATGAAAGACAGGCAGAGTTTAGAGGAAATCACCTCCCGCAGTATTGAGGGATTAAGTCATATTATGAAGGAAATGCAGCCAAATATCGCCCTTGTCCATGGAGACACGACGACAACGTTCGCTGCCAGTCTTGCTGCTTTTTATAATCAGATACCGATCGGCCATGTCGAAGCAGGGCTTCGCACCGGAGATAAATACTCACCGTTCCCTGAAGAAATGAACAGGCAGCTGACCGGCGCCCTGGCAGATTTTCATTTTGCCCCGACAAAACAGGCAGCCCAAAATTTACTATTGGAAAATAAAAAAGCAAGCACGATTCATATTACTGGGAATACCGCTATAGATGCATTAAAAACGACAGTAAAGCATGATTATCATCATCCGCTTTTATCTGATCTACATGGGGATCGTTTGGTTTTAATGACTGCACATCGCCGGGAGAATCTTGGTAAGCCGCTTGAAAACATATTCCGTGCCGTGAAACGGCTGATCATGGATCATCAGGATATTCAAGTCATCTTTCCGATCCATAAGAATCCAGCTGTCCGGGAGATTGCTTATCATATTTTCGAGGGAGTTGAAAGAATCCACCTGATCGAACCTCTTGAAGTAATTGATTTTCATAATTTTGCAGCAAAGGCCGACCTTATTCTCACCGATTCTGGCGGTATCCAGGAAGAGGCTCCGTCCCTTGGAGTTCCTGTACTTGTCCTTCGAGATACGACGGAACGGCCTGAAGGAATTGAGGCCGGCACACTGGCACTTGCGGGGGTAGAAGAAGAAAACATCTACAAAATGGCCAGCCGTCTGCTGACAGATGAGGCATCCTATCAGAATATGGCCCGCTCTGCGAATCCGTATGGGGACGGAAAAGCCGCTAAAAGGATTGTTGAGTGCCTGCTGAGAGAACTTTCTCCAATCAGCGTTGTATGACCGCAAAAAAGCAGGACCTCTGAGTCCTGCTTTTTTCTATTTACCGAGCAATATTATTGCTGAATCAACCTGCAGTGAAGCAATTCCTGGATGACGGCATCACCGACCTCCTTCGTACTTGCAGACCCATTCATATCAGGAGTCAGAATGGAAGCATCCGACATAACCGATTCTATCGCTTCCAGTACTACCTTCCCCCAATCCTGTTCCCCGAAAAAGTCAAGCAGCTGACTGGCCGACCAGATGGCTGCCAGCGGATTGGCTATGCCTTTTCCAGCTATATCTGGAGCTGAACGGTGAATCGGCTCGAACATAGAAGGAAAAACCCTTTCCGGATTAATGTTTGCTCCAGCTGCAAGCCCGATTCCGCCAGCTATAGCCGCTCCCAAGTCTGTTACGATGTCTCCAAACAGGTTGGAAGTGACCACAACTTCAAATCGCCAAGGCTGTGTTACAAAGAACATGGAAGCTGCATCCACTAAGTATGAATACGTTTTCACTTCTGGATATTCTTCCGCAACCTCACTGAAGACCTGATCCCAAAAAACCATCGAATAGTTAAGGGCATTCCCTTTGCTGATACTGGTAAGCGATCTCCCTTGTTTTTTTGCTTCTTCGAAGGCATATCTGATTATCCGTTCAGTCCCTTTGCGGGAAAAAACACCTGTCTGTAAAACCACTTCCCGATCCTGCCCCTTGAATAGCCAGTCCCCGGCTCCGGCATACTCCCCTTCGCTATTTTCCCGGATTATAAGCATATCTACCTGTTCCTTTTTAATATCTTTCAACGGACAGGCCGCTCCCTCCAATAATTTTATTGGACGAAGATTCACATACTGATTAAAGCCTTTCCGTATTTTTAACAATAAACCCCATAAAGAAATATGATCAGGCACTGCAGGGTCTCCGACAGCGCCCAGATAAATGGCATCATGGCTTTTCAGCTGTTCCAGCCCATCCTCGTCCATCATTTTCCCATGTTCCAAATAATGCTTGCATCCCCATGGAAAATAGGTAAAGACAAACTCAAAGGAACCATCAAGCCCTGCTGCCTTATTCAACACTTTAATTCCCTCTGCAATCACTTCAGGGCCAATCCCATCCCCTTCTATTACGGCTATTTTGAATAACTTCTTCATCCTAAATCCCTCCGCTTCTGGGTTCATGAACGATACCATACATGACACTGCCCTACCATTTTAGCATACATTTTCTAAATTATTTAAATTTTGTATTATATTATAATGCTTGCTAAAGCAACGATATATCACCAGATTACGCAAAGCCTGTTGGGGTAAAAGAATAGAAATGTGGAAAGGAGTCGATATACATACATGTTTTCTAATGGAATTGTTTTGTTAATCCTTATTATCATAGCGATCAACTTATATGCTTTCTTTTACAATAAAGCTTATAAAAAGGTATTTTTCAGATCCCCGCTTTTCTATCATCTATTTTTAAATTTTGTGGTTATTGCGTTCGGTTTTGCTGTGATCTATTATCTCTTTTCTCAGCACACTGTAATCCTGATGGTCGACTCTCCGACAGGAGAAGAGGTTGATCCTTCTTTCTGGGATTTGCTATACTTCAGCGGTGTCACACTTTTAGCCATTGGCTATGGAGATTATGTACCTGTAGGAAACATCAGATTCTTCGCTCTGATTGAGGGAAGCATCGGCATGCTGCTTCCTGCCGCCTATTTTATCAAAGCATTGAATAAAGAAGAAAACCCGACGACGGATAAGAAGGAAAAAGAGGAAGAAGAAGAAAATGATGAGAATAAAGAAGAAAATAAGCACGCGGACAGAGAAAGCAAAGGAGATACGTAACAGCCTCCTAAAAAAGCTATAAACCCTTTTATATTATAGGGTTTATAGCTTTGTTTAATATTGGGATAAATAAATCCAATTTCTTTCATCGAATTCTTTAATCATATAATCCGAACCTACATTTTGTAAAATTTTGTTAAAATAATCTATATTATCTTCATTATCATACAAATCTTCCTGAATATATTCTTTAATAATAAAATTTGTTAAATTTGTAGTATTAACAAAATCCGAAAAGTAAGATCTTATAAGAAGTGAATCTTCTTTATTTAATTTTTTATCATTAATTATTGAAATCCTGAAAACATTTAAAATCGCGTTAATATCTTCTTCGTCCATATAACATAATGGATCCAGTTTTTTATCTTCTTCTGTAAATGGATTTCTAGTATCTTCAATTATTACATAAGATAGCATTTTTCCATTTTTGAATACATGAAAAATTTCTAAATCACGCAATTTCAAAACTCTAGTAAGTGATATCATCATTCTCTCCTCTACCCCAATATTAATCTAATTACTGTATGAAAAAAGGGTTCTCTGGATCGCTGACTCAGTGATTCAGCTCTTGGGTAAGACGAACCCTATCCCGGCACTGGATCCCGTTTTCAAAAATAGGTTCATGATAATGTTTTATAAAAAAATCACGCTCAATGCCGGACATCCTGAAACCGCATTTTTGATATAATGCCAGCTGTCCTATACTGGAATTCCCCGTACACACTTCCAATGTTTTATATCCCATTAATCATTTTGCTCTTTGAATCGCGTGAAGAAGTAACTGCTTCCCTATTCCTTTTCCTTGATATTCCTCTGAAACAGCAAGATTGACCAGCTCAATGATTGTCCGTCTTTCAGAAAGCAATACATAGACCCCTATTATGTTTTTTCCCTCTTCAGCTGCATAACACTCTCCCCCAAGTAAATAGGTTTCTATCCTTTCTCGAGAAGGATCCGCCAATAGCAATAAGTCCATCGGGGGAGATTCCTTATCGTTCAATTTCCGGATTTGCATCTTCTTCTTTCCCTTCGTCTTATAAGCCGTTATGCTCTTATTATAAAAAAACATGCCATGCAAATCATCAAAAAATCAGATGATTTACATAGCGTTATCCAAAAAGACTGATTATAGAGGAGATTCCATACTTAACATCTACCACTCCATTGCGATTAGCTTCTTCATGTATTCTATTTTTGTTTCACCCGTGTCCCTGTCTACCAATGATGTATATAAATGCGGAATGACTGTTTCTGCCCCGCTTTCCAAACAAGTTTTTACAATCACATCGACATTTTCTACTGTAATGCCTCCAGTTGGTTCAAAATATTTAATACCTGCATCGGCCGCTGCTTTCGCCATCGCTGCTACTTCTTCCAATCGTTTATCCCCTTCAATCGGATAAAATTTAACAGAATCCACTCCCATTTCCGCTAACATTACTGCCGCTAAGTCAGCTGAAACAGTTTCTTCAAATCGGGAACTGTCCGGGCCGGTTGCAATAATCACCTGACCGGGAATTCCAGAAGGCTTGACTAATGCATTTATGATCGTATTCGCTGCCCCTGCCTCTTCCAGTCGGCCTAAAGTATAGGCTGAGGCCGGAAAGACTTGATTAATATGTTTAGGTAAAGTTGCTGCAGAGACGTCGGCTACCTGTTTCCAAACTGCAGGATCTCCCGCCCCTAATCCTACAGAGACCGGAATGTTTTGTTCTTGATAAAGGGTTACCTCATCAACTGCACTCTGAGTGTCCGGAAATGACTTAACCATAATACCTATCAGTACACGGTTACCTGCAACTTGGACGATTTCTTTGGCATTTTCCACGTCCTTTGCTATACAATTAAAAATTACATTTTTGTTATTTGGCATAATATTTCTTAGACTCCTTTATAATGGAAATAATTTCTCTGGCAATACTATCCTCCTGTCCATCTAACAGCGGACGAGGATCCACTGAAAGGATACCAACGTTTACATAGTGATGCCGTAAATAGATAGCTGGATTTCCGTTTTCAAGCTGATGCAGTAACTGTTCTGCCGTAATGCCGGCTTCCCTCATCACTTCAATTTGCGCCCGGTAAATTGGCCGTCCTGCTTCATCTTGTTGAATGGTACAAGAAAGACCATTTATTTGATTGAGGGTTTCACACAGCTTTGTCATACTGCTGATCTGTTTATCAACACCGGCATCCTTGAATGGATATTCATTCAAAGCAACAATTAATCCAGAAATAGATTCTTTTCCGACCTTCATTGCCCGGCCGATCCCTTTGTATTGCTTACGGCAGGCCTCCATGTATTCCTTTTTCCCGCAAATAAATCCTGATGTCGGTCCTTCTAACGCTTTCCCGCCGCTATAGATCACAATATCTGCACCAATGGCGGCATACTTTCTAAAGTCGTTTTCCGCTGCACCGTCAATGATTAAAGGAATCCCATGTTTTTTAGCAATCCCTAGCATCGTTTCAATAGACTGCATTCCTTTTTGAACAGCATGGTGGGATTTAATATAAATGAGTCCCGCTGTTTTTTCGGTAATGGCACCTTCAATATGTTCCATTTCTACCTTGTTGGCATTGCCGGCTTCAACAACAACTCCGCCTCCCAAACGGATCATTTGGTCAATACTTCCGCCAAAATGGACATTATGCCCTTTTTGAATAATGATCTCATTCTGTAATCCATCGGAATTAGGGATCCTTTCAATTAAGTTTAAGTTTTTTCCCGCAATAATCGCTGCAGTGGAAATCGCAATCCCCGCTGCCGCTCCAACGGTCGGACAGCCATCTTCTGCTCCTGTATGATGAGCAATAATTGTCCCTGCATATTCGATTAATTCATCCATATCAACGTATCCTTGGGCAGCGTCTCTTATTGCATCAGCAATATTATCTGTCACAGCAGAGGCCCCAAGTGCAGTCATTTTTCCACTGGCATTAATAATTTTTTTCAAACCAAATGTTTCAAATATAGATGTTTCCATTTTTATCACTCCAAAGTTATAGGGAAGATAGCCCCAAGAATCATGGCGCCTAATATAGCGCCTCCAGCCACTGGTTTTTTCCATGCATAAAAGATTGCTGCTCCAGCAATAGAGCCAATACCAATTGGAATAGAGGCCCCGCAGGCAGATAGAACAATAAGCGGTCCTAAAAATCGCCCGGATTGGTTGCCTGCTCCCATCATTACATCAGATCCAAACGTAGAATTTGCTTTACCAACAGTGAATTTTTTCAAGCCTATCACAATATAACCAACCAGCAGACCAAGAATCGCTCCTGTTATAAGTGCAAGAGGAAAATTAGTGAGCGGTGCGATAAATCCAGATCCCAGCATTAATGCCGGTACTCCAATGCCAATACCTGTTTGCAAAGAACCGCCAATATCCAGAATCCCAACAAGAGAGCCTTCCAGTATTCGAGCAAATAAAAAGCTTGCCCCAAAGGCTGCTGCAGCACCATAGCCTCCCCCTTCCATCCCCGCTTGCAGCATAGCTACAATTGCCACATCATTAAATGCCCCAATGTGATGGACATAGTACATATGTGTTCCGGCGAAAATTCCAGAAGATAAAAAAGCTACAAAAATTGGAAACGACCAATCCCCATACCAAAAGTTTTTCATATTGATAGATTCCATCTATTATTTCCCTCCTCCGCCAATTAAATTATGTAAGTCAGTTAGCCATGCAGGAACATCTAAATGTACAGCAGTTAGTAAATTCATATCGAAACCGCGGAAGAAGCCGCTCAATACAAATAGAATAATCACAGAAACTAATAGAGTTTTCGTCACTCGATTCCAGCCGCTATCATCTACGCCTTTCCCGATTAATATTCCAAGTACAACACCCGGAACAGCATTCCCCATAATCAAATGAGCCAATCCTCCAAAAATGGTCCCCCATGTGCCTGAACGTTTCCCTGCATCCAAAGCCGCCAGCCAAAAAATAACTGGCATAACGGGATTGATTAATAGATTTGCTGCTGGTACTAATACTTTAACGGCTATCGCTTGCATAGATTCAGGAATCGCTGCTGCAGTGGAGTTTAGAAAAGAAACGACAATCGCACCAACAATGGCCCCGACAATAGCCATTTTCTTAGGATTATGTAAGGTATCTTCTACCCGTTTTCCTTTACCAATCAGAATAGCAGCTGCCCAGTTTGGAATAATCCGGTGATCTACATCTTGAGTAAAAGCACCTGCACCTACAGATGAGGCCCATGCGTTAAAGAAAAACCCTAATCCAAACGAAAAATGGGATACAGAATCACCAGCACAGGCATTTAATTCCCCCAGCGTTCTAAATGCCCCCATCCCCTGAACTTTCGGAGCATGAAACATCCGTGCTGCACCAGCACCCGTGCCAAAACCAACTAATCCGCCGATGATTAATGATTTCACTAATATGATCAGAAAATCCATGCATCCATCCCCCCTCTTACCTTTTCTTTTCTATAAAATTGATTTGATCTGTATCCAGGATAAACAGGTCGACTTCGACATCCATCACTATCCTAAAAAGACTTCTTTTTCTTGGAAAAAACAGCATTAAAAATCGCTCATTATATGTTTCCTCGGTTGCCTCAACGATTTCAATCTTCATTGGCTCAATCCTGATAATCATCCCTTTAAGTTCAGCGTTTACCTTCTTTTGAATCCTGCCAAGTGCATTTGCTATGGTCTGGTCTTCTATATTTCCTTTACCTTCGATACGGACTTTATGTGTTAACTTTTTATACATTAGAGGTCCCATTAATTCTGATATATTCTTCTGTGATCCTTTTTCCCAGCTCTTCAACATCCATGAATCCAAAGCCTAACACTTGCATTCCTTCACGGATCGCTGTAATTCCTTCATCGATAGAACGCATACCGTATCTTGCTTTATATCCATACTTTGACTGAGCTGTAATGGCTCCGGCACCGCCGCTTCCGCAAAATGAGATGCCTATCGTTGCATTATGAAGATTCATCTCTTCGCCTAAGCGCATATCTGCCCCAAATCCATCCACAACAATCGCTTTTCCGCCTGCTGCTTCCACACCCTTCGCTACGTTTTGCCCTTTTCCTAAACGATCTCCGATTACGACGACTACTTGACTGCTCATACTAACCTCTCCCCTTGTTAAGAATTTTGTTTGGCCACTTCAAAATGAATAGACAGCAAATAAATTTCATCTTCTTCTAAATGGATTAGAAATTCTTTAACCTTTTTTGCAATCGCAAATGATTCATCAGAAATTTCAGAAAATAAAGTTTGATCGATCGGTGCAAGCCTTTCCCCTGTAATAGACCGGCATACCATCGCTGAAAGATGGGATAATAAGGATAAGGCCTGAACATCCGTCAGGGTGATTTGTTCCGCTTTACAGAGGGTGAGAGCAAGGTCAAATACTTTTTTACAGCGTATGCTATCCCCGCTTTTTGTAAGTAAATCCTGTATTTCTTCATTTATTTTTTCAGTATTCATGTGCTTCATAAACAACCTTTCCTTCCCTAATTGTCAGCTGAGGAACAATCATTCTATCAACTTCTAGTATTTCACCCTGAGAATCGACCAGTGTTTCATGTTGTTCTTCAACCTTAAAGACAGTAATATCTGCTCTTGTTCCAGGCTCAAGACTTCCCTGTTCAACTAATTTCAGAGCCCGTTTTGGTCTGCTGGTGACAGAAGCCACTAATTCTTCCAGACTGTAACCGATTGCCAGTAATTTGGACATTGTGGTCATTAAACTGCCGACTGGTTCATGATAGTTTCCCATATAAATATCCGTACTGGTAGAAAAGGGATATGGATACTTTTCCTTATACATTCTCATTGTTCGATAAGAAAAACTGGAAGTACCATGCCCCACATCAAATAGAACCCCGCGACTGATTGCCTCATGCGCTTCCGAAATCAGCTTACCTTCTTCATTTAAAATGCCGCCTTTTTTCCCATGGAACGCATGGGTCACCATATCACCTTTTTTCAAAAGGGGGAGGACTTCAGTAATGTCAGGCGGGGCATTTCCAATATGGACCATGATAGGCAATTTTGTTTCATCCGCTAGTTTCCTCGTATGCTCTAATGGTTTGATTCCATTGTCCTTTACAACTGAAGCGCTCATTCTGGCTTTTAATCCAACAATGTTTTTTTCAGCAGCAAGAATCTCGGTCAGTTCCTGAACAGTCATCAAATCATCCATATCAGATAATTCCGATAATCCTTCACAAAGCCCTTTTTTTGATATATTAAGAAAGGACAGCACTTCTGTCAGGCTTTTCTGAGCAACCGTTTGTTTAAAATCTTTGAAATCTTCTATCCCTGAACTGCCAGCATCCACAATGGTTGTTACGCCTTGATCAATTCCAACTTTATCCGCATTGATTCCTAGGGTGGTTTTTGTTTCAAACACATGTACATGCATATCAATAAACCCCGGTGCGACATAACTTCCTTTAAGATCAATTTCAATTACGCTATCTAAATCTGCCTTTTCCGCACTGACTAAGGTTCCCCCAGCGATATAGACATCTTTTTGGACAAAGGTTTCCGCTTCTGAGTCGAATACCCAGCCATTCTTTAAAATCGTTGCCTCCCTCATTTCCTCCTCACATCCGATCATTGAAAGTATGTTAATAGAGCGTTCCGTTCTGTGTCATTAATAAATATGTTATGACGCTCTAAAATGGTATTAATTTGAGTTAATACTCCTTCATCATGAGAATCTTTAGTTTGATGAATAAACTGGTCATACTGCTGATGGAAATAATAACGATGCACCATTAAAAACAGATGAACCTGCAATCCCCTTTTTTTGTCCTCTGGAATTTTATCTTTTAACAATTCCGAAAATTCATAAGAAAGTTCAAAGCCTTTTACAATAATTTCTTGACTGATCATTTCATAATCTTCATTTGCGGAAGTTTCATTTTTTTCAATTATAAATTCTGTGTCGCATACTTTATTCTTTATCAGTTCATTAAACTTTTCTTGAATGATTTGGATACTTTCTTCAGTGGGAACTGGCTCCACAACAACTACCGGAATGCTTGATTGAATGGGGAAAACACTGATAATCAAATCAATATCCTCATTTTTGCTGATTTCATCAGCTTCAATTACCGAGCAGTAACTAGTAATGTTAATTTCACCGATTTCCCGCTCTACTCGATTTTTAATTAAACGGGCAACACCTCTCCCTGTCGAGCACACATATAAGGCTTTAATTCTCGGCTTCTTTTTAAACCCATTTTCATATGAAACGAGGAAGTGTAAAGCAATGAAGGATAGAAACGAGTCATTAATGACACATGAATGCTTTCCAAAAAGGAATTCACAAGCCTCTTTTATACTGGAAAATAAGGATGAGTTATTTCTTTTAATCTCATTCGTAAACGGATTGACTTCTGTCACATAGGTTTTATTTTTTTCAAATCGCAAAGACAAATGGGTCAGTAAATTATTGAATAACCGAGTATCCTTATCGTAGGGGATCTGCTCTTTTTGACTAACATGACGAATCATCTCCTCTGTAACCGTTAAAAGATTCAGTTCCTTATCTTCTAACAAAAAGTTACGATGGACATAGAGAAATTCATCTTCCAGAAGAGGGAGACCTAACTCCTGACAAAGCTGATCCATTACCTCAAAAATAAATTCAGAAGAGGCAGAAGAATGATAGTGTCCTTTTTTCGCTAACCGATAGCTCCCAATCGTGAATTCAGATTCAATACGGACTAGAAAAATAATCAGTCGCATCAGAATGGATAATATCTCTGCATTTGGAACGTTTTTCAGCTCATCATTTGCTAGCACCATGCGGATATACCCCATCACTAGATCGAATTCATGTTGAATCTCCTGAATATAAACACTGGTTCCATCATTAGAAACATTAGATTTCAATTGAGAAATGATTTTATACATATCAAAATGACTTAAATTTTCTTGGATCATATGTTCGAAAAGCAGCCGAATATGAATTTCATTGCCGACAAGCTTATATCCAATACGCGGTTTTCGCTCTAATGTCACCATCCAGGGCTGAATAAAATTTTCCAGGTAATCTAAATCACTAATCACCGTATTCCTGCTTACAAGTAAATGATTTGCTATTTCTGCCGTTGTCATATACTCCTTGTGAGAAAGAAATAAATATAACATTTTCTCAATCCTCATGTTCTGATCAGGATATAAAGGCGATCCCTTCATTTCCATTAATAACCTGTAAAGTTTCAGCCGTTCGTTTTTACTGCTTTCAACCCAATAACCTTTATTTGACTGAGCGTAAAAGGAAACTCCTTCCTGTTGAAACCATTTTCGGACTTTGTCTAAATCGGATTTGATTGTCCTTGTACTCACATGGAATTCTGCTGATAAATCTTTAGTCCGGACCGTTTTTTCAGCTCCAAGTAATTTAGTTACGATTTGAATTTCTCTCGTTGTTAACAAATTCTTCACCGCACTTTATTCATATATTTATAAATACTAAGGACCTTATAAAAAGTATAGCTTGTAGATAAAATCCTTTACAGTCCAAATTCATTCACCAATATTGGTGAAATAAATTGATAATTCTAAACTTTATATTTTATTTTTACATTTAAAAAAAGGATTCGGTCAGACCGGATCCTTTTCTGATTGTTTCTTTATAATGGGCAAAATCTCTTGAATATGGTGAACCGTATAATCAGCATCCTGGATTTCCTTCTCATCTCCAAAGCCGTATCGGCATCCAATGGTTATAAGTTGGTTAAACTTTCCTGCCTCTATATCAGAATGGCGGTCTCCCACCATCACTCCTTTTTTAGCCGGATAGGCATCCAGCAGCTTAGCAACAAGTTCAACTTTCGTTCTGGTTTCTTGGCCTCCTGCGCTATAAAGGTCAACAAAATAGGACTCTAACGAAAATTCCTCGATGACCCTATGTACATACTCTTTGCTTCCATTGCTGGCTATGTATAGCGGATATCCTTCGTTTTTCAAAGCTTTCAAGGTATCTTCCACATGCGGAAATAATTTTCCCGCCTTTGGAATATATTCCGCCTCAATATCCACTAATATCGCTTCCGCTTCTTCAATTACTTCTGAATCGGCATTAGGCAAAAGAATCGCAAAAATATCATCTGTGACCATTCCAAGAAAGTGCTCATAACTTGGAAAAATTTTCATTTCTAATTCTTCCGAATATCGTTCCTTCAATACTTCCAATGTACGAGGGAATGTTAGATTCGTCAGTTCCTTACAATCAAATATAGTACCGTCTAAATCAAATATGATAGGGTCATTTTTGCTCACTGGCATCACCTTCTAATATGGTATAACAAATCCCCTTCTTTATGTTAAAGGAGAATGTCCAAATCAAATTAAAGAAATACATGTATGGTTTAGAATACACTATTAGAATTGTCTGGTAAATCTAAAGTTAGAGAATAAAACATTTTTTCAAAATCGCCCCAGCTTCAGGACTTTCTTTTAAGCTCTCGTATTATTTTTTTCTAAAGGTATGAGAATACATAGACGGAGAATTTTCGGTTAATGTAAAGAAGGAATCTTAAAAAGCAGATATAAGCGGAGATATTCTGATTAAACGTCTCTAATTAAGATAAGATCCAAAGAATCTGAAAATGCAAAGAAAAAAACTTCCATTATATAGATAATTTTATGTTTATTGCACCGTCGATAAGCTCATAAGATTTAATATTATAATCCGTATTTTGTTTCCTATATCCCCTGCATTGACATCTATTTTAATTAAATGATTTGTTATTCTAAAAAAGACGGTCTATTTTACTGGCTTCAAAAAAGACTGGGTCTACCCGAATAGATATAAAATTTCTTTTTTTAAAAGCTATGAGTCCCCCTTATATCATTGGCTATTTGCATTCTCGGATATTTACTGTTATTATAAAGAAGAATTATTTTTGTTCGGTGTAAACAATAGTTTAAGGCTAGACCTTTCTTCTGGAGAATCACTTTGGGCAAGAATAGTAACATTTGTGCAATCGCACTAGGAGGCAACAAAAATGGAACAAGGTACAGTAAAATGGTTTAACGCAGAAAAAGGTTTCGGTTTCATCGAGCGTGAAAATGGAGACGACGTATTCGTTCACTTTTCAGCAATTCAAAGTGAAGGCTTCAAGTCTTTAGACGAAGGCCAAAAAGTTACTTTTGACGTTGAGCAAGGCGCTCGCGGAGCTCAAGCAGCTAACGTTCAAAAAGCATAATCTTAGATAAATCATACAAACAGACTCTTTTATAGGGTCTGTTTTTTATTTCACATTAATTAATCAAAAAACCCTACTCAATTAACGAGCAGGGTAAATGGTACAGGTAAAGTAAAAAAAATTTAATACTTCAAAGGTTTCAATTTAGTATAGCATACTTATTAAGAATGTGCGGAAATGCACATAGTTTATTTTTTTATTGAATTTTGAATCATCCTACGCAAGTTCTCTTTTTCATCAAATCAATTTTGATTAAAAATAAATAAGATAAAAAAGGAGCTAAACCCTTTTTAAACAAGTTTAGCTCCTTCTTAATTAGTGACCTGTGACGGGCTCGAACCGCCGACCCCAACCCTGTCAAGGTTGTGCTCTCCCAACTGAGCTAACAGATCATATTTGTTATTTACCTCTTATGTACTCTTCTAATTATATGTATTTAACAAGCAATGTCAACAGCTTTTTTTAGAGAATTTTTAAAGAGATCCGAGACAAAAAAACAAACAAATATTCTCCTTTCATTTGCATAACGAACAATTGTTCGCATATAATATAAACATACTTAACAAAGGAGGTTGGATCCATGGCAACTCTTCCGGCTGCACTTTTGCTCCCTGGAACTGTACTTGAAATCATTTATCAATCAGAAAGCGGGGCTTTCACCCAGAGGAAAATACAAGTCATCTGCACAGACAGTGACCGCATTCGGGCAATTTGTTTTCTCCGGCAAACCAAGAGGACCTTTAAACTGGATAATATCCTTTCGGTCCGCCCGGCAGCCGGCAGCTCTTTCAAAAAAATAAAATAATAAATGGGTTGTGTTAAGAAAGGTGATTAGCCAATCAGTTCTTCTTCATCCTGAATATCTTTTTCTTCTTTTGTCAGCGATTCTTCGTCATCCCTTAATCGATGCGCCAGCCTGGAAGCTGCACTGGCTGCAATGCTGGCCACAATATCATCCAAAAAGGTATGGACCTTCCCCTCCTCTTTTGTATCCAGGTCCCTTATAATCCCTATTTTATTTTTATCAAGGTGGCCAAAGGAAGTGACAGCAATGCTCCCGTATGCCAGAACCGCCCCAAAGGCAATCGTTTCATCCACACCAAATAATCCTTCATCGGACTCTACAATGGATTGAAGCGGCTCTGAGAGTTTCTTTTGTTCTGCCAATTTATCCAATTCTACACCTACTAAAATGGCATGCTGTATTTCCCGTTTCAGCAGGACTCTCTCCACACTGTGAATACATTCTTCCAGTTCAAGTTTTTCATTATAAGGATATTGCAATTCATATACTATTTCTGCAATTGCTTCGATTGTTACGCCACGGCTGCAAATCGCTTCTCTTGCGGCCTTTGTTACTTCCCTGCTATGAACTCTGGAATTTGCCATAAGAATCTGCCCCTTTTCCATTTTATAGAAGTTTCATTCATTATATCATGACTTATATACAGATTAATGCCGAATTTATAGTCCTGGCGGGTAAAAGAACAGGGACTATGCTAAAATAATCGAGTATTGAAAAAAATCATACTTTTTCACAAAGGTGCGTGATGAAATGAGTACCAGTAAAGGCACGATAAAAGAATATACTTTTACTAGCCAGGCATTGAATGAAGAATTGGAACTTCTTGTCTATCTGCCGGCAAACTTTTCTCCATTGTATAAATATTCTCTTCTGATTGCCCAGGATGGCCGGGATTATTTCCAAATGGGGCGAATCGGCCGTTTTGCTGATGAACTGTTAGCGAATGGAGAGATTGAAAATGTGATTATCATCGGTGTTCCATATAAAGACCGCTTTGACCGATGGGAGAAATATCATCCGCAAGGTAAAAAACAGAGTGCATACATACGCTTTCTTGCTCATGAGCTTGTTCCATTTTTGGACGAAGAATTCCCGACTTATCAGATGGGATCCGGCCGGGGATTAATTGGGGACTCTCTTGGCGGAACTGTTTCTTTCATGGCAGCTATGCAGTATCCGCATACTTTCGGAAAATGTATCATGCAATCCCCTTTAGTCGATGATACGGTGATGCAGTCTGTCCGCGAGTTTGAAGATTCCCATCTGATTGATCTTTATCACGTAATCGGCAAAGGAGAAACAGATGTCCCCTCCACTAAGGATGGGTCTACATCGAATTTCATTGAACCAAACAGGGAACTTCATGATTTATTAAAGAAGAAATCCTTTACCTATTTCTATGATGAATTCGATGGAAAACATACCTGGAAATTTTGGCAGGCAGATATAAAACGGGCGCTCTCTGAAATGTTTTAAGCTTGAACTCAGCCTAAACTGGCGCAATAAAGGCGCATCAGGTAAAATGAAGCCATACTAAATATTTAGATGATTGCCACATTTTTTATTTTTAGGAGGTCAAATTATGAAATACGGTGTTGTTATTTTCCCATCGAAAAAATTACAGGATATCGCAAATTCCTATCGGAAGCGTTATGATACCAAATATGCGCTTATACCGCCGCATATTACATTGAAACCTTCTTTTGAAGCTGACATCGAAGCTTCCGAGCTGGCTGATAAACTTAAAAAGATCGCCAAAGAAATCCATCCATTTGACTTGAAAGTGACAAAGGTAAAATCTTTCCAGCCTGTCAGCAACACGATATTCTTTAAAGTGGAGCCGACTGAAGAATTGGAAGCGCTGTATGAGGCCCTTCGCAGTGAACGCTTTTTCAAAATCGATAAAGCTGAAAGTTATGCATTCGTCCCTCATATTACTATTGCTCAAGACCTGAATGATAATGAGCATTCAGATGTACTTGGCCAGCTGAGCATGCTTGATTTAACACATGAAGAAAAAGCGAACCGGGTTCACCTGCTTTATCAGCTGGAGGATGGCCCTTGGTCCGTATATGAAACATTTCGCCTAGGAGCTGAAGAATAGAATGTTAGTTACGATTGCTGCTACACCAGAAGAACGCACTCAGGCATACTCCATCAGAAAAAAAGTATTCGTTGAGGAACAGCGTGTGCCGCTCGAAGAAGAAATTGACCAATATGAAGATGAAGCGACCCACTTCCTTCTGTTAGATGACCAAGGAAGTCCATCAGGAGCCGGTCGATTCCGAATTTTGGACGGTATCGGCAAGGTGGAGAGAATCTGTGTTCTTGCCGATAAACGGGAAAAAGGAGCAGGAGCCGCCATCATGGGAAAGATTGAGGAATTCGCTAAACAGCACCCTGTCTCCCAGTTAAAATTAAACGCCCAGGTCACTGCCATTCCCTTTTATGAAAAATTAGGGTATCACATCGTTTCAAAAGAATTTATGGATGCCGGCATTCCTCATAAAACAATGGTAAAAAACTTATAGAAAAATGCATACTTATAGATTCTCAGAATGAATCATAATGGATTGGGAGGAGCGCCTCTTTGGGGGTGGCTCTATGCACGGCCCGTTTCCGATACAGAAAACCCTGCAGCAAGCAAAAGCATTAAATTTCTCACAGAGAAATTTAATGCTTTTTATTTTTGCTGACGTCTTTTTTCCTTTTCTAAATGAGCATAACTCACATCAAATTAGATAAAACTCACAAAAAAAACGGTCACACCGATAAATTTCCGCAGTTAACCAATGCCAATCTCCGCATTTGTTCATAGTCTATCCATATAGGGAAAAAAAGGAGGGTAAAATCATGGATTTAAATGGGTTCAATTTGGAGGAATCGCAAAAACGGCTGATGGAGCTGCTGGTGTCCAGGACACTTCGCAAGCACGGTGTCAAAACAGATAAGCTTGACCTCTCTGAAAAAGAAAAAAGAAATTTACGGGAGACAGTTGAGCTATTAAAACAGCAATCGGAATTGATCATCAATCAAAAGACAAAAATTACAGAACATGATGTGAACCCGGTCACCAAAAAGTTTGAAGACCGCTAGAAGTGTTCCAGGAAAATAATGAATTCCCCTAAAAAATAGATGCATAGATTGAGAAATTCGTCCAACCAGATTGGTCCTGAGCGCATATTTTAATAGGGAATAAAATCCTAAGGAGGAAATAAGCATGGGTAATAACCAAAATGTATATCGCAGCAACTGTCATTCTTCCAGCCATTGCGATACACACGAAAGAACCTGGTCCGCATTGGATGATAATTGCAAACATCCATTAACCGATTTCTGCGGGAATGATGATACCTCTATTGACCAGGAGGGCAGACAAGAAAATGTAGAAGTACAAATTTCTGAAGAACTTGTTTATATCAAGGATTCCTGCAATGTCAATGTTACATCCACAGACGTAAAAGCTGCATTATCCCTGCAAGCTGCACTGCAGGCCGCCATCGCTGTCATCATCAGCATTTCTATTGCGGACAGCGACAATGCAGAAAGAATCACACAAGAGTTGATCCAATCTTCTAAAATCAAACAAATCACTCGTCAAAAAACAATCGTAGAAAACAGCCGTGACATCGATATCACAACTACTGATGCTCAAATCGCATTGAACATCCAGCTTCTGCTTCAGTTATTGCTTGCATTGATTGTAGAACTAGACATTTTATAAGAGCATTTCAAAAAAGGACACAGCCGTGTCCTTTTTATTTTGAATCCATTAAATTGCATCGTTGAAGTTTAAGCCTTTGCCCGTTACTGCAGCGACAGTTTCTTCCGACACATAAACCTTATTCTTTTTAGTCCATGAATAAGCAGCCCGTTTCTTTTCTTTCTTCCGCAATTGATCTGCCCATGCATGTGCCTTCCCAAATAACTCTTCTTCCTTTTTTAGCAGATAGGCCTGGAAAATGGGCGCCGTTTCATCCACTTGTCTTTTTTTCAAGCCTGCCTCTTCTGTTCTGTTTGCATAATGTATGTATGAAAAATTGGTTACTGGTGCGATATATCCCATTGAAACCGCCTCTTTTCGGCTCTTTTTATATACCTTTACCCTCATTCCTTCCGATTAAAACCTTCTTTAGTCTTTTTGTTCATGATTTGTTTTGATATGATGGGAGATGCCGATATTTTTAAAGATTAGAGGTTTACAAGATGAAACAAGCTATAGCAGGTGAAAAATTGATCGAGCTTCCCAATGTTTCTGCCGGTGAACTGCAAGCACTTTATGAACAGGGAAAACAGGGATTGCTTACATGTCCAAGCTGTCAAGAGCAGGTAAAATTATATGTCGGCATCCATGAACAGCCGCATTTTTATCATTCAGCGGCCTCATCTCACTGCGAAGGCCCGACATTAAAAGCTGCATTAGATCAAGAGGATACTCAATTTTTGGAGCATGGCGGCTACAGACTTCCGCAAATAAGAGCCATTTCAAGTGATAAACAAGAGGCCGTACCCTTTTTAAAAGCGCGGACGATTGCCGGCGCCCCTGCCTTCCGTTTAGAGAAAAAAGAATCTGGGATTTCCAAAGAACCTTATTTTATTGAACTTGAGGAACAGGGCATCCGTCTTGACCCGGAACAAAAAAAAGCGGTCACCTGCACAGACGGACCTTTGCTTGTCCTTTCCGGAGCAGGAAGCGGCAAAACCAGGGTCCTGACTGTCCGGACAGCCTATATGCTGTCCGTGAAACAGATAGATCCGGGAAGTATCATGCTTGTCACTTTCACCTCCAAAGCAGCAAAAGAAATGAAGCAAAGGCTGCTGAATTATCCATCCATAAACGCATCCCTTGTCTCCCGCATTGTGAGCGGCACCTTCCACAGCATTTTTTATAAGCTCCTTATCTTTCATGAACCTGAAAAATGGAGACGCGAATTGCTGATAAAGTGGGAATGGGAAAAGGAACGGGTCCTTAAGCAGGCCGGCCGGGAACTTGGACTGGATGAAAAGCAGTTCGCTTACGATCAGGCACTCGGCCAAATCGGATTATGGAAGAACTCATTAAAATTCCCTGATGATATTAAACCGGCTGATGATTTTGAAAAATCCTGTCAGCATCTATATAAATATTATGAAGAATATAAATTACAGTCGGGAAAATATGATTTCGATGATATGCTCGTCGGATGTTATGTACTCTTTCAATCCCGTCCGGATCTTCTTCAGAAGTACCAGCAGCGCTTCCAATATTTCTTGGTAGATGAGTTCCAGGATATTAATAAAGTTCAATATGAATTAATTAAACTCCTGTCTAAAAAGAATAAAAATATATGCGCTGTGGGAGATGATGATCAATCTATCTACTCCTTTCGAGGGAGCGATCCTCACTATATACTCAACTTCAGCTTGGACTTTCCGGGGGCTAAGATGATTAAACTAACCGAGAATTACCGTTCTTCCCATGAAATCGTATCTGCTGCCAACCGAATCATCAAACGGAATACAAAACGGATGGATAAAATAATGAAGGCTCAGCATGACAAAGGTCCGTCCCCCGTTCTTTTCTATCCATTTGACGAAGAACTGGAAGCGACAATGATTGTATCAGACATCCAGGAAAAGATAGCCAAGGGTGCCAATCCCGGCGCTTTTGCCATTTTATACAGAACTCATTCTATGTCAAGGGCTGTTTTTGAGAGGCTTGCTTCCTCCAACCTTCCTTTTATCATAGAAAATGATGCGGAATCCTTCTACCAGCGCAGGGTCGTGCGCGGCATGCTCGCTTTCTTGCGATTAAGCCTTCAGCCTCATGATGCTAAGGCAGCCAGCGATATACTTTCCTCCTTGTTCCTAAGACAAAACGTCCTTCAGGATTTAAAAGCACAGACCATCCTTCAGGACTGCGATTTTATTGATGCCTTTCAATATGTCAAAACCGGACATGCCTTCCAGGAAAAGAAATTAAAAACACTGCCAGGTTTAATCCGGCAACTGAAGACACTGTCTCCGCTGGCAGCACTTGAAGTCATTGAAAAAGATCTGGGATATCAGGAGTTTATAAAAAAAAGAGGGAATGAAGCTTCCACGGAGAAAGGCTCCGATGATATCCGCGATTTGCGGGTGGCGGCCAAACGTTTTTCCACTGTAAAGAAATTCATGGAGCATGCAGATCACATGGTTGCTATGGTGCAGGAAATGAAGCAGCTTTCAAAGCGCTATACCAATGCCATCCAGCTGACAACGGTGCATAGAGCCAAAGGTTTGGAATTCAACTGTGTGTATGTATTAGCAGCTGTAGACGGAAGCCTTCCTCATGACTTTGCCCTTGAATCGTACAGAAAAGGCAATCTGGATCCTCTGGAAGAGGAACGCAGGCTCTTTTATGTGGCAGCGACACGGGCAAAGCATGAACTATACTTGTCCATCCTTCAGACACGCCGAGGAAAAACAGCGTATCCTTCCAGATTTCTGAAAATGTAAGAAAACGGACTGTCCTTACTTTTGGACAGTCCTTTTCTTACATTACCTTTTTTGATTAATCATCTGTGTCAATGTTCCAAAATCAATTTTCTGTCCGTCCTTTATAATGGACTTTACGATTTGCTCTTCTGTTTCCTTATTGACGGGCTTATTGGCAATTTGGGAAACCCTTTTAATGATATTGCGGACTGTAGCCTCGTCTTTAAAATTCGCTCCCTGCAAAGAGGCTGCTAAGTCAAACACATCTTTCATATTCACGCCTGTTTTGCTTTCTACATTTTTAAAAAAATTATTATCCATCCGTTACCCCTCCTGTTCTGTATCCATCCTATGAAATACATCCCAAAAGGTGCACGGCCCAAGAACAAAGTTCTCAGCCTTTCGGCTTAAAGATCAGAGCGCCGATAAAGCTGAACACAATCGCGGCTGAAATTCCAGAGCTGGTTACTTCAAACATCCCTGTCAGCACACCGATCAGACCGTGTTTTTCCGATTCGTACATGGCTCCTTCGACCAATGAATTGCCGAATGAGGAAATCGGAATGGTGGCTCCTGCCCCGGCAAAACTAATAAAGGGCTCATACCAGCCAAAACCAGATATGACAGCGCCAAGGACTACGAACAAACTTAATGTGTGTGCGGGTGTCAATTTTGCAATGTCAAAACAGAGCTGACCGATGACACAGATCAATCCCCCGATGACAAAGGACCAAAAGAACATTGCGAGCATACTCTCTACTCCTTTCTTATGTGAGTTCCGTCCCTCTGTATTCAATAGAAACAGCATGGGCAATACATGGGATACTGTCCTTTTGCTGTATAGATAACGGCGAAAGCAAAGCACCGGTTGCCACCAGCAGAATTTTTTTATAGACTCCCTGCCTCATCTGATTCAACAGATGTCCATACAGCACGACAGCTGAACATCCCGCACCGCTTCCTCCCGCCAGAACAGGCTGATCCTCCTTAAAAAGCATAAGACCGCAATCCTGAAATTTTTCCTGATTGATCCGGTTTCCTTTTTCCTTCAATAAATCCAATGCAGTTTCACGGCCGATTCGGCCGAGGTCTCCCGTTATGATCAGATCATAATCATCAGCAGATTGGCCGGTATCTTCAAAGTGGGCCATAATCGTATCAACCGCAGCCGGAGCCATTGCTCCCCCCATATTAAAAGGGTCCTTCAGCCCCATATCGATCACTTTTCCAATTGTAGCTGCCGTAACCTCGGGATAACTTCCCGTTCTGGAATCAGCTTGCGCCACAATGCCCACTCCAGCGCCTGTGATTGTCCATTGAGCAGTCGGCGGCTTTTGCCCGCCGTATTCAGTTGGATAGCGGAACTGTTTCTCCACTGCTGCATTATGGCTCGATGCACCAGTCAATATATGGTGGGCACCCCCATTATTCACAATAAAAGCAGCCAGAGCCAGTCCTTCCATGGAGGTTGAACAGGCACCAAACAAGCCCATATAAGGAATTCCGTTCGTCCTGGCTGCAAAACTGGATGGGGTTATCTGGTTGATCAAATCTCCCGCCATGAAGAATTGGATATTCTCTTCTTTTAATTTGCTTTTTTTCAAAGCATGCTGTACAGCATCCTCCAGTAATTTCCGATGTGCCTTTTCATAACTTTCCTGCTTTATCCACAGATCATCATACAGAACGTCAAAGTCTTCTGAAAGCTTTCCGTTTGCTTCAAACGGTCCCCCTGAAACACCAGTGCCGATTATGATAGGCTTATTTTTGAACGTCCAGGACTGTTTTCCCTTTAACATGTTTCAGCCTCCTGTCAGCATAAGATAAATGGTTTTGATTAAGGAAACGACAAAGGCGGAAAAGACTCCAAAAAGAATGACAGAACCCGCCAGCTTAAACATGTTACTCCCGACTCCCAGTACAAAGCCTTCTGTACGATGCTCAATAGCTGCAGAAATGACCGCATTTCCGAACCCCGTTACAGGCACCGCACTGCCCGCTCCGGCAAACTGGCCAATATGATCATACACACCGAAGCCAGTCAGCAGCAGGGCCAGAAAGATCATTGTGGCACTTGTCGGATTTCCGACTGTCTGCTCGGTAAAATTGAAAAAATAAATATAAAAATAAGAGATAGCCTGTCCGACTAAACAGAAATGACCGCCAACTAAAAATGCTTTTACACAATTCCATAAAACCGGACGCTTCGTTTCATGCTTTCCTTGAAACTTCTTATATTCTTCCTGTTTAGCTTGCTTTTGATCCTGATTGTCCATTCCCTTCTGCCTCCTTTACGTCATCGCATCTTTCAGTTCAATAATTTCATCAAATTTTTTCCTGGCTTTCTTATCAGACACATCTTTTTCTTTCAGCATTCGATTCAGCCTCATCGCCTCAAGAAATATTTTGTAATCACTAGAGACCTTAAAATTCAGGTCCGGATAATTCTTTTCCAGCTTTTTTGTTAAATTCTTTTCAATCTGCTTCATTCTAAAGCGCTCCATATGCTTCACCTTATAGGCAACGAGCACTTCTTTGTCCTTTTTCACGACGATTGCATCATACAGGTTTTTATCTTGATTAACTGTACGTTTGATGTCTGTGATTAAGCCTTCATGGGGATTTTCTCTGTAATCATCTCCATCCATCCCATAGATGATATCCATTGGCTTTGGATCAACCTTCTTTATAAATGCCATATTCTCTGACTTGCCGTCATCCTTGCTTGCACAGCCTGCAACAATTAAAGATACTATCATCATAACGATTAATTTCCGAGCCATCCGCATGCCTCACTTTCAGCTTTTGTCTCTTTTATTTTTCTAAAGGACCGAACATATTATAAGTGGGATTAATTGGCAATTCATCGTATTTCAGCATACAAAAAAACCTCCCAGTCGATGGGAGGTTCCTGACTTAAAAATGTTTGAGCTACAGAGTTCCTCTTCAAGCTTTTTTGTTTCCTGCCTGATATCAGTCCAACTTTAATAATATCCATAACTCTTTTTCGGACTGTTACATCCGCAGTTTTTCTTTACTTTGGTCTGAGGGATAGGTTTTTTAACCGCTTTCTTCGTATTCCACTGATTTTGCTTATAGTTCATCATCATATGCCCTCCTTTTCTATTTATAAGATATGAAAAAAAAAGACAAGTTGTATCTTTCAATCGCCCAGCCACTTCGTATTTAACGTTTCTAATAAGGAGCCCACCGCAGCAATTGAAAATAAAAGGATTAGGCATTCCCCCAGAAACCATCCGTTCACGTACAGAAGTAGAAGAAATAGACTTACCCAAACCCCTGTACACCAATAACAGGATAATAATTCCCCAATCCAGCCCTTTATGCCGCTTCTTTTCGGAACAAGGAAAATTTCTTTTTCACCTGAAGAATCCGTTTCCTCAATCTCGTCAAAAAAGGGGCGCCTGAATCGCTCGGTTATTTTATCGAATACAATTAATCGGGTAAGACGAAATGAGGCCAGACCCAGCATAAGGAAAGCAACCCATCCAGTTTCAGAAATCAGCATTTGCTTATTCTCCGTTTTCCGGATTAATTTTCAGGTTTTCAATATCGGAAATATTGACATAACGAATCCTGTTACCGCCCTTAATCTTGACTGACTCTCCTCTTTTTCCCAAAATTTGAAATTTTATCTTTTCACCGTAAACCACTGCTTCACATTCCGTTTCATCACCTTCCGCTGCCAGCCTGGTGACGATTTGTTCAGCTGTTTCTTTGTTCACAGGCCTTGAGAGTGCCTTCTTTTTTACTGGCTTCACTTCGGTTTCTTCAAACGCTTCCTTATTTTCAAAAGTCTCCTCAGCCGGCTGATTCTGTGTATATGGGTTGGTAATAGCCCTGACTTTTTGCTTCTCTGTTTCGATTTCCTTCATGACTTCATAAACGCCAAATTCCTTTTTTATCGTTTCCAGCTGCTCATTGTCTCCTTCTTTCTTCTCTTCTTTATTAGAAGACTCCTTTTCAGGAACTTCCTTCTGCAACTTTTTTTTCTTTTTTGGCGTCCTGTAAACGGATTGCATATCCGTGCGTACACTTGGTTCTTCTTTTACTTTGTCAGGCTGAACGATGTATAAAAGGGGTTTGGATTCTTGATTTTTCTTCTCATCAGACAAGGTGCCGCCTCCCTCAATTTTTTATAATTTGAATATCTTGAATCTTGCTCCACTCATATGGAACTGCCTTTTTCCCAAATTGATGGCGAATGAAAACGTAAGGCCCCTTTCTCGATTCAAGCCTGCCGATGACCCTTCTATTTTCTAACTCAAACCGGCATAACGGCTTCCTCGCAAAAGGAGGAAGTCTCTCCATCAGCTCAAGCAAGGTATCTTTTGAAAATTTTCTTTCCTTTTCCTTTTTTTGACAATCTGCAGCTATTTGCGTTCCCCCGGTAAATGAATCATCCTTTTTACCGTCCATTGCACGCCCCTCCTCGATGATCGTTACTTCAAGCAGACAGTTGTCAACTGACTGACAGCCCTTTTCCCCATGCTTTCTCATCTATGTATCAAATATATGTAACGAAGAAATGAATATGATTATTTCGGAATGCTGACAAAAGAGCAGAAAAAAATAGGCTGACTTTGCATCGCCTCATATTTCAAATGAAACGATCCACGTCAGCCTATTTTATACATTCACACTCATCCCATGATATGGTATCCGGAATCCACGTGAATGTTTTCTCCAGTAACTCCTCTGGACATATCACTTAGAAGAAAAACAGTTGTATCCCCTACTTCTTCAGGTGTTGTTGTCCTGCGCAGCGGTGCCTCTTCTTCAATTTTCTTCAAAATAGAGTTAAAGCCGCGCACGCCTTTCGCAGACAATGTTCGGATTGGACCTGCAGAAACTGCATTTACCCGGATATTGTGTTTGCCGAGATCATTGGCCAAGTATTTGACACTGGCTTCCAATGAAGCTTTTGCCACACCCATGATGTTATAGTTCTGCATAACCCTTTCTCCGCCCAAATAGGTCATGGTCACAATGCTTCCCCCATTAGGCATTAATTCTTTAGCTGCTTTTGAAACAGCAGTCAAAGAAAAAGAACTGATATTATGTGCCAACAAGAAGCCCTCTCTGCTGGTATTCACAAACTCTCCGTCCAATTCTTCTTTGTTAGCAAAAGCAATACTGTGCGCTATACCGTCAATGGTGCCAGCCTGCTCTTTAATTTCCTGGAAGCAACGTTCAATATCCTCATCTTTAGTCACATCACATTGAATAATCAGCGGCTCAGCCCCTTCCAGTGCAGCGGCTAACTCACGGACACTCTTTCCTGTTCTCTCTTTTCCGTATGTAAAGATTAGACTCGCGCCCGCTTCATGTAAAGACCGAGCTACGCCCCAAGCAATACTCCTTTTATTTGCAATTCCCATAACGACATATGTCTTGCCTTTTAATGAAAGCGTCATATAAAATAAATTCCTCCTAATTTTATAACAAGTTATTAGTACCTGATACTAAACCTAGTATAACAAAAATGATACAGGAACTGAATCAAATTCTGTTTTCTGAAATGGCATCCCCTGCCTTCTCTAAAAACAAAAGGACTCTCCGCCACGACGGCAAGCCCTTTTGATTTCATTCTTATAGTAAATAATTCATAAACATTGTAGCCAGTCCAAAATAGATCAGAATGCTGATAATATCGTTAATAGTTGTAATAAATGGACCGGAGGCCACAGCCGGATCTATTTTCATTTTATCCATTAAAATCGGAACGAATGAGCCGGCAAGTGTAGCAAATATCAGGGTAATGAAAATAGAAATGCCGACGAGCAATCCCAGCATTAAATCACCTTTCCAAATATACACAATAAGAATGACAGCCAGGCCGCAGGAGGCTCCCGTAATCAGTCCAGTCCCCGCTTCCCGCAAAATCAATTTCCATTTGCTTTCTTTTCTTAAATCTCCTGTAGCGATCCCTCTGACCGCCACAGCCAGTGCCTGTGTTCCCGTATTTCCTGCCATTCCTCCGATTAACGGAATAAAGACGGCAAGAATGGCTTTCTGGCTTAATGTATCTTCAAACCTTCCAATAAGACTCGCTGTCAAAATGCCAAGAAACAAAAGAATGATCAGCCATGGAAGCCTTTTTTTGGCGGCTTGGAAAGGACTCGTGTCTGCCCGGTCCAAATCGGAAACACCGGCAAGCTTCGAATAGTCATCAGCGGCTTCTTCCTCGATAACATCCAGGATATCATCGACTGTTATAATGCCGAGGAGGTGATTTTGAAAATCAACGACAGGCATTGCCAGGAAATTATAATCTTGGATTTTGTGAGCTACCTCTTCCTGATCTTCATTGACAGTAACCGAAACGACCCTTTCATCCATCAGATCCATAATCAAGGCATCATCTGCTGCAACGATCAGGGTCCTAAGTGAAACAACACCTAACAGCTTTTTATCTTCGTCTGTAACAAAAAGATAATAGATCATTTCGGCATCCGGAGCCTCGCGTTTCAAGATTTGCAGGGCCGACTTGGCCGTTTCAGCCGCTTCAATCGCAATAAATTCGGTGGTCATGATGCTTCCGGCTGTATATTCTTCATAATCCATCAATTTCTGGATTTCCTGAGCAGATTCATCTTCCATAATGGTGAGGTAGCTAACCGCCTGCTCTTCATCCAGTTCATACAGGACATCTGCTGCATCATCTGCATACATATGGGAAAGCATATCCGCCACATAGGCAGGATCCATTTCAGCGAGCAAATGCTCATATCGCTCCTCATCAATATCAAGGCTTTCAAAAACTAACGCCATTTCCTCAGGTGAAAGGAACCGATAAAAAACTTTTCTTTGTTCTTTTGTGAGACCTGCATAATATTGCCCTTGATCATAGGAATGCAGGTCCATGAATACTAAGCGGAATTGATCGATATTCTCTGATGCAAGGGCTTCTGTCAAAATATCGTAATCTAATTCAGCCTGTTCTTCCTTATTTGGGTAATCAGCCATAATGCCCTACCTTCTTTCTTTTGTGCACAACATGCCTTCTTTGCTTTTTATATTTTTTCGAAAACATACTATACTAATACCATGAAACCTTCATATAACAAACAAAGGGTGTGGCAAATGAATATTGATATCATTGGAGATATTCACGGGTGTTACGATGAGTTCCGCAAGCTTACTGAAGAACTTGATTATAGATGGGATTCAGGGATCCCTGTCCATCCTGATGGAAGAACTCTCGGTTTTGTCGGGGATCTGACAGACCGCGGTCCTCAATCCTTGAAAGTGATTGAAGCCGTCTATGAACTCGTAGTGAAAGAGAAAAAGGGTCTCTATTCACCCGGCAATCATTGTAATAAACTGTATCGTTTTTTTCAGGGAAACAATGTCCAGCTGATGCATGGATTGGAAACGACCGCAGCTGAATACGGCCAGCTGACACCGAGAGAAAAAAAGAGTATAAAACATAAATTCATGGAACTGTACGAAACATCTCCGCTCTATCATATGACTGACGGCGGCAGGCTGCTTATTGCCCATGCCGGCATTAAGCAGGAATACATCGGCCAGTATGGAAAAAAGGTAAAAACCTTTGTACTCTACGGGGATATTACAGGGGCCAAGCATGCCGACGGTTCCCCCGTCCGCCACGATTGGGCCAAACACTACCATGGCTCTGCCTGGATTGTGTACGGGCATACTCCAGTTTTAGAAGCCCGCCAGGTAAACCAAACATATAATATTGATACTGGATGTGTATTCGGCGGAAAATTGACCGCACTCCGTTATCCCGAAATAGAGCTGGTCTCTATTCCTTCTTCGATGCCGTTCATTAAAGATAAATTCAGGACTTCCTTTGATGACTGAACAAAACATGGTAAAAACTCGCTTTTCAGCGAGTTTTTATTTACAACATTTATTTTTTATTGTTGTAACAGACAGCCTTTCACCTAAAAAAGCTGGCTCATACCTGCCTATCCGTAACAAGCAGCTTCCGCATATCCTCCGGAATTTCCTGTGTAAACTGCATTTTCTGATGTGTGACGGGATGTATAAAATCAAGACAGCAGCAATGGAGGGCCTGACGTTTGATACAGTCTGTATGCCCCCCATATAAATCATCTCCTGCCAAAGGATGCCCTGCATGCGACATATGAACCCTGATTTGGTGGGTCCTGCCTGTTTTCAGCCGTATTTCCAAATGTGTATGCTTCATTGTCCGAGCGGCAACTGAATAATATGTACAAGCATATTGGCCGTCATTCCGGACTTCCCGCTCAATAATACTTGTCGGCTTCCGGCCTATTGGTTCTTCAATCTTTCCCTGATCCGTCATCATGATTCCTTCAGCAATCGCCTGATACCTTCTTTTGACCAGGCCTGTCTTTTGCTGCTGACTTAGCAAATGATGGATATGGCGGTGCTTGGCGACGAGGATCAGTCCTGATGTATCCCTGTCAAGCCTTGTCACAATATGAATCGTAGCTTCTAAACCCGACTGTTTATAATAACCCGCCAAAGCATTGGCAAGGCTTCCGGACGGATGTTCTCTGGACGGAATCGTGGTCATGCCTGCAGGTTTATGAATCACAAGCAGATTCGAATCTTCGAATAGAATTTCGATCGGAAGATCTTCTGCAAGGAGTCCCTCACTTGGTATTTCCCTTGGGAAAATCAATTCGATCCTATCTCCCGTCCGAAGACGCTCCCTCACATTTACAACTGAACCATTCAGTGTAATCAGCCCGCCTTTAAACTTTATATCTGTCAAAGCCCGCCTTGAAATGGAGTTAGCAGATAAAAAGTCCCTCAGGAGCATTTCATTCTCTTTCTCTTCCACCGTCCAATTCAATTTGAAACGCTTTTTCAACTGTTGATCGCTCATAGCCATCCTGCTCCTTAATTTGCAATAAACGAATCATGCACCCTTTTCCAAAAAGGAAATGGCCTGAACCTCGCAAAACGTATCTTTTCATCTGCCACGCGGAACTGGATCGATTTCACATTTTCCTGCAGCAGTGTTAAATGATCGACAGTGATTTGAAAGTTCACATCATTGACCGGACGGAGCATACAGGTATGATGCGCCGGCAGCAATAAAGGCGATCCTACTGTCCGAAAGACCCGATTATTGATGGATGCCAATTCAGTCAGCTGGATAGCGTCAATCGAAGGATGGATGATTGCCCCTCCAAGTGCTTTATTATAAGCAGTGCTTCCGGATGGTGTGGCTACACACAGTCCGTCGCCCCGAAAAGTTTCAAAATGCTGTCCTCTGATCTCGACATCGATGACCAACGTACCTTCTACACTTTTGACCGTTGATTCATTCAGCGCCAGAAATCTCGCTTCCCGGCCGCCATGCTGATAGCGGACAATGGTTTCAAGCAGAGGATACTCGACAACCTGGAAAGGAGTCTTAGCCAATGCAATGACAAGCTTTTCGATTTCATCGGGTGTCCAATCTGCATAAAAGCCAAGATGTCCCGTATGAACACCGACAAAAGCCGTTTTATCCAAGCGATTTTTATAGCGGTGGAAAGCATACAAAAGAGTGCCATCCCCGCCTACAGATATGACGATGTCCGGCTGATCTTCATCATATTCCAAATTAAAATCCTGTAAATAGGTCCTCATTCTGTGCATGAGGGTATTTGATTTTGTATCTCCCTTAGATGTTATGGCAAATTTCATACGATCCCACCTACTCCATTTTTTTCTTCCGTTTAACGATCCTGTGATTCTTTCTTTCTTGAAAAAAGTCTCTGTGCCTCCTGAATTTCCGTCCGAATGAGAGACATTTCTTCATCGAGTAAAAAAGCGGCTTCTGCTGCACGCTGCAGCTTCATCTGGATATCCTTTGGAAAATCCCCTTTATACTTATAATTCAGTGAATGCTCGATTGTCGCCCAAAAGTTCATCGCCAATGTTCTGATTTGGATTTCAGCAAGAATCTTTTTTTCTCCATGAATGGTCTGAACCGGATACCGAATCACCACATGATAAGAACGATAACCGCTGTCCTTCTTATGGGAAATATAATCACGTTCTTCCACAATTTCAAAATCATTCCGGTTTCTTAAAAGGAGGACCACTTGCTTAATGTCATCCACAAATTGACACATCATCCGCAGCCCGGCTATATCCTGCATTTCGTTTCCGAGTCTGTCCAATGAAATATTTTTGTGCGCTGCTTTATCCAAAATACTGACAATCGGTTTAACCCGTCCGGTGACAAATTCAATGGGCGAGTGGGTATTATCCCGTTCAAATTGATTTCTGAGTCCTTTTAATTTCACCTTCAGTTCTTCAACCGCCTGTTTATAAGGCGCTAAAAAATCCTCCCAATGCTCCATTGCTGCACCACCTATTTCTATCTATATATTCATTGCTTTTCACAACGAAAGGTAATTAGAGCCTCTAAATAACATCCGGCCAATGTCTCCCCATTATTCCCCTGTGTGCAGTTAGAGTAAGAGGCCGTATTCTTGTATGTACGATTCAAAAAAATAAGGACCTTCTCTTGTTACAGCCATATGTTTCCTTCCCTTTATTTTATCATATTGCGCAATTGATTCCTAAGAATCCAATAGATTTTATCAAAAATACCGCTATTGACAACACACATGATTTTTATATGATTAAGCTAGCAAACAGGAAAGGACGGCTGTAATGGATCAGCACATAGAAATTGAATGTAAAAATTTAATAACCAAGGAAGAATTCATACAAATCACTGACGATTTTAATATAGCCCCATCCGATTTCGCAGTCCAAACCAATTATTACTTTGATACACCCTCTTTTCACCTAAAAGAGCAGCAGTCTGCATTGCGAATCAGGGAAAAAGACGGAACATTTGAATTGACACTCAAACAGCCGGCTGATGAAGGGCTTTTGGAAAGCAACCAGCAGATAAACCGGCAAGAAGCAGACTTATTTTTACAACATGAACAATTTCCAAAAGGCCAGATCGAAAGCCTCCTTCTGCAGCAAGGAATAAATCCAGAGGAGATCATTTGCTTCGGATCATTAAAAACCGAACGGGCAGAAATTCCTTTTAAGGGAGGCTTGCTTGTTTTTGACCGCAGTATGTATGAGGGGAAAGAAGATTTTGAGCTTGAATATGAAGTAAGTGACCGACAAACAGGAGAAGGTATATTTTTCCAATTATTAAAAACACTTAACATTCCGCTTAGGCCGACCGAAAATAAAGTTAGAAGATTTTATCGTGCCAAATTTGGCGGAGGTGAAGCGGATGAGAATCCAAGATTTTAAAACCCTGATACAGCTTCAAAGTATGGAATCGCTTAATGCCAGCAGCAATTCTTCCATCACTTCCGGTTCAGGGTTTACCGAACTGCTTTCTGAAGTTATCCAGCAAGATACAGCCAATTCCTCCCTGCAAACACTCGGGTCTGTTTCCGGCTCAATAGCCGCTCTGCTCGATCAGCAGGCAGGTTTTACAAATTATACAACACCGGTCGTGGCCCAGGCCATTGAATCTGCAAGCCCGGCAACAGCCAAGGCAACTGACATCGATTCAATTATCAGCAAGGCTTCCAGTCAGTATAATGTACCTGAAAAATTGATCAAGTCTGTTATTAGACAGGAATCGAATTTCAACCCAGAAGCGAAAAGCTATGCAGGCGCTTCCGGACTTATGCAGCTAATGCCGGCAACAGCCAAAAGCCTTGGTGTTGAGAATGTTTTTGATCCTGAAGACAATGTAATGGGCGGAGTAAAATACTTGAGCCAAATGCTCAAGAAATATGACGGCGATATTAAAACGGCTCTCGCAGCCTATAATGCAGGTCCAGGAAACGTTGATAAATACAATGGTGTGCCGCCCTTTAAAGAAACACAAAATTATGTAGAGAAAATTATGAATCATTTCTTAGCTTAACCCGCTGCAGATCCCTTTCCATTATTGAAAGGGATCTTTTTATGTCCTCCTGATCAATCACTATAGTCGCCTCGGACAGAGCTAGAAATTTGTTATCTGCAAGTGTCATTGTTAAAATAATATTAATAAAGTAAACATCTTATCTTAAAAGGAGTAATCAGCATGGAGCAAGGGAACCCTACACCATATGAATTGATTGGAGAAGGGCAATTACACAAGCTAATTGATACTTTTTACTCCAAAGTAAAAAATCATTCTGATCTGCAGAAGATTTTTCCTGACGATTTATCTGAAACGGCTCGTAAACAAAAACAGTTCATGACCCAATTCCTGGGCGGTCCCCCTCTTTATACAGAGGAGCATGGCCACCCAATGCTGCGGGCAAGACATATACCATTTGAAATTACTGAACAGCGTGCCAGTGCATGGCTCGCCTGTATGGAGGAAGCCATGGATGAAGTCGGCCTTCAGGGCGAGCTACGTGAATATTTCTACCGCCGGTTATATATGACAGCACATCATATGGTCAACACAGCTTCTGAAACCGGGAAAGGAGAAGACAGTTGAGCGCACAAAAACCAGTTTTTGATGTATCCGATTGGATCAAGACACAGCAGTGTTATGATATTGGCAAGAAACCTCTGGAGATTTATGTTTTTATTGATCCTCTTTGTCCAGAATGCTGGGGCTTGGAACCAATCATTAAAAAATTACAAATGGAATATGGACAATTATTTTCCCTGCGCCATGTATTAAGCGGGAAGTTGACTTCCTTGAATCTATCAAAAATAAAAAATTATGAAAATATTGCACAAGGCTGGGAAAAGACTGCCAGCCGTTCGGGCATGTCTTGTGACGGGAGTCTGTGGCTTGAAAATCCTATCACCTCCCCACATATTGCATCCATAGCTGTTAAAGCAGCTGAACTGCAGGGACGGAAGCTGGCTATCCGTTTTTTAAGAATACTTCAGGAATATGTATTTATTAAAAAGAAAGATATCTCTTCTCTTGAAGTTCTCACGGAATGTGCAGAAAACACCGGTCTTGATGTGGCGGAATTCTTGAATGACATGGAGTCAACCAGTGCGGCCAAAGGTTTTCAATGCGATATGAAAATCACCTCAGAAATGGAGGTCACAGAAAGTCCATCACTGGTCTTCTTCAATCAAAATATTGAGGAAGAAGGGATTAAGCTGTCTGGTGTTTATCCGTATGAAGTGTATGTCCATATCTTGGAAGACATGCTGGATGAACTGCCGGAACCGACACCCCCGCCTTCTTTGGAACAATTTTTGAAAGCATTCAGGCTTGTAGCTACGAAGGAAATTGAATTAGTTTATAATCTTTCCAAAAATGCTGTTGAGCTTGAAATGAAAAAATTGGTCTTAAAACAAATTGCTCAAAAGATCCCAGCTAAATACGGATCATTTTGGAAGTATATTGGAGATCAGCCGAAATAATCGGCTGTTTTTTTATTTTACGGTTATTTCACAAACGAATATTCTTGGAGAAACCCTGTTGGTCTGTTTCAGAAAAAAATGACCATAAAAAATCCCTGCAGCTTTGAACTGCAGGGATTTTAAGGGATAAGGGAATGGAGAAATTTTCACGAAACAAACAAAGGGGTATAAGTTTGATTTATGTGATTTCCTTCACACATAGAATATATCAAATGAAGCACCCCCCTTTCAATATCCTTGTTCATGATTTCACATAATTGTCACTTTTACTTTTTCTTTAGTCACATTTCTGTCACTTTTGCGAGTTTTTTCCCTTTTAGGCTCCTTTTCTGCTGGAAAATGAAAAACCCCTGCCTTCTGGCAAGGGGTTTTTATTTATACGAATTTGGGGTTTGGGGTTGAGAGAAATTTTTCACATCTGAATAAAAGGGGGTTTCACTTGTGACTCATTTCACATTTATAATCTTATTAAATATAGGATGATTATTCAATAGTTTTGTGCACTATTTCACAAAATGGTCATAATTTCTCGATTTGCCCCATATATTTGTACAAACACTGGATTTGGGAGGCCAAGAAAATGAAATCTATCCTTCTTCTTATTTTTCTGTGTGTCGCTCTCTTCCTGCAGCTCCTGGGCTTCTTAAAATTACTGTCTCTGACCTTTAGTTCCATTATCTTGTTCATCACCTTATTTATTATTGTCTATAGCTTATACGGCCGAAAACGATTTAAAGGCATATAACTCTATCAAAAGCTGCAGATAAAACAGCGGACTTCTCGTGAAATTTCCAAAAATATAAAGGACTTTTGAGACCCATAAAAAAGCAGGCGGGAAAGTCTCCGCCTGCTTTACTGTCTGCCTCACTATTCATTTTAACCTGCGCTTCTCCGCTTTCAGCAATCTTAAACAGGACAGCGGATTTTCATCTTATTTTAACAGCAAGCCTTCCAATTCTCCAAGCTTTTCTTCAAATACTTCCAACGCTTCCCGAATTGGATCTGGATGGGTCATATCTACGCCTGCTTTTTTAAGCACTTCAATTGGATAATCAGAGCTTCCTGATTTCAGGAATCCAATATATCGCTCAACTGCCGGCTCCCCTTCCTCTAAAATCTGCTTGCTTAACGCAGTGGCCGCACTTATGCCGGTTGCGTATTGATACACATAATAGTTGTAATAGAAATGCGGAATCCGTGCCCATTCCATGCCGATTTCTTCATCAATCACCATATTTTCGCCAAAATATTTCTTATTAAGTGCATAATATTCCTCTGTAAGCATATCGGCTGTCAGAGCTTCTCCATTTTGAGCTTTTACATGAATGAGATGTTCGAATTCCGCAAACATCGTTTGACGGAACAAAGTAGAACGAATCCCCTCAAGATAATGATTTAACAAATATATTTTCTTTTTCTCATCATCAATTGTTTTCAAGAGATAATCATTCAGCAGGTTCTCGTTGCAGGTAGAGGCTACTTCAGCCACAAAGATTGAATAATCTCCGTAAGGATATGGCTGATATTTTCTCGTATAGTAGCTGTGGGCAGAATGGCCAAATTCATGAACCAATGTAAAGAGGTTATTCACGTTATTCTGCCAGTTCATTAAGATATACGGGTTGGTGCCGTACATGCCTGAAGAATAGGCGCCGCTTCGTTTCCCCTTATTTTCATGCACGTCTACCCAGCGGTTTTCAAAACCCTCTTTCAAGACATTTAAGTAGTCTTCTCCCATAGGAGCCAAACCTTTTAATACCAGTTCCTTCGCTTCTTCATACGTAATCTCCATTTTGACATCCTTGACAAGCGGTGTAAACAAATCATACATATGAAGTTCATCCAAACCCAGCACCTGCTTACGCAATTCAATATACCGGTGTAAAAGAGGGAGATGTTCATTAACTGTCTTCACCAAATTATCATAAACCGTTTCCGGAATATGATTGTTGCTTAGTGCCGCTTCTCTCGCTGAGGTATATTTACGGACAGTCGCATTAAAGTTTTGTGTCTTCACCTGTCCTGACAGTGTGCTTGCGAATGTATTTCGGAAAGCCTTATACGTACTGTATACCCCTTTAAAGGCCTCTTCCCGCACACGGCGGTCATCACTTTCAAGAAAGCGTATGTAACGTCCATGGGTGATTTCTGTTTCATTGCCGTCTTCATCTTTAATAACCGGGAATGTAAGATCCGCATTGTTCAGCATCCCAAATGTGTTGCCTGATGCATCAAATACTTCTGCCGCCTGGGCCAGCAGTGCTTCTTGATCCGCTGTCAATACATGCGGGCGCTGCAGGTTTATTTCCTCCAGGGAATGACGGTACAGCTGCAATTCTTCCTTTTCCTCCAAGAAGCCGGCAATCTTGCTTTCCTCAATAGAAAGGATTTCAGGTGTAAGATAAGAGAATGCACTGGATGCCTGGGCATATAAATTCTTTGCTCTGTCATCCATCCCCTGGTAAAAGGAGTTGGTCGTATCCTGGTCATAGCGCATATGAGAATACGCATAGACCTTTCCCAGTTTTTCAAATACTTCATCTTGATATTGAAGTGCTGCGAATAGCTTTTCAGCACTCTCTCCGAGTGTCCCTTTAAAAGCAGCTGCTTTTTTCAGACTCTCTTTGACTTCTGCATAAGCAGCTTCCCAGTCTTCCTCAGTCGCAAAAATATCTTCCAGCCTCCAAGTATCCTCCGCCGGGATTTCACTGCGGGCCGGCAGAGTATTGACAGATGTATCTTTAGACATTCTGATTCCTCCTATCAAAAAATTCTGATTCTCTTATTTATGGCTCTTAATTCAATGACTATCCTCATTATATAAGATTTCCCACTATTCTATCACCCATTTATGCTTCGTATAGAATAATTCTTCCAGCTTCTTATATTCTTCAAAGTCCATCAGGACCGTAAACCTTTTTTCTATTTTATAAATCCCCTTTCCCAGCCTGCTTAAATAACCAGCCTCCTCCAGAAAATGCAAATACTCATACAGAGGCACGTATATATCCGGATCGATGATTAATGGAAATTCCCTCACTCGGATATCTCCGTTTTTCATCCTTCGAAGGTATGAAGCAGCAGCTTCCTTTTCTGTAATCGTCCTCCCTATGCATTTACGGGCGAATAAGTCCATATAGAGCCAGCCCTGCCATTCAATTGCCGGTGTCTTGATAAAGAACATTCCTGCAACAGGGATGCCTATTTCTAAAGGCAAATAGGCAGGGACAAGTCTGCAGTTATATAAAGCGCTGTGAAACGGATTAGAAGGGGAAGCAAACCTGGAGCCATATAACATCCACCTGTGCCGTTTCGCCCTCCATTGATGGAGAAAAGGGAGATTTTTTGATAAAGAAGGGACCATCTTTGAAGGATGAAGCATACTTAAAGGGGCTGATGTACACTCGCAGATGACATGCCGGGGAGAAAATGGAGTTAAATTTTTGAGGCAAAAGAAAAGCTTGCGTTCAGGACAGTGAAATAGCAGATAAGGATGTTTCATTGTTCCGTACACAAACAGCCACTGAAAATCCGAGACAGAATATTCATATTGCCTCTTCTCTTTCAAATCTTTGGCACTCAGAATCCAGAGAGGATGTATGCCTATTGAACGATAGGCTTTCGTGCGCTCTTGAAACTTTGCTTCCGGAATGACAGAGCATTGGAATTCTATTGCATATCGTGCAGTTCCTGCAGTAACCAGCAGATCTGCCCGTCTCCCGATTTCCGGAAGAAACGCCTCCATCTCTGTTTTATAACCAAACTTTCGAAACCAATTATACAGCACCCGTTTTCCTTTTAAATGATAGATCGATTCCGGCTCTGAAAAAGCACTGCAGTCAAAATTACTTTTATGAGCAAAATGTGGAATTTTCGTTGATCCTGCTTTCAAAATGAGCGAATGATTGCAGCAGGGACAGTAAAAGTTTTCTTCCTTTAATCCTGTCTTTTTTTGTTCTGTAAGAGATTCCGGGAGCATAAAAAGACTCCCATCCTTTCTCTTGGCTGTCAGCATGAAATTCCATCACATCCTTTTTCATCATTTTCAATGATTCTTTTACTGTTTCTCCGTGTTTTATGATATTCCTTCTCTTAATTTCAATCGTTCCTTTTTTAAGCAAATAAATGAACCTCCCTCTTTTCTATACAAAGAAAATAAATGGGCAAAAAAAAAAACCGATCCTAAAATAGAATCGATTCATTAATTAAAATATTTATCAATGGTCAAAAAGACATCCTCTTCAATCACAACTTTACCGTATTCCTGTAAAAGATGGACAGTTACAGGCGACTCATGACTATATTCAAGCAAGAGACTCAGCACATTATCAATTTCCTCTTCCTCTGTTTCGCCCTCATGAAATTCCATATATAAATAATATTTATCATTATAAGAATACAGCTTGGATTTTAAATGATCCAGTCCCCATCTTTTACTTAACGAAATCACATCTTCAAAATCTGCAAATTCTGTCACAAACTCAATAACGCCTTCTTCCAAAGAAATGGTGCCATACTCTTTAGGAAGCTGGTCTTGATCTAAGAGTGAATCAGATTTATCGATACTGGTCAAATCAGTCAGTTCTTTTAATTTATCTTCAGAAAGAGTAAGTTCGAGTTTTTGACCGTCCTTTGTCAATTGTGCTTTGGTAACAAGAATTTCAAGCCCTTTTTCTAATGCCTGGACCTGAATCCACAGGGGGCCTTCAATCATAAACTCTTCTTCTTGATGAACCTCGTCCATCATTTCCCAAAATAGTTCCTCACTGCGTTCTCGGCTGTACCAGATTTCTTCTCGGTCAAATCCTCGCTCTTCGATATCTATATATGATATATAAAATTTTACTGTATCTTCGTTAATGCGTTCAATTTCCATACTTCCCTCTCCCTTCCTCTATCCATTTTGAAGGGATAAAAACCCCCGGGCAGTGACTGCCCTTACAAGAATACTGTTCTTGAACGACATGAAAAACAATTTGTGACGGCAGGACCTTCACTTACACTTATTTTATGATAAAAATGGTATAAGGGAAACAAATATGCTCTTATATAAGCTAAAATCAATTGTTTGCCTAATATTTCGTTTATTTTATAAAAAAATTGCAGCACATGCAACTATTATATAGCTTCAGTTTCTGCAAAAATGGATTATTTATTATATACTTTTTATGATAAAAAAGTTTATGGCAAATTGCCTATTTTAGATAAAGAAAAGCCCTGCGCCGTTCTCTGCAGGGCTTTCACTTGCTTAAAGCGTATTAATTAACCATGCGGCGTGCTTCACGAAGTTGGAATGTCCGTACTTTTCTTGGAAGAAAACGACGTATTTCATCTTCGTTATATCCTACTTGAAGCCTTTTCTCATCTAAGATAATCGGCCTTCTAAGCAAGCCTGGATTTTCTTTAACTAATTTATATAGTTCTTGAAGAGGCAGCGCTTCTAAGTTAACATTTAACTTCTGGAATGTTTTTGAACGGGTAGAGATGATTTCATCTGTACCGTCTTCTGTCATTCTCAGTATTTCTTTTATTTCTTCAATGGATAGAGGTTCGGAAAAAATGTTTCTTTCTGAATAAGCAATTTCATGCTCTTCTAACCACGCTTTTGCTTTTCTGCAAGAAGTACAGCTCGGTGATGTATATAATGTTACCATGTTTATTCACACTCCCTAATTATAGAATCGGTGATCTATTATGGGACATCTACCATTCTAATTTGAAATAATTTTAAATAAATTATCTTTAATTCATATTATACACTATTACATTAGAATTGAACACCTTTTTTAAACTTCTTAAAAACCTTTCGCAACTAGAGAAAAACTGTATTATATAAGTTCTCAGTGATCTATAATACATCACTCTGTGTCCTCATCTAATTGAAAAAATATTGATTGCATTCTCAATTGGTAAGTTGATTTTTATCATTCTTTTCTTTAATACCCCCTGTTCAGAAATGTAAACAATTATGTAATCGTTCCTATTCCCTTTTCATTCTGGATATTTTCTTTTAATCCTTCTCCATATTCTAAAAATGGTTCTATTTACATCTTTTCCCTTGGATATATTCCAACCAATTCTGTTGTAAATCTCATTTTACAGATCTCTTAGACAGAAAAAGATCATTTTAGCTCTTGTATTTTGCCGCAATGGCTCCGTCCAGCTGATGAGCGATTGATAATGGTAAGAAAAAAACAAGAAGCTTCCTCTGCTGTATAGGAATCCCCCAAAACAGAAAAAGGTATTGAGAGTCACCTTCTCTCAATACCTTTTATCGACAGCTGCAGACTGATTGTTAGTCAGGCTGGCTAAGAATTTTATCGGACCTCTTCTAGTATATCCTCTGTTTGTCCGCTTTCGCTGTAACGAATTGCTTTATCTGAAGCATCGTATGCACCGCCATACAATTGAACATCCTGGTACGTATGAATTTGTTCATACACTTTTTTCATATATCGAAAAATGGATTCTTCAGGCACCGGCTTGGGAGACCAGTACAAAATTTCCATTTTGTTAATTTCTTTGGTTGCCAGTGAATTTCGGTAATACGAAATATTGGAGGCATGGACAAAACCTTCCCTTTTATAAAACCTGAGACGGTTTCTTGTATCATCATCTTCTTCCAGCACAGGCTCCACCTCAAGCAAAATGGGTTTCCCTTTTTGCTGAAGCTTTTGAATTAATTGTTTCCCTAATCCTTGTCCCCTTGCCGTTTCTGCTACAAAGAGATAATCAACAAAAATAAATTCAGGATCTTCTACATACATTAACACATGATGTTTGCTTTCATCTTTTTTATAAAATTCCTCTTTATCCTTGAGCAGTAATTCCATATGCTCCTTCGATTTCATTTCTTCTATCGGAAAATACTGCTTTAATTTTTCATACCAGTTCATAGATGTGCTCCTCTCACATTTTAATCAGGAGGGGGCCTCATGAGTAACAAGATCGGCCTTATCCTTACATTTCCCTATCTAACAGATTACATCACAACCCAGGTAATTAAACTTATCAAGATCCGGTCAGTGCGCAAAAACAGAAACAATTAACCGCCTGCAGCTTAAAAGTTACCTTCAGATCATGGAGTGTAGTCAACGCCTTTTGTATATCGGTTTGCCGCATTCCACAGTAAATATTCCTTTATTCCGTTATCGTTCAGCGCTTTGATTTGATCCTCGACTTCATTTTTGCCATATCGTTTGTAATTGCCTGTACCTAAATATGCGGCAGTAAAATCCTGGAGCCACGGACGGGAAATTGGGGCAGACTCCATCTCATCCCTTTTCTTGTTCTCCAATTTGGCATATTCTGCTGTGATTTTGTACGGTTCTAAATCCGGTTTGTCTATTCCAAAATATGAAGTCCAATGGCTTGGATAGATCATCGATGAAATGACATCAACATTTTCTGAGATCTTCGTGAAATTCTGGCCAATCCCCGGTGCCTCCGGAAGCGTTGCCGTATATCCAAAAATATCAACTGAAACTTTTACCCCGTAAGGCTCAAGCTTTTCTTTTGCATAGGATACAAAATCAGTGACTGCCTGGACTCTTTTTTGAACATTATCCATTTTTGATTCTTCGTATTCACCCATTCCGTATTTCAGCTCTTCATCTTTATTTTCAAATCCTTCCGGGAACCGCACATAGTCAAATTGGATTTCCTGGAATCCCATTTTTGCGGCTTCAATAGCGATTCCTACATTATAGTCCCAGACGTCCTTGATAAATGGATTGACAAAAGATTCTCCCCTGCCATTTTTCCATAGCTCATCCCCTTCTTGAAAGGACCATTCAGGTTTTTCTTTAGCTAACACCGTGTCCTTAAATACAACAATCCTTGCAATCGGATAAATCTTCTTTTTTTCCAGCTGGTCAAGCATTTTTGATGGATCCTTTATGTAATCCTTACCAATTCCTTTATAAGGTGAATCTGATTCTTCCGGCTGATAGGTAATATTCCCGTAATCATCTTTTATATCAATCACCATTGCATTTAATTCCGTCTGATCGACATATTGGACGAGTTCATTCAATTTGCTGCCGCCGGCGCTGTGGCCTGTTACATAAATCCCCCGCACAGAATCCGGATATTCGAACTTACGGCCAGAATCATACATAAACCTTGGCGGCACTGATTCCATTTTCTTCTCTTCTAATGCCAATACCCTCTTCTGACTGTCCGAATTCCCGGCCGCTTCAGCCGCTGCATTTCCACATACTCCTGATAACAGGATCGCCCCCGCCAGCAGGACCTTTTTTGTCTTCATTCTCTCCCCCCAAAAGTCATAATTTAAATTCTTATTCATTTAAATCATATAACATCAACTGACTACAGACATCCCTATCTTCTCATACCCTGTTTTTTTACCCCTAATCATTAATTCTGCAAGTCTTTGCATGCCAATGAACATTCGGATTATATAAAAAAGGCGGCTTGTTCCGAATTGGAACAGCCGCCTTTATTGAGGAAATCATAAGTTCTTATTAATTTTGCTGCTGATAAAGCTCCATTTCTTTCGCTGAACAGAGGACAAAATGCCCTGGTTTCACTTCGCGCATCTTGACTTCCTCTCCTTCAGCATAATGGTGCACAGCTGGGTTATACATTTTTCGGACTCTCTTCCGTTCTGACTCAGGATCAGGAAGCGGGATCGCGGATAAAAGCGATTGTGTGTAAGGATGTAGCGGGTTATTATACAGTTCATCGCTTGACGCAAGCTCGACCAATTTCCCAAAATACATAACCCCGATACGGTCACTGATATATTTCACCATGGAAAGATCATGTGCAATAAACAAATAGGTTAAACCATGCTCGATCTGAAGCTTTTTCAGCAAATTAACCACTTGAGCCTGAATAGAAACATCCAGAGCCGAAATCGGTTCATCGGCAATAATGAATTCCGGCTTTACCGCCAGTGCCCGGGCAATGCCAATCCGCTGACGCTGACCGCCGGAAAATTCATGCGGGTAGCGGTTTGCATGCTCTCGATTCAGTCCGACTGTTTCCAAAAGGGAATACACCCTTTCATTGCGCTCTTCTTTATTTTTCGCAAGGCCGTGGATATCAATGCCTTCCGCAATAATGTCTGCTACCTTCATCTTAGGATTTAAAGAGGCATATGGATCCTGGAAAATCATTTGCATTTTTCGGTTAAAATCCTTTAATTGAGCTTTCGACTTTTTGCCATGGACGTTTTCGCCGTTGAAAAGAACCTCTCCGTCTGTTGCATCATAAAGACGGATGATCGTTCTTCCCGTCGTCGATTTTCCGCAGCCGGACTCTCCTACCAGTCCCAGTGTCTCTCCTTTATAAATATCAAAGGAGATATCATCCACTGCTTTAACCATATTAGGTTTTCCGACATTAAAATGCTGCTTTAAGTTTTTAATCTCTAAAAGTTTTTCCCTAGTTTCCATTACCTTTCCTCCCCTCCGCTGTATTGCTGCATTCTTTTTTGGACAGCAAGAGGCGGCTCCACCTTTGGTGCATCAGGATGCAAAAGCCAGGTTGCCGCATAATGCGTATCAGAAACTTTAAACATCGGCGGCTGCTCTTCCAGATCAATCTGCATCACATATTCATTTCTTGCCGCAAAAGCATCTCCTTTTGGCGGGTGCAGCAAATTCGGCGGTGTGCCCGGGATTGCGTACAGTTCCTGACCATTATCATCATCAAGGCTTGGCATTGAACTGATCAAGCCCCATGTATACGGATGCTTCGGATTATAGAAAATTTCATCGACTGTCCCGATTTCAACAATTTTCCCCGCATACATAACAGCGACCCGGTCTGCTACATTTGCCACTACGCCTAAATCATGGGTAATAAAGATAATTGAGGTATCCATTTTCTTTTGAATATCTTTCATCAATTCCAAAATCTGTGCCTGTATCGTTACATCTAAGGCAGTAGTCGGTTCATCTGCAATCAGGACCTTCGGATTGCAGGCAAGGGCTATAGCAATAACCACCCGCTGCCTCATTCCTCCGGAAAACTGGTGCGGATACTGTTCAAATCTTTGTTCCGCATTTGGAATACCGACCAGGTTTAAAATTTCGATTGCCCGCTTCTTTGCCTGATCCTTACTCATATCCTGATGTTTGATAATCGGCTCCATGATCTGTTTGCCGACTTTAATGGTAGGATTGAGCGAAGTCATCGGATCCTGAAAGATCATCGAGATATCTTTACCGCGGATTTTTTGCATACTTTTTTCGCTGACTTTCGTTAAATCTTTTCCGTCAAAACGAATGGCGCCTCTTTTAATTTCAGAATTTCCTTTTGGAAGAAGTCTCATAATCGCTTTAGAGGTAACCGACTTCCCTGAACCCGATTCTCCTACAATTGCCAGTGTTTCACCTTTCTTCAGCTCGAAATTGACTCCTCGGATAGCCTGGACTTCGCCTGAAAAAGTGTGAAATGAAATATTTAAATCTTTTACTTCTAAAATGTTGGTCACTTTTCATTCACCTTTCTTTAATCGCGCATTTTTGGATCGAGTGCATCACGAAGCCCGTCGGCCATCATATTGAAGCAAATCATGATCAAACTGATGAAAAACGCCGGGAAGATCATTAAATGAGGATACAGTTTCAGAGTCTTAAATCCATCATCAATCAGTGTGCCTAATGAAGCAAGCGGTGCCTGAAGACCCAGACCGATAAAGCTCAGGAATGCTTCAAAGAAGATCGCATTGGGTATAGTGAACATTGTATTGATAATAATAACCCCTGCAAGGTTCGGCAGAAGGTGTTTAAAGATAATCTTCGCATTCGAGCTGCCAAGAGTTCTCGATGCCAATACGTATTCCTGTTCTTTAAGTTTAAGCACCTGGGCCCTCACTACTCGGGACATACTTGTCCAGCCTGTAATGGCAAGTGCAATGGTAATCGACATAATGCCCGGTTCAAAGACTAAAATCATCAAAATCACAACAACCAAGTTTGGGATACCTGAAATGACTTCGACAATACGCTGCATGATATTATCAAGCCTGCCGCCAAAATATCCAGATACAGCACCGTACGTGACTCCTATTGCCATATCAAGCAAAGCTGCAAGGAAGGCAATATAAAGAGAGATCTGTATTCCTTTTGACACACGAGTGAATAAATCTCTTCCAAGTCCGTCTGTCCCAAACCAGTGATACTCATCAATGTTTTTTTGCTTATACACATCAACCTCCGTACCGTTAGGAAGTGTCTTCGTACCGTCAAACGGCAGCCAGCTTACATTTTCAAGAACGGGCATTTTGGCCGGCAGATTGGTTCTTTTTAAATCTTGCGCATCTGCTTTGTAACCGCTGATTGCAGGTCCTGTAAAAGCAAGGATAATAATCAGAGCCATGATGACAATGCTCGCCAGGGCCGCTTTGTTTTTGCGAACCCTCATCCAGGCATCCTGCCAGAAACTGATACTTGGTTTATTAATTACTTCTCCCATAGCAGCATCAAGGACAGCAGGCATAAATTTATCTTTACTTAATTTAATCTTTTCAGTTGCCATTATTTTTTACCTCCTGCCAGCCTGATTCTTGGATCGATTACTCCATACAGAATATCAACCACTAGGATAATAACGATAAATAAAAACGAGAATAATAGAGTTGTTCCCATAATAACGGAATAGTCATTGACCTGGATGGATTTCACAAACTGTTCTCCAATTCCCGGAATCGCAAAGATTTGTTCAATAACCAAGGAACCTGTCATCAGTGAGACAGCTAACGGTCCCAGCACCGTAATAACTGGAATCAGCGCATTTCGAAGACCGTGTTTGAAGGCTACTTCAAATCCGCTTGCACCTTTCGCTCTGGCAAGCGTTATATAATCTGAACCAAGGACATCGATCATTTCCGTTCTCATAAAACGGGCAGCAATCGAGATTGGGAACATCGCAAGCGCAATCGTTGGCATGATTGTATATTCCCAGCCTTTCCAGAACAAGACCGGAAGCCATCCCATTTTCACCCCAATATAATATTGTAAAAGACCGGCAAAAACGAAACTTGGAATCGATTTACCAAGAACTGCAATAAACGTTGTCCCATAATCCACCCAGCTGTTTTGTCTTAATGCTCCTAATACGCCAAGTACAATCCCGATCAGCGTTCCAAAAAACATCGCTTGGAACCCTAATACTAAAGAAGGCTGAATGCGTTCCATTAATAACTGGGTAACTGGCGCATTATTGAATTGAAAAGAAGTACCTAAATCACCCTGCAATAAATTCCCCATATATTTGGCATATTGGACAGGTACAGGCTCATTAAGGCCATATTTATCATTCATAACCTGCAGCTGTGCTTCGGTTAGCTTTCCTGCATTGGCAAATGGCGAACCAGGAATTAATTTCATTAAGAAAAAAGTCAAGCTGGCAATAACAAACATCGTGATTAACATATAAATCACACGCTTTAGAATATATCTTGCCATCTCTGCCACCTCCTATTTACATATAATTCGTGTTAATCCGACAAAATTCTAATAGGGAAAAGAGAGTATATCAGAATATACTCTCTTTTCTCATTCTAATCAGTTATCAGAAATGAAATCGTCTTTCTTATTCTACTGTTACCCATCTATACAGATAGTCAGCACCCACACTGCTTGAAACTAACCCTTTAACATTCGTATTCACAAGGATATTGTTAGCACGCTGGTAAATAGGGGCAACACCGAAATCCTCAGTCAAGAATAGTTTTTCCGCTTCTTGCATTGTTTCAGCATATTTAGCGTCATTGTCTGTATATTCTGTTGTGGCTTTTTTGATCAAATCATCATATTTCTTATTTGAATAGCTCATTTCATTATTCGGGCTTCCTGTCAGCCAAAGGTCAGTGAATGAAATCGCATCTTTATAATCTGGTCCCCATCCCGCTGCAACTAAGTCGTAATTTCCTTTTGTTGTACGGTCAAGGCGCACAGAGAATGGCACACTCTCAAGTTTTACTGTCAACCCAGGAAGATTCTTTTCTAATTGATTTTTCAAATACTCGTCCATCTTTTTAGAAGATTCAGTATCTCCGCCCAAGTAACGAAGCGTCAGTTCTTTCACTCCCAATTCTTTTAACCCTTTTTCCCAAGCCGCTTTTGCTTCCTTCTCATTGAATGTAACTAAGTCAGGATATTTGTCACGGAAATCTTTTCCGTCATATTCTACGAAATCCTTCGGAACAAAGTAGTTAGCGGCAACAGAACCATTGTTTAATATGCTTGCAACTAAATCTTCTTTATTAAAGCCTTTTGCAATCGCTTCACGAATGTGGACGTTTGCCAATGCATCCGTTTTTTGATTCATTTTCAGCCAGTAAACAGAAGCGTCAAGTTGGCTAAGCATACGGTCGTCTCCTTCATATTGAGGGACAAGATCTGATGCCAATACGTCTGTGATATCTGCTTCGCCTGATTCAAACGCATTCACTTGACCTTGGTCATCTTTTACGACATTGACTGAAATTTTCTCCAGTTTCACTTGGTCAGCTTCACGGTAATCCGGGTTTTTAGCCAACTCCCAGTTCTGGGCAGTAGGGCCGTCCCATTTTGTCATAACGAAAGGACCATTGTATAAAAGGTTATCCGCACTTGTTGCATATTTAGAGCCTTTTTCTTTAACGAACTTTTCATTTTGCGGAAGGAATGTAGGGAATGCTAAGAAGTCCTTCCAAAATTTCAATGGCTTCTCAAAAGTAACTTCCAATGTTTTATCATCGATTGCCTTCACGCCAAGAGAATTTAAATCATACTCTTTCTTTGCTGCAGCTGCATCTGTAATTTCCTGTGCACCTTTAATCTTGCCATTCATCATGTAAGGGCCGTATTCAGATGCTGTATCAGGATCCATGGCACGCTGCCAGGCAAATACGAAATCGTTTGCCGTTACAGGCTCGCCATTTGACCATTTCGTTTCTTTTAGCTTGAACGTATAGACTGTTTGGTCATCGTTTACTTCCGGCTCTCCGTCTACAAGGCCGGGAACTGCATTTCCTTCTTTATCAAGGGTATAAAGCCCCTCATTCACATTGCTCAAGTAGATGATACCGTATTGGTCTGTAACTTTGGCAGAATCCATTGTCGGGATTTCTGATTTATTCAATATCGTAATTTCTTGCTTTGGATTTGATCCATCTTCACTTCCGTTATCTTTTCCACCGCAAGCAGCCAGGAATACGCTGATTGCAAGAGTAAGAACCAAAAGCAATGAATATTTAGAATTTTTCATTTAGTCTGACTCCCTTTCTCATATTAATGCACAAAAATTATTATACAATTTAGTTTTTTCGTTGTATATATATTTTTCTAAAAATTATTTCAAAAATATTACTAGAAAAATTTAAAATGTCTTGTTTTTTTGTGCATCCGTTTGTCCTACTTCTAATTTAATTGAATATTGTCGATTTTTCAACATATTTTTAATTTTGCGACATATTTATTTTTTCTCACATAGTAATATATTTCATTTATATAACTTTTAGCCATTAGTTTTTATAGTTGAATCTTTTTCATTCATATACCTATATAATGATTCCCCGACCATGCTTTATGCCCTATTTTTTGTTATACTTAAGGATATCCGGAAACTGAGAGAGGTTCCTTATGACAAAACGAATTACAGTTTATACTATTATTTGTCTTTTGCTTTCCGTTTTGCTATCTTTCATCTGTTATAAGAAAATTTCTTTATTGCACTTTATCGACTTGTCCTTTTATATAGCGGGAGCCCTTTTTATTTATAGTCTGTTAACCTTTGTCATCCAAAAAGGGTTCTTTGACCGCATCTTTGAAAGTTTCAGGATTTTTGCTCATTCAGAGAAAAAGCTTTCAGATGATGAAGAAGCAGATCCGAGAAGCCTGTCTGAGCTTATTTCTCTTCCGACAGCAGCCGCTTTTGGAACATGTATTGCGATGCTGGTCATTGTCGTTGTCGCGTTATATATTTATTACTTATAATCGTTGTTTTGATCCTTTATAAAATGTGTGGATTACTTGCGCAATAATACTTACAATAATGAAAGAACCTATTTTATCGTTTTTAGAGGAGTGACAGTATTTTGAAAAGAATTTTTTCAGGAGTTCAGCCTTCCGGTTCAGTTACGCTTGGCAATTATTTAGGAGCGCTTAAGCAATTCGTTGACTTGCAGCATGATTATGACTGCTTCTTCTGCATTGTCGACCAGCACGCCATTACTGTTCCCCAGGACCGGCTTGAATTAAGAAAGAATATAAAAAAACTGGCCGCACTGTATTTGGCCATTGGTTTGGATCCGGAAAAGAATACAATCTTTATCCAATCAGAGGTCCCCGCTCACGCACAGGCCGGATGGGTGCTTCAATGTATAGCATACATAGGCGAATTGGAACGGATGACCCAATTCAAGGATAAATCGTCTGGAAAAGAAGGGGTATCCTCTGCCTTGCTGACATATCCTCCTTTAATGGCTGCCGATATTCTTCTCTATAATACGGATCTAGTGCCAGTTGGAGAGGATCAAAAGCAGCATCTTGAGTTAACAAGGGATTTAGCAGAACGTTTTAATAAGAAATATAACGAAATCTTTAAGATTCCTGAGATCAGTCTTCCAAAAGAGGGAGCAAGAATCATGTCCCTTCAGGACCCAACAAAGAAAATGAGTAAATCAGATCCTAATAAGAAAGCAACCATCGCCTTATTGGATGACCCTAAGCAAATTGAAAAAAATATCAAAAGTGCTGTAACCGACTCAGAAGGAATCGTTAAGTACGATAAACAGGAGAAACCAGGCGTATCTAACCTAATGACCATCCATTCCATTTTCAGCGGCAAATCATTTGCTGAAATAGAAGAAATGTATAACGGCAAGGGCTATGGAGACTTTAAAGCAGATATTGCCAGGCTTGTCCTGGATCACCTTCTCCCTATTCAAGAGCGTTACCACGAATTGATTAATTCCAAAGAGCTGGATGAAATCCTTGATGAGGGTGCGGCCAAAGCCAACAAGGAAGCCAATAAAATGCTTCGGAAAATTTATAACGGCATGGGACTCGGCCGCAAACGCTGAGCTCCCAAGATTTATTTAAAAAAGGCATGAGTCCGTATCACCGGTCTCATGCCTTTTTCAATCATCATACTTTCCGCTTTCCTAAAATGGCTCTTACGATTTGAAAAAAAAGACTCCTTCTCCCAAATTATATCCCTATGCCGTCCAAATATCTGCATACAGCCAACCACCCCAATCGGTATCCCGTCGGGGTAGTTGACACTATATTACGTCCTGTTTCCTCTCGTATTATTAAAGCATAGATGGGCTGTCTCCAATCTCCATTTCCCAAAGCTTTTCAAAGAAAGGCTGCCCTTTCACTAAGTTCCCGCAAAGCTGCAAATGCTTTTCTGACCAGCCCTCTTTAAGAGCTTCATACAGTTCCCTCCAGGCTGGCTCAAAGTCCATTTGCTGGATGGCCCGATATTTTTCCGGTGACCATTCTGTATACCAATAACGAATTTCCGCCGTATTCTTTGCTGTAAACAATTGATCCATCGCCATGAACAAAAGCTGCTTCAGCTGTCTTTCCTTTCTTGTCAGCCCGTTCATGAACAAAGGAGACGGGGAAAGAATATGGTATTCTTTTTCGTCTTGAGACTTGACTGTAAACGGAAAATCCATTTCTTTCTGATTCTCAATCATATCATAGACAATTTGCTCTTGGCGCGGAATTAACCGGCTTTTCCTGATTGGGATATGATAGCCGATTGTGTCTACTGCCAGTATCCCTTTGCCGTCTGTTACCACAAAGCAATAATCAAGCTGAGTCCGTTCGTGGTTCTTTCTTGCATAGGCTTTTTGGTATACATCATTTAATAAAGTCTTTGGCAATTCCGATAAATCATTCTCTATGTAGTGGAACAAAGCTGCTGAAATATACAATAATGGGACTTGATCCAGAAGTTCAATGCCGTCATCTTTCCGCCATTCATGGAAATGGCATATATTGTAGCCGTTTTCTTCTCCTTCAAACCAATTCACCCAAACATCATGAAGATATAGCATCCTTTTCCCTCACTTCTGAAATAATGTTTGTCCATCAGTATAGGCAAACAAGAGTCAAATTATTCCTCTTTATACAAGGGTTTTTCATTTTCATGCTCCCCTTGTAAGAAAGCTTCTGAAGGCAGTTCGAAGGACTCCTTCACCCGCAGCCTGCCGGACTGTCCGATTAAATAATATCCTGCCGCATACCCAAGCATCCTAGGATATTTCCCCTTTCCAAACAGCAACTCGTCATGCTTTGGATCTGAACGTTTAAGAAATAGATTCGGCTCCACATATTTTTTCCATTGCTTCCGCATTTCCGTTTCTTCATAAAGAGAAGTCCATCCTGCTGTATAACTCTCTCCTAAAAATCTCTTCACCATTTGTTCCGCAAGCCCTTCCATCACAATCGAATCAAGAAAGTTCAATTCTTCCTGCCTCTTTCGATTCATGGCTCTGTTCAGTCTGCAGACATGATGATACTCATGAATAAAAATTGCCTCCATCTGCTTCTCTGATACACTTGGACTCAAAAATAAAAAAAGCTTATCAGCAAAAGCAACCCCTGATTTATTAGCCGCTTTTTGGCCAGGAGAAAATGGAAGAATGAAGATCGGAATATCAGGTCCCCGCCACAACCCTTTGTACCTGCTGAATATATCCTCCAGTTTTCCCCACACAGAATGATCCAGCCACCGCTTTGTCCTCAAGAGAGATCCTGGTAAATAGAGACCATGCTGCTTTAGATAGGGAATAATTGTTTCCGGCTTTTCCTCCTCTTTGAAAAAGCTATTGAGTTTTTCCGTGATCCGCGATGGTCCTCCGCCTTTTTCAAACCAGTCATATGTGTTGATTATCCCCATAAACATCACCTGGTTCATCATACGTGTGCCCACATGAAATTGTGCCTAGCCATGACAAAAGGCCTCCGAAAAAACGGAAGCCTCCAAACATTATTGATATTTTGTAAATACGATCGTTGCGTTATGTCCGCCAAAACCAAGTGAATTGCTGACAGCTGCCTGAATTTCACCTTTTCTGGCTTTGTTCGGAATATAATCCAAGTCACATTCCGGATCAGGATCTGCAAGGTTGATGGTCGGAGGCATGATGGCATCCCGGATAGAGAGAATCGTAAATACGGCTTCGACTCCTCCCGCTGCTCCAAGCAAATGTCCTGTCATGGATTTTGTTGAGCTAATGCCAATTTTTGCTGCATGCTCACCAAATACTTCCTTGATTGCCATTGTTTCATACTTATCATTATAAGGTGTGCTTGTACCATGGGCATTAATATATTGAACTTCTTCCGGTTTGAGGCCGGCGTCATCCAATGCCATTTGCATGGCACGTGCACCGCCTTCTCCTCCCGGCGCCGGAGCAGTAATATGATAAGCATCCCCTGTAGAACCGTAGCCTACAATCTCAGCATAAATTTTCGCACCGCGAGCTAACGCATGCTCCAATTCCTCAAGAATAAGAATTCCTGAGCCTTCACCAATGACAAATCCATCCCGGTTCATGTCAAATGGGCGGCTTGCTGTCAGCGGATCTGGATTGGTAGAGAGTGCCGTATTGGCTGAAAATCCTGCCATTGCCATTTTTGTAATAGGCGCTTCTGCTCCGCCGGTAATCATGGCATCAGCATCTCCACGCTGGATCGCTTTAAAGGAGTCGCCGATCGAGTTAGTTCCTGAAGCACAGGCAGTTACCGTGCAGGAGTTGATCCCTTTTGCCCCGAGCAAGATTGAAACTTGTCCGGAAGCCATGTCCGGAATCATCATCGGTACAAAGAACGGGCTGACCCTTTTGTACCCTCTATTCAAAAAGGTTTCATGCTGCTGTTCAAATGTTTCCATTCCGCCTATTCCAGAACCGATCCAAACTCCGATGCGACCGGCATTTTCATCGGTGATTTCAAGGTTGGAATCTTTAAGTGCCATGACTGATGCCGCAATTGCATAATGTGTAAAACGGTCCATCTTTCTGGCTTCTTTTTTGTTAACATATTCCTCTATATCAAAGTCCTTAACTTCTGCTGCCACTTTTGCCGGATATTCATCCGCATTTTGACGAGTGAGCGGGCCGATTCCTGATTTTCCTTCTAGGATGCTGCTCCAAGCTGTTTCCGCATCATTCCCTACAGGTGTAATAGCTCCAATCCCCGTTACAACTACACGTCTATTCATCATTCTTCTTTCACCCTCCGTTTATGCTATTTTCCCCAGCGAAGCGCGATAGCTCCCCAAGTTAAACCGCCGCCGAAGCCTACCATAACTAATAGGTCTCCGTCTTTGATTCTTCCGGCCTCCAATTCCTCTACAATCGCAATCGGTATTGAAGCTGCTGATGTATTTCCATATTTATGAACCGTTTTCGTCATTTTCTCAGGAGGCAGATTCAATCTTTCCCTGGAAGCCTCCATAATTCGGATATTTGCCTGATGCGGAACTAAAAGATCTACATCCTCTTTTGTCAAGCCGGCTTTTTCTAAAACATTTAAGCTGGATTCTCCCATTTGGCGAACCGCAAACTTAAATACCTCTCTTCCATTCATGGAAATAAAATCGCCTTCCTGCAGCAAATACTTTCCGCCAGATCCGTCGGCTCCCAATTCAAATGAAAGCACGCCTCTGCCGTCCGATACTGGACCCATAACCGCTGCACCGGCTCCATCTCCGAATAAGACAGCGGTGTTTCTATCGTTCCAGTCCGTAATTTTCGATAGTTTTTCTACTCCGACAATGAGAATATGCTTATAGGCACCTGTTTCAATAAATTGCTTTGCCGTGATCATTCCATACATGAAGCCGGCACAGGCCGCACTGATATCCATTGCTGCTGCCTTCTTTGCACCAAGGCGTTCCTGAAGCATGCAGGATACTGAAGGGAAGGGACGATCAGGAGTGACAGTTGCCACTAAGATTAAATCGATATCTTCCGCTGATACTCCAGCATGATTGATCGCTTCCTTCGCTGCTTCAAAAGCCATATCAGAAGTATCCATATCATCTCCGGCGATTCTTCTTTCTTCAATTCCGGTCCTCGTTCTAATCCATTCATCGGAAGTATCCATGATTTTTTCTAAATCTGCATTGGTCACGACCTTCTCGGGCAAATAACGGCCAAGACCCAGTATTCCAGCATTCATTCTCCCAACCCCTTAATCTATTTATGAACTATTATGATTTAGATTTGATATCAAATATTATTACCTGGTACTAATTTTATATAAAAACCAGCCATCATGCAATAGGTAAAATATAATGCAGCGATTTGCACCGCTTATGTAAACCAGGCATCCTTGAATCATATGCCCGCAAGAAAGGCTGCCATATCACGGCAGCCGCCATTATCCTTTATTGGCCTGCATCCTTTTTCCCAAGCTCATAAGCTTCCTGCATGACTTTTTTAAATAAATCCATAAATGGTTCAGCCATTTCCATTGAAAATGGAATTCCCGCCGCTTCTAATTTCTCTTTCGCTTCAGGGAAATATTTCATCGCAATTCCCATGAATTCCAGTGTTTTGTCTTCACTCATTTTTTATCCTCCTCATCTTTCTTTATCATGACTGACATCCCTCTAATAGGTTTATGTCCTCCCTATCATAATTCCAGCCGGCTCATCCGTAAAGAATCCTGTTTCAGAAAAGCACTTAAGTGAGCAGATTTATTGCTTCCACTTCAATATTTGTTGGATTTTATGGTAATGCTCGGTTTGCCGATCAATTCCTTCCCGGGGAGTAGTAGACGATTTCAGACAGAAATGGGCTTGCCCCGATATTCCTGCATCAGATCTGTTGATAAGATTGGAATACACGGCTTCTTCCATTACAAGTTTTGCGCATTCTCTCCAGCTGTTCTCCTGTTTCCCCGAAACATATATCACTTTAGCCTCTGTCTTAAGCAGTTCGGCAAATTCACACATAATATCTTCAATATACAGAGCTTCCCGGCAATATTCCTTCGATAAAATCTCTGTCACTTCCTGATTCGTTTTCCCTGAAATAGCCGCCTGAAAACTCATGTATTCCGGCTGCCAAGGTCCATAAACAGTCGGCAGAAAAATTATCTTCCGATCCCGGTTCCCCCAAAAAGGAAATTTGTCTATGTAGTTCATTCTTTCTGTCCACGCAGGCAGAATCATGATAATAGGGCATTGCTTTCCCGTTTCTTCTATTATCTCCTCAATCTGCATTATCTTTTCATGAGCTTCGCTCTCACTGCCTGAGTGATACAGCTCATATCCTGATATATAAATGTCCCCGTTGAAATTCTGAAGACACCCGGACATTTCCTTTTTGGAAACATACGAAAAATTACTGTTGCGTCCAATTTCAAGCTCTTTTTCTTCTTTGAAAGAATCTTGGCATTCATCCCAGTCCAATCCAATTACCGCTTCTCCTCTTTCAAGCAAATGCTTGGTCACATAGTAACCGATGAAAGAATATGATCCCATCACGATTGAAGTATGCATCTTTTCCTCCTCCGGTTCAGTACAGCTATTCTTTATAAAAAAGAATGGCGCTTTGCTGTATAGTATGCAGAACCGAAGGAGAGATGACTATCTACAGCGGTTTTTCATGTTCTTTAAAAAACTTATTAATCAGATATGGAATTTTATATCGTTTTTCAGGAAGTAAATAAGATAAATGTAATGAACTGCTGCCTAGCTTTTGCTGAAGCTTTCGGTAAAACGAAGATTGATTGTCCCGCAGACTGCCGAGGATGTGAATGATTTTCACTGGAATTTCCTTTGGGATATCCGGCATTTTCTTTGACTCTATAATAAATTTCTCGCACTCTTTTGATTCCATTCCATATTCGAGCGCTACTTCTTCCAGCCATTTTTCATAAAAAAATTTGTTGTTTTTCTCTTTATTCAGCTGCTCCTTTAAAGACAGGCAAGGGTTTACAAAGACAATGGACCTGACTTGATCTCCAAGTTCCTCTGCCAGCTTTAGAGCGGTAAGAGCTCCCGTTCCTTCAGCTAAAATATGGAACCTTTGATTAGAGATCTCATTTTTCATAAAATAGATATATAGTTTCTCTGCTAACTCAACAGCCTTTGGGCTTCCCCAGTTCGCTCCGTAATTTGAAGTAAATAATGTGTAGCCATAGCCTTTCAAATGTTCTATGATACGTAACCTCCCAGGGTTCTGGAGCCAAAAGCTGGTATCTTTTCCGACAAAATGGCCGCGATCGCCAATTACCATTACAGAAAAGCCGCTTGGCTGTTCAGGATAATAAATGGCACTCCATTGTTCATCGATTTGAAAGGTTCGCTGTTCCATCTGCTTTAACTCCTTTAAGGAAAATTACCTCCAATAATGTATGTTGCAACAAGGTAAGACGAATGGGGCTATGCCTAATTTCTGCATTAGAAAAATAAGATTTAAAAGAGACTGCTAGTATTTGAAGATTAATTTCCTCTTATTATCCCATTTTCTGAGGCGTTTTAATAGGCTTTCAGTAAGTTTTGACCTCGCTTATTAAAAATGCTTTTTATCTGTATATTAATTATGTTAAGATAAAAAAGATTGAACTGGAATGAGGTGAAATTCATGCGTTATGTCTTAACATTTTTCTGGACATTTTTATTAATGCATATGATGGTATATGTAGTGGCTTCAATGAGCGGATCTTCGTATAGTTTTACACAAGGAACGATTCTTGGGATTGCTGTAACAGTGCTTGTATTGATTATCCCTGCCATCCTTCCTAAAGCTCCTTCTCAAGATGCACACCATCATTAAGAAGTCAAAAGGACATCCCCTTAAATGGATGTCCTTTTTGTTTTATCCCGCTTTTACACAGGCAAACCTTTAATGAAAAATTAATGATCCACCTGCGTAATCCACTTCAATAGTCCTGGTTTCAGGGATATTGCCGCTGATGATTTCACGGGCAATTTTTGTTTCCAGATGTTTTTGCATGAATCGCTTTAATGGCCTGGCTCCGTACACTGGATCATACCCTTCTTCTGCGATAAATGTTTTAGCTGCATCGGTTAATTCCAGCTTAATGTTCTGGTCTGCGAGCCTGTTCTGCAGCTGTTCTGCCATTTTCTCAACAATCTGGATTACTTCATTTTGAGTCAGCGGCTTAAACAGAATGATATCATCGACCCTGTTTAAAAATTCTGGACGAAAATGCCCCCGAAGCTCACTGAATACACGATCCTTGATGTCATCCTCTATAATACCATTCTTTGTCTCCGCCTGAAGAAGATGCTGTGAACCAATATTAGATGTCATAATGATGACTGTATTTTTACAGTTAACCGTTCTTCCCTGGGCATCCGTTATCCGGCCGTCATCGAGCATTTGAAGCAGAATATTAAACACATCCGGGTGGGCCTTCTCGATTTCATCCAGCAATACCACCGAATACGGGTTTCGCCGAATGGCTTCTGTCAGCTGTCCGCCTTCTTCGTATCCAACATAGCCTGGAGGCGCTCCTACCAGTCTGGATACACTGTGCTTCTCCATATATTCCGACATATCAATACGGATCATGTGCTCCTCTGTGTCAAACAGTGTTTCTGCCAGTGCCTTAACCAGTTCTGTCTTTCCGACGCCGGTCGGTCCCAGGAAGATGAAAGATCCAATTGGACGCCCAGGGTCCTGAATTCCGGCACGGGCTCTTAATACAGCATCCGATACGAGCTCTACGGCCTCTTCCTGTCCAACTACCCTTTCGTGGAGAATATGCGGGAGACGGAGAAGCTTCTCCCTTTCTCCTTCCACCAGCTTGCTGACCGGGATTCCTGTCCACCTAGCTACAATGCCCGCGATTTCTTCTTCGGTTACTTCCTCTCTAAGCAATCTGGACTCCTGTTTGTCCTTTTCCGCCTTTTCCTCCGCTTCGGCCAAGTCTTTTTCAAGCTGAGGAATTCTGCCGTGGCGAAGCTCTGCTGCTTTATTTAAGTCATAGTCGTTTTCAGCTTGTTCCAATTCTCTTCTGAGACGTTCAAGCTGCTCCCTCATCTCCTGTACTTTTTCCAGGGAAGCCTTCTCCATCTGCCATTCAGCTGTCATCCTGTCAGCCTTGTCCCGCAGCTCGGCCAATTCATTCCGCAAAACCTCAAGCCTTGCTTTACTCTGAGCGTCTTCTTCGTTTCTGAGGGCTGCCTCCTCTATTTCAAGCTGCATGACCTTTCTCGTAATTTCATCCAGTTCAGCTGGCATCGAATCAATCTCCATCCGGACCATTGCACACGCCTCATCCACAAGGTCAATCGCCTTGTCCGGCAGAAACCTTTCCGTAATATACCGATTGGACAGAACAGATGCTGCCACTAAAGCCCTGTCATGAATCCTAACCCCATGATGGACTTCGAACCGTTCCTTCAGGCCCCGGAGAATGGAAACAGTATCTTCCACATCGGGTTCGGAGACAAGAACCTGCTGGAATCTTCTTTCAAGTGCAGGATCTTTCTCAATATACTGCCTGTATTCATCCAGTGTCGTCGCACCTATACAATGAAGCTCCCCTCTGGCAAGCATTGGCTTTAACATATTGCCGGCGTCTAATGCACCGTCCGTGCGGCCAGCCCCCACAATGGTGTGAAGCTCATCGATGAACAGCAGGATTCTTCCCTCACTTTTCTTGATTTCCAGCAGGACTGCTTTCAGCCGTTCTTCGAATTCCCCTCGAAACTTGGCGCCCGCAACAAGAGAGCTCATATCAAGTGAAAAAACACTTTTATCTTTTAATCCTTCAGGTACATCCTTGCGGACAATCCGCTGTGCCAATCCTTCCACAATGGCTGTTTTTCCGACGCCTGGTTCTCCGATCAGCACTGGATTGTTTTTGGTCTTCCTGGATAAAATCCGGATCACATTCCGTATTTCAGCGTCACGGCCGATGACCGGATCAATCTTCCCTGATTTAACCTCTTCCACCAGGTCCCTTCCATATTTTTTTAGTACTTCATACGTATTTTCCGGATTTGGACTAGTCACCTTCTGTCCCCCTCTGATTCCTTCTATGATTTGTTTCGCTTTAGCTTCATCTATGTCATACAATGCGAAAAGTTTCTGCAGCTTCTCATTTGACTGCTGCAAAATCGCGAGTAATACATGCTCTGCGGAAAGATACTCATCCTCCCATTCCAGCATCTGCCGTTCGGCTGCAGTCAGGATTTTCTGCAGTGAAGAGGACAAGTAGACCTGGACATCATTTCCTGCCACTTCCGGCAGCTGGTTCAGCTGTTTATCTAATTCAGCTATAAATAGGGATACAGGCTGTCCTGATTCTGATAAAATCCGCAATAAAAGGCTGTCCTCCTGTTTCATCAGAACCATAAGCAAATGCCATTCATTTACTTCCGGGTTCTTATGTTCGGCTGCAAGCTTTTGCGCTTCGAACAATGCAAGCCGCGTCTTTTCCGTCATTTTATTAACATCCATGAAAAACGTTTGCGCCTCCCTTTGACCTTTTTTGACCTTTTATCTTTATTATACGTCCTCTTCCAATTATGTAAAGAATTTTACTCCATTTGATTTCTTCTGAATTTCCTATTATCTGTATTACCCTATCTGTTTTTTAAAACTCCATACTAAATAAAACAGCGGGAAACTACAGTTCCGCGCTGTTTTATCTTATTACGGTTTTCTTTTGTATGTCCAAAGCCGGTTATGATTGGAATTCTCCGGAAAAGTGTCTCCTGCACTCAGCTTGACCTGCTTCGGCTCGGCAACCATGCTCCCGGTTTCTCCAATTTCTACATAAATCCCATTATTCGGCGCCTTTTGTCCTGCATGGAACTGTCTGCTCTGACCCAAAAAAGATTCCTCCTTCCGGCTGCTTTCATAGTATTTCCGGAAGAGTGCGGAACATGTCTGAATATATTTACCTTTCTCCTTCAAAAAAAGGATCCGAAACGAACGTCTTCGTTCCGGATCCTTTTGCAGATTAAGACAGTAAATCGGTTAAAATTGCTTTTTGTGCATGAAGCCTGTTGCCCGCCTGCTGAAACACAGCAGAGTGCGAACCGTCTATCACATCGGCTGTTACCTCTTCTCCTCTGTGGGCAGGAAGGCAATGCAGGAAGATAAAATCTTCCTTCGCCTGATTTGTCAATTCAGAATTGATCTGAAAATCTTTGAATGCTGTAAGTCTTTCAGCATTCTCCTGTTCCTGGCCCATTGAAGTCCAAACATCAGCATAGACAACATCGGCATTCTGAATAGCTTCCGCCGCTGACGTATATACTTCCACTTTCCCTCCAGTTTTTAATGCCGGTTCTTTGGCATGAGCTATAATTTCTTCATTCGGCAAATAGCCTTCCGGACAGCCAATGGAAAATTCCATACCCGCTAATGCACAGGCTGTCATCAGTGAATGGGCCACATTGTTTCCGTCCCCAATATAACTGACTTTCAATCCCTTCAGCTTACCTTTCACTTCAAGAATCGTCAGCAAGTCCGCCATAGCCTGGCAAGGATGTTCAAGGTCTGTAAGCCCATTGATAACAGGAATAGAAGCAGCTTCAGCCAGTTCTAAAATTTTCTGATGCTCAAATGTGCGAATCATAATGCCGTCCACGAATTCCGACAATACCTTCGCCGTATCTGAAACAGTCTCGCCGCGGCCCAGCTGTATATCATTACTGCTTAAAAACAGAGCATGCCCGCCCAATTGAAGCATACCGACTTCAAAAGAAACACGGGTTCTTGTTGAAGATTTTTCGAAGATCATTCCCAATGTTTTACCTTTGAGCGGTGTATATTCTTCACCCGCTTTCCATTTTGTTTTAATAGTCTGAGCCAGCTGCAGAAGCTCAGTCAGCTGCAGCGGGGAAAGATCTGTCAATGAAATAAAATCTTTGGACTTCAGAATTTTGTGATTGGTTTTTTCAGCTAGCTGGTTCATACTGACACTCCTTTTGAATAAGGTACAAGCCACTCCTGCAAAGAAGCCACTCCTGTTTCCGCATTTTTTTTAGATTCAAGATATGCATGAAAGGTTTCTTCTTCTGTGAAAGCAAGAATCCTGTATTTCGCTGCTTTCAGACGCAATTCCCTGTCCTGCTCCGATGAGCCAAAGGCCAAAACAGCAGCACAGTCCCCATTCTCAAGCCATTGGGCAAAATCCCCGCTTTCAGCTTTCATCCCGGCTGTCTTAATGTTAGCCGCCGTTTCAGGAGACAGATCAACCGAATCGGATTGATAAATTCCACTGGCCTTTTTCTTGTTTGCAGGAAGATATACTTTGGATAAAGCCTCCTCCAGCGTTTCCGCGATTGCAATGCCTTCACCAGTTGATTTCATTTCCGGTCCCACTTTTGAATCGAGTCCGCTTAATGCAAAAGTAGAAAAGACTGGATATTTAATGACCGTGTATGGAATATTCTCATTCAATCCTGTTTTGCCGGCAAGCTGGTGAACATTCTGTCCTCCAAGCAAGATCTTAGTCGCCAGCTGGACCATCGGTACCCCCGTCACCTTACTGATAATTGGAATTGTTCTGCTTGCGCGCGGGTTCACCTCTAAGACGTATACATTTGAATCTTCTATCACATACTGGATGTTCATCAGCCCTTTGTATCCCAGTTCCTTCACAATTTTACCGGCATACTCTGTCATTTTTTCTTTATGAGCGGCTGTCAGTGATCTTGCAGGCAGCATTGCCATACTGTCACCGGAATGGACACCCGCTTTTTCGATATGCTCTGCAATGATTGGAACAAAAATCTCCTTTCCATCAGCAATCAGGTCAATTTCGGCCTCTTTTCCAGGAATATAGGAGTCAATCAGTACGGGAAAAACTAACTCGCCGCTTTCTGCACGGGAAATAAGTTTCTTCATCGTTGGAATAATTTCCATTCCCTGTCCTCCTATAACATAGGACGGTCGAAGGAGTACAGGAAAACCAATCGATTCTGCGTCCTCGATGAGCTGCTGGCTATTGGCTGCCATGGAACCTGGGACATGCGGAATATCAAGCCTTTGAAGCAATTGATAAAAACGGTCTCGATCCTCCAATTGGTCCAGTAAATCAAAAGAAGTTCCTAATAAACGCACCCCATACTCTTCCAGTCCTTTGGCCAGATTAATAGCCGTCTGTCCTCCAAACTGGACAATGACATCATCAATTCCTTCCGCTTCAATAACATTTAATACATACTCCAACGTCAATGGTTCAAAATAAAGACGGTCAGCAGTAGCAAAGTCTGTACTGACTGTTTCCGGATTGTTATTAATCATAATAGTCTCGATATTTTCCTGCTGGAGGGCATATACACCATGCACGGAGCAGTAATCAAATTCAATTCCCTGACCGATTCGAATCGGGCCGCTTCCAATCATCAGCACTTTCCGTTTCTCCGACTTCACTTGTTCATTTTCCCCAAAATAAGTAGAGTAGTGGTAGTTCGTATGGGATTCAAATTCTGCCGCGCATGTATCAACAGTTTTATAAACCGCGGTTACTCCAAAGTTCTTCCTCATACCTCTGACTTCTTCTTCTGCCACTCCCCATACACTTGCCAAGTAGCGGTCCGAGAACCCTTTTTCCTTAAATCTCCTTATATCTGCGGCAGCTGCCGTTTTTAATGAAGCGGCTTTAATTTCGTTCTCCATGTCAATGAGCGAAGCAAATGCCTTCAAAAAGAAATAATCCATTTTCGTTGCTTCATGAATCTCTTTAACCGTTACACCTTGACGCAGCATTTCGAAAATGACGAAAATCCGCTCATCATCTTTTTGCCCCAGCTTCTCCCACAGCAGTTCAACCGGTGCATTTTTCAATGACTTGAGTTCTAAACCGACTGTCTTCAGCTCTAGTGAATCCACAGCCTTCTGAAGACCGCCTTCAAAACTTTGGTGCAAAGCCATTACTTCACCTGTTGCCTTCATTTGGGTTCCGAGCTTACGGTTTGCTGTTTTAAATTTATCAAAAGGCCAGCGAGGAAATTTAACGGCAACATAATCTAAGGCCGGTTCAAAACTTGCATACGTGCTCTGTGTTACCGGATTGATCAGCTCCGATAAATGGTAGCCGACAGCCAATTTCGCCGCAATTCTGGCAATTGGGTATCCTGTTGCTTTAGAAGCAAGGGCGGACGAGCGGCTGACCCTTGGATTCACTTCAATAAGGAAATATTGTTTGCTTTCCGGATCAAGAGCAAACTGAATATTACAGCCCCCAATGATGCCTAAAGCAGAAATAATTTTAATGGAAGCAGAACGGAGCATATGGAATTCGTCATCTGACAGCGTCTGGGACGGGGCTACAACTATGGAATCCCCTGTATGTATCCCGACTGGGTCAATATTTTCCATATTACAAATCGTAATACAGGTGTTATTCCCATCACGCATTACTTCATATTCCACTTCCTTATATCCGGCAATGCTTCTTTCAACAAGACACTGTGTTATCGGACTTTCCTGCAGTCCCCCCCTGACCAGTTCTTTGAAGGTTTTCTCATTATCAGCAATGCCGCCGCCTGTTCCGCCAAGTGTATATGCAGGGCGGACAATGATCGGAAAGCCGATTTTTTTGGAGAATTCCAATGCCTCATCTAATGTATGAATGATTTCACTGTCAGGAACGGGCTCATTTATCTCAAACATTAATTGCCTGAAAAGTTCCCTGTCTTCACCCTTTTTAATGGAATCAATCGGTGTGCCAAGGAGTCTCACCTTATACTTTTCGAGAATGCCGTGTTCCTCTAATTGATAAGCAAGGTTCAGTCCCGTCTGGCCTCCCAATGTTGCCAGAAGGCCCTCCGGTTTTTCTTTGGCGATAATCTTCTCCAGAGTCTCTACTGTCAGCGGTTCAAAATAAACGGCATCAGCATTCATGTCATCTGTCATAATGGTCGCCGGATTATTATTGACCAATATCACTCTGTATCCTTCTTCTTTTAATGCCAAGCAGGCCTGTGTGCCCGCGTAATCAAATTCAGCGGCCTGGCCAATGACAATTGGGCCAGACCCGATAACTAGTATGGTTTTGATCGTGCTGTCTTTAGGCATAAACTTTCTCTCTCCCGCTATAGTCATTTATCATTTGCATAAAATCTTTAAACAATAAGGAACTTTCAACCGGGCCTGGATTGGCTTCCGGATGATATTGCGTTGTGAACACCGGCAGGTCTTTATGCATAAGTCCTTCTACCGTTCCATCGTTTACATTGCGGAACCGCACTTGAAGCGGTGTATTGGAAAGGCTCGGTTCATCCACTTCGTAGCTGTGATTCTGTGAGCTCATATAGACCTTATTTGTTTTCAAATCTACGACCGGCTGATTAGCGCCGCGATGCCCGAACAGCATTTTTTTCGTATTTCCTCCGAAGGCCAGTGCCGTCAGCTGATGGCCAAGACAAATTCCCATGGACGGAAAATGTGAAATGATTTTCTTCAAATTATCCAGCAAATAAAGAAGCTGTTTTGGATCGCCAGGTCCATTGGATAAGAGGACGCCGTCAGGCTTCAGCTCCTGGACTTGATCAAATGACGTATCATAAGGCACGACCGTTACGCGGCATCCTTGGGCAAGCAGGGAATCAAGAATCGATTTTTTATACCCGAAATCCATTAAGACTACATGCTTACCCTCTTTGCCAAATGAGACGATTTCAGAAGTGGAAACCTGAGAAATGTACGGCTGCAGTTTTGGATTGCTTCCCGAACCTGCAATATGAAATGATTCATCACCAGAAATAGCGGCCTGCATGGATCCTTCCTTCCGAATCTTTTTTACAACTGCTCTGGTATCGACATGGCTAAGCAAGGGAATTCCCCATTTATTCAGATAGTCCGCTAAAGAATATTCCGCTTGGAAATGGGAATGCACCATGCCCCCTTCATACACAATCACGCCTGCAACATGCGGCTTTTTGCTCTCAAAATCCACTTTATTTATTCCATAATTGCCGATCAGCGGATATGTGAAGATGACAATTTGGTCTTTATATGAAGGATCAGTCAGCACTTCCTGATACCCAGTCATTCCTGTATAAAATACGATTTCTCCAGTTGCAGGTACTGTTGTTTCCGTTAATAAATTGCCTTCAAATGTTGATCCGTTTGCTAAATGAAGATAGCTTTTCATCTTTCCACCTCTTTAGATGATGAATATTTATATATACTTTAGCATAATTATTCATTTTTATCTATAAAAAACAGCCAATTCAGACTGTTTCTTTTATTTTTAAAATTTCGCTTATTTTTTCAACGGCCAAATCGATTTCTGTGAATTCAGCTGTGAGCGGAGGAAGCAGCCGTATAACTTTAGGTCCTGCATTTAAAACAAGTATTCCCACGTTTTGAAGCTCCTTTACATAGCCAGATACTTCACTCGTACATTCTATGCCGACCATCAAGCCAATTCCCCTGATTTCCTGTACTTCATTAGATTCCTTAAATGCAGTATGTAACTTTTCAAACAGATAAGCCGATTTCTCGGAAACCTTTTGAAGAAACTGCTCTTCAAACACAATTTGTAAGACCGCCTCGGCGGCTGCTACACTGACCGGATTTCCGCCAAAAGTGGATCCATGGCTTCCTGGACCAAAATAATCAGCAAGCGCCTCTGAACCAAGCATCGCACCAATCGGGAGACCATTTCCCAGCCCTTTGGCAAGTGTCACAATATCCGGCTTTACTTGAAAATGCTGAAAAGCAAATGCTTGGCCAGTACGGCCAATCCCCGTCTGGATTTCATCAATGATCAGCAATGCTCCTGTTTCTCTGCAAATCGTCTGAATGGTATCCAGGTATTCTTGCTGAACAACATAAATTCCGCCTTCACCCTGAACTATTTCAAGCATTACTGCAGCCGTTTGTGTGTCAACCGCTTTCTTTATGGCATTCACGTCGTTAAAAGGAACATATTCAAAGGAAGACAGCATCGGACCGAAGCCTTGTTTGACTTTATCCTGGCCTGTTGCACCCATTGTTGCAAATGTCCTTCCATGAAATGATTGTGTGCATGTTATGATTTTACTTCTGCCGGTAGCCTTTCTTGCCAGCTTGATAGCTGCTTCATTGGCTTCTGCTCCGCTGTTTGCGAAGAATACCCTGCTTAGTCCGGTTTTATCAGCAAGCAGTCTGGCCACTCTCTCCTGCCCTGAACTTTTGAACAGATTTGATACATGCCAGAAGCTGTCAAGCTGTTCTTTCACAGCTTTTTTCACAGCCGGATGCTGATGCCCTACATTCAGCACCCCGATGCCTGAAGTGAAATCCAGATACTTTTTTCCTTCTGTACTTGTCATCCATGCCCCTTCTGCCTTTTTTGGTTCAATATCCCATCTTGCATATGTCTGAAATAGTGCAGTCAATGGATTGCCTCCTCTTTTTTCAAGAACTTGGTTCCGATAAATTCTCCATCCATATAGAAAGAGGATTTTCCGCTTACGATCATTACCTCTTCCACTCCTTTTTCAAGGACATTCAAAGCTGTTCGGACTTTCGGGATCATCCCGCCGTAAATCTGCCCTTCTGAAATGAGTTTTTCCGTCTCCTGTTTGGTCAGTTCAGGGATCACCTTTTTTTCCTCCAGGACACCTTGGACATCGGTTACAAACAGACACTTTTCAGCAGAAAGCGCCTTTGCAACAGCACCCGCAGCCATATCGGCATTCACGTTCAGCTTTTGACCGTCTGGCGTAACAGAAATTGGAGTGAGTACTGGGCAGTATCCATTTTCTAAAAGAATACCGGCTACATCTGGCTTTACTTCCTTGATTTCTCCCACAGCTCCCAGAATTGCCTTATCGATATATTCCCCAGTAAGCATTCCTCCGTCAGAACCGTTAAGGCCCACCGATTTAATTCCGTGCATTTCCAGCTTATGACACAAACTCCTGTTTGATTTGCCTGACAGTATGAGTTCTACCACACCGAGAACCTCTTCCGTCGTTTTCCTAAGCCCGTTTTCAAATACCGGTTCAATTTTTTCTTTTTTTAGCATCGTATTAATGTCGGGTCCCCCGCCATGAACAAAGACGATTTGATGCCCTTCATTTTGAAGAGTTTTTATACTGCTGAAAAAGGATTCAGAAAGCTCATCAATTATACTGCCGCCGCATTTGATTACTAAAACGGACACGTATTTCACACTCCTTATGTTCGATAACTGCCATTTATTTTCACATAATCATAGGACAGGTCGCAGCCCCAGGCAGTCCCTGCTCCGATGCCTTCTTGAAGCTGAATCGTAATGGAGATACTTGGCTCCTGAAGGTATTGTTTCGCATTCTCTTCCGAAAAAACTGTTGGCTCCCCATCCTTTAAGACCACAATGTCACCAAACGAAATAGTAACATTCGCCGGATCAAAATCAACGCCGCTCCTCCCCATTGCGGCAATAATTCTGCCCCAGTTCGCATCCGCTCCGAATGCTGCTGTCTTGACAAGATTGGATCCAACTACGGTTTTTCCCATCATTTGAGCGTCTTTTTTTGTTTTCATTCCGTGGACGTTCACTTCTATCAGCTTAGTCGCACCTTCTCCATCCTTGGCAATCTGTTTGGCCAAATTTTCCGATGTCACTCTCAGCATGTTAAGGAATACGTCCCACTCAGGATGTTCAGGGTGCAGCGGCTGATTCCCCGCTTCTCCATTAGCAAGCACCAGCACCATATCATTTGTGGAGCAGTCTCCATCAACGGTAATCTGATTGAACGTATCATCCGTGACAGCCGACAGGGCCGTCTGAAGATCAACCGGTGCGATGGCAGCATCCGTCGTGATAAAGCCAAGCATCGTGGCCATATTGGGATGAATCATACCGGACCCCTTTGCAGCACCCCCCATTTTTATTGTCACTCCATCGATATCAGCAGAATAAGCACAGTTCTTTGTCACTGTATCTGTTGTCAAAATCGCCTTTTCAAACCCTTCTGCCCCAGCCGGCTCACTGATTGGCTCCAGCAGGGAGATTCCTTTTTCAATCTTCGGCATTTCTAAATATTCTCCAATGACGCCGGTTGAAGCAACTGCAAATAAGTGCTCATCTGCTTCAAACTTTTGCGAGGCAAGCTTTCGCATTTCAAAGGCGTCTGATAATCCCCGCTGTCCTGTACAGGCATTGGCGCAGGCGCTGTTCACAATCACGCCGAGAAGTTTTCCCTCCTTGGCTATACTGTCTTTCGTTACAGCAAGCGGCGCAGCCTGAACCACATTTTGTGTATAAACAGCGGCGGCTGAAGCCGGCGTTTCGCTTACAATGGCACCCAAGTCCTTTTTAGAATAACGCAGGCCGGCATGCACTCCCGCTGCCTTAAATCCTATGGGACTTAGTATACTGCCTTCGTTTACTTGCTTAATTTCCTGTACTTGCTCGATTATATTCATTGTTCTCCTCCAAAAATTTAAGGATAAATAGGATTATTCATTAGTCCGGCTGTTTCGTCTAATCCCATTATGATATTTGCATTTTGAATGGCCTGGCCGGCCGCTCCCTTTACCAAATTATCAATCACAGAAACTACCGTGATTTTATTGGTCCTTTCATCATAGTCCAGTCCAATGTCACAAAAGTTTGAGCCATACACCTGCTTAGTGGACGGAAATTGACCCGGCTTCGAAATCCGAACAAAAGGGTGCTGTTTATATACCGATTCATATAGATTTGCTAACTCTTCCGCTGCAGTCTCCTTGTTTGCTTTTATATACATCGTCGCCATTATCCCCCGCGTCATCGGAACGAGATGGGTATTAAATGAGATGGGCCCCGCCTGCGGTGACCAGCGCCGCAGCTGCTGTTCCACTTCAGGTATATGCTGATGCCGGTTCACTTTATAAATTTTGAAATTTTCGTTCATTTCACTGTAATGAGTGTCAGCAGAAGGAGATTTCCCAGCCCCGGATACGCCTGATTTTGCATCGACCACAATATCTTCGCCTGTTGCAAAACCTTCTGTCAGCAGCGGTGCAAGCCCTAACAGCGTAGCAGTTGGATAGCAGCCAGGATTGGCGATGATCTGTGCCTGTTGGATTTCCTCTCTGTTCCATTCAGCCAGTCCGTAGACAGCCGCCTGAATGGCCGCCTGTGGCGCAGGAGATTTTCCATACCATTTTTCATACACGCCGGGTTCTTTCAGCCGAAGGTCTCCGGACAAATCTATTACTTTTATATCAAGCCCTGAAAAAGCCCCGATCAGCTCTGAAGACACTCCTGATGGTGTCGCCAGAAAAACGAGATCCGATTGTTCAGCAATCCTCTTTGGATCAATTTTTTCCAGCCGCATATTTATATGCGCAAGCTGAGGGTTTTCTTCATAAATGTACTGGTCAAACTTAGAAGATGTATGCAGAGACGAAATTTCAAAGTGCGGATGTTTATCCAAGAAACGTATTAATTCCAAGCCCCCGTAACCGGTGGCGCCAACGATTGAAACTTTCATTAACGACCAACTCCCAAATGAATAATTCCATTTATTCTATGATTATCCTATTATATGACTGAATAAAAATAAAATCAAATGTATTTTTATAAGTTTTACAAACAATTTAGATTTCTTCTGTTTTTCCTAATCTTCCGCTCTTTTTTTCATAAGTACGTTTTCGTTAGATGAATAAAAAGATGAATATAAACAAAAATAGGCCATCCCCTGATCACAGGGAATAGCCTATTAGCAGCTGCATTTGCTGGTCACTATAACAAAAGGCTCTCTTCTGCATTACAGGAGAGAGCCTTTTCGTTACTTGATCCCTAAAGCAATTTTTGCATATCGGGACATACGGTCTTTCGACCAGGCTGGCGACCAGACAATATTAACTTCTGTTTCTTTCACTTCCGGAATATCTTCCAGAGCAATTTTCACTTGGTCAACAATCGTACCGGCAAGCGGGCATCCCATCGCAGTAAGAGTCATAGTCACTGTCGTCAAGCCATTATCGTCCATATCCACATCATATACCAACCCTAAATTTACAATATCAATGCCCAGTTCAGGATCGATTACCTGTTCCAAGGCTCCTAATATGCTGTCTTTTAAATCTTGATCCATTTTCAACACTCCTTCAAATTCTTCTTAATTATCTAATGATATCAAAGTTGACCGTCAGCTTTAAATATTTTGCATTGCAGGACGGTTCAAATGCTGGTCAAACCAGGAAACAGCAGCGAGCACGCCTTTCCTTGAAACTTTATGGTCCGCTTTTTTATCCAGAATAAAAGAAATTTTATCCTCATCTCGATAACTTGGTTTAATATTTTGATAAAAACGATAGGCGAAATCATAAGGCACCGTGGCATCTTTTGCTCCATGCCAGAAAAGAAGCGGCCTTCCGGCAAGTTTCTCTTTATTTAACGTAAGATCGAATGGCCGGAGACCGGCAATTTGCTTCGCAGCTTGTTCATCTGAGAGGTCTAAGTTAAAACCTGCCTGCTTAATCGCATCTATTTGGTATTCCGCAAATGACACATAAGCAGGGTTGCCCATCAGGCTGACAGCTGCTGAAATCCAGTCATAAGCAGCGAGAGCCCCATTGGTGATGATGCCGCCCATAGAAGTACCGGCCACCCCAATACGTTCTTGATCGACCAAGCCTCTTGAAGTTAAATCTTCCTTCACTTCATTCAATTCAGAAATGGTCTGAACAACAATCTCCCAAAAACGGGGCATCATTTGTCGTTCCGAAAGCCCGGTTCCTCTTTCACCGTGACCAGCCGCTTCCGGCAGGACTACCCGGAATCCTTTTTCTGCAAGCAGATAGGCATAATGCAAATTATGTTCCTTTGCACTCATAAACCCATGGATAAATATAATCAATGGAAGTTTTTCTCCAAAAACTTCCTGTTTTCCCATATGCAAAACGGGGATATTTTTTATATATTCTTTTTCAATCGCAATCAATTCTATCCCTCCGCATTTGAATTTAACAAACCGATCTTCTACTATGTATCATACATGAATAGCTGAAGAATGAAAAAGAATTGAGATTGATTTACAATAAGATTAAATTCCTTAGAAAAAGGGTTTAGTAAGAATGGCTTTCTGAACAAAGGATGCACTCTCAAAAGGTATATGAGATACACAGATAATATGGGCGTCCTGCAGGAAATGAACCATCTTATTCATTTACAGCAAATTTTGTATAACAGCTATAGAAGAGAGCGTATGCTTCAATGATTAAAATTTGATGAGACTGAAGGTGTTGCTTATGGCAGAGAAACATTTAATCGTATTAGATCTCGACGGAACCTTATTAACAAAGGAAAAAACCATTTCAAACCGAACGAAAAATACCCTTTTAACATTAAAGGAAGATGGCCACCAGGTAATGATCGCAACTGGAAGACCTTATCGATCAAGTGAGCCATATTATAAGGAACTTGGCCTTACTACCCCGATTGTCAATTTCAACGGAGCTTTTGTACATCATCCAAGAAATAAAAGCTGGGGCAGCTATCATACCCCTCTCGATATGAATGTGGTCAAAGAGATCGTTGATGCCTGTGATCACTTTACATACAATAATATTATTGCCGAAGTGCGGGATGACGTATATTTTCATTATCATGATGAAAAACTGATCGATATGCTTAAAATGGGAGATCCAAAAGTCACCACCGGCGATTTGCGTCAATTTCTGAAGGAAAAGCCAACCTCCATGCTTATTGATACGGATCCGGAGTTTGTCGGCCAAATCAGAGATTACCTATCAGATATTCATGCACAGCTTATTGATCACCGCCGTTGGGCAGACCCTTTTCATGTGATCGAAATTGTGAGAAGCGGACTTAGTAAAGCGGTTGGACTTCAGCGTATTTCAAAAGATCTGAATATTCCTCCAGAACGAATCATTGCATTTGGAGATGAAGACAATGATTTTGAGATGATTGAGTATGCCGGTACCGGAGTTGCGATGGGAAATGCCATCCCGCAGCTCAAGACTTTGGCGGACGAAGTGACTCTGACGAATGAAGAAGACGGCATTGCCGAATTCCTTGAAGAAAAGTTTAATATGAAGTAAAGTGTGAAAAATTTCCTTATTAAAAAAATCTGTTCTGAGCCAAACTATGAATGGCTCACATCCTGTGGGCCTGCGGCCAATTCAGAACGGAGGAGATAATAATGGGAAAACGTACAAAATCAAAGCGATTTATACAGCAAGGCAAAGACAGTGTTGCTAAACACGCTGAGCGGATCCCTTATCATTCGACGTATGCAGAAGCCGAGGAAAGAAAAATGAATATGTCAGAACAAAACTTTGGAGGGCTGTAATGGGAAACAAACTATTCCAGGAAGCCCGCCACTTTGTTGAAAAAGCCCTGCATTCATCAGGAAGCCATGAAAAAGATGAGACTGCGTCCATTGCTAAAAACGCTCTTTCTTCTGCTTATGCCAATTCGACAAATGCAGAAAAAGAGCAGCTCAGAGAACTGCAGGAAAAACTTGATCAGGAATTAAAGTAAATAACGACCACCCGTGGTAACGGGTGGTTTTCTCTGCGGCTGAAAGCCTTTGTTGCTGACCAGGCCCTCAAGGGCCTCTGAATGGTTCGCCAACTGTACTACTTCCACTGGCCAGACCTCAAAGGTCTTTCACTTACTTTCGTTTCTTTTTCTTTACCTCCTCACCTGTGAACGGATCAATATATTCCATCATACTTAATTGTTCTGCGACTATATCATCTTGTATCTGATTTCGTATGTATTCTTCGATTACCTTTTTGTTTCTTCCCACTGTATCTACATAATATCCCGTACACCAAAACTTGCGATTTCCATACTTGTATTTCAAATGGGCGTGACGATCAAATATCATCAAGCTACTTTTCCCTTTTAAATACCCTACAAATGAAGAGACACTTATTTTGGGTGGAATACTCACCAGCATATGTACGTGGTCTTTACACGCCGTGGCTTCAATGATTTCTACGCCTTTCCTTTCACATAGCGTTCTCAGTATTTGACCGATATCTTTTTTTATCTTTCCATAGATCACTTGTCTTCTGTACTTGGGTGCAAATACGATATGATACTTACAATTCCAGGTGGTGTGTGCTAAACTATTAGTGTCTTTTGACATCAAAACTCCTCCGTGATGCTGATATTTTGGTTGGCGAACCAAAAATATTTTAGCACCATGGAAGAGTTTTTTTAATACCACGCTGAAAGCTTTTCGGAACCCTAGGCCTAGCCTAGGGTTTTCTTTTCCACAAAAGAAAAAAAGCCCTCCGGGAATCCGGAGGGCTTTCTTAATATTAATCGTTATTTCGGGCGTTGCCGCCTTTTTCACCGATCTCCCGGTAAAATTCTTTATCATGATTTTCGGAAGTGGCTTCGCCGCCCTTTTGTCCGATTTCCTGATAAAATTCCTTATCATGGCTGTCGGAAGTGGCTTCGCCGCCTTTTTGCCCGATCTCCTGATAGAATTCCTTATCGTGGTTTTCAGAAGTGGTTTCACCGCCTTTTTGTCCGATTTCCTGATAAAACTCTTTATCATGGTTCTCAGAAGTGGCTTCGCCGCCTTTTTGTCCGATTTCTTGGTAAAATTCTTTATCATGTTTTTTAGAAGTTGCTTCGCCGCCCATGCGTCCTGCTTCTTCTCTGCTCATTTTGCCGTTATTGTTTGCCATTTTTTAATTCCTCCTCAGCTTTTTTGAAAATCCTCTTTGTTTATTACAGAAAGACCGGGACTTTCCCCTTTTTCCAAATAAATGTCTGATACTCATTTCTATTTCAAGCTTCACAGTCCTTATGGCTATTAAAAGGTATTAATCGTTGTTATCGCTGCGGGCTCTTCCGCCTTTTTCACCGATTTCTTGATAAAATTCTTCATCATGATTTTCGGAAGTGGCTTCGCCGCCTTTCTTCCCGATTTCCTGATAAAATTCCTTATCATGATTCTTGGAAGTGGTCTCGCCGCCTTTTTGTCCAATTTCCTGGTAAAAATCTTTGTCGTGATTTTTTGAAGTTGCTTCGCCGCCCATGCGTCCTGCTTCTTCTCTGCTCATTTTATTGTCATTATTATTGTTTGCCATGTGTAATCACTCCTTAAAAGATTTTTGTACTAGGTGCTGTACACTCTATTACATATCCGTTTTTCAGGAGATTAAACACACGAAACGGCTCATTTCTTTTTTGTAATTGAGCCGTAATAAACTTAATGATCTCTTCGGAAGAAGCCTAAAATCCCTGTGGTTTCCATAATATTTGTAAAAGCCTGCGGATCAACTTCCTGAATAATTTTCTCCAAGTCATATAGTTCATATCGCGTGATGACAATGAGCAGCATATCTTTATCTTCATTCGTGAATGCCCCTTTAGCAGGCACTACTGTTATACCCCGTACCAGTTTTGCATGGATTGCCGCCCTTAATTCTTCACTCTTTTTTGTGATGATCATGGCGGTCAATTTTTCATGACGTGTATGAATGGCATCTACTACTCTTGTCGAAGCATAAAGCGTGACTAAGGTGTATAAGGCCTTCTCAGCACCATATATCATGCCTGCCGTTACAATAATAACCCCATTCAATATAAATAAATACGTTCCTACCGGACGATCTTTCATCCGGGATAAAAGCATTGCAATGATATCCATTCCGCCTGTTGATGCCCCGTATTTCAAGGTAATCCCAACTCCGACAGCGGCAATGACCGCTCCAAATACTGCGTTCAGCAATATATCTTTAGAAACCTCAGTCACCGGAATGATTTCCATAAACAGCGTCATCAGTGCAACACTGAGAAAGCTGTAAAAGGTAAAAGACTTACCCACTTTTTTCCAGGCAATGATTGTAACGGGAATATTCAGCAAAAATAATAAAATTCCTGTTGAAATATTAAACGGGGCAAACGAGCCAATTAAACTGGAGAGCAGCTGGGCAAGCCCTGTAAAACCGCTCGCATATACTTTTGCGGGGATTAAAAAAAGATTCATCGCCACGGCATTCAACAAAGCACCGATAATGACAATCACAGCCTTTTTTAATTCAGTCCTATACATGATGTTTCCTCCATTCAGCGGGCACCCCCTGCGGTAATGCCTAATTCATGATCTTATTCCGGACACAATCCCGGAATAGATTGTTTTTTTTCTGTGACATGCTAAACTAATTACAATATGTACGTTACATATTAATATAAAAATTAGAAAGAAAGCAGGTGTACCTATGGCTATCACAATCCTTGCTGACAGTGCATGTGATTTGCCATTGTCTTTCTATAAAGAAAACAATGTTGCCTTTATACCATTACAAGTTCATCTGGATGAACATACTTATACAGACTTGGAGACCATTCAGCCGAAGGAAGTATATCAGGCCATGCGGGAAGGGAAAGCACCAAAAACTTCTCAGTCTTCGCCAGAAAGCTTCTTAGAACACTTTACCAAATTGGCCAAGGAGAAGAAACAGGGAATTTATATTGCATTTTCTTCTGAATTATCTGGCACATATCAGACAGCTGTGCTGATGCGCAACCAAGTAAAAGAAGAGTACCCAGATCTCGATTTAGAAATTATTGATACGAAATGTGCTTCATTGGGTGCAGGGCTCATTGTCCAAAGTGCAGCAATGCTTGCTAATCAAGGAGCTTCCAAAGAAGAAATTTTGAAAGACATAGAATTCAAAAAGGCGCATATGGAGCATTTATTCACCGTCGATAACCTTGAATATCTCGCCCGCGGCGGAAGGATTTCAAAGGCTGCAGCTCTCGTCGGAGGATTGCTGAACATTAAACCTCTGCTCCATGTCGTGGATGGCAGATTAACCCCGCTGGAAAAAGTCCGCGGCAAAAAGAAACTGCATAAAAGAATTTTGGAGCTTATGTCGGAACGCGGCAAAAATCTGGCTTCCCAAACAATAGCGATCAGCCACAGCGAAGCCGAAGACACTGCTCTTGAACTGAAAGAAGCTTTCCAGCAGGAATTCGGAACACAAGAAGTATTCATTAATACGATTGGCGCCGCTATTGGGGCACATACCGGCCCAGGGACAATTGCCATATTCTTCTTAAATGACAGCCCTTCTTCTTAACCATTAAAACATACATACTCCCTTCTCCAAGTGTGCAAACTAGCATTAACACAGCGGAAGGGAGTTTTTGTGATGTCTCATACTGCGGACAACAATAAAAGGCCGAAAGATAACCAGGCCCGCAACGCACAAAAGAATGAACAATATCAGGAAAATCTAAAAGCGGGCAAGCATTCTTACTCTAAAAAAACAGATCATAAATAAGACGGAAGTCTCTTTTTATATCTTATTTTCAGGAAAACGCACAGTCCGGATCAGTTGTCTTCCCTCTTATCTTTCTCTATAATAAAGGGAAATAAACCCTGTTGGAGGTAAGAGATGGCAAAAGACAGTTCATTTGACATTGTTTCAAAAGTTGATTTCCAGGAAGTAACCAATGCCGTAACAATGGCAATGAAGGAAATCAAAACAAGGTATGACTTCAAAGGAAGCCAAAGTACCATCACATTAGATAAAGAAGAACTTGTACTGGTTTCCGATGATGAATATAAGCTGGAACAATTGAAGGATGTATTAATCAGCAAACTCGTAAAAAGAGAAGTTCCAATTAGAAACCTGGATTACGGAAAAATCGAAGGTGCTTCCGGCGGAACGGTCCGCCAGCGCGCCAAATTGATCCAAGGCATCGATAAAGAAGCAGCTAAAAAGATCAATACACTTATTAAAAACAGCGGCCTTAAAGTTAAGAGCCAGGTACAGGATGACCAAATCCGCGTTACTGGAAAAAGCCGAGATGACCTGCAAGGAATCATATCCATCATCAGAGGGGCCGACCTTCCGATCGATGTACAATTTATTAATTACAGATAACGAAAAGACCTGCCGGCGGGCAGGTCTTTTCTAATACTTATAGCAATACAAGCTTCACTAGCCCAGCACTCCCACTCTATTCACTAGAAATTTTTTCCATGTTTTTCATTCATAAACTTAAGGAATAACAAAGGAGTAGAGATTAAAAAGGAGGAATTATCCATGAGTAATCAAGAACAAAACCAAAATAGCTTTCCCGCACAGCACCAGCAGCATCAGCCTGGAACTGAAACCAAAATGACACCGGAACCAGATTCAGTACGTTCCACTTACAAAGGAAGCGGAAAGCTTGCCGGCAAAACTGCCATCATCACAGGCGGTGACAGCGGTATCGGGAAATCTGTTGCCATCTATTATGCAAAAGAAGGAGCCAATGTTACAGTTGTCTATTTAGATGAAGAAATTGATGCCCAAACGACTAAAGAGGCCATTGAAAAAGAAGGGCAGAAATGCTTGCTTCTTGCAGGAGATGTTGGAGATGAAACGTTCTGTCAAGACGTTGTAAAGCAAACCATCGAAACATTTGGCGGGCTCGATATTCTTGTCAATAATGCAGGCGAGCAGCATGTCCAAACAAGCATCACGGATATTTCGGCCGAGCAGCTTGAAAAAACATTCCGTACAAATATTTTCTCTATGTTCTATTTAACGAAGGCTGCAATGCCTCATTTGAAAAAAGGAAGCAGTATCATTAATACTACTTCCATTACGGCCTATCAAGGCAACCCTAAACTGATTGATTATTCATCTACAAAAGGAGCGATTCTGTCCTTTACTCGGGCTCTGTCCAACTCTGTCGTTAAAGACGGCATACGCGTCAACGGTGTTGCTCCAGGTCCAATTTGGACACCGCTTATCCCAGCATCCTTCAGTGAAGAAGATGTAGCCAAATTTGGTTCAAATACCCCTATGGGCCGCGCCGGACAGCCAGAAGAGCTTGCACCGGCTTATGTATATCTGGCAAGTGATGATTCCTCTTATGTCAGCGGCCAAGTTTTACATGTTAATGGCGGTACAGTCGTTAATGGATAAAGTTATTTGCTCAAGGCAAGCCCCTCTTTCAAATGGGCTTGCCTTTTTTATGATATCGTCATGGCCATTTTCCCAAACCCTTTGCAGGAACATCTCTCTATAAATTGATGCGGGATGATGACTTTGCTTGCAGGGCTTCCCGGATGTTTTAGATGGTGAATCAAAGAGCGTGATGCCTGATAGCCCAAATCAAATATATTAATATCCACAGAAGTCAGCTGCGGACTGGAAAAGTCTGAGAAGAAGGCATTGTTGAAACTGATCATGGAAAGATGATCAGGAACTCTGATTCCTAATTCTCTGAATGAATTGGCCATCCCGAGCGCCAGCAGATCATCACCAATAATCAAAGCTGTCGGCGGTTCAGCCAAGGAAAGAATCCGTTTGGCTGTCTGCTTTCCCCCTTCATCCACCCCGCCATTTTCAATAATGTATTCTTTTTTTATAGGAATTCCTTCGGTTGTGAGGGCATCCACATACCCTTTCAGCCGTTCCTTCGTCATCATATAGTCAGAATCACCAGAAATGAATCCAATTTTTTCGTGTCCAAGTTCTATTAAATAAGACGTCGCTTCTTTAGCAGCGGTATAATTATCATTGTCAATATAGGTGATTTCATCATCGAAATCAAACGGCTTTCCGATAAGGACAAAAGGGAATTTCTTAGAGCGCAAATAGGACAAAATATGATCATTCACTCTGGAATAAAGAAGAATAATCCCATCAACCATTCCCCCCTGTACCATATTCACGACACCTTCATAAATTTCTTCCTCTGTCTTTCCGGTGCTTAATAACAGGGAATATTGATTTTCTTGAGCACCCTCACTGAGACCCCTTAATACGGTCGGAAAGAAGGGGTTTTGATAAAAAACATCCGCAGATCCGGGAAGTACCAGCCCTAAGATCTTAGTAGATTGATTCGCAAGGCTTCTCGCTATAAAGTTCGGATGATACCCCAGCTTTTCCATTGCCTCCCGTACTCGGACCTTTGTTTTTTCACTTATTCGCGGATTGTTAGCAATAACTCTTGAAACAGTGGAAGGCGCTACCTCTGCCAGCTGTGCAACATCCTTTATTGTGATAGACAGTTTTCCCACTCCCCTCCTGCAGGCTTTTTATAATATATATACATTTTATGACTCTATCATACACTGACCCGTTAAAGTATGCCAGAGAATTTTATATAAATTTCAAGTATTTCGTCAATTCACCGAGATAAAAAAGAAGCCGGCGCTTCCTTCGGCTTCTTTTTGGCTCAGTTCATATAAACTCTGATTTCATAAGGTCTCAGTTCTAATGATTGGTCAGCAGGAATCGGGGCAGGCGGGTAATTGGCCAGCAGCAGATCTGCTTTTTCTGCATTCAGTTCACCTATAGCGATGTGTTGGCAAGTCTGGCTGAAGTTGCAAATAACAAAAGCTGTATCATCTTGAAAACTTCTTGTATACACATAGATATTCGAATGGTCCGGATATAGTAGATTATACTCTCCATAAATAAATACTGGATATTTTTTTCTGACCTGAATCATTGTTTTATAAAAATGATAGACGGAATCCTTTTCCTGCATTTGCTGTTCCACATTAATATTTTTATAGTTCGGATTTATCTTCATCCAAGGCTTTCCTGATGTAAAACCGCCTTGTTCGCCGGCATCCCACTGCATCGGAGTTCTTGAATTATCGCGTCCGTTTTGCCAGATAATCTCCATGATTTCTTCATGTGCCCTGCCATTAGCAGTCTCTAATTGATAGTAGTTTTTCATACCCACATCATCATATTCTTCAATCGTCGGGAACTTCACGTTTGTCATTGCGATTTCCTGCCCCTGGTAAATGAAAGGCGTCCCCTGCATTAGAAAATAGAGTCCGCCAATCATCTTGGCACTTTCTTTCCAATATGTTTTATCATCTCCCCAGCTTGATACACTTCTGGGCTGATCATGATTTTCTAGAAAAAGAGCGTTCCATCCTCGCTGGTGAAGACCTTTTTGCCACTTTGTCAAAGTATGTTTAAGACTTTGAACATCTACCGTCTGATCTGTCCCCCGCTTCCAAAGTCCAAGGTGCTCAAATTGAAAGATCATATTGAACACACCTGCTTGCTCTCCCACCCAAGACTCCGCTTCGTGTATGGGAACCCCGTTGGCCTCGCCGACCGTCATAACATCGTACCGGGAAAATGTCTCAGCCTTCAGCTCTTGCAGCCAGCTGAGAATTCCAAGCTGGTTCGTATGCATCTCAAAAGCCGGCACATACTCGGCATTATAAGGGTTCGGCATATCCGGCAGCCCATCGCGCTTTTTAATATGAGTGATCGCATCGATCCGAAATCCATCGATGCCTTTGCCCAGCCACCACCTGATCATCTGATACAGTGCTTTTCGCATCTCTTCATTATGCCAATTCAAATCCGGCTGTTTTTCTGCAAACAAATGGAGATAATATTGGCCTGATTCCTTATCATATTTCCAGGCACTTCCTGAAAAGATGCTTTCCCAATTATTCGGTTCCCTTCCATTCGTACCGTCCCGCCAGATATACCAGTCCCTTTTTTGACTGGCCCTTGATGAACGCGACTTGATAAACCAAGGATGCTCATCGCTTGTATGATTGAGCACCAAATCCAAAACAAGCCTCATTCCCCGCTTATGGATTTCCTCAATTAGGGCATCTGCATCTTCCATAGTCCCGTACTCTGTGCCAACAGCCTGATAATCACTGATATCATAGCCATTATCTGCATTCGGAGAGCGATAAAACGGGCATACCCAAATAACATCGACTCCAAGGTCTTTCAGGTAATCAAGCTTCGCAATCAGTCCTCTTAAGTCACCAATTCCATCCCCGTTACTGTCCATAAAACTCCGTGGATAGACTTGATAGCAAACTGCTTCCTTCCACCAGCTTCTTTTCATCCGTCTTACCTCCCTAGATCGCGTAATGCCTTTCTCCTGCTGATTGGAGGTACTCAATTTTGTTTCAAACATTCAGGCAGAGAATTTTATTCGTGCTTCGAGCGCTTAATAATCAGAATGATGAATATGGAAAATACAGCTAATACTAAACCCATTACAATGAGATACGGAATATTAATAATGGATTTTTTTTCCACAGTATAAACCTCTGCCATTTCACGGTCCATAACCAGAGTGTAGCTGCCGTCCTTGCTGCGTACTAAGTCACTGTTCAAAGTCCCCCTCAGCTCTTTGTTCCCCTCAAGCATTGATTCATCCAGCTGAACAGTTTGTGTCTTAGATGTGTTATTGATGGCCGTAACGGTTATTTCTCCAGCATAGGTTCGTTTGAAGACCATCATACCGCCCTCTTCATACAGTAATTCAAAATCACCGCGGACAAGAGAAGGATGTGCTTTGCGTACCGCCGCCAGGCTGGTTATATACTCGACAAGGTCCTGTTCTGTTTTGAAATTCATCAGCTTAAGATTATCCGGTGCTGCTCCCCCATTCAGAGCAATCTCTGTTCCATAAAATACAATCGGGGTCCCTGGGGCAGTATAGGTGTAAGATAAAGCCAGCTTCCAGCGGGTCCCAGGATGCTCATTATAACTTTCAGCATCTTTCGCAAATCTTTTTGCGGTAACATGATCCAGCAATAAAGATTGATCTCCTGTAAATTCTGGATCAAGGCTCAGGGTTCTTTCCAGACTTTCATCGGGTTTAGAGAATGATTTACGCAGCAGCTCCATCTCATGATAATTGATGTAGCTGTCAAAACCAGCTTCCTTATACTTTTTAAAGGTTTCTTTATCGGCTGTCTGCATATCTGCAATTAAGCAGGCATCTTTTTTTTCCGATTTAACCGCCTGGGCAAATGCCATCCAAAAATCGATGCTCCCCTGCTGCACATCCGTCATTCTGAAACCGTCAATTCCTGTATAAGACAGCCACCATTTTGCCGCCTCTATGAGATACTGTCTCGCTTCGGGACGGTTTTGATCAATAATCGGCAATCCTGCTGTCCAATCATTTGTATCCTGCTTTTCTCCTTGACTCAGGAACCAATCCTGTTTCTCTGAATCTTTGAAAAGCGGACTGTTTTCTGATACATGATGAACATCGAAATCAAGCAGGATTTTCATTTCTCTCTTATGTGCTTCCTTCACGAGCCGTTTAAACTCCTTAAGGGAGCCAAAATGTTCATCCGTCTTATAAAAATCGTTAACCCAATATCCATGGTAGCCCTTTTCATCATTATCAAACACCGGGGATAGAATCAGGGCTGTAAATCCCATATCATGCAAATAATCCAGTTTTTTTGTGACCCCTGCAAAATCACCTCCATGATAACTTGCCGGATCATGCACATCTGTATCTCTGTTATTGTCTGGATTCCCGTCAAAAAAGCGGTCAATCATAATTGAGTAAACGATTTCATCTTGCCATGTGCGTACTTCTTTTTGCGCGGCTTCAGCAGGAAAGGCGTAAAAAAGAAGCAGCGGAAGCAAGACAAGTGAAAAAAACCTTCTTCCCATGTCTTCTCCTCCTAGCTATATCTCTCTTTCCGCCTTTAGCGTAGCCTTTTGAAACCCACCCGTCAAACAAGAATTTTAAAATTTTGGATATTTAGGAAATTTTAAAATACAGATACACTGTTTATTCTTTGTTATTCTGGATATTTTGCTTTATTTTCCGTACAGCTTTTTCTAAATCCTTCTTTGTATTTGTACTTCCGGAAGAAATGGCTGCATAAGCAGTCTCCATCGGCTTCCATACTGCCTCCATTTCCGGAGCATTTGGAACGGGTACCGCCTTTTCAGCTTGCTCGCTGATTGCTGCTGCCTCTTCATCATCGGAGATAAAAGAATCATTCTTCAGCTTTAAGGCGGGTATAACGTGTGCCGCCCGGTATCGTTTCTCCGCATTTTGCTCATTGGCAAGAAACTCAGCAAGTTTAGCTGACCAATACGGATATTTGGTGAAGGCTGTGACGTGCAGGCCTTTGACATGCAGGAAAGGCGTCATCTCTTTTCCTTTGGTCAATTTCGGCAAGACAGACACACCGATATCCATTCCTTTATTTTTCTCGTTTTTCAAAACTCCGGGTCCTGCTATCATCGAAGCTGCTTTTCCTTCTGAAAACAGACGATTACGAAAATCTTCCCCATTTTCATCCGAAGGAATTTTAGGCAAAAGCTGATTTTCATACCACTTTTGTACAAATTCTGCAGCTTTAACGGAACCTCTGTTGGATAAACCAATGGATGAAGGATCATACGTCCCTCTGTTTTCTTTAAATACGTAACCGCCCATTCCCCCTATTATTCCATATGCCGACGGAAAGTCCGTCCAATTGGCTATAAATTCATAAGTATCTCCTTTTTCCCCTTTTGAGACGGAATGATAAAGCTCCTGCAGCGTCCTTGGGTTTTTCTTCATTTTCGATTTATTATAGTAAAATACCTGTGTTTCGACCGATGTTGGAAGTCCAAAAAGAATTCCATCATACGTTTCGGCAGCCAGCGCCGGGTCGAGAAATTTGCTCAGCACCCGGCCGGACACCTTCATTTCCTGAATAAGCCCTTCCTCTGCCATGCGTCCGATTTGCTCGTGCCTGAGTGCTGCTACATCCGGCCCTTTTCCTACAGGTCCCTCAATGCTAAGCTGTTCCGGAATCTCATCAGCAATTCCCATTTCTTTATTCACCACATGTATGCCATATTTTTGCTCAAAAGCTTTTAACATCTCCTGCTGTTCCCGATAAGTTCCAGGCTCACTCCAGATTATCAGCTGTTCAGGTTTCGGTTCAGCATGTTCTTCTTCCTTAACTTGCTCATGATCTGTTTGTTTGCTTTCGGGTTTCCCGCATCCTGATATGATGGCTGCAGTAATGCAGAGCAGTGACAAATATAGTATTAATTTCTTCAAAAAACAGCTTCCTCCCACACAGGCCTCCGACAGCCGTCGCTAAAATGAAATCGTTTGCATTCCCTTTCCACTTATTATACGATTCTCTGCCCTTTTTATTACTTCTCAAGAAATCTTAAGAAATTAAGCAAACTTGGGATACTTCATAAAGAATTCTGGGTATATAGGTGAAGGACAAATAACTAATGTCAGTTTGTTCCTTATTATTGAAATGGAACCAATATTTTTATAGGCTTAAAACAAGCCATATAAAAAGGAGTGAATCGCTAATGGAAAAATCCTCAGTATTTCATCGGCCCCTCGATAATTTTTCATACAGTGTCGATGCCGAAGCGCTCCATATCCGTCTGCGGACAAAAAAGCAGGATATAGAGCTGGTTACATTGTTATTCGGTGACCCTTATGTTTTTGAAGCCGGGAAATGGAAGATTGAAGAAACCCCCATGAACATCTCGGGAAGTGATGATCTTTTCGATTATTGGGAAGTTTATGTCAAGCCTCCGTATGGCCGGATTCGCTATGGTTTCTCCCTCCGTTCAGGTAACGAGGAATGGACTTATTGCGAGAAAGGTTTTTTTGAAAAAACACCATATGATAACAGCTATTATTTCGCTATTCCATATATCCATGAAAATGAAATTTTCCAGGCGCCAGCATGGGTTAAAGACACGGTCTGGTATCAAATCTTCCCCGAACGATTTGCAAATGGAGATCAGGAAATTGACCCGGAAGGAACAAAACCATGGGGAAGTGAAGAACCAAAGACAAATAATTTTTTTGGCGGCGATTTTGCCGGTATTATCGAACATCTGGATCACCTGTCCGAACTCGGCATCAGCGGAATATACTTTACTCCTGTCTTTACAGCTTACTCTAATCACAAATATGACACGATTGACTACATGGAAATCGACCCTCAATTTGGATCAAAAGAAATCCTGAAAAAGCTTGTAGCTGAATGCCATAATCGCGGTATCAAAGTAATGCTCGATGCTGTCTTTAATCACAGCGGCTATTATTTCCCTCCTTTTCAGGATGTGCTGGAAAAAGGACAGGACTCAGAATATAAGGACTGGTTTCATATTCACAGCTTCCCGCTGAAGGGCGGTGAACGGCCGAATTATGATACATTTGATTTTGTCGCTTCCATGCCTAAATTGAATACCGCCAATCCGGATGTTAAGAATTATCTGCTTAAAGCTGCCGCTTACTGGATTGAAGAATTTGATATAGACGGCTGGCGCCTTGATGTGGCCAATGAAGTGGATCAGCCCTTTTGGAGAGAATTCCGAAAAACGGTGAAAAAGATCAAACCGGATCTGTACATACTGGGCGAGGTGTGGCATGACTCTATGCCATGGCTGAGAGGTGACCAGTTTGACGGTGTGATGAACTACCCTTTTACGACCAATGCGCTTCGGCTGCTTGCGAATGAGGATCTTACGCCCAAACAATTTATGGAGAAAATGACAACAGTTTATCACAGCTATCCGAAAAATGTGTTTGAATCAGCCTTTAACCTACTTGGCAGCCATGATACCCCGAGAATTCTGACTGAGTGCAAAGGGAATATAAATAAGGTGAAAATGCTTTTCGCCCTGCTGCTGACTTTCAACGGAACCCCTTGTATTTATTACGGCGATGAAATTGGAATGGACGGAGGGCCGGATCCAGGATGCAGAAAATGCATGGAATGGGAAGAAGAAAGGCAAAACAGAGACCTGTTCAATGAGATTAAACAGTTGATCGCCTTGCGGAAACAAGAACCTCTCCTTGCCAATGAGGGACAGTTCGCCTTCCTTAATGAGTTGGAGAATGAAAAACTCATTGCCTATCATAAATACTCAAATGAACGCTCTATTCTGATTTTACTTAATCCGAATCCTGAAGATCAAGGCACCTCATTGCCTCACCCTTTCCAAGGAACGGCTGCTGATTTAATAACCGGAGAACAAAAGGATTTCTCCACAATACGATTAAAAGGCTATGATTATAAAATTCTATCTTTTGAAAAAGAGAAAGCAGCGGAATAATTCCGCTGCTTTTTTCTGTTATCGGTCTATCAGCTGAATCTGATAGTCCTTAAACCAAATATGGATTTGCGCTAAATGGGCAAGCAGCTGAGGACCGGACATCAGCTGCCCAAACCATGGAACTTTAAAGGCCTCTCCTTTCGTCAAGACAATATCCTTTAGCTTCTTTTCATCAAATAATTCATGAAGGACAGAATTCCGGTCATCTATTATTTCTTTTAAAACCGTTTGTACCCTGTCAGTATATTCTGGGTGATGTGTTTTTGGATATGGACTTTTTTTGCGGTACAGTACTTCATCCGGGAGCAATCCTTCCAATGCCTTTCGTAAAATCCCCTTCTCACGGCTGCCCGTCATCTTCATTTCCCACGGGATATTCCAGACATACTCGACAAGCCGGTGATCGGCAAATGGCACCCGAACTTCCAGACTCGCTCCCATGCTCATCCTGTCTTTTCGGTCGAGCAAAGTCGTCATGAACCATAGAATATTTAAATAAAATAATTCCCGCCTTCTCGCTGCTTCCCCAGTTTCACCGTCAAGTCTGGGCACTTCAGCCAATGTATCCAAATAGGATTGTGCGGCAAACTCATCGAGCTTCAGTTTCCCCCTCCAGGAATCCTTCAGAAGGGAAACCCTTTCTTCAGTTGATCTCATCCAGGGAAAGCCGCCCCTATTTAAATCATCTTCACGATGAAACCATGGATAGCCGCCAAATATCTCATCTGCACATTCACCAGAAAGACCGACGACAAAATCTTTTTTAATTTCTTTACAGAACCAAAGCAAGGATGAGTCGACATCAGCCATTCCAGGAAGATCCCTGGCATGAACCGCATCTGTCAGGTAATTCACCAGTTCAGCCTGGGTAATAATCGAGTTATGATGTCTTGTTTGAAAAGCGTCAGACATTTTTTCAATCCAAGGACCGTCAGCATTTGGCTGAAAGGCATTTGATTTGAAAAATTGGTCATTTCCCTCATAATCAATGGAATATGTGTGAAACGGCCCCTTCCCTTCATTTTTGTAGGCATTTGCCGCAATGGCTGTAATGGCACTGGAATCGACACCGCCAGATAAAAAACTGCACAGCGGAACATCCGAAACCAGCTGCCGTGTTACCGCATCTTCTAATAAGAAGCGGACCTTTTCTGATGTTTCCTCCAAACTGTCCGTATGGCGTTCACTTTTTACATTCCAGTAACGCCAAATCCGCAGTCCGGACTGGCTTAAGGTAAGAGCGTGAGCCGGTCTCAGCTCTTTAACTCCTAGAAACACGCCTGATCCAGGCTTCCGGGACGGTCCAAGCCCTAACACTTCGGCCAGCCCTTCCCTGTCAATTTCTGCTTTGACATCAGGATGGGCAAGCAGGGCTTTAAGCTCCGAGCCAAAAATGAATCCGCCGTTCTTTTCTGTGTAAAATAGCGGCTTAACTCCAAGACGGTCGCGACCCATAAACAATTTTTGCTCTTTTTCGTCCCAAATCGCAAAAGCAAAAATCCCATTAAACAGCTCCACACATTTTTCTTTCCATTCAATATAAGAAGTTAGTAAAACTTCTGTATCAGAATGGCCATTAAAGGAATATCCTTTTAATAATAGCTCTTTGCGGATATCTTCCGTATTGTACAGTTCTCCGTTATAACAAAGGGTATATCTGCTATCTCCGTGAGTCTTGACCATAGGCTGCCTGCCTCCGACAGGATCCACCACTGTCAGGCGCCGGTGGCCAAAAGCAACCGGGACTTCACACCAGACATTATCATCATCCGGCCCCCTTTTTGACAACGTTTTTGTCATAGCTTCAATCGTTTTCGTTTCTTTACGGAGGTCTTTACGGTAATCGACCCAACCCGTTATGCCGCACATGAACATCATCCTTCCCAGGGCGGAGAATTTTCTTTTTTATTAATAAGTATCGGCTGACCGGCTGCCCCAAACCAAGTATATGAATAGATGAGCAATGAAATTGGTCTATAACATAGCCTATGCAAGAATGGGCAGAAGGTTATTTGTCCATATTTATTAAAAATATACGATTATATTTTCTGTTGAATTTGTCTACAAAGTAGGTGAGGCATTCCATTTTTGGAGGTATATTATGAATCAGCATCAAAGAGAGAAACTTATCAAAAACCAAACGAGGGCATTTACAGAAGGAACGGTGGAAAACATCAATCAGCAATGGATTTTCTTTGATGATGAAACAGACGAGGCGTCTTCAATCGAGGATTTTCATCAAGAAATTGTTGAAGTATACCGGGGAGGAAGATGGAGACAGGGGATGATTCAAGAAGAAGGGAAAATCATCCTTGGCAGCGAAATTTCCTTTTTGAAAGATCAGGAACCTATCCGGATCCGAAAAAAATTGATTTATTCCTTCGAGAAATTATTGGAGGAACTGAATGACGATGCTTTTTTCCAATTCATCACGACTTTGAATTCTCTTGGATTTTCTATATATGACTGTATCTACAGCTATAATCAGCTGGCTTTCCTCAGACCTATTTCAGCCCAATCCGGCGTGAATTTCTTTACCTTCGATAACGGGCTGCAAATATGCGCCATCCAGCATCATTTTGCCTATGGTGAAAAAGACCATGACCGGTTTGAATTTACAATCAATACGGGGAAAAGAATTATTATTGAAAAAGTGAATTCTCAATTTTAATCCACAGCCCGGCAAATAATAAAAGGCATCGCGAGGCTCCTCTCGATGCCTTTTTGCGTTTTCGTCGCTGTCCGCTTAATCCCCATGTAGTCAAGCACCATCTGCTCCAAACAACTAGTTTTCAAGCGGGCTGCCAAATTAAGCTGCTCTTTCTTCAAATTCATAGACGGCCAGGATAAGCATCGCCTTCATATGACAGAAGGCAACGAGGGAAACGGATCGGTCCCGCCAGCGGAAGCGTCTATTTGGAACGGTAATTACCCTGCTTCTATTTTGAAATAAAAAAGACTGCAGATAAACGCATTTTCACTAGTTTATCTGCAGTTGAAGCGATTTCTTATTATTTGAAAAACTGAAAACCTTGAGGCAAAGAAAAACCCATGTAAAGAACGACAAGAAATGCGAGGACAAAAAGCCCCATCATCATACCGGTGCTTTTGCCTTTGGCTTGGCGCACAAGAACCATCTCCATGGCCGCAATAACAATCAGACCAACAATCATTTTTGGAATATAAATAGTCCAGTCACTGACGCCTGATACGAGCATTCCGCCTGTTAAAATAATAATCAGGTAAAACAAACGCGTAAGCATATGGAGCATTTTTGCTTTTCGGCTGCCGCTTTTGAGCATGGAATATGTAACGAAAAAAAGAACAATGCCTATTACCCATGCCGTAATATGAATATGAGTCAAATCAAATACCCTCCCCTAAACTAAATACATGTCCATCATACCATAGCCATTTATTGAAAAACAAAACTAAGCCCCCTGCTTTCAGGTGCAGGAGGAGTAAACAGTTACCCCGCTTTTTTTCTTTGCATATGCGCCGTGTTACCGTAAGCAAGCCTCCACATGTATTCTGCCGGACCGAAGCGGAACTTTCTCAGCCAACGTTCACTCAGAAACACCTGAACCGCATAAATTCCCACCAAAAGCAGGAAGCCAGCCGTGTAGGAAATCTTTCCGTACAGTCCCAAACCATATGAATAAAAAAGGAAAGAGCAGAGCAACGACTGAAATAAATAATTGCTCAGAGACATCCGTCCAACGCTTCCTAAAGGTCTTAACAGCAAAGCTGCCTGTTTCTTTTGGAAAAGCAGGGCTATCCCGCCTATATACCCGATCGACAAAAATGGGCCGCCAAATTCCTGGACATACATCGTTCCCGCATTATAAGCCGTTAGATAAGGGAAACACTTGAAGACAAGACCAAGGAACAGTCCGGCCCAAACCAATACCGCCAGCTTCTTCCGATGTATTTGAATATCATTCAGCCACTGAAGTTTCGCAAAGCCCGCACCAATTAAGAATAGCGGAAAAATAGACAGAAACAAGAACGGAGCATTAAGTCCATTGTTCACATAATACCAATCAGAAATTCTCTGCCTCATAATCTCCATAAAAGTTCCCGCTGAATAGGTTTCCATGGACTGCCGGACCATATCCTGATCAGTCGGAAAGACCGCCAAAGATGGTTCAAACAAGGTGACAGCCAGCATCCCAAGGGCTAACAATCCATTTGGTATAAGATATAAAAGCGAGCCGATCCAAAGAAGCGCCCTCCCTCCCATTTTATAAAAGAAAAGAAAAATGAAGCCCAGCAAAGCATACGTAATCAGGATATCTCCATGCCATACAAAAAAGGCATGAAGACAGCCAATTACAAGCAAAGCAAACAGTCTTTTACTAAAGAGAAACGGAAAAGATTTTCCTTTTTGCACAGTCCGCTCACAAAGGATAACCGCTCCAAATCCAAACAAAAAAGCAAACAGCGGATAAAAACTTGCCTGAGCAAAAATATCCGTAAAAATATACAGATAGCGGTCTGACCCAGACGTCCATCTGTCATATCCATCCATATAATTAATCGGCGTATAAAAAGAAGGCATATTCACCATAAAAATCCCCAGTATGGCCAGCCCTCTCAAAATATCGATCACTGCGATTCTTTCACTTTTTTCCATATACTTTCCTCCCTAATCACGGCAGCTGCCTAAAAAACACCGGCCAACGCTTGACCGGTGCCGCTTTATCGCTAATTAACGAATCTTCCCGTCTTTCCGCTTTTTTCCCAATAATCATTGCGCAAATGCACTTTTTGAATTTTCCCTGATGCTGTTTTAGGTAGTTCTTTTACAAAACTGACACCTGTGACCGCCTTAAAATGGGCCAGGTTTTCTCTCGTAAAATCAATAATATCCCGCTCAGATAATAAGACTCCTTCTTTCGCGACGATGAAGGCATGAGGCGTTTCACCCCATTTTTCATGAGGAACCGCAATGACGGCCGCTTCCATGATATCAGGATGATCATATAATATTCCTTCTACCTCAATAGACGAAATGTTTTCTCCGCCGCTGATGATAATATCCTTTTTTCGGTCTACGATATCTATGTTCCCATATTGATCTATTGTCCCCACATCTCCTGTATGCAGCCAGCCGTTTTGGATGGCCCTCATCGTTGCCTCTTCATTTTTCCAGTACCCCAGCATCACCCCATGGCTTCTGACTATGATTTCCCCAACCGTTTTTCCATCCTTAGGGACCTCTGTTCCCTCATCTGTGACCACTTTCACTTCACATCCGACCATCTGATGTCCAGCTTTCGCCTTCATATTGTATTTCTCTCTGTCAGAAAAATGCCGGTACTCTGAACGAATGGACGAGACGAGAGACAATGGAGCCGACTCCGTCATGCCGTATACCTGAATGAATTCCCAGCCAAGTTCTTCCTCTACTCTCCTGATGAAAGCCGGGGGCGGAGCAGAACCAGCCACAACGATCCTAATCTCGTGATCCAGCACCTGTTTATGTCTCTCATGATACTGAAGAATGGAATTCAGGACAGAGGGGGCCATATGTAAAACGGAAACTTGATGTTCTTGTAAAGCCCGGAAAATGATTTCCGGTGTTGTCTTTCTAAAACAAATCTGCGCCGAACCATTTAACGTATAATAAAATGGGGATCCCCACCCATTTACATGGAACATGGGAAGGACGTGCAGCAGAACATCTCGGTCACTGACTCTAATATGATGCATGGCGCTGAGAGCATGCAGGTAATTGCTTCTGTGAGTCAGCATTACCCCTTTAGGGTCACCGGTTGTGCCGCTCGTATATAATAACGTCGCTATATCATTTTCATCGATGAGTTCTCTTTGGAATACAGTGGACGGGTACTGTACGAGCCATTTATTGTAATCGATTTCAATATTTTGACTTTCTTTATAATGGACAATAATGTGTTTTACAGTTGCCAATTGGTCTTTGATCGGTTCAATCAAGTGATACATCTCCTGATCGACAAAAAGCACTTTGGATTCACTGTGATCAAGGATGAACAGGTAATCGCTTGGACGAAGACGGATATTAAGCGGAACCATGACAGCTCCAAGCTGAAATACACCGTAAAATCCCTCAAGCATTTCTATTGAATTGGGAGCAAGATACGCAATTTTGTCTCCTTTTTTTATGCCTAAATCGGTTAAACCGTATGACAGCTGGTTTACCCTTTCATTCAATTGCCGGTACGTCAAGATTTTATCTTCTCCTATAAGCGCTTTCTTTTCTCCGTACACCGAAGCTGCCCGATCAAGAAAATCTGTTAACACTAATGGTTTCATCATTTCCGCACCGCCCAATCTATTAAATTTTGGAATTACCACCATTTTAGCATACTCATAGAATTCTTTACATAAATTTCCTGACTGTCGGGCGAACCTTTCACATGAATGGGTGAATGACATACTATAAAACGAAATAGATGTAGTAAAGGAGGAGAAACATGCCGGCCATTGTAGGAATTGTTCAAGTCATTAATTTAGGAAGCAGCGGTGTTTTTCATGTTGGCGATGTTTTTAAAGTCTCTCCTTATTCCCAGGCCAAAACATTTGCAGGTGCAGGGTCTTTTAATACAGGTGAATCGATTTCGCTGTACAACGGGTATAATTCCACAAATACCAATGATTCTGACTCTGTGGATCAGCCTATCACGTTTAATGTCTAGGAAAGGAGACACAAATGAATTTCAATATTCAGCAGACCATTCATATCAATATGATAAAAATCGAAAGTATTTCCAATTCTTCTGTTTTTCAAATCGGCAGTGCCGGAGTGATTAAACCGCATTCTATCCTGTCCAATACGGGCGGCTTTACAGAACCGGCGCCTGAGTTAAACCCTGAATACGGCAATGAAGTGTCTTTCACTCCATTCACCCCGACAGGATAATAGTCATTCACCTACGCCCAGCTTCACGCATATATTGCTACTACCAAAATTGGGCAGCGAGGTGAATGTTTCGTGAACTATGATTTCTATTCATACATTACTCAAATGCAGCAATATATGGAGATGCAGCAGCAAAGAATCATCAAACTCGAACATGAGCTTCAGCGCCTCAGTGAAGAAATGGAGAATATGAAAAAAAGACCGCCCGTGCATGTGGACAGAATTGAATATAAATTTGACCAATTAAAAGTGGAATCCCTTGACGGCACATTAAATATTGGGTTAAACCCCAGTGACCTCGATAATATAGATGAGTTTGCCGTAAACCAGCAGAACGGCTCTCAAGCCACTCCAGGCCCTTTCCTCTTTCCTGAAAGAGAGCGGATGATTCAGGAAATCGCAGATGGGATTATGTCCGAGTTAGATCAGATGATTCATGAGACAGAAAAGCAGGTGCGCATTACAATCGACCCGGCTTATAAGGATATGATCAAAGGAGATGTCGGACGGCAGCTGGTCCAGAAAATTATCTCCTATATCGATCAAACTCCGCCAAATGAACGACATCTCACCCAATTGGACAGAATCGGGGAAAAGGTGACTGAGAGAGTAAAAACAGATATCCAAACGGCGCTTACCCAATTTATCAGCCATACAAATTCGTGAAAGGAGATGGTGTAATGGATTTCCATGTCACAAATCATCAATTATGTGTCGGGGACATTAAGATAACCGGTGTTTCAAGTTCTGGACTTTTCCTGATCGGTGACGTCCATACCGTGCAGCTCTCATCAGCTTTTGACACCCCGCCGGAATCTTTAATTATCGGGCCTTTAGTGCCTCTGACACCAAAGATTTAGAAAATGTTTCGAAGACTTTCCAAAGTAAAATCCATTGAAGTTCAAACATTATCCTTTAGTTCTTTATTACAAATTGGAGATATGTCTTATATTGATGGCGTCTCTTATGCTTTAGCCGATCAGCGGAAAGAGAGCACATTTTTGGGTCAGGAAGGGCATTTTGATTATCCTGTCTTTCGCCGGCCGCCTATATTTCTGCCTCTTGATGAACCTGTATCCATCTCCTTCGAAAACCCAAGTCCAGTCATCCAGGTGAATAGCGTGGACATTATCGGTATTTCGTCATCCTCTGTTGTCGGAGTTGGAAATGCTGGCGATGTCCGAATGATTTCCCGCATCAAACATATACGGGAAATTCCTGAGGAGAATCAGCCCGATGAACCAGTCGGAGAAATAAAACGCTGACTAAAAAAGGAGGATTACGATGCCAGCTATTGTAGGCCCTGTTCAAATCAATACCATTGCAAATGGAAACCTATTATTTGGAGATGCTGCGGTTATTTCTCCAAAAGCCGCTACTAAAACGATTGCCGGATCAGGATCGTTCAGTACCGGCGCCCTGATTTTCACTGGGAATGGCCTGAACGGCAATAATGTACTTGATGTAAATGGAATTGACCAGCCGATTACAGCGAACAATTGACTAATACCTGTCCAAAAAACACACCAAAAAGGATCGGGAGACATCTCTCGATCCTTTTTGGTCTTCCTTAATGAAACTGATTTCCCCGTTCCTCTATGCAGACGGCTTGTTTTAAAAATGACAATGACAGATTCCTTCTACAATTCTAACAAGTGGGCCCCGTCAAAAAAGAATAAATAGCGCTGAGCAACTTTTTTTCTTAAAATACCTTCGATTGCCCTGGTATAGAGTTCAAGCTGTTTCCGATAGCGATCTGCCAAGATATCGCGCGCGCCTTCAAATCCATTGGCAAAACGTCCGGTAATTCCGTCCGTTTTATAATCAATCAGAACAAGGCCTTCTTCATCTTCGAACAAACAATCCACTACACCCTGAACGAGAATTTCTTCCTCACCATTCCGCCAGTCTGGATATGCCTCACTGGCTGGGAAAGACATGGTGAACGGCACCTCTTTCCTGATATCTTCAGCTTTTAGCATCCGCCGGCCTACCGGAGTCAAGAAAAACCCGAGAATGGCCTCCGGCACAACGGCAAGGCTTTGTTCCTCTGTCATCAGCTCCCGGCGAATTAACTCCCGGACCAGATCCTCTATAGATTCTTTCGTAACATCTGCTGTAAAATCTATATGCTGCATCACTAAGTGGGTAATGGTTCCCCGCTCTGCAGGAGTCAGCGTTTTTTCCTGCATAAAGGCCGGCCGCTTTGTGATAGGCCGCTTGAATTTACGCAGCAGTTCTGTGGAGCTTCGGTCATCCCTTACTTCATTCTGTCTCTTTAATTCTGAAACCGACTGTTTGGACCGATGAACAGATGCATCCAAATGGCTGTATTCCCAATGAAGCTGTTCTTCAATCTGATGTGAAAAATCTGAAGAAATATCCACCCTTTCTGACTGTTTCACCCTTTCAAGCAGCTGTTCCTCCTCCATTTGTTCCTGCTGATTATCCACGGCCAGCTCTTCAGTAGGGACAACAGAGACCGACCAGCTTGAAGGATGTGCCGTAATAAAATCCGGTGCATTTGAATCGCTGCCGATTTGTGAGATGGATTGGCAGTCCCTATGCCGAATGATGGAAGGACCAATCCAGTCCAGGTAGCTTTTCGCTCCTGCCCGGATGTAATCATCAAGGAGCCACTCCTGGCCTGAGCCGTTAGCGGACCATTCAAGAATACTCTTATCGGCATCCTTGACACTTGCAATTAAATGAATTTTCTCCTTAGCCCTTGTTAAGGCGACATATAAAACACGCATTTCTTCAGCAATCATTTCCAGCTGTTTCTTTTTCTTAAATGCCATCTGCGGAAGTGACGGATACGTAATCCTTAGTTCTGGATTGACATATTTTGAAGCAAATCCGTAGTCCTTATCCAATAAATACGATTTACGCAAATCCATCTGGTTAAACTGCCTGGACAAGCCTGCGATAAAGACAACCGGGAACTCGAGACCTTTTGATGAATGGATTGTCATCAGTCTGACCACATCTTCCTGTTCTCCAAGAGCTCTGGCAGCTCCCAAATCATCACCGCGTTCCTGCATTCTCTCAATGAATCGCAAGAAACGGAACAAGCCCCTGAAAGAGCTTTCTTCATATTGTCTTGCCCGGTCATACAAAGCCCGTAAATTTGCCTGTCTTTGTTTTCCGCCCGGCATCCCCCCCGCAAAATCATAAAATTTCGTTTCGCGGAACAACTGCCAAATTAAATCTGACAATGCTTCCTTTCTGGCAAGCTTTCTCCATTTCACGAGTTTTGTATAGAAGGAAGCAGCTTTTTCGTAAAGTCCTGGATATTCTGTTGTGCTGCCCATCCGATAAAAATCAGCCAAAGCCTCATAATATGTTCCGTTATTCATCAGCCGAATTTGAGCAAGCTCTTCCTCATTCAATCCGACGATCGGGGAGCGAAGCACAGCAACAAGCGGAATATCCTGCTGCGGATTATCAATCACCTTCAGCAGCGAAAGCATGATCGCTACTTCAGTCGCTTCGAAATAGCCGGTAGATAAATTCCCATAAACAGGAATTCCCTGTTTCTTAAATTCCTCCATAATTTGGGGAGCCCACGGCATTGAGCGAAGAAGGATTACGATATCCCGATACATAATCGGACGGTATTGCTTTGTTTTCGTATCGAAAATCAGCTGCTGTTCCTGAATGGCCTTCTTAATTAATTTTGCCATCATTCGTGCTTCCAATTCGGCATTTTCCAGCCCTTCTGCTTCAAAGCCAGGCTCCGCTGCATCCTGTTCCTGATCTGTTTCCTCGCTTGGGGCTCCGTCTATCAGATGCAGTTCAATCGGGTGCTGTTCATCCTCCGGATATGGAGCACCTTTTTTCAGCTGTGCATCTTCATCATAGTCAATTTCCCCTACCTTTTTCCCCATTACTTGCTGGAAGATATAATTCGTTCCATCGAGCACTTCTTTTCGGCTCCTGAAATTTTGATTTAAATCAATTCTCAGTCCGGACGTCTTTCCATCATGGCTGAAGCGTAAATATTTCCCGAGGAACAGATTGGGCTCGGCCAGCCGGAACCGATAGTAGGGTAAGCCCCCAGCGCCTTGCTGTATTTCTACAGTAGGTTTCCAGACACTCCCCTCCGAACCGTACGTACTCCTCTCAGAGTATACGGCTCTCCACTTACAAATATCTATCTTCTAGTTTTATGAATTTCGTTATGACAATCCTTACACACAACTAATGTTTTCCTCTGTTTTGCAATCATCATCATTTCCCAATACGTTTTGCCTTTTAAGTTCTTCACCTTATTAACATGGTGAATTTCAAACTTCGTATCGGGAGAATTATCTCCACAGAGTTCACATTCTCTTGCACTAAGTCTTTGTTCTAAATTGTTTTACCTTGATATACATAAAGGTTAGGTTTTATATCAATATCCTTTTTGTGACTCACTTTTCTTTTTGTGAAACCGTCTTTATAGAAGAAAGCTATTTTCTCACCATGTTTCGTTTGATACTTAACTCCCCAGTATTTGCCTTGTTTGTACTTTGTTTTCATTTTGGCAACTGTGGACTTGTATTTGTTGGCGAGTGTTTTAAGACAGCTATATTCCATGACGTATTTTAACTGCCACATTTTCTTGGATACATTTTCTGCTAGGGAATAGTAGTTGTATAATCCTCTTAATTCGGCATTGTAAGTTTGTACAATTTCTAAGTCTGAGAGACCTAATAATCTTGGTCTGTGAAGCATATCCCATTGCTTCGCATCGATATCTTTGACCATTTTTCTATCTACGATGACCCTTTCAATAGTTCCCTTAGGAATTCTTAACTGGATATAACCACGGTAACTTCTTTTTGCAACATTGTTTTTATCCTTTGTAACTGTTAGGTCATGGCTAACCATTATGTCATATCCTAAGAACCTTGCAGGCTTAGAACTGTGTGTGATAAGGGTCTTTTCTTCTGACATTTCTAGTTCAAGTTTTTCGCTTAAGAATTTACCAATCATATTTTTTATACATTGGCAATCTTCCTTGCTTCCATTTACTCCGATTAGGAAATCGTCTGCGTACCTTACATACTTTAGACTTTTATATCCTTGATTTTCGGGTTCGTAGTAGGGGAGATTAAGCAGTATCTTCTTATTCTCTTTGTATTCTTGTGTCATGGCTTCTCTTTTTTCTCCGTCAGTTGTCCCATCAATTTTCTTTTTGAGCCTCTGATTCCTCATATCATATTTGCGATATTCGGTATTTCGCTTTCGCTTTTTTGGCTCTCCTTGGTCAAACTCTTGTTTTAGTTCCTTTGTAACATAGTTATCAAATTCGTTAAGGTAAATGTTCGCTAGAATCGGACTGACAATTCCACCTTGTGGCGTTCCACTATACGTTTTGTTATATCTCCAATCTTCGAGATACCCTGCTCTAAGAAATTTCCAAATGAGCCGTATGAAGCGTTCGTCACTTATTTTCTTACGAAGTATATTTATGAGTGCATGATGGTTTATGTTATCAAAAAATCCTTTTATGTCTCCTTCAATGAACCAATTTACCCCTGTGAATGTATTTCGGATTTGAACAAGAGCCGTGTGACAACTGTGTTTTTCTCTAAAACCATGAGAGAACTCCGAGAACGTTGGTTCATATATTGCTTCTAACATCATCCTACAAACTTCTTGAACAATTCTGTCTGTGAAGGTCGGGATACCAAGCGGTCTAGTTTTACCGTTTTTCTTTGGGATATTTACTCTTCTTACTGGTTTTGGTTGGTATGTCTCATCCTTTAATGAAGAGATAATGGATTCTATCTTTTCATCCCCAAAACCATCTGCCGTTTCTTCATCTATTCCTTTTGTTGCACTACCTTTATTTTTGTATATCTTTGCATAGGCTTTGATATAGAACTCTTTGTTGTATAGATTTCTGTACAATCTGTCATAACGGTAATCTTCTTTACTAGCTTGTTTGGATAGATTGTATAACACAACGTCTGAATTTTGCATAGAGCATTTCGCTCCTTTCGTCATTGTTTATACCTTGCAAGCTGTCCTCCTTCGCCATGTGATAGGCTTTCCCTATCTCAGACTACTACGAGGACTCCGTTACCATATTGGATATTCAGTACCTTTGTACATAGCCATTATTGGCATTCCAACTTAGGTAATCCCCATTTAGTATGTTGCATACAGGCTCGATAAGTTCTCGGAAGGAACGTTCATCCTTTACCCACATCTGTGGGTGCGTCCATCCTATTAAATCAGAAACTAGGTCAGCGTATCAATTTAGTACACTTTCCCATGCTTTATCGCATCCATATAGTACGTAAAGCAGGATGGATTCTAGGTTACAGACGGTTTCCTAGAAGGTCGAGCATTGCCCCACTCGGACTGTTCTTCAAGCAGTATAGCTTTCTTCCTTATACTTATCCATTATACCTCGCCACTCAGTCTTAACTTTTCCGTCTAGGCTAACTCGTGACTTATCCCGACATGCTACACTCCCTCTTCGGTTTCCCTCCAAGATAAGTCGGTTGGTATATTAACCGTTTCTGTAGTTAATTCACCGCCTAATGGTGAAATATGCAACACCCTTATGGGCGCACAATCGACTGCTTCACGTCTCCAACCATGAATAAATTGCCGGATTCTTCCCCATCAGCCGTCACCAAGCGCAAGATCGACTCTTGAACAAGGTTTGTATCCTGATATTCATCCACAAGCACTTCTTTAAATTGACGGCGGTATTCCTGGGCTGCTTCTGAAGGCATACGTACTCCCTTATCTATTTCGCCTGTCAGAATGTCCAGGCAATAATGTTCAAGGTCCGAGAAATCGACCAGATTCTTTTCAGCTTTTGCCGTAAAAAAGCGTTCATCAAATTGTTTGACAAGCGAGACCAATGTTTGCAGATAATCCTTTAGCTCCCTCATATCCTGAAGATAATGTTCCGGTTTTCTTGAGAAAAGCTCTTCTTGCAGTCCCTTAATGACCTTCTTTGCCTTATCCCGGTATTTAGTGGCTCTGTCTACAATATCCTTGTTGAAATCAGATCCAGAGCAGCGCTTAGCTGTTGGAAATTTGACTGTTTGAATCTCTTCGTGCAGCCTCTCCCATGAAATCTCCCTGGCCTTCGACAGCCTATCAATAATCTGTAAATCCTCCTGAAACGTTTCCGCCCGCGGTGCCGGACCGCCCGGAACTTTTGTCAGCTCCATGGCCCTTTCAAGCAAACTTCTGGCCGTCTCGATTTGCAAATTGAGATCGAAGGCAAGGGCAGCTAGAAATGGCAGGTCTTCAATCTCAGCTGTTTCATCCAGCTCGTACATAGAAACCGCCTGGTCCAGCCACTTTCCCGGGTCTGGATTCGAACGGGAGAAATCATGGAGTGCCCGTACCATACGCTGCAGTTCTTCATCGCTGCGGTCATTGGTAAAAGCATCCACCAATTTGAAAAATGCCTCATTATCGCTTTGAGCATATTGATTTTCAAATAAATCCTCCATCACTTCATCACGCAGCAGTTCCGCCTCTGTGGAATCCGCAATGCGAAAACCTGGATCAATATTCGTTTTATAATAATATTTCCGAATCACTTCCAGACAAAAAGAGTGCAAGGTTGAAATCGAGGCCTTATTAATCAGACTCAGCTGCTTCCGCAAATGCTGCGACGCCGGGTTTTCATCGATTGCCTTTTCGAGCGCTTCGCTGATTCGATGCCGCATTTCGGCAGCAGAGGCATTCGTAAACGTAACGACAAGAAGTTCATCCACATTGATTGGTTCTTCCTCAGAGAGCACCTTTTGAATGATACGATTCACAAGAACGGCCGTCTTTCCGGAACCCGCGGCAGCTGCCACCAGAATATCCTGATTCTTAGCCCAAATCGCCTTCCACTGATCCTCTGTCCATGTCACATCTGCCGGAAGTTCCGGTATGCTGCTTTTAGTCATGCTGCTCCTCCTCCCTTCTGATCATGTCCAGCACCTCTTCTTGTTTTTTAGCCTGCAGAACTCTGTAATCATTATCCTCTAAACTCTGGTCAAATTGGCAGACAGATTTGTAAGAACAAAAGGTGCAAGGCATCCTGTCCTTTAATTTATAGGGAGCAATTCCTACATCTCCCTCTACCATTCGGTTTCCGGCTTCTTCATACACATGGCGAACATGATTTTTCAGCAAAGAGAATTCTTCACTGCTGGCGATTTTTGAGGCGGCAGACAATGTGCCGTCTTTTTTGAAGCCCGCCGGTACAATATTCGACTTGCTGGATCCTTCCGCACTAAGCGTATGGTCCATCAGCTGAACAACATTCGGTTCGCCAAGAAGCAAACCTTTCATTTTAAAATTCTTGAAGATTTCTTCTTCAATTTTCTCGAAACTCATCATCCCTTTTGATTTCACAACCGGATTATGCACATGGAAATAAAGCACCCCGGCAGGAACAGCATGTTCTCCCACCAGTTCCTGTGAATGAGTAATGACAATATCAAGGTATGTCAGCATTTGCAAAGCCAGCCCATAATACACTTCACTTACATTTAATTCCTTCTCGCTCGATTTATAATCAAGAACCCGAAGAAACACACCTTCTCCGTCTACTGCTTTATCCACTCGGTCAATTCTCCCCATAAGCTCCATCTTCACTCCATTTTTCAGCGTGAATGTGAGCGGAGGAAGCTGCCCATTTTTTCCAAATCCCAGTTCCAAGCCAACCGGAGCAAAGCCGCTTAGTTTGGCTTGTTCACTTAAAACAAGCGAAGCCCTGCCGATTACCTGTTCTAATTTACGTTTCAGATAGTGGTGGCGGTTCGTACTTAGCAAGATTTGATTCTGAAGTTTAGGAGCCAGATTATCCACCGCTTTTTTTGCAAGCATCATGCATTGTTCCTTCGTCAGTGCGGCCCAGGAAATTTGATTTTCATATAAATAATCGGAAATCATTTTCAAGGCGCCATGGAACATTTCACCGATATCCGGGGCATCCAGACGAAACACTTGTCTCTCCTTCAGCTTTAATCCATAAGCAGCAAAATGAGAAAATGGACAGCTGTTGAACATTTCCATGCGGGACACACTTGTGGAAATATTTTCACCATATAAATCCCTTGTTGTATGCTCTGCCAGTGCTTGTGCTTTATTTTGGTAAAACAAACTGGACAATACTCTTGATGTTTCGTGTTTCCATAAATCATCGGAAATAAGAGCATTGTAGACGTCCCACCAAACCGGTGACATAGGATAATTTCTTTTCTTCAGCTGAAGCTGCGCTGTCAAATAGGACAGGGAAACATCAGCATTCACCGCAAATTCTGCCTGCTCTTCTTCCGGCAATTCGGAAGGATCATTCGTATAAAAGGTTTCAGTAAGATGAGGCAGAACATCCCGTACCCGCTTTAAATAGGAAGACGGCAGCAAAGCCTTCCCTTCTTCATCAGCAAGCGGATAAGAGAGATGGAGTGCCTGGGCAGGCGTTGTGAATGCCTTATAGGCCGTAAATTCTTCATCCAATAAGCGCAGGCTTGACCCGGGAGCTACTTCAAGGCCCCGTGAAAGAAGCACATCCCGATCATTATCAGAAAATATACCGTCTGCTGATACTTTGCCCGGAAGAACTCCTTCATTAAGGCCAATGACGAAAGCCGTATGAACATCGTCAATCCTGGATAGATTCAAGTTAGCGACAACTACCTGATCAATAGCCGGCGGCACAAGAGAAAACTCCAGGGTCTCTAATCCCGTTTCGATAATCGTGGAAAAACTCTTCAGGCTCACCTCTTCATTTCCGAGCAGCTCAACAAATTGATCCAATAAATCAATGACGGCATTCCAGGATTGTTCATGTTCCCTGGCTGCAACCAAATCACCTGATTCCTCTGCCTCAAGCCTTGCCTTTTCCAATTTTTCCGGGATATGAAGCTCTTCAAGGTACAAGTACAGAGCTTCAGACATTTCCCGTCCGGTTATCGCTCTTTTAACCCGGCGGCCCAGCTTCATAATAGGCACTGTGAACAATTCTTTCAGATCATTGAATTCATTTTCCAATTCAAGCTCTTTTGTTGTCTGAGCCTTTTCTTCTAGTTCCAGACCCCTGAAACGCCGGTAAGTCCACCTTTCCGGCGAGGTCCAACGCTGTCCCTTGATCCCTCGTGACAGGACATAGTTTTCGAGCCTGTCCACTTGTTCACGCATTTTTTCATGAGAAGGCTGCAAGGGAAACAGCAGCTCTGTTTTAATAGCCCGGAAAACAGATTCATATCTCCAGTTGCCCGTCAGAATCTCTAAAGTAGAACGGATCAATTCAATTAAAGGGTGATTAAGCATGGTCCTTTTTGTATCTATGAAAACAGGAATCTGATAATCATTGAAGACAGTCTCCAATAAATCATGGTATGCCGCACCATTCCTGACAAGTATCGCAATATCCCTGTACCGGAGATTGCCGTTCCTGACAAGAGCCCGGATTTTCCTTGCCACCCCCTCTACTTCTGCCCTTCTGCTGACCGCTTGGGAAATGGAAACTCCCGGATTTCCTTTATACTCTTTTGCAGGGCGGACAGCAAAATTGCTTTCAAGATGCTTTATAGCCCGATTTTGGCTGAACCGGCCTTCTGTCTCCAGCAACAGATCTTCCAAAACGGGAATCCCAAGCCGCAAAGCCGCCTGATAGATTTGATGATACGTATTTCCTGTTTGCCTGAACAGGTGAAGGGCTTCGGGAGGAGATTGCCTGTACGCTTCATCCAAGGTAAGGGAGACTGTAACACTGCGGCAGTATTTCATCAGCCCCTCGACAATCATTAATTCCTGAGGAGTTAGGCTATAGAAGCCGTCAAGATAAATATCCGCCTCCTTCAAAAAGGATGACGACTCCATTCTTTCAGCCAGCAATGTGAAGTAATCTTCTGAATCAAGGTATTTCCCTGCCAACCGATCTTCAAAGGCCTGATAAATCAATTCTAAATCATGGAGTTTATCTGATATTCCGTTCTCAGGTTCCTCCCCTTTCATGAAGGCAGCAATATCAGCAGGTTCGATACAATACTGCTTGAACTCTGCTACCATCTCTTCCAGCTGTGCAATGAATCCTGTTTTATCGGCTGATCGCCGGAACATCTTCAGGTCTTCTTTTTTGTCTTCTATTATTTTCCTAATCAGCATATTAACGCCGACGCTGTCCAAATGAATCCTTGTCATCCCGCCGGTTTCCTGCAAGACACGCCAGGCAAGCCTGCTAAAGCTGAAAACCTGCGTCCTGACCATGCCTGCCAAATCCGGTGTTTTCACCAGCTTATATTCAGACAAGAACGTCATTTGATCAGGCACCAGATAAAGGAGCGGATTGCCATCCGGTTCTTCTCTCAGCCTGCTGCGAATTTCATCTAAAATATATGACGTTTTTCCTGTACCTGACCTTCCAATCAGAAATTGGAGTGACATATGAAACCTCCTTATATACAATCAGCCCCATTTCTGGGGCCATTCACAGCTTTTTCTAACCTGCCGGGCAGGTATGCTTCTGTTCCAATCATAACAGAGTTTCAAGCACATTTTTCTATAAAAACTGAGTTTCCAATAATTCGTTTATCTTTTTATTTTACACCTTTTTATCACAAAAAACCAATCATACGTTCGTTTTCCAGACATTAAAAAAACTCCCAAGAAGACAGCAGGATTCTCGCCTGGCATTTTCTCAGAAGCCTATTTCGAGCACTGGCCAAAAAGGATTTTACTCTCCGGTTTGATCAGCAGTCTGTGAATTTAAATCTTTAAGAGGCCAATATTTAATATCTACTTTTCCGACTACTTGTTTCATGGATATAAAGCCGAAGTGCCTGCTGTCTGAGCTTTCAATTCGATTATCCCCCATCACAAACAGCTTACCTTCCGGAACGGTTTTAGAACCCGTCAGTTCATCAAGAGAAAAATCCCCTGTCAGACTCTCCCCTTCAGCTCTAGATTTATATTCATCCAAATATGGCTCTTCATACCTTTTGCCGTTAATGAATAATTGGTCATCCTTATAACGAATGGAATCCCCCGGTACACCAATCACTCTCTTTACATAGTCTTGTTTTGGATTTGCATGAAAAACAATGACATCGAACCGTTTAATATGACTGACCTGGTAACTGATTTTATTGACGACAAGCTTGTTTCCATCCTCTAATGTGGGTCTCATGGACTTCCCATCCACAATATAACTGGAAAAAAGGAAGGACCTTACTAAAGCAACAATGATCACGGCAACTATGATGGCCTTTAGCCAATCAAACAAAGAGCCTTTCCTGTTTTTTCCCACCGCTCTGCACCCCTATCACCTAAAGCCTTATTGATGTCTATTTGCTTTTTTCCCTTTTCATACTTTTATTTAAACGGACTTCTACTCTTTTTCCCACAAACCAGAGAATAAAAATAACAATCAAGACGATTGCTGTCCGTATTGGCTGATGGAGGAGGGAAACGACATCATACCCTACGTAACTGATGGTAAAAATCATCACAAACTTACCGCATATGAGTGCAAGTCCAAATTGAACAGGACTTATTTTCGACAGTCCTGCCACAACATTTACAATAGCAGAAGGTGTAAAAGGGAAACACATCAGCAAAAACAGCGGCCCAAACCCATGATAATCAAGCCAGTCCATAAGTTTTTTCACTTGCTTATGCTTTTTTAAAAAATGAAAAAACTTAGCCTGTCCATACTTTCTGAAAATCATAAAGACGAGAAAAGCTCCGCCGACAGCTCCTGCCCATGAAAAAAGGAAGCCCCACCACAGACCAAATGCATTAGCGTTGGCTAATACAAAAGCAAATAAAGGCAAGAATGGAAGGAAAGCTTCAAGCAGTGTAAGAAGTATTCCCACAAACGGTCCTAAAGAACGGTACTCCTGAATCCATTCATATATATTTTCCTGCGTAATCCACTCACGAATTGAATCAAAATCCATAATTTTCTCCCTTGGAATTGTATGTAAAAAAATCATTCTTAATTTAGGTATACCACTTTGTATAAAAAAAACAAGAAAAGATTTTATATGTTCATACATTCCCATTTTTGGGAAACGATAATCGAAGTTTATGCGAATAGCCCCTCGCTCTTCCCGTTTATCCTTGCGGGCCTCTCAAGAATGTATTAATATAAAAGGGAACATTTGTTCTTTTCCTGTAAAACTTTCTTACAAATTAAAACCTTAATGAAAGGAGACAGCAGGATGACCCGTATTCCTGAACACGACAGAGAGATCATTGAAGAAGCCATATATCTTCCTATGGTGGCCACCATTTTAAACAGAGATTTAAGAGTGATTGAAATAAGCCCATTTAAATTAAAAAAACCTTATTCTTCCCTTATAGAAGAAATCTTAAAGAACGTACAGCAAGATTTGTTGGAAGCACGCCGTTATCTAAGGAAGGAAAACATCAAGATCCGCGAGATTAGACGAGATGAAACGTTTACTATGTACCTTTTCAGCTATAAAGGATATGAGGAGCAGCATAATTATTTCAATCCCCGCCTGAGAAATATGACAGAAACCATCATGATCCGTTATTTTTTAAACATGCATAAAGGCTGACAGAGCGCTCATACATATTAGCCTGGCTGTCTATTTTTATTTCCGCCCAGGAGATCTGGCTGATATAATAGACAAATAAGGAGTGATACATTGAAAGACATTATTCAAACTATGGTAGACATAGTAAATAATATGCATGATTTTATAGAGATATTTGTTTTTGACACACTTGGTCTTAATTTAACAGATAAAGACCTCCACTTCTGGATTATGGGAATTATCGGTATTATTATTTTTATGTTTGTGCTTTTAATCTCAAAAATTCTTATTTCCCTTCCATACGGCATTACGATTCTTTCTTTTCTCTATACTTTCACATTTATGATTGTGCTCGTTTTTGCGATTGAAATTCAGCAGGCACTGACAAACAGAGGAAATATGGAGTTTGAAGATGCCATAGTAGGTTTATGGGGATTCCTCGCTTTTTTCCTTGTTTTTCTAGTAATCTCTGCTATTATCCTGCTTTTCAAAAGAGCCCTGAATCAATTTTCCCGAAGAGACTGAGCAGGTATTTTGAACGGCGGCAGCAGATAAAGCTCTCCTTCAAAAAGGCCGATTCCAGACAGAGAAAAGGCCTTTTTTGTGTAAATTCCCCCTTTTACCCTTACATCCCAGGACGGTAACGGGCTGCATGCTCGGATGCCTGGACTGAGTCTATCTCTTTATCGGAGTATAGAGCCCTCCTTCTTGTTTCTTCAATTCTGGAGTTCAATTTTGATTTCAAATAAGCTGTTCTATGTAGCTGATTTTCAAAGGAGCTGCTTGAGATTTCAAGCTCCGTCTCAATATTATTGCGAAACCGGACCAATGTTCTTCTTGAGTCCAATCTTTTGAAAAATTTCACATGCTCATGTGAGATCCAGACACATTGGGGACGCATTGCAGAGGTTGTGGGAAAGAAAAAAATGGAGTTTGTCGGGTCAATTGCAATTGGCGCCTTATGTGTAATCCCAATTAATTGTTTGGTCCCTTGCTTCCTGCCGTCATAGCTGCTTCCAAAATATTCACAGCTTTTTTTTATTGTATCCAAAGGCCTGAAGGGAGAAATAAAATCATCTTCCAATTCGATGATTCTGGAATAAATTTTGATGCCGTATTCAAAAGGCATAACGATTAAAGTTTGCGGGGTTATTTCATACTCTTCTACTAAACCTTGATGATTATTTTTCATCTTTTCACCTCTTTATATATAAATATAATCCAATAGTACCATAAATTTACTCTTTCAAAGCAAAAAAATAATAAAAAGATTCCAAAAACTTTCTATTTGGCAAGAAAGGGTAAAACAAAGGAGTGATTCAAATGAGTTCGAAAACGTCGGATCCTATTTGGAAAGATAGTACGGATAACGAATTGTTATCTGCTGACCATACCTTCTTAGATTCTAAACATGCAAAAGCGAGAGCAAATAAATTGATAAAAAACAGCCGTAAAAAACATGTATCTATGAAGGAAAACTCCCATTGAAACTTATTTAGGATCGCGAGGAACCTGGGGAAAAGCCGGTTTCTCCTGAGAAATTCTGGGGATACTTATATTTGCAGAGATGAATTTGAGAAATGACCACTAAAGCTTGTTGGCAAACTGGTGGAGTTGTCCCAAGCTGGTGGAGCATGACTGGAGGAATACGGGACAGGTGAGACCCTACAAGATCGATCACCGATAGCGGGTCTTCCCGGAAAGCAAGTGCTCGAAGCGGAAATCAACAGATTTTAACCGTAAGTTCATCCAAAATGGCAAAAGGCACCGAGAGGGGATCCTCTCAATGCCTTTTGCCGACACTCTGACCCTCCCCTAGGTGGGGAGGGTTTTTCCTACCCTTTATGAAACATGCCTACAACTTCGGTTGTTTCCGTAATATTAACGAAAGCATTTTGATCGACTTCCGCAATGATTGCTTTTACATCAGTCAGTTGATATCTAGTGATAACCGTCATCAATATCTTTTTCTCTTCACCTGAATAGGCTCCTTGACCGTCCATGATCGTAATACCCCGATAGAGACTGCTCAAGAGCTTCTGCTTCATCTCTTCTCCATGTTTGGTTACAATCATTAACGTGAGTTTGATATGATTCGTGTGAACAGTGTCAATTACTTTGCCGGTTATATAAATGCTGACAAGCGTATACAAAGCGGCATCCCATCCAAATACAAAGCCTGAAATCAGCACAACGACTGCATTCATAGCAGAAAGCAATGCACCTAAAGGAAAATCATGCTTTTTTGTGAGAAGGACAGCAATAATATCCAGCCCTCCTGATGAGCCGGATCCCCTGAATATGATACCGATACCTGCACCGGTCAGAACGCCTCCAAAGAGCGTGGATAGAAATGGTTCTGAGGAGATTGCATAAATGGGGATCAAATACAGACTGATCGATAAGATTGCTACTGAGAGAATGGTGTATCCGATGAATTTCCTGCCAAGCTTAATGATTCCCAACACCAACAAAGGCAGATTCAGCAAGAAGTTGAGAACTCCTGTATTAATAGGAGTGACAATTCCAAGCAATATGGCGATGCCGCTAAGTCCGTTGCTTAAAATCTTATGCGGAATTAAAAAGAAATTATAAGCTACTCCAACCAATACTGAACCAAAAATGATAAATAAAATATTTCGCATGCCTTTTCTCCTTCACATAGACTGCAACACGAAGCCAATCATTTGACCTGTTTCATAAATATTACAATCAAACCGTCAAATAAATCCGAGTTAATTAATTATATTAAAAATTAATAGGTTAGAAAAATGATTGTTTTTTCTGAAAAATAGACTCATAGACTTTTTTCACCTATGGATTGCATAGGAAAAGCCGGCATACAGCTGCCGGCTTTACTTTGTATCCAATTTTCCGTTCTCCACTGCTTCAATTCTTTCCAGCATAGGCGGATGAGAATAGCGAATCCATTTTACCAGTGCCGGCGGGTTTACCTGACTGAGCCCTGACCTGGTCAGCTCTTGAAATGTGTGTATGGCCGCCTCTTGATCCTTCGTCATTTCAATCGCATAGTGATCAGCCCTTGTTTCCTGGTATCGGGAAACATAATTTGTCAGCGGATCGGAGACAAAGGACAAAACTGAAATAAGCAGGAGGAATAATGGAAGAGAACTTAGACTTGCCACCGAAGAGACCTTCAGTATGTGGCCCCAGCGCCTGACAATGCCATTCATCAGCTTCGCTGTCAGCCACAGACCGGCCAGAGTAAGCAGAATGTAGCCTCCAATGCCGATGTAAATATGCTTCTCCACATAGTGCCCCATCTCATGCGCCATGATGAACAAAATTTCCTTCTCTTCCAGCTTATTAAGTGTCGTATCCCAGAGGACGATTCTGGAATTCGAACCAATGCCTGTTACATAGGCATTGAGTGAATTAGTCTTTTCAGCCATATTCACTTCATACACATGATCAGCAGGAATATCCGCTTGCTTAGCCATCTCCAGTATTTTCGTTTCCAGTTCTTTATTCTTTAACGGATAAAAGTCATTGTATAAAGGATCAATTAGAACTGGCTGGATGAACATCAGAACAATGGAAAAGGGAATCGACAGCAGCCAGGCATAGAGCCACCATCTCTTTTTCGCTTTTTTCATGAGCCAGTAGAGAACCGAGACAATCAGAAGCATCATCGCAAAACTGACCCAGAAATCGATCACCTCATCCTTCATCCACGATGAGAAAGACTGCGTGCTGATTTGATATTTTCTGCTGTAACTGTAGCTAATATAAGAAATAGGAAATGCGGCTATATATGTAAGCAGGGAAAGCCAAAAAAGGTAAACAGCTGTCCGGACAATTTTCCAGCGTACAGTCATCCTGGACCATTGCTCAAAACGGCGCGAGATGCCAAACAGCAATATCAAGAAATAGACGAGCCATTCATATGGAGCTGAGGAAAAAAAGAGAAAATTACGAATGCCGGAATATTCTTCACTGAGCATTAGCTCCCTTGGGGATAAAAAGGTTTCCGGATCTGCCCCAGTCCCTTTCAGTGCCTCAGGAATAGAGGTGTCAGCCCCGAAAAATATATACCAGTACATGACCGCCAAATATACTAAAAAAAATCCTACGGCATAGCCTGCCCATTTTCTAGTCATTGTGCCTCCTCCTTCTATAGGAACCTTCTATTAATGTAAGTCCAAATTAGACAGGTTAGAACCCGAAAATCACAAAAAACTGTAAAAAAGCAGGAAAAGTTATAGAAAAGAAAAGTCTCCGGAAACAAGCTGGACTATTGTCCCGCGGCCGTGCAGCGCACAAAGTGAATGAAGGCTCACCGAATAATTAAATTATATAAGATAGAAGATGCGGATATACAGCAAAAGGTCTCCTGAATTTGGAAATTATGGATGCCGAGAGCTCCGGCTGGTCGATAGACGCCTGGACAAAATAAAAAATATCAAATTTCTCGCAGAGAAAGCAGAGAAAATTGATATTTTTGTTCATGCTGCACTATCGGAGACATGAACCGGGCCTGAATTTTATCCAACGTACTGATGCCTCCATGTGTCGGGCCTTCACTCTGGATTCACAAAAGATCCATTTCTTCCAGTAAATTCTTACCCATACTAAGAATTTCCTGCTTTACCCCTATCCTCTAAAATCATGACATACTGCCAGTCATTAGATCAGGACAGCAATTCTTTCTTTTCTTCTTCATCGATCAGCGTATCGAGCCTGATGATACTTTCCCTTGCACGTTCTGGGGTTATTTTTCGATAATGATGCAGCCCGCCTTCTTCCTCATCCTTTTCATCTGCCCATTTTACAATCTGCTGCAAAGGTGTTCGGACAATGTCGTTAGAGGGTAAAAAAGAATCAGTATGAAACAGGATGGCATGGGAGATTGTTTTTGCTTTAACCGGGTTTTCTCCGAGCCTGATTAACAATTTATGAGCCCTTTCAGCCCCTTTTATCGGATGAATGTCATTTTGCTTGTATAAATCATAGTCCCATTTTCCATTGCGATACCAAGTAAAATGCCCCATGTCATGCATAAATCCAGCTTTAGCCGCGGTGTCCGGATCTACCTTGTACTCCTTGGCAAGATTAAATGCATGATATGCGACCGCAATCGCATGAGCCATTCCGGAACGATTCAAATATTTTTGAGCGATCCGATGTTCAAAAATTTGAAGCAGTGTCACATCCCTCATGCTACTGTTCCTCCTCTTCATGTTGAAAATTTTTTTACTAACTATGATAACGGTTTTGTTTCCCATAATCAAGGAACACCTATTATCCATCCAAATGAGGGAAATAAGGCACAGATAACATGAAATAAGCCTTTAAAAATAAAAAAAGACTATCCCGTTTAGGATAATCTTGAGCCGGCACTTAGCGATCAGCCTGACTGGACTTTCTGCTTTAAGGAACGGCGAAGAATCTTTCCAGTTGTATTCTTAGGCAGTTCATCCAAAAATTCAATAAAGGAGGGAACTTTATATTTAGCTAGATGCTCAGTACAGTAAGCAATCACTTCTTCTTCAGTCAGTGAACCTTCCTTTCGAACAATAAAACAATGTACCGTCTCTCCCAGCGCCGGATCTGGTACACCGACCGCTGCCGCTTCAACAATTTGCGGGTGTGCATATAATACTTCTTCTACCTCACGGGGATAAACATTATATCCGCCGACAATAATCAATTCCTTTTTTCGGTCCACGATAAAAAAGTAGCCTTCATCATCCATTCTTGCCAAGTCACCGGTGTAAAGCCACCCATCTTTAAGAGCAGCAGCCGTTTCTTCCGGCATTTTGTAATACCCTTTCATTACGTTAGGCCCTCTGACAATCAGCTCTCCGACTTCCCCCGGCGGGAGTTCCTCACCCAAAGGATTCACTACTTTATTTTCCACATTCAGAATGGAAGTACCAATTGAGCCCGCTTTTCGCGGACGGTCCAGCGGATTAAAACAAGTGACTGGGGAAGCTTCTGACAAACCGTACCCTTCGGAAAGACGCACATTAAATTTTTGTTCAAAAGAATTCAACAAGGCTACCGGCATAGCCGAACCGCCGGACAGGCATAGCCTCAGTGACTTTAAATCACTCGCTGTTCCTTCTGCATACTGGTAAAGGTAGTTATACATCGTTGGTACGCCCGCAAAAACGGTAGCTTCATATTTTTTTATCAATCTGAAAATTTCTTTTGGACTGAAATGCGGAACAATTAAGAGAGTTGCACCGGCTAACAGCGGAGCGTTCAAGACGACTGTAAGGCTGAAGACATGAAACATCGGCAATGCAGTGATCACTCGGTCATCCCCATTTATTTTTACGTAAGCGCCAATATCACTCGCGTTTGAAAATAAATTTTTTTGGGTCAGCATAGCTCCTTTCGGCTTTCCGGTTGTCCCGGAAGTATATAGAATCAAAGCAACATCCTCTTCATCCAATACAGGGCCTTGAAAGTCTGCTGTTCCGGAAGAAATTAAACTTGTAAACGATTTCATTTTTTTGGACAGCGATTCCAAACTTCCGTTTCCATCTCCCGTTTCACATATAATGTATTGCTGAACGCTTGTTAAAACGGGATCCAGTTGATTAAACACAGGCATAAGCTTATCAATGGCAATGACGATTTTTACATCTCCGTTATTGATTATGTAACGGATCTCATCAGAAGTATAGATTGGATTGATTGGAATTACCGTAGCTCCGGCTCTTAATGCACCGTACATGCTGATAATAAAATGCGGCGAATTCCCTAACAGTAATGCCACGTGGTCGCCCTTTTTTATACCTAATTTATGAAGTCCGGCAGCAAACCTAGTTACAGCGGCATCAAGTTCACCATATGTGGCGGCCTGATCCATGAAATAATAGGCTGATTTCTCAGCGCTTTGCCTAGCAGTTTCGCGGAGCCTGTCTGATATATTCATTTCCCCTCCCCCTTCTTCCTCTCAAAGATATTGAATGATTAATCATTCATTTACCAATAAATGTTTTTACAATTCATATTATAGTAAAAGAAAATCATTCCAGCAAGAATATTTTCGCTTAAGCCAGAAAATACACACTTAAATAACAGAAAAACCGCTCAAAATGGAACTTCAAGCGGTTTTCCGGTATCAATAAATCAAATTTAGCAGTTCTTCTTTTGATACATTGCCAAAATAATGTTTCACGTCAACTCCTGATAAAGCTTCCCGAATCTTTTCTTTCTCGTACCGTATACCCGTTAATTTATCTTCAATTTCTGCAACTTCCCCTACGCCAAAGAAATCGCCGAAAATTTTGCAGTATTGAATGATGCCTTTATTAATTTCAAAGCGAAAATCGATTGTGCCGACTGGGAACCGATGGGAGGCCTGGACATCAAATTTGGGTGATTTACCGTAATTCCAATCCCAATTCTGATATCTTTCTTTAGATATTTCATGAATTTTCTCCCAATCCTTTTCCGTCAGCACATACTCAGGAATTTCCTCTGTTCCTTCGAAAATATTTTTTAATAGAAACGATCTGAACTCCTCTATTGTCATGGACTTTTCCATGAAATCCGCAATATTGCCAACACGGCTCCTGATCGATTTAATTCCTTTTGATTCAATTTTTTCTTTCTTTACTTTCAGCGCAGAAACAATATGTTCCATTTCTGAATTAAAAAGCAGTGTTCCATGACTGAACATCCGGCCTTTAGTTGCAAACATCGCATTGCCCGAGATTTTTTTTCCTTCGGCCATTAAATCGTTGCGGCCGCTCAGTTCAGCCTTCACGCCCAGTTTTCCCAGTGCCTTAACAACCGGCTCAGTGAACTTTAAGAAATTATGAAAGCTTTCTCCGTCATCCTTTGTAATAAAGCTGAAATTCAAATTTCCCTGATCATGATAGACAGCTCCGCCCCCTGACAGGCGCCGGACTACTGTTATTCCCTGTTCTTCCACGTAGTCTGTATTAATTTCTTCCACCGTATTTTGGTTTCTTCCTATTATGATGGATGGCTGATTAATATAAAACAGTAAATATGTTTCATCAATATTTAAATGCCTTAACGCAAATTCCTCTATTGCGAGATTGATTTGCGGGTCTGTTATTCCTTTATTGTCGATAAAAAGCATGTTCTTGCACCCTCCTCAACTGTCGCTTCCTTATAATTGAAATTCCAGCCTGCACCTGGCTATGGCAATTTCCCTTGGGAATTCCTCTGCTGCTTCTTTTTTTAGCTGCTCCAATTCTCCATAGTGAGGCAAATGGGTCAGCAGCAGCAATTGAACATCTGCTTTTCGTGCTGTAATTCCAGCTTCTTTGGCTGTCATATGTCCGGCTTTTGAAGCATCCATATCACTGTAAAAATTGCTTTCACAAACCAATACATTTGCGTCTTTAGAGAACTCGGCCAGTTCATCCATATAGGAGCTGTCCCCTGTATAAACAATCGTATCCCCTTCTGCCTCAATCCTCATCGCAAAACATGGTACTGGATGTTCCGTTTTCATGAAGGTAAAGGTGAGAGGACCGATCTTCAATGGCTGTTCTTCTGAGTATGCAATTCCTTTCGTAATATTTTTATATGTAAGTTTATCAAACTCTGCCTTGTCTAAATCATGTCCATAAATCGGCAGAGGATTCTCCCTCTTTTGACCCAAGAATTGGTCAATTAAGATGGCATGCTGCAGCACACCGATATCTGCTACATGATCGGGATGGTAATGGGTAAGGACTACCGCATCCAACTCTCCCGGTTTCAAGTGATTTTGCAATTCTGATAAGACACCGCTTCCGCAATCGAGCAAAATGCGATAGTTTTCATATTCCAGCAAATATCCAGAACTGGCTTCATTCTTAGCAGGATATCCGCCCCAACAGCCAATCACGGTAATTTTCATTGTCTCATCCCCCATCTTGGTCTTTACTACACATAATATAAACCATTATGACTCGCTTTTCACCTTTTTCAAACATGTTATAAAACAATATATTGACACAGCCAAACTGTTATAATACAATGTAACCATCAAGAAAATTATTATTCTATCAATATAGGAGGATGATTTACATGATTCAAAGCTGTGTCGAGTTCTTTAGAAACCTTCCCGCCAAACAGTGCATGTCCTGTGGTAATAAGATTGAAGAACAGCATGAATGCTACGGAAATAAATGTGATCATTGCCTGGAGATAGAATAATCTGTGATGGGTACCTCCATCCGCTTTCGTTCGCTGGATGTTCCATACAATACAGTTCCCCTAACTGTATTACCCCAAATTTACTAACATAAAAGGCCTGCTTCCCGATAGGAAGCAGGCCTTTTATATGTCAGCGGGCAGAGAGTCCTTGAAACAGATATAAATCGAATAAGGAAGCAATTTTTTCTTTTTCTAACGGGGCATGATTCTTTTCCCAGTCATAAATCAGTGCTAAATAAAGCTTAAGCATAACAAACGCCGTGATTTCCGGATCGCATTCAACAATGTATCCTTTCTCAATCGCGCTTTGCAGCTTATTCTTTATATAAGAAACAATAGCCCCTTCCATTTCTTTTACCAATTCCTGAACAGCAGGAGTCCCAATTTCCCTTTCTTCTTCAAGCAATTTCATGGATAATTGATGTTCCTGCCTGAATTCCAGCAAACGGTAAACAGTCCGATGGAGGTTTTCGTAAAAGCTAAGTTCCGGATTCATTACTTGCTCTGCCTCATACTTCATTTCTTCAATAAGACGGTTCCCGATTTCCTTAAAAAGTTCCTCTTTATTCGTGTAAAACGTATATATTGTACCTTTACCGACATTTGCTATTTTTGCAACCTGATCCATAGTGGTCGCTTTGTAGCCAAAAAGGGAAAAAGACTTGGTTGCGGCTTCTAATATTAATTTTTTTCGATCGATCGCCATAAATACACCTCTAAACTGCCTCTTTCAAAACGTAAATCAACCTTTTGAAAAAGAGCTGGTCTATCTCTATCATACCCTTTTCGGACGGACTTGGAAAACAGGAAAAAATAAAAGCACAGACAGCCCTCATCAGGCTGCCTGGATGGATTACGCTTTCCCCAGTTTTTTTAGGACAACTGCTGAAAGAGCTTCGATAAACGGCGGTTGCACATCGGGCATGTCAGGACGATAATAGCTTGCTCCAATTTCCTCTGTAACAACCTTACACTCATAATCATTGTCATATAGAACTTCCAAATGAGTGGAAACGAATCCAACAGGAATATAGACAAAAGCCTTATATCCATTCTCTTTGTACAAATCTCTTGTCAAATCCTGCACATCCGGTCCAAGCCATGGCTCCGGAGTCTGTCCGGCGCTTTGCCAGCCTACGGCATACTCTTTCACGCCGGCACCTTCCGCGATCCATTTTGCTGTCTCTTCCAGCTGTTTGGGATATGGATCCCCGAACTGAAGGATTTTCTCCGGAAGGCTGTGCGCAGAAACAATCAGCGCATAATTCTCCCTCTCTTCAGGAGACATGGAGCCAACAATGTTCTTTAATTGATCTACCCAGAATTGAATGAACTTCGGCTCATCATACCAGCTTTCAACAGAAGTGATCTTCATCCCATATTTTGCGGCTTCTTCCTGTGCACGCCCATTGTATGATTTTACGCTGAAAGTTGAAAAATGCGGCGCAAGGACGATGCTGACAGCTTCAGTAATCCCATCTTCATTCATTTTTTGAACAGCATCCTCAACAAACGGCTCGATATGCTTAAGACCTAGATAAGCCTTGAATTCAATTTTGTCCTGAACTTTGTTTAAATCAGCTTCTAGTGCAGCTGCCTGGCCTTCTGTAATTTTGGCTAAAGGAGAAAGCCCGCCGATTGCTTTATATCTTCCTTTTAAATCTTCAATCAGCTCATCAGACGGCTTTCTTCCATGACGGATATGTGTATAATATCTTTCTATATCTTCTTCAGTATAAGGCGTTCCATAAGCCATAACCAGAAGTCCCATTTTTTTTCTTCCCATGCCATTTACACCTCGATAATGATTTATTTTCATGTACCATTTTGTATGTTTGCCTTCCATTTAGCAAATGAACCGCTTGTATTAGGCCGTTCTTATCTTCGTGCAGAATAATCATGAACAAATGCGGTCATTCTCTTTAGCGTCTCAGGATTTACTTCCGGAAATACGCCATGGCCTAAATTAAATATGAAGCCTGGCTTTTCCATTCCCTGATCAAGGATTTGCTTCACCTTAGCTTCGATTACATCCCAGGATGCTAACAAATAAGATGGATCAAGATTCCCCTGAACAGCCTTTGTGACACCAAGGCTTCTCGCATCTGAAATTGGCAGTCTCCAGTCCAGTCCGACAACATCCAGAGGAAGAGAATTCCACTCCAGCGCTAAGTGGCTTGCTCCGACACCATGCATGATTAAGGGTGTCTTCTCCTCTCTGAGGCTGGAGAAAATCCGTTCCATGACCGGTTTAATAAACTGGCGGTAATCTTCAACATTCAATGTTCCTACCCATGAATCAAATAACTGAATAGCAGAAGCTCCCGCCTTGATTTGCGCCTTGACATATGTAATAACCATATCACCCAGCTTGTCCATTAAAGCAAACCAGGCTGCCGGGTCAGAATACATAAATGCTTTCGTTTTATGATAGTTCCTGGACGGTCCGCCCTCAATCATATAGGAAGCGATCGTGAACGGGGCTCCTGAGAAGCCGATCAGCGGAACTGATAATTGTTCTTCCGTCAAAAGTTTGATGGTATCAAGCACATAGGCAATATCCTGTTCAGGATTCAATTCTCCGAGTTTTTCCACATCCTGCATAGAGCGGACGGGATTATCAATAACCGGACCGATGCCGGACTTAATTTCTACATTAACGCCGATTGCCGGCAGCGGTGTCATAATATCCTTATATAAAACAGCTGCATCCACCCCATACTGTTCGACAGGCAGCCGGGTGACATATGCACATAGCTCGGGCTGATGCGTGATCTCGAATAATGAATATTTCTCTTTGATTTTCCTGTATTCAGGCTGTGATCTTCCTGCCTGGCGCATATACCAGACTGGGATATAATCGGTCTTTTCTCCCCGCGCCGCCTTCAGAAATGTATCATTCGTGATTTTATTTACCATATAATTTAATATCCACCTTTCAAGCAAAAATGCCCTGTATCATATCATCTTCGTACATAGAATATCAGAAGGATGAACAAATTTAAAAATCATCTCATCTAACTATAGCTTTTTCGATAAAAGAAGTATAGCCAACACAATTAATTGTCAAAAAATCTACTATTTTATCCTCTTTTCGGGTATAAATTTAGTAGAAGCAGCCAGCACTGTATAGCTGGACCACTTATATGCAAAGGGGGAACATCCATGAATATATATATCACAACCGGTTCATACAATTTTTTAAAGCCCAAAAAGGAAAAACACCCCAAAGAAAAAATCCTGATGATGCAAAACAGCCAGAAAACCTTATTGCTTCATGAAACGGAAGGGAAAACGCTGTTCAGCTCACCAAGAAAGTTTGAAGTCATCGAAAGTGTCGGAGACTGGCCTGAAAACGGAATCACAGCCATGTATCATACTCCCGTGGAAATTGATGACCAATCCATGTTTGAGCTTAAAATGAAGAAAAACATTGTTCCGGTTTCAAGGGAGGCCGGACTGATTGCACTCCGCTTTTTACGGCCGGTTAAATCCGATACGTATGTATTGCTGACCGTTTGGGAAAATGAAAGATCCTATCGGGATTGGAAAAGCTCCCCATCTTACTCCGAAGTGAAATTCTACGCCGACAGCACAAAAGGGACATCAACTAAGCCCCTCTTTTCCGGTTCAGCCTATGAAACTGAATATTCTCTTATTACGGAGTAACTGCCAAAAGGGCTCAGAATGTCTGCATTCTAAGCCCTTTTATCTTTCCTTCACTGCCGGGATTTCATCCGGCCCAATCACCAATTAAAAGCCTATTCATATACTGCTCCAGAAGAGAATTGGTTCCAGAAAGATTTTGTCTCCTTCAAAGCCATAGACTTCTCTTCGAAACAGAAAAGGCAGGAGTGAAAGCCATGGCCGTTCAATTAAGCAGCCTCCACTGGATATACGCAGGATTCATCCTGCTGATCATCCTTTTTATGATCAGGAGGCTTGATACTACGATTATTTCCACGTTGGGCATTTTAACTATTTCTATTATTTCAACCGACAGCCTGACTGGCTCTGTCAGCAGCATCTTTAATAGTTTTGTTTTTGCCATAACCGAGCTGCTGCCTACCATTCTTGTTATCTCTATTATTGTGTCACTGAGCAAGGCTTTAAACCAGTCGGGTGTTAATGATGTGATGATTTCCCCTTTCACGAAACTGATTAAAGGCCCTGTACTCGCCTATTGGGTCATTGGGCTTCTTATGATGATGATTTCTTCTTTTTTCTGGCCTTCCCCGGCGGTAGCGCTCCTTGGCGCTATTCTCCTTCCGGCTGCATTGCGAGCAGGACTTCCCGCCATCGGGGCAGCCATGGCAATGAACCTGTTCGGACACGGAATCGCCTTATCTGGAGATTTCATTATCCAGGCCGCACCGAAGCTGACAGCGGATGCAGCAGGACTGCCAGTCTCAGACATTCTCCACGCCAGCATTCCTTTAGTCCTGACAATGGGAGCTGTCAGTACAATCACCGCGTTTGTTCTATTAAAAAGGGATATGCAGCGCGGCCTTTTTACTGAATCAGAATTCCAGGAAAAAGAGTCTGCCATCGAAGAGAAGACTTTGCTTAAGGGACGGCTAAGAACAGCATTTGCCATTCTGGTTCCGGCGGTCTTTTTAGGAGATGTGGCGGCAATGTCTATTTGGAAGATTCAAGGAGGAGAGGCAACCGCTCTGATCGGCGGGACCTCGGTCTGCCTTCTTTTCCTTCTGTCCTTAGCAGCCCATAAAAGAAAAGGACTAGAAAAAACGACCGGCTATTTTATAGAAGGATTTCAATTCGGTTTCAAAGTTTTCGGCCCAGTGATTCCGATAGCGGCCTTTTTTTATCTCGGTGATGCCGGTTATATACAGATTACCGGAAACGAGCTTCCCAATGGATCCCAGGGAATTGTCAATGACCTTGGAGTAGCATTGGCAAGCATTGTTCCCTTGACAAAAGAAATTGCGGCTGTTGCCTTAGCGGGAATAGGCGCTATAACCGGATTAGACGGATCTGGTTTTTCCGGAATATCACTGGCCGGCTCCGCTGCCCGCCTATTCGGTACCGCACTTGGCGAAGGCACAGCCACTTTAACCGCTCTCGGACAGATTGCAGCAATTTGGATTGGAGGAGGAACTTTAATTCCTTGGGCGTTAATTCCCGCTGCCGCCATTTGCCGGGTCAGCCCGTTTGAATTGGCCCGCCGGAATCTGATCCCAGTTGCAGCAGGGCTTGCTGCCACAACCATCGTCGCTATGCTGCTCATGTAACTATATTTGAAAAATAAACATCCCCTGCAGCAAGAACAGGGCGGCTGTCAATAAACATACCAGACGGTAAGGGCGGGACAAAATAAAAATATGAAATTTCATATTTTTTGTTTATGCTGCATGTTGTTTCGTTTCAGGAACGCTTCCCGGGGTACGACCGAGCTTGTGCTGTGCCCCTAAAAGTTCCCTCTGCACTCCTACCTATTTTCCCTGCAGATTCTTACCCTGATATTCTTTAATGTTTTACTTATTTCACATCCCTTTAGGAACATTTTATAAAAAAACCCAAAAAAATGATTATAATTTGTGGTAAATTCCATAGATTTCTCTTTATGGGCGAATTATAATTTAAACATTCAAAAAATTTAAATAAATCAGCTAGGAGGAATGTTATGAATGCTGCAGAAAAACTGAACCCAGAGCAATCCCCCTCGCCAAATCACCCTAACGGGAAAAAGTGGACAAGCCGCTTTTTAGATGCAATCGAAAAAGCCGGGAATAAGCTCCCTGACCCCGTAACCCTATTCGTAATTATGTCTTTGATCATTCTCGGAGCTTCCTTCATCCTATCTTCATTGGGGGTTTCCGCAACAGAACCCGGAACCGGAAAGAAAATCGAAGCCGTGAATCTTCTGAACAGAGAAGGAATCATAGAAATTTTAACGAATATGGTTGGAAATTTCACCGCTTTTCCGCCATTTGGTCTGGTTGTGGTCATCATGCTTGGAGTCGGACTGGCTGAATCAACCGGCCTGATTACGGCATTTATGAAAAAAACAGTACTTAGCGCACCGCCATTCTTAATTGTTCCCGCCGTCATTTTCGCAGGAATGATCGGTAATATAGCAGCAGACGCAGCTTTCATTGTCCTTCCGCCCATTGCAGCCATGATTTTTATGAGCGTAGGAAGAAGCCCGATTGTTGGACTCGTTGCTACATACGCTGCTATTTCAGGCGGATACAGTGCCAATCTGATTATCAATTCACTTGATGTTTTATTGGCCGGAATCACTGAACAATCCGCACAAACGGTAAACGCCGATTATACAGGAAATCCAACGATGAATTACTATTTCCTGATTGCTTCCACCATTCTGTTAATTGCCGTAGCTACATGGGTAACCGTTAAATTTGTGGAACCGAGATTCGGAAAATACGAAGGAAAAATCCAAAAAATCGAAAATATTACATTGCTTGAAAGAAAGGGCCTGAAGTATGCCGTCTTTACGATGGCTGGTTATATTGCACTTTTACTGGCCGTGACGATTCCTAAAAACGGCTGGCTGCGCGATGCCGAAACCGGTTCGCTCTTAAATTCCCCTTTCATGTCATCCATTGTCCCTATCATGCTTTTCTTCTTCCTTTTGCCGGCATTTGCCTACGGGATTGGAGCCAAGACATTGAAAAGCGACAAAGACATGGCTGAAAAATTATTTAAGTCGATCGCTGATTTGGCCCCTTTCATTGTACTGGCCTTCGTCGCGGCGCAGATGATTGCCTTCTTTACTTGGAGCAACATCGGTCCGATTCTGGCCATAAAGGGAGCAGAACTTCTGCAGGCCATGAATTTTACCGGCCTGCCAATGATTATCGGCTTCATTATTATTTGTTCTTTCATCAACCTGCTTGTGGCAAGTGCTTCTGCAAAATGGGCGCTTCTGGCTTCGATTTTTGTACCGATGTTCATGTATCTCGGCTATAGTCCGGCTTTTACTCAAATGGCTTACAGAATAGGAGATTCCATTACAAATCCTATCACACCGATGCTGGCCTATTTTGCCATCCTGCTCGCTTTTGCCCGGAAGCATGATAAATCAATTGGAATGGGCACATTGATTTCTGCCTTATTGCCTTACTCTTTCTTCTTCGCCGTTGCATGGATCATCATGTTCTCTGTCTGGTACTTGCTCGGCCTGCCGCTTGGACCTGGAGAACCGATGCATATTAATTAACTACTTTAATAGAAAAGAGGAACCGATATGGAAAAACTAGTTACAGGAACTGCTAAAGAAAAGTTATTCTCCTTTTTAAACCAACTCTCAGATGAAGTGATTTCAATCCGACGCTACCTGCATGAAAACCCTGAGCTTTCATTCGAAGAAGTGCATACGCCGGCCTATATCGCAGAGTATCATCGCAAGCTTGGACATGAAGTCCGGACAGAAGTCGGCGGACGCGGAGTCGTAGCAGTCTTAAAGGGAGGAAAACCTGGGAAAACAGTAGCGCTGAGGGCGGACTTCGATGCTCTTGCGATTCAGGAGGAAAACGATCTCCCCTATCGTTCAAAGGCGGACGGCATTATGCATGCCTGCGGACATGATGGCCATACCGCAACTCTCTTAGTCCTTGCAAAAGCTTTGCATTCGATCAAAGATGAATTGGAAGGCAGCATCGTATTTATCCATCAGCACGCAGAAGAGCTTGCTCCCGGCGGAGCCATTGCCATGATTGAGGACGGGTGTCTGGATGGTGTGGACGTTATTTTCGGCACCCATCTCTGGGCAACCGAGCCTGTTGGCAATATCATGGTAAAAAGCGGTCCCATCATGGCCGCTGCCGATGAGTTCAGAATTACCATCAAAGGAAAAGGCGGACACGGATCCGAGCCTCATATGACCAAAGATTCCATTATGCTTGGCTCACAATTCGTCATGAACGCTCAACAGATTGTATCAAGAAGAGTAAATCCTCTGCAGCCGGCGGTCATCTCTGTCGCTCATTTTGAGGCACTTAATCCATTCAATGTTATTGCTGATTCCGCCTTTCTAAAAGGAACGGTCCGTACATTTGATGAAGGAACACGGAGTTTAATTGAAAAAGAATTGGAACAGGTTATTCGATCAACTGTTTCAGCCGTTGATGCAAAATATGAATATAAATACCTGAGAGGATATCCAACAGTCGTTAACCATCCGGAAGAAACTGAACTTTTGGTAAAGGCTGTACAGAATATCCCTGAAGTAAAAAAAGTCCGGGAATGTGAACCGCTGATGGGCGGAGAAGACTTTGCCTATTATCTTGAGCATGTCAAAGGAACGTTCTTTTTTACAGGAGCTCATGATCCTGAATGGGAGGAAACATACCCCCATCATCATCCAAAGTTCAATATAGATGAGCGCTCACTCCTTATTGCAGCCAAAACGCTAGGGGCAGCTGCCGTGGAATATATGGAGACTGCTGAATAACGATAATGAGTTTGGGACAAAACTTAAAAATATCAAATTTGAACTGCACCCGAATTGTTAGATACATCTAACAATTGGAGGTGCAGTTTCTTTATGGCCAAATTTACAGCTCAACAGAAAATATAAGCTCTAAAAAGATATCTTGAAGGAACAGAGGGACATGTAAGTATTGGTAAATGTGCTAAATCCATTGGAGTAGCCTCAAATGTATTTCATACTAATAATTCTATCCCCTTCTAAGAATTTTTACTTCAGTCACTGTCTCTTTTAAAGAAAAGCTGCCTGTCAGTACTTGAAAATATGATGCTCATACAGCAGGAGAGCTGCATACAGATTCGTCATATCCTGAATATTGTCCAAATCGCAGGAAAGCTTCTCTTGAAGCTGCTGCAGACGATAATAAACTGTATTAGGATGCAGATGCAGCTTCTTAGCAGTCAGGCCTACATGCTTGTTACATTGGAGATAGGCTTGCAAGGTCACCAGCCATTCATTCCTGTTCGTCCAATCTGAATGGGTAAGAATTTCTCCAAGTATCTCTTCTACAAAATACACTGCATCTTCCTCACTTAATTCCATAAGATATCTTTTTACTCCTAAATCCCTGAAGGTTCCGATTCGCGTCTCATCACTAGAACGCTCACCTTCCATCAGTGACAGTTCCGCATCCTTGTAAGAAATGACAGTATGCTGCAGATTCTTAACCATCCTTCCAATACATATAGTCAGTCCTGAATAGACAGACAGCAGTCTTGCCGCCTGTTTGCGTATCATCTTACGATGGTCTTCCCCTTTTGATTTAGCTCCGAGCAATATGAAAAGACCTTTATGGTCAGGAAACACTGTCACATAATACTCTTTAGCAAACACTTGCACAATTTCTTCTTCGAAAGCCATCACTTGATACATATCCTCTAAATCTACCTTTTCATTCCTCAGTAACAGAAAACAATAAGACTTTGCATGCTGCATCCCGAATTTTTTTAGAGAGCTCTGCACCTCAGCCGTTAAATTTCCTTGCAGCAATTCGCTTAAGAGTGCTCCTTTTTCCGCCTGCCTATGCTTCATCCGCTCCTGAAATTTTATTTGTTCCATTGCAATAATGGATGCCGCATGTTTGACTACAAGCTCATTAATAATATCCAGGGAAGAGGTGTTCCCTGCAATCACCATATAGCCTATCGTTCCAAATGATGACTGGACTGCCAAAGCATGACCGCATACCGTTTCACCCGTATATATAACCTGGATCTGCTGAGATCTAATCAGTGAATCACTCTGTTTCCTCAGCCAGTCCTGCAAAGATCGTATGTCCGCACCCGCTTCAGAATCAGAAAACTCAAAACGGAATAATGGGTCAAAATAATAGATTGGCCGCTGTATAATATCCGCCAATTTTTCGATAAGAGACTGCAGCCCGCTTCCTTTTAGAACCGCCTCATTCAGCTGATTATGGAAGGTAAGAATCGTCTCCAGCTGTTCGGTCCGTTTCTGTTTTTCATGATAAGCCCGCGCATTCACAATGGAGATAGCAATCTGATTCCCAATTGCTTCAAGAAACCTTAAATCCTCCTCTGAAAAGTAATACGGATTTTTGAAATTATCAATGGTGAGGACTCCGATTTTTTGATTCTGATGGATCAAGGGGACAGAGATGCAGCTGACTGGAATTAAAGCATCGATTGTTGATTTCAGATAATACTCCAATGTCTGATTTCTCATATTGGACATCGCTTTCCGTATGTCTTCTTCTGTATTGATCAGCAAACTCTGTCCATTTTCAAAGACTGTACCGCTAATACCTTCCCCCGGAAGCAGCGTGTTTTGGAGATACATTTCTTCTCTAAAATTTACAGCAGCTTCAATTTTCAAAAGCTCCCTATCTTCATCCCAAAGGAGTAAAAACCCGGCATCTGCTTTGTCCATTCCCTGAATGACCTCTTCGATGATTTCTTCCACCAGGTTTGTTAAACTTTCATTTGTTATAATATTTTTTGAAACCTGTATAAATGTATGCAGGCGGCGTTCAATATGATTCTTGCTGTTCATTCCGTTCACCCCGTATCTGATTCTGACTTCATCTCTATTGTTATTATAACGAAAAGAATGTCCTTTTACGTTCCATTTCAAATTTCAAGGGGAACGAAAAACAGGAGACCTATTCGGCCTCCTGTTTTTTTATTGTTTTTCACTCATTGCCGCTTGTGCGATGTTCATCGCATGATCGCCAATTCGTTCAAGATTACTGATTATATCAACAAAGACAATGCCTGCCTGACCGCTGCATTCTCCGTTTGTCAGGCGGAGAATATGCTTTTTGCGAAAACGGCGTTCCATTTTGTCGATTTTTTCTTCCTGGGTAATAATATGTTCGGCCAATCCTTGATCACGTTTTTCCAGTGAGGTCAGCGCTTCTTTTACAGTCGTGACTGTCAGAGTAAACATTTCCTCCAGATCGTCCATTGCAGAACCTGTCAGCTTCACTTTGTTAGCAAGCTGATATTCCACCAGTTCAAGAATATTTTCGTAATGATCGCCAATTCGTTCAATATCACGGATGGAATCCATCAAATGATGATGCTCTTCCGACTCATTTTCTGAAAGCGAACTGGAAGACAGCTGTACAAGATAATCAGTAATTTTCCTGTCCAAATTATTGAGAGCCTCTTCAATCTGATAAGCATTATCTTTATATTTTGACTGCTTCGTCTGAAGGAATTCAAGCGAATCCTCCAGCCCCTTCACCGCAAACTCTCCCATTCGAATAACTTCCTGTTTTGCCTGTCCGAGAGCGAGCGACGGCGACTGAGAAATGAAAATCGGATCCAAATGTTTTGCTTTATAATCCACAAAGACATCTTCACCGGGAATCAATTTCGTGACGATCCAGGCTAATACCGCTACAAAAGGCAGCTGTATCAATGTGTTCGTTACATTAAAAGTCCCATGGGCAAAAGCGATGGTCATCTCAGGATTTAAGTTTAATTCGGTTTGGAACCATACAATCAATGCAGTAAAAGGCTTGAGCAGCAGCATGAAAAGTAAGGTGCCAATAAGATTAAAAATAACATGAACCGCAGCCGCTCTTCTTGCTGCAACTGCTGATCCAATAGCAGCCAAAACAGCCGTGATGGTTGTCCCAATATTGTCTCCGAATAAAACAGGGAGTGCAGCATGTATATCAATCAGCGACTCTGAATATAAGCCCTGCAGAATCCCAATTGTTGCACTTGAGCTTTGAACAACAATGGTAAAAATGGTTCCGGCTGCGACACCGAGCAGCGGATGGTCGCTGAGGCTCACCGTCAAATCATGGAAAGACTCAAGGGAACGAAGGGGCTTCATGCCGCCGCTCATTAATTCCAATCCATAAAACAGAGCACCAAACCCAAACATGATCTGACCTACATTGTTTACCTTCAAATTTTTAAAGAAGAAAAGCAAAACGGCACCGACAGCAAGAATTGGTAAAGAATAGGCACCGACATCAAAGCCGATGATAAAGGCTGTAATCGTTGTCCCAATATTCGTTGCCCATAATAACACCAATGACCTGACGGAGTGTCATAAATCCAGCGCTGACCAGTCCGACCGTGATAGCTGTTGTTCCTGAGCTGCTTTGTATGAGAACTGTGACAATAATCCCTGCGAAAACTCCCATCAGCGGATTAGTTGTAAAACGGTCCAGAATTTCCCGCAACCGATCGCCGGCTGATTTTTGAAGTCCGTCTCCCATCGTTTTTATTCCATAAAGGAAGATACCCAGTCCTCCAATAAATTCGAAAATCATTTTCTGTATATCAAATTCCATTTATCATCATCTCCTCAGTCGACATCTTTCAGCAATATACCCCCATTATTCATGGTCAGTGCTCTAAAGTAAACAGAGACAGAAGAATCTCAAAACAGCTTTACAAAACCTTAACAAAAGGCGTACATAGGCAAAATATTGAAATGGTAAAATTTACTCTTTGCCAATTATTGTGACAGCGATATATGATTTCCCCTCCTATCTGCGCTCCTTAATACGGACTAATAAAACGCGGTACAAAGAAAGGATCATGTACAGACAGATAACTCCTGCCATAAATCCGGCTAGCACATCTGACGGATAATGGGCCTTTAATACGATTCTGCTTATACCAATTAATCCAATCAGGATCCCAATCAGAACTCCCGCACCCCATCTAGCGAAGCGGCTCTTCCGATGGAAAAAAAAGAAATAGTAAATGAGACCATAGAACATCATACTCATCATTGCATGTCCGCTCGGAAAACTGAATCCTGTCGCATCAATAGCCGGATTCAATTCCGGCCTTTCCCTTCCAATGAGTGCCTTTATCCAATGATTCAGCTGATATCCGGCAGCTATGGTTAAAGCTGCAGCGGCCATACTTAAATAACTCCTGCCCGATATCCAGAGAATACCGACAAGGAGAAAGCAGCCGGTCCATATGACAAAGGAAGACCCTAGTTCCGTCACTTTTTCAAAGATCGAATGAATCACTGTCCCTTCTTTATGATAAAGCGCATCTTGTATAACCGTTTCCAAAGGCACGCTGATCTTATTCTTTTGCAGAATCGCCATCAGAATAAAAAGTAAAGTTAAAATCAAAACGGCAATTGCCTCTCTTCCCTTCATCACTCTCCTCCTTCCTTACAGCTCACTTACACTAAGTATACCCATTCAAGCATGTATTCCTGCACTGGCTGTACGTGCAAAGGGCTATTTTTATAGAGTGGACAAAAAAATATCAACCCTCACACAGAAGGTTGATATTTCAGGGTTATATACTGCATGAATTTCGTTTCAGAGATGCTCTCAAGGGCGCGATATAATCTGCACTCTTTCCTCCATTTAAAAACTTTTCAATTTTTTCTTTGCATATTGGAAAAACACCGCAATAAAGATACTGCCTGAAATCAGTGAACAAGCTGCCGGCAGCCAGTTACCTTTTACAGCCAAAACCAGCGCAAAAATGACCGTTTCAGCTAAAAGAAAATAGGCAATCAGTTTCAAAACAGCCTGCTGCCTCATAACAGCCGGCAGCGGATAAAGCGAAACCCAGATTTTCAGTTCATGCACTTTCCACATCGGCAGCAGCTGGATGCCAGTCATATATAGGAATAAAAGTGTAACCAGGATGACTGCCCACAAATTGGAAACCACATATAAAACAACCGAACCGATTATGGACAAGCGTACTAGCAATCCTAAATAATCATTGGACCTAAGAATAGTACGTGCGTACAAATACATGTAGCTGGAGGCCTGACGATATGGCACAAATCCGAGCAGCCAATCAAGCCATTTCCTCCGGGCTGCTTTTCCGCGCAATTTTGGAACATCCGTAAACAGATTGGCCACCCGGTAAAAGGCGAGCATCCGCTTGCTTTCGAGGTGGATCAGCCTTTCCCATTTGAGCGAATTGCCCTTCACGGCGCTCTTATAATAAGCATACAAGACCGGGTGCAATAAGACAGGGATAATCGCAAACAGCAGTGTATGTTCATTAAGCAGAAAATAGAGCGCTACAAGATTGATCACAAATCTTACAAGCCAATCCCATGTGACAGCCGAAGACTCCGGAAATTTTAAAGCAAGCCAATGATTATTTAAATTAAAAAGCTTCAAGATAAGCATGGCGAGAAGCAGAAAAATAAAATTACCAATACCGGCTCCGGTCACCTTCGCATACATCGGCATTATGGCCGCAAAGACAAACAGCAAAATATATCCCTGCAGGATAAAGCTCAAAAAAATGGAACGCTGAAAATAACTGCCCATCTTTGTTTCCAGAGGAAGCAAAAACACCGTATCCGCTTCCTTGAGAAAAGTATGAACGGGACTGTTTGTCAGAACGACGGTCAGAATGAAGGCCGCAATGGGGACAGCCGGAAAACCGCTGTCCAGTGTCTTCACCCAATTGCTGTAATAATACGCCAGCCCTCCCAGACCCAGCACAAGCACAAAAGCAAAGTGACCGTTAAAAATATATTTTAAATATCTTTGGATTTCTTTGCTGAATCCAATAAACCTTTCTTTCCAAAGCAGCTGAATATCCATCTTATTGCTCTTCCTTTGTAAGCCGGATATAAATATCGTCCAGATTGGCACCAGGCATCGAAAATTCGGCACGGAGTTCTTCCAGCTTTCCTTTTGCCCTGATTTCTCCATTATGCAGGATCACAAATGAATCACAGTACCGTTCCGCGGTAGCCAAAATATGAGTAGACATCAGGATTCCAGCACCGCTTTCCTTTACTTTGGTCATCATGTCAAGCAAAGATTGGATTCCAAGCGGATCAAGACCGAGGAACGGCTCATCTACAATATACAAATCAGGCTGAACTAAAAAAGCACACATAATCATAACCTTTTGCTTCATCCCTTTTGAAAAATGTGCCGGAAACCAATTAAGCCGCTTTTCCATTCTGAATTCCTTCAGTAAACCGGCAATTCGCTGTTTATACACACTCTCTTCTACTCCGTAAGCCATTGCAGTAAGCTTCAGATGCTCCTCAAGTGTTAATTCATCATAAAGAATCGGTGTTTCCGGTATATATGTAAATTGCTTTCGATACGTATCAGGCTCTTCAAAAGTCTTTCCATTTATTGAAATCTTTCCTTTTTTCGGCTCCATCAATCCGATAATATGCTTGATGGTGGTACTTTTCCCTGCACCGTTCAGACCGATCAGACCGACGATTTCGTTAGGCTGAATTTCAAAACTGATTCCTTTTAAGACAGGAGTTTTTGTATACCCCCCCACCAGTTCGCTAATTTCTAATAATGACACACTAACAATCCCTTCTATAGACAGTTTTATGTTTTTACCAAGTACCAGATAAAAGAACAATCTAGATAAACTTCTTTTTTCATTTTACCAAATTGCCCTCGCATATTATAGTCCGAGCATCTTTTAATTCCATAAATAACCATTCATGTTTTTTGGACGTTTGAACAAGATATTAAGGAAGGCAGGGACTTCATTTGAAGGATTAAAAAAATCTTATGTAAAATGAGGTGTCAGTTAAAGACGTTCAACTGGATAAACAATGAAATCCTTTCTAACTCATGATCATAATCAGACGTTAAATGGGGTGTCAGTTAAAGACGTACTAACTGGACGATAAGGCTTCAAAAAATCGTTTCGCGCAAGGAGATGTTTGTCTTGCACGTATAGCCAAAATCACATTCAAAAATGATCGAATATGCTTTGAAAGTTGAAGAAACTTTAAAGATATAGGAGATGGTAGCTTTGAATGGCAAAACCTTCATCCAGTAACTGTAATTTACAACATGGTAAATGAGGTGTTGGCCGAAGAGTATTTTAGCTAATGCGATAGAAGCTCATAAGACCCTGCCCTTCAAAAACAGGGCGCAGCAATTAGCTGTGCCCTGTTTTATATTGTCGGCAAGAAAGAAGCTGTGGTACGATTAAAACAGCTTCAGACCCATACATATATTGAAAAAAGTAAACATACAGAAAGGATGTTCTTTCATGGGCGATTGCATTTTTTGCAGCATTATCAATGGAGAAATCCCAAGCTCCAAAGTATTCGAAAATGAACATGTATTGGCTTTCCTTGACATCAGCCAGGTAACAAAAGGGCATACACTGGTCATCCCAAAGATTCACAAGAAAGACATTTATGATATGACACCGGAAATTGCACAGGAATTATTCAAAGCGGTGCCTGAGATTGCACATGCACTGAAGCAAGAGCTGCAGCCTATTGGGCTGAACATGGTCAATAATAATGGCGAAGCAGCAGGACAGACCGTCTTCCATTATCACCTTCATCTTCTGCCCCGCTATGGAGACGGGGACGGATTCGGAGCAGTATGGAAAACCCATACAAGCGACTATACACCCCAGGAATTAACGGAACTCGCGGGTTCTATTTCCAAGCATATAAAATAAAAAGCTCAGTCTGCAGGCAAATGGCATCAAGAAACATTCTTGGTGCCATTTTCTCTTTTTGACATCTTTTCGGATTTCAGAAAAATTCCACATTTACCTCCCAATTTCTCTTTTTTCTGTTAGGATATAAATAGACAGAATTCTTTATCACATTGCCGCATAGGAGGAAGAAAATTGAAACGAGCATTAAATTTCAACGCCGGCCCAGCCGCACTACCTGAACAAGTTCTATTGAAAGCACAAAATGAATGGCTGAACATCCAGAATTCAGGGATGTCTGTCATGGAATTGAGCCATCGCAGTGCAGAATACGATCAGATTCATAATAAAGCAATTGATTCATTAAAGGAATTGCTTGATATCCCTGAAAACTATGAAGTCCTCTTACTTCAGGGCGGTGCAAGTCTCCAGTTTTCCATGATCCCGATGAATCTGCTCAAACCTGGAAAAAAAGCTGAATATGTCCTAACAGGATCATGGTCTGAAAAAGCTTTAAAAGAAGCAAAAAAGGTTGGAGAAACTTTTGTTGCCGCTTCTTCTAAAGAAAAGAAATATACCTTCATCCCAAATGCAAAAGAGATTCAAATCCAGGATGATGCAGCTTATCTTCATATAACAAGCAATAATACTATTTACGGAACTCAGTGGAAAGAGTTTCCCGAAACTGGGGAAGTTCCTCTTATCGCTGACATGTCCAGTGATATACTCAGCAAAAAGATCGATATAAGCAAATTCGGTCTTATTTATGCCGGAGCGCAAAAAAACCTTGGTCCATCAGGTATTACAGTTGTCATCATAAGAAAAGATTTAATCAGCAGTGACGACAAACTTCCTTCCATGCTGAACTATGCGACGCATGCGAAAAGCAATTCTTTATACAATACACCGCCGACTCTGGCCATTTATTTATTGTCTCTTGTCCTGGATTGGGCAAAGGAACAAGGCGGCATTGATAAAATAGCTGAAATAAATGAAGAGAAGGCCCTGACGATTTATGATGTTATCGACCAAAGCGGCGGATTTTACAAAGGCCATGCAGAGCCAGGCAGCCGCTCTTATATGAATGTCACATTCAATCTGCAGGACGAAGCAGCGGAAAAGCAATTCCTGCAGGAAGCGAAAGAAGCTGGATTTGTAGGTCTTGGAGGCCATCGTTCTATTGGCGGCTGCCGGGCTTCTATTTATAACGCGGTTCCGCTTTCCCATTGCCGGGAACTGGCTGGATTCATGAAAAAATTCCAGGCATCTTATACCGGAAAGCCTGCTGCTGCAGTAAAATAAGCAGAAGAGAAACTGCTTCTAAAACATTCCGGACCGTGATATACTGTTGGATAATCCCGCCACAGGCATCAGAGCACTGCTGGGGGACAGTTTAGCTTAGAAGAGGAGAGTAAAATTTATGAATACAAAAACCCTTGTTTCCATGTCGCTGTTTGTTGGGATAGGTGCAGCCCTGCATTTTATCATTCCGGGATTTTTTTTCTCAATGAAGCCTGATATGATGCTGTTAATGATGTTTTTGGCTATTGCCCTATTTCCGGAAAAAAAGAATGTGTTTATTCTTGCTTTGGCAAGCGGAGTGATTTCAGGAATTTCAACCGCCTTCCCAGGCGGCCTATTCCCGAACATCATCGATAAATTTGTGACAGCCTTTGTTTTTTTCGCTTTATTTCTGGTATTCAGAAAAGCAGCAGCTTCCGTCACTGGTATATGTGTACTGACTGTAATAGGCACGCTCGTTTCAGGAACGGTCTTCCTGACTTCCGCTTATTTCATCGTCGGTCTTCCAGGGCCTTTCCTTGGATTATTTTCAATGGTCGTTCTGCCTGCTGTACTTTTAAATACAATCGCTATCGCAATTATCTATCCAATTGTTAAAAGCATCTTCCAAAGGACAAATCAAGGAACAAAATTGGTTAAAAGTTAACCTGCTGCACCGGAAATGAATTTTCCGGTGCTTTTTTCTTTATAAAATATTCTGAGGAGCTCAGAGAATAGCAGTAAGGGAAGTTTTGTCCCCTGTCTCCCCTTATTCCACCTCTTTAAAATAACCAGGCATCCACCCATAGGTGCTTCCGGAAAGAAACTCAAATCCTCCCTGATCCACTTATCATCTGAAAATTCACACTCTTAAAAGATATCGCATTTTGCTAAAGAGGTTTTAAATATTATTTTTGTGATATAAAGATAAAATGGCAGATTCCCTTCCATTAAGATGTAAAATATGGTATTTTGTAATCAATACCCTCTCTTTTATTTTGTCCTTGAATTCGAATCATTTCTTCATGGATAGAAGGGATTTAGCTACTGTAAAGCGAAATTAAAATAGAAAATGAGGTGATTGTATGAAAACGAAATCCATTATTCTAGGCTTCTTGACTGGTTCTGTTGTTGCAGGCGCTGCTGCGTTGCTGACAGCCCCAAGTTCCGGCAAGGACCTCAGAGAACGCCTGAACCAAAACAAAGATGAAATCCTTGGCACAATCAAGGAACTGAAAATGAAAATCCTCGATATTAAAGAAGAAACGATGCAGGCCGCACAAATAAGCAAAGAATCCATCCAATCCTTCATTTCTGATGTTCAGCTTCTTATTCAGGACTGGAAACAAGATATTGAACCAAATAAGAACGAGTTATTGGGAAGTATTAAGGAAATTGAGAATTCCCTGAAGGAACTGGAGAATATACTGCCGCAGTCAGGTGAAAAGAAATGATACACAATCCGGTACGTTCTTTGTACCGGATCCTTTCATATATCCAGCGGACACTTCCCCTGCCCTTCTCGGCCGGTCTAACAGCCAAAAAACAGAAGGATCTTATACCTTGCGGAAAATTCAAAAAATTTAGCAAACTTTATCTTTATTAATTTTTATTTTATTGTCATAATAAATATACAGAATCTGATAAGTAGGTGAGCCATATTATGCAAGAGAGAAATTATTCTATGAAAGAGGCCATGATTTTTAGCCAGCGCATTGCCCAATTAAGTAAAGCTCTTTGGAAATCAATTGAAAAAGATTGGCAGCAATGGATTAAACCTTATGACTTAAACATCAATGAGCATCATATCTTGTGGATTGCCTATCATCTTAATGGATCATCTATTTCTGATGTAGCTAAATTCGGGGTCATGCATGTTTCAACAGCGTTCAATTTTTCAAAAAAGCTGGAAGAACGGGGATTTTTAAAATTCTCTAAAAAGGAGAATGATAAGCGCAACACGTATATCGAAATCACTTCAGAAGGTGAAAAAATCCTATTAGACTTAATGGAAACCTATGACCCGGCCAACAATGCTGCATTCTCCGGCGCACTGCCCCTTCGTGATTTATACGGAAAGTTCCCAGATATGATTGAAATGATGGCCGTCATCCGAAATATTTACGGCGAAGATTTCATGCAGATATTCGAACGCTCCTTTTCCAATATAGAAAAAGACTTTACCGATGTTAACGGCAAAATTACAAAAAAAAAGCAGGAAGAAAAGATTGAAAAGGAAACTGAGCCGGTTTAACAATCAGAACTGAGCCATCTCAGTCATGAAGGGAATAAATAAACCCTGAGATAAACAAGCCTGAACCAGCTCTTTTACCTTTATTTTCGGATTCACTATCTCTTCCAGTTGAACAAAAAGCGGTTGAAAATGAACGAAACCTTCCGCTTTTTCTATTTCGTATTTTTTGCTCATCACTTCACAAATCTTTAGTAATTCCTCTGATTCCTTCTCAGTGAAATTCCTTTCCACAAACAATAAATCCAGCTTGGCAGCAGGCTGTTTAATCACGTTCATTAATAATTTTTGATGATAGCGCAATGTTTCGATCTCTTGATCCAAATTCTCCATTTCCTTTTATCCCCATTCAATCAAATATCTTTTAAAATTTCTATTGCAATTTTATGTAAATCATCGTAATGTATGTAGGTGAAATTTAACGGTCTTTGGAGGCTGATATTATCAATGAATTCTTTGAAATCCATCAACTTGGCTAGACAATACGGACAGCAGCGCATTCAAGTGTTGTCCATCCTTACCATGTTGATCTCATTTCTTTTAATCTACACAGCGATGAGCGCCGTTTTACCCGGTAATTTGCACGACGGACTGGAACTGATATTTATTATTGGCCTCTTTCTATTATATCCTGTCCACAAACTATTACACTATATCCCTTTGCTATTACATTATAAAAATTTTAAAACCTCATGGTCTATAAAATTTATGATGATGCCTGTCCCAAAAATGCAAGTGTTGGAACCTGTTTCCAAACGATATTATATTTTCGCGCTCTGTCTGCCTTTTATGCTGATTAATATCCTACTCGTTATTTTAATGGCCCTCTTTACCCAGTATGCCCATTACTTCTCCATTCTTTTATCAGCACATATCGGGCTTTGTCTTTCAGATTTTATTTATCTGAAACACATCATCAGCATGCCTCAGAAATGTTATATTGAAAAGAATGGGAAAGAATTTGATATACTCATCAACGAAGAGTGACCGGTACAAAGGATTTTTCTGTATCTTTTTTGTTTATAATTTGGTATCGTATTCTTACATGATGTTTTGCAAGGAGGGATTCAGGCTTGATCTCGTTTTGGTTTATTATTTTCGCGCTTTTTATCCTATATAATATTAACAAAATGACCAATTCTTTATGTGTACAAAAGGAGATTCCTGAAGACCGTCAGCCTAAAGTATTCAGGACCATCAATATTTTAATTACAATTATGCTGTTATCCTCTTACATTGAAATTATATATACTTGAGAATCTTCATACTTATTCGGTCATTTATCAGTCTGCAGCAGACTGTAAAAGAAAGGGGGAAGCATCCGCTTCCCCTTTTTATTATTTACAGCCAGGCAGCACCGATGATAATCAAAAGGATGAAAAGTACGATTATCAGCGCAAAACCGCCGTTTCTTCCATACATATTTCTTCCCCCTTTCAATTCTAAAAGCATCAAATTGATGGCTAATTAGCCCGGCGCTTCCAAGATACGAACATACTTACCAGCAGAATGATGCTCCGATAATCACCAATAATATAAAGAGCACTACCAGCAAAGCAAAGCCGCTTCCGTATCCGTAACCGCCGCCAGTATTACAACCGCAATCTCCTCCACCTACATTGCTCATGTAATCTTACCTCCTTTTAAGTCTTCGTGTTATCATATGCCCGGGTCCTTAAATGGGTTAGGCCCATTGCCTAAATTTTAAAAAATCTTGGGTTTTTGCTGTAATATTTTTTTGGGCTGGTAAACAATATGTGTTATAGTATTATTTATGAGATCTAGGAATTTCGACATAATTTAATTATTAGGAGATGTTTTGATGAAGAAATGGGCATTATCGATTGCTGTTACTGCCGGTTTGATCGGCCTTACCGGATGCAATAACGGAGATAAAGCAGTCGTAGAATCTAAAGCGGGGGATATCTCCCAAGATGACTTATACAATGTCTTGAAAGAGCGTTATGGGGACCAAGTACTTCAAGAACTGGTATATGAAAAAGTTCTTTCTGATAAATATAAAGTAACGGATAAAGAAGTAGATGCACGGCTAAAAGAGCTTAAAGATCAAATGGGAGAAAACTTTGATTCTGCTCTTGCTTCTTCAGGATTTAAAACAGAAGACGACTTGAAACGCTCCTTGAAGATTGGCATGCTTCAGGAAGAAGCTGCCATTAAGGATATTAAAGTATCTGAAGATGAAGTAAAAAAAGCCTACGAAGACTATAAACCTCAAATCAAGGCAAGACATATCCTTGTCGATGATGAAAAGAAAGCAAAAGAAATCAAAGCGAAGCTGGATAAAGGGGAAGATTTTGCTAAATTGGCAAAAGAAAATTCAACTGATACAGGCTCTGCCCAAAATGGCGGTGACCTTGGCTGGTTCGGGGCAGGAGAAATGGTTCCTGAATTTGAAGAGACAGCTTATAAATTGAAGAAAAATGAAATCAGCGATCCTGTGAAATCCGATTATGGCTATCACATTATCCAGCTTACTGATAAAAAAGCTAAGGAATCTTACGAAGATAAGAAGGCTGAGCTTGAACGCCAACTGAAAGTTGCAAAAATTGACCAGGCTAAACTGCAGGATATTTTAGATAAAGAAATTAAAGATTCAGACGTTGAAATTAAAGATAAAGAATTAAAAGACGCTCTGTCCAACAATGAACAGCAGTAAGGAAAAGAAAAAAGACGGACCAGTTTAAGCTGGTCCGTCTTTTTTTGCTTCTTCCTCTTCCAACAATCCCCGTTTTTCCTTTTCTTCCATCATTCTGTCGATATATTTCTGTCCCTCTTTCTCAATCCATACATTTTCCGCAGTCTGATCCACTCTAGCCTCCCGAACGAACATAAAGGCACTGATGACAATACCCGCCAAGAGCAGCCATACTAAAATACTCAAAACCCCCACCTCCGGAAAATCTATCAATGCTTTACTAGAGAATATGCAGAATCAAAAAAAATATGCTTCCGCCTTATTAGGAATCAGAAGCATACTTTTCGTCTAGTTAAAATTTTGGCTTATAAAAAGAACGGTTATCGAGTGCAAACACTCTTTCCGTGAATTCGCCCGGCTTTACTTTTTCCAATGCTCTGTCCATCATATTGATTTTAGCATCCAGATTATCAATGTAGTGAAGTACTTCCGCTTCGCGGACCATCGGCGGTTTCGGGCTGCCCCATTCAGCCTTGCCATGATGGGCGAGCACAAGATGCTGAAGAATCATAATCTCTTCTGCATCAATTTTTAATTCATCTGCCGCCTTGCCAATTTCGCTCACCATGATGGAAATATGCCCAAGCAAGTTCCCTTCCACTGTATAGACCGTGGATACAGGACCCGATAATTCGAAAACTTTTCCAAGGTCATGAAGGATGATTCCCGCATACAGCAAGTCCTTATCCAAGGATGGGTACAGACCGGCAATCGCCTTGGCCAAATCAAGCATGGAAACAACATGATATGCAAGACCAGACATGAATTCATGGTGATTTTTCGTAGCCGCCGGAAAAGTAAGAAACTCGTTCTGATGCTTCTTAAGCAAATATCTAGTAATCCTTTGCAGGTTAGGATTTCTCATTTCAAAGATGTATTGAGTGATTTTCTCCATCATCACTTCCTGGCTAAGAGGAGCTGTCTGAATTAAATCCGCCTTCTCTACCCCATCAGCCTCTGTTGTTAACCGGATATTACGAATCTTTAGTTGGCTCCGGCCTCTAAAGTTTTGAATTTCTCCTTGAATTTTGACAGTCGATTCCTCTGTGAAGGCCTTTTCGTCATTTTCAGAAACGTCCCAAAGCTTGGCATCGATTTCTCCTGTTTTATCTGCCAAAATCAACGTCAAAAAAGGCTTGCCATTGCTCGCCACTGCTTTTGTGCTAGATTTAATGTACATATATGTATCTACTGAATCACCAATGCTATAATGTATAATACCAGTTTTCATGCCCATGCCTCCGTTCAAATAGTATATACAGTATACCACACGCAGCTTCTAATGGAGAATCAGTAAGCAAAAACCATTGTTTCTCAACAATGGTTTGATCTTCTTTTAATCATTGATTAGAAGGACACTTTTTGCTCGACTTACTATTTTCCGAGTTTAGGACAATAAGGGCATTTATCATAGCCATCAATTTCGTAGTAGAAGCAACAGGTCTTCCGTTGAAAAGGATTCATATATTCCGAGATCGTTTGATTTCCAATCAATTTCTTAAAAGGGGACTTCCTCTCCACTCCATCCCACACTGCATCGTCGAAAAGGATGGACAGATCCTGTTCAATTCTTTCCTTCCTCTCGGGATCCTCAAGAAGCTGGGAATACATCCATACAATATAACTCCAAATATTTTCCCACATCACCATTTTAGGAATCTTAGTTTCTGATGCAAGAGGATTCAAAATAGAGGAAGCAAAATTTTTCAATATATAATGAAAGGATTCAGCTACTTCTTTCTCATCTGCCACAATCCATTCATCTTCCTCCAAATAATAGGTCAGCATTGCACAAATCTCGTCATCCGGATCATCCAGGACCCTTACATTTTCCATCTTGCCTTTCCAGAGAAAGCGGTACTTGCTCAGTGCAAAAAAATGGCCGACCAAAAAGAAAGCATATCTTCTAATCCACATAGAAGCAGCAACCCTGTCTGATTTTGCGCCTGTCCTTCTCTTCATATATTCCAGAAGTCTGTCCTGATTTCCGCCTAAACCGTCTTGAATCAGAATAAAATCTTCTTCTTGCTGAAAAGATAAACGATAGTCCATTATCTCTTTTTTTAAATCAGATGTACTATTCACCATAACCGTTCACTCCTACCTTCTGCCGCGAACTGCCGCCCCTAAAAATAACAGCAGGATACATGATGCTTGTCCATTGCACATCTTGCTTCGCTATTACAAGCTGAGGAAGTGCCCTGTTACAAGCTGACATCGCTTGCCCCATTCCACTTCCCCCTTTCATTCTCTTTTATATTCAGTCTAATGAAATAGATTATCAGTGTCAATGCTGGGTGAACAGGGGCATACCGCCTCCTTTACCAGTAACCTAAAACCGCCAAAAAGGAATCGAGAATACTCTCCATCCCTTTTAAAGCGGCATACTGAAAGGATTATTTTTAGACTTAGACAGCTTCTACTCTCGCCGTACAATGACGCAGTGATTCCTCACGAATGAGGGCAAATAGGTCTTGATCAATAAACGGAATATAACCTTTTGCAATTTCCCAGGCATTACTTTCAATCTGGTAGAGGATTCCAGAATCCGATGTCCTGAAAAATTCCTCACTCATTTCTGATAGCAAGGGATCCATCGCATGACCCAGTTCATGAGCATAAATAATCCAGGCATACTCTTCAACTCTTTCAAGAGAACCCAGCTTTCTTTCACATTGAATCGCGATATCTCTTTCGTATAAGGTAATGGTATGGTTTTCAGCCGTATATTTTCCCCCAACACATCTCAAACCGGGAAACTCTTTTTCAACCCGAAGGTTTAATGTCGGATCCGTAAGGGTATTAAATGTAAATAAATCCATCTATGCTTCACTCTCTTTGTTTAAAAAATAATTGATAGTATATGATATTCTTCTTCTATAAGGAGTATGTAAATAATCCTATCCGGAAGAATGATCTTTTATTCCCACATCTTACTATCTCCTAAAAAACAGGTAATGTTTATTATTTCAAAAAAACGAAAAAAAATCCAGAGAAGACTCTCTGGTATTTTTTTCATCTATTTATTAAAAAGCTGCTTTCTCCCAGCACAATGACTGATTCCCTGCTGAAGTGCTGAAGCATATGTTCATGACAGGTAAAAAAGATGATCTGATGCTTCTGGGCAATTTCCTTTAATAGCCGAATAGTAAGACCCGCTCTTACAGAATCAAAGTTTACAAAGCTATCATCGATGATCATCGGAAACGGGTCTTTTTCAAAACTGTACGCAGCAAGTGCCAGCCTTAAAGAAACATAAATTTGCTCTGCTGTACCGCGGCTGACTTCAGAAGCGTCAAAAAGCTGCCGATCCTTTCTGACAGCCTGAAGAGCTTCTGTCTCTTGATTGAAAACTATTTTGATATACTCTCCTTCTGTTAACATCGAAAAATACTCTGTGGCTTTCTTGATCACGTTGGGAAGGCGTTCTTTCTTAAACTGCTCTAAAGTTCTCTCAAGCATTTCCTTGGCAAGTGCAAATACTGCCCACTCTTTACTTTCCTCATTAAAAGAAGCCTTTTCTTCATGGAATTGATGAAGAATTTCATCATACGTTCCGGCTGTCTCAAGCTTCAAAATGTGATGCTTTAATTCAGATCGTTTTTCTAAAAGTTCCGTTCTTCTGGACTGCAATGATTCACGCTGGCTTTCCAGACTGTTGACTGTGTAGGAACTTATATCCTGATCCCAAAAGTCCTCCATCTGTTCGGCGGTGAGCCTGGATTGCCGCAGCTGGATATTAATCACTTCAGCTTGTTTAAGCAATTCTTCAAATTCTTCCGCTCTTTTCGCTTTGCTTCTGAATTCTTCTTCAGATTCGACCGCTGCCTGTACAAACAGCTTCTGAATCTCCCTATCAAGAAATTCAATCTCAGCTTGCAGCTTTGCCAGTTCTTCCTCTGCCTGACTGTTTTGTTCCCTTAAATGTTCAGTCTGATTTTGCTGTGCAGCAGCCTCCTTCAATGCTTTCTGGACATGAAACACTGCTTCTTTCCATGACTGCAAGCCTTTGCGGAGCCGAGCGCCATGACAGAGCAACTCCTCGATCCTTTTTTCGAAGTCCTTCTTCAGCAGATGATGCCTCTCTGTCATATCCTGATTCTTTTCCAGCAGCGTTTTCCAGTTTACCAATAGCTCAAATGCCGTTTCGAGCGGAATCTCTGCTGAATTTCCAGAGAGCCCCCAGGCTGCCAACACCTCAGTCACGTCATCATTCACTTGAAGCCATGCTTGCTCCCATTCCTCATATTCCTGGATAATCACTTCAAAGGCCTGTTCCCGCTCTGAAAGCTTAGTCTTCTCCGCTGCCAGCAGCCGGCGGATTTCTTTCTCATTTTCCAGCAGCCTTTCAGCTGATTGCCACTCTGTTCCCCCATCTCCCGGCGTGCGGGATTCGAGTTCTTCTCGCTTTTTTTTCAGGTTACTGATTTGCAGACTCATTTCCTGACCAGAAGGATTTTTAAATGGCCGCAGGACAGCCATCATTACGGCTGCTGCCATTAGAGCGGCACCTGCCAGCTCATTTGATTTCAAAAAACTCCAAACAGCCATCAGTATAAATAAGAAAACAATCCCCCAGCTAATAGCTCCAGCTAAACGATGATTCGCCTGTTTGAAGTTCCTGTTTCTTTTTGAAGCTTGTTCAAGTTCTTTTATTTGGTCATCCAGCAGCTGTTTTTTTAATGTACGGTAAGTCTCATTCTCATGAGCAGCCCGCTGATTTTCAAGCTGTTCTCTCTTGTCATTTGGAAGAAGCTTACTTTGTAATTCGGCTACCCTTTTTTCGGCAGCCTCCAATTTATCCTTTTGTGTGCCATACTTCTGATCTAACTGCATTTTCGTGTCTCTCAAACGATGCAGCTTACGTTCCAGCTTTTTTATTTTTTCCTTCATAAATGTGCTGGTGTCCAACTGCAGAATATGGACTGTTTCGTCATTCAAATGGAGTGTCTGCTTAACCCTCTCAATTTCTCTCCTATTGCTTCTCATTTCCATTTCGAGAGTCTTAATATCCAATTCCAATTTATCGAAAAAAGCAGACTGCGACATCGATGTCTCTATTGCTTCTTTATTGTCCCTGATATAAGGCAAGATTTCATTATCTGCCAGTTTTTCCTCTATCCTTCGCTTATTTTCGAGCAGCGCCTTCCTCTGGGAGTGCAGCGGGATCAAAGCAGATTGAATCTGTTCCAGTTTTCGCAGGCCATTGGCTGGGAAATCTGTACCGTCCTTCAAATGGCCGATTCTTTCCTCTATTTCCTTTTTCTTCTCCAGTAATGGCTTCATGCGAAGAAATTCGGTCTGCTCCATTAATCTCTTCTCGGTCTGGCTGAATTCTTCCATTAGCCCGGCCAGCTTTTTTTCTATATTTTTTCTCTCATCAAGCAGAGCAGAATAGACACTTTGTTCTGATTCTGCCGCTTTCAGCCGCTCATTAAGTGCTCTTGTTTTCTTTAGTTTTATATTCAGTTCCGGCTTTTGTCCGGATGGTTTAAAACGTTTATCCAGTTCTTTTTGAAGCTTTGCTTCGACATCAGTTAATCTGTCATTCCCGAAGAGCCCGGCAGAAAGTAAATATTTCCCCAATTCTTTCTCGTTTATAGAAGAAACCTGTGCAAGCCCGTCGAGATTAAAGGAATATACCGACTGATAATGGGGCTTATCCATCCCTTGGAGGATTCTTTCCAATCCTTCTTCCCCCGCTGTTTCCCCGTTTGCAAAGGTCACTTTCACATCCCCTGCTGCTTTTCCTTTTACCCTCTCGATATGGATTTCTCCATATTCCTTGGATTCAAGGACAAGAGCTCCGCCATATTTCGCATGCTGCTTCGGTTCATAGCGAAGCTCATGCTGGGCCTTAGTCGGAAAGCCAAATAGCATACTCTGGATAAATGACATAATCGTTGATTTCCCCGATTCATTTTTCCCTGCGAAGACTTGCAGCTGTTTAAGATCAGTGAACCGTTCATTCTCAAGCTTTCCGTATCCATAGATATGTAATTCCTTTATTTTCATAAACGGGTTCCCTCCTTTCTATTTTGATTTCAAAAACTGCATTTTCAGCCAATTTTCCGCCTGAATGAGAAGTTCTTTTCCTTCTTCCTTGCTTAGTGGCTCTAAATACTTTCTGGCAGCTGTATGTTTATAAAGGGGGGCAATAGCGGAGTCAACTCCTTGAAAATCTGCTGCTAAGGCAGAAAGTTCCTGTAAAAAAGGGGATTCTTCCGTCAGCTTGTTCAAATTTTCATGATTCGCAGTGCGAAGCCGGTGCACGGCCGCATAATTTTCTTCTTGGATTTGCTCCTGCAGAATCTCCTTTATATCCTCAAGCATTTCCAGGCTGAAAAAAAACGGATCTTGGTGACCGGCAATATCGAGTTCCAAGTCCAGCAGCGTTTTTTTTCCTCCTTTTTCTTCAATTATTCTCTCACAAAGCTGCAGGGTCGTATCGAATCCAGCAGTTTCAGGCAGCTGAATCACTTCTTTTTCCCATACGATTTCAGCTGTATCTATAAACTGAAAACGTTTATTCGATCCATCCAGCTCGACAAGACAGCAGCCTTTTGGTCCGCTTTCCTTCCTGTTTCTCCCTTGTATGTTCCCTGGATAAATAGCAAGCGGCTCTTCTGAAACAATTTGGCGTTTATGTATATGCCCCAGTGCCCAATAATCAAACTCCCTATCAGATAGATCCCTTAGAGAAAAGGGAGCATAAGGGCTGTGTTCCGCTTCTCCTTCAAGATTTCCGTGAAGCAGTCCGATATGATAATCGGCCTCGCCCTCCTTCGAATAGGTTTTGATCATCCTTTCCGTTACATGACGTTTGGTGTAGCTGAAACCATATAAACGGACAGTTGTTCCATCTTCTTTTACATAAACTGCACTCTCAGTCCTGCCCCCGAATACATGAACATTTTCCGGCATCTCTATCGAAATCCAGGATCCGGAAAGATGGTCATGGTTGCCATGTATGATATAAACCGGAATTCCTGCTGCATCCAGCCTCTGCATCTCAATGCGCATCTTAACCTGTGTTCTCAGGCTCCGATTTTCACCATCAAACAAATCACCTGCTAAGATCACAAAATCTACCTTATGGAACAAAGCACTTTCAATGACTTTCTGAAAGGCTCTAAAAGTGCTGGCTCTTAAATCCTCCATCACGAAAGTTGGAAGATCTTTTAAGCCGGTAAACGGGCTGTCCAGGTGAAGATCTGCAGCATGTATGAAGGTCACTCCTCCCATTCATTCCACCTCCATCCAATTGAATGCCTTCATTCTATCATAAAGGGAACGTATTTTCCCATTCAAAACAGAAAAAAAGCCCAGGATTAGCCGGTAATGATCCGGCCCTACTATCCATGGACTGCATTTTTTTATTCTCTTTTCACCTTACTTTTTTAAAACAAATTCATGCTTAAATATCTTTCTCCGTTATCAGGCGCAATGCAAACAACCCTTTTTCCTTTGCCAAGCCGTTTTGCTTCCTGAAGAGCTGTCCAGACAGTCGCTCCAGCAGAAGGGCCGACTAATATCCCTTCTTTAGCAGCCAATGCTTTCATTGTTTCAATGGCATCCTCATCAGCTACCTGAATAATCTCATCGTATACTTCCGTATTTAACGTGCTTGGGATGAATCCCGGGCTTGTTCCGACCAGCTTATGGGTGCCAGGCTTTCCCCCAGACAATACTGGTGACCCTTTAGGCTCTACGACAATAACCTTAATATCAGGCAGCTCTTCCTTTAATACTTCGCCTGTGCCAGTGATCGTGCCACCTGTACCTGAACTTGCTACGAACGCATCCAGCTGGCGGTCCATTTGATCAAGAATCTCCACAGCTGTTGTAGTCCGGTGAATATCCGGATTGGCCGGATTTTCGAATTGCTGCGGCATGAAACTGTTTGGTATTTCTTCAACTAATTGCTTCGCCTTTTCAATCGCACCAGGCATTCTCTTCGCTGCAGGTGTCAAGACGACTTCCGCCCCGTAAGCTTTTAAAATATTGATTCTCTCTTTTGACATATTATCAGGCATGACCAAAATGGCTCTGTATCCTTTTGCAGCTGCATTCATGGCAAGTCCGATACCTGTGTTCCCGCTTGTAGGCTCAATGATTGTCGATCCCGGCACCAAAAGACCTTGCTCTTCCGCTACTTTAATTAAATTGAAGGCAGCCCGGTCCTTTACACTTCTGCTCGGATTGAAATATTCAAGCTTTACATATACATCCGCATCCCCTTCATTTGTAAGGCGGTTAATTTTCACAACCGGTGTATCTCCGATTAATTCTGTAATATTATTCACGATTCTGTCTGTCATGACAAAAATGCCCCTTTCTGGTCAATCCAATACACAATTCATTTATTTTCCCTTTATATTATAGCATTAGTTGGGATTGGACTGTAAGCAAGGAAACTTATAATCATCCTCTTCTCAGTATGCCCTGAATCAGCTGCAGTATTTCTTGAAAACTGAATGACTATTCATAAAATGATTGGCGAACTGCTATTCAGGTGTTAAAATATGGATAGCAATACGATGTAATCAGAAGGAAAACAGTGTATGGGGAGGCTGACGCATGAGCAAACTTTATAAACTGACCGTTTTTGATCCATCCGGAGAAAAACTGCTGGATGAATCGATCAATGCGGAGAACAATAACGACGCGAAAGAAATTGCTGAAAGGATTTTAGAAGAAAAGGGCTATGAAGAACGCACGCATCGTTGTACGGCACCAGACGGAAAAATGATTGTATTCCACCGATGACACACAATAAAGGCGTATGAACTATTCATACGCCTTGTTTTGTTTTTTATTTACCTGTAAAATTCGGCTTCCTTTTCTCGACAAAGGCACGGATTCCCTCGAGATGGTCTTCTGTTTTACGCATTTTCATCTGTGCTGCTTTTTCGATTTCCAATATTTTCAATAGGAGCGGCCGATTTTTTTCACTGAGGATTTTTTTTGTTTTGACCATGGCCTGTATTGGGCTGGCAAGCCAGCCCTCGACCTTGCGATGTACAGCTTCCTCTAAAGAGCCCTCTGCCACTTCGTGAATCAGACGTTTTTCGAATGCTTCCTGAGACGTGAGCACCTTTCCTTCCCAAATCAGTTCCTTGGCACCGACTTCTCCCAAACGCCTTTCAAGGAAAAAGTGTCCCCCTCCATCCGGAACCAAACCAATTCCGATGAAATTCATCGCTATTTTGCTGTCAGACTCTGCGATCAGATAATCCGTAGCCAAAGCCAGGCTTAATCCTAATCCTGCAGCTGCACCATGGATAGCGCTGATCGTCAGCTTAGGCATGAAATAAAGCGATGTCACTAATTCGCTGATTCCGTCCATAAGTTCATCAAATTGCCCCTCCTGCCCCGCATCCATCATCATTTTGATATCTCCGCCAGACGAAAACGCTTTCCCGTTTCCCTTTAAGATCACGATATCAATATCTTCATTCTCTGATACTTCTTTTAAGGCTTTTACTAATTCCTGCAGCATTTCCGGATTGATCGCATTCATGGACTTCGGGCGATTCATCGATACAGTCGCTGTTCTGCCATTATAATCGACCAGGACATTCGACAAAGCAGATTCAATTTCCACTCCTCTTCCTCCTCTGTAAGCGATTCTATAATCATTATACAATCTATCCACTTTTAATTGTTGTACTTTTTTGAATTTTTATACAAACAAGGACTAATTGTTATGTTAAGCTGGCTGATGAATTCATAAAAGCCCCTGCCTGCAGATTTTTCCCTGTATTTTTCAAAAGCAAGTTATTAGCTGTTTTTTCAGTGCGATATTAGGGAACTATATAAGTATCAAAAAAATGGGGGAATATGAAGTATGCTACAAACAAAAAAGTCAGCAACAACGGCCTGCTCTTGCAGAACGGAGTATGGAACGTTAGAAAAAGTAATTGTCTGCGATCCAGAACATATGAAAATCCGCGATATTATTAATGAAACCCAAAAGAAATATATAAAGAACAATATCAACATCACTGAAGCGCTCAAACAGCATAATAATTTCGTTGCAGCCATGGAGAAGGAGGGAATCGAGGTTATTAAACTGCCTTCCCTTCCAGAGTTTCCCGAGCAGGTCTTCACGAGAGACATCGGTTTTACCATTGATGATAAAGTGTACTTAGCAGAAATGGCACAGCCCATTCGACAGGGAGAAGAAGAAATCCTGCGTTCTTGGCTTACTGAACATAATGTCCCTTATCACAATATCAGCAAAAAACATATCGAAGGAGGGGATGTCATTCTGGACGGCAAGCAGTTATACATTGGGCAAAGCTCCCGAACCCATGAAGTTTCAATTGACTACTTAAACGAAATGCTGCCGGATTATGACATTACTGCTATCTCTTTTGAGGAAAAATATCTTCATCTGGACTGCATATTCAATGTCATATCACCGAATGATGCCTTAGTTTACCGTGATGCCATTGATCCAGAAGTCTTAAAGAAGCTCGAAAGCCGATACCATTTAATTGAAGTGCCATCAGAAGAACAATTCACCTTGGGTACGAACGTGCTTTCAATTGGGGATGGCAAGATCATCAGCCTGCCTGTCAATAAAAAGACGAATGATCAGCTTAGAAAAAAAGGGTTTACAGTTATTGAAGTGGACATCAGCGAAATCATAAAATCCGGCGGGTCATTCCGCTGCTGTTCGATGCCGCTGCGGAGGGCCTGATAAAGCGATTTAATCCGAGTAATTCGGGACTTCGTTTGCTTGTCTAAGAATTATCTGCCATTAAAAGAAGGCACCGAGAGAATATCCTCCGGTGCCTTCTTTAGCTTCCGAACCTATATCTGGGAGCTTTCTTCTTTAAATACTTCTTCAAGCATCTCAATTTTCTTATGAGTATAATGCTCAAAATTATCATTATACGATTTTGGATCCTTTGGATTGGCAAAATGTTCGATTTTTCCTGTGACAGGATGGACAAATTTACTCGCCGCTCCGCATCCCAGACCAAGAATCGTTTGCTGTTCTTCCATAATCATAATATTATAGATGCTTTCCTGCCCAGGTATGGAATAACCCACATTTTCCAGATTGCCCAGAATGTTTTTCTGGCGATATAAATAGTAAGGCATATATCCTTTTCTGGCCGTCCAATCTTCGGCGGCATGCATCATCTTTTCTACTTCTTCCCGTGAAGCGACTTTATATTTTTGTTTATTTCTGGTCATTTCGGAAGCACGTTTGAAAGATAATGTATGAACCGTTAAAGACTCAGGCATCAGTTTTTCTGTTTCATCCAGTGTTGTTTCAAATTCAGGCAGTTCTTCTCCCGGAAGTCCGATGATCAGGTCCATATTGATATTGTTCATGCCCATCCTTCTGGATAGATGGAACTTATCTATTGTTTCCTGAACTGTATGGTGCCGTCCAATCGCTTTCAGGGTTTCTTGAATGTAAGACTGCGGATTCACGCTGATTCTGTCAATATTCCATTTCTTCAATACTTCCAGTTTCTCAGGGGTAATCGTATCCGGACGCCCCGCTTCAACTGTTACTTCCCTGACATTTTCCACATCCGGGAAAGATTCGTACATCTCTTCATACAGCATATCCATTTCTTCAGCCGTAATGCTGGTCGGAGTCCCGCCGCCATAATAAATGGTCGTAATCTTAATTCCCTTCTCTTTCAAATAGCGGCCCATTTCCTTAATTTCATAATGCAGACCGCCTAAAAAGGAAGTAACCGATCCTTGGCGCCCATTAATGGCATAAGCCGGAAACGTACAATATGCGCATTTGGTTGGGCAGAAGGGAATGCCAATGTAGATGCTGACTTCTTTTCTAAGCTCATATAAATCCGGAACAACGGCCAGCTGGCGGTCCACGATTCGCTGCATCAAATCGATTTTTTCATCTGAAATCAGATAATCATTCTGCAGTTCCGCATAGGCTTCATCAGCAGAAAGACCCTGGTGCAGCTTTTTATGAAGCAGCTTTGTCGGCCGGATGCCAGTGAGAATGCCCCATTTTTGTGTCATCCCTGTCAGCTGCTGAAGTACCTGAAGATAGACATTCGAGACAGCCCTTTTGACTTGTATGAATCGTTCTTTCTCTCCGGCAGGAAGAACAAGCTCTTCGTCATGGTGTGCGGTAAACTGCAGGCCGTCCTCATGATGAACCAAGACGGCTGAAACATCGACCCTTTTGCTTACCGACCATTGAAATTCAATCGTGATGTCCGGATCCTCCATTGCTTTCTGTGCAGCCTTGGATTCTTCAAAAAAGAGATTTGCTATATTTTGAAGCGGCCGCTGGAACCGCTCATCATTTAACCCTTTTACTTCTATATTCAAGATAATCACCTATCTGTATGCTGATTTTAAAATATCTTATAAGTTTACCCAATCAGCATATTCTGGTCAACTGCCATGACGCCGGCCTCTTTAGTATTTGCGGTAAAAAACCCCGGTCATCTTTTTTAACACTTTCTTTCTGAGAATCGTTTCACATTCAGAGAATGCCTTTTCAATGACCTGTGTCTGGTTCGCTAATATCCTTAAGAAAAATCCATTCACCGTCAGGCGGGACATGCCTGCCCGGATTCCCTGAAAGCTTTCTGCCTTCCCCCAAATCATTTCCATCACCGTTTCATTGAGCTCCTCATGAATAAACAATAATGAACCGTAATGAGTGAACCCTTCAAGCTGCAGCATGGAAGATAATAGATCTTCTCTCTGGAGCACAAGATTATCATAGATAATTCTTTTTCCTTCATAAAACACATCCATCCTGGAGCGTATCCAGTCATAGCTAAATTCCCGCCGGTCCTCCGACCATCCCGGAGTAAAAATGTCCGTCAGTATCAAACCGGATCCTTTTTCCATTCTTACTGCCGTTTCCTGTGCATATCTTGCATGCTCAAAAGCTATCACCGGATCCTGAAGCAGGGTCAAAAAACTGTCCTGTCCCAAATAAATATCAGTATGCTGCCGTGCAGGACCTCCTGTAGTCTTATAGACTTTGGCAGCGGACTGGGTTGTCAGCGTCAGCTCTGCTCCTTCTTCCAGATGAAAAGACTGGTGATAGGTATCTCCGCTTACATATCCGCCGCCCACATGAATCAAAAAATAGGTTGGAACCTGATCATCAAAAAAAACCGGCCGGGACAGTTTGAAGGCCCCATCAAAATATGTATCTGTCAAAATGGTCCGTCCATTTTTTTCAGCCGCCTTCAATACCAGTTTCCCTGTCAGCGTCATTGGTCAATCCCAATCAGAAAAGCTTCAGACTTGATCCATTGGATGACATCATCCAAGCCCTGCCCGGTCTTAAGGTTTGTGAAGAAAAATGGCTTGTTTCCTCTTGTTGCCAAGGTATCTTGTTCCATCACCTCGAGGCTTGCCCCGACATATGGAGCCAAATCGATTTTATTGATGATAAACAGGTCAGACTTGATCATTCCCTGTCCGCCTTTACGAGGAATTTTTTCTCCCTGCGCTACATCGATGATATAGATGGAAAAATCCACAAGCTCAGGACTGAATGTAGCTGCCAGATTGTCACCTCCGCTTTCTACAAAAACTAATTCGAGCCCCTCATGACGATCCGTAAGTTCTTCAATCGCTGCAAAATTCATGGATGCGTCCTCTCGAATAGCTGTATGCGGACATCCTCCTGTCTCCACTCCAATAATACGATCCTCCGGCAATACGCCGTTTCTCATCAAAAACAAAGCATCCTCTTTTGTATAAATATCATTGGTCACAACCGCCATATTCACATCTTTTTCCATTGCACGCGTCAGTTTTTCAACCAGCATGGTCTTTCCGGCTCCCACGGGTCCGCCAATTCCGATTTTTACAATTCCGCTCATCTTTCAGGCCTGCTGTTCCAGGCCTTCACCTCTCCTTCTGTCAGCTCATAAATAGTCGTACATTTAATCTTTCATGTCTCATTTGGGAAATTTCAAGTCCCGGTTGAGTCCTCCCCAGATCACCGCTATCCAGTTTAGCTGCAAGCCTGGCTGCCTTCTGGATTTCTCCGTGTGCCCAAATCAGCAGCTTCTGCCCCGCCGTCTGTCCCAATGGAATTCCTCTTACTGCATTCTGAATTAAGGATGACACTGCAGCATAAAGACAGGCTTCGATGGCAAGGCTGCTGGGATAATCCAATTTACAGCATACGAGAGCAAAGACAATTGCTGAATGACCGCAGCTCTCTTTTTGTTTCATTCTTTGATAATAAGCAGCTAAAGCTTCTGATGGATAAAGCTCTAAACAGAGCTTGGCCATCTGCTGGCCTATTCTTCTTGTCCCCTCTCTTGATTCGGAAGGAGCATTGCCAGTAAAAAGGATCTCATCCAGCTCCCATATTTTTTCCCATTCATTATTTTCCAGGTAATCATAGGCCATTTTGCAGGCAAGTCCATCGTTATATACAAGCGTATGGGCAATATACACTCCCAGGAACTCTTGGAATGTCAAAGAATCGACAATTTTCCCTTCCTGAATATATGTTTCCATCCCAAACGAATGGGAAAAGGCTCCTGAAGGAAAATTCGAATCACACAGCTGCAGCAGCGGGAAAATACCCTCATTCATGAGAATGGCCAATGTGACGAAAAGCCTGTCTGACTTTTCTCTTTTCCCGTTTATAAGGAATTCCCAGCTCTGCTAACAGTTCTTCCACCAGATAATCATATTGGACAATCATTTCATCGCCTTCAAATTGGGCAGGCAAGTGCCGGTTGCCTAACTGATGCGCAATCTCACCCATTTGCCCAATGGATTCCGGCAGGATGGTCAGCACATCATCCGCCAAAGTCGATATCACAATCCGATTTTTTTCATCCTGATGAAGAATATCTCCGTCCCTTAGATCTTTGTTCTCCAAGAGTCTGATACCAATGACATTTCCATGGTCAGTTGTTACGCGCTGAATTCTTTTCCTTAAAGAATCGCTTTCTAAATAAATCTTTTCCGTATGGCCTGTCCACTCGTTTACCGTGTGTATATTGCCAATCACTTTTTCTACTATCATACTTTCACCTCAAAATAAGAAATAACGCTGTGCCATCGGCAGCACCTCGGCCGGTTCGCAATAAATCAATTCACCGTCTACCTTGACTTCATACGTTTGCGGATCCACCTCAATTTCCGGCGTTTCTCCATTTAGCTTCATATTACTTTTTTTTAGATTTCGAACATTCGTAACAGCTTTCACCATTTTCTTTAATCCCAGTTCTTTATGCACTCCTTTTTCATAAGCCGATTGTGAGATAAATGTGACGGATGTTTGATGAACGGCTTTCCCAAAGCTTGCAAACATTGGTCTGTATAAAACAGGCTGAGGCGTGGGGATTGAAGCATTCGGATCACCCATAACGCTGTGAGCAATCATTCCGCCTTTAATAACCAAATCAGGCTTCACTCCGAAGAAGGCAGGATCCCAGACGACCAGGTCAGCAAGTTTGCCGACTTCCACCGAACCAACTTCATCGGAAATCCCATGGGTCAGCGCCGGGTTGATTGTGTATTTGGCAATATACCGTTTGACTCGAAAATTATCTCCTGTCCGTGTTTCTTCTTTCATTTTCCCGCGCTGTTTTTTCATTTTATCAGCTGTCTGCCAGGTTCTCATGATGACTTCTCCTACCCGGCCCATGGCCTGAGAATCCGAGCTGATCATGCTGAACACACCTAAATCATGCAATATATCCTCTGCTGCTATAGTCTCTTTACGAATGCGTGAATCGGCGAAGGCAATATCCTCCGGTACGGAGGGGTCTAAATGATGACAGACCATCAGCATGTCCAAATGTTCCTCGAGCGTATTGATGGTATAAGGCCTTGTTGGATTCGTAGAAGACGGGAGAACGTTTGGATAGCTGGCCGCTTTAATAATATCCGGGGCGTGGCCTCCCCCCGCTCCTTCTGTATGGTATGTATGGATGACTCTGCCGCCGATGGCTTTCATCGTATCTTCCACAAAGCCCCCTTCATTCAGCGTATCCGTATGTATGGCAACCTGAACATCATATTCATCGGCCGCTGTCAGACAGGCATCGATCGCTGCAGCCGTTGTTCCCCAATCTTCATGCAGCTTAAGACCGATCGCTCCGGCCTCGATTTGTTCGATCAAAGGCTCTTTGGAAGAGGCATTTCCTTTTCCTAAGAAACCAAGATTCATAGGGAAATGATCAGCTGCTTCAAGCATTCTGTGAATATTCCATTTTCCGGGCGTACAGGTCGTTGCATTTGTCCCGGTTGCAGGTCCTGTTCCGCCTCCAATCATAGTCGTAACCCCGCTCGTCAAAGCTGTCTCAATTTGCTGCGGGGCAATAAAATGGATATGGGCATCAATGCCTCCCGCTGTAACAATCAGGCCCTCAGCAGCAATAATTTCGGTCGCTGCCCCGATCACTATCGTCACTCCATCCATTAAAAGAGGATTTCCCGCTTTGCCAATGGCGGCAATCCTTCCGTCCTTCACCCCGATATCTGCTTTAATAATTCCGGTGTAATCTACAATCGTCGCATTCGTCAGAACAAGGTCCATCACTTCATCCCTGAGAGCCAGAGGATGCTGTCCCATTCCGTCGCGAATCACTTTTCCGCCCCCGAACTTCACCTCATCCCCGTATTGAGTAAGATCTTCCTCTATTTCTATAAACAGATCCGTATCAGCCAGACGGACAAGATCTCCTTTAGTCGGGCCGAACATATCCGCATATTGCCTTCGTGACATTTCATGGCTCACTTGCCATTCCTCCCTTATCCAATAATCCGGTTAGTCTTATTGTTCAGCCCGTAAATTGCCTTCTCTCCCCCAAAAGGAACCAATTCTACTTCCTTTGGATCTCCCGGTTCAAAACGGACAGCCGTTCCAGCCGGTATATTAAGATGCTGTCCAAGTGCATCTTCCCGGTCAAACTCTAACGCTTCATTCACTTCGTAAAAATGAAAATGCGAGCCAATCTGCACCGGGCGGTCCCCCCGATTGACAACCTTGATCAGAGTGACCGGTTTCCCTGCATTGCAGATAACGGGTTCTTGCTTCAAAATATACTCTCCGGGCTTCATAGCAGAATCCTCCTTTTCTTTATCACTGGATAGGATTATGGACAGTCACCAATTTTGTCCCATCCGGAAATGTCGCTTCCACCTGAATATCATGAATCATTTCTCCAACCCCTTCCATCACATCCTCGCTTGATAAAATCGTTTTTCCGTATTGCATAAGCTCCGCAACCGTTTTACCATCTCTGGCCCCTTCCACAATTTCATAGGTAATGATAGCGACGGCTTCCGGATAATTCAATTTCAGGCCGCGCTGCATTCTCCTTCTGGCCAGATCGGCAGCTACAACGACCATTAATTTTTCTTGTTCCCTTGAGGTTAAGCGCATCTCAGCTCTCCTTTATGTAAATTAAATAACCATGCTATGTAATATTAACTAACGTATTTTCATTATATATAATTTTCTGATATTTTCAAGAGCCGCCTAATTGCTGATTATTTGCGGTGCAGCGCAGGATACCGTTATAATTTAAAGGAGAAGATTGGAGGTAAAGACTATGGACTATGTAAAAAGACAGTTAGAGATGATGCGCAGGAATTTTCTGCAGGAGCTTGCGGATATCAGCGCCGAAGAAGCAGATGTGCAGCCTGAAGGATTCAATAATACGATTCATTGGCATATCGGGCACGTATTGACAACTGCCGAGAAGTTTTTGCTTGGCTTTCCGTATACAGGAAATCTTCCTGCCGAATACGAAAAACTATTTGGATATGGTTCAAAGCCATCCGACTGGACAGACGACGTCCCTTCCATGAATGAATTGAAGGATAAATTGGAAGAACAGCTGGAAAGACTCCTTACCATTCCAGAAGAACGGCTGAGCGAGAAACTCGAACAGCCATTTATGCAATTCGAAACCTACGGTGAATTGGTTTCTCTAACCGTCATTCACGAGATGAACCATCTTGGACAAATCCATGCCATGAAACGGCTGGTCAAAAAGAATGCATAAAATGCCGGGACAAGAATAAATAGAGGCATTGAGAGGCTCTCCCCCTCGTTGCTTTTGGTCATTTCGGATGAAATTGCGGTTACAATTCGTTGATTTCCACTCCGCACTTGCTTTCAGGGCGCGGGGAGACTCCAGCGAGAAAAGCGCCCACCCGGAGTGGAAATCAACCTACGCAATCATTTTATTTTTAAATAAAAAAGAGTGCAGGCAAACTCGTAATTCTTCGAGTTTGCCTGCACTCTGAAATCAAATTTCTCAAGGGGAATTTGATTTTTTTATACTTCCCGGACACGGGTCATGCCTGCTGCCTCTCGCTCATACCGGCCCCCAGGAACAGCCAATTGTCCTTATCTAAAGAAGGGCTTTGGCCAGCCCTCTCATTTCAGCATATTCATCTTCATCAAAAAATCAATAGGATGCTGCTTTCTGAAAAATTCCTTTAGCATGTATGCAACTCCCTGTTCATCATTGGTCCGGGTGACCCACTTAGCAGCCCGTTTAACTTCAGGTTCAGCATTTCCCATCGCCACTCCGAGCCCGCTTCCTGCAATCATCTCTAAATCGTCGAGACCGTCCCCGATTGCCACTATTTCACTCCGCTTTACTCCCAGATAGTCGGCCAGATATAATAACCCATTCCATTTAGCGACGCCTTTCGGGACAAGAGTCAGTTTTAAATCTCCTGTTTGAATGATTCCCACTTCAGGAAACAGTTCCTTCAATAAGCCGATCATCTCCTGCTTTTCACTCCTAGATGCGAATACAGTCTCAACCTTCGTAGCTGCGAAGGGGTTTAAGGCAAGTTCTTCACTTATAAGATCTACAAACTCTTGAGAATAAAGATTTTGTTCATAAGGAGAAAAGACGGCCTTTCCCAATAAATTTTCAGGAACGTTGACTCGGTTTCCAACCGAACGTTTTTCATGCACAAGCTGTATTTGACATTCTGTTTTTTCAAGCAGCTGAACTAGTTCAAGCGTTAATTCTTCAGACATTCTTTTTATGAAAATCGGCTTATCAATCGTCTGTCCGACGAATGCACCGTGATGGGCAATAATCATTGGCTTAATTTTTAAAGCCTTTGCCACCTTTTTAGCCGAATGATAGTTCCTTGAAGTGACAAGCGAAACATGGACACCTTTTTGGTGAACATATTCAATCGCTTCTTTCGTCAATTTATTTAAACGGCCATTTGATTGAAGCAGCGTCCCATCAATATTAACCGCAAGCAAACGATACACCATGCTGATCTCTCCCCCATCTGTCATGTGTCCTTTCTTATTTGTATGCAGATACAAAAAGACATAGAACGTATTACCTTTCTTGGCGGCGTCATCCATCTATCGTCTAATCTTCATTACGGCAAAGAAAAAGACAGGCAGAGAAATAAATCTCGGCCTGTCTTTTATATTTCCGTCCTTATTTATCTGAAGGACCGTAAAGCTCTTCCAAAGGCTTCATGATGATTTTATTTAAATCCGCAATCACCAGGCTCATCCTTTGCTCTGCTTCCATCAATTGAGAAATAGTTGGGTTCTGCTGAACAAGCTGAACCGTCTTTTGAGCCTGTTCTACTTCTTCAGGAGAAATCTCTTCTCCCATCATCTGCTTTTGTTGCAGCTGCATTTGAAGAGTACGGAAGTTTTCAAACATCCCTTTTGTTGATGCATCACTGTTCACCAGTTCATACAGGCGCTTTAAATCCGCATATTCGTTGCTGTCTCGAATGGCCTTTTCCATTCCATAAGCCGTATCGTAAATGTTGCTCATTAAGTAAATTCCTCCTCTTTATACAGGACTTCTCATCCACTATAACAAATGAAACGCACTTTTACAGCAATAACATGACAAACCCTTGGAATAATCCGATAATCCCGCCGAGAAGTGCCCCGAGATACGTAATCATGGATAATTCTTTTTTCGTAATCGATATAACCATTTGTTCCAATCTGACAACAGAATAGGATGCTACTTGTTCTTCCACAATTTCTTCCAGTCTGAGCTTTTTGAACATTGGCTGTATATGCGTAATCATATAGGCAATCAATTTCTCAACAGCGGCCGGAATCCCTTTCTCTGCCAGCGGATCGGCAAACCTCACAGCCCAATCACCAATTGGCTGATTCATGAAAGATGACACTGGGATGAACTCTGGGATCACAGCCGTCAAGGATTCCTTAATTGAATCGCTGCCAATGGCCTGCTCAAAACGTTTAAGCTTCCATTTGGTGATGTTTTCCCACTCTTTCTGAATAAGCACCGTTAATAATTCCGATGTACGCGGCTGTTGTAAAAACTTTATGATTTCCGGATGAATTTTATCGATAATTTTTTCATTTCCCAGGAACATCTGGATCAAATTCATCATCTTTCCGCGTTCCTTAAAGAAATCATCGATCATAATTTCGAGACGTGCCTTGCCTGCAGGACTGTTAAAGTACTCTGTTCCTTTGGAAACTATAAACTGTGACACAGCCGGAATGCTCTCGGCAGCTTTTCCTTGAAGCTGTGAAGGCAGAAGTTCATCCAGACTTTTGTCACGATTCTTATCCATCCAGGCGTCATAACGGGCAAGTACATATTGCTGCACATTGCTTTCAAGAGATTTCGCCGTGTCCTCTAACCCATACTCCTTTAATATTTCATCCAAGCTTTGCTCTGAAGCAAGAAAATTTCTTGCTTCCCGCTGCAAAAAGCGCGTCAAATTCTGCTGTGCTGTTCCGTTCAAAACTTTTCTTTCAATGCTCTCTGGAGTAATTAAATGCTCAACGACCAATTTACCCAGCTGTGAAGCCAGTTCCTCCTGCCGTTTTGGAATCAGGCCCGGTGTGAAAGGAAGCCTCTTGCCGAACACATGAATCGCTTTATAAGGCCGGAAAAGCATTCGAATCGCCAGCAAATTGGTAAACCCTCCGATCAGGGCTCCGATTATAATCATAAATCCAATTTTTATCCATACATCTTCCATGCTGATTCTCCTTTTACTGCTAAAAAAATATAGCCGGATAGACACTTTCTTTATAGGAAAAACATAAAATACGTTATCCACATTTGCCCATCGCTTAATTATAAAAGGAACCTAAAATTAGTGCAAACGGAGAAGTCCTATGAAACCTAAAATTCAAAAGGCAGAAATTCTCCCTGAGGAATTGAAGCAAACGAAGGCTGCTGTCGGCATTTCTGCCGGCCTGTTGATTGACCGTGGGCTGAAAGAAGGGCAATCTGTCATCGTAAAAGCCGGACACAGATCTATCTCAGCGGAAATACAATCTCTGAATGTTCCCGGCGTGAAGCTTTGCTTTTCCAGGAGTGCCAGGCAATTCTTGTGCCTGCCCCATTTTGAGTATCCCGTTTCCATCGAATACTGTGAAACCGAAAACACCCTCGTTATCAGTACATTTTTAGCCATCGTGACCAATCAGTCTTTACAGAAAGACCAAACTTTCGGTCCAATGGATAAATTTTTCAGAGAAATGGGATTATACAGCCGCATGAAAGGATACACCTTATACATTGCCTGTCCTCAGGACTGCTCTGATCAAAAAATCCAGGGAGTCTGGGAAAACGCCGGTCAGTGGGAAGAAACTGATATGCCTCTGGCAGAAGCCTTTTATAATCGTATCCATTCCAGAAGACTTGAAAGAGGCGCTGCATTCAGTGAGTTTACCAAACAATTAGCGGAACAGGGCATTCCTATATTTAATGGTTCTTTTCTAGCTAAGCACGATGTTCACGCGATTCTAAGCAATGAACCCATCTCTTCGTATATTCCTGCAACGATCCCTCTATACCGCCCAGAATCCATTCTTCCCTTTCTCAATGAATACCCTGTCCTTTTCCTCAAGCCAACTTTCGGGAGCCAGGGAAGAAATATATGTAAACTCACGAAAAAAGGAACGGATTTTTCAGTTGAGCACTCAACACACCCGCATGAAAACCGGGGCTCTGTCAGCCTTGATGAAGTCCTGCGGCTCATAAGGAAACTCTGTCAGAAACAAGCCTATATTGTTCAGGAAGGCATCTATTTATTTGAGGATGAGGGAAAAAAATTTGATTTTCGCTTTCTCCTTCACAGAGAGCAAGAAGATTGGAAGGTCAGTTCATCCACAGCCCGTTTGGGAGATCAAAATCAAATCGTCTCCAATATTGCCCAAGGGGCTGAAATGATCAAAGCCTTAAACCTTTTAACCAGCTTGTTCGACCGGTCCGAAGCATACCAGCTGTACCAAGAGCTAAAAGAGCTCGCATTAGCGGCAGCCCGGCTTCTGTCAGGAAAACACCCTTCCCTTTTAGGAGAGCTTGGCATTGATTTAGCGCTCGACCGGGAAAAGAAGCCTTGGATCATCGAAATAAACTCCAAGCCTTCGAAAAAATACGAAGGAGAATATGAACGATACCGTCCCTCTGTCAAACCGATAATTGAGTATATGAAATACTTAACGTCTAAAAAAAGTCCATAGAGAGGGGTTGGCATGATGCTTCTCGGATTAATGACCAGCAGCCTGACGAGTGAATTACGCTACTTCACCCAAATTGCCAAATCAGCAAGAAAATATGATGTGGATGTTTGCCGGTTCACTCCCGAACAAATTGATCCGGATAGCCGGAGTATTTCAGGTGAGGTTTTCAACAAGAAGTCCGGAAGATGGGAACCCGATACGCTGCAGCTGCCGGACTTTGTTTATGACCGCAGTTTTCACGGCTTAAAACGAGACAATACACGCAATAAAAAAAACATATCCTGGCTAAAGGAAAACATTCCTTTTTTAGGATACGGACTTCCCGGAAAGTGGGAATTGTATGAAGCACTCAAAGGCAGTTCTTTATTACAGGCTTTCCTGCCAAGCACGATAAAGCTGGCAAATGCAGATGAAGTCTGGCAGCAGCTCGAACTGAATGAAAGTGTCATCCTGAAGCCTGAATACGGAGCTCGCGGAATTGGGATTTACCATCTGCAAAAAAAAGAAGAGGCTGTCATTGTCCGCCTTCCGGCAAATGCCGAAAGACCGGAGCGGACTTTCCGCTCTAAAGCCATTTTCAGCAAATGGGCAAACAAATTGCTGAGCAAATACGGGTACCTTTGCCAACCCTTCTTAGACCTGTCCACAAAAGAGAAGGAACCTTTCGATGTTCGAATTCTCCTTCAAAAAAACCAGCAAAACCGCTGGATTGAAAAAGGACGCGGCATCCGGCTCGGTCATAAAGAAGGGATCACTTCCAATATCGCAACCGGCGGAACAGTCCTTGAGCTAAGTGAATTTGAGCGGCAGTATCCTGGGTCTGTCCCTAAAACAGCCGAACAGACCATCGAGCATCTATTGTTCTGTATTCCAAAAGAAATGGAATCCCATTTCAAGCCTCTATTTGAGCTTGGCATCGACCTTGGGATAGACCGTGAGGGCAAAGTATGGATTCTGGACGTCAATTCAAAACCGGGACGAAGGACCATAGAGATTCTTCATCCCGAACGAATGCCGGCCCTTTTCGAGGCTCCTGTTCTTTACTCCAGGCACTTGGCCGAACAATCTCTGAAAGCTGGTGATGATCATGAAAAAATTTTATGAAGCGGAAATCGCTAAGATCCCCGGCCATATCTGTTTCTACCCATCCGAAATGAAGAACGTAGGGGAAATTGACTTAATTAATTTTGGCCAGCATTCATGCACGGCCATAGTCAAGCGTAACCCATCGGTACAACAGAATATTGTTCTGTCAGAAGACCTTGCCCAGGCCTTGCATTTTAATGAAAATAACACGCCATTACACTTATTTGTTCATGAAAGACGGCTTCACTTAGGACCGCTTGTAGGCATATTTTCTTCCGGCTTCACCGGAATCGAGAATAAACCAGTCGGAGAACGTTCCGGTTTTTTTGCAAACCTTCTTGCCTTAAAAAAAACAACTGGTTGCATCCCCTACCTGTTTGGAGAACAGCATATTAATTGGGAAGATGAAACCATCCGCGGCCATGTTTTCCTGGACGGAAAATGGGCCATCGAAACGTTCCCTTTCCCTAATGCTGTCTATGACCGGCTTCCAAACCGGAAAACGGAAAATAAAGATGCCATGCAGGAGATTAAACGAAAGTTTCAGAAGGACTATGTTATTCCCTGGTATAATCCAGGCTTTTTCAACAAATGGGACGTACACGAAAGGCTTGCCGCCGATCCGGGTGCCAAGCCTTTCCTTCCTGAAACGCGGCCGTTTGATTCTTTTTCCTCTATTGAAACGATGCTCTCCGAATACCGGCAGGTCTATATAAAACCCATTAACGGAAGTCTTGGGCTCGGGATTCACCAGATTGTATATGATTCCAAGGAACATTGGTATTATTGCCGATATAAAAATGAAAAAAATGAAAATAAGCTGCAGAGATTTCCTTCACTAGAGTCCTTGATGAACCATGTATTTAAAGGAAGCCCGCTGGATAATTTCATCGTTCAACAGGGAATTCCCCTTCTGAAATACGAAAAACGGTCTGTTGATTTCCGTGTGCATACAAACAAAGACAGCGACGGAAACTGGCAGATCAGTGCCATAGCTGCAAAGGTAGCCGGTCCGGGAAGTGTGACAACACATGTGAAAAATGGCGGAACAATCAAAACTCTCGCTGAATTGTTTCCAGCGGAAGAGGAAGCACAGCTGGCGGAGAAAAAGCTGTCTGAGGCCGCCCTTATATTGAGTAAAAGCCTCGAAGAACGCATGGAAGGGATTATTGCCGAAATTGGTTTTGACCTTGCCTTGGATAAGGATCAGCATGTCTGGATGTTTGAAGCCAATTCTAAACCAGGCAGATCGATTTTCTCCCATCCGAAGCTGAAAGAGTTTGAAGCATTAACGAGAAAATTAAGCATTGGTTATGCGATTTATTTGACCGAACAATCTATTGCAGGAACGGCTGGAGCTTCAAGATGAACATCTATTATGACTCCGAAGCAGAAGAATGGTTTCATTCCGTTTCTGGAGAACAGCTTTTTTTAGGAAAAGATTCTTCTGAAGTACCGTATAGCCCCCTGAATGACCAGGTTTTCCTAAAACGGGAACTGACAATTTTCCCAGGAAAGAAAGCATTGACCGCTGCCATTCTTACGACGCCTTCTTCTAAAAGAAATCAACCATTCTCAGGCAATCACGAGCTATTTAAGGACCTGCATCTGCATCTTTTATCCAAGGGCATTTTCTCTTATGTCTTTACTGCTGAAACAATGCTCGGTCCTGACTGCCGGGGCTACATCTACCAGAAGGATACAGACAGCTGGACTGACGTAAAGGTACCTTTGCCTGATATTGTATATAACCGGATCCCTTCTCGGTCTTTCGAAACATCCGATACTTTCAAAAGATTGACTGATTACTTCAGCAGACACTCGATTCTCTTATTTAACCAGTGCTTTATCGATAAATGGGAACTATACGAAATATTCAGCGAGGATCCGGCCATCTCAAGGCATCTGCCGGACACGATTCATGCTCTCACCTTCCAAAAACTCCGTGCTTTCCTTACCAAGCATAGACATGTGTATTTCAAACATCGGAAAGGAAATCAGGGGAAAGGTATTTTTACCATTAAAGAGCTGGACGGCGGTACAATAGAAATGGCTACTATGACAGGCAGCCAGATTTTCTTATCTTTCGAGGAATTTTGGGAGCAAAGAAAAGAAGATCTGTCCAAAAAGAAATGGATTGCCCAGCAGGCCATTACTCCCCAAAAAAAAGAAGGCCATCGGTTTGACTATCGCCTTCTCGTTCATTACCAGAACGGACAGTACAAACTCACAGGGAAGGCGGTTCGGATATCGCAAACACAGGAGATAACGACACATACAGCACGGGGCGGCATTTTAGGCCGCTATGAAAGATTCCAAAGCCCTGCGCTCGAGAAACAGTTCGCCCGTTTAGCCAACCGCTGCGGCACGGTCTTATCGGAAAAGAAAGGTTTTTTCGGTGAGTTCTCAATCGATATCGGAATCGATACAGATGGCCGCCTATACATGTATGAAATCAATTCAAAACCTATGCAATTTGATGAGCCCTATATAGAAGAACAGCGTCTTGCCTCATTAAGCAGCCTTTTCATTGAATTAATTTTCCCCCAATATGAGTGTTCATGATGTACTCTTTGCTATAATGAAGAGAGCGAAAAGGGGGAAAATGGCATGCTGACACATTTCCAATGCAAACCGCTTTATAAAGATCAAACACTGCCTGGGTGGGCGATTTCCTTTTACTATGAAAAGAAACGTTTCAAGGCCATTTATCATAAAAACGGAGAAATCGAGTGGCTCAACGGGATGCCTCCAGAATCTGAAAGTCAGAAGGTGAACAGTTTCATCCATGAGCTGATGGTATTTCATGTGTATGAAAGATAAGCAAAAAATGCATTCTGACCAGAGTGCCGTTTTTTACATGTATCGATGCTTCTCTTTCCCGCCATCCTAATCATCAAGGAGGGAAACCATTTGAAAAAGAAACCCGCATTTTTGAAGGACACAGAATTCGAAGGTAAGGATCAAACCTACCTGGACATCGACCGAATTATTAATGAAGGCATGGCCGGAGGAAATGTTTACACCTCAGGCGAAAAGCAAAATATTGAGGAAGCTCATGAATTTTATGACGAAACCACTCCAAATTCAAATAATCTGTCATAAGAACCAGGGAGCGATAAAGGCTCCCTTTATTATTCATAGACACTCCCGTTTCTTTTCAAAATAGAAGTAATGATATGTAATGAATCCCATTCACCTTCAGATATATCAATTAAAGGATATTTGCGCGGAAAGAGACTTTGTTGAATCTCGGCTGCAGTCCATCCCTTCTGATCCATCTGAATCACTTTTCCCTGTAAATTCTCCAGATATTCCAGCTTCCTTCGAAACATTTCCTTGCCATTTGGAATATGGCCTGCATGGGAGCAATATATTTCTCCAAAATCAAATTCCAGCAGCCTGTGGATGGAATCTATAATTTCAGGTACAGACTCTTCGCGCAGCATCAGCTTTGTTCTTGGCGTTACATATAAATCACCGGAGAAGACTGCTCCCCTGCTTTCATTTAAGAAAACCAGATGGTCAAATGCATGCCCCGGAGTAAAGATTGCCCTCCACTTTTCTTTTCTGCTGCTAAAGGCTTCTTCCAGAGGCACTGCCTTAAAGGCTTCTCTTGCTCCCCAAATCGCATGCCGATATTCAGGATACTCCGCCTCTTTTCCGAAGGTCTCAACCGAAATGGGATTGCAGTACAGCGGTATTGCTAAATGTTCCTGCAGCCATTTCGCTCCGCCGCTGTGGTCTTCATGGTAATGTGTAAGAACCGCCTTTTCAAAATCATTTGCTTTAAAAAACGGGATAAAGTCCGGAAGCAGGGACTGTGAACCTGTATCAATCAGCAGTCCATCAATTACATAAACCGCTACACTCATCGCTGACCCTTTTGGCCCCGTCGTTCCATATGCCATCGTCACATCATTGATTTTCTTAATCTCGAGCATCCTGTCCCTCCATTGCTAATGAAATTTAAATCCTTCTTTCATTTTACCAATAATGAGTGAACACTCAATCATTTTTATCCAACATGAAGAAACTTCGTCAACATCCCTTCACCCATTTTTCCGCCGCTGAAAATGAATAGATAATGATGTGTATAATCCGGCTGACGTCTTATAATGAAAGGAGACAACTAACTGCCCGTATCTGAGAAAAGAAGGTGACGAATGTGATCACAAAGTTATTAAAAAAATATCCCAATGCTATAGTAAAAACCGCTGACAGGAAAAAAGACCAACATTATATCTGGTTTTCGCTGCCCAGCCAAGAAATAATCGGAATTCCTCAAGATGATATTAGCAAGGATGAACTTTCCCTCCTTGAAACCTTATTTATTCGCCTTTCCGAAGCAGACAGTTCAATCCCCGGCTATAAACAGCAATGGAAGGAATTTTTGCTGCAGTCTGAGGCCCCTATTCCTGTTACGAATTGGTCTGAAGCACGAGTTCTCCAATTCCAGCTTGCACAAGCAGATGACATGAAGGAGGATTTCGAAGAGGCCTTTTTATCGCTTGTCGGTTCTGATGCTATTCTTTTATGGGAAAGCCCTCAATCAGGGCTGCTCATTGAAGGCGCTTCACCGGAAAAACTGGTTAAAATCGAGCTGATTCCCATTATCCAAACTCTCGAAAGTGACTTTTACACCAAGATTCTGATGTTCCTTGGGAACTTCCACAAGGTGGATCAAAGCTTCCCTCTTCACTTCTCTGAAGAAGTAAAATGTTTTCAAGGCACGGAACGTCCATTAGCAAACAGAAAAGTAGCCGATTTGGCAGATGCCCTCCCCTATCTGCTGGCTGAAAAGCCAGAAAGCCTGAACAAGAAATGGTTTGTTGAGCAGCTGCTTGGCGAGGCTTCAGCAGATGCAGAACTTTTGAAAACAGTTAAAACCTATATTGAATCCAATTCGAATGCTACCCTGGCAGCCAAGAAGCTGTACATCCACCGCAACAGCCTGCAATACCGGGTAGATAAATTCATTGATAAAACTGGGCTTGATATTCGGGCTTTCCCGCATTCTCTTACAGCCTACTTCCTCATATTGCTCGACAGCTGAGGCTGATTCCTTACAGGGTGCCCATTATTTTTGTATCTTTTTTGTGCACCCTGCCTATGTTTTTTCCCTATTCAATGGCTTACACTTATCGTATAAAAGCGAAGAAAGAACAGCTGAAAGGAGAATTCATATGGCAGAACTGATCTTAGATCATATTTATAAAACATACGATAAAAATGTAACCGCTGTAAAAGATTTCAATTTGAAGATTGCGGACAAAGAATTCATTGTGTTCGTCGGTCCTTCCGGCTGCGGAAAATCTACTACATTACGAATGATTGCAGGACTGGAGGAAATCTCAGAAGGCGATTTATACATTGACGGCAAACGCATGAATGATGTCTCTCCTAAGGATCGGGATATTGCCATGGTATTTCAAAACTATGCGTTATATCCTCATATGACCGTGTACGATAATATGGCTTTCGGACTTAAACTGAGAAAAATGTCGAAGAATGAAATCAAGTCAAGAGTTCAGGAAGCAGCCAAAATTCTTGGGTTAGAGGAATTTTTAAAAAGAAAGCCAAAAGCATTGTCAGGAGGTCAGCGTCAGCGGGTTGCCTTGGGCCGGGCGATTGTAAGGGATGCAAAGGTCTTCTTGATGGATGAGCCTCTTTCCAATTTAGATGCTAAGCTGCGTGTCCAGATGCGGGCTGAAATCGCCAAACTTCATAAGCGTCTCAACACGACCACTATTTATGTAACCCATGACCAGACTGAAGCAATGACAATGGCCACCAGGCTGGTTGTCATGAAAGATGGGATTATTCAGCAAGTCGGGGCACCGAAAGAAGTATATGAAAACCCGGAGAATGTTTTCGTCGGCGGGTTTATCGGATCGCCAGCTATGAATTTTTTCAAAGGTAGATTGTCAGACGGCCGTTTTCAAATTGGAGCCTTGTCACTGACTGTGCCCGAAACCAAATGGAATGTCCTTAAAGATCAAGGGTATGCAGGTAAAGACCTGCTCGTAGGCGTCAGGCCGGAAGATTTCCATAATGAAGCTGCCGTACTTGAAAAATCCCCGGTATCCCGATTTAATACTAAAATCGATGTTTCTGAGCTGATGGGTGCAGAAATCATGCTTTATTCTTCTATTGAAGGGCAGGAATTTGTAGCGCGTGTAGACGCCAAGCATCTCATTCAGGCCGGTGAAAAAATTGACCTGGCCATTAATATGGAGAAAGTTCACTTCTTTGATATCGATTCAGAGCAGCGGATTCGGGAATAACCAATGATAAACGCAAGATTCTCTCATTAGAGTGTATAAATCGTTTTAAAGGGGATATACATGAAAATTTGCAGAACAAAAGATTTCAATTTAATTGCTGCATTAAATAAATATGTACACGATTTGCATCTAAACTTGTACCCTCAGTATTTCAAAGAATATAATTTTGAAGACATTAAGGATTTTTTCCAAGGGATCATCACTAAAGAGAATTTCATTTTTTTAACGTTAGAGGATGATGGACAGGCATTAGGATATGCCTGGATTGAATTAAGAAATTATCCTGAGAATGCCTTTAAAAAGGCCTATAAATCCATTTATATACATCAAATAAGCATCTCAGAAGCCCACAGAAAAATGGGATACGGCACTAAGCTGATGGATGAGATTACTGGTATTGCCCATACAAATGGGATTGAAAAAGTCGAATTGGACTACTGGACTGCAAATGATATGGCCGAAACTTTTTACCGGAAAAATGGTTTCACTAACTATCGGGAGTTTGTTTATAAAGACTTGTAATAGCGGAACTCTCATCAAAGAACGAAGTGCGTTGTGCACTTCGTTCTTTGATTTCATCTATACATACTGCAGACGTCTTTAATAAACGACCGCCCTTCCAAACCATTTACTCTTTCACTAAAACCACTTCATCTGCTCCGCATTCCGGGCAGTGCAGCAGATGCGGACACTGTTCATTTTTCAGCGAGTCCGGAAACCCGTCATTTTGCTTTAACGTGTTGATTTCTTCATAGGCACTGTACTCGTCATAATAATCCATTACTTTCCCGCTGTCTTCCATTACCTGACTGCAGTTCGGACATTTTTCCTGTATCGCTCTCAGGCCATTGCATAACGGACATACTGCCATGATTCGTTCCTCCTTTGTACCTTGTACTATCTTTACTTTTCCCCAACAGAAAAAGTCCAATCAAAAAAAATCCTCCCGGCTAAAAGGGAGGATTTTTCATCATGCTTGCGATTACTTATTATTCACCATTTTTTGAGGGTCGACCCATGCTTGGAACTCTTCATCGGTCAAAAAGCCCAGTTTCAAGGCTGCTTCTTTCAAAGTGGAATTTTCTTCGAAAGCAAGCTTCGCAATCTTGGCGGCCTTCTCATACCCAATATGCGGATTTAAAGCCGTTACAAGCATTAAAGAACGCTGTACATTTTCTGAGATTTTTTCTTCATTTGCTGAAATGCCGGCAGCACAGTGATCATTGAAGGATAGAATACCTTCCGTCAATAATTTTACGGATTGAAGAAAATTATAAGCAATGACAGGCTTGAACACATTTAGTTCAAAGTTTCCCTGACTTGCAGCAAATCCGATCGTTGCATCATTACCGACGATTTGCGTAGCAATCATTGTCACGGCTTCACTTTGAGTTGGGTTTACTTTGCCAGGCATAATAGAGCTTCCCGGTTCATTGGCGGGGATGGATATTTCGCCAATCCCGCTTCTCGGACCGCTTGCCAGCCACCGGACATCATTGGCAATCTTCATCAAGTCTGCTGCTAACGCTTTCAGTGCACCATGCGCATATACCGTTTCATCATGGCTTGTCAGGGCATGGAACTTGTTATCTGATGTCTGGAATGGATGGCCTGTATCTTTGGCAATCTGTTCCGCTGCCTTTGCTGCAAACTCGGGTTTTGTATTAATTCCTGTTCCTACAGCTGTTCCGCCAAGTGCCAGATTCAATAATTTCTTGCTGCTTTCTTCAATCATTTCCAAGTCTTTATCCAGCATAGCTCTCCAACCGGATATTTCCTGCCCTAACGTTACCGGCGTGGCATCCTGCAGATGAGTCCGTCCGATTTTCACAATATCCCAGAATTCTTTCTCCTTCTCTGCCAAAGTATCACGCAATACTTTAATTGCAGGGATCAGCTTGTCTGCCACTTCCATATATTGAGCTATATGCATAGCCGTCGGGAAAGTATCATTAGAACTCTGAGCTTTATTAACATCATCATTCGGATGCAGCGTTTCTGAATGGCCGTTTTCCTTTAACCATTCATTCCCTTTATTCGCTACCACTTCATTCACGTTCATGTTGCTCTGAGTGCCGCTTCCTGTCTGCCATACGACAAGCGGGAAATGATCATCGAGCTGACCTTCGAGAATCTCGCTGCAGATTCGGACGATGGCATCTCTTTTCACTTCTGATAAATCCCCAAGATCATAGTTCACTTTTGCTGCTGCCTGTTTGACATAAGCAAAGGCCCTGACCAATTCTAAAGGCATCTTTTCGTAGCCAATTTTAAAATTATTGCGGCTCCGTTCTGTCTGAGCTCCCCAATATCTGTCTGCGGGAACTTTCACTTCTCCCATTGTGTCCCGTTCAATTCTGTACTCCATTATGTACCCCTCCCGGTTTTCATCCTATGGTTTGCCAAAAGATGACTTGAGTTATTAGAATATTTAATCTACCCTCTAATTGTACAGAGTTGTTTTTTCGAAAGCAAAAGAAATGATGAATAAAATGGAAAAACACAGGTTGACAGATTTCTATATTTATAGTAAATTCATAAATAATTGAATTATCCAAACTCTTATCAAGAGAGGTCGAGGGAGTTGGCCCGTTGACGCCTCAGCAACCTTCATTGCCGCCATGCATTGAAAAGGTGCTAATTCCACAAGCAATTGCTTGGAAGATAAGGAGACGGCTCTTTTGAAAAAACAAAGTCTTCTTCTTAGAAGGCTTTTTTTATTTATCTCAGGAAAGAAAAACTATATTCATATACTTAAAGGAGCTGTATCTGTCTTGAAAATCGAATCATATTTAGCACAAATCGGAAATCGAAGTGAAACGGCTACTGGCGCTGTTAATCCGCCAGTCTATTTTTCTACTGCCTACCGTCATGAAGGAATCGGCCAATCAACAGGATTTGACTATACACGGACCGGAAATCCAACCCGCCAGCTGCTTGAGGAAACAATCGCCAACTTGGAAGGCGGAGACCGCGGTTTTGCCTGCAGTTCAGGAATGGCGGCCATTTTGAATGTTCTTTCCCTTTTTCAGTCCGGAGATGAATGGATTGTCAGCAAGGATCTGTACGGCGGCACCTATCGCCTGCTGGAACAAGGCTTTAAAAAATGGGGACTGGTTTCCTCCTATGTGGATACCTGTAACCTTCAGGAAATTGAAGCGGCCATTACGCCTCAGACTAAAGCTATTTTCCTGGAAACACCTACCAACCCGCTTATGCAGCAGACGGACATTGCAAAAGTTGCCGAATTGGCCAAAACCTATCAATTATTACTAATAGTTGATAATACGTTCTACACCCCTCTTCTCCAAAGACCCATCGAACAGGGGGCAGATATTGTCATTCACAGTGCTACAAAATATTTGGGCGGGCACAATGATGTATTGGCAGGACTCGTAGTGGCTAAAGGCCAGAAACTTTGCGATGAGCTTTACTTCCATCAAAACGGCACAGGAGCTGTTTTGAGCCCGTTTGACTCCTGGCTGTTGATGAGGGGCATGAAAACTTTGGCCCTGCGGATGGAAAGACACGAAAGCAACGCCAAACAGCTTGTTGAATATCTGGGCGGCCATGAAGCAGTGACCGATGTCCTTTATCCGGGACGGGGCGGTATGATTTCCTTCCGGGTCACGGAGGAATCGATGGTCAATCCTTTCCTTCAGGGACTAGGCTTGATTTCTTTCGCTGAAAGTCTCGGGGGCGTAGAAAGCTTCATCACCTATCCGGCTACTCAGACCCATGCAGATATACCGGTGGAAACACGGACTGCAAACGGAGTCTGTAACAGGCTGCTTCGATTCTCTGTCGGCATCGAGGATATAGAAGATTTGAAAAAAGACTTGGATCTGGCGTTTTCACAGGCAAAAAAGGAGGCAGTACGATGACAGACAACCATGAAGAATGGAGCTTTGAAACATCCCTTTTACACAATAAACATAAAGTAGATCCGGCAACAGGCGCAGTCAGTGTTCCCATTCACCACGCCTCCACCTTTCACCAATTTGAAGTGGATCATTTCGGCAAATATGACTACAGCAGAAGCCTGAATCCAACAAGAGAGGCTTTGGAAGATATTATCGCAGAACTGGAAGACGGCACGAAAGGCTTTGCCTTCTCTTCTGGAATGGCCGCGATCTCAACGGCATTCCTTCTGCTGTCTGCAGGCGATCATATCATCGTAACGGAAGATGTATACGGCGGGACCTTCCGGATGGTGACAACGGTACTTAACCGTTTCAATATTGAGCATACCTTCGTTGATATGACCGATCTTGACAGCATAAAAGCAGCGGCCAAGCCTAACACAAAAGCCATTTATATGGAGACGCCTTCCAATCCGCTTTTAAAAGTGACCGATATAGAGGCGGTTTGTTCTTTTGCTAAATCCATCGGCGCCATTACGTATGTGGACAATACCTTCCTGACTCCGGCTCTGCAAAAGCCGCTGAACTTAGGCGCAGATATCGTTCTCCACAGTGCGACGAAATTCCTCTCAGGCCACAGTGACGTAGTCGCGGGACTGGCCGCAGTAAAAGATCCAGAGCTTGCATCAAGGCTTGGGGCTCTGCAAAATTCTTTCGGAGCTGTTCTCGGTGTCCAGGATTGCTGGTTAGTCATGAGAGGATTTAAAACATTATCTGTAAGGATGAAGCATTCACAGGACGGAGCCGCCAAAATTGCCGCTTATCTTGAAAAGCATCCATTAGTGAAAAAGGTTCATTATCCAGGATTGCCCGGACATCCGGAATACAGCATTCAGCAGAAGCAATCCAAAGGTGCAGGGGCGGTCTTATCCTTTGAATTAGAAAATGAGGAAGTTTTTCGTTCATTTGTTGATCATGTGACATTGCCGGTATTTGCAGTAAGTCTTGGAGCAGTTGAGTCCATCCTCTCCTACCCTGCGAAAATGTCCCACGCTGCCATGCCGCCGGAAGAAAGAGAAAAACGCGGTATTACAAACAGTCTGCTTCGGCTGTCAGTAGGACTGGAAAACCCGGATGATATGATTAAAGATTTCAGCCTTGCTCTTGAAAAAAGCAAAGCGGCCGCAGAAGGCTTGACTATTAAATAAAAGAAAATGGCTGGGACTAAGCAAACTCTCAAATAAATGGATGAGAGTGGAGGGGCTCCTTCGGGAACAGCGCGAGGGATAGTCCCGGAAAGCGTCCCTGAAACAAATCCATACAGCATAAACAAAAAATCAAATTTCTCTGTGAGGAGGAATTTGATTTTTTTGTCCTGAACACTATCCGGCAAGGTTCTTTTGGCCCTGCTGCAATCTGTACATTTGATAGTACTTGCCTTTAAGGGCCATCAGTTCATCATGATTTCCGCGTTCAATAATCTGTCCTTTATCAAGGACAAGAATTTGATCGGCGTTTTTAATTGTGGAAAGACGATGAGCGATAATGAATGTGGTCCTGCCTTTTTTCAATACTTCCAGTCCTTCTTGAATAATGGCTTCTGTTTCACTGTCAATGCTTGCTGTCGCCTCATCCAAAATCAGGATGGACGGATTAAACGCAAGCGCCCTGGCAAAAGAAATCAGCTGCCTCTGCCCTGAGGAAAGTGTGCTTCCTTTTTCTATGACCGGTTCATTCAGACCATTTTCCAAATGCTGAAGCACTGCCTCTCCCCCTACATCGCGCATGGCCTTTTCAACTATTTCCCGGGTGATTTTTTCATGATTCAAACTAATATTAGAAGCAATCGTCCCTGTGAAGAGATATGGGTCCTGAAGAACGATTCCCATATGTTCCCGTAAAGCCTGGTAAGGAATATCCTGAATATTTTTTCCATCAATTTCAATAGATCCTTCCTTACAATCATAGAACCGGAACAACAGGTTCATAATAGAGCTTTTCCCTGATCCTGTATGACCTACCAATGCAACAGTTTCTCCCTGTTGTGCTGAAAAGGTAATATCCCGAAGTACATATTCCCCTTCTTTATAGCCAAAAGAGACATGATTAAATCTGACATTTCCTCTATAGCGCGGAACCGACGTATCATCTACTTCCACTCCCTTTTCATCCAGCAGCTTAAAAACACGGTCTCCTGCTACAAGGGCCTGTTCCAGATTGGCCAGCTGATTAATAATATTGTGGATCGGATGCATCAGACGGTTCATCAAATCGACAATAGCATACAGCATTCCAAGAGAGATAACCGCAGAAGGAGTCAATGCCAAGCCTCCGAAGTACCATATAAATGCCACAAGGGCTAGATTCCTCAATACATCAACTAAACTCCCGCCTGTCATCGAGTTCAAGTTCAGCATTTTCGTCTGGTACTTAAAATGTTCTTGATTTAAGCGTTCAAAGTCTTCCTTCGTTTCTTTCTCCCGTCCAAATGCCTGTATGATATTCATTCCCTGAATCGATTCATTGATCATAGCGTTAATATCACTGATTCTTGCTCTGATTTTTTGATTGTACTTTGTCGCAAATTTTCGGTAAAGCGTAATCCAAATGCCCAGAATAGGAATTAACAGCAGGGCTGCACCGGCCACTTTCGGACTTAAGATAAATAAGGCTATAAGGACGCCGATTATATTGATGGCGCTGGAAAAAAAGTTAGCCAGTACCGTCACATATAGTTCACGTATGGCTTCCGTATCGTTTGTAATCCTGGCGACTACTTTTCCTGCCGGCAAATTATCAAAGAAGCGGATTGGCAGACGGGAAATATGCTCAAAAAGATCGGTTCGCATTTTTTGAATGATACGGTTTGCTGCTTTTTGAAGGTAAAAGCTCTGACCGAACTGAAAGACAGCTGAAAGCACGACAAGTGCAAAGTAAAAAGCAACCAGCTTTCCAATCCTTGAAATCTCCGGCGTGTAAAAATTCATCAATTCTTGTTTATTCAGCACTTCCGCGGGATACTCTGTTTCCCGGCCATCTTTTTTCACAGTCAGAACACCGTCAGCGATAGAGCGTTCTCCTGAAAAAGGCACAGCACCCTGTACAAAAATAAATTTCATTCCTACCTGCAGGACGCGGGCTTCTTCTCCCTTCTCTTCATTTTCTGTAAAATATGCATCTCTTTTATACCAAGTGCCCCCGTAGGCTGCAGTATCCTTTCCTTCTTCAGTTTCATACCATTTATCTTCAATTCCCAAAATATGCGAATCTATGATTCTTTTTGCAACGAAAGGGCCGGCCAGATCGGCTGCTACGGAAATGGCCAGCATCATCAACGCGCAAATAATGATTCCTTTATAAATCGCTGCATATTTAATCAGCTTTTTCACAACCTGCTTCATACCTTTACCTCCGTCCCTTTCTCGATTTGCTGGCGCATGAACTGTTCATAATACCAGCCTCCGATATTCAGCAAATCCTCATGCTGCCCTTCTTCGATAATTTTTCCTTCATCAAGGACGATAATCCAGTCCGCATGCTGAACAGAGGACAGACGGTGTGTGGTAATAATCGTTGTTTTTCCTGCTCTGTTCTTTTGAATATTATTGATAATGGTTGTTTCTGTCTTGGCATCTACAGCAGAAAGTGAATCATCAAGAATAAGAATTTCAGGATTTTTAATAAGAGCTCTGGCTATTGAAATCCTTTGCTTCTGTCCTCCTGATAGAGCTACCCCTTTCTCTCCGACCAATGTATCCAGTTTTTCCGGAAGCAGACGGACATCTTTTTCAAAATCAGCCAGGCGAATCGCTTGCATGAGTTCTTCTTCAGCCGCCTCCGGTTTTCCAAACAAGATATTGTTTTTCACTGAACGAGAGAATAAAAAATGATCTTGAGGAACATACCCTGCAAAACTTCGGATTGCATGCAAGGACAACTTTTCAAGCGGAGTGCCAGAGATAGAGATTTCCCCTTTTCCCATTGGATATTCTCTCAATAACTGCTTCACAAAAGTTGTTTTTCCGCTGCCTGTTTTTCCTACTACTCCAAGGGTCTTCCCGCGCCCTAACCGGACGGATATATTTTTAAGATTGACTGTTTTAGAGGATGGATATTGGAAATTAACCTTCTCAAAAATGATCTCATTTGGAGCTTCAAGTGCTTTAGGAGCATCTGCCTCTATCACATCAGGCTGATACGAAAGGATGTCCTGCACCCTGTCCAGGGAAGCATTTCCTCTTTGCATAATATTGATCAGCTGGCCGATTGCAATCATTGGCCAAATCAGCATTCCAAGGTATACATTGAACGCGACCAGGGCGCCGAGTGAAATGACTTGCTGGAATACCAGATAGGCTCCGTAGCCGATCCCGGTTAAATAACTGATTCCAATAAGAATCGTAATAACAGGATCGAATAAAGAATCAATCTTGGCTACTTCCATATTTTTGCGATACACATCTTCTGTCATATCTTCAAACTGTTTTTCATCTGCCCGCTCCTGTACATAAGCCCTGATTACTCTTACACCTGCGACAGATTCCAGCACTTTGTCATTAAGGTCACCGAAAGAATCCTGAGCGGCGGTAAACTTTCCATGAATCTTTTTGCCCAGCACCTGCATCAGAACAGCCATAATCGGCAAGGGAATAATCGCAGCAAACGTCAGCTGCCAGCTGATTGTCACCCTCATCATAATCAGAATGGTCAAGGTGTAGAGTACGGCGTCAACCAAAGTCAGGATACCGAATCCCGCAGTCATCGAAATAGCCTTCAAATCATTCGTTGCTCTGGCCATTAAGTCACCTGTCCTGTTTTTTTCAAAGAAAACAGGCGTCATCTTGAGCAAGTGTCCCATAAAAAAAGATCGTAATTTCCTCTCTGCCAGATTGCCGCCCCCGAATAAAAGATAGCTCCAAATATAGCCGCATATATAAGTGATCAGCAAAATTCCTGCTAAATAGCCTATATATGTTCCAATTCTGTCGTAAGTAATGCTTCCGGTATTGATATCATCAATAGCCATTCCAACCAGCTTAGGCGGAATCACAACCATTATATTAACCGCACACAAAGCCAGCACGGCTATCAAATAGCGTTTCCATTCCTCTTTGAAGAACCAGGATAATTTTTTAAAAATGGCAAACACAGGCATCTCCCCTTTCTTGTTCTACCCGATTACCAGGTCATCAGCTTTCGGCTGTTTCATCTTGTATGGCTCAAACATCTTCATACCTCCTTGTACGTTTCCTATGAAATAGATCTGCGGCCAAAATGAAAAAGCTTCCGCCGGCATGGGAAAGCTTTCATAAGTGCGTCAATATTACGCAGACATATAAAAAGCGCAGGCTAATTATTTCAGCCTGCGCTCTAATAACGAACAGTCTTAAGGTCTATCCTTACGGCAGGCTGGACGTATGAAGTTATCATTCGTTAACCATCTGATTTGATGTTTCACAATCATATCATCCGCCTCCTTCCGTATTGGATAAACTTTCCTTAAACCAGATTACTATCCTGTCACATTTTTGTCAATATTTTTCAAACTTTCTTATTATTCATCCTAAAGGACCCTTCACCAGTCTTCTTCATATAATGAAAAAAACAGTCAGTTCTTTAATTCGCCTATAACTGAAAGAATCTGTTCATCACGAAAAAATTCTGAAGCTGGTGTTACCTTGAAATGGAAATCGTTTCTTAATTGGATTGGCTGGAATTCCTCAGACAAAAAGATTATCTCGGAAAGTGAATACGCCTTCCTCTGCGATGCATGGGAGAATGAAAAAAAGCGGATACTCACGGGGCCAGATATCTTCTTTACAGAAGAAACAAGCCTGATTAAAGAGATCAGAAGAGAAACAGCGGTAAAGAACAGGAATAATATTACCAGAACAAAAGCCTATCTCTCCTTTTACGAGCGCAACCCTGAAGTCCATTGGCCTTTTCTAGCCCATATGGTCTCTCGCAATGGAGGATACCATATGACGGATTTAAAAGGGCCGTTTATGCAAGAAATCCTGCCGTACGCCGAGAGAAAGAAATTCTTTCATTTTTTAGAGACCGGAAATGCAGCGATATTTTCCGGCATTTATCCCCAGCTGCTTATTTATGAATATGCCAGGCACAGCGAAAGATTGATGCAAAAATTATTACGTGCCTTTAAGGTTTCCCTTTTTATGCACCCTATTTGGGAAATGTGCCGCAAGGAAAAGAAACCCGAGCTTTTGACTGTTGCCATGATCATGAATGAACAGCATATGCTCGATGAAAAAATCATTAAGCAAAGACCGGGAAAGGATATCGTCCGGCGGCTCGATTTCCAGCTTCAGGAAATGTTAGGCTTCACAAACATCGTTTTCCCTTTTTCCTTTAGTAACGAAACTCTGCCATCCTTAACCGGCCTTCCTGTTAAAAGGTTTTCGGACGTCAACACACGGATCAGACTGGGCAAACAGCTCTACCAGATTCTGTATGACCCATCAATCCATACGGACATACTAGACTTCGCCCGCCGGACACCGCATACCGGATCCCGTTCCGATTATTGGCCGGCCATATATTCTTCTGAACTTACAGACTCCAAGATCCACAGCCCTTGTTTAGAAAAGGTATGGTCTGATCAGCCCGAGCCAGTCTTTTCCGCTCATGATTGGTTTTCTTGCATGAAAGACGGCACAGAGTTACGAACACTCCCCTCTATTCAATGGAAAGATATCTCCCTAAAAGTACTCGAAAACACACATAACCTTCAGCTTATCAGTCAAATCAAACACCTTATCTCCTCTTAAAAATTGTTTGTGAATACCCGCCCGGCTTTTTGGCCATGCTGAATGCTAAAAAGCGGGCAGGTGCCAATAAAAATGAATGCAATCATATTATTAAATCCGCAGTACCGAATAGAAGATTTGTGCAGCGAGGAAAGTATGACTATCCAAAAAGCAGCCGCGCATAAATTTGCAGCCGATCACCAGTTAGAAACAGTGGTGCTTGATCCTTATCAAATATATCCTTTTTATACCATCCCTCATGCATTGCTCTTCCAGCTTACCGAAAAAGCAAGTTCTCCCCCTCTATGTCTCGTCATCTATTCACTGGATGCTATGCAGCGCTTTATCAATATCTTTCCTGATAAATGGGAAGAGCTTTGCAGCTATTTTGAAGAAATCGTACCGATTATAGAGCTTCCTCTAGCTGTATACCCTTCAGACCAAAAAGAAGCATAACCCCCTCATTCTCCATTTCTCCGATCTACATCTTAAATAGCAAGTCTTTCGCATCATCCGTTTCGGAATTCCAGCCCCCCATAAGCCTTTCGTTTCATATTTCCCCTAAAATAATTGGAAACTTATCGAAAAATATAGTAAAAATAGTAAATCTTCTATATCATAAGAGACAGAAACGGCAGGTTATCTTGTTAAAAGGAATGATGGAATTGACCCCAGGAAAAAAGAAGAAAAAGAATACCCCGATCCCTCTGCGCCTGAATTTAGTATTTTTGGCTGTTTTTCTATTATTCTCTGGATTAATCGTCCGGCTGAGCATTGTTCAGATTGTGTATGGAGATGAATATCTTCGCGAAGTGAAACGTACGGAAAATGATGTAATCAACACGCCTGTACCAAGAGGGAAAATGTATGACCGATTCCATAGGCCAATCGTTGAAAACACTCCAAAGAACGCCATTACTTACACAAAATATCCGAACACAAAGCCGAAAGAAATGCTGAAGACCGCAGAGAAGCTGGCTGATTTAATAGAAATAGAACCTGATAAAGTGACAGAACGGGACCGCAAGGATTTTTGGATCCTGAAAAACCCTAAACGGGCCGAAAAACTGATTACCGACAAGGACAGACAGCTTGTTAAGGAAAAGAAACTGGAAGAAAAAGATTTATATAAATTGCAAATTGAAAGAATTACAGAAGAAAATATTAATGAGTTCAGCGATGATGAACTTGAAGTCCTCGCGATTTTCCGCCAGTTCAACAGCGGGTATGCACTGACCCCGGCAATTGTCAAAAATAAGGATGTGTCTACGGAAGAGTTTGCCAGAGTAAGCGAGCATCTTGATTCCCTGCCAAGCATTGAAATTACAACGGACTGGGACAGAACCTATGCGTATGACGAAACTCTGAAATCCGTACTCGGCAAGGTTTCCTCATCAGAGGAAGGGCTACCAAGCGAAAATCTGGAATACTATTTATCAAGAGGGTACAGCCGAAATGACCGGGTAGGAAAAAGCTATATTGAAAAGCAATATGAAGATGTTCTGCGCGGTGAAAAGGCAAGAGTAGAAAATGTCCTTCAAAAAGGCGAAGTCGTTGATACGGTCCCATTAAGTGATGGGAAAAGCGGCAAAGATCTTGTACTGACCATTGATATGGATCTCCAGCTCGCCGTTGAGAAGATTATTGAAAAAGAATTGAACAAGACGAAAGCAAAAGGGAATACAGCTCTCTTAGACAGAGCTTTTGTTGTTCTGATGGATCCTCGGAACGGTGATGTTCTGACCATGGCCGGCAAACAATATACAAGAGACAGTAAAACAGGAAAAACGAAGCTGAATGACTTTGCCCTCGGGAATATTACCACATCCTATACAGTGGGATCTTCTGTAAAGGGAGCAACTGTTTTCACAGGATTCCAAACGGGAGCCATCAGCCCTGGAACCGGATTTTATGACCGGCCGATGTCCATTGCAGGCACTCCAATAAAAGGCTCACACGGCAGTCTTGGATATGTCAATGACATTACTGCGCTTCAGAAATCATCCAATGTGTATATGTTCATGACAGCGATTAAGATTGGCGGAGGCACTTATGTCCCTAATAAGCCGCTCCGTATTTCCAAAGATACCTTTGATATTATGCGGAAGCACTATGGACAGTTTGGCCTCGGGGTAAGAACCGGGATTGATCTCCCTAATGAATCTGCCGGCTTCAAAGGACCCAATGATCAATTGGGTAAAGTCCTTGATTTAGCGATCGGCCAATTTGATACGTATACACCGATGCAGCTTGCCCAGTATGTTTCAACCGTTGCTAACGGCGGAAAAAGGCTCCAGCCGCATATTGTAAAGGAAATAAGGGAACCGACAAACAAAAACGATGAGCTTGGTCCTGTTTTCCAGGAAATGAAGCCGACTGTACTGAATGATATCGGCAGCAAATCCAACTGGCTTGAGCGAGTCCAGCAAGGTTTCCGGGCTGTTGCGACATCCGGAACCGCTGCTAAATACTACAGCGGAAAAAGCTATGCCCCCGCAGCAAAAACCGGAACGGCAGAAGCCTTTTATGACGGGCCACGAAGGAAAGAATTCAGCGATCCTGTTGATATCACCAATCTGACACTTGTCACATATGCACCATACGATAATCCAGAGGTTGCCATGGCAGTCGTTGTGCCATGGGCATACAGAGGTGCACCAACGGATGATATCAACAAACGGATTGGCGTACAAGTTATGGATATGTATTTTGACTTAAAAGAAAAACGGGCAAAAGGTGAGTTAAAGGATGCAAAAAAAGCAGTCAAGGAGCTTGATGAATAAACCCTTTGCCTAAATATTTTTTTTAGCAGAAGCAGGGCGGAAACCCCTGCTTCTTTATTTTCCAAAAATTAACTACCTTTCCCCTCTTCACTCTTTTACAATAAAGATGAAATGATTTAATACATAGGAGGAACAAAGATGAATAATCATGAAATTGAATACAAAATTTTCGGGGATGACATGCAGTTTGTTGAAGTTGAATTAGACCCAAAGGAAACAGTGGTAGCAGAAGCTGGCAGCCTGATGATGATGGATGGCCAAATTAAGATGGAAACGATTTTTGGCGATGGCTCTTCTAGCAACGGACTGATGGGGAAATTATTCAGCGCCGGAAAAAGAATGATTACTGGTGAAAGTCTATTTATGACGACATTTACAAATGAAGGTTCTGACAAAAAGCATGTCTCATTTGCTTCCCCCTATCCGGGAAAAATTATCCCCATGGATTTAAGCAAGCTGGATGGCAAGATCATCTGTCAAAAAGATGCGTTTTTGGCTGCTGCCAAAGGGGTATCTATAGGGGTAGAATTCCAACGAAAAATCGGCACCGGTTTCTTTGGCGGTGAAGGATTCATTATGCAAAAGCTCGAAGGAGACGGATTAGCTTTTGTCCATGCAGGCGGCACGATCATTGAAAAGAACCTTTCTCCCGGAGAAGTCCTCAAGGTAGATACAGGCTGTCTTGTTGCCATGACGAAAGATGTGGATTACAGCATCGAAATGGTCAAAGGTGTAAAAACGGCCTTATTCGGCGGCGAAGGGTTATTTTTTGCTACACTGAGAGGACCCGGAAAAGTTTGGATTCAATCCCTGCCGTTCAGCAGGCTTGCCAGCCGAGTATTTGCAGCGATGCCAAGCAATGGCGGCTCCTCGGATGAAGGCAGTATAGCAAAAGGGATTTTCAATTTGTTCGAAAAATAAGATGGACTGCAACAAGCCAGGCTGCCGGGAGACCGGGCAGCCTGATTTTTTCACAGAAACTAAGCCTTAAAAATCCCCTTCAAAAGGATGAATGCAATGCGCCTGATTAATTGGTCCTATACTAGAAAATACAACATAAAGGCGAAATTTGAGGAGTATCCTCATTCCACTGTCATTTTCCGAATGATAAAAAATTACTACTTTATTTATACAGTTAAATGGTCCCCTTCTGATCCCCCTGTTCCCAGGATACATCTTGAACAGATGGAACGCCTCCTTAACAGAGAACTGGGTACGGAACATGAATATTTAAAACGAAAATCTTCTCATTAATGCTCATATATCATTTTTCTGGTCATTCCTCCGTCCACCACATGATTAATACCTGTTACAAAGTCATTTTCGGGATCAGTCAGGTAAAGACAGGCTCTGGCGATGTCTTCCGGTTTCCCAACTCTGCCAGACAGATGCTGCTCATGATCAACTGGGCGGAGTGCCTGATAATCGCCAGTCTCAATCCAGCCCGGTGAGATGGAATTGACTGTAATGCCCAGCCCGCTGAACGAAGCGGCCAAAGCATGGCTCAAAGCCACAATTCCCCCTTTTGTGGCAGCATATGCCTCAGAATTCGGCTCTGACATCGTCGCTCTTGTTGAAGCCATGTTGACAATTCTCCCTTTTTCCTTTCTAGACATATATTTCACTGCTTCACGGGATGCCAGGAAGACACTTCTTAAATTTGTCTGTATGATATCATCCCATTCTTCAACAGTTAGATCCATCGGGGATTTAAATACAGATTTGCCTGCATTATTAATTAAAATATCAATGGAGCCAAACTCTTCATACGCCTTTTTCATGAGCTTTGTAATAGCCGCTTCTTTGCGGACATCGGTTTTAACAAAAAGAGCTTTGCTTCCTTTTTCGTTCAGCTCTCCAGCAAACTTCTGCCCGTTTTCTTCGTCAAGATCTGCCAATACAACAGAAGCCCCCTGTTCAGCGTAGGCTGCTGCAACCGCTCGGCCAATCCCGTTTGATGCACCTGTCACTACCGCTGTTAATCCGTTAAACTTCATCTAAACCACCTGCTTTCTCTATCTTTAATATAGCGTTTGTCTATCCTTCATATTACCACGGCTTCCTTTTTTAACCCTTCAATACTTTGATACCCGTTATTCGAATTTTTTAAAAATGCCCAGCATTTTTTTTTGGTTGGGTGTATAAAATCCTGTATGATGAATAAAAGAACCTTTTATTTTTCAAGGAAGTGCCTGTCCTCACTTTTATTACTGCCGTGCTGATAATACGGCTGCACGCTGCTTTTCATTTAAACAAAGCTTTTCGTTTAATTTATGATGCTGAAATGGAGGAATGAAAATGAGTTTGATGAAAAATACGTTCGCACTTGGCCTTGGAGCCGCCATTACCGCAAAAGAGCAGATACAAAAAACGTCCGAATACCTTGTGAAAAAGGGAGAAACCAGCGCCGCTGAGTCCCAGGCACTTGTTAAGGAACTGATCGAAAAAGGCGGACAAGCACAAAAATCAATCGACGAGATGGTGAGAAAAAGGGTCGAATCATCACTGGAACACTTGAACCTCGCCTCTAAAGAAGAGGTGGACAGGCTGGAAAGAAGAATTGAAGCACTCGAACAAAAGAACCTATGAAGGTTTGGCTGGAGGAACGACTATGCTCGGCAAGCGCCTTAAACATGCACACCGTTATCAAGAAATCATCAACGCCTTTCTAAGGAATGGCTTCAGTTATTTTATCTATCGAATTGGTTTATCCGAAAAGAAATCTGTCAAAAAAAAATTACAAGACAGTGATAACAGCATGAATCTCCGTTCAATCGGAAAAAGGCTGAGAACCCTTTCTCAAACCCTTGGAACTACCTTCATAAAGCTCGGACAGATTGCCAGCACAAGAAGAGATATCATTCCTGCTGAGATTGTAAGTGAATTGGAGCAGCTTCAGGATCAAGTAGAGCCTTTTACTTTTGACAAGGTGCGGTCCATTATCGAGACAGAATTGGGCCGCCCGCTTGAAGATCTGTTCAGCGAATTTGACCCTTTCCCTTTGGCTACAGCCTCGATTGGACAAGTACATTCAGCCCTCCTCCCTTCTGGCAAACGAGTGGCTGTTAAAATCCAGCGTCCTCACATTCAGCCCAATGTGGAAACAGACCTGGAAATCATGGATGATATCGCCAGGCTGATGGAAGCAAGGCTTAGCTGGGCCAAACGCTATCAAATTCGGAAGATTATAGGCGAATTCGCCAGAACACTCCGGGCAGAACTGGATTATAATGCGGAAGGAAGAAATAGTGAACGGGCCGCCCTGCAGTTTAAAGATGATCCCGCTGTCAGCATCCCTTCCATTCATTGGGATTATACAACAAAGAGAGTATTGACAATGGACTTTGTGAAAGGCATCAAGGTCAACCAGCTTGAAAAACTGGATGAAGGCGGATATGACCGAAAACTGATTGCAGAACGGCTCACCCATGCTATCCTTCATCAAGTCTTAATTGAAGGATTTTTTCACGGCGATCCGCATCCTGGGAATATCATCATCCTTCCAGATAACGTTGTGTCACTCATGGATTTTGGGATGGTCGGAAGACTGTCTGAGGAAATGAAATTTCAGTTTGCAAGTCTGGTTATGTACCTGCAGCGGGGAAAAACGGAAGGAATCATCAAAACGCTTGAAGAAATGGACCTAATTTCTGATGAGACTAATATGAAAGATCTGCGGTTTGATATTGATGATCTGCGAGTGAAATACTATGATAAGCCGTTAAGCAAACTAAGCCTCGGGAATGCTCTGAACGACTTATTTTCCACAGCCTATCGGCATCAGGTCCGGATTCCTCCGGAGCTTACGATTCTAGGAAAAACCATTTTGACGATTGAAGCTATTGTTGAAAATCTCGATCCTGAATTTTCAATTATGAAGGCTGCAGAACCGTTTGGTCAGCAATTATTCTTCGAACGATATAATCCAAAAACAGCGGCCAAAAAGACTTGGAGCCAGTTTATTGATTTTGCAGAAAGTTTGAGCGAACTTCCGAAAAATATAAGAGAAGTTTCCACTGTTATTCAGAAAGGAAAGTTAAAACTTGATATCAACGTTCCAGAACTTGCCCTCTTCCTAAAGCGGCTCGACAAAATCAGCAACAGGCTTTCGTTCAGCATCATTCTGCTTGCCTTCAGCATTATTATGGTCGGTCTGATCATCGGTGCAGCTCTTGTAGGTGAATCCAGTCTGTTATGGAGAGTGCCGGCAATCGAGATCGGCTCCATCGTCGCATGCTTAATGTTCTTATTATTAATTTATACGATTATCCGTTCGGGCAGAATGTAGACCATCACTTACCTGCCGTAAAGGTATAAGGCGGAGGATTTGCTCTTCAGGGTCCTCCTCTTTCCGCTGCTAAGGAAAGGAACTGCACTTCGCCCATCTCAGCCATCCCCAGCCTTCTCATCCACTGAGAATCCCTCTTCTTTATTTCCGCGCCGTTTCCCTTATAGTTAGGCAAACCATGTTAGAATCCCAACGTTCTCCTAAAAAACGCTCCCCTGTAGGAGAGCGCCGTTTCAGTGGAATTTTTCCTGGCTTATTCGGCATAGACAGCTGTGCCATAGGCAATGATTTCGCTGGCATTCTGCATAATTGCAGAAGATTCCAGTCTCATAGCTACCACAGCATTGGCGCCTTTTGCCTTTGCATCTTCTGCCATTCGTCCTATGGCTTTTTTCCGGGCTTCGTCCATCATTTCTGTATATTCATTAATTTCACCGCCGACAATAGTCTTAAGACCCGCCAGGATGTCCTTCCCCAAATGCTTAGACTGGACGACATTCCCTCTTACCAATCCTTTATACTCTTTGACTTCCATTCCCGGCACATAATCAGTAGTCACGATAATCATTCAATTCATCCTCCTCTTTTTTTCTTCTGTTTCTGATAATTAGGTAGGCAAGAAGCAGGAAAAAAACAGGGATCAAGAACAGGTTAGTATTATTCATCATACACACTCTTCTTTCCGTTCATGAACTGTCTTATAGCAAAAAGCGATAAGAAAACAAAGAGAACCGCCTGGCACACAAAGAATAGCTGCGGCAGTTTATTTAAAACAATCCCTGAGAGACTTAAAATAAGAATTGCGATCAATAAAAAAGAAAGCGTTTCTGGCCACTCACGCCTTGCCGGCGACTCTTCCTGTTCCTCAATCACCCGCTTGAAAAAAGAAAGATCAGGCGTTTTAACCGGATAGCCAGCTTCGAAATCCTGAAGGCTTGTTTTCATTCTTGATACAATCTTTTCCTCAAGGCTGTCTGGCTGTTCCAGGGATGCCCTTTTGTTCTTCTCCATTCTTTTTCAGCTCCTTCCGTATTGCGGCAATTCCTTTATGGACTCTTGATTTTACCGTTCATTCGGCAATGTTTAGCATCTTGCTGATCTCTCCATAAGAATAGCTATAGTAATGTTTAAGAATAATAGGGATACGCCATTCATCCTTCATCCTGCCCAGTATCTCTATCATCTCATCCCAAGCTTGATTCCCGGCTTCTGCCTGCCACTTTTTCTGCCGCAGTGTTTGTTCTTTTTTCCAGGCACGTTCCCGCTTCCTTTTCCGCTGCTGATCTACATACAAATGGGTGGCAATCGAAATAAGCCAAGTGGAAAATTTGGCCTTTCCATTGAACGATCAAATATTTGAAATAGCCTTTGCCATGGTTTCCTGGGCCAGATCCTCTGCTTCAGAGGATTTGTAAGTCAATTTAATTATATATTTTAATAAAAAAGCATAATTGTCCCGCAGAAGCATGGCTAAATCAGAATCATCTCCTGACTGCGCCCTCTGAATCCGCTCTTTCTCCCCCATCTTCTTTTCTCACCACGCTCTCTATGAGTTCTCCTCATCCATGGAGACGTTTCAACTCTCTATATCGTTCCCTTTTTCATAAAAAAAGCAAATTCCACTTTGAAATTTGCTTTTCTCTTATGCTTCAGTCCCTGATGCAGGTGTTTTGACGGCCTTTACTTCATACAATCCATGGGATACATCCAAGATGTAATCTGGTTTTGGTTTCCCCATATTTTTTTTATGTCCTTGAATATGGGCATCACTTTTTTCCCATTGTTTCCAATGTGATTCTGATTCCCAGCGAATCATGATCACCACTTCTTCGTCTCCGCGCCGGACTTTTTTCACCATCACCGTTTGATCGATGAATCCTTCCTGCTCTTGAATAATCCCTTGGCGATTGCGGAAATTCTCCACTACTTGATCAGCAAAACCTTCCTTAATGGTCATCACTCTTTTTTGGATAAACATGCATACAGCCCCATTCCGATATAATAAATTATTTTAAATGAAATTGATTATCATTGTCAATATTTATCCTGATTCATGTCCACTTCAGAAAGGACTATATGAGTGACTGTCTGAGCATAGGGAATCGTTTGGGAGATGAACTCCTCTACTTTCTCAAGGCTCTCTGCATGCATTTTCAGCATGAAGCACGCCCGGCCAGCTATCCTCCAGCAATGCTCAACTTCCGGTCTTTTAGAAATATAGGTTTTAAACCGTTCATACTCTCCGTTTTTTACTGTTGCCTCCATGATACAATCGATTGGAAAGCCGATTTTTTTCCGGTTAATAGCCGCATGGTATCCAGTGATTACTCCAAACGATTCCATCTGCCGTACTCGTTCCGTCACAGCAGGAGCAGACATCCCCACTTTTTTCCCCAGTTCTCTCATTGACAGCCGTCCGTCTCTCCCTAATTCATTCAATATTTCTCTGTCTTTGTCATCTAATTTCATTTGATAAGAATTCACTCTCTTTACAATCTATTTGATAAGTATACTTATCAGTTCCTTAAAAAAAGAAATTAATATTTTCTTTTTAATAGCTTATCATTTTTCTAAGGAGGGAAAAAGATGGTTAGAATTAAACTAGCTCTTACAGGTGATACACCTTATCAAAAATTATTTCATTCTTTGACGATCCGCAAGGCTTGGACCCAATTAGAGGCTGCCGCAGCGTCAGACGGCCTGCTTCCGCAAGAGCTGAAGGAACAGGTCAGACGCGTTCTCGCTTTTGGAAATGGATGCGCCTACTGCCAGGTAAAAGGAAAGCCGCAGACATCAGAAAATAAGAAAGTCAGTTATGCGATGGCCTATGCTGAAATTTTTTTACTTCAAAGAGAAAAGACAGAAGAGAAATTCATGGATGTTTTAAAAGAAGAATTCACTGATTCTGAAATTTCAGAGTTAATTGCCTTTATTTGCTTTACAACAGCCCAGCAATATTTTGGTGCCTTAATGGATCTTCGATAGGAGATGCATTAGGCTGCAGGCGCTAAATGTAAGTTCGCCTGCAGCCCCTGGCTTCATTTCTACTCCCCCCTCATCCCCGTCTCCTAAATTCTTTTCTCAACATGTGGTTTCAAAGTTTCTTGTCCGGGTAAATAATCAACATAACCAATACAAAAAGATATCTTGAAAATATACAATACTACATAGAGAAAAAGGAGCAATCAAAGATGTATAAAATGATGTCTACTGATCTTAAATTAAATTCCAGGTTATCCATGACCCAAATTATGAATCTGCACCAGGCCATCCAGGATTTCGAAGGCAGAGCCTATCTTGTGTGCGAATATAAAATGATTGAAGCAAGTGAATTGCCAAAACTGGTATCTTTCATGCTTACACTGGAAGAATGCGCAGATATTAAAGTCATTCTGGAAGGAAAGAATGTACAGGATACATTGAAACAAATTGAACAGTGCTGTGCCGAAGAAGAAAACGGACTCGATCGATATATGGAAACTCCATCAGAAGATCATTCAGTTCAGCTGTAAACAAACGTTCTTCTCTTATGGAGGAAAGGACATTTAAAAAGTATATTCAAAGGCATCGAGGTCCCTCGATGCCTTTTGTTATGCGTAGCAGGCTGTTCCAGAGTGTACTAGAGAAGACCCCTCCATCCTTCTGAAAAATTACTCATAAGAACGATTCATTAAAACAATACGCCAGCCGTCCGGATCCTCTATCGTAACCCCCTGTTCTTTCCAATATTCATTCTCTGGCTCCGCCTCTGTATAGCCCATTTTTTGCAATCGTTTAGTTATTGTGTCGATTTCCTTTTTATCTGTCATATAAAAAACTAACAAATTATCTTTGGTAGGGGCAGGGCAGGGACTCCCGTTGATATGCCGGGTAAACTCCAATTGATAGGTAACATCAGGCAGGCCGAAAATCACCCCTGTGTATTCCGCTCCCTTAAATTGTTCTATTTCCTTAAGTCCCAAGCCATTCTTATAAAAATCAATAATTTCTTCAAATTTATCCGTAGGCCTGGCTATTCTGACTTGTACAGCGGAAAAGCCATTAAATTTCATATATGTACCATTCCTCTCTCTGTTTTTATAAGCTTATGCCACCAAATAAAGAAGACATCCCGCAGGTCAGGCGGAATGTCTCCTTTGCTCTTCTGTCATTCATTATTCGCTGAGTCTGCCTGTTCTTCCTCCTTTGGCCTTTCTTCTTTTGCCGGAGTTTCCTCTGTCTTCTTCTCTATTTCCTCCTGATTTTCCTCTTTTTCAGGCGGTATGGCTTCCGGTTTATCCTTTACGGGTTCTTCACTGACCGGTTTCTTTTCTTCCGCCCTATTTTCAGCTTGTTCAGGTTCCGATTTTATCGGTTTCTCTTTTTCTTTTGGCTTCTGTTCCGCTTCCGCCTCTTTATTCATTTCAGGCTGTTCTGCCGTATCTTCCTTAGGACGTTCTTCTTGCCGGGGTTTGCTTTCAGCTGAATCAGCCGCTTCTGCCTGTTGTTCCTCAGCTGACTCATCATTCGCGTCCTGGTTGGGAAGGATTTTATTTTTGAACTTATTCCATCCGTCCCTGATTTGGTCTCCTTTATCTCGCCAATACTGGCGTCTTTGTTCGCGTTCCTCTATTTTCTTCTGTTCTGTCATGAGTCCTGAAATATCCTCGACATGAAAGGATTCAGCCGGTTCATCTTCCAGTGCCTTTTTCATGATTTTTTGGAAAACAAGTGTCGCCCCCTGGCTGCTGTTGGTTGTCAGATAATGCTGATTGTCCGTTTTATCAAATCCAGCCCAGACAGCACCGACAATTCCCGGCGTGTATCCGACAAACCATTGGTTTTGAACTGCTCCGCTGATGTCTAATTGTTCCGCTTGGGTGGATCCTGTTTTCCCGGCGATTTCATGCCCTGAAACTTTCGCATTCGATCCTGTCCCATATTCAACGACACCAAGCAGCATTGTATTGATTTTGTCGGTTATTTCTTTGGTCGTGACTTTCGTTTTCTTTTCTTTCCACGAAACGACCTCTTTGCCCTGGGCATCTTCTATCCTTTCAATGGCATGAGCCTCATGCCGAACACCTTTATTAGCAAAAGCTGAATAAGCCTCTGCCATATGGATAGGAGCCACGCCGTACTTCAGCCCTCCAAGTGCAATGCCCAGATTCCTGTCTTCCTCTACTGTCGGGATTCCAAAGCGTTTTAAGGAATCTAACCCATTATCAATTCCAATCTCATTAAGAAGCCAGACAGTCGGAACGTTCAACGATTCCATTGCTGCCTGAAACATGGGAACCTGTCCCTTATATGTATCGCCCAGATTGGATGGACTGTATCCATTAAAATCCATTTTTTCATCCTTTAAAGGAGCAGTGATTGAATACCCTTGCTCGAGTGCCGGCGTATATACAGCCAAAGGCTTCATTGTGGATCCCGGAGAGGCCTGCAACTGTGTTGCCCGGTTATAGCCCATAAATTGGTGTTCCCCTCTTCCGCCGACCAAAGCTTTAATTCCTCCTGTTTTAGAATCAAGCAGCACGGTACCGCTTTGAGCGGCCTCCTGTTCCGGACTCTTCGGGAAATTATCGGGATCGGCATAGACTTCTTCCGCCGCCTTTTGCATCTTCTGATCAAGTGACGTATAGATTTTGTACCCGCCTGTCAGCAAATCTTCTAATTCCAAATCATATTTTTTCGAAGCCTCAGAAAGAACATGGTCAACATAGTAAGGATACTTTCCTTTTAAAGGATCTCCTTTTCCATCTTCAGTCAGGACAATCTGTTCGCTCTTTGCTTTTTTGGCTTCATCCGCGCTGAGGTAGCCATGCTCCTGCATCCTGGAAAGCACCAGATTTCTCCTTTTCTTTGATGCTTCAAAATGATTGAAAGGATCTAATTTGCCGGGAACATTGATCACACCTGCCAGAAGGGCCGCTTCTGAAACAGTAAGTTCCTGAACATCCTTGCCGAAGTAGATTTTCGAAGCCTTTTGAATTCCCCATGCTCCGTGGCCAAAATATACCTTATTCAGATAAAGCTCTAAGATTTCTTCTTTAGAGAACTCTCTTTCCACCTCTCTGGCTAAGAAGAATTCATCCATCTTTCGTTTGAAGGTTCGGTCAGGTGTTAACAGGGTCGTTTTCACAAGCTGCTGAGTGAGAGTGCTCGCTCCCTCCGTAATTCCACCCGCTTTTATATTGGTCCCTATTGCTCTGACAACCCCGAAAAAATCAATGCCATGATGCTTCATGAAACGATGGTCTTCTATCGCAATGACGGCATCTTGCACATGCTGCGGTACATCTTCGATCCGGACGTCTTCTGATTTATTGGCTGTCACCTTGCTGGCCAGCTCTCCATCGGCGTCATAAATTTCGGTGGATTGCTTCATCCCATCTTTCAGATCATCAATGCTGATATTTGGCTGTAAAAAAAATATAAGAATAATGGCCAGCATTGTCATAATTGGACCCAGCCAAAAAAGGACTTTTAAAAATTTGACAGGCTTATTTTTCCGCTTAAAAAACGCTTTCCTTGATTTCATGATAACCGTGTAACCCCCCATTCAACTCAGCGATATGCAGAATATTCTGCCCTTCTTTTACACAAATCATCGCTGTATTACCCTATACCCGCCATTTGGAAACCTCACACACCCAGAAAATTTCCAAAAATATAATTTTTTTAAGGATTCGTGTAATGATTCAGCAGAAGGGGTAATAGCCATATATACGCTTTTCCCCCCTATTTCAAATTACCCCAAAAGGAGCTGAGAATATGAAACATTTTTCACATATTATTGTGGCTTATGACGGATCCGAAGAAGGTGCAAAGGTAATCGATTACGGTGCTCAAGTGGCAAATGCTTTTCACGGAGCAAAAATGACCGTCATCCATGTAGGAAATGAACGAAGAGAAGAAGTCATGATTGGAAATGCTCCATCTTCTATTACCTCAGGCATGTATTCAGATCCCATTCAATCGATGAATGTAATTGAAGGAGAAAGGGCACTGGGAGATCGGGCAAATGAAACGCATGAAGTGGTGAAAAACAGTGTGATGAATGCAGAGGCAAATGCGAGAAGGCTGCTTAGCGGCTATAATGTAAAAGCAGCAGTTGAAATTCTAGAAGGAAATGCCCCAGAAAGCATATGCGAATATGCTAAACATCACGATGGGGATTTAATTATAGTTGGAAACAGTGAAAAAAGCGGGATTGAAAAGTTTTTCCTTGGCAGCACAAGCAGTTCTGTAGCTAAAAATGCAAGCTGCGCTGTATTGATTGCTAAATAAAAAGATCTCCCTCAAGAAAGCCATGATAATATTTTGAGAGAGAACACCAAGAAAATATGGGGTTCTCTCTCTTATATGCCAGCAAACTTGAAAAGGGGAAGACTGTTACACAATGAATTTCGTAAACCAGGCTATGTATTTCGCTCCCCATATGAATATAAATTGAGCAAGTATGGTACCTAATAATCGTGAAGTCACCATCATTAACGAAATACTTCAGCTTCCGATAGCTTCCTCTGTGATTAACTACATCATCTGCCAGAACAGATATTTTCGGATCAATAAAAATGACCAACAGGATTGTGGCTATCCCATTAATTAAACCAGAAGCCATAATAGCTGTAGAAGCCCGTTCAGGAGCTAATAAAGCTGCATATAGAGCAGCTAATACTCCTATCGTATAGATTGCCGTTATGATCATATTTACACAAAACAGTCTTATAGGAAGATCCTTGATTCTAGTATCTTGCAAATAGCTAAACTTCGGTAAACTAAAATGCGTGATACCTCGCTTTATATATTGTAACGAAAGTATTCTTTTTATTAAGGAAGGAACTGAACCCCTTTCCTCCGATAAATGAATAATGGCTCTTGAAAATAAAGCTATAAAAGTAGGAAGCAGGAGAATGCCGAAAATGGTTCCCATTGTTGAGGCTCCAATAAGAATCCGAAATTGTGTTTCAACAGACTCCGCAGCATTTTCTTTTGGAGCAGTATCGATTAGACTGCCCGTAAAAGGCTGCTGCATCATATTTGCTAACCTTGAAACGATGACCATTATATTAAAGAGAGATAAGGCTGAAGCTATCATTCTGACTCTTGCGCCAGATAATCTTACAGCATAGGCAAGTGTTTCTATCGAATGAATGATAAAAATAAACAAAGCTATAAATAACAATTTTTCAGTTAAGAACTCCATTATGTCTCCTTCTTTTTCATACCAATTGCAGATGGAAATTTTTGATAAATAAAGTTTATCATAGGACTATCCGCCTGAGAATACACTGCAAACAAAAAAAAAAGACACTCGGACTTCATTATCCCGAGTATCTTCCTTTTCTGTTTAATAAGCTTTTTTTAATAATACCTTTGGGGCCGCCGCATAAATCAAAATAAGCACGACTGCCGATAAAATAGCACTTGGAAGCATATACGTTCCATTATAAATGAAAGAATAGACTGTAGCCGGCTGGCCTTTAGGTGCGTACATGCCAAAAAGAAGAACCCCTGAAGCAAAGTGGCAGAGAAACCTCAGAAAGCTTCCTATAAATACCCCCGACACAACATAGGCATTTACTTTGGACATCATGCCCTTTTTAGAATAATAGGCAATCTTATTCATAAAGACACCTGACAGTCCAACGACCCCGAATGCCAGAACATAATCGATAATCCAGGATGCCAGATGAAACGGCACGGCTCCAAAAAGAATCTGGAAGGCCCCTAACAGGACACCTGTTAATACCCCGCCTTTGATTCCCCAGCGAAAGGCCATTAAGAAAACAGGCACCATGGCAATCGATACCGATCCTCCCTGCGGCCAGATCCGCGAAAAGATAAAACCCGAAACTAGATCCAGCAGCAGCGCAAGTGCTGCAAAGACAGCTATTTCCACCATAAATAATGTTTTTTGATTCATATTTCCTTCTCCTCCCCTACTTCCAGAGGAGCCTTCATGAGTACCCCCAGCTGCTTTTATCCAAAAGAAAAAGCAACACCGGGGCGGTAATGGATGCCCAGTATTGCTTGTATCCAAAACCACATCCCTGCGCTAGCATTAACTAACAGGTTCATAGGGTCAGAACTCACTCGCTCACTCTCAGCCTCTCCAGCTCCCCTTGTGGACTTATATAGTTAAAATCCTCAAATAAAATATACTATTTATACATTGACTTTTCAAGGGAAGACTAAGCCTGTCCTCCCCATTTCGGGACATATCTTTCCAAAATCTGAATATGACAGACACAAGATACGGGTGCTTTTTCCTTTGTGCAATTTCATTTTAGAAAGACAATTCTGCTGCGTTTTTCCAAGTTTACTGCCATTATTCGACTTTTTTCTATAGACCCCCTAAAACCTGATTTGATATTTTTTAAAGCTAGATTGCAATAGGAGGATAAAGCATGCCAGAACAAAAGCAATTTTCAGCGGAGAAAGGCGCTTATATCAGCATTGCCGCTTACCTTTTTATGGCTTCCGTCAAGCTGGCCATTGGATATATAGGGAATTCTAAGGGACTGTGGGCAGACGGGTTAAATAATTCTACAGACATCATTGCTTCCATTGCTGTGCTGATTGGCTTAAAAATTTCAAAAAGGCCGGCAGATGAAGATCATTTGTATGGACATTCAAGAGCGGAAACGATTGCCTCTTTGATTGCAGCCTTTATAATGGTGACGGTTGGAATCCAGGTTATTTTTAACGCAGCCGAATCGTTTTTTACTCCCAATCACGACCGCCCCAGCATGCTGACAGCTTTTACGGCCTTATTCTCTGCATTATTTATGTATGGAATTTATCGTTACAATCTTAAACTGAGCAAAAAAATAAAAAGTGCCTCCATTTATGCAGTCGCCCAGGACAATCGCTCTGACGCACTTGTAAGTATCGGAGCAGCGATTGGTATATTGGGGGCACAGATTGGCATCTCCTTCCTCGACGCCATTGCGGCAATTGTCGTAGGACTGATCATTTGTAAAACAGCCTGGGAAATCTTCAAAGAAGCATCCCATTCCCTCACGGACGGTTTCGATGAACGGCTGCTCCAGGACATTGCGGAGACGATTACCCATACAGAAGGTGTGGAAAAGATGGACGGCATTAAAGCCCGAATGCATGGAAATGAAATTCTTGTCGAAGCTGTCGTTTATGTGAACCCCTACCTCAATATCGTGGAAGGGCATGACATTACGGTAGGAATTGAAAAGAATCTTAAACAAAAGCATGACATCAACCATGCTATCATTCATATAGAGCCTTATGGCCCTCTTCAAAAGTAGCTGTATATACGGACCACAGACCTCTCCCTTACCAGCCTGCCTGGGAATGGAGGGCCGTTTCATATATACCGTCTGCTTTTTTCATGTTTGATAGTAGTCAAAAGACTCCATTCAAAAAAGGATTTTCCCGTTTTTTAGAGAAATAGTTAAGAAAAGGATGATTTTTTGAATTGGAGGAACAAAATGCTGACTGACAGACGAATGGTTAAAAATTTCTTATTGACCTTCAAAGAAAGCATTGAAGGGGAATGGAAAAGAAAAGTTTCTGAAGAGTTTCCCTCTTCGGCCAATTTACATAGTAAAAGCATTAACGATTTCCTTAACTGCCTGATTGATTATATCGACAAATCAAAAGAAGAGTACGAGAAAGCTGTCGAATGCTTTATCCATAAGACTTTTGCCGGAAATGACCTGGCTTCCATTGATCAAATTTATCACGCCTATTCAATCGGAAGAAATATCGTGTTTACTGAATTCATCAAAACTGGGCCATCTGAACAGGATACGATTGAATTCATAGAAGCAATCAACACATACTTTGATTTCCTGCTGATTAAATTTCTGCATAGTTACACAGCTTACAGAGAAAAGAGACTGGAAGATCAATATTACTTTATCAGCCAGGCCCATAGAGACAGGCTTACCCTGTTAGGTCAAATGACATCCAGTTTTGTCCATGAATTCAGGAATCCCCTGACCTCGATTATGGGGTTTGTCCAGCTGCTCCAAGCAGAAACCAAAGAAAAGAAATACTTGAATATTATCGCAAAAGAATTAGATCAGCTGAATTCACGGATTACCCAATTTTTAAACCTGTCCAAAAAGGAAATGGCACCTCCTGAAAATGATACATATTTTTTATCACAGCTGGTAAACGAAGTGATCGAATTTCTCTACCCCAGCATCTTGGAGGTAAATGCCAATATAACCTGCAATATCATGGATGAGATCCAAATATCGGGCCTGAAGGAAGAAATCCGTCAGGTGCTTTTGAATATCATTATGAATGCCCTGGATGTCATTTCAGAAGTATCAAATCCAAGTATTTATCTTTCCAGCACAATTGATTCAGCCGGGAATCTATGTCTTTCGATATCTAATAACGGACCAAAAATACCAGATGACGTCCTTCCTAATATTTTTGATCCTTTTATTACAACTAAAAAAAGAGGAACAGGGCTTGGACTCTTTGTCTGCAAGGAAATCATCGAAAAGCAAAAAGGAACTCTCACCTGCTCATCAACGGACAGACTTACTAAATTCACTATTCGCCTTCCGATCAAGGGATAATTCAAAGGAGCAGCTATTTCCTTACAAGTCTTTGGCTGATTTTTTTCCCGAATCAGGTGTTCACTTCTTACATAAGAGCTAAACCTTTTGCTTAATGAAATATGTTTACTTATACTTATATATAGGTAAGTTAAATAGAAGGCTTATCCTATTCGTCACATTTTCGTTAGTAGGAGGTGACTGGAAACATCCTATTGAAACCATTTTCGGATGCTTCCGCACTATTTGGACAGTTTTAAAATTATATTAGTCATCATCCTGATTGCTTTGACAGCATTTTTTGTCGCTTGCGAGTTCTCGATTATTCGGGTTCGGGGCTCGCGTGTGAATCAATTAATTGAAGAAGGAAACAAAAAAGCGCTGGCTGTAAAAAGAGTAACAAGCAACCTGGATGAATATTTATCAGCTACCCAGCTGGGAATCACCATTACAGCACTGGGTCTTGGATGGCTGGGCGAACCCGCCATTCTAACCATTATTGATCCATTATTAGAAACATTGCACCTGCCCAGCCAAATTGCAGGTCTGGTTTCCATTGTTCTGGCATTTTCTCTTATTACTTTTTTAAATGTTGTCGTCGGGGAACTGGCTCCAAAAACGGTAGCCATTCAAATGGCTGAGCAAGTGAGTCTCCTTATTTCCAAACCATTAATCCTTTTCCATAAGATTGCCTTTCCTTTCATATGGATCCTCAACCACTCAGCACGCGCCGTGGTTGGAGTATTCGGTATCAAGCCCACGTCAGAAAGTGAAATGGTCCATTCGGAAGAAGAATTGCGCTTTATCCTGTCTGACAGCTATAAAAACGGAGAAATCAATCTGTCTGAATTTAAATATGTAAGCAATATATTTGATTTCGATGACAGGGTTGCTAAGGAAATCATGGTCCCCCGCACTGAAATCATGACCGTATCCAAGGATGAAACCATCGAGGATTTCGTCAACCTGGTCAAGACAGAAAAATATACGCGCTACCCTGTTGTCCAAGAGGATAAAGACCATGTTGTCGGACTGGTGAATCTGAAGGAAATCTTTTCAGACCTGATTAAAAACAGAAATATCAAAAACGAAAGCCTTGAAGGGTATACCCGCCCCATTATCCGGGTGATGGAAAACATTCCTATTTACAACCTCTTATTGAAGATGCAAAAAGAGAGGATTCACATGGCCGTATTGATGGATGAATATGGCGGCACGGCAGGACTTGTAACAGTTGAGGATATCTTGGAGGAAATCGTCGGAGAAATCCGCGATGAGTTTGATATTGACGAAGTCCCGCCTGTTCAAAAAATAAAGGACGGCCACTATATACTGGACTCTAAACTGCTTGTGAAAGAAGTCAACGAACTGCTCGGAATCTTTATTGATGAAGAGGAAGTAGATACGATCGGCGGCTGGATTTTAAGCAATAATTACGACGTCCATAATGGCGATTTGCTTGAAAAGGATGGTTTTCTTTTTAAAGTGATTGCAATGGAGGATCACGCTATCAAATTTATCGAAGTTACTAAGAAGGTAGAAAAGCTCCCTCTCAGCGATCAAGAACTTCAGGAATAGTCCTTTTTATTAAATGGCAGACAAAAAATCAAATTGGTGCCGCACCCCAAAGGTTAGAGTTCAAAATCTAACTTTTGGGGTGTTTTTCTTTTGTGAACTATAGTAAAGAAACGAAATTAAGAATCGTAATGGAATATCTTTCAGGCGGTTTAAGTTATCAATTAGCCCAAAAATAAGGCATACCAGATCGTTCACCTATACAAAACTGGATACGTTCTGATAAAGAATTTGGAGAGGCAGGCAGAGAAAGGCAACGAAGAAAAAAGTTTATTCTGTTCAATTCAAACGTACTGTATTACATTACACTTTATGAAACAAACAGAGGCTTCTTACTATGATACAGTGATGGAATGTAATATGAATAACCCTTCTTTAATTGCCAATTGGAAGAGGAAATTTTTAGATGAAGGTACAGAAGGCCTCGAAGAAAAAAGGAAAGGAAGGCCTCCTGTGTCTAAAAAACCAAAATCAAATGGATCTAAGCAAGGAAAAGGGGCTCGTGAAGAACAATTAGAACGTGAAAATGAGCTGCTTCGATTAGAGGTTGCGTATTTAAAAAAGCTAAACGCCTTTCAGGAGAACCCTGATGCCTTCCCCGAAAAGCACAGGCAGCGCCGGCATTCGAACTCCACGAAGAAGGGTTCCGATTAATCGATGTCTTTGAAGTAATAAGTTTTCCTGAAGCGACTTATCATGATCACATCCAAAAATGGAAGAAAGAAGGTCCTGGAAAAATGGAAAGACATCATTCAAAAATTGTTTGAAAAACATAAAGAAAAAACGGATACCGCAGTGTTCATTTAAAATTAAAAACACAAGGTCATGTCATCAATCATAAAAGAGTTCAGCAAATTATGGGGGGGCGGACTTGTGCCCGCTCTCTTCATGCTGTTCCCAGCTTCTTATCTATTCTGATTCTGCTCCCCAAAATTTCTGTTTCTTTCACTTATGAAAGTTTGAGTGTCCCCTGCTACTTTTTAAGAGGTTTGCTCCCTTTTCCTACGGTTACAACAGGCGGATTCTTCTTTTTCCACACCAAATAAGCGACCAGGATGAGTAATATCAGAATCATTGCCGGACCCATATACGGTTCTGTAAAATCCCGAATTTGTGACCAATTCTCACCAAGCAGGAGACCCAGCATAAGAAAAACGATTGTCCAGGGTATCATGGCAGCTGCTGTATAAAGGGTGAACTTCCAAAAAGGCATCCTCGCTATTCCAGCCGGTATAGAAATCGCATGGCGGACAACAGGAATAAAGCGCGCAGCAAAGATAACCCCGGTACCATATTGCTCGAACCAGCTTTCTGCCTGGCTGATTTGCTTTTCTTTGATCCATATATATTTTCCATATTTCAGTAAAAATGGCCTTCCGCCTATATACCCTGCCCAATACAAGAAAAGCTGTGCCAAAGTCCCTCCTGCAACACCCGCCATGAACGCCGCTGAAAAGCTCAGGTTCCCCCTGCTTATTAAATAACCTCCGTAGCCAAGGACCAGTTCACTTGGTATAACTTCTAACAGCAGACCCAATACAATTCCTACATATCCAAGTCCCGCAAGAAAATCCAGAATAGCCATCATATACTCAGAAATATGCATGCAAGGCTCCTTTGAAAAAGTGGCTTGTCAGTATAGCATATTAATTTAAAAATCCGGCTATTCCGTTTTTGGACAAAATGGGAAAGGCCGACAATCTAAACCGGCCCTGGGGGAGAAATAATTTTATTCCTGGGTTTCTGGATCCGAAATACCCGAATCCATTCCAGCTGGCTCACCGGAAAGCAGCGATGGATCAACTTGAAAAATATTAGAATAGGCTTCATGCCTTGATTTCGTCTTTTCAATCCGGATCCCTAATTCCTTGTATTTCTTCAGCATCTCGGCATCCATTTTATCCGCCTCCATCCAGTTGTATTCATTAACTTCCAACTTCCCTCGTCACTTCATTTTGAAACCTTTCCCTGTAAAAATCTGTTCATTCTTTACTTTATTTCTATCGTCTGGAGTTGATGCTCATGAAGCTCCCCTTGTTCTACATGAACCTGGACTTTGTACGTGCCTTTCTCATCAAACGTAACCAAATTGGCGTATCTTCCCTGTTCCTCCTCTGCAGCCCGAATAAATCGGCTGTCTTCACTTCCGTCCTTCCAAACTTCAAAGCTAACATTGGCATCGCTGAGAGGTTTCCCGTCTAACAGCAGCCGGGCCTCGAGTTTCATTTTCTTATTTCCGCTCTCTGTATCACTCTTTAAGAATTCAACACTGAAGTCGGTGCTTGGATGCTGCATCGTTTCAGCACTGTGTTCGGTTGAAATGATCTTTATCTTTTTTTCAGGCATTACATGAAGACCTTTAGCCGTAACATGAGCGATAACAAAATAATCTCCGGATTCAGGAAATGCATGCATGATTTGATAGCTGCCATTCTCTGTGTATTTCGCACCGATCATTTCCCGCTGATCCGATCCTGATTTCCTGATTTCAAACAGTACTTCATCTGCCCGGTCAACAGGCTTCTCCCCCTGAGTAACAGATGTTTCAATAATCAGTTCTTTGCCTTCAACTGCCTCTCCCTTATACCTGATTTCTGCCTTCATCGGCTCCGCAACCTGGCTGTTTACTTCCTGACCCTCCGGCTGTTCCTCAGTCCCCTTGCATCCAGTCAGGATAATGGACAGAAACAGACCGCATATAACTACCCGTAAACCATATGTTTTCATAATCCATACTTCCTTATTTCAATATTTAATGGGCTTAACCCTTCATCCCTTCCCATTTTTATCCATAATGTCCGTAAAAGGACAGTTTATACACAGGAAATAATTTTCTTACTATTCAGATAAAAATATGAAAATTGAAGAAATCCCTTAAAAAACGTTAATTTCCCTAAAAAAATGCATATATATAAGCAACTAACCAGCTTGCAGCTTACATTGCTGATTTGACTGAAATACCTACTCTTCATTATAATAAAGATATTTCATTAATTCGGACTCGAGGTGATTTGATGGGGCATTAAGAATTCAATATTCTGGCGGGCGAAATATACCTTATACAAAGGTATGGACATTAACCGGCAACGGTTGCAGTTTCAAACACAAAGTTCAATTTCTTTTTGTCCTTTCTGCACGTCACATTAAAAGCGAAACTGTACAGCAAAGAAAAATAAAATATCACTAATATTTTAGAAACCTAGGAGGTGGACTCCTTATTCGCCGCTAAGGTGAACTAAGGGAGACTATTTGGACATAATAAACTTGGTTCTGATTACCATTTTAATTGCTTTAACGGCATTTTTTGTAGCTTCAGAGTTTGCTATTGTTAAAGTGAGGAGCACAAGGATCGATCAATTGATCGAGGAAGGGAAAAAGAATGCAATCCCTGCAAAAAAGGTAATCTCGAACTTAGATGAATACCTTTCTGCTTGCCAGCTTGGAATCACCATTACTGCACTTGGCTTAGGCTGGCTCGGTGAACCAACCATTGCCCGGTTATTAGAGCCGATTTTCAAGCAGATCAGCATCCCTTCTTCCGTATCACACGTACTTGCCATAGCGATTGCTTTTTCCTTTATCACCTTTATTCACGTGGTAATCGGGGAACTTGCCCCAAAAACATTAGCTATTCAAAAGGCGGAAGAGATTACCTTGTACTTGTCAAGGCCATTAATTTGGTTTCGCAAAATCATGTTTCCATTCATTTTCGTATTAAATGGTTCAGCTGGGATTCTCACCAAAATGTTTGGCCTGAAAGCTGTGTCTGAGCATGATATCGCTCATACGGAAGAAGAATTGCGCATGATTGTATCTGAAAGCTACAAAAGTGGTGAAATTAACCAGTCAGAGTTTAAATATGTGAACAAAATTTTTGAATTTGATGATCGAATTGCAAAGGAGATCATGGTTCCCCGTACGGAAATCGCAGCATTATCAAAAGGCGATTCCCTTGAAGATTTCTTTAAAATCATGACCGAGGAGAAGTATACCCGCTACCCAGTCATTGATGGAGACAAAGACCATGTGATCGGACTTGTGAATATGAAAGAGCTTTTTACCAGCATGGTCAATAAGGACACCCTTGCAAGCCATACACTGGATCCTTTCATTCGCCCTATTATCCGGGTTATTGACAGTATCCCGATCCATGATTTGCTTCTAAAAATGCAAAAGGAACGGATTCATATGGCCGTCCTTATGGATGAGTACGGCGGTACATCAGGTCTTGTAACAGTTGAAGATATCCTTGAAGAAATTGTAGGGGATATCCGGGATGAATTTGACCTGGACGAAATTCCAGATATCAGAAAAGTGAAGGAAGATCATTATCTTATTGATGCCAAAGTATTGATAAGTGAAATTAATGAGCTGCTCGGCATCGATATTATTGATGAAGACATCGATACGATGGGCGGCTGGATCCTCACTGAAAATTATGAAGCAAGACAAGGAGACATATTGGAATATGGGCCTTACCATTTCAAAATTAAAGAGATGGAAGAACACCATGTACGGTATATTGAAATTTATAAGCCGGCTAAGCCTGCAAATGAAATTAAAGACTTCCCAATGGTCCCTGCCCAAACATCTCAGACAGAAATCGTTTCATAATACAAAGCCCCGCCTCCTAACGAGGACGGGGCTTTTTTTAAAAGGGCTGCTATATCTGTACACTTTCTGCAATGAAAAATAGGTTTCTAAATACAGTTCAGTGAAGAAACTTTTCCATCAAAATGCGTAAGATATATCACATAGCTATTCTGAAATAAGACAGGTATTTAGTTTTCTACTATGAAAGCAAGGAGGGAAAACATGAAAATTGTTTCGATTTGTCCATCTTGCCATGGCTCAGGAAAAGTCCCTTACCTGCAATTCTTTTCAAGAAATTGCATAAAGTGTGAAGGCAGCGGAAAAATCATAAAACACACAAAGGAATTAAAGAAAAATAACCCCGTCTGAAAGATTAGATTTTTACTTGAAACTTGATGATGCCTGCCCTTTTTAGTGTCTCAAAAATGATAACAAATGCCGGTCCGATGAATAAGCCAAAAAAGCCAAGCAGCTTAAATCCTACATAGAGGCTGATCAAGGAGGCAAGCGGAGTCAACCCTAGATTAGCTGAGTACACCTTCGGTTCGATCACCCTTCTCGTGACCGTAATGATGAAAAATAAAATAATCAAGCCGATTGCCAGATGCTCACTCCCCTGAAAAAAGAGAAAAAGCGCCCAAGGTACTAAAACAGAACCTGTACCCAGTATGGGAAGAATATCGACACAGACTATGACAAGTGACCAAATCATCGGATAAGGAATATGAAGGATCATCAGTCCGGCCAGAGCCAGAATGAAGGTAATCAGACTAAGCAATATTTGTGCCTTGAGAAATCCCATTGCTGCTTTCATTAAATCCTTATACACCATCATGATTTTCTGATAGGTGGCTTCCCTGAACATTTGCCTGATTCCTTTCTTGATGACAGGAAGTTCCAGACTGAACAAAAATAAGGCAATCAGATAGATCAGAATATCAATAAATAAACCAGGTACAGATGCCGCCATCTGAAGAATACTCTCCACGATGTTCTGCGCGAGTCCCTCTAAAGAATTGATTCCCCTCTCTGCTGCGTTTTCCACGGATTTCATGACATTAGCCGGCATTGCTTCGCTGTAATATTCCCACCTTTTAATCGCCGGCAAAAGTGTGCCCGTATATAATTCCCTTAAAATCGCCGGGAGCTTATCTGAAAATACGAGGATTTGTTTAACCAGCACGGATACTGAGAAATAAAGCAATCCTGCGGCCCCTCCAATAAATATCAAGAAAGATCCCAGTACAGCCCAAATTCGGCTCAGTCCTCCTCTTTTACATAGAAAAGCTACGAGACGATCTAACATCAGCGCTGTAAAAAAAGCGAAAATGAGGACAAGGGAAAAAGGGATAAGCAGGATGGAAACCAGTACAATCGTTATGATCCAAGCCCATCTAATAATATTGGAACGATCCATACAATCCCCCTTCTAAATAAGGTGCCTCCCTTTATTTGTATGATTGATGAACCGGCATCTTGACCTATTACGTTTTGTTTTTCAAAATTAGGGAAAAAAACAAATAACAATGTCAGGAAGGGGATTCAATATGGAGAATAAAAATAAAATTCTAAATGAACGGAATGACAAATCCAAAGCCTTCAAAGAAGATTGGGAAAAACAAAAAGAGCGTGATCAGGTGGTAATGCCCATCGATGATCTGCCATTGGAAGAGATCAAGTATGAATCGGAAGAAGAGCGAAAAAAAGAAGACACAAAAGATGATTCAAGCAGCGAAAGAATTTAAGGGCATTACTTGTTTATGACATCAAATTTCTCACAGAGAAATTTGATGTTTTTTTTATGCTATATGGATTCTCCTTTCGCCCGTTATCTCTGTTTCTCCAGGCTTCCCATCCATTCCTTCCTGCATATTCTTGTCCGATTCTAACTAGCATGGATAGGAAAATGAATAACAAAACGCTGCTGATACATAATAATGACGTTCACATTTTTAATCAAGGAGGCAGAATGATGGAAAACCAACAAGGCCAGCCAATGCACCAAAACATGCATACCGGAAGTGTCCCTCAGCAGCTGAACCATGGAGGTCATGAAGTATTTGACGTTCATGAAGTATTGACGGGCACACTTAATACATTGAATCAATATACCCTTCTGCAGAATCAAGTAAAGGATCCGGAATTGCGTGATATTCTGACCCGGCAATACCAATTTATTCAAATGGAATATAATACAACAGTGGATTGCTTTAAAACAGGACAGGACCCAGCTATACCAACACAAAGTTATAAAATGAAGCAAGGCAACGACTTCATTTATGGATTGCAGCCGTCCCAGCCTAAAAAACCGATCCAGTCAGCCGGAGAAGTCACAGACGAATGCATCTCAAGCATGATGCTCGGAACATTAAAGGCCAACGCTGGAATGAAAACGATGGCTGCGCTGGAAACCACCAATCCTGTTGTTCGGCGCGTTCTGGCAGATTCTCTTCCAAACTGCATTGAAATGGCTTATGAAATCTCCCTTTATCAAAATAAGCATCATTATTACCAAGTTCCTCAATTGGCCCAGCAGGACATGCAGCAATTAACGAATGCTTTTGCCCCGGCTCAAACAATGATGAAGCCTGGACAAGGACAAAATCCAAATGGTTTTACTCACTAATTATTAAGACAACAACACACATTATAAGACATCAAATTTCCCACAGAAATTTGATGTCTTTTTGTTATGCTTTATGGATTTCGATTCCAGGCACGGTTCGATCCTGTATGGCCCCCCTCTTGCTGTCCTATCTGCCCTTCCATCCATTCATAAAGGCGCCTATTCTGGTTCAGGACTTTTCCCTTCATTTCATGGAAAAAGAATCTCCTTAGCAATTTATTCACTTTTTTGGTATAATGATTGTCTGTAAGAGACAAGTGTACTGTACTACACCTTCCTAAATACTTATATCTTGCAAATATAAATCATAGGTGGTAATGAAAATGACTGAAAGAAAACCATACAGAGTGCTGCTCTATTATATGTATGTAACCATTGAAAACCCTGAGGAATTTGCGGCAGAGCATTTGGCTGCCTGCAAAGAGATTGGCTTGAAAGGCCGTATTCTAGTAGCAGCTGAAGGAATTAACGGAACAGTTTCAGGTACAATCGAACAAACTGATCAATATATAGCGCTGATGAAAAATGATCCGCGTTTTGCAGATATCGTCTTTAAAATCGATGAAGCTGATGGCCATGCCTTCAAAAAAATGCATGTCCGTCCGCGTCCGGAGCTTGTTACTCTTCGTCTTGAGGATGATGTCGATCCTCATGAAACCACTGGACGCTACCTAAGTCCAAAAGAGTTTTATGAGCAAATGCAAGATGAAAATACCATTGTGCTTGATGCACGTAATGATTATGAATATGATCTTGGCCATTTCCGCGGTGCAATCAAGCCCGATATCAAAAATTTCCGTGAGCTTCCGGAATGGGTAAGAGAAAATAAAGAGATGTTTGAAGGAAAGAAAATCCTTACGTATTGCACAGGCGGTATCCGCTGTGAGAAGTTCTCAGGATGGCTTGTAAAAGAAGGTTTTGAGGATGTTAGCCAGCTTCACGGCGGAATTGCCACATACGGCAAAGATCCAGAAGTGCAGGGCGATCTATGGGATGGACAAATGTACGTGTTTGATGAAAGAATCGCTGTTCCGATCAACCGCAAGGAACATGTAATTGTCGGCCGTGATTATTTTACGGGCGAACCTTGTGAACGCTATGTAAATTGCGCGAATCCTGAGTGCAACAAACAAATCTTGGCAAGTGAAGAAAATGAGCATAAACATATGCGAAGCTGTTCACATGAATGCCGTGTACATCCTCGCAACCGTTATGTTGCAGAGCATGGATTAACAGAAGAACAAGTTGCTGAACGTCTCCAGCAGCTGGGAGAAAGCATCCCTTCTCATTAATAATAAATTGTGAAGCCACAGTCTCCTTTTAAAAAGGGAACTGTGGCTTTTTTTATGGATATTCCCCATCTATGTTGGATGAAATTAACCTTACTCCCTAAATTCTAAATTAACCGGATCTTTCGGCAGCTGAGCGTCTGGAAGTATATTCGTAACCGGCTCTTTATCAGTCGCTTCCTCAAAGCGGAAACTGTCTGCCCATACTTTTCCTTTTCCGGCCAGCAGGACACCAAAATGAATCGATGAACTGTCTTCCGGGACATCTAAGACGATGGAATAGTGATTCCAGTCAGCAGTGCCATGAATCGGCCGGTTATCCATATTATCAAATTGCACAGCATCTCCTGCCCTATTATCAATACGAAGCCATGCACCGCATTTTGTCACCTGTTCTGTTTTTAAAAAACAGGACATTCTTATCCGTTTTCCCTTATAACGATCTGCTTGAAAACTCTGCATCATCGTTCCAAAATGCTGTTCATCCAAATCCCCCTTTGCATAGAGCAATCCCGATTGGGTCCCTGAATGAAAAACATGGCTGTCGGTCTTCAGCTCATACCGTTCAGGATGAGAGCCGCTTAACCTCCATCCTTTCACATTCTTTTGAGCATTCATATCATTTTCCTCCTTTTTCTTTCGTAAATCATTCATTACTTTGCGATATTTTCCGGGGGGCAGGCTGTACACCTCTTTAAATGCTCTTGAAAACGCCTCTTGCGATTGAAAGCGGCAATAGAAGGCAATCGTGATGATGGATTCATCTGTTTGTAACAGGAGCATGGAGGCAAGCGCCAAACGCCTTAAGCGAATATATTCCCCAATCCGCTTCCCCGTTTCTTGTTTAAAAACCCTTAATAAATGATATTTAGAATAGCCGATTATCGTAGGAAAGTGATCAAGCTGAATATCTTCGGTGAGGTTTTCTTCAATAAAAGAGATTGTTCTTTGCGTGATTTTACTATAATACAAATCGCTCACCTCAAGCTTATTGTAGTCCATTTTTCATTAGAATTTTTGATAAATATTGCGATACTGCATAACCAATTTACGTCCATAAAGGCTCACAGATTTCCTCTGGTGACCCGTCAAATCCGGAAAATTAGAAACGTTTCGCCATCTATTTTCTGTTTCTCAGAATATCCATCCAAAACAAGGGTATTCTACATACATTGAGTATCCTTAACTGGGAGGTGTAAAAAAATGAACAATAAAAAAGTAAGCAAGAAAGACTATGAGGCAACAGCCGGCAAACAATATCAGCCCTCTGACCATGAGGGTGAATCACAAATTGAACAAGGAACGGCCCTCACTCATGAACAAGTTAGCGATAACTATCATGAAGGAACGATTGACCAGCTGACAGAAAGTGACAAAGAATAAATTGAAACAGGGAGCTGTAACTCCTAAGGTGAGCAATATTGGTGTTACAGTTCCTATCTATTTTCGTTTTTTTTCATAATGCCTATGTAATAAAAGAATAATATAGTAAGATATACATGTAATAATAAAATTACTAATTTCATTCAATTTTTCCTTATTATTGCATATATTTGTTTTTAAGTGTCAAATGATTTAGATAATCACAGGATATCCCTTATTTCCTGTATTATATATTTTTTGAAAGGAGAGATGCTGTAATGGAAAACCAAGAACAACCATCTTCAACTGGTTATGTACAGCCTCAAAATGAACGGGTATTATCTTTAAAGGATTGGATCATTACCTGTATTCTTCTCGTCATCCCAGTTGTCAATATTATCATGCTGTTCATTTGGGCATTTAGCGGTGATACGAACTTGAACAAAAAGAACTATGCCAGAGCCCAGCTGATTATTGCAGGTGCACTTATCGTCTTATACTTTTTATTTGTTGTCTTAATTTTCGGCGTGATGTTTGGGCTCTCAGACTATTAAAAAAAGACACCTATTCTCACTTATGTCAGCAAAAGATACCGGGTACATTTCCGGTATCTTTTATTATTTCAGCGGTCAGAGACTTATTTATCTTGGACTTCTGCTATACTCGGTCTGATAAAGATGAAATTCCCCTTCTGAATCGTTATAATTAGACATGCTTACAGAATGTAAAAATAGGAGGCAAATTTATGGAGAGACCGAATGCATTGCCGGATATACGCAAAATTGTTATTCTTGAAGCGCCTATTAACGAAGTATGGAAATTGATTTCCACTTCTGAAGGAATTGCCTCCTGGTGGATGGCAAACACTTTCCAGCCTGTTTTAGGAGAGGAATTCATCCTTCATGCAGGTCCTTTTGGGGATTCTCCCTGTAAATTAACGGATTTGAACCCGCCGACTCGGGTCGGCTTCAACTGGGGCAAAGACTGGAATTTGACGTTTCAATTGCGGCCAGCAGATGAAACCCGAACTGAATTCACTCTGATCCATTCTGGATGGGATCCGGAAAAAGTCACAGAGTTCGGACAGTCCCATCCAGTTGTTCATGGGATTATGGATCAAGGCTGGGAAACCATCATAAAAGAAAAACTGCCAGCTTCTCTTTGAAAACAGCAGCCCAGGCCGCAGGCAGAAACATGAAAAAGCTTCACCAGCACAGGCCGGTGAAGCTCATTTTTTAGAACAAGTTTGTCAATACTGGAACAATTTGCTTTTTACGGGATACTACGCCTTTTAAGACAGCTGTATTGTTCGTTAGTGTAACGTCATAAGCCTGTTCCACTTTGCCAGATGCTGTTCCAAGAGCAAGTGCAACAGAATCGTTGTTTAGAATATCGGTAACAACAAACAGGAACAAGTCCAATTCTTTCTCAGCAATAATTTTTCCGATTGCTGCTTCCAATTCATTCTGACGGGACATGATTTCATTTGGATCTACCGCATTAACCTGGGCGATTTCAACCTTAGAACTTCCCATGGTGAATTCCTTTGCATCCAAAGAAATCAGCTGTTCTATTGTCTTCCCTGAAACATCTGCACCGGCTTTAAGCATTTCCAAACCGTATGTTTCTGCATTAACGCCCGCTCTTTCTGCAAGCTCCATCGCTGCCGCTACATCTTCTTCCGTGCATGTAGGGGACTTGAAAAGCAAAGAATCTGAAACAATAGCTGAAAGCATCAGACCGGCTACTTCTGTCGGGATTTCCAAGCCGTTTTCTTTATAGATTTTATTTAAAATGGTCGCTGTGCAGCCAACTGGCTCAGCGCGATAGTATAATGGATCGCTTGTTTCAAAATTGGCAATACGGTGATGGTCAATCACTTCAAGGATGCGGACTCCTTCGATTCCATCTGCACTTTGCTGACGCTCGTTATGGTCGACAAGAATGACAGCTTCCGCCTCTCCTGCATTTTCAATCAATCTTGGTGCTTCGAATTTGAATTGGTCAAGAGCATATTGAGTTTCTCCGTTAATTTCGCCTAAGCGAACCGGCTCAGCATTGACTCCCAGCTGTTTTTTCAAATCAGCGTAAGCAATCGCTGAACAAATTGAATCCGTATCTGGATTTTTGTGTCCGAAAACTAATACTTTTTCCACGGTATATCTCCTTTTTAGTCCAAAGATTTTGTATCTCCCATTAATTCAATCGGGAAACCATCATACACATCATTTTATCATATTTCTCCCTTTCAAGAAATTTCCCAGCCAGATTTTTTTCTGGTCCTCAAAATTAATGTCCTTCTTGTACCTATTTTTGAAGTTCCTCTTCCCCAAATTCGCCCTGTATGTTACCCTATCCTTTCCCGGGCTTTATTAGAATGGGAAGGTACGAACAACAAAGTCTTACTTTCTTCTAAATAAAAACAATTGAAATAGGGAACAAAATAAAGTAAGATACTACTATATTTTGATTAACCTTTCTGAATAAAAACTACATATTGATTCTGTAAGAAAAGGTGCCAGAGATGGCTGAAAAGGGAACCCGGTGCAAATCCGGGACTGTCCCCGCAACTGTAAATGTGACGAAATGAGAAAACCACTGTATGAATCCATACGGGAAGGTCTCATTTTCGGATGATCATGAGTCAGGAGACCTGCCTTTGATTACAAAAGTTTCTTATTCTTCGGGGATTGAGATAGTGAAACGATGGTTCAATGGCTGTCTTTCTGTGTCTCAGCTGTTCTGTCGTTTTAATCCGCTCATTCCTGGGCGGATTTTTCTTATTTAATCAGGAATCCACAAGGAGGAAGATACCATGAACGAATTTACAATGGAAAAAAGCCGCACAAAAGAACAGGCCGTTACCCAGCTGACTGATTTGTGCAGAGAGTTTCCAGATTTAAATATGGAAAAGTTTCAGTCGCGGATGTTTAAATGGATGGAACGAAGAGAGGAACTTTCCGCAAAAGCCGTATCCAACAAATTGATTCAAACGGCCCTGGAGAACGTGGACATTGATTCTCCTGAATGGACATTTGTTGCCGCAAGAGAATTGCTTTATTCCATGTATCGTGAAGCAAAGGCAAACCGTAACTATGAAGGAAAGGGATACGGTTCTTTTTATCAATTGATTTCTCAGCTGTCCAAGCCGCTTCCAGGACAGTCCTATCCAGTTTATAAACCGGAACTTCTGTCCTCCTATTCAAAAGAGGAAATCGATGAATTGGAAAAAGCCATCAACCCTGAAAAGGACAAGCTATTCTCCTATATCGGGCTTTATTTGCTGAATGACAGGTACCTGGCCCGGCCTGTACGCGATGCCGTCTACGAACTTCCGCAGGAAAGGTTTATGATCATCGCCATGGAACTAATGCGGCTGGAACCTAAGTCAGTCCGGCTGCAATATATCAAGGAAGCATACTGGGCCATGAGCAATCTATATATGACCGTTGCCACGCCAACCCTTTCGAATGCGGGAAAAAGCACAGGCCAGCTAAGCTCATGCTTCATTGATGCGATTGAAGATTCCATCGACGGCATCTACTTATCAAACTATGAAGCTGCTAAAGTATCAAAATATGGGGGCGGTGTCGGCCTGTATGCCGGCAAAATTCGGGCACTGGGGTCCGATATTCGCGGTTTTGCCGGTAGCAGTTCAGGTACGACTCCATGGATCAGGCTGTTTAACCAGACAGCGGTCAGTGTGGATCAGCTTGGGCAAAGAAAAGGTGCCATCGCAGTCTATCTCGATGTCTGGCATAAGGACATTATGAGCTTCCTTGATCTCAAAACCCAAAACGGAGATGAGCGGATGAAGGCTCATGATATTTTCACAGGGGTCTGTGTACCCGATCTCTTCATGGAGGCGGTGGAAAATCGGGAGGATTGGTATTTATTCGACCCCCATACAGTCCATCGGATCCTGGGCTTCCGCCTTGAAGACCATTATGATGAACAAAAAGGCAGCGGCAGCTTCCGCCATTACTATCATTTAGCCGTTGAAGCCGCGGAAAATGGCATCCTCCCCGGCTTTTCCTTCGAAAAGGTAAAAGCGATTGATATCATGAAAGGAATTATGATCTCCCAGCTCGAGGAAGGTACCCCTTATATGTTCTACAGGGATGAAGTGAACCGGATGAATCCTAATAAGCATAAAGGCATGATTTACTGTTCCAACCTCTGCACAGAAATTGCCCAAAATCTGAGTCCGACTGCCATCACTGAGGAATATGAGACAGACAGCGGAGATATTGTCATCGTTAGAAAAAGCGGGGATTTTGTTGTCTGCAACCTTTCTTCCATCAACCTGCCAAGAGCCGTTTCAGACAATGTTCTTGAACGTCTCATTCCGATTCAGATCAGGATGCTGGACAATGTCATTGATGTCAATAAGCTGCCCGTCAAACAAGCATCAATCTCGAATAAGCGTTATCGCGCGGTCGGTCTTGGCACCTTTGGCTGGCACCATCTTTTGGCTCTGAAAAATATTTATTGGGAATCTGAGGAAGCAGCAAGCCTTGCGGACAGCCTGTACGAAAAAATTGCTTTTTTGACAATCGAGGCTTCCTCCGCCCTTGCTGCGGAAAAAGGCAGCTACCCTTATTTTCAAGGGTCTGACTGGGAAACAGGCGCCTATTTCCAGCTTCGTGAATATAAAGGAACCCAATGGGAGAAATTGAAGCAAAAAATCCAAAAGGACGGAATCCGTAATGGATACCTAATGGCCATAGCTCCTAATTCCTCAACAGCTAAAATCGGAAATTCGACGGACGGCATTGATCCGCTTTATGAAGTGGAATATTACGAGGAAAAGAAAAACTTCAAATTCAAGGTAACAGCCCCGGACCTGACTCCGGCAACCTATGAATATTATAAAAAAACGCGCTACCATCTGAATCAGCAAGAAAGCATCAAACAGAACGCAGCAAGACAAAGGCATATCGACCAGGCTATCAGCTTTAATCTTTATGTCCAAAACACGATCAGGGCTAAGGATTTACTCGACATTCATTTGACCGCCTGGAAATCCGGCCTGAAATCTACTTACTACGTCCGTTCCACTTCTTCAGACTTCACTGCCTGTGAAAGCTGTTCGAGCTGACCGTTCTAATTTGCACAGCCCAGGCTTCCCCTTATGGAAGTTTGGGGGTTTTATCATCTGACTGACAAAGGAGATTTTTTCACATGAGCACTTCCATTCATAAAATCCGAATGCTTGAACCGAACTATCCTACGAGGGCAACCGGCGTTTTTAAAGGAGAAGCTTCCGGCTTTCTGAACTGGAACGATATTCCGTATGAAAAGTTTTATGATACGTACACGCAGCTTCTTAATAATTTTTGGAAACCCTCCAGCGTGAATATGATGCAGGACAAGAAACAATGGGGAGAATTGGATGAGGATATTCAGGACGCCTTTTTGGATATCCTTACGATGATCGCCGGCATGGACAGTCTTCAGACACCAACGCTCGTTGAATTCATGAAGTATGTAAAGGATCCAGCCGTTAAAGCCATCCTGGCGAATATGGCTCAGCAGGAATCCATTCACAATGAATCTTATTCGTATATTCTGGCTTCTCTGATTCCTCTGGATAAGCAGAAAGAACTGTTTAACCGAATCAAGTCCCATCCGGAAGTGATCAAACGAAATCAGCCGATTGTGGATGCTTATCAGCGCTTTATAGATGACCCATCGCCTCAGCATTTATTCGAGGCCTTGATCCACTCCACAAATCTGGAGGGCATCTACTTTTATCTGGCTTTTGCGTTTTACTATAATCTCGGAAGGCAAAACCTAATGACCGGATCTGCAACGATGATTTCTTATATCCATCGCGATGAAATGGTCCACTTTGACTTTGTCGGCATGCTGATCCAAATCCTAATGTATGAGTACCCTGAATTAAATAATGAAGACAACATTCAATTTATCCAGACGACTATGCAAAAAGCGGTCGAACTGGAAAAGTCCTGGTCTGAATACATGCTTGAGGATCTTGAATATAAAGCAGACCTTCCGCTTGATGAATTCAATGAATACATCGAATATATCGCAAATAAACGGCTTCGCATGCTCGGACTGAAAAATTTGTATCAAGAATATCCGGAAAATCCGATGCCATGGATTAAAGCCTTCGATGATGAATCGATCTCCAAAACCAAAACAGACTTTTTCGAACAGAAATCCCGGACGTACAGCCAGGTCAATGCCGGCAATGGTTTTGATGAACTGTGAAAATCGGGATTCTTTATCACTCAGCCGGAGGGAATACAAAAGCATTGGCCGAAGCAATCGGGAAACAGCTTCCTATGGCTGAACTCCTGCCTGCTGCTGTGACGAACTTCTCTTCCCTCTCCTCCTATGACGGTCTCCTGATTGGAACCTATACATGGGGAGATGGAGAGCTTCCAGCAAGGATGAAGCCGCTTTATGATTATTTGGAGGTTTCAGATATCAGCCATATCACTACAGGGGTATTTGGGACAGGTGAAACCAACTACAGTCACTTTTGCGGGGCTGTAGATCTTTTCAGGAATATGCTGTTTGTCAAAAGCCGCCTTGCAGTAACCTTGAAAGTCGAACAAATGTATCAGCAGGCGGATATGCCTAGAATCGAAAGGTTCTCTCAGATTTTCGCTGACAAATTGAACAGCTCCCGTCTAATAAACTAGCTGTATTTTTATCAGAAACTAGACCAGGCTAGAATTACCGCCCCTATTTTCCTGCCTGGTTCATTCATTCAAAGAGGCTGCAATTAACAAAGTTTGTATACACGTTATTTACCAGGAACGTCTTAAGTCTTATATAACTCTATGTAAAAACAGGCATAAAAAAAGACCCCAATGGGGTCTTTTTTTATGCGTTCAATTATTTTTGAACGTTAGCAGCTTGTGGTCCACGAGCGCCTTGCTCGATTTCGAAAGTTACATCTTGGCCTTCTTCAAGAGTCTTGAAGCCTTCGCCTTGGATAGCTGAGAAGTGTACGAATACGTCGTCTTGACCTTCAACTTCGATGAAACCGAAACCTTTTTCTGCGTTGAACCATTTTACTTTACCTTGTACCATGTATAGTTCCTCCTGTTTGGAATAATCCATTTATTACTATTCTTGCTTCTGGACAGTTTCAAGAGGAATCCTATAACGGTACTTCCATCTATCAATCTTATTCCGAACAAAAATAATTGTTTATAGTATAGCATGGGATCATGAAAAAACACAAGGGTATCACCAAAGAAATTGACGACAAATACCGCCTGTATTCAACAATATTCGATTTTACTTCTTTCTGAACCCTTCCTCAAGAAGGTATCTTTCCGCCTCCACAGGGGACTCGAAGCATTCCTCCAGGTTAGGACCTGAATAAACATTCCAAAGTAAATCTTCATTTTCCAAAAGCAATTCTTGGTTATCCCTGCCAACCCAGATCCCCGCAAGGTCTTTGAATTCACTTTGCACTTCAACCGGAACTTCTTCTGTCTTCATATAGGCCATACTCGCTTCGATTAGCTTTCTCAGCTCCGGCTCTCCATATTCACGTATATTAATAAAACCTTTTTTATCGGCTTTCTCCGGCAAATGGCCTGCATATACAAACCCATTGCCATTTGGATGGAGGTGCTGAACAATAATTTTCTTTTCAAGCACACTCTCGCTAAAATGAAAATTCACTCTGCCCAGTGAAATATCCTTTCTTTCCAACTGCGGGAAAGATTCAATAATGGCTAATTTTTCCTCAAATGTCAACAAATGTGTATTCCTCATTTCATTACTTATAGTGGGAAATGTCAGTGTACCCTTAATTTGTGAAAATTACTACCTTCCATGGGTCATTCCCATTTAAAAATTAGCATTTACTTAATAAATGTTACGGCAAAAAGCATGATAAAAGATGAAATAATCATCAGGGCAACCCATGCCCAAGCCAGGCCCATTTCTCCTGAATCCATAGCAATGTAGATCGCTGTAGGCATAGTCTGGGTGACACCGGGTATATTGCCGGCAAACATCAGTGTAGCACCAAATTCCCCAAACGCTCTCGCCAAACTTAAAATCCCCCCTGTCACAAGTGATCTAAGGGTGAGCGGCAAAGAAATCAGCAGGAATACCTTCCATTCATTCGCGCCGTCTACCCTGGCAGCTTTTTCAATATCCGTATCAATTTGTTGAAAACCGGTTTTGGCCGATTGATACATAAGCGGAAAGGCCACAACTGCTGAGGCAATTGCTGCTGCCCACCATGTAAACATCACCGGCCGGGAAAAAAGGGATCCAATCAGTTCACCCAGAGGACTGTTCGTCCCTAAAAACACTATAAGCAAAAAGCCAATAACAGATGGAGGAAGAACAAGCGGAAGCATTAAAACGGTCTCCGCCAGCACTTTCCCCCGGAAATGCCAGCGGACAAAAAGCCTGGCTAATGCAATACCAGTTATAAAAACAACGATACCTGCCAATGCCGCTACCTGGAATGACAGAATGACAGGCGACCAAAAATTCTCAGGCATTACTTGTTCAGTCCTTTTCAAATAGTTACATGGATTGTTTGCCAAGAAGCTTATGTCATACAGACTGCTGCAAAGAAAAAGCGGAAACTCTCACAGAAAAGAATCTGTTTCTTTCTCCAGCCATTTTGAATTTGAAAATAAAAGTTCTTTCTCTTGACATACTGCTGACACATTAATCAAGTAAATTTAAAGTATCACAAAGATAACAATCATTTTACCATGATTTAGTTACTTCATGTGACCAACTTCTGAACGAGGTGAACAATCTTCATCTGACCCGAATGAACAAACATGAAATTTAACTGGAAGAATACATTAAAAAAGATTATGAAGGAGTCGATTACGAATGGTATCAATCTACACAACTCCGAGCAGCCTTGCATGCCGCAAAGCAAAAGCCTGGCTTCAAAAACATGACATTGCCTATACAGAAAGAAACTTATACTCTCAGCCATTATCAGTAGATGAAATAAAGGAAATCCTGAAAAAAACCGAAGGCGGCACAGATGAAATTATTTCTACACGTTCGAAGAAATTTAAAAGTCTGAACATTGATATTAACAATGCCCCTTTAAATGAATTATGCCAGCTTATTCGTGAAAATCCAGATTTGCTGCGCCGTCCGATTATTTTCGATGAGAAAAATCTGCATGCGGGTTATAACGAAGAGGAAATGGGCCGCTTTCTGCCAAGAAAAATGCGGCATATCCAGTTAAGACAGGCCATCAGCCAATTAGCTTTTTAAAAACTGTACAGCAAAAAAGGATGCCTTCCCCCGGCATCCTTTTTTGCTTCTTCTCCGCGAGTTCCTATACTCCTTCTGCAGGAGACTGATCGGATTTTTCAATCAGCAGCGTAAAAGTGGTTCCCTTCTCATCACTCTGTCTCAATAAAAGATTCCCATTTTGCCCTCTTGCCAGCATCCGGCTGAACGGCAAACCAAGACCCAAACCCCGAACCTGCAGTTTTTTGGCAGAACCGCGGTAAAACGGCTCGAAGATATATTCCTGCTCGTCTTTCGGGATTCCTGTCCCGTTATCTGAAATATCGATCGCAATTTCAGCTTCAGAATACTCATATAAACGGATCGTAATTTTCCCGTCTTTCGTAAGTGCCTGTTTGGCATTATTCAGCAGGTTAAGAATGATTTGCTGCATCCTCAGGGCGTCAATCTCTCCAAACAATGGTTCATCCGGACAGAGAAGCTCCAAATCAAAATTTTCATCATCTTGCGTTACCTTCCATCGATGAGCGATTTCATCAAGAAATTGATTCATATCTTCTTTTTCAAGCAGGAATGTAAAGGATCCTGCTGAAAGGGCATTATAATTCAGCAGATCTTCAATCATATCCTGAAGTCTCTGTGTTTCCTTCAATGAGATATCAAGAAATTCTTTGCTTTCCTGTCCTGTCACAACATCATCTTTTACAGCCTGAATTAATCCGCTGATCGAAGTGACCGGTGTTTTTAAATCATGGGTCACACCAGCCAGCAGCTCTGCCCGCAGCCGCTCCATCTGATTCAATCTTGTCGTCATCGTTTTGAAGGATTCGATTAGTTCATATATTTCCTCTTCCCGCGTCTGCTCACTGTTCAGCTTAATATCGTAATTTCCTTCCCTGACTTCTGCAGCGGCATTCGCTACATTCCGTATCGGCTTTGATATCTTGACAGATAGAGCCAAGATAACGCCGCATCCAAGAATCAAAATGGATACAATCATAATCGCAAGCAGCTCATGATCCTGATTAACTTCCTTTAAAGCTGCTTCTTCCTGGGCAATAACTACCCAGCCTTTCGTTTTTCCTTCAAACACAATAGGAGATTTTACAATATAGACTTTGCTGTTTTTTTGAATCTTCACTTTTTGGATAGTCTCATCACTTTTCATGATGGCCGACGGCAGCGTGTCATTCTTAGGTTCTATATATACCTGAGGTACGGTATAAATGATTTTCCCAGTTGGATCGACAATGTAGATAATCGGCTGCTGATTCAGACGGAGAATTTGTTCTCTCTCCTCAATAATGGCAGCGAGACCAGGACCGATGACAATCTGTCCATTATCTTTAATCGCCCGGTCCGCTGTTTCATCTGCTAAATATTTGAACAGACTGAGCCTGTATTCCACTGCTGTTTTTTCCATCCACCAAATGGATAGAATGGAAATCACAAAAAGCCCGGTAATCAAAGTGAGAATATAGCGAGTTGTCCAGTAGCGGACAAGTGTTGTTCTCTTTTTATTTTTCGTGAACAATGAACTGATACCCCATTCTCCGAAGTGTTTTGATCTCTCCCTCTTGTTCCGGCCACTTGACGAGAGCCTTCCTGATTCGCTTCACAGCAAGATCGACAGCCCGGTCACTTCCATCATAATCCATGCCCCAAACCTGTTCGATCAACTGTTCTCTTGTAAAGATCTGGTTAGGGTGATTGGCGAAAAAGATCAATAAGGACAAATCCCTTGGAGTCAGATTGATTTCCTCTTCATTCAAGTGAACAGTGCAGCCCCTGGCATCGATTTTTAAGCTTCCGAATCGGTGGATATACCCTTCTTCTCCATTCACATTCTTAGCCGAGGCCCTCCTCAGCACCGCATGCACCCTAGCCACTACTTCATCGGCAACAAAGGGCTTGGCTATGTAATCATCTGCTCCATATTTAAAGCCTGACAGCCGATAATCAATATCATTCAATGCCGTTAGCATGATGACCGGGCAAGTACTGTTTTCACGAATTTCCTTTAAGATTTCCCAGCCTTCTATGTTCGGCAGCATAACATCCAGAAGCACAAGGTCTGGATCATTCTCTTCAAAGGCCTGAAGTGCCTTTCCCCCATCAAATACCTGAATAACCTGAAAGCCTTCTCTGGCTAAGTATGCTTTTAGTACCATCGAGATGGCAATTTCATCTTCTACAACCAATATCCTTCCCATAACGGAGCCCCTTTCTTGCGCTCTCTGCAGCAAAATACTTTTTACATCTTATCATACTTCCTCATTATGTCAGGAATATGTTCAAACCTAACTTCTCGCTGCGGGGATCCGCACCGTCTTCCCTTTACAAGTTCCCTCCAGAACATCCGCCATAAGCTAAAATCCGACGGACGGTCAGATAATGGCATGAAACCAAACCAAAAGACCATTCTTCTTATCCAAAGAATGGTCCGCTAAAATAACATACATTTTCCTTAGATGAATCAATTACAGGTTTCATGAGGGTTGGGACAGCCTGCGGAGAATCGTTCTATCTGAATGGTACAGTGTTCAATCCCGAATTGATCATGAAGAAACATTTGAACCTCAGATAAAACCTCGTCCTGATCTCTGTCTTCAGTAATTACAATATGACAGCTGGCAGACAGGAATCCGGAAGTAATGGTCCAGACATGAAGATCATGGATATCATTCACTTTCTCCAGCTGCAGGATCCCTTCCTTCAGTTCTTCTAAATTGATTTGAACAGGCGTTCCCTCCATCAAGATGTGAACGGAGTCCTTCACGACCCTCCAGCCGCTTACGGCAATCAGACAGGAAACAATGATGCTTGCAACCGGATCAGCAGCGCTCCAGCCAAGAAAGTAAATAAGCAGGGCGGCAATAATGGCACCTACGGATCCCAGCATATCTCCAATAACATGCAGAAACGCACTGCGAATATTCAGGTTTTCTTCTTTGTCGCCCTTCATCAATATCCACGCTGCGATAATATTGATTGCCAAGCCAACAGCAGAGATTGTCAGCATGCCGAGGCTTTGCACTTCAGGCGGAGAATAAAAACGCTTAACAGCCTCTATAATAATGAAGACAGCAATAAGCAATAAAGCCAGACCGTTTAGCAATGCGGCAAGAATTTCAAACCGCTTATAGCCATATGTCTTTGTTACACTTGCTTTCTTTTCTCCCATTTTGATTGCCGCAAAACTGAGCCCCAATGCCGCCGCATCACTCAGCATATGTCCCGCATCTGAGAGCAATGCCAGACTGTTAGTCAGAAATCCGCCAATAACCTCTACAACCATAAAAATAGAGATTATAAGAAAGGCAGAAAACAAGGCTTTTTTATTTGCGGAATGGTGATGCCCGTGATCATGAGAATGTCCATGATGATGCCCCATAATTTCTGCCTCCGTTTCTTTTCTTATATCTATAGTATGTAAGAAATTCGGTTCAGTTTCAATTAATACACTTTGTATTCCTGCGGCGGTTTCCGCTATATCTATGCATGAGCATTCAGCGGTTTCAAAATTCCTCTGGCGCCCATTTTCGCTTCAGGAGCAAACACTTTTACCCAACCTGCATAAGATGTGGGTGTTAAGGCAATTAGAAATTTTGGTTTTATTAAAAAAGAGGAGGAATCTCGAATGGGTGCAACAGGCGGTTATGAATGTGGCGGCGGCGGATTCGACAACGGATTTGCTCTGCTAGTAGTCCTATTTATTTTGTTAATTATCATTGGTGCATGCTGGGGCTTTGGTGGCGGCGGCGGTTTCTGCTGAGCCACATATAAAAAATGGAAAAGGCGCCGATTCGGCGCCTTTTCATTTATACAGTTTTCTTCCGGTCACGGCGGGCTTTCAGAACAACCCAAATCACAATCAAAGCAATCGGGATTAATAGGTAATTCGCGTATTGGGAAAAAATAGCTCCTGCCTGTTCCCACTTTGGTCCCAGCTTGTATCCAAGATATACATAAATACTGGTTACTGGAAGCATAGCCAAGAATGTATAAGCCATGAACTTCCAAATATTCATTTTCATGATACCGCAAGGCAGTGAAATAGCCGTACGGATTCCAGGGACGAATCGTCCGAAGAACGCTATGCCAGCCCCATATTTTGCAAAAAAATGATCCGCCTTATCTATTTGTTCTTCTTTAATCAGAAAGAATTTCCCGTATTTCTTAACAAGAGGCCTGCCTCCATACCTTCCCAAGGCATACAGTGTCAAGGGACCAGTAACTCCGCCTATAGAACCAAAAAGGATCGTTATATATAAATTCATATCCCCTTGATAAACCCAATAGCCAGCAAGAGGAAGAACAATTTCTGCCGGAACAAACTCAAAAGTCAAAGCAAGCATAATCCCAAAATAGGACAATGACTTTAATGCCTCAATCAGTGACATGACAATCTCTTCCATAACTCTATTTTCCCCTCTCCTTACAACAAGCTTGTCTAAACAGCGATAGCAGTCAGCCGCATACATCCGTTTTTCCTTATTTACTATCCTATACTATAAGAAACGAGTCAATCTTTTATTTCCGAAATGTATCAGCCCAGCCCATCGCACAAAGAGCTGCCTTTAGCAGCTTTGCAGAATCCTCATTCCCTTTTTATTAAACATGTCAGTTAAAACATAGAAAACGGGTTCAGAATGAAAAATTCTGAACCCGTTCGAAATTTAAGATTTTCAAGATTGAGGGATAGCCGTATGACTTGTCAGAATGATGCAATTGTGTCGCCTGCAAATCACTCAGCCTACTATTTTTTCTTCCGCTTTCTCCGGGGTCAGCCAGCCGCCCTTCACATTATCATTTAAAAACTTCCCTTGTCTATAGATTAAGCTTCCCCTGTTCATGACCGCTTCGATCGAACAAGGAAATTCATGTCCGATATAAACGCTTTGCTTATGTTTAGCAAAGAAGTTTTCCTCTGTAACTATATGTCTCTTGTTCAGTGTTACAATCGCAAAGTCCGCAGCATGGCCAACCTTTATTTCCCCTCTACCAGGAAGACGAAATCTCTCCGCAGGCCCTCCTGCCGTCCATTCGGCAATGGCCGTAAAAGGCAGCTCATGCTCCAAGGCCAGCTCAATCATGGACAGTAACGAAAATTGGCCGCCGCTGATTCCTCCCCACGCCTCAAACAACCCATGAACAGCCGGATCTTTTAAATGGTAAGGGCAAGGCGAATGATCGGAAGAGATCATATCGAATTTTCCAGCCTTCAACAGCTGAATCAGCCGATCCTGTTCCTGCTTCTCTCTTAACGGAGGCGCACATTTGGCTGCCGCTCCTTTTTCCCGAAGTGTCTCTTGATTAAAAAGCAGATAATGCGGGCAGGTTTCAACGGTTACATCCACTCCTGCTTTTTTTGCCGTTTCGATTTTCTCCAGGGCCAGCGAGCTGCTAATATGTACAAAATGAAGAGGACACCCTGTCAGCTTGGCATAATAAAGAGCCCGTTCCACCGCCTCTGATTCTGCTTCAACAGGCCTCGAAGCTGCATAATCATCGGCACTTCCTGTTCCTTCCTTGATCCTTTCATTTAAAAGGAAACTGGTAATCGGTTCACTTTCTGCATGAAGGGCAAGTATTTTCCCAAGTGAGGCAATCACTTTCATTCCTTCAAGCAGTGTTTTGTCATCTGCCCTCTCGAACTCTTCATTTCCCGTGGCAGACATAAAAGCCTTAAATCCTACGACACCCGCTTCGGCCATAGCTGGAAGATCCTCAATATGACCGGGTACAAGACCGCCCCATAGTCCAAAATCAATCAGTGACTTTTGCTCCCCTATGCCTGCCTTTTCCTTTAATGCCTCTAAGGTCACAGTCGAAGGAATCCCATTGAGCGGCATATCAAAATAAGTGGTGCAGCCGCCCGCCGCCATCATTTGTGATCCTGTTTCAAATCCTTCCCAATGCTCACGGCCCGGCTCACTGAAATGTACATGCACATCAATCATCCCCGGAAATATATAATCTCCCGCTGCTTCCAATTCTTCTTTTGCCCTGCCTGTCAATTTCTGACCCATTTCTACTATCACACCATCTTTTACTGCGATATCTGTACGTTCTATTCCAGATGGCAGCACCGCTTGCCCATCCCGTATTAGCAGATCATATTCCTGCATTGTTGTTCCCTCCATTTCTATCATTCTCTTTATCGCGCTTCTCCGTCCGTCACCCCAGAACCGGTACAGCGCCTTCAATATTTTCATACACATCCAAAGCAGCCTGCATCGCTTTCCCATGATTCACTTTATATCCATGCCGGACAAGAACGGCCTCCAATGCCGAAACAGTGAACAGAATATTTTCTTTGCGGCAGCTGTATCCCATCGTTCCAATCCGCCAGATCTTTCCGTTCAGCGGTCCAAAAGATGAAGCAATCTCAATCCCGAATTCTTTTAGAAGCATGCTGCGGACCGACTCTCCATTTACTCCTTCCGGGATACTGACACAGGTGACAGGGATCAATTTATTCGCCCCGCTTCCATATAATTCAAGACCCATCGCATCCAAAGCCTTTGTTAAAGCCGTTTCATGAAGCTTATGACGGGCAAACCGGTTTTCCAATCCCTCTTCCAGCACAAGTCTGAGCCCTTCCCTCAGAGCATACAGCATGGACGTAGCTTCTGTATGGTGGTTCAATCTTCTCGGCCCCCAATAATCTTGAAGCATGCTCAAATCCAGATAATTGCTTAAAATCGGTTTCCGATTTTTAGAAGCTGTTAATTCTTCCTCGGTCGCAATGCCCTGTTCCACTTTTTTTCTTTTCATCAGAATTTTTTCAATCCGTTCATTATAAGTAATCGGCGCCATGCCAGAAGGGACAGAGAGACATTTCTGGGTTCCGCCGATCAGCCCGTCGATACACCAGTCATCCACTTTAACCTCCATGCCGCCAATCGAGGCGACAGCGTCTACAACGAGCAATATATCCATTTCCCTGCACGCTCTGCCTATTTCTTTTAATGGCTGGGCGCATCCAGTTGACGTCTCCCCATGAACCAAGGCCGTTATTTTTGGGCGGACTCTTTTCATTTCTGCAATCACATCCTTAGGATTAAACACCTCTCCCCAAGGACATTCCATTGTATGTACTTCCGCGCCTGCTCTTTGGCAAATCTCCACTAAAAGATGTCCAAACCGTCCAAAAATAGGCACGAGAACCTTGTCCCCCGGTTCAATGATACTGCACAGCATGGCTTCATTTCCCGATCTTGAAGTGCCGTCAACCGGAAAGGCCCATCGATTTTTCGTTTGGAAGACCTGCCTCAGCATATCCATGACTTCATTCATAATTGCTGTAAAGGCTGGATCAAATTGCCCGAGTATAGGTGTGCTCATAGCTCTCAAAACTCTTGGATCCACTTCCACTGGCCCTGGTGTCATAATCGTTCTGATCGGTGTATTTAATTCAGCATATGTCATTTTCCGTTCCCCCTGTTAATAGGCATATTGATATAAAAATTCCTCAAGAATGTCGATTCCTTTCTCTAGATCAGCCGCTTTTGTGTATTCTTTTGGAGAATGGCTGATTCCATCTTTACTTGGTACAAACAGCATCGCAGCCGGACAAAATGATCCAAAAACCTGAGCATCGTGACCTGCTCCGCTGACCATCTCCATATAAGGAATATTTTTTTGAACCGCTATTTCTTTCAGGCTCCCCGCCATTTCTCTGTTCATTGCGACCGGCTTAACATCCATCCATTGATCCACTTTCACATCCATCATGGATTTCCTTGCTGACTGCTGCATATACTCAAAAGCCCTCTCACAATAAAAGGCAAGCACTTCCTCCTTATAATGCCGCATATCTACACTGAACTCGGCCATTCCGGCAATCACATTCGGCACATTGGGGGAAATTTCCGCCTTCCCTACCGTTACTACAAGATCCGGATCGATTCTTTTAGCCTCTTCTGTCAAATAGGTAATAAATTGAGCTGCCAGCACAACAGCATCTTTCCGGTATGCCATCGGTGTAGTGCCCGCATGATTGCTCTCACCGGAAATCCGGATTGTGTACCGTCTTTGGCCGACGATATGGCTTACAACTCCAATCGATTTATTCTTTCTCTCAAGTACCATCCCCTGCTCTATATGGAGTTCAACATAACAGCCAATATCTGTGCGTACTGGCTCTGTATACACTTCTTTCGGAAAACCCGCTTCTTCCATAGCCGTTAAAAAGGGAATTCCATCTTTATCCTGAAGCTGCTGAACGTCCTTTAAACTGTATCTCCCTTGAATATTTCTGGATCCCCAAAAGGTAATCGGAAATCTGCTCCCTTCCTCTTCGCATAAAGAAACAATCTCAAGAGTCCTTTTCGGCTGTCCGTATTTTTCCTTCAGCCGTTTAACAGCAAGAAAGCCGGCAATGACACCTAAGGCGCCGTCATATTTCCCTCCATTAATCACAGTATCAATGTGAGAGCCTGTTAAAATGGTTTTTTCCGACGGATCAGATCCATTCAGTCTCCCAAACAAGTTGCCTACTGTATCGAAATATGTCTCAAAGCCTTCCTGCTCCCACTTCCTTTTTAGAGCATTTTGAGCCATTCGCCAAGACGGAGAATACAAAAGCCGGGTAACTCCTCCGCTTTCTGCTTTCCCGAATTCGGCAAGCCATTCAATCCAATCAGCTGCCCGATCCTTGTTCACTTGATGTCCTTCTAATCGCATCGCCATCCAGTTCATCCTTCCATCCTTTTTCTTTTTATAACAGAAAGGCTTTCTCCAAGCTCTTTAATCGACGAACTTCGCCATATACCTGTTTACAATTCTGTCCATCTATCCATACACTCATCTGCTGAACCAGTCATCTCCTTCTGCTTTGTTTTAAAAATATTAGCAAAATTCATATAATATTTCACTACTAATGTGATAAAATCTAACATAAGATGCTATTTTCATATGAATGTACAAAAAAGAAAAACGTTTTGGAGAATTTGACAAAGGGGTTGGAGAATTTGTTAGTCACAAGGTACAGACATAAAATGTCCATTCTTCAAAAAGAAGGATATAAATCTTCAAGAGTTCAAAAACCAAAAGAAAGGATTGGGGATGTATGAACACTGCTGCTCTCCTTCAACTTACCGCATTGGACGGAACCAAAGTCATCGCAGGCGAAAGCGGACTGATAAATAAGATTGAATCCGCCAATATGATGGATGCTCCTGACATCGCTGACTACTTAAAACCAAATGAATTTCTCGTAACGACCGCCTATCATTTTAAAGACCATCCCGAATCCATGGCCGAACTGGTTATCTCAATGGCTGAACAAGGCTGTGCCGCTCTCGGGATTAAAACAAAAAGATTCTTGCAGGAGATACCCGAGCAAGTGATCCGTATTGCCAATGAACAAGCATTGCCTATTATTGAAATCCCTTCCCACCTTTCTTTGGGGGAAATCGTAAACTTGACACTGAAAGCCATTCTTGACCAAAGAGCCGGCGAACTAACTCAGGCTCTTGAAATTCATAAGCAGTTCACACAAATCATTATGAAAGGAAACAGGCTGGATAAATTAATTGAAAATCTCTCCAGTATGATCAGCCTCCCCGCAGTCCTGCTGAACCAATATTTCAAACCAATTGCCCGGTCTGCTGCCGGGTTCAGCCTTGAGCAGCTCAGCACCGCTGTGGAAATGAATAAGAGTTCATTTATCAATCCTCTTCCTTCCTTTTCTATCAAAGGCGGCTCCTGTACATTCACCGTTTTCCCTGCCCATATCGGTGAATTAAAGACCTGTTACTTGATCATTATGGGCGAAGTGAAGGAGGAGGAACGTTTATCAAAACTGATTATCGAGCAAGCCTCCAATGTTATTTCCTTTGCTTTAATGAAGGAATATGCGGTCACGCAATATGAACAGAACATTAAGAATGACTTCTTCCAGCACTTTTTGGATGGAGCCTTTTCCACTGAAGGAGAAACGCTGAACCGGGCTGCAGAATTTGGACTTTCTCCGGATTCCAAATATATTTGTGCCGTCGGAAAAATGGATGGAGAGGGATTTGAAGGAAGCTATGCCCTTTCACAGCAAAAAGCAGATACCTTGTTTGGCTATATGGCTGAATCATTTACTTTTTCAGAATTTCCCGTTCACTTTTTTAACAAGAGGCCCTTCTGCATCGCCCTTTTTGAATATAGAGGAGATCCATCGAATGCCCTGCAGGCAGCAGAAGGAGCACTGATTCAAATCCAATCTAAAATCAACAAACAGTTTCATTCAGGAATCTCTTTCGGGATGAGCAGTCTATGCCATGGATTTCTGCATGTCAAAAACGCCTACAAAGAAGCATCAGAAGCTTTTCAGAATGGATTCCTGCTAGGCAAAAAACCTTTCATCCAGGTTTATAAAACAAAGGACCTGACAGAATTATTGCGGCTTATCCCTGCAGAAGACCTGCAGAATTTTTATACACATGCATTAAAAGATTTTTCTTTCAGCAACTCAGAAGAAGAACAGTCGCTGCACAGCACCTTATCTGTATATCTTGAAACACACGGCCAGGTATCAGAAACAGCCAAGCGGCTGTATGTTCACAGGAATACAGTGGTTTACAGGCTGGAAAAATGTGAAGAAATGCTCGGCCGTTCACTGAAGGATCCAGAAGTGACCCTCCAGCTTCGCATCGCTTTTCGGATAAAATCTTTATTAAATCTATAGACCCTTCTTAATCGTTCTTCCAGTTGGTCAGAATGTCTATACCAAAAAAATAATATTAGCGATATTAGCCAATGACTTTTGTCAGACTATTCTTTATTATGTAAATATTAATTACATTGAATGTGATTTTAAATCACGTAAGGGAGGAATAGTACGATGAGTGAAAAAATTGATAAGTCAAAAGTGTTTTCACTTGGCTTGCAGCATGTGCTCGCCATGTACGCCGGCGCAATCCTCGTTCCCATTATCGTCGGAGGGGCACTCGGCTTCAACACCCAGCAGCTGGCCTACCTGATTGCCATCGATTTACTGACATGCGGAATTGCAACCCTGCTTCAAGCCTGGAAGAACAAATATTTTGGAATCGGACTTCCCGTCGTACTAGGCACTTCTTTCGTCGCCGTCCTGCCGATGGTGTCCATCGGAAAAAGTTACGGTATCACTGCCATCTATGGTTCGATTATTGCAGCAGGCCTCTTTATCATTCTTTTTTCGAATGTTTTCGGAAAAATGCTTAAGCTTTTCCCCCCCGTTGTGACCGGTACCGTCGTCATCATCATCGGTCTTTCTCTTGTTCCGACAGGCATTAAAAACATGGGCGGCGGTGAAGGAAGTGAAAACTTCGGATCTGCAGAGAATCTGGCTCTATCCTTTGGTGTGTTAGCAGTCATACTTCTTATTAATCGTTTTTTCAAAGGATTCATTCGGGCTATTTCTGTATTGATTGGAATTGCAGCCGGCACAATCGCCTATTCCTTTACCGGAAAAATGGATGTAACCGCTGTTGCTGATGCCCCTTGGTTCCGCTTGCCTGCTCCCTTTTACTTCGGTGTCCCAACCTTCGAGATTGTCCCTGTCCTGACTATGATTCTAGTAGGATCCGTCATTTTGGTTGAATCTACAGGAGCCTTCCTCGCGCTTGGCAAGATTACTGAAAGGGAGCTCAATCAGAAGGATATCGTAAGAGGGTACCGGGCAGAAGGATTATCCTTTGCCCTTGGCGGAATCTTCAACGCTTTCCCTTACAGTACATTTGCTCAAAATGTCGGCCTCGTTCAATTATCGGGAGTTAAGAAAAGAATCGTAACAGTGACAGCCGGTTTCATATTAATCGCACTGGGAATGGTCCCAAAAATAGCAGCATTAGCTACATTAATTCCAACTTCCGTTCTTGGCGGGGCCACCGTCGTCATGTTCGGCATGGTCATCTCCTCCGGAATCAAAATGCTGAGTGACGTAGATTTCAGTGACAATAACAATTTGCTGATCATCGCCTGTTCAGTATCTTTAGGCCTTGGCGCTACTGTTGTACCCGAATTATTTGCTGTTCTGCCGGAAACTGTCCGGATCATTGTCGGAGACGGAATCATTACGGGCAGCCTTGCAGCCATTCTCCTGAATCTCCTGCTGCCCAAGACCAAAAGCAAACCTAAAGAAAGGACAGAAGAACAGGCCTCTCCAAAGGTTATGACTTCCTGAAATGAGGTGATAAACATGAAAAGTATCGAAGAAATCAATCGATTAGGCGAGCAGGACTTCACAGACTTTTTCCGTGATATATTCGAACATTCTGCTTGGATTCCAAAAAAAGCATTTGCCGGACGTCCCTTCCTCTCTCTTGAAGACCTGCACGGTAAAATGAGGGCTATCGTGGAGGCAGCTCCCCCAAAAGATAAGCTGGCCTTAATTGCCGCTCATCCGAATCTTGGAGACAGAGCCGCCATGAGTGCTGAATCTTCGAAGGAACAGCGAGGAGCAGGACTTACAGATTTAACCGAGGATGAGTATCAAAGATTTGTCCTGCTTAACTCTCAATATATGAAAAAATTCGGATTCCCTTTTATCATGGCCGTGAAAGGAAAAAATAAGCAGGAAATCTGCGAGGCGATGCAATCCCGAATTTCTTCAGAAAAAAATGAAGAAATGGAAACAGCCCTGCAGGAAATTTACCAAATCGCCCGGCTCCGCCTGGAAGAACAAATAAAAACTGAAGGAGAGATCTTTTATGAAAAATAAATCAGCCCAAAAGAAATTATGTTACGGAAAAGGAGATGTGTTTGCATACCGTACCTATGCCTCCCCATTAACCGGACTACCTGTCATCCCTGAATCTGCCTTCACGGAGCGAAAATCTAACATTTTCGGAACGAAAATCAAGGTTGCTGTATTCGGGGACGCCTTCGTTCCCTCCTTCACAGAGGGAGACAACAGCCTTATTGTCGCTACTGATTCTATGAAAAACTTCATCCAGCGGCATTTAGGAACATACATAGGCACGACCCTCGAAGGGTTCTCTGCCTATGTTGCTGAAGCATTCCTCGATAAATATGCACATATTGATTCTGTTCAACTTACAGCCGAGGATATACCGTTCGAAACTGTGTCAGAGGCGGCAAACGGCGGCGAGATAAAAGAGAGCAGCCTCGTTTTCAAAAAGTCAAGAAACGAACGGGCCCAAACGATGATTGAAGTTTCCCGGACAAAAGAAGGCACTGAAATCATCCAGCAAAGCAGCTCAATCCTTGACCTTCAGCTTATTAAAATCAGCGGTAATTCCTTTGTTGGTTTTATCCGTGATGAATACACCACACTTCCGGAAGATGGGGACCGCCCGCTTTTTGTTTATTTAAATATCCACTGGATTTATGAAGAACAAGAGACCGCTTTTGGAATCGAACCTGATCTATATGTCGCAGCTGAACAGATTATCGATATCGCTACCTCGGTTTTTCACGAAATGGAGACGCCCTCCATCCAAAACCTGATTTATGAAATTGGCTGCCGAATCCTGACCAGATATCCGCAGCTTCTTGAAGTGACGTTCGAATCTCAGAATCATACATGGGACACAGTCGTCGACCATATTCCTGGATCAAACGGAAAAATCTATACCGAGCCCCGTCCCCCTTATGGTTTTCAGGTTTTTACGATCACAAGGACACTGCTCGAAAACAAAAAAGCGCTTGCCGGCAGCGAAAACGTAAACGGGTGAGCACCAAATGACAGGACTGACAACCCATGTATTGGATTTAACACACGGAGAGCCAGGCGCAGGAGTAAAAATTGAACTGTATCGTCTAGAGGCCTCATCAGGTCAGCGGATATTTATCCGGACAGGGACTACGAATGCTGACGGACGTTTGGATGAACCCCTTCTATCCGAAAATGAAAGGGAAAAGGGCACTTATGAACTTCTGTTCTACATTGGGGACTATTTTCGAAAGAAAGGGACCGTCCTTCCGGAGCCTCCGTTTTTAGAGGAAGTACCCGTTCGTTTCGGACTGGAAAATACAGCTTCCCATTATCATGTACCGCTGCTTGTATCTCCCTGGGGATATCAAGTCTACAGAGGAAGTTAAAATGATACTTGGACAATGAGTATCAGCCAAAGAAAAATCCGAACTGGATTCAACATTCTACGATAAGAATGTTGAACCGTTCGGATTTTTTCTATAAAAACACTTTTTCAAGCCTGAATATTCGTATTTAATGATGGCCGTTATGTTCCTCAGAGCATCAGATTCAGTACCCGATGGCGGCACCGTCTCCCCTTGGATCGGCTCCTCCTTCAAGGAACCCTTCATCCGTAATCTTGATTGCCTGAGCATGTCCCATTATTCCGTCAAACTCCTCTACAACTTCCACAAGATGGCCATTTTTCCGTAACGCCTCTGCTACATCCGGATCGATTCGCCCCTCAACTTTAAGAGCCTCACTGGCCTCTCCCCATGTTCTTCCCCACACAAATCGCGGTTCATTGATTGCTTGCTGAGGATCCATTCCGAAATCAATCATTCTTGTAATGATGGCTGTCTGGGTCTGCGGCTGGCCTTCTCCACCTTGGGTTCCATAAATGATTTTTAATTCTCCGTCCTTTGTGGCCATAGCAGGCATCAATGTATGAAAAGAGCGCTTTCCCGGTTCAAGCGTATTCACATGTTCCGGATCCAGCGAAAAGAAAGAGCCGCGGTTCTGCAAAATAATTCCGGTTTCCCCTGCTGTCACTCCAGATCCAAATTCAAAATACAGACTTTGTATGAAAGAAACAGCATTGCCTTCTTCATCCACTACAGCAGCATACGCTGTATCACTCCCAACCGGAGGGCTAGTCACAGCTGCTGCATCGCTTTGAATTCCAGCAGCCATCTCCGCAGCAAAGGTCTTATCGAGCAGGCTGTCTAACGGAATATCATAAAACTCCGGATCGGTTAAGACCTCATTCCGTTCACGGAACCCCGCTTTTAATGATTCCACAAGCAAATGATAATACTCGGCTGAACCATGTTCCAGCTCTCCTATCCGGAAATTCTCGAGGATATTCAAGGCCATCAGCCCGACAAACCCTTGTGAATTAGGCGGCATTTGATGAATCTCATAACCGTTGTAAGAAGAAGAAATCGGGTCTGTCCAATTCCCCCGGTGAGAAGCAAAATCCTCGCTGGTTAGAAGGCTCCCTTGTTCTTTCAAACCCTTCACTATTTTTTCAGCCAGTTCTCCGCGGTAAAACGTGTCTCTTCCTTGATCAGCAATAGCTCTAAGACTTTGGGCCAAGTGCTTTTGGACAAATCGTTCTCCTGCAGCCGGGATTTTTCCTCCCGGCGTATAGATATCTGATGTTCCCGGCATCTCAGATATCCAATTCCAGTTCTTTTGGGTATATGCCACTTGATTTTGCGAGATTGGAAATCCCTTTTCAGCATATTCAATAGCCGGCTCGAGCACCTCTTTCAAGGAAAGCCGACCATATTGCTTCAGCACCGCATCCCAGCCATCCACCATCCCCGGTACAGTCAGCGCACTCTTCACTCCCCGAAAAGGGATTTTTTCTTCCCCTGCAAAGGAGTCACGGCTTACACCGTATCCTGAACGGCCGCTGCCATTATAGCCTCTGATCGCCGATTCAGATTTATGATAAGTGAGCCAGAAGCTGTCTCCGCCGAGCCCTGTCATATGCGGGTAGACTACTGCCAAGCAGGAGCTTACAGCAACTGCCGCATCAAAGGCATTTCCTCCGCGCTCCAATATTTTGTTCCCTGCCCCTGAAGCTAAGTAATGCGGACTGACGACCATCCTTTTTGTTCCTATGATTGCTCGATTCATCTGAAAGCTCCTTTCCCAACATTCATTTTTCTTTTCATTATACCGTTAAATCTCTTACATTCATTAAAAAATTTAAAATTTTCTAACAAATTGTTCTCTTTTTTCTCTTTCTTCTTTCCGAAGGTTTTATCATTATCCATATTTTTTTCATTTAGTTATTTTTTCTTGAAGTTTTCATGCAAAAGGAAAGTAAATTTGATATGATGAATATACTATAAATGTTTGAAAATTCTCACATCAAATCACTTGGAGGATTCTTATGAAGAAACATTATCTAGAATTGACCATCGGCATGATGCGGACCGGAATATTAGGTTTCGGCGGCGGCCCTTCGGTTATCCCATTAATCCGGCATGAGGCAGTTTCAAGGTACCATTGGCTGGATGACGAAGAGTTCGGCGATACACTGGCTATTGCCAATACACTGCCAGGACCGATTGCTACGAAAATGGCAGCCTACTTGGGGTACCGGACAAAAGGTTGGACAGGTGCACTTGTAAGTGTGGCGGCACATATCCTGCCAACCTGTTTTGCCATGGTGTTTCTCGCCGCTTTCATTAATGTATTAAGCAGTTCGGTCATTGTCGGCAATATGATTGCTGCTGTTCTTCCCGTTGTGGCAGTCATGCTTGGACAGATGGCTTATGAATTTGGGGAAAAGGCCGTAAAAGGACTTGGTTTAGCACTCGGCATTGCATTTTTTATTATCTCTTTTTTGCTGCTCCAAGTCGTCTCGCTGCACCCTGGTATCGTCATATTTATTTTCCTTCTTTATGGAGCTTTTCACTTTAAGTTGAAGGATAAGCGAAAGAAACCGAAATCCATCCGGAAGGAGGAACGTCAGGCATGATTGTTTGGTATCTATTTTTAGCCTTTTTTATGGCCAATATCTTAGGCTACGGAGGCGGTCCTGCATCCATTCCGCTGATGTATGATCAGATTGTCAGCCGCTTTGAGTGGATGAACAACAAGGATTTTTCGAATATGCTCGCTTTGGGCAACTCGCTGCCCGGTCCAATCGCTACTAAGATTGCGGCTTATGTAGGATATGATGTATACGGATGGCCTGGTTTCCTGATGGCTCTTGCCGGAACGGTCATCCCCTCAGCCGTTGCCCTTATTTTGTTATTGAAAATTCTTAGAAGGTTTAAGGGGTCCCCGGTCGTCAAAGGCATGTCCTTGCTTGTACAGCCCGTCATTGCCATTATGATGCTTTTGCTGACATGGAGTATAGCGAAGGATGCATTTGTTTCCATTGGATATATCCATGCTTTAATCATTGCAGCACTGGCCTTCCTGGCTCTGGTGAAATTTAAGATTCACCCGGCTTTTGTCATTATTCTCGCCTTTGTCTATGGCGGCGTCATTATTCCATTGACCTAAAAAAGTGAATCCCAGGACCTGCTTCCGGTGTCTCCGAAACGGAAACTCCACAAAAAAGCCATCAACTTTCTCTGTGAGAATTTGATGGCTTTTATTTTGTCCAGCTTCTGTTAAACCAAGCTTACAGTTTCATTCCCATCCTGCTTTTATATCGTTTAATTAAGATTTGGCAGTCCACACTTGAGACTCCTTCTACCGCATACAGTTTTTCGTTCAGAAACCGTTCCATCTCTTGATTATCTGTAAAAATACCATGCATATGCAGCTTGCTGGGACCTGTCATATGATACAGGCTTGTCACCGAAGGATCCTGCTCCAGCTTCAAGGCAACTGCTTCCAGATGCTTCGGTTCCACCTCCACATTAAAAAAAGCCGAAACATGGACTCCTATTTTGGCTGGATTGATGACTGCCGTAAATTTTTCTATTACTTCCTTTTCAACCAAACTGTTGATGCGCGCCTGTACAGCAACCCTGGATAAATCCACTCTTTTCGCTAATTCTGTATAGGAAATCCTTCCGTCCTCATGAAGAATATCTAAAATTTTTTTATCTGTTTCATCGATTTTCAAATGGGGAATTTGGAACTCCTCTGACATATACCATAACTCCTTTTCTTGAATAGCATCCAATTATCATACGCTCCCTGAAACCTGCTGTCAGGTTCTTTTAGGTTTTACTTCATTCTTGGAGAAATATATATTCAGGGAAAGCTTTCCACTTCAATTATATAACAATCCTTCATGATAATGGGCCGCAATTCTTTAAAAAGTACAGGAAGGCATGCTTCAAAAAGAAAGGCGCCCGAACTTTCGTTCAGCGCGCCCTCTTTTTTACTTGATTTCTATTATAAATACTTCCGATGAAGACTTTTTCCATCATAGGAAAACATAACTTCTTTGTTCTCTAACATGGTTTCTAAATGGACGGTACGCCCCCACAGCTGAAAAATGTACGGGAGTACTTTTTCCAAATATTTTAAATCAAGTTCAATATCTTCATACCAATGCTTAAGGTAAAGCTCCCCGCTTCGCATGAAATCTCCGTCATTGACCGTAATATACGGAAAGCCGCCATTGACCCTCATTCCGACAAGCTGGTCTCTAACTTGTTCCCAGCCTTTGTCAACGATTTTATAATCTTTGCCTTGCTTTTGGAATAAATACATATCTTCTCTTGTCACCAGGTCTTTTGTTAAGTAATTTCGCAGGAAAGAAATATCTGATTCAATCTCCCTGACCTCGAATAGCTTTTCCCTTCCAGATCCGGGCTCGACCCCCATCCTTTTCATTTCATCCGTTGGGTTATTATACCGTTCCTCGATATCTTCCAGGACCTTTAATCCTAAATAATATGGATTAATGCTTGTTCTGGATGGCTGAACGACTCCGGCATTCAGCTTGGCAAATTCGATGGATTCTCCTGACGTCAAATCGAGTTCTCGGATGATCCGCTGATGCCAGAAGGAGGCCCAGCCTTCATTCATAATTTTCGTTTCAAGCTGAGGCCAGAAATAAAGCATTTCTTCTCTGATCATTGTCATAATATCGCGCTGCCAATCTGTCAGCTCGCTGCTGAATTGTTCAATGAACAGCATGATATCCTTCTCTGGCTTAGGGGGGAATTTTTTTCGTTTCTTTTGAATCGGTTTCTTTCTAGGCTTATCTTTATGGTCCAGAGACCAAAGGTCATCATACTCTGATAAAGCTGTCCTTTCCTGTTCCTGTTCTTCCTCATCCATGTCCCAGTTCAGCTTCACCCGCATCAGCGATGGATCAATATGCTCCTCGATGGCCAATACAGCATCAAGAAATGTCTCTACTTCCTTTTTTCCGTGAAGCATTTCATATTGTCTGATTCTGTCGGCTGTAGCTGCCATGCTTTCCACCATGTCCCGCTTCGTATTGCGGAAACGAACATTATTTTTGAAAAAGTCACAATGGGCCAAAACATGGGCCACAATCAGCTTATTTTGAATCAAAGAATTGGAATCCAATAAAAAGGCATAGCATGGGTCAGAGTTAATGACCAATTCGTAAATCTTACTTAATCCGAAGTCATACTGCAGTTTCATTTTATGAAATTGCTTTCCGAAGCTCCAATGAGAAAAACGGGTGGGCATTCCATACGCCCCAAATGTATAAATAATTTCTGAAGGGCAGATTTCATATCTCATCGGGTAAAAATCCAGTCCGAATCCTTTAGCGATTTCTGTAATTTCACTTATGGCATATTGCAAGGCTTTTTGATCGGGTACATTCATCCGCTTTTCCCCCTGTCTTTTCCTTTATCCTAAATGTATGAAGGATTGGGAGAAAAATGACTTAGGATGCCTGTACACCTGAATCCCTTTTATTCTTATTGTTATTCATTTGAGGAAAATTCATTCTGCCCTTCGCGGCCTGTTCAGCTATTTTTTTATTCAGGTAAATACCAACAACCCCGTCAATCCGCACATCCCACTTTTTAACTGAGATTGTTGCCTGCATTTAGAACAAAATATAAACAGCTCCTGATCGAGGAGGAGAAAACAAATGGATAATACGGATTATGACAAAGCTTTGTTCTACACACACCGTTCTGACTGGGATGAACTCCTGATTTTAATGGTTCGGACAAAAGACCAGTTTTTATCCAAGAAAATCGAACACTTTTTACATGCTTACCGGTTTGAACATGATTACAGTATCATCGAATCAAAGATGTACTCGCTGCTGAGATATCTTGACCATGCAGCAGCCTACACCACAAGTCTTTCATCAAAGCTGTCTGTTTAACAGTAGCGTATACCTTTTGGGAAATTTCATTCAACTTCAGGGTTACTATGGCTGGTATATCCTTTAGCGAAATATAAAAAGGCCAGGAAAGAAATACCTGGCCTTTTTCCTGTTATATATTCGATTACTCTTGTACTGCATCACTGACAGCAGAAGCTGAATATTTTTTCTTATGCTTAATGATGAAATAAAGCAATGTAAGAATCATAAATGATACAGCAAAACCTAATAATACATAGCCATTCGACCACATAAAACTAAAGTTTCCTCCAGAAATAACTTCTTTAAATCCTCGAACCGAAAAGGCCATAGGCAGAAGATGATTAAACACCTGAAGCTGATCTGGAATTAATTCCACTGGGAATGTTCCGGCGCTTGTTGTCAATTGCAGGATCAAAATAATGATCGCCAAGAAACGCCCTGGATCTCCCATTGTTGTGACAAGAAGCTGTATAAGCGTGACAAATGTTAAACTTGTTATGACGGTAAAAGTGATAAATAAAGGAACACTTTGCACCTCTAAACCTATAAATTCCAGAAGTATCGCACAAGCAATTAAAGCCTGGATGATGCCAATTCCTGCAGCAATTCCAAATTTGCTTAAAAACCATGTTACTCCGTTTTTCGGAACGCCAACGGGCTGTTCAAACGGGAACACAATGGAAATGAGCAGTGCACCGACAAATAAGCCGAGTGACAAGAAATAAGGAGCAATTCCCGTACCGTAATTCGGAACTTCGTTGACACTTTCCTTCTCTACCTTCACAGGCTCAGCAACCATATTATACGTATCATCATTTGCCTTAACATCGGATGATTCCTTCGCTGCCTCGCTTATTTCATTTTTGAATTCTTTTGAGCCATTCGTCAATTCCTTAGATCCGTCTGATAACTGAACCGCACCATCGGCAATTTGAGAAGAGCCGTCCGCCAATTGTTTGGAGCCTGCTCCTAATTGCCCTGCGCCATTTGTTAGATCTGCAGCACCTGCAGCAAGCTGCTCACTGCCTGCTTTCGCTTCGTTCAATTTCGATGAGAAGGTTTCGAGACCGGCCGTTAATTGGCTTTGTCCCTTCTGGAGTTCACCCGCTCCGGATTCCAATTGTGCAGCTCCTCCGCTGAGCTTTTGGATTCCGGCATATAGAGCAGATTGCCCCTCATTAATCTTTGCGAGATTGTTGGAAATCTCCGCAGAGCCATCCGCCAGCTGGCCGGCAGATGCTGAAATATTTTTATTGCCCTGTGCCAGTCCTGCAGTTCCCTCGCTTAATTGTTGAAAAGCTGCTTCAACTGCTGCTTTATTTTCTTCTGGCAGTCCGGCTATAACAGGTGCCAATTGCGCTTGCAGAGCCTGCAGCCCTTCATCAACCTTTACAGCTGTGTCAGCTGCCGTTTGAGAACCTTTTTCCAATTCTTGCAGACCGGCTGCCACTTTATCTGAACCGCCTTTTAGCTCTTGCGTCCCAGAAACAACACTGCCCATATTTCCTTCCAGGCTTCTTATTCCTTCATGAGTCTGCTGAATGCCCGAAGTCAGGCTCGCTGTACCCTCTTCAGCCTTTTTTGATCCCTCAACTAATTGGCTTTGTCCATCTGAAAGCTGACCCAAACCGGAGTTCAATGACTCAATTCCTTTTTGCAGTTCCTTTGTTCCGTTGGCTACTTTATCCGTTCCATTAGTGAATTCTACTTGCTTCTCGGCAAGCAGCGCTAATTTTTCTTCCATTGTTTTAGAGCCTTTTTCTACATTCTCTGCCCCATTCAGCAGTTTACCGGCTCCTTCATCTGCAAACTGAAAGCCATCAGCCATTTTTTTCATGTTGTCAAACATGGTCTCAGCGTAGGTTTCAGTGACTTTTTCCTGAAGGGACATTTGGATTTTCTGAATGGCCTTCTCGCCTATTTGAGACGATAAAAAGTTATAGCTTTCATTTGGAACATATTTCAGCTCCAGCTTCTTAGGTTTTTCATCGAGCAATGTTGTAGCATTTTTAGAGAATGACTCAGGGATTTCAACGAGCAGGTAATACTTCTGGTCTGCCAAGTTCCGATATCCCTGTTTTTTGTCTACAAATTTGAAATTGAATTCTTTGCTTTCTTTCAAGTTCTTAACAAATTCATCCCCAAGCTGATAGCTATGGCCATCCATCTCTGCCCCTTTATCATTGTTTACGATGGCAACGGGCAAATTTTCAAGCTTATCATAAGGATTCCAAAATGCCCACAGCAGCATGCCGCCATACATAATAGGAATAAACAAAATCGCAATAATCGGGATAAGCAATTTCCGATTCGTAAAAATCTCTTTTAATTCCCGTTTCATTCCTTTCCCTCCACTTGTTTGGATTAGATGAACCAAACTGTTATTTATAAAAACAGACAAAATAAAAAGGAACCCTCTTCAAAACAGCCGGCTACATCCGGCTTTGGCTCTTTAGAAAAGGAATTCACTATTGATTAAATCAATTGCCAAAGGTCAGTGTATGACCAAATGAATAATTCAGTCACTAAGTTCTTAAAAAGAATACCAAATCCTAAAAAAAAAATCAATATAAAAAGAATCTGTGGCAAAATTAAAAATATCAAATTCCTCACAGAGGAATTTGATATTTATTCACGTACGCTGCAGGGATTTCCGTTTCAGTTACACTTTCCTGCTATCTTATAATTTTGTTTGAATCAATTCCATGAATTGGTTCATAACTTCTGCGAGTTTACCTTGGGCCGTTACCATGGAATCTCCCTGTACACCAAAGTAAAATTTAATTTTCGGTTCTGTGCCGGATGGACGCAGGCAGACCCATGTACCGTCTTCTAAGTAATATTTAAGGACGTTCGATTTTGGAAGATCAATTTCTTTCTGACTTCCATCAGCTAATGTGCTCATACTGCTTTGATAATCTTCCTGAACCGCTACTTTCCTGCCGGCGATTTCCTTTGGAGCAGACATGCGGAAATCATCCAGGATGCTTTGAATTTTTCTAGATCCTTCGATTCCCTTTAATGTGATGGATTTTAATCCTTCTAAATAGAAGCCATAGCGTTCAAAAACATCTAATAAACCTTCATACAAAGTCATTCCCTGCTTTTTATAATATGCACAGACTTCTACTGCAAGGACCGCAGCCTGAATGGCATCTTTATCTCTTGCAAAGTCTTTAATCAGGTAGCCATAGCTTTCCTCATATCCAAATAGGAAGGTATGCTCCCCGCTTTCATTGAATTCGGCAATTTTTTCGGCAATAAATTTAAAGCCGGTCAGTACATCCATTGTTTCCAAACCGTAATGCTCAGCAATTGCCCTGCCTATTTCAGAGGTAACGATTGTTTTTAAAACGGCTCCATTTTCAGGAAGAGTGCCTTTGCTCTTCTTCTCTTTTAACAAGTAATCGAGGAAGAGTGCTCCCGTTTGATTGCCTGTCAGTACTGTATATTCTCCGTCCTGATTTTTCACGGCAAGCCCGAGTCGGTCGGCATCTGGATCTGTTGCGATTAAGAGATCTGCATTCACTTCATTGCCTAATTTAATGGCAAGCTCGAAAGCAGCATGCTCCTCAGGATTCGGTGATTTCACAGTAGAAAAATTCGGATCAGGCAGTTCTTGTTCTTTTACAACATGAACATCGCTGTAGCCAAGGTCGCTTAAAGCCCGTCTGACCGATTTATTAGCTGTTCCATGAAGCGGAGTAAATACGGTTGTTACCGCCACTTCCTTGCTTAGGTTTTCATTTTCAGGAACGGTCAGAAGCTGTTCATTATACGCAGCATCTATTTCTTCGCCAATGATTTCAATCAAGCCGGCAGCTTTCAATGATTCCTCTGAATCAATAACGATCGCTAATTCATTTTCGACTGAATTGACATACTCAATGACAGAGTCTGCAGCGGCTGGCGGAAGCTGTGCTCCATCCGGTCCATATACTTTATATCCATTATATTCCGGCGGATTATGGCTTGCTGTTACAACAATCCCTGCATAGGCATTCAGCTGGCGAACAGCAAACGACAATTCAGGAGTCGGACGCAATTCGTCAAAAAGATAAGCTTTAATGCCCTCGGTAGCCAGTGTCTTAGCAGCTTCCATAGCGAATTCAGGAGATTTATGGCGTGAATCATAGGCAATGGCAACGCCTCTCCCCATGGCTTCGCTGCCGTGTGCCTTGATATAACGGGCAAGACCAAGACTCGCCTTTCGGACTGTATATATGTTCATACGGTTTGTGCCGGCACCTATCTCACCGCGCATGCCTCCGGTTCCGAACTCCAAATTTTTATAAAAAGCATCTTCCAGTCTTGCCTCATCCTGCTCCATATCTTGTAATAAAGTCTTCATTTCTTGATTGAGATTTTCATAGTTTGTCCAATTCTTATATGTTTCTTTCCAATCCATCTCTTGTATGCTCCTCTCTCCGCTTGCATGTATTTTTATGTAAAATGCCTAATATAAAAGTACCATATCCTGTTCCTGATATGAAGAAATTTTATAAAGGGGGCATGGCGCTTCTGTTTCGCCATACACCCCCAATGATTTATCTCATTCCTTTTTTATAATTGATTTTATAAAGATCCTTGCGGCGGTCTTTCAGCTGAGTTACCGTACCCGACTGACGCTGGCGCCGTAGAATCTCTAAATCAACATCCCCTATGACAACCATCTCGATATTAGGATTTGTTTCACCTACGATTCCGTCCCTGGCAAATTCAAAATCTGAAGGGGCGAAGATTCCGGACTGTGCGTATTGGATATCCATGTTTTCCGTTTGCGGCAAATTGCCTACAGTTCCGGAAATGACTGTATAGACCTGATTCTCAATCGCACGGGCCTGCGCACAGTATCTCACTCTTAGATAACCTTGACGGTCTTCTGTACAGAAAGGGGTAAAAATAATCCTTGCTCCCATGTCTGTAGCGATTCTGGAAAGCTCAGGAAATTCGATATCATAACAAATCTGGATGGCGATTTTTCCGCAGTCCGTATCGAAAACACGCACTTGGTCCCCTGCATTGATTCCCCACCATTTTCTTTCATTTGGAGTGATATGAATTTTATATTGCTTTTCAATCGTTCCGTCACGGCGGAATAAATAAGCAATATTATAGATATTTTCATCATCTTCCTTTACAAAATGGGAACCTCCGATGATATTCACGTTGTAACGAATCGCCAAATCGGTAAACAGTTCAATATATTGTTCCGTAAATTCCGCAACTTTCCTCACCGCAAGACTCGGCGATCTCTCATTCAGGAAAGACATCAATTGTGTGGTGAAAAGCTCAGGGAATACAGCAAAGTCAGCATTCGCATCTGAGGCAACATCTGTAAAATATTCGACCTGATTAGCAAAATCCTCAAAAGAGTTTATTTGCCGCATCATATATTGGACTGCACATATTCTTACCGGCTCGGAAGTTTTGAAATAACGTTTCGTCTTGGCCTTGTAGTCCCAGTTATTCCATTCCATTAAAGTTGCATATTTATTGGACTGTTTATCATCCGGAAGGTAATTCGGATTAATCCTCATTAAGCTAAAGCCATTCAGCAATTGGAAGGAAAGAACAGGATCATAAATATTGTGATGCTGCACTTCTTTTACATACTCTCTTGGTGAAAGCTTATCAGCGTATTTATGGTAATTCGGAATCCTTCCTCCAATAATGATACTTTTCAGATTTAATTCGTGGACAAGCTCTTTTCTCGCTTCATACAGACGCTGGCCGATTTTCATCCTTCGATAGCTTGGATGCACCATAACCTCTATACCGTATAAGTTAAATCCGTCCGGATTATGATTCGTAATATAGCCATTGTCTGTTACATCATCCCACGTATGTCTGTCATCATATTCATCAAAGTTGATGATCAGGCTTGAACAGGAACCGATGATTTCTCCATCATATTCCGCTACAAATTGGCCTTCCGGAAAAATCTCCAAGTGACTCTCCAGCTGTTCTCTCTTCCATGGGATCATTCCCGGAAAGCAAAGCGCCTGCAGGCCGATTATCCGATCAATATCACTTACCTGCATATTTCTTATTTCCATAATTTTTTCAAACTTATGCAAATCTAGATTCGTCATTTTTACACTAACTCCTTTTTGGTCCCATCAATATCTTAGTTTACCCTCAGTGATTTCTTATGAAACCTGGTCAATCCCGGCAGGACCCTTAACTATATCGGAATACACTTAAAAGGTATATATATTTTACATCAAACCAACTGACCATATATAATTTATTGAGATGAAATAACTAAATGGAGAAGTGATTATGGATAAAAGAAAAGCGAGGGATAATTGGATTTTTGCGGCATGGTGTGTGTCGGTCATCGCAATGTTTGGCAGTCTGTACTTTTCTGAAATCAGACATTACGAACCCTGTGTTCTCTGCTGGTTCCAGCGAATCGTCATGTACCCCTTCACAATCATCTTAGGAATAGCCATTATAAGAAAAGATTATTGGATCAGCTTTTATACGATGATTCTGTCGGCAATTGGCGCATTTATCTCTGCCTATCACTACTTACAGCAGAAACTTCCTGCTTTCGCTGAAAGTACCTTCTCATGCGGCCGAGTGCCATGTACAGGAGAATATATTAATTGGCTAGGCTTCATCACCATCCCATTTTTGGCTCTGACGGCATTCATCATTATTTTCGTCTGCAGCTGCTGCATCTGGAAGATATCCAAGGAGGTTAAGACTTCATGAAAAAAATGCTTGTTTTCTTAGCTGTGATCGTTATCCTGTTCGCAGCCATCGCCTTAATTACCAACAAGCAAAATACAGAAAAAACCGAGGGGAATCCATACGGGAAGAAAGAACTTGATCCTGCCACGGCTGATCAGCTGACGGATCCCAATTATCAAAACCTGATCCTTCCTGAAGAGCTGGAAGAGGATCTGAAAGATAAAAAAGACCGGGCTGTTTATTTCTACAGTCCTACATGCCCGCACTGTCAGCGGACGACTCCGATTGTAGCCCCGCTCGCTGAGGATATGGGGATTGATCTTGTCCAGTATAATCTGCTTGAGTTTGAAGAAGGATGGGATGATTACTCCATTGAAAGCACCCCGACCATTGTTTATTTTAAGGACGGAAAAGAGCAGGACCGTATTGTAGGGTATAACGAAAAAGATGTTTTCCAAAAATGGTTTGAGAAAAATGGCGTGAACTGATTCTCCAGCAACAAAAAGGCTGCCCGCTATGGACAGCCTTTTTTTGTATAGGCACTCAGTTTGTTCAAATTAAATATTGATTGGCTGCTTCACTGGAGTAGAGATCCATTCCATCTGTCTCCGCCAAGGGATGGGAAAAATGGTGGTATTCAAAAGGAAAAAAGATGCCCGCTTCATTTAATAAAGCAACATTGCGTTCAAATAGCTTCCGATATTTAACATCCTTATAAAAAGACTTACTCTTTTCTTTCTCACCAAGAATCGATACAATGACCTGAAGACAGGTCATCACTTGATATGCTTCCCTCATCGTTCCATTATACGTATAATGACTGATGTTAGGCTCCAGCACACCTATTTTTTTGAAACGAAGCATTTCCTCATCAGTGAAATAATAAGGCAAAATATGTTGGCAGATGTTTGAAGTAAGTTCCTTTATTTGATTTTCCTGCTCTTCCGTAGAAGAGAAAACAATTTTCACAAAGATACCACCTTTTTAGGTTCTTTTTGCCTATTTCATTATGTTTTGAATTGTGTTTATTTATGTACTTTTTATAGAATAACATACAATTTCATAAAAAAATGTGGTAATTATCACCACCAGCGCTTAGGAATAGGTCTTTAGATTCTGCATTTTGCTAAAGTGCAAAAGGTTTTTATAGATGAAAAAAATCGAATCTTGTCGAAACAAAGGAGAAAATGTATGAAAGTGACTGATAATACCCGTTTTTTGACATTATCTGTTATCAAAGAATGGGATAAATTAACACTAGAAAATCTTTTTAAATTTTGGAAATCCCCCAAAAAAATGGTTCATGAATGGCGGATGAGCAAGCTTGTGGCCATAAATGGGCAGCCCGCCTCCTGGAACACCGCTTTAAAAGAAGGAGATATCCTCAACATTCCCCTATTAGAGAATGAAGGAACTTCCGTCCCTGCAGAAGATTTAGGGATCCAAGTTTTATATGAAGATGAGCATCTGCTGATTGCCAATAAGCCGGCAATGATGAGCACTCACCCAAATTCAGAGGGAGATAAAGGCACATTATTAAACGGAGTTGCCCATCATCTCTCGCTTACCGATCAGCCTGGATATATTAAACATATTCACAGACTTGATAAAGATACAACAGGAGCCGTCCTTTTTGCCAAACATCCTCTCGCAGGCGCACTATTGGATAAGATGCTCGAAGAACGGCACATTAAAAGGACTTACTTAGCCTGGGCAGAGGGATTAATAACCAATGACCGAGGAACGGTCAATCAAAAAATCGGACGGGACCGTCATCATCCAACAAGAAGAAGAGTTTCCCCGGGAGGACAGACAGCTGTTACCCATTATCAAGTGATCACACGGGACCGGAAGCAGAAATTAACACTGATCAGCTGCACCCTGGATACCGGCAGAACCCACCAAATCCGGGTGCATATGAGCCACCTTGGACATCCGCTTGCAGGCGACTGTCTATATGGGGGGCGCCCTCTCTTTAAACGGCAGGCTCTGCATGCTCGAAAAATAGAATTTTCTCACCCCTTTACCGGCAGGTTCATCACATGTGAAGCTCCATTTTTAGATAACCCGCCGATTTTCAAAGAGCTGTGACAAGCACAAAAAAGCCGGCCATAAGGCCGGCTTTCAGATTGTCGACAAAAGGCCTTCGGAAGGAATCCCTTCCGAAGGCCTTTCTGTTATTTTTCCTATTTAATCGTTGTATTTTTAATTTTGAGGGCTCATCGAGCCCCATAATTAGCCGGTTTGAGGATTGACCCAAGTCCAATTTGCCATCTTCTTTAAATTCATGGCACCAAAAGTAAGCAACGCCTGCATGGACAATTTTTTTAGACCTCTTAACGTTGTCCAACGCATGCCATGCTTTTCTTTTGCATCCGCAAAGACTCGCTCAATGGTTTCTTTACGTTTGGCATAGATATCTTTTATGGTTTGATGGTGTCGGAGATGATCTGCTTCTTCTACGTACCCTTCCCATATGTGTCTCTGAATGAGCTTTTGGTGGTTCTTACTTTGGGTACAATTCATGATCACTGGACAATCTTTACATATTTTAGGATCAGACTTATACTGACGATACCCCTCCTTAGTAGTCGTTGAGTAGTTCAACACATTGCCCTGCGGGCATAAATAGCAATCATGGTACTCATCGTAAACATAGTCATGTTTCCGAAAATATCCCTCTTTTGTACGCGGACGTGTATAAGGTAAAACGGGCGTGATGTCATTTTCTATTAGATAATTTGTAATTACTGGTGTCTTATAGGCTGCATCAGCAGCAACAGCTTCAGGCTTCCCAACTTCTTCCATTACTTTCTCAACCAAAGGCTCAAGTATCTGACTATCATGCGTATTACCAGGAGTTACGATGGTCCCTAATACAAATCCATTCCTATCTGAAGCAGCGTGAAAAGAATAAGCAAACTGCTTCGTTCTTTCATCTTTTACATAATATCCACTCTCAGGATCTGTCGTACTTTCTTTGATTTCTTTCGTTTCATTTTTTTCGAATTTATCTGGAGGGAAGGGATTCTTATCATGGTCCTCTCGGTCCTGATTGATTTCTTCTTGAAGACGTTGTTCATATGCTTTTGTTTCTTTACGGACAACTTTCTTTTGAAACTTTCGTTTATTCGCACTAGCTTTAACGTGTGTAGAGTCAATAAAAATATGTTCGGCACTGATTAACTTCTTCTTAGCAGCTTCGCTTATAATATGATAGAAAATCTGTTCAAACAAATCCGTATCTTTGAATCTGCGTTCGTAGTTTTTACCGAAGGTAGAAAAATGGGGGATTTTATCATGAAATCCGAATCCTAAAAACCATCGATAAGCCATATTGGTCTGGATTTCTTCAATCGTTTTGCGCATGGAGCGGATACCAAATATGTACTGAATAAATGTCATTTTAATAAGAATTACCGGGTCAATACTTGGACGACCTACATCTGAATACATATCCTCTACTAACGAATAAATAAATGAAAAATCGATCGCTTTTTCTAGTTTGCGAACCAAATGGTTCGCAGGAACAAGTTCATCCAGCGCAATCATTTCAATTTGATTTCTTTGAGTAGAAGAATATTTGGAAAGCATATTGGTCACCTCAAGTAAATTTGTTACCTCCATTTTAATATAAAAAAGGCTGTAGATAAACTCGATTTTCACGAGTTTGTCTACAGCCTGAAAGCCGGCCATAAGGCCGGCTTTCCAGTCATCTTATTTACGTTAAGAAGCTCTTCTTGTTCCTTTGAGGATCATGCTCAAAATGAAGACAAAGACGATAGCTCCGATCAAGGCCGGAATAATCGCAAAGTCTGCAACGACTGGTCCCCAGTCTCCAAGAATCAATGTACCTAACCAAGCACCGATAAATCCTGCTACGATGTTTCCAATAATACCGAAAGGAATGTCACGTCCAACAATCATTCCAGCTAACCAACCGATAATACCTCCAATAATCAATGACCATAAAAATGCCATGTTTACTTCCTCCTTTAATTTTGTAATTAGGGTAAGGAATCCTTTTGTTCCTCCCCTTTTCTTAACGGCTAAGCAGTATAAACTAATGTGACAAATGCCAGTAGATGTAACAACGATATGAGGTCAACACTCTTCAGCATTTATCAAAGCTTCTACTTTAAGATGACTTGTCATTTGCTTAGTCCGCCGTTGTATTGTTTATTTTCCCCGTATTTCCGATATAAAACCTAAAAAAATTTATTAAATAAATGGGGCGTAAACAAGAATAAACATTAGAAAACAGGGTATCTTATCAAGTTTTACTATTTGGGGATTTGATTCAGGCACAAAGAAAAAAGGAGCAAACCGCAGCTGCAGCTTGCCCCTTTCGTTATACATTCATCGTAGAAAAATATGTAGCGTATTTTCTGCTCCCAAACTTAGAGAGACAGCTTAAAATATGAATTCATCAGGATTTTTACTGAAACGCTCATTTTTATTCAGCGCATCGATTTGATTCATATCTTCCTTGCTCAATTCAAAATCAAAGACATTGGCGTTCTCTTCAATCCTTGATGGTGTGACAGATTTAGGAATGACCACGATTCCGTTTTGCAGATGCCATCTAATCAGCACTTGTGCTGATGATTTGCCATACTTCTCTGCAATTTTCATAACGGTCGGTTCATTGATCAAATTCCCTTGTCCGAGCGGTCCCCATGCTTCAACCAAGATTTCATGTTTAGCACAAAAATCGCGGATCTCTTTTTGGGACAGGTATGGATGGAGTTCAATTTGATTGATGACTGGTTTAATTTCCGAATTTGCCATTAGGTTTTCAAGATGATGGATATGGAAGTTACTTACTCCAATAGCACGGACTTTTCCTTCTTTGTATAAATGCTCCAAAGCTTTCCATGTTTCCAGATACTTGTCTTTGCCTGGCCAATGAATCAAATACAAATCGAGATATTCCAGACCGAGCCGGTCCAAGCTGTCCTGATAAGCTTTTAAAGTCGTCTCGTACCCTTGATCAGTATTCCACACTTTTGAAGTGATGAATAGATCTTCGCGGGCCACACCGCTCTCTCTGATAGCCTGTCCGACACCTTCTTCATTTTGATAAATGGCAGCGGTATCGATAGCCCGATAACCTGTTTCGATGGCTTTTTTCACAGATGATACAGTTTGTTCTCCGCTTTCTACTTTAAAGACTCCAAAACCCAGCTGAGGAATGCCTATTCCATTATTCATCGCTACTTTTTCTTCGATACTTTTAATCATTGACCTAGCCTCCTTTATTTTATTCTTTAAAATTGTACCATCTAGTTCTGAATGAAAGGTAAAATTTTGCTCTGAAACATATAAGAAATATTTACTTCACTTACTTAAATTCTTTGTAAATTTTTATCGAAACGCTTATTCTAATTAATGGATGGGTAAGATGGGGCGAATTTGACAACCTATACATACCTCTTTTTTGATTTTTTATATGGATGGCTGAAAACAGCTTGCGCATGATCCAGTCATGCATGCTCTCGTCTTTATTCACTCTTTCTATAGAGCAGAAAGATTTCCAGCAAAACCCCAGTAAAAGAAGGTGCTGTAAGAAAGATCAAGGAAATGCTTGAATACCGTTTTTCAGATTATTTTATATTAGGGAGATTTCATTCAATGAATACGATTTTATTATTAACCGTTTTAATCGTTGCTTTTGCTCTTATTTTCGATTTTATTAACGGCTTCCATGATACAGCCAATGCCATCGCTACCTCCGTTTCCACCAAAGCCTTAAAGCCAAGACATGCGATTGTACTGGCAGCCATTATGAACCTGCTTGGTGCACTGACCTTTACCGGAGTGGCGCAGACAATCAGTAAAGACATCGTCGACCCTTTTACAATTGAAAACGGGCCGGTCGTCATCCTTGCTGCCCTGTTTTCCGCCATCATCTGGAACCTGCTGACATGGTATTACGGAATTCCCAGCAGCTCCTCTCATACCCTGATCGGTTCCATCGTGGGTGCCGCCATTGTAGCAGCCGGCTTTGATTCCATTAAATGGAGCGGTTTTACGACCATTATTATCGCCTTGATTGTTTCGCCGATTCTGGCCTTCACTTTGGGATATATCGTGTACAGCCTCTTTAAGGTGTTCTTTAAGGAAAATAACTTAGGCAAAACGAATAAGCATTTTCGCCGGATTCAGATTTTGACAGCTGCCATCCAATCTTACACACATGGTACAAACGATGCCCAAAAATCAATGGGGATCATTACAATGGCCCTCATTGCTAATGGGTATGTTACAACGAGCGACATTCCTTTCTGGGTACAGCTGTCCTGTGCGATTGCCATGGCTCTGGGAACTTCCATCGGCGGCTGGAAAATCATTAAGACAGTTGGCGGCAAAATTATGAAAATCCGTCCTGTCAACGGTGTGGCTGCCGATCTTACAGGAGCCGCGATCATTTTTGGGGCCACTTTCATCCACATGCCGGTCAGTACTACACATGTCATTTCTTCATCCATACTCGGTGTAGGTTCTTCCCACCGGGTGAGGGGAGTAAAATGGGGAACTGCCAAACAGATGGTCATCACCTGGTTTATCACCCTGCCGATTTCCGCTCTGTTAGCCGCCTTGATTTATACAGTTTTATCCTTTTTCATGCATGGGTAAAGGAGAATTGTAAAGTTTTATTAAGATATTGTAAATTTTCGTCGAAACCTCTTCCAAAAGAGTTAACGAATTCGTTACAATTACTTGGCTAATACTACAAAGACGGACCATTTTTACAAGGCTGTCGGAAAATTTTTTCTACAAACCAGGAGGCTTTTTACATGGCTTTTAAATCAAAAAAAGACAAATTCGCAGTAATGCTTTCAGACATCGCCATCAATTTAAAGGAAAGCTCAGATTATTTTGCTGAATATAAGCTCAATAATATAAGCGATTTGAAGATTTTCTCAGAAACAATGAAGGACTATGAACATAAAGGCGATTCAATGGTGCACAATGTCATTAAAGAATTGAACAATGCCTTTATTACCCCTATTGAACGGGAAGATATCCTGGAATTGACTATGAGAATGGATGATGTTCTGGATGGACTGGAGCATTGTGCTGCCCTGTTCGAAATGTACTCTATCGTAAATGCTGACGATTACATGCTTCGCTTTGTCGATGCCATTAAACAGTGTTCGTATGAAATCGAAATTGCGGTCGACACCCTTTCAACAAAGAAATTAGGCAAAATCCGTGATCACGCCATCAAAATTAAAGATCTTGAATCTGTTTGTGACGGGATTCAGCGTCAATCAATCAAAAACTTATTCACAGTGGAAAAAGATCCAATTCGCATCATTCAGTACAAGGAAATATATGAGAGCTTAGAGGAAATTGCCGACAATTGCCAGGCTGTCGCCAATACACTCGAAACCATCATCATGAAAAATGCCTAAGGAGCCTCTTCCATTATGGATACTTTATTGATATTAACGATTTTAGTTGTCATTTTCGCCCTTGCTTTTGATTTTATCAACGGCTTTCATGATACGGCCAATGCGGTAGCGACCTCCGTATCAACGAAAGCCTTAAAACCGAAGCATGCCATTATCATGGCGGCTGTTATGAACTTCCTGGGAGCCCTGACCTTCACCGGAGTGGCCAAAACCATCTCCAGCGGAATCGTGGATCCCTTCCAGTTAAGCAACGGATCCCTTGTCATTCTTGCAGCTTTGATTGCCGGGATTGCCTGGAATTTAATCACCTGGTATTACGGGATTCCAAGCAGTTCCTCCCATGCACTTATCGGTTCCATTGCAGGAGCAGCCATCGCAGCTGCTGGTTTCGGCGCCATCGAATGGGCCGGATTCCTGAAAATACTGGAAGCTTTGATTTTCTCGCCTATTCTTGCTTTTGTTGTCGGATTCATCATCTACAGCATCTTTAAGGTGATTTTCAAAAATAATAACCTGACTAAAACGAATCAGCAGTTTAGGAGAATCCAAATCCTGACTGCTGCTACACAGTCGTTCACGCACGGCATGAACGATGCGCAAAAGGCGATGGGAGTCATCACAATGGCCTTGATTGCCAACAATTTCGTTTCCAGTACGGAAATTCCATTCTGGGTCCAGGTGTCCTGTGCGACAGCAATGGGTCTTGGCACATCGATCGGCGGCTGGAAGATCATTAAGACAGTCGGCGGCAAAATTATGAAAATCCGTCCAATTAACGGGGTGGCTGCCGATCTAACAGGTGCCGGGATTATCTTCGGAGCATCCCTAATCCACCTGCCAGTCAGCACCACACACGTCATTTCTTCCTCAATTCTCGGTGTAGGTTCTGCACACCGTTTGAAGGGCGTTAAATGGGGAACCGCTAAAAGAATGCTCATTACTTGGGTTATTACATTGCCGATCTCTGCAACATTAGCCGCAATTGTCTATTATCTTTTAGACCTCATTTTCTAAAGTTCATCTATAAGAGGTGCCGGGCATTCCGGCACCTTTTTTTGTGCTGACTGCTTAAAGGATTTCTCTTGGATCATAAATCTGCTCCTCTCCCTCATCAGAAAACCAATGCGAAAAAGTCACAAATCCATTACTATAAAAGTATGACCAAATGGCAAGGAGCCTTGATGAGTATGAAAGAGATTGATAAACAGCACAGGGACATTTTTAAAAATTTGTATGGGGACCTAATGGAGTTCGCCGACCGAATCAGTTCGGTATTGGGCTGTCCGATCACCATCGAGGACAGAAATCATCGTTTACTGGCCTACAGCATGCATGACGATACGACAGATCAAGCCCGCATCTCCACAATCATCGGCAGAAGAGTGCCTGAAAAAGTCATTAACAGCTTATGGAAAGACGGGATTATTCCGGCTCTGCTTAAAGAAAACTTCCCGATTAAGATTGGATCGATACAGGAAGTAGGCCTTGGGAACAGGGCAGCTGTTTCCATTCGAAAAAATAATGAAGTTCTCGGCTTTATTTGGGCTCTAGAAGTCAATAAACCCTTTACCGATGAAGACTTAGCCTTCCTTCTCTTTTCAGCCAAGGAAGCCAAAAATCAGCTTCAGCAGCTCCAAATCAAGAAAAAAAGAGAAGAGGCGGGTCATCAGGAGTTTTTATGGAGACTATTGACTGGTCACTATCAGCAGGAATCCGAGATGATTGAGAATTTTTCCAGGTTCTCGATTCAGCTTCCTTCTATGTTTAGCATTCTGGTCTTTGAATTTCCGAGCGATATCACCCGGGAAGTCGAGCGCCACATATCCTATATGCTGAGTACGACCCAGCAATTCAAATCTACTTTGTTTACAATCGATCAGAATAAACTCATCCTGCTGGCTGGTGCCAAAGAAGAAGACAAACCATTGGATTTCTCCGATTCCATTCATGCTTTCCTACCCTTTTTCATACGTGAAATGAAGCGCCGTTTCGGGGTAGAAGGGATTCTTGGAGCTTCCGGGAATCAAACGGTTTCCCTTTCAGAAGCGATGTCCAGCTATCAGCAGGCCCTTTATACATTAAAAATGAAACATGCCTTCCCAAAAGAAACAGAGGAAATCTGCCATTACGAAGAGCTCGGGGTTCTGCAGGCACTTGATTTATTGATCAGCCGGCCAGACCCAGGATTTCCACCATTAATGAAATTAAAAAAGTATGACGAAAAAAATCAAACAGACCTGCTCGATACGCTTACTGTGTATCTGGATTGTGACGGAAACCTGAATGACGCCTCCAAAATCCTTCATATCCACGTGAACACGATGAATTACCGATTGAAACGAATCATTGAAATCAGCAGTATACGCCCTAAAGATCCTATTCAAAAAATGGCTCTCTATTTACATATCAAGGCGGCTCACTATAGACAATATTTAAAAGAAAGTAAAGGTGGTTAACAGATGACTATTGAGGAAAGTTCCTATTTGCTTACAGAATTAAAAAAAATTGAAAAATGGGAAAAGAGCCAAAAAGGGCTCTGGTTTTGGGAAAAAATCGGCCGGATTCCCTTTAAGCTTCTCGACAGACTTACACCTGCCTTCATCCAGGATAAAATGGCCCTTGCTTTGGACGAAATCGGAAATTATCTTCAATTCGGCGGCAAATATATGTCAAAGGAAAAAAACGTGTTAAAGAAATTTCAGAAAAAGCTCCCTAATCTAGAGATTATTACTTTAGAGGATGTGAAAACTGCACCATTAGAAATTATGAACGAAGTCAGCAAGGACATGCAGAAATCTTTGATAAGGGCGGCGGCTGTACAAGGTGCGACAACCGGGGTCGGCGGCATCTTCACTTTAGCTGCCGATATCCCCCTCCTGCTCGGAATCTCCATCAAAACAATTCAGGACATTGCCCTCTCCTATGGCTTCAATCCCGAGGAAAAAAGGGAAAGGGTCTTTGTTATAAAATGCCTTCAGTTCTCCAATGCAGATACAGTGGGCAAGACTGCCATTCTTAATGAACTGTCAAATTTCGATTCAGAAGACAAAAGGCAAGAAATGATTTCCCAGCTTCAGGGATGGCGGGAAGTGATTTATACCTATCGCGATCAATTCGGCCTGAAGAAGCTCCTTCAAATGGTTCCGATTGCGGGAATCCTTTTTGGGGCTTTCTCCAACCGGTCAATGATTGCCGATTTAGCGGAGACAGCTGACATGCTCTATAAAAAAAGACGAATCGTGGACAGGCTTAATCAAACGGACACCTTCCCTTCTGAAATAAGTTAATCCCAGGCCCCGTTTTCAGTCATTTGTGAAATTTCACAAATGACTGAAAATCTTTTCTCCTATATCCACAAACGGCAGCATTGACTTTTCCAATTATAATTTGTGTACAAAGTATTAAAATAATGATCGGAGTGATGAATATGCGTATAGGTATTCCAAAGGAAATTAAGAACAATGAGAACCGTGTAGCCATTACCCCGGCAGGAGTAGCGGCATTAGTGGCAGCAGGCCATGAAGTGTTTGTAGAAACAGAAGCCGGTGCCGGCAGCAGTTTTCTAAATGAAGCATTTCGTGCAGCCGGTGCCGTGATTGCTGAAGATGCATCCAGTGTCTGGACCGCATCCGAAATGATATTAAAAGTAAAAGAACCAATTGCTGAAGAATATCAATATTTCCGAAAAGATCTTATTTTATTTACGTATCTCCATTTAGCGGCAGATCCTGCCCTCACGCAAGCATTAAAAGACAATGGAGTTTTGGCCATTGCCTATGAAACTGTCACCGTTAATGGCACGCTCCCTCTGCTGTCGCCCATGAGCGAAGTTGCGGGACGAATGGCTGCCCAAATCGGGGCTCAGTTCCTTGAAAAAAATCAAGGCGGCAAAGGAATCCTTCTCGGCGGTGTCCCTGGGGTTAAAAAGGGGAAAGTAACGATCATCGGCGGCGGAATGGTTGGAACAAATGCAGCCAAGATTGCAATCGGGCTTGGAGCAGATGTGACAATTGTAGATCTCAGTCCAGAACGCCTGCGTCAATTAGAAGATATTTTCGGCAATCAAATCCAGACGCTCATTTCCAATCCATATAACGTAGCCGAAGCCGTCAAGGAATCCGATTTAGTGATCGGCGCCGTCCTCATTCCAGGCGCTAAAGCTCCGAAGCTTGTCACAGAGGAAATGATTAAATCGATGTCCCCTGGCTCTGTCATTATTGATGTAGCCATTGACCAAGGAGGAATTTTCGAAACAGTCGACCGAATTACCACTCATGATAATCCGACTTATACAAAACATGGGGTAGTCCATTACGCAGTAGCCAATATGCCAGGAGCTGTGCCTCAGACCTCTACTATGGCTCTGACAAACGTCACCGTTCCTTATGCTTTGCAGATCGCTAATAAAGGCGCTGTGAGTGCAATTCTTGAAAATAAGGCACTGGCTAAAGGCGTGAATGTAGCAAACGGAGAAATTACCTTCGAAGCGGTAGCCAACGATCTTGGCTATGCCTATGTAAGTGTTGAAAATGCTTTGAACCCAAATAATATAAACGCTTAAAAGATTCCTTTCAGAATCTGACTGGACAAATAAAAATATCAAATTTCTCGCACAGAGAAATTTGATATTTTTTTGCTGCGATTTCCGTTTCTGCTTCTATGCTATGGCCTCTTAGATTTCTGCGTACTGAAAAGTGTTCCTTCTTCTTCCTGTTTTTCGTTTATCTGCCGATGGACTTTGATTTTTTTGTACAGGCCTCCATCGCTTCCAGAACAGAGGCTCTGAACCCATTCTTCTCCAATGCGGCTACCGCCTGAATCGTCGAGCCGCCGGGAGTGCAGACATCGTCCTTCAACTCTCCTGGATGCCTTCCGCTTTCCAGAACCATTTTGGCTGCCCCCAATACAGCCTGTGCTGCCATCTTATAGGCTTCTTTTCTTGGAATGCCGTCTCTTACGGCCCCATCTCCCAACGCCTCAATAAACATATAAACAAAGGCCGGAGAAGAACCGCTTACTGCAGGTACTGCATCCATCAATTCTTCTTCTAAAATCACCGTTTCGCCTAAACTTTGGAGGATTTCACGGACGATGGACAAATCCCTTTCAGAAACGTGATCATTCACGCTCATCGCTGTCATGCCCTCCCTGACCATTGATGGCGTATTCGGCATCGTCCGGACCACTTTCACCTTTCTTCCAACAGCTGCTTCAATCGTCTTGATTACAATCCCTGCCGCCATTGTAATAATGGTTACATCATCTTTCAGTTCCCTCTTAACCTCCTCCAGCACGTTCTTATGGCCTCCCGGCTGTATCCCTAAAAAGAGAAGATCGGCAAAACGGGCAACCTCTTTATTTTCCAGCGTCCCTTTTATGCCAAAGACAGTTTCTGCCTTTTGAAGCGTCTTTTCACTTCTGGCGCTTATTTTAATATTGTCTGCAGGAATAAGATTGGACCTAATCATTCCTCCTGCTATCGCCTGTCCCATTTTTCCAAAGCCAATAAAACCAATTTTTATATCCTTCATGCTTCCACTTCCTATCTTTATCTTCCGTCATCTTTTCATTATAAAGGAATTTCAGAATGCATTCACCCGTCCCGGCCAGAGCCTTTCTCCTAGAGAAGGCTTAAAGCGTTCCCAGGCCATTTACTGGTTTGGATTTAAGCAAAATAGGGAATTTTATAATGAGGACTATGAGCGGCTGGAGGAATAGACGACATGCAGGGAAACAAACTGGAATCAATACATGAAATGACGCCTCTTCCAATTGACTTTTATCAAAAGCCCACATTGGAACTAGCCAAAGCATTGCTTGGCTGCTTATTAATCAAAGAGACACCGGAAGGAGGGGCTTCCGGTTTTATCGTTGAAACAGAAGCCTATATCGGGCCGGAAGATCGCGCTGCACATAGTTTTATGAACAGAAGAACAAAAAGAACGGAGGCTATGTTTTCCGAAGCAGGAACGATTTATACGTATGTAATGCATACGCATACGCTGGTCAATGTAGTCAGCGAAGGCGCTGGGAAGCCTGAAGCAATTTTAATCAGAGCAGTAGAGCCTTACAGCGGGATACATTTAATGCAGGAAAGACGGGGGCGAACAGAGCTCCGCAGTTTAACGAGCGGTCCCGGAAAGCTGACTAAAGCCCTAGGTATTACAATGGCGGACTATGGGAATAATTTCACAGTTCCGCCTCTCTATATTGCTTCAGGAATTCAACCTGGGTCGATTTCTTCCGGACCGCGAATCGGCATTCAGAATTCAGGTGAAGCAAAAGATTATCCTTGGAGGTTTTGGATCACAGGAAATCCATTTTTATCCAGATAAATGTAAAATGGGGCCTTTTAGAGGAATAGACCCTTTTGCCCACTCTTCAGGTACAATCTGCCCTGTACTTGTAAAATAAGACTTTAGGATGTTTTTTTCTATAATAAAGGGGGCAGAAAAATATTTTTTCACCCTTGTTTTCCCTGTTCCAGCTATTTTTTCAAAATGTTATTTTCTTATAGCAAAAGCCAGGATATTCCGTATCAGATATGACATAAAGGGCACTCTATGTGCAGAGGTAATTGGTCTTAATTGAGGAGATAATACAGAAAATTCGTTCAATTCTCCCATTTGATATTACATTGGAATGTTTGTTATGGTAGATATGTCGTTATAATAATGTATAACTCTTCACAATTTGGGAAATTATTTGGAGTTATGCATTATTGAAGAAAGGAGAATTTTATGAAAAAGGTTTCAAATGTATTTTGGATTACGGCAGCTATCACATTGGCGGCTGTAATTCTTGGTGTGGTCACACCTGAGGGATTCCTCAATGTCACGACCAAAATCCAAAGCTTCATTTCAAATAGCTTTGGTTGGTATTATCTTAGTTTAGTGTCGCTAATCGTTCTTTTTTGTCTCTTCTTAATTATTAATCCAGTAGGGATCATTCGTTTAGGGAAGCAGGATGAAAAGCCTGAATTCTCAACCCTGTCCTGGTTTGCCATGCTATTTAGCGCCGGCATGGGTATCGGTCTCGTCTTTTATGGAGCCGCAGAGCCTTTATCCCATTTCGCCATTGATCCAGCCTTAGCCGAGCCTGGTTCGGATGCAGCTATAAGAGAATCCATGCGCTATACTTTCTTCCATTGGGGAATTCATGCGTGGGCCATCTATGCTCTCGTGGCGCTTTCGCTCGCCTACTTCAAATTCCGTAAAAATCAGCCTGGTCTGATTAGTGCCACATTAACTCCCCTATTAGGTAAAAACTCTCAAGGTAAAGCAGGAGTCTTGATTGACGTTATTGCTGTCTTTGCAACGGTCATCGGTGTAGCCACTACTCTCGGCTTCGGTGCAGCGCAAATCAATGGCGGGCTTTCCTACCTATTTGGTGTTCCAAATAATTATACTACTCAGCTGATTATCATTTTGGTCGTAACGATTCTTTTCATTATTTCTGCATGGTCCGGACTCGGAAAAGGAATCAAGTATTTAAGTAATACCAATATGATTCTTGCTGTTATTCTGATGATTCTTGTTTTTGTAATGGGTCCTACATTATTTATCTTAAATTTATTCACAGATACTGTAGGAGCCTATTTGCAAAATATTCTTCAAATGAGCATGCGTATTGCCCCAACGTCTCCGGATAACCGCGAGTGGGTAAACGGATGGACCATTTTCTATTGGGCATGGTGGATTTCCTGGGCGCCATTTGTCGGTATGTTTATCGCCCGTATTTCAAGGGGAAGAACGATCAGGGAATTCATGATTGGCGTATTGCTTGTTCCTTCTATCGTCAGCTTTATTTGGTTTGCTGTATTTGGAACAACAGCGATCGACACACAAATGTCCGGGGGCATCGATCTGACTGTCAATGCAACAGAGGAAGTATTGTTTGCCATGTTCAGCCAGCTGCCATTAGGAAATATCATGTCAGTTGTCGGAATTCTGCTAGTAGCAATCTTCTTCATTACATCTGCTGATTCCGCTACATTTGTACTCGGAATGCAGACAACTTATGGATCCCTGACACCGCCAAATTCCGTCAAACTCACTTGGGGAATTATGGTTTCTGCAGTAGCTGCGATCCTTCTGTATTCCGGAGGGCTGGACGGCCTTCAAAACGCTTTAATTATCGCGGCCCTGCCGTTCTCCGTCATCATCATATTGATGGCTGCATCCCTCTTCAAGTCTTTACGAAAAGACCGAAGGGAATTAGGGCTGTATATCAGACCTAAGAAACACAAGAAAGAAGCAAAATAAACAGTTTACTTGAACAGTTGCGGCCCGCCTTGCTAGTTAAGGCGGGCTTTTTTTCGCCACCTCTTCCCCATTTTCCTCCAATAATTCAAGAAAGAAAATTTGTTCACTCCCATTTATGATAATATGGGATTTGACATCATTTTTTACGGGATTCTTAAAAGGAGGGAAGAAGATGCTGTTAACTGTCAATCGCCTATTGGAAAAAGCCATGCCATTCATTACGCCTGTCAGTGTGGTAGCCGGCGTATTATTAGCCCACTATATAGATGGCTTCGTTTTTCTCATTCCATGGATTTTTGCCTTTATCACCTTTACAGGCAGCCTTGGTTCTAACTTTACATCATTGAAAAGAGTCGTCCTGAATCCGCTCCCTACCCTGATTGTTTTAATCGTCCTGCATTTTCTTATGCCGCTGTGGGCTTTCGCTATGGGACATCTAGTATTTCCAGGGGATATGTTCACCATTACCGGTCTGATTCTTGGAGTTATCATCCCTACCGGGGTAACAAGCCTGATGTGGGTATCCATTTATAAAGGAAATACCGTGCTCGCTTTAACCATTGTGCTGCTGGATACACTTCTCTCACCCTTTATCGTTCCATATAGCGTTGGCCTGTTCGCAGGCGGAAAGATTGAAATGGATATGTGGGGAATGACGAAAGGCCTGGTTGGCATGATTGTAATTCCATCCATTCTGGCCATGCTCTTGAATCAAGCCACAAAAGGAAAGATTAAAGGGATGCTTTCCCCCAAACTCTCGCCTTTTTCAAAAATATGTCTCGGCCTGGTTGTAATGCTGAACAGTTCCAAAATCGCTCCCTATCTGAGCGAAATCAATCACCGGCTGATTGTCATGGCTGCTATGGTGCTGCTAATTGCCTCTTCGGGATATGTGCTGTCCTGGTTTGTCGGCAAACTCTTTAAATGGGATACCGAAACTATCATCACCATTACCTTCACTGGAGGGATGAGGAATATCAGTGCGGGAAGCGTCATTGCCGTCTCCTATTTTCCATCAGCCGTTGCCGTTCCTGTCATACTCGGAATGCTTTTCCAGCAGATTCTCGCCTCGGTTTTTGGCTACCTTCTTGATCGCCATTATCATAAACCGACAAAAAGCGAAGCTGCAGCATCCTGAACGCTCTCACAGGGTCCTGGGAATCTTCCCGGAACCCTCCCATTCTCATAAAAAAAGGATCCGTAATGGATCCTTAGAATTCAATATTCAGATGTTTTCCTTGCTCTAACACATTATGATCAAGATCCACTGCATCACTTGTTAACACCTCTACTGATTGAGCCTCTGGTGTTTTACTTAAAATAAAGCCCATGTTTCCTTTTTTCACATCTCCCGGTTCAATCTCACCAATCAATTCTTCCAGATACGTATCGTCTTCCCATGTTTTATGTTCCCCGCTGTTCATCTTAATGGCAGCAATCGGTGTGTACTTTATTTTTTCTTTCGATGTGTTTTTCAACTCAACTCCAATTTTGATCAAGTCGAATTCTTCATCATGGGTATACGCATGATAAAAATCTATCATACTGTAAGCAGGAACAAAATGCATGACCTTTATATCCGTTACCTTCATTTCAATCGGTCCCACATTTACCGTTTCATCCACTTTTTTATAAGCCTTCAGCGTAATCTTGCCTTTTTCATCAGAAACGGTCTCCCCGACTTTTAACAGTTTACGGTCATCCGTTATTTGAGGGTTGGGCACATACACATCTTCTTTTACTTGCGGCACAGCTGTTTCTGCGGTCCTTGCCGGCTGTTCTGCTTTCGCCGTATTATTTTCAGCAGGCTTACTTTCATCCGCATGATTGCCGGAAGAACATCCAGTCAGGACGATTAATAAGCTGAACAGTGATAGTAATTTTTTCATCATATCCTCCTCAGGAAAATGCCCCGCTGCAGGAATAGCAACGGAGCAGATGATTTCATGTTCCCGTTTTAATTATTTACTTTTTAATAAATCGAAGATGATTTTCGCTTGGTCTGTGTTATCCACCTGACCGGCAAAACGTTCTTTATATGGACCAAATGCGTAAACCGGTACGTCTTCCCCAGTATGTCCGCCTGTTGTCCAGCCCGTATTTGAATGCTTGTTAAAGATGGCTTCAATAGCATTGTCAATTTTCGTCACGTCTTTAGAAGCTGCGGCATCTTTTACGGATTCGATTTCGGCTGCTGAAAGTTTCAAAAGAGATTGATCGATATATTTCTTCAGTGTTTTTTCTGGATCTGCTCCGCCAGCGATTTCAGCCGCCATGAAGTCCGGTGTACGTTTAGCCGCCTTGATCGGCTCACCAAACCAGTTATAGTCTCCATTCGCTCCGATTGAATAACCGCCGGTTGAGTGGTCTGCAGTGGCGACAACCAGCGTGTGTTTATCCTTTTTCGCAAACTCAATAGCTGCTTTATAGGCTTTCTCGAAATCTTCCATTTCGCTCATCGCACCGACAATATCATTATCATGGCCTGCCCAGTCGATCTGGCTGCCTTCGACCATTAAGAAGAATCCGTCCTTATCCTTGCTTAAACGATCAATCGCGGAGTTCGTCATGTCCTGAAGAGATGGGATTTCTTTCGCTCGGTCAATCATCTTTGGAAGCCCCCCTGGAGCGAATAAACCTAAGACTTGATCATTCCTGTCCTTTAGCATCTGATTTTTATCGGTTACATAGCTGAAACCGGCTTTTTTAAATTCTTTCGTCAAATCCCGATCAGCCCGCACAAAGTTTGATTTGCCTCCGCCAAGCAAAACATCAACTTTATGATTTCCTTTAATCATTTCATCGAAATAATCATCCGCAATGGAATTCATATTATTACGGTTTGCATCATGGGCACCAAATGAGGCTGGTGTGGCGTGCGTGATTTCTGAAGTAGCCACAAGTCCGGTCGCTTTGCCCTTTTCTTTTGCAGCTTCCAGCACAGTTTTCACTTCAGATTTGTCATTATCCACTGCAATCGCTGCATTATAGGTTTTGACACCGGCAGACATGGCAGTGGCTGCCGAAGCAGAATCTGTGACGTTTTGGTTTGGATCTTCTGGATAGGTCATTTGCTGCCCTACCAGATATTTATCGAATTCTGTTCTCTCAGCAACAGGCGTATTCGGATTGTTTTTCAAATAACGGTAAGCGGACGTATACGATACACCCATTCCGTCCCCAATCAGGAAGATGACATTTTTTATCTTCGTATTTTCATGCTGAGAGCTGTTATAATGCCCCTTTTTTGAAGAAGCCTCCGCTTCATGATTTGAAAATGGGCCTGCTAAACTGCCAAACGCTAATGTGGATAGTACGGCGACTGGAAGAAGCTTTTTTGCGAGTTTTCGCTTAAACAATTTCATTTCCCCCTAATATGTAAGTTTTAAGAACATTTCTACTATACAAACAAACTGTTTATGATCCGTTAAGCAGGCGTAAATTTACATTAAAAATGTGTAAACGTCTGCTGATTTTTCAAGAAGGGGGTAAAAAGAGAAGAAACTATTGCAAGAAGCGATAACGTTATGAATCGTTTGGATCGTGGGAGACTTCAAGGGGAACAGCACGAAGAAGGGACTGCAGGCTCGAGCCGTGCTCCCTGAAAAGCGTCCGTGGAACGGGAATCCATTAGCATAAATCGAGTAGGAGGGGGTGATTAACCCCCGACCTCTCACACCACCGTACGTACCGTTCGGTATACGGCGGTTCCATTAAGTTTGACGCAGAAATTCATATCGATTATATAAACTTTTCAACCCTCGGTGACTCCAATACAAGTTATTGAGGGTTTTGTGTAAGATTGGACTACAGGCTATTCTCCAATATTTCTTTCTGGAGTTTCCCCATTCATATGCCTTTTGGTCAGGGACACCTAGACCTTTGAGTTTTCTTACTCTTGTCCTCGGTTTCTTCCATTGTTTCCATTCAAGCATACGGAGTCTCCGTCTAATCCACTCATCAAATTCTTTAAATTTACTTGGTGTATTAGCCAATGCAAAATATCCACACCATCCCGTTAGATATTGATTTAGTTTCTCGATTCTAACTTCCATAGGAATTTGTTTAGAACGGGAGGTTAACTCCCGTATTTTAGCCTTAAACCTTTTAATACTTTCATTGGCTATTCGAACCTTCGGTTTCTTATTGACCGTAAAGCTAAAGCCAAGAAACTTTCGTTTCCACGGGCGATCAACTGCTGACTTTTCTCTATTTACTTTGAGCTTTAATTTCTGCTCAATAAAGCATGTAATTGAGTTCATCACTCGTTCTCCAGCTTTCTTCGATTTCATGTAAATATTACAATCATCGGCGTAGCGGACAAACTTGTGACCTCTCCTTTCTAACTCTTTATCAAGTTTATCCAAAAGGATATTCGAAAGAAGGGGGCTCAGTGGACCTCCTTGTGGTGTTCCTTCTTCTGCATCATAGACTACACCATTCATCATAATTCCTGCTTGGAGATATTTCCGTATAAGTTTCAAGACCAGCCGGTCTTGGATTCTACTTGCTAATATCCCCATTAACTTATCATGATTGACTCTATCAAAGAATTTCTCCAAGTCCATGTCAATCACCCATCTATAACCTTCACTTATATATTCCCTTGCTTTACGAACCGCATCATGACCTCTTCTATTTGGTCTAAACCCATAACTATGTTCTGAGAAGGTTGGGTCAAGAAGTGGGGTTAGAACTTGGGCGATAGCCTGTTGAATGAACCGGTCTGTCACGGTAGGTATTCCTAGTAATCTTACTCCACCGTTCGGTTTCGGGATTTCGACTCGACGGACTGGGTTAGGTTGATAGGTACCTTCCCTTAATGAATCACAAAGAGTTTCCCAGTTCTCATAGAGATGTCTTCGTAGGGATTTTACGGACATTCCATCTATGCCGTGACTCCCTTTGTTCTTCTCCACACGTTTAAGTGCTTCTATTAAGTTTTCCCGTGACAGAATCAGATCCATTAACATGTGATATTTCCTTTCGACGTGAACGTAGAAATCTAATTATGTTATTCCTGCTCCACCCTCATGAAGTCCCCTGTGGAATTCACCACTTCCTCCTTCAAGTAAGTCCTTTCGGATTGTCTGCTTCTATACAGGAATTATATGCCTAGTTCTCGTTCTTCCTAATAGTTCAGTCCTTCCCATTCCATCTCGAGTTGGAATGGTACTATGACCTCGGCTGACTTCTGATTGTTCAGCTGTCCATCGCTGGATAGGTTACCAAGGGAACTTGGCGTTCCAATCAGACCTCCCCGGGTAAGAGTACAGTCTTTCCCTCCATCTATCTGCTTCATTTACTCTGTACCACCTTCGGCAGTAAGGACTTCGTTTTGTTGTGCAAACTCATCCAATGGTACCTAGCCTTATATGAAGTTCGTGTTCCTCAGACCGGAGGTTTGCCGCTCGCTTCCTTCAGATTCTGCGTCACCACAGACACCCTTGCGTTAAGCTAACCATTACTACTGCCTTCATGGTTCGGGACTCTCACCCTATAGACTGCACCCATGCCGGGCGCACACA
>NZ_LT622360.1:0-46360 GCF_900098925.1 Bacillus massiliglaciei | reverse complement strand
CGACCTCTCACACCACCGTACGTACCGTTCGGTATACGGCGGTTCCATTAAGTTTGACGCAGAAATTCATATCGATTATATAAACTTTTCAACCCTCGGTGACTCCAATACAAGTTATTGAGGGTTTTGTGTAAGATTGGACTACAGGCTATTCTCCAATATTTCTTTCTGGAGTTTCCCCATTCATATGCCTTTTGGTCAGGGACACCTAGACCTTTGAGTTTTCTTACTCTTGTCCTCGGTTTCTTCCATTGTTTCCATTCAAGCATACGGAGTCTCCGTCTAATCCACTCATCAAATTCTTTAAATTTACTTGGTGTATCAGCCAATGCAAAATATCCACACCATCCCGTTAGATATTGATTTAGTTTCTCGATTCTAACTTCCATAGGAATTTGTTTAGAACGGGAGGTTAACTCCCGTATTTTAGCCTTAAACCTTTTAATACTTTCATTGGCTATTCGAACCTTCGGTTTCTTATTGACCGTAAAGCTAAAGCCAAGAAACTTTCGTTTCCACGGGCGATCAACTGCTGACTTTTCTCTATTTACTTTGAGCTTTAATTTCTGCTCAATAAAGCATGTAATTGAGTTCATCACTCGTTCTCCAGCTTTCTTCGATTTCATGTAAATATTACAATCATCGGCGTAGCGGACAAACTTGTGACCTCTCCTTTCTAACTCTTTATCAAGTTTATCCAAAAGGATATTCGAAAGAAGGGGGCTCAGTGGACCTCCTTGTGGTGTTCCTTCTTCTGCATCATAGACTACACCATTCATCATAATTCCTGCTTGGAGATATTTCCGTATAAGTTTCAAGACCAGCCGGTCTTGGATTCTACTTGCTAATATCCCCATTAACTTATCATGATTGACTCTATCAAAGAATTTCTCCAAGTCCATGTCAATCACCCATCTATAACCTTCACTTATATATTCCCTTGCTTTACGAACCGCATCATGACCTCTTCTATTTGGTCTAAACCCATAACTATGTTCTGAGAAGGTTGGGTCAAGAAGTGGGGTTAGAACTTGGGCGATAGCCTGTTGAATGAACCGGTCTGTCACGGTAGGTATTCCTAGTAATCTTACTCCACCGTTCGGTTTCGGGATTTCGACTCGACGGACTGGGTTAGGTTGATAGGTACCTTCCCTTAATGAATCACAAAGAGTTTCCCAGTTCTCATAGAGATGTCTTCGTAGGGATTTTACGGACATTCCATCTATGCCGTGACTCCCTTTGTTCTTCTCCACACGTTTAAGTGCTTCTATTAAGTTTTCCCGTGACAGAATCAGATCCATTAACATGTGATATTTCCTTTCGACGTGAACGTAGAAATCTAATTATGTTATTCCTGCTCCACCCTCATGAAGTCCCCTGTGGAATTCACCACTTCCTCCTTCAAGTAAGTCCTTTCGGATTGTCTGCTTCTATACAGGAATTATATGCCTAGTTCTCGTTCTTCCTAATAGTTCAGTCCTTCCCATTCCATCTCGAGTTGGAATGGTACTATGACCTCGGCTGACTTCTGATTGTTCAGCTGTCCATCGCTGGATAGGTTACCAAGGGAACTTGGCGTTCCAATCAGACCTCCCCGGGTAAGAGTACAGTCTTTCCCTCCATCTATCTGCTTCATTTACTCTGTACCACCTTCGGCAGTAAGGACTTCGTTTTGTTGTGCAAACTCATCCAATGGTACCTAGCCTTATATGAAGTTCGTGTTCCTCAGACCGGAGGTTTGCCGCTCGCTTCCTTCAGATTCTGCGTCACCACAGACACCCTTGCGTTAAGCTAACCATTACTACTGCCTTCATGGTTCGGGACTCTCACCCTATAGACTGCACCCATGCCGGGCGCACACAAAAAAATCAAATCTCTCTCTATGAGAAATTTGATTTTTTATTTTTGTCTATCTCCCGCCAAAAGATGTTTATGCGTACTTCTTGGTTTCCTCATTTTGAAAAAAGCTTTTCATTGCATGGAATACATCTGCTTTCTGCTTCAGGATATAATAGCGGAATTTTTCATTATCAATATTCTTATAAGCCGTCATTAAGGTGGAATGGCGATTGTACTGATTGACTTCTCCATATCCAAAAATATTCGATACCTGCATTAATTTTTCTACCAATTTTACACAGCGCGCATTATCGGAGGTAAGATTATCCCCGTCGGAGAAGTGAAATGGATAGATGTTGTATTTAGCGGGATCGTACTTATATTCAATCAGTTCGAGTGCTTTTCGATAGACGGATGAACAAATGGTTCCCCCGCTCTCTCCTTTAGAGAAAAAATCCTCTTCCGGCACGACTTTTGCTTCTGTATGATGTGCGATAAATTCGATTTCAACCGTTTCATATTTCGTGCGCAGAAAACGATTCATCCAGAAAAAGAAGCTGCGCGCCATATATTTTTCCCACAGTCCCATAGAGCCGGAAGTATCCATCATGGCCAATACAACGGCTTTTGAATCCGGTTTCTGAATTTCATTCCATGTTTTGAACTTGAAGTCTTCCTTATAAATCGGATGAAAACCAGGATCTCCGCTAAGTGCATTTCGTTTAAATGCTGAAATCATCGTTTTCTTTTTATCGATATTCCCCATCAGACCGGTTTTGCGGATATCATTAAATACTATATCCTCTAACGTATTTTCGGCCTGTTCTTTTTGTTTCAGATTCGGAAGCTCCAGCTGGCTGAATAAGGCTTCCTCCAGCTCCATCAAAGAAACCTCTGCTTCATAGTAATCCTCACCGGCCTGATCTCCGGCTCCCTGTCCTTTTCCCGGCCCTTTGCTATCGGAAGGACTGCCGTCACGGGCAATGACATCCCCCACTTTACTTTCTCCGTCTCCCTGCCCTACATGTTTATTTTTATCATAATTATATCGAATTTTATATTCATCAAGAGAACGGATCGGGATCTTGACAACGTCACGCCCATTTGACATGATGATGCTCTCTTCCGATATAAGGTCAGGAAGGTTATTCTTAATGGCCTCCTGCACTTTTTCCTGGTGTCTTTGCTGATCATCATACCCTTTTCGATGGAGGGACCAATCTTCCTCAGATACTACAAATTGATGATTATTCTCTTCCGTCATATACTTCCCCCCTAAAAATTGTTTGCACCTTTTTCATCATTCCTTCATAAGCTATGTTAGTGTGAAAAGTCACGCCCCAAAAGAAGCCCCTCACGATTTTTCCTTAAAAAGAGAATAAAAAATCCGGGCCTCTGCCTAGTACCCTTGTCAAATTGAATAGTATTACTCTATCCTATGCAGGGACAACGAATAATTTACTAAAATTTTGATTATGGGCTGAATGGGGACAAGCGCAGATTGCCTATTTCAAACAGAATTCTTATTGGCCGTTTCTTTTAGTATGAAATCATTGCAGCCCCGTGGTTAATCATACGGGGCATGGAAGAGAAACGTGCGGAGTGTTCTTAACAAAACAGCATAAAAAAAGCCTCTCTGTCATGAAAGGCTTCATTCCTGCTTTTTTATTTCGGTTTCCTCATGCTGGACCGTTCCAGGCCGCTTATTCCATTCTTTCAGTTCTTCGTTCGTCCGAAGATGCTCCATTTGTTTGCCCAGATCCTTCATTTCCTTCAGATCTTTGGCCATTGAGCTGTTCTCAGGTGTTTCATCCTTCTTCCCATTTGAATGCAACATGTTATCACCTCTTCCTTCGATATACCCAGATGTTTCGACAGCAAAACCATACATATTTCTTAGACGGCGGGGTATATATATAGAAGCATTAAGAAACTTGATACTGTTATGAATAGGAGTGTTGCAGATGAAAACGGCGACTTTTTATGTAAAAGAAGCGACCTCAGAAGGACCCATTCAGAACTTGCAAATGATTCTTCTTGAAATAGAAGGGATCCAACGGGCAATAGTAGATGTAGATGATGGAGAAGTCAAGATTGATTACAGTGAGGCAGTTCTGTCTCAAGGCAGAATTATTAATGTAATTGAAGAATACGGGCTGAATGTTATCCGTTCCTGATTTCCTGCATCTTTTAGAGTACTCCTTCTTTTTGGCCCATACAGCAGCTAACCCCCTGCATAGGCAGGGGGTTTAAGTATTATCGATTTAACAGGCTGCCGACATATCTTAATAGTTCATTGGCTGATGTCGAGTTGTATCCGTGCTCTTCCACCAGTCTGGCAATGACATCATTAATCTTTTTCAGCTGTCTTTCATCCGGTGTTTTCGTTGAAGTGGTGATTTTTACAACATCCTTCAGATCAGCAAACAGCTTTTTCTGGATGGCTTCTCTCAGGCGGTCATGCGAATTGTAATCAAACCGTTTTCCTTTTCTGGCGTATGCCGAGATTCTAATCAGAATTTCCTCTCTGAATGCTTTTTTCGCATTTTCCGAGATGCCGATCTGTTCTTCAATCGAGCGCATCAGCTTTTCATCCGGAGAAATTTCCTCACCGGTCAATGGATCACGGAGCCTTGATTTATTGCAGTACGCTTCCACATTATCCAGATAATTATCCATCAATGTTTTGGCAGACTCTTCGTATGAATACACAAATGCCTTTTGGACTTCTTTCTTGGCAATAGCATCATATTCCTTCCGTGCCAGCGAAATGAAGTTCAAATATCTTTCTTTCATTTCACTTGTAATCGACGGATGCTGATCCAGTCCTTCTTTTAACGAACGAAGCACATCCAGTGCATTGATAGAAGGATTTTCTTTTCTGATGATAGTAGATGAGATGCGGTTGATAACATAACGCGGATCAATACCGCTCATCCCCTCATCCTGATGCTCTTTCTTCATTTCATTAATATCCGCTGAATTAAAGCCTTCTACACTTTCCCCGTCATACAGACGCATCTTTTTCACTAAGTCAATGTCGCCCTTCTTCGGTTCCATCAGCCTTGTAAGAATACTGAACATCGCCGCCACCTTAAGTGTATGCGGGGCAATATGAACATTGGATACATCACTCTCACGGATCATCTTTTCATAAATTTTTTCTTCTTCCGACACCTTCAAGTTGTAAGGAATCGGCATGACGATAATCCGTGAATGAAGCGCTTCGTTCTTTTTATTAGAGATGAAAGATTTATATTCGGTTTCATTCGTGTGAGCGACAATCAGCTCATCTGCCGAAATTAAAGCAAATCGGCCCGCTTTAAAATTCCCTTCCTGTGTCAGTGAAAGCAAATGCCATAAAAACTTCTCATCACATTTTAGCATTTCTTGGAACTCCATCATTCCCCGGTTAGCCTTATTCAGCTCTCCGTCAAATCTATAGGCACGCGGATCTGATTCTGAACCATATTCGGCAATGGTCGAGAAATCAATGCTTCCTGTTAAATCCGCAATATCCTGCGACTTCGGATCAGATGGACTGAACGTCCCGATTCCGACACGTTTATCCTCTGAAAGGAAAATCCGTTCCACTATAACATCTTCAATTCGGTTTCCGTATTCTTTTTCCAATCTCATGAGATTAAGCGGAGAAAGGTTTCCCTCAATCCTTATTCCATATTCGTCGTAAAAATCGTCACGCAAATGCTGCGGGATCAGATGGAGAGGATCTTCATGCATCGGGCATCCTTTGATGGCATAGATGGCTCCTGAATCCTTTAATGAATAGTTTTCAAGACCTCTTTTTAAAAGAGAGACGAGTGTGGATTTCCCGCCTGATACCGGCCCCATTAAAAGCAAAATCCGTTTACGGACATCCAGCCGTTTGGCAGCAGGGTGAAAATACTCTTCTATCAGCCTTTCTAATGATTCTTCAAGGCCGAAAAGCTGTCCACTGAAAAAGTTGTAATGTTTTTCACCATTAATCTCTTCGATTCCTGCATCCTTAATCATGTTGTATACTCTTGAATGGGCAGACTGGGCAACGAGCGGTTTTTCTTTTATAATTTCCAAATACTCTGCAAAAGTGCCTTCCCAATACAGCTTCTGTTCATCTTCTCTAAATTTTTCGATCTTCTTTAGTATATTCATTTAAGGTCCTCCCCCTGTGACTTTCAGAGAATACTTAAACTTATGCAGCAAGTCTGACAAACATGTGTCCAGAATCAAAAGAGCTTGTATTTTTACAGATGCTTTAACTAGCAAACGGGACTGTTGGCGGCATACCTCAAGCCATTTTGATGAAAGCCTTTTTTTAATTTCTCTCAGAAAATTGTTTCATTGTTTCGCGTTCACACTTTCCAGTAATTAGGGTATACTTTACATATTAAAAAGAAATTCCTTAAGGAGGGTGTTTTTTATGGGGTCAGGCACCATTATCATTATCGCAGTTGCCATCACGTTTATAACAGCCATCTTTACCGCAGGATATGAAGACAAGCCAGGGGTTAAAAAGTAAAGCAAAAGGCGCTCCCAAACCGGAAGCGCCCTTTCTTTTTTCTATATTTATCTTTTTTTCAATCCTTGACCTTCTACATAATCCTTCATATATAGACGGCTTTTCTGACTGAGCATGCCTACCATCTGTTCGGTCCAGCGGTCCTTCCGTTTCCCTTTTGTCCGCTCGTTATAATACGCTGAAATAGTTTCATTATATTCTTCCAGCTGCTTTTTAAATAAGTCATCATCGGTTTGATAGCCATTTTCGTGATAGACATTTTCCAGTGGAAGTCTGGGCTTTTTCGAAGATCTGTTTTTCGGATACCCGACAACCAAAGCGAACAATGGTACGACCCTGCTTGGGATATTCAAAATTTTAGAAACTTCCTCCAGATTATTGCGGATTCCGCCTATGTAGCAGATACCAAGATCCATTGATTCTGCAGCAAGGGCAGCGTTTTGGGCAGCAAGCGCAGCATCAATACAGGCAACCATAAATTTTTCCGTGCTTTCAATGGATTCTGTAACATTCTTCTCTTCCATCTCACCCGAAACTTCCAAGCGGTGCAAATCGGCACAGAAAATGAACAGATGTCCGTTATTTTCTACATAGGACTGCGGTCCGGCCAATTCTGCAAGCTTTGCTTTTTTCTCTTTATCGGTTACACCGATGATGGAATACGCCTGAATATAGCTGGACGTAGCGGCAGCCTGTGCACATTCTACAATGGTACGGATTTGTTCCCCGCTCAGCAGCTTGTCTTCAAATGAACGGATTGAACGGTGGTCCAATATTTTCTCGATGACCTGGTTCATACTTTCACTCCTTTGGCAATATGGTCAAAAAGGATGAAAAAAATCATCCTTTTTGTATCATATCTAAATTTCTGAAATCCTGCTGTCTTAATGCTTCATAAATTAGAATGGCAGCCGTATTCGATAAATTCAAAGAGCGGATTTTATCTGTCATCGGCATCCGCAGGCACCACTCCTGATTCTGCTCGAGAATCTCAGGAGGAAGTCCAGTTGTCTCCCTGCCAAACATAAAATAAATGTCCTTATCCTTGTCACGGAAGTCGGCATCAGAATAAGCCTGCTTTCCGAACTTGGTTACATAGTATATCTCGCCCTCTTTATTCTTTTCAAAAAATTCTTCAATGGAATCATAATACGTGATGTTTACATGCTCCCAATAGTCTAAGCCCGCCCGCTTTAACATTTTATCATCGGTTGAAAAACCTAACGGACGAATTAAGTGCAGGGATGTATCGGTTCCCGCGCAGGTCCTTGCAATATTTCCGGTATTGGATGGAATCTGCGGCTGATATAATACTACATGAATAGCCAATGTACTTTCACCTCTGGTTTAAACTTCCCTCCTATTATACCATTTCTCCTCTCAGCATTACGAATCAGCTTCCATCCAGAATCCTGAAGAACCGATAGACAATATTTTCACTGTAGCGCGACGAATCTTCATAGGTCCAGTAGCGGTGCCTGCTGTTCGTTGTGTGGGCGTTGACGAGCGGCATCCCGTTCGCATCCTTTGCCGTGACGATCAAGGAATGATCAAAACGGCCGTCTCCTTCAAAATCGATACAAATAATATCTCCAAGCATCAATTCCCCCGCCGATTGCACTTCCTGTGTCCGGATTCCGCTGTTCGAGGCCAGCAGGCGATACAGTCCATGGGCCGTTGTCCAGCTGTAGCTCCAGCTTTCCCCTGACATCCACCATCCTTTTGAGCGATTAGGAGAGCCCCACATCGGAATCCCTCCTGCATGAAGAGACTGCGAAATAAAATTGGTACAGTCATCCTCGAATTTGTGATAGGCCGGATTAAAATCATTCCACCAGCGTTCAGCATATTGGACAGCCTTCATACGATCGTATTCATATTTCAGTCTAACTGGAGACAGATAAGTATCGGGTATGCTTTCTTCATTCGGTACAGCCTCTAATTCTGCATCACTGATCAGTTTGCCATTCAAGAAAATGGCTTCGCGCTCCTCCGCTTCCTCTTCAATAAAAAATTCCTGACCTTGCTGAAAAAAATATTGCACGTGCACCTGATAGCGGATGAATGTCCTCTCCCCGATCTCTTTCTTTTCATATACCTTGCCGGCTGCCTGTATTCTCAAGAGTTCAGCCTGCCTGTTGTGCAGGAGAAGCTTCTTCCTTTTTACCTTATCATCTTCACTGACTGTGCGGCTGGAAAAACAGCTGTCCACCCTTTCCTGCAGAACAGCCTGCAGCTTTTTCTTCATTCCAAATCCCCTTTCACCTGCGGCTTTATGGTTATATATATGACAAGGGACTTGTGCAACGGCACAAAAAAACTCAGCTGATTGATTCAGCTGAGTTCATTGCTTACTTGAGTAAAGGCAAGTCCTTTTCTCATTTCTTCTAACACTTCTTCTTCCGTTTCCTGTTTCATCGCTTCTTTCAGAGTATTCGCTGCCGATTCCCGGCCGATTTTTCCGACAGCCCAAGCTGCCGTTCCTCTGATCACGGGTCTTGGATCCTCTTTCATTACCTGGATCAGTTCCGGCAGGGCCGTCTCATCTTTGAAATGGGCGAGGGCAAGAATCGCATTGCGCTGAATCGGTTTCTTTCCTCTCCACGATCCAGAAACACGGCCGTATTTCTCCTTGAACTCCCGATTAGAAATCGTCAGCAGCGGCTTCAAGAGCGGCTTGGCGATTTCCGGATCAGGCTCCATCTCCTCATGCAGGTGAAAATCGATGCCTTTGTTTTTCGGGCAAATCGTTTGGCATGTGTCGCAGCCATAGATTCGGTTTCCGATTTTACTGCGGAATTCATCCGGCAAAAATCCCTTTGTCTGCGTCAAAAAAGCAATACAGCGCTGGGAATTAAGCTGCCCCCCCTGTACGAGCGCACCCGTCGGACAGCCATCCACACATTTATTGCATGAACCGCACTGGTCTTCGATCGGAGCATCAGGCTCAAACGGAAGATTCGTGATCATATCCCCCAAATACACATAGGAACCGAATTCCGGTGTGATAATCAGCGAATTCTTTCCGCTCCAGCCGATCCCGGCCCGTTCGGCCACTGCCCGATCAGATAATTCTCCTGTATCCACCATCGATTTCATCAAAGCTTCCGGCGCCTTTTCCTTAATGAATGCTTCAAGCAGTGTCAGCTTATTGCGGAGCACTGTATGGTAATCCGTTCCCCAGGATGCTCTCGCAAAAATCCCCCGACGTTCTCCTCTTTTGCTTTGGGGCGCGTTTTTCATCTTGGCCGGATAGGCAAGCGCAATTGAAATAATCGATCTTGGTTTTTCAAAAATCAATTCAGGCCGGACTCTTTTTTCGATATCCGGCTCTTCAAAACCCGACTGATAGCCAAGTTCCTGCTGCCTGATCAGCCTGTTTCGCAATTCATCAAAGGGCGTTGCTTCGGCAAACCCGATTTTATCAATCCCAATTTTCTTACTATATAAAATCACTTCTTGCTTCAATGCATGTATGTCCAATGTATTCACCTTCTTCCTGCATCATTTCTGGCAGAAGCTGTTCTGCATTTCAAACCATTGCTATCTATGATAAACTATTTTCAAACATTTTTGGAGGTGAAACGCTTGGAAATCTCGTTATCAGAAAACTTACGAAATGCTGTTCCCGCCTTTAAAGCAGGAATCATTACATATAACCATATTGAAGTCGGTCCATCACCGCAAATGGTGAAAGGAAGGCTTCAGCTGTTTCAGGAAGCACTTTTCTTTGATCTTCAGGAAAAGCCGATCAGCGATTTCACCGGGATTCGCGAGTGGCGGAATATTTTTAAAATGGCCGGAACCGACCCGTCCCGCTACAGACCATCATCTGAAGCCCTATTCCGCAGGGTTAAAAAGCAAAATTACATAACGCCCATCCATTCGGCTATTGACCTTTCTAACTTTTTCTCCCTGCTGTATGAAGTGCCCATCGGGATTTACGATATAAACAAGCTTAATGGACCTCTCACACTGAAAATCGGTGAAAAAGATGAGGAATATTCAGGCTTAAACGGAAGAATCAATAACCTGGAAAACATGATTATATCCGCAGATACCACCGGCCCATTCGGAAGCCCCTTTGTGGATTCTGAACGGACAAAGGTGACAGAAGAGACGAAGGATGCGATTCAGATTATCTACCTTCAGCCATCCTCTTCTGCAGAGGAAGCAGGCAAGATGACGAAGTCTTTGATGGAGATGTTTATTCAAGTTCACGGCGGAGAAGGTTCATATACCATTTTATCCGCTGACTAAAGAAACCTTTGCCGGACTGATATGTTCCATTCAGTCCGGCAAAGGGCATCTCTTCCTTAACGTTTTACAAGCATATTAGTTGCAAATCGTAATGATTACGTTTAATATAAAGGTATCCTATTGAAGAGGTGATTGTTTTGAAAGAAAATATTCATCCAGATTATCGTAAAGTCGTATTCATGGACACCAACAGCGGGTATCGCTTCCTTGCAGGATCCACTAAGAAGACGTCTGAAACCATTGAATGGGAAGACGGCAGCACCTATCCGCTCATTAAAGTAGAAGTGAGCTCTGATACCCATCCTTTTTACACAGGAAAACAGAAATTTGCTGAAAAAGGCGGCCGTGTAGACCGTTTCCTTGAAAAATATAAAATGAATTAATGATAAGAGGTTCAAATCACAAAGGATTTGAACCTCTCAGACTGTAGACAAACTCGAAATTCGAGTTTGCCTACAGTCTTTTTTCTTTTAAAATAATAGTAATAGTTTTTGAAATAGTGTTAGTTGATTTTCGTTTCGGCGGACGCTTTCCGCGGGCGTGGCCCAATCCTCCTCGTCGCTTTGCTCCTGCGGGGTATCGGCCTTCACGCTTTTCCCGCAGGAGTCGCCGCCTGCACTACAATCAACTCCTTTCTAAATAAATGTCTGAGGTGAATGGATATGATGACAAAAAATCAAATAAGTGAACGTGATCAAATGGAAATGATTACAATAGAGCAACTTGTACCACAGGATCACTTGGTCAGAAAGCTTGAATCAGCGATTGATTTTTCTTTCATCTATCCACTAGTTGAATCACTGTATTCAACACTTGGTCGACCTAGTGTTGATCCAGTCGTATTAATTAAAATGACATTTGTTCAATATGTATTTGGAATTCGTTCAATGCGTCAAACAATAAGAGAAATTGAAACAAATATGGCGTATCGTTGGTTTTTAGGGTTTGGATTTCATTCAGAAGTACCGCACTTTTCTACCTTCGGTAAAAATTATGAACGTCGTTTCCAAGATACGGATATCTTCGAACAGATTTTCTATCGAATTCTTAAAGAAATTGCAGATAAAGGACTACTAAGTGCTGACCATGTCTTCATCGATTCAACACATGTTAAAGCAAGTGCGAATAAACGTAAATTCGAAAAGAAGATAGTTCGTAAAGAGACTCGGGCATATGAAGCTAAACTTCAAGAAGAATTGAATCAGGATCGAGTTGATCATGGGAAGAAACCATTCCCACCAGATAAATTTGAAAAAGAAGAAGTTAAGGAGATTAAAGAGAGTACAACAGATCCTGAAAGTGGCTATTATGTAAAAGACGAAAGAACGAAACAGTTTGCTTATTCATTCCATGCGGCTGCGGACCGGTATGGGTTTATACTTGGGGCTGTTGTGACACCTGGAAATGTTCATGATAATCATATGCTTCAGCCACTTGTTGAAAAGGTTATGGAAAAAGTGAAGAAGCCACTTGCTGTTGCTGCCGATGCTGCTTATAAAACTCCTGCGATTACTAAATTCTTATTTGAACATGAGATTCAACCAGTACTTCCTTATACAAGACCCAAAACGAAAGATGGGTTTTTACGCAAGCACGATTATGTATATGACGAGTACTATGATTGCTACCTATGTCCGGAAGGACAGGTTCTAAAATATTCAACTACCACCAAAGAAGGCAAACGCCAATACAAGTCGAACCCAGTTCAATGTGCCAATTGTCCTTTACTCGCTCAATGTACAAATAGTAAGGAGCACAGAAAAATGATTGAACGTCATATTTGGGCGCAGTATGTGGAGGAAGCAGATCATCTTCGTCATCAAAACGATATCAAACAAATATATGCAAGACGCAAAGAAACGATTGAACGTGTCTTTGCGGATGCGAAAGAAAAGCATGGTATGCGATGGACAACCCTTCGAGGGATTAAAAAATTGTCCATGCAGGCGATGCTTACTTTTGCTGCTATGAATTTAAAGAAGCTTGCCAATTGGACATGGCAAGCTTCGGCTATGGTCTAAAATAGAATACTCGAAGAGCATTTTGCTTAAAATCAGACCATAAAATACCTAAGAAAATCTCAAAAAGACAAAAGGCCTTCAGAATGAGACCATTCTGAAGGCCTTTTGTCGACAATCTGAGAGGTTCAAATCACAAAGGATTTGAACCTCTTTATTTTTGGATATAGATTAATATTTTTCTGTATTGTCTAAACGAACTTTACACTTTCAATACCATTCTCACAGTCTGAAGGATATGGCCATCAAAATCTTCTTCAAATTCCGAGACCGTTTTGAATCCTTTCGCCTTGTAAAACGCTTTGCCGATTTTATTTTCTTTTTCCACATGTACAAACATTTCTTTTAATCCCTCTACATCATTCATGCTTTTTATCATGACAGCACCTGCTTCATCACTTGCTTTTTACATCAACTAATTCAAAGCGTTCGCATACCAGCATCATACCTTCTGAAAATTCCAGCCCTGCCTCCCTTAACACTTTGGAAAAAAATTCCTCATGAACTTCTTTCCAATATTGATAGGTTCTGTCCCCTTCGCCTTCCGCCGCTGCAAATTCCTCTGGAACCTCATTCATCGGCATGATTGTTACCTCTGCTGTTTTAATAATAGCGGCCGGCTCATTACTGCCAGTTAAGATCACGCTATAATCATCCACAGCAGGCAGCGGTTCCTGTTCAATTTCATAAAATACCAGCCCTGAACAAGTGGCGGTTTTCACACCGTTTATGACCAATTGAGCCAATTCATCTGGTTCAGCTCCAAATTGCCAGGCACTAACTTTTTTTGGTTTTACTTTGCCCTGTGACGCCCAAAATTCATCCCAATATCGCTGTGAAGCTTCATTCATCGCTTCTCCCTCCTAACAAGCTAATAAGTAAACGATTAAAACGTATTATATCATTCTAAGCAAAAAGCTGAGCGGCATATTGATTCTAGAACATACAAAAACAGTCCATTTCCTATTCGAAATGGACTGCAAATTATGGGATGCTATTAGTTCTTCTGCTCGCTAATAAAAAAATTAAAAAACGCAAAACTTCGTTCTCGTGGTAACGAAATTCTGCGTTATGAACGTATGTATGGAGCGGGTGAAGGGAATCGAACCCTCATCATCAGCTTGGAAGGCTGAGGTTTTACCACTAAACTACACCCGCATATGCTGTAGAACGCTGTCGAATCATCGAATCAACAAAATTAATTATAGGGGAATTTCGCTAACTATGCAATAGTTTTTTTACATATTTTTAATTTTTTCTTTAAATACGTATTTCATCCGTTTTTTCCTTTAGAGGAGCTTGCCTTTTTTCGTTATCCTATTATATTCAGACCCGGAGGAATGATGATAAAAAAGCTCTCAAAAAGAGAACTTTTTTATGACCAGATAGTATCCATCAACCGGGGGTAGATTTCGTTTGCCGTTTCAAGAAGCATAATCAGTTTTCTGAATGCGAGATCAGGCAGAAATTCTCCTTCCAGCGAATACGAGTAACGCAGCGAGATGATTCCATTTTCTTCATAGCACTTCGAATAACGGAATTGAATATTAAACTCATTTAGCAAGTGATGGACATCTGCTTGTTTATCCGGATTTTTCATTTCTGCGACATTGAAACAAAACAGATCCGCAACTGATTCATCCGGATTGAAAGCAATGACCAACAGTACTTTCCAGCCATCCTTCAATTTTTGTTCCGCACGAAAAAATGTTGTTCCGTCTTCATCCTTCTTCTCAGACATGCCAATTTTTTCTCTCTGTAAAAAAGCCTTGAATTTCGCAACATTCGACATCCTGTGTCACCCTTTCGGAATTCGCCTAATCATGTATAAACCTTCAGCCGCCGCACCCCAACTCCCGAAGTACGGCCGTCTGCTTACTTTAATTTTTCAAGAATAGGATAAAGCTCTTCCAGATGAGTGATTTCGTAATCTGGAATGACTTCATTTCTTTCTTTATCATGGCGATTCAGCCATACTGAAGGAATGCCTGCCCTGGAAGCACCCAGTATATCAGTCATTAGATTATCGCCTACCATGATCGCTTCATCCGCACGGACCTCCATCCGTTCCAAGGCATGATGGAATATGGCCGGGTCCGGTTTCCCCCGTCCAAAAGCTCCTGAAATGACAATATGATCGAAATAAGGAACCAACTCAGGTGTAATCTCAAGCTTCGTATTTTGTAAATCCGGGGAACCATTTGTCAATAAAAGCAGTTTATATTTCCCTTTCAGTTCATCTAATACCTTAAAGGATTCCTCATAGATGAACGGGCTCTTCCTTCTTTCCTCAGGAAAACGCTCAGCCAGCTCCGCACCAAGTCTCTCATCATCGATTCCGATTGCTTTCAGCCCTCTTGTCCACGCATCTTTCCGATAGGCCGGAACAATGCCCGCCATCTTTCGGAAATCATCATGGTCATCCAGGAAATTTCCCCAAAGCCCTTCAAAAGGATTAATCCCTATCATTTGTGTAAAAGGATAGGTTTCATAAGAAGCATACAGCTCCCTTGCTTCTTTTCTAACTGCTTCCTCCAGCTTTTGCGGATCAATGTCATATTTCTCAGCTGCTGCTTTGCACGTTGCTTCAAAAGCAGCCTGAACACTTTTCTGATCCCATAGGAGTGTATCGTCCAAATCAAAAAACACTGCTTTAATCATGGCTGTCCTTCTCTCCCCTGCAATTCTTTTCTAACTATTCTAATAATAAACCAGAATGGCAGAGAAAAATAGCGAAAAATAGATTTTCCTGTAAACCAGTTCAATCACCGACCACTCACATCCAAGCAGGCAAAGGCTTTATTCACGGCCGGTTTGCATCTTCATAAACCAGATGTATCTTTCCAACTAATAAGGCAGTATAGTTAAAGAAAGACAGCCTCAGCCATTTACCCGTAAAAAATCTCCGCCATTCATTCATAAAGAGAAGAGGAAGAAACAGTGAAAAAAAGACTGACCCCTCTGTTGTTGACGCTTTTCATTTTGGCGTCCTGCAGTTCTTCCGCTTTAAGTCTCAGCGAAATAGAGACCATTCTTTCCGACATCCAAAATAAGATGAATCCAAACCTAACACTTCAGCTACTCACTGATGGCAGTAATAGCTCTTATATTAATTTCCATTCAAAAGGAATGGTTGCAGCAGACATTGAAACACAAAGGGAAACACTCATCCTCAAATTAGATGAATCAGAGCTTCAGGAAAACATGAAACAGCATGTGTATAAATTAACAGCAGGCCCAGAGCACAAAAACATTCTGGTTCACATTAATGGAAAATCTGTACCATTTGACAGTGTCACAAGCTTCTGAAGAATCACTCCCTGCTTCCATGTACAGGGCATAAAAAAATCTAACTTCTCTAGGAGAAATTAGATTTTTTCTTATCCTCTATAGATTAATCATTGATGCTTCCTTAAGGCACAGAGGAAGCCTGCGGAATTGAGTGGTGTTCGTCCTTCTGCTATCAGTTGTTCTCAATCCTTTGCTTTCATTTCTTTAATGGAGCATCTTTTATTAAATCGGTATTTACCGCTCATATCGGTAAATCTATATGCATTCAGTGCCTTTTCCAAATGTCCCTTTAGGGATTCCTCAGAAAGGCGTCCATCCATGTTAGTCAAAGCGGCATCATTTCCAACCATCTGTGCCAGCGGAATTGTTTCCAGCACCTCATCATAGATTTGAATGCTTTCGTCAATGCCAAAGCTGTCATAAATGCTTCCATTATCCGGTGCATAAATATGGTCAGACTCCAATTCTTCGATAAGAATTTCAAGAATTCCTTTGGCCGGGACCGGTACGACCCTAATTTCCGCTTCTGCCTTCACTTCTTCAAACCTTTTATCTACTATCGCAACCGTCAAGTCATATTTAACTGGCTGATAACGCTCTTTTATTCCCTGCACGGCTTCTTCTTCTGTTTGAAATACCATATGTATACCCCTCCTAATCTCCTTGTCTATTATATAATAATTTGCCGAAATCTTCTTACTCCAGAAACTGCATAGACCAGATTCATTCCGCAAAAGAGGCGGAGAATAGAATTTCTCCGCCAGCTTTTTTTATTATGCTTATTTATGGTTTTAAGACGACCTTTACGCACTCATCTTCATGATCATTGAATAGCTGATAAGCCATGGCTGCCTGATCCAATCTCATTTTATGAGACACAATCTCTGTAGGGTCGATTTCACCTGAAGTGATCATCTCGAATAATTTCGGCATATAATGAATAACAGGGGCCTGTCCCATTTTCACATTAATGTTTCGTTCAAATAAATTGCCGAGCGGGAACATGTTATATTTTGAACCATAAACACCTGTTAATTGGATGGTTCCGAATTTACGGACTGCATTCAGGCCGATTTCAACAGCACTCAATGTACCGCCCTGCAGCTTCAGCTTTTGCTGAATATTTTCCGCTACCGACTTCTTGCCGTCCATTCCGACGCAATCGATAACAACGTCTGCTCCGCCGCCGGTAATTTCTCTGATATACCCGCCTGTATCGTGATGCTCATCAAAATTGATTAATTCGACCTGGTTCATTTTCTTCGCCCGTTCCATCCTGTAAGGAAGATTATCAACGGCAATGACCCGCTTTGCCCCTTTCATCCAGGCAAACTTCTGTGCCATCAGTCCAATCGGTCCTGAGCCAAGCACAACGACCGTATCTCCCTTTTTAACGCCGGCGTTTTCCACGCTCCAATAGGCAGTCGGCAGTACATCAGACATGAAAAGAACGGCTTCGTCCTCCACCTCTGCTGATTCCGGAATCACAAACGGCATAAAGTTTCCATATGGAACCCTCAAATATTCAGCCTGTCCCCCTGGATAATTTCCGTACCGTTCAGTAAAGCCAAAATAACCGCCCGTATCAAGGGCTTCATTTCGATTTGAGTTATCGCACTGGCTCTCCATGTCATGCTGGCAATAGAAACATTCACCGCAGGAAATATTAAAAGGAATAACGACCCGATCACCTTTTTTCACCTTCGTTACCTCAGGGCCGACCTCTTCTACAATTCCCATCGGCTCGTGACCGATGACATAGTCCTTGCTTGCCGGCAGCGCCCCTTGGTAAATATGCAAATCCGATCCGCAAATCGCAGTTGAAGTAATTCTTACGATGATATCATCTTTTTCCTGAAGCTTAGCATCAGGCACCTCTTTAACTTGAATATCCTTCATTCCTTGATACGTTACGCCTTTCATACTCGACCTCCTAAATCAGATTACTATTTATATACCCCAACATCTTTACGAGGTATGCATGATTCAGTCATTCTTCTTTATAAGAGGACAAAAATTCACAATGACACATGACATAAAAAAACTAAAGCAAAAGATCCCTGGCTTCCAGACAGGGATCTTTCAATATGTTTATGATTCATTCAAAGCAGGTTTACCAGCTTCGATCAGTGCATGGTCCCTTGCTAAGAAAACGGTCAATAGAATCATCAAAATGCCGGTTCCGATCAAAAGCCATTCAATCGGGATAAAATCAGCAGCCGGACCAAATATCAGCATGCCAACCGGCATCATTGAAGTCGAAATCATTCCCATCACGCCAAAGACTCTGCCTAAATAGGATTCGTCTACTTTTTCCTGCAATAATACAGTCGTCGGCGTATTGAAAATAGGCATAGCCACCCCGAAAAAGGCCATGAAGGCTAAATAAACCCAAAAGGCAGGCACAAGTCCGAGCGCAAGGGTACAGACTCCCATAATCATACTGGCCAAGGCCATTGTTTTTACTTTATTTGAAAAACCGCCCCAGGAAGCAATTATACCGCCGCCTGCCATCATACCTACAGAAAAGGCAATTTCGATCACAGTAAGCCTCCAGACATCGCCGCCGAAATTCCGGGTTACCTGCAGCGGCGTCAAGAACGCAGCCGGAGCCATCAGCACAAAAAAGATCGCAAAGAAAAGGAAAAATTTCTTTAGAAAGGCATGATGATTCACATAGCGCAGACCTTGTTTAAAATCGCTAAAATAACTGGCAGATTGCTCTCCCTTTGCCTTCTCATGCACTGGGATTTTCAAAAAGGCAAGCAAAGTGAAAATCGCAATCGCTGCCGTAATCACATCAATAAAGAAAATTATTTCAAGCGAGGCCATCGCAAGCAGAGCTGCACTGACAATAGGAGAGACGAACATGATAATCGCCTGGATGCTCCCATTGATTCCATTCACTTTGGTCAGTTTATCCTTTGGAACAATTTGCGGCAAAATCGCTCCGACAGCCGGTGTTTGCACACCCGTTCCAAAAGCGCGGATTGCCGCCATGACAAAGAGAAGCCAAATGGAATCGAAACCCATGAAAAAGAGGATCGCCAGAATCAATGTAGCCAGCGCAATCATCCCATCCGATATCATGATCAGCATTTTTCTGCTGTAGCGGTCGGCCCACACACCGGCCACAGGAGACAAAATAAAGGTTGGGATAAAGCCGCAAATAATATACAGCGTCATCATCATGCCAGATTCCGTCGTTAAGGTGATATGCCACATCATCGCATATTGAACTAGAGAAGATCCGAAAAGGGAGATGGTCTGGCTGCTTAAAAAGAGAATGATATTCCGCAGCCAATTCTCTTTATGGCTATTTTCAAATGTGTTCAAGCACTGTTCACTCATTTCTAATTAAAATTTGGCAGATAATAGATGATGTTTCAGAACTCACTCCATGCAAAAACAGCAGAAAATGAAAGTCACTCGAAATTCGTTGACACCGATTATCCCTCAATAGATTTATGTCCTTATTTTATCATTAATACCGATTTTATCCATTCCTTCAAATGGTCTAAAATGATGAAATTCTGATAAACTTTTGCCTCCGGACCATTAGACATTTTTTTATAGTAAAGGTAAATTTAAGTAAGTGAATAGCTTGTTTTAGGAGGAATGACATGTTCTTTAAAGAAGATAAAAATCATGATCCAATTGCCGTCCATTTAGGTTATTTTGCAGCTTTTGTTTTTTGGGGAGCAGTTCTTTTCATACATACCCTTTTTGATTTTGTTGAAAAGGATTTTCCTTTAAGTTCTTTATTTATTCTTAATTCAGGATTGGCTCTTTTCTTTGTAACGGAATTCATAACTAAAAAAATCAGAAAATCCCGGACTGCTAAATAGTCCGGGATTTAGTATTAACTGTTAATATTTAAATTTGCGTTTACAAGGAAGTTTGCTTCCGTTTTTTGTTTTACTTCTTCTACAGTAACTCCTGGCTGTAATTCGATTAATTCCATACCAGCTTTCGTATATTGAAACACAGCCAGATCGGTTATAAGAATATCCACCACTTGTTTTCCAGTCAGCGGCAGTGTACAGTTTTTTTTCACTTTCGATTCGCCATGCTTATTTACATGGTCCATAATGACAACAATCCGCTTGGCACCTTGAACGAGATCCATTGCTCCTCCCATACCCTTGACCATTTTCCCGGGGATCATCCAGTTGGCTAAATCCCCTGTTTCCGACACTTCCATTCCGCCCAAAATAGCGAGATCAATATGGCCGCCGCGAATCATTGCGAAGGATTCCGCACTGTCAAAGAAAGAAGCTCCCGGTTTTGCCGTCACGGTCTCTTTACCTGCATTTATCAAGTCAGGATCGACTTCATCCGGATCCGGATAAGCCCCAATCCCAAGCAATCCATTTTCCGACTGAAGCATGACATCAAAGTTGGCCGGAATCATGTTCGCAATAAGTGTTGGCATGCCAATTCCCAAATTCACACACATTCCATCCTGGATTTCCTTTACAGCCCGTTCTAAAATTTGCTGTCTGCCCATTCTTAACTCCTCCTTCAGGTAGTGGATGTCGTTAGTTTTTCTATTCTTTTTTGATACCCTTTCCCTTCAAACACCTTCTGCACATATACACCCGGAGTGTGAATTTCATCTGGATCCAAATCTCCGATGTTCACAAGCACTTCTGCTTCCGCAATGGTCACTTTTCCTGCCGCAGCAGCAATCGGATTGAAGTTTCTGGCGGTTTTCCGATAAACCAAATTGCCAAAAGAATCCGCTTTCCAGGCCTTCACAAAAGCAAAATCCCCGATAATTCCCCTCTCCATGATGTATGTTTTTCCGTCAAAGTCTTTATGTTCTTTTCCTTCCGCTACTTCAGTGCCGACTCCTGTTGCTGTATAAAAGGCAGGAATCCCAGCGCCGCCGGCTCTGAGCCGCTCGGCCAGTGTTCCTTGAGGGACCAGTTCGACCTCCAGCTCTCCGCTTAAAAACTGCTGTTCAAATCGTTTGTTTTCTCCTACATACGAAGCGATCATTTTCTTAATTTGTTTGTTCTCCAGCAGCAGGCCCAGACCCCAGTCGTCTATGCCGCAGTTGTTACTGACGATTGTCAAATCCTTCACGCCTTTATCACGCAGCGCGATAATCAGATTTTCTGGAATTCCGCTGAGTCCGAATCCCCCGACAACAATAGTAGCTCCGTCCTTAATCTGCTCAATCGCCTGCTCCAAAGATGATACTGTTTTTCCCATTTGCTCATCTCCTATTCTATTTAAATACTGAAATTTATACCTCACTTCAGGATGTCGCCCTAAACATCTCGCATGGATAACAATGGACCAAAATGATGGATTTAGATAAACAGTGAAGCGCCAAACGCGATAATGAAGACTGTCAGCGTTTTTAAAATCGTAAGAATGAAAATGTCTTTATAGGACTGGCGGTGTGTCAGCCCGGTAATTGCAAGCAGCGTAATGACGGCTCCATTATGCGGAAGTGTATCCATTCCGCCTGACGCCATGGAGGCAATCCGATGCAGCATTTCAGGACTGATCCCAAGATTATGGGCCAGCTGCAAATACTGGCTGCCCATGACTTCCAGCGCGATGGACAGACCCCCTGATGCCGAACCTGTGACTCCTGATAAAACATTTACAGCAACAGCTTCCGAAACGAGCGGATTGCTGCTTGCATTGAAAACCCAGTCCTGGATGGCAGAGAAGCCCGGCAATGTTTTGACCACATTTCCGAATCCAACTTCGGACGCAGTATTAAAAATCGCAAGCAGCGATCCCATGGCAGCAGCTGTCAAACCAGATGCCAGCTTTAGTTTGGTCCGTTTCACATTCAGCAGCATAGCAGCGATAATCCCAATCGCCAAAGCAACGATCAATGCCCAGGAAGACGTTACCGTACTTACATCTGCAATATTGAATGTATCCTTTAAAACTGCGCCGTCATACCAGCTTTTTACCGAAATGGCACTGCGGCTGAAAATGAAATTACAGGCGACTACCAAGATTAACGGGACAAGAGAAAGCCAAAATTTTGGCAGATCCTCTTCACTTCCTGTTTCAGGTTCATTGATATGTCCTTCTCCGTACCCTTCCCCTTTTGCCGCCGCCTGCTTTCTCCGGCGTTCTAGCCAAATCATCCCTCCAGTGAAGACAATGATTGCTCCAATGATTCCGATTAATGGAGCAGCATACGTATCCGTTCCGAAATAATTCGTCGGAATGATATTTTGAATTTGCGGCGTGCCAGGCAAAGCATCCATTGTATACGTGAATGCACCTAACGCAATCGTGCCTGGAAGCAAACGTTTTGGAATATCAGCTTTTTTAAATATAGCCGCAGCAAATGGATAAACCGCAAATGCTACAACAAACAAGGAAACACCGCCATATGTCAGCGCCGAACAAGCCAGAACGACGGAAAGAATCGCCCGCTTCGAACCCAGAGACCCGACAATCGTCCTAGCAATGGATGCAGCCGCTCCGCTCATTTCCATGACTTTCCCGAATACAGCCCCGAGCAGAAAGATCGGGAAGAACGATTTTACATAGTTTGCTGCGTTCGTCATATAAGTCTCTGTATAGCTAGGCAGCAGCAGTCCCCCTGATAAAATGACCGCCAGCAGTGTCACAATCGGTGCGATGATAATAACCGGATAGCCCCGGTAAGCTAAAAAAATTAAAAGTCCAAGCGCCACAACAATGGCTAAAATCTGAATCACCACTCGAATTCCCCCTTTTCTCATGAACCCCTTATCTCTAAAGTTCAGAAAAACAAAATACCCCCATATCTTGATTTCTCTGAACCTTTCTCTTCCGCCCAGCCTTCCTTCCCCAAGTCCGGCTGCACGTTAACCTGACAGCGCTTACAAATCTATCAAAACCTGTATCGCTGTTCCCCCTTTTCCATGTTGAAAATCTATTAGATGAACAGGTAAAACCATTCCCTAATTATATATGCAAAACCTGTGCCAACTATTTTGATCTTCTAAATCCTTGCAGATATCCTCATTTCCGTTCTTAGGTTCACTTGCGGTTATTCAAATTGTGCGGATTAGCTGACAGTCTTTCTGGAAGAGGTAAAAAGATGTACGGTTATCCTTACACCTCTATCCATTTTGGTTTTCTTGTGTACGGTTTTCCTAACAATGAAGAAAAAAATTCAGTTTCTACCCGTCTATTTTACTTCCATCCCTTTTGGGCAGAACCCTTTTTTTACACATAAAAAAACAAGCGGACACCTCATCCGCCTGCTTACTCTCAGTCACAAACCATATTTATTCATTTTCTCATAAAGGGTAGTCCGGCTGATCCCCAGCCGCTTGGCTGCTTCCGATTTATTTCCGGATGCCATTTCCAGAGACTCCAACAGTGTGTTCCTCTCTGTTTCCTCCATGATCTCTGCCAGCGTCCTCAGCGTACCGGATGTTTTCGATGCTCCTGTTATTTCAGACGGCAAGTGTCCGGCGGAAATCATCTCTCCCTCATTAACGATATTCATCGCCCTCTCAATGATATTTTCCAGCTCACGAATATTGCCTGGCCAGGAATAGAGGCGCAGCAGCCGTAAAGCTGTATCATGCATCCCGCTTACCCGCTTTTTCATGATATTTTGGTATTTTTCAATAAAATGATGCATCAGGATTTCAATATCTTCTGACCTTTCTCTTAAGGACGGAACCTGTATCTGCATTACCTTTAACCGATAATATAAGTCCAGACGGAATTCCCCATGCTCCACCATTTCTTCGAGTTTCCGATTGGTCGCTGCAATCACCCGGACATCGATCGGGATGCTTGAAGTAGAGCCCACACGCTCAATTTCCTTCTCCTGCAGCACACGCAACAGCTTCACCTGCATATGAAGCGGGAGTTCCCCTATTTCATCGAGAAAAATCGTCCCGCCGTCTGCTGCTTCGAACTTACCGGACTTGCCGCCCTTTTTAGCTCCTGTGAACGATCCTTCTTCATAGCCAAACAATTCCGATTCGAGAAGGTCTGCCGGGATTGCCGCACAGTTTACCTTCACAAAAACCCCCATGGCCCTCCGGCTCTCATTGTGAATCGAATGGGCGAACAGCTCTTTTCCTGTTCCGCTTTCCCCTAAAATCAGTACATTAGAATCGCTTTCGGCCGCTTGCTGGGCCTGTTCCTTTACTTCCAGGAAAGCGGGACTTTTCCCCATCATCTGATCAAAAGTATAAGAGGCCTTATTCCGCTCCCTGAATTCTCCCTTATATCGTTTCACTTCTGATTCAAGCGATCTGACCCGCTTGGAAAGTGCGGTGAATTGCCCGACGTTTTTGAACAATATCTTGCCTACAGCCCCAACCAGTCTGCCGTCTTTCTTCATCGGAGACCTGGTGGCAATGATATACCCATCTTTTATTTTCTGCAGTTCGGCAACCTCTTGTTTGCCCGTTTTGGCTACGATGTGCATTCTCGTATTCTCAATCACATCTGCCACATGCTTTCCGATTGAACTTTCCTGATCGACTCCAAGAAAATCGGCATAGGCTTTGCTCAGCATCTGAATATATCCGTCTGTATCCACCATCACCAGGCCATCGTAAGTAAATTCAATGATATCTTTAAAAAGCAGTTCTTCATGATTATCGCTGTTAAGAAAATCATTTTTATTATTAGAAAATAACAGAAAGTAGAGCTGATACTCTTCCTCCAAACCATGGATGATTTCTTTTCGGACAAATCCGTGCTGACCGTTTATATGGATCGGCGTATTGACTGCAGGATTCAGATCTTTCTCCATGATTATCCGCAGCTGCTGTTCAGCCTGTTCTCCGTCAATCGCCTCTGTCAATACCCGGTTCGTCAAAATAATTTCTTGTTCATGTTTCGTTGCCAGGACCCCAAATGGAAGTGCTTCCAAAATCATTTTCATTAATCGTTGGGCATGTTCATTTACAAGGTCCATCCCACACTTCCCGCCTTTTATTCTACTATTATATCATGGGGGGGAAGACAGGAATCGCTTATCTCTCTACAATCAATGCTGTTCCCTGGCCGCCGCCAATACATAAAGCAGCCAATCCGGTTTTCGCGTTTTTCCGTTTCATTTCATATAAAAGCGTGACCAGAATGCGCGCACCTGAAGCACCGACTGGATGGCCAAGGGCAATCGCACCGCCATTCACATTGACCTTTTCAGGGTCAAGCTCCAAATCGTTAAGCACGGCGAGAGATTGGGCGGCAAAGGCTTCATTCACTTCCATCAAATCAAGCTCTCCAGCCGTCATCCCTGCTTTTTCCAGCGCTTTTCTGGCTGCAGGCACTGGGCCGTACCCCATGATTTTTGGATCAAGAGCAGCATTTGCATACGATTTAACAGCAGCCAGAATCTCTACTCCGAGTTCCTCTGCCTTTTCTTTGGCCATCAGAACCAGCATAGCCCCTCCGTCATTGATTCCGGATGAGTTGCCGGCTGTAACTGTGCCGTTTTCTTTAAAAGCTGGCCGAAGCTTGGCGAGCTGCTCGATTGTCAGACCATGTCTTGGATGCTCATCCTCTTCAACCCGGATGGTTTTGCCTCTTTGTTTGTATTCAACAGGGACGATTTCTTCAGCAAAAATGCCTGCCTTTTGCGCCTTCTCGGCCTTCCACTGACTTTTCAGGGCGAATTCATCCTGGCTTTCACGCGAGATTTTCCATTGTTCCGCGATATTTTCTGCTGTCACGCCCATGTGGTATTGATTGAAGACATCGGTCAGAGCATCATAAATCATCGAATCGACAGCCTCCATATTCCCCATCTTCTGTCCAAAACGCGTATTCGGCAGCAAATACGGCGCATTGCTCATACTCTCAATTCCCCCTGCTAGAATAACATCCGCGTCTCCAAGAGCGATAAACTGGGCGCCCATAATGACGGTCCTGAGTCCTGAACCGCACAGCTTATTAATCGTCATCGCCGGAACAGTATCCGGAAGACCCGCATGGATGGCTACCTGCCGGGCTACATTTTGTCCCAAACCAGCCGACAGGATATTTCCGATTAATACTTCATCAATGCTGTCGGCCGGAATGTTTGCCCTTTTTATGGCCTCTTTAGCAGCTGCAACGCCAAGGTCTACCGCCGATACCTTTGATAGGCTCCCTCCAAACGTTCCAACAGGTGTCCGTGCTGCGCCTACAATTACTACTTCTCTCATTTTACTTCCTCCTTCTCCGTTTTTATTTTTCCAAGCCGGATGAAATGCCGGTCTCGCTCATTGATTTTCCTGGCAGCAGCTGCCTCATCATAGTGAAAAATGCCTTCTCCGGACTTAAGACCAAGCTTCCCTGCTTCCGCAAGGGAACGGATCAGCTCCGGAGCTCCCTTACTGTTATTCAGAGTTGGAGCCACATTGTCAAATACACGCTGCCATGTATCCAGCCCGCCAAGATCGGCTATTTCAATCGGACCTGTAAACGACCATCTGAAACCAGGACCGGCCGTAATTGCTGTATCGATCCCTTCTGCGTCCGCTATCCCCTCCTCAAGCAAATGAAAAGCTTCTCTCATCAGGGCCGTCTGAAGCCTGTTGCCAATAAACCCAGCAATCTCTTTCTTTAATAAAACCGGGGCTTTTCCAATGCTGCGCAGCAAGTTAATCACATTCTCAAGCACCCGCTGATCGGTCTGTTCATGCTGAATGATTTCCACCAATGGGACAAGATGGCCCGGGTTAAAAAAGTGAGCAATCACCATCCGTTCAGCAAATGAAGCCTTCTCCATCAGTTTGGTAATAGGAAATGTCGATGTATTGGACGCAATAATTGTATGCGGTTTCAAAAGTGTTTCCAATTGATCAAACAGCTGCCATTTCAGCTCGATCACTTCCGGAATCGCTTCAATCACCATATCGGCATCCTTGACGGCTTCCGCCAAATCAGGACAATACACAATACTTGCAAGTGTATCCCGCTTTTCCTGTTCCATCAGGGCTCCTTCCTCCGCAAGCAAAGCAGCATCAGCTGTGATTCTCGTTTTGGCTTTCAGTAAAATGTCTGCCCCGATATCATGAAGGACAACGCGGCATCCTTTTGAAGCAAATGCTAACGCAATCCCGCTCCCCATTACGCCTGAACCAATCACCGTTATATTCTTCATTCTCATTCTCCTTTCCTCCCGCGGAAACCGGTCCGCTTCATCCTAATTAACATGCAATATTCATGCCAAAATCATAGATTTTACGGCAGAGACAAAACCTTTGCCAAAAAGTTATTTTGTGTTACACTCTTAATCAATCAACCCCACTATTCCCCCACAGTTTTATCCATATGGACTATTAGAGGACAGAGACCTAAACCATTACATCTTTTCTGGAGGAATGTTAAAATGGTTACAGGTAAAGTCGCAGTTATAACAGGATCGGCAAGAGGCATAGGTTTCGAGATTGGCAAAATTTTCGCAGAAAACGGAGCCAAGGTTGTGTTATCCGACCTTCAGCAAAGCACTGTTGAAGAGGCTGCATTAAGCCTGAGAAATAAAGGGCTGGATGTCATTGGCCTTAAAGCAGATGTAACGGTTGAGGAAGAAATTGTCCAGCTGATCCATGAAACCAAAAAGCACTACGGAAGAGTCGATATCTTCATCAATAATGCCGGACTGCAGCATGTCGCACCGATTGAAGAATTTCCGACGGAGAAATTTGAATTGATGATCAAAATCATGCTGACGGCCCCGTTCATTGCTATTAAACACTTGATGCCGATCATGAAAGAACAAGGTTTTGGAAGGATTATTAATGTCTCCTCCATTAACGGACTCATTGGATTTGCCAATAAAGCCGCCTATAACAGTGCCAAGCACGGCGTAATCGGACTCACAAAAGTGGCAGCGCTCGAAGGAGCATCATCCGGAATTACCGTAAATGCCCTCTGCCCTGGCTATGTCGATACACCGCTTGTGCGCGGACAATTAGAAGACCTGGCAAAAACGAGGAAGGTCCCGCTTGAAAATGTGCTAGAAGAAGTCATCTACCCGCTCGTTCCGCAAAAAAGATTGCTGGATGTCAGTGAAATCGCTGATTATGCCATCTTCCTGGCCAGTGACAAAGCTAAGGGTGTAACAGGCCAGGCCGTTGTTCTCGACGGCGGATATACCGCGCAATAATTATCCCTATTTTTAAATAGGCGGGACATCACTAAATACGAATATTTAGGGACAATAGAGTCTTTTTATAGAAAAAGTCCGAACTATTCAACATTCTTATTATCGAATGATGAATCCTAGTTCGGATTTTTCTTAGCTCATATCCTTTTATCTCAGCCTCTTTTTTATATTAAACTTCCTATAAATCCTTATTTTCTTGCTGAACAGATTTTCTACACTCTTCAACTCCAGCCAATTTTGTAAGCTACGGTCTTATTATAGTTATTCTTCACTACATTTTCTATTTCTTTTAGATCTACTCTAAAAAATTCTTTACGCTCATTTACTTTGTTTAAACGTTTGGAAGAAAATGCTTTATGAAGGGCATTTCCACTAATTGAATTATCCAATATGAACAATCGATTTAGACAAAGCAGCGAAAGATTATTTAAATACTTTGGCAGCTAGACAAGAGGCACAGAAAAAGAGGACCTCATGAAGGAGTGAAAAATTCAGATTTTTGATTAATAATTTTCTCTTAAGGTAAGACCTCTCTGGATGATCTGTCAAAAGAAAAAAGGTCAAAATCACATTTTCTTTAATGTGACTCTTCATCTTATCGTTTTCAGAGCATCGTTTGGTGCCGCACCCCAGAAGTTAGAGTTCAAAATCTAACTTCTGGGGTGTTTTTCTATGGTGAAATATAGTAAAGAAACGAAATTAAGAATCGTAAGGGAATATCTATCAGGTAGTTTAAGCTATCATCAATTAGCCCAAAAATACGGCATACCAGATCGTTCACCCATACAAAACTGGGTACGTTCTTATAAAGAATTTGGAGAAGCAGGCATAGAAAGGAAACGAGGAAAACAAGTTTATTCTGTTCAATTCAAACGTACTGTATAGATATGGTTAAAAATGAAGCTGGCTATCGCACAACAATTCATTCAGACCAAGGCTGGCAGTATCAACATACTAAATGGGTGAAGGCACTAAAGATCAACAAAATCTTTCAAAGTATGTCCCGAAAAGCCACGTGTGCAGATAACGCAGCCATGGAGAATTTCTTTGGAATTCTGAAACAGGAAATGTATTACGGAGAAGAACTCATGCCGTATGGTGAGCTTAAGAAAAAAATAGCAGAGTACATAGATTATTATAACAACATACGGATTAAGCAAAAATTGGCTGGCTTAAGTCCAGTGCAATACCGAACTCAAACCAGGCAATCAGCTGCATAATATAAACTCTAACTTTATGGGGTCACTACCTTTTCGATGCTTTTTTTATTTTTCGATTACTTCACTATCATCCCCATAACCCCATAACCATAAGAATCAGCTATATAGCTATCCTCTTCGTATTCATAAAAAACATTAACAGTATAGGACTCACCGGTATTCATATCTTCGCCTCTTACAAAAACAGTTCCTCCGCCTATTGCAGAGGTTATTTCTGCTTCTGTATTAACTAGTGTTACATCTTCGGCTTTCATAAATTCTACTGCTGCATTCGTGGATTTTTTCAAAATTTCTTCCTTGCGATCTTTCTCCCCACAAGCACTCATCAGCAAAACAACTCCTACTAAGATTAAAATGTTCTTTATAAAAACCATAAAAAAATCCCCTCTGTTTTAGAAAAATGCTACAAATTTCCTTTTGAAATTAGTATAGTGAAAATTGGGAGGTTTTACAAATGGATTCTATAATAAGAGATCGGACACTTCATCGTTTTTCTACTTTAGTTTACGATGAAAAATTGAAAAAAGTATGCTTTTAAGTATGGTAACGCTTCAGAAGTTTGGAAAAGTGAATATACCAAAAGCATAATGACTACCGGTTTTGACGCAGCTGTATTTTCAAACGAAAGTGATCAAGAAGTCATCATTTCCTTTAGAGGAACAGAAGGTGATGATCCTTTCGTACGTGGGTTCCAAGATATTGTTACCGATCTAAGATATATTGGTATAGAAGACATCGTTCAAGCCTCAATGACTCAGTTTTATGATTGGTTTTCCGAAGAAACGGGCCGGTTAACAGAAATAATAAGCAAGGCTTCCGAAAGTTTTGAAGAAAAGGACCAACGTTTAGCGAAAAAAGGAGGATCCCACTCTCAATGAGAAAAACAGAACTCTACCAGGAAATTCAAGTACTAAACGAAATGAAGTTTCTTTTGGAAAACTACATTCAAACTTTTAGAATGGAACAAGCTAATTTACGAGATTTTATAAATGAAATAGGAGATGCAGCTTGGAAAAGTGGAAAAGCTAAAGAAGCTTTTTTTAACAGGGTATCAAACTATGAGGATGATTTTGTTAGGAATATTCAAAGACTAGAAAATACTTACCTTGCTATTGTGGAAACGAGAACGCAAATTTCAAAGCTCTATTCGCTTGCTGATCAACAATTAAGATAATTTAACAGATGAAGTTCTATTATATTGCATATGAGGATATGGATATGCTTTAAAGAAAATCTATTAACATTCGTATATCACCTACTTGTTTTGAACGCATTTCGCTTTTTTCATTATGCGTATCTATTTTTGCAGCTATTTTATCTTTCACTTCCGTCAGATTAGTAATTGACTGGTATTCTTCAATTTCTAGTTCATGTTTTTGTTTTCCAAATGTAAGTTTCTGTATTTCTTCATTCAGAATTCTAAGTCGTTCTTTATTATTTAACATTTCATCAAAGTTATTTTCTGACCAGATATTCTGATGAGTCTTTAGTTCTTTATTTCTTTGAATTATAAGTATAAACGCTACAATAGGTGGGATTATCAAAAACCACAACGCAAACAAAATCCCTATCATCCAAGGGTTAATATGCTATTTTCTCTTATACATTCTATTTAACCTTTCCATTTCAAAAACAATCCACCCACTATTAAATGTAAAAACAGAGCTAAAGCATTTGTATATTTCTTTACTGTTTGTTCATTCAACAGCAGAAGAAAAAAGTCCCAGCATGAAGCCAAGACTTTCCTCGTCTCTCATCCTTGCGGGATAAATGTCAGACAGAGCTGTTCCAGGATCTCTTCAGGCGAATGTCCCCTTGCTTCCCGCTGAAATAAATATGTGTCGCTTCTTAACGCTGCAAGCAGCATGTCCGCTTTAAATACGCTGTTTGGCTGAACTTGATCCTCCCTGCTCATCTCTTCAAATAAGTGAAGGAAGTGCTGATGCAGTTCTCCATATAAAGGGCTGTTTGTCGGAGACGCCGTCCGGTTCGCCGACATCGAGTCTTCTACGCCTTTAAGTAATTGGGCCTTGCTCTCTCTGAACAGGATAAACAGGCTGAGTATTTCCTTCAGCCGCTCATGGGGAGGTTCTGTTTTATTTCTTTCTAAATAGGACTCCATCTCTTCAAATACGTAAACGACATTATCTTTTATTAAATCTAAACATAGCTCCCCTTTATTACGGTACCTTCTATACAGAGTTCCCGGACCGATTCCAGCTTCTGCGGCAATTTGGTTCATGCTGACCGGTTCGACCCCATTTTCCTCAAAAAGGCGAACGGCTGCATCTAATATCCGCTGGCGGTTTTCCGCAGCATCACGGCGTTCCGTGCGGGGACTGAATCTATGCTTTTCACTCATTTTTCCTCACTCCTGGATGTAACAGCAATTTGACAAACGGAGATGTCTCCATTTACTATAAGTGTGAGATGTCTCCACTTAAATAGTAACCGAATAAAAAGGAGTATACAACAAATGACAGAACAAAATAGCAAGTCAGCCTTATTAGTCATGGATTTGCAAAATGGCATTGTGGAAAGCTTAGGCGAAAATAAAGAAGAAGCCATCATCCCATGGCAAAAAGCAATCAAAGCCGCCCGGGATCACGATATTCCAGTCATTTATGTCAGAGTCGGCTTTAGCAAGGGATATCCGGAGATCAGCCCAAAAAACAAGTCATTCTCTGTCATTACTCAGCACTATGGGGCCATGACGGTTTTTGATGATTCCACGCAAATTTATGAAGCGGTTAAACCGGAAGGCGACGAACCGATCGTGACCAAATACCGCATAAGTGCCTTTGCAGGGAGCAATCTTGAAATGATCTTGCGTTCCCAGCAAATCGATACCGTTGTGCTCAGCGGAATTTCAACAAGCGGAGTTGTCCTGTCGACTGTCAGAGCAGCAGCGGACATGGATTTTCAAATCAAAGTATTAGCGGATGCCTGCTTTGACAGGGATGCTGACGTACACCGTGTCTTGCTGGAAAAGGTATTTCCGCGCCAGGCAGATGTACTGACTGTAAACCATTGGATTGAATCGTTAGATTAAGGATGGCGGGCTCTTTGCAAAAAAACGCAAAGGCCCTTCATTTTGTGCATCTATGATTTATGAAAGAAGGAATCGCTTTGTCCAAAAATAAAAGTCCATTTAACGAGAAACTGATCCTTCCCATGGTGTTGGGATCGATTCTGAATCCAATCAATACAACAATCATTTCCGTTGCCCTACTTCCCATAGGTCAGGCCTTTGGGGCGCCGCCTTCACAAACTGCCTGGCTGATTTCTGCTTTATATCTCGCCACGGCGATTGGGCAGCCGGTTGTTGGAAAATTGATTGATCTCTTCGGCCCAAGGCTCCTATTTTTAATTGGTACTTCCTTAGTCGGAATCGCCAGTTTAATTGTGGCCTTCACACCTAATTTTTGGTGGCTCGTTGCCGCCCGGGTGCTTCTTGGCTTTGGAACGTGTGCAGGCTACCCTGCCTCCCTCCATGTATCTCATCCGCAGTGAAGCCGACCGCACAGGCCAGGAAAGTCCTGGGCGGGTGCTTACAATTCTGGCGATTGCTAACCAGACCATCGGCGTCATCGGTCCTGTATTAGGAGGACTGCTCATCGATCTCGGAGGCTGGCAAAGCACATTCTTAGTCAATATCCCTTTGTCAATCGCCTGTATTATCCTAGGGTATATCCGCTTTCCAAAAATTGCGGCCTCCTTACCGGAACAAGAGAAGAAAAGAGTGTCGATCGATTTTATGGGTATTGCTTTCTTCGCCTTCACCCTGATTTCGCTGCTGCTGTTCTTAATGAACCCAAGCTGGCATGCGATTTATTTATTGATCATGGCAGCTGTCATGGGATTCTTTTTTGTCATTCTTGAGCTGAAAATCAAAGAGCCCTTCATCGATCTCCGTGTATTAGGCAGCAATACGTCGCTTTTATTAACCTATAGCCGCGGTATCCTGTCCGCCCTGATTTCTTATAGCTTTATCTACAGCTTCCCGCAGTGGCTGGAACAGGGACGGGGATTAACGCCTTCCCATGCCGGACTGCTATTATTGCCGATGTTTTTGGGAGCGATGATCGTGTCTAAATTGACAGGCAAGAGCCCTGCCATTCGCATGAAGCTGATTGTCGGCAGCCTCGTACAGCTGATTGCGATTTCGCTGCTGCTGTTCATCCGCCCGTCCAGCAGCCTTTACTTCTTGGGATTGATTGTCTTGCTGCTGGGCGTGCCTCAAGGCCTGCTGAACTTAGCCATCCAAAATGCGGTCTATTTCCAGGCGGTAAGAGAACAGATCGGAGCTTCAGCCGGATTGCTGCGGACCTTTATGTACATGGGCGCCATTCTTGCCTCCTGCTCAAACGGCCTGTTTTTGAAAGATGAAGCTACGGCTGTCGGCATTCATCATATCTCTGTATTTTGTATCTGTGCGGGCCTGCTGCTTATTACAATTACCCTGATGGATCGTTCATTGATCAAGGTTGGGCGGAACAGGCTGTCCGAAAGCTGAGAAATAAAAAGAGTGACAGCAGAACGTTTATGTTCTCTGTCACTCTTTTTTCTGTTATATTCGGCGGCCTCACTAAGCCCCTATATATTACTGAAAATATTTTTTCTTATAGGCTTCTTCTTCCGCTTCCGTTTTCTTAACCACTTCTATTACATCTTTTCTGTCTGAAATTGTGGCAAGAATTCGCTGTACGTCTTTATCCACATCGCTGACATTATGATTCAGCCATTTTGTCAGGACCGCTCTGCAAGGGGAATTCACATCTGTACTCAAAGAATCAAAACTATGAAGCAAGTACAAAATGTTCTCGTCATTCATCTGTATATGGTGAACTCCTTCGATGGCGACGCCTTTAGGTATATCCTGGTACTCTGGTCCCCCAATGGAAACTTTTTGTATAGACATTTCCAACATTCGTCTAGGAATCAGCCTTTCATCATCAATGACACCGACCTCTTTTTCTGCTTGGGAAAAATCTTCAGGCACAGCTTCTTTTATTGTTTCTTCTGAATCATCTCCCAATTGTCCCAGGAAAATGAAATACCCTCCTGCCATCACTCCAAGGCTCAGAACCAATAATAATAGGATCTTGTGCATACCCATTTCTCCCTGGCACTTATTTTTCGAGAAATTCTTCTCCAAAGTTTTTTATAATATACTTCTTTTCTTCCTCTTCGGACATAAGGCCATAAGCATCCCCTACATTTCCGCCCTGAATTTCCCAGAAATAATTATGCTGCTGAACAGCCTGAGAGAAATCTCCAGCCTTCCATTGTTTTACAATCTCAAGAAGCTCTTGTTTATGTTCGAACTCCGTGTGTTTAATCACATCTTGCACAGCCGCGATTGTTTCAGGAATCATCGGGACAGCACCCCACTTTTCCCTTGCTTTCACTTTTTGATGGGTCATATCATGCATAATCTCCACAAGCTCCAGTTCACTCATATTATAGGTGAGGTACAAATCATCGATAACCGAATCCGCTTGATCCTCTGGCGTTTCTGCAGGCTCCTGCTCGCTTTCCGCGGCGGCCTTCTGTTCCTCCGGTTGCTTTTCAAGCTCCGCCTGCTTTTTCTGTGGTTTAGCTTTATCGAATTTATCATGTAAAAGAAGATATCCTCCCAGCATGATAAATAAACAAAGGATTGAAATGGAAATTTTTGTTTTCATCTATGAAGCCCCCTTGAACGTTTCCTTCTCTGGATATCATATCCATTACCATGATACCATACGAAAGTACTAGATTAAGAGGATACGGGCAGATTCCGTGAAATTCCGTTACCAGCAGAAAAAAAGACCTCCAATACAATTTGGAAGCCTGATAATCCGTTTTCTTATACACAACATCTAATAGATCTTTCCATCACAAATAATCCCAATACTTTTTCATATTCAAAAGTCAAATAAATTTGATAATAACAGTCATTGTCCATTTATATAACAATTAGAGGATTTTATGTTTTTCAATACAATTTATCTATCTCTTTGTCCCTAACCCGCTTCACTTTAAACACTGTGCTTTTAGGTATATTAGGATTATGATACACAACGTATGCTTTTGAGAAACGATATAAGTATTCTTCTTCATGAGACTTTGGAGTGAGAATAATCATTTTTCGTTGTAATTCCTGTTCATATAAACCAAACACTTTTTCTTTTCTACCTTCGTCTAGGGCACTATCAAATTCATCTAATACAATGTAACCCGGCGAAGCCTCAATTGTCTGCAATAGTGCTAGTGCAAACAACAAAGAACTGAGTGATTCTTCTCCACCTGATACACCTTTTCCCACTTTGCCACCTCGTGCTTTAACACTAACATCTTCTAATTTTCCACGGTGACCTTCTTTTCTCGCCTTAATAAAGAGTGTATACCGACTTTGTCCTCGGCGATCCGTGTTCATATCCCATTCAATCTTCCCCTCAAAACCAAACAAAGACATATAATGGACAAATTTTTGGTTCACTCCGATAATTTTCATGTTAATTGTATCTTCCAAATCTTCTTTAAACTGTTCCATTCGTTCCAAGTATTCTTCTAATAAAATTTTTGATTTTTTCACTTCATTTTCTGACCGATCATATTCTTCTTTCATTTTTGCATAGTTTTCAGGCGCAGCCTCATCAATGCCAGTTTCATTTGTCGCAAATTCAAAGATTATTTTTCCATTATTGCGTAAATCTTCAGCTTTTGATTTTGTCAACCCGGAATAATCACCTAACTCCTCGTTCAATTTAGCAACTAAGTCTTTCGCTGTTTCTTGAACCTTCTGTACTTCTTTTCTTGTGCGAGCATATCTCTCTTCGTTTGATATGTGTTCCTCTGATTTTGCTTTTATTTGTCGCTCCATTTGATCAATTTCACGGTCTCGATAAGAAAGATCCATTTCTAAATCTTCTAGTTTCCTAGATAGCTGTTTTTCATCACGTCGTTTTGTATCTATTGTATTTGAAAGCTCACTTAATTGAATACTTTTTTCTTTTTGATCATGATTAAACTTTATTAGGAGACTTTTTAATTTCTGCACTTCCATTATTTTTGTTAGTTCCCTACTATATTTTCGATAGATTTCCAGATAACTTTGGTAAGTAGTTACGGATTGCCTACAAAGAGCAAAGGACATCCTCTGTGCATCTAACTCCTCCTGGATTAAACGACTTTCATTATTAATAGCTTCAATCTTTTTACTTAGTTGGTCATACTGACTTTGCCGCCATTCTCTTTCATCTTCTTTCGTAAAAAATGCTTCAGCTTCTTTTAATGACTCTTTCCTGCTAAATAAGACTGAGTTTCTGCTATTTCGTTCCTGTATACCCTTTTCAAGTTTAACCTTTTCTTCTTTTATTTTCGTTAGTTCTTGTCCCAGTTTCATTTGCTGGAATTGCACTACTTTCTCACTTAATATAATTCTTTTTTCTTCTTGCGGTCCTCGAATCCCTTTTTTATCAACAAGCTGTCCATTAATAATTAAAGGCTTTTCTTCTTTAAAAAAAGACTCAACCCACCAAAGCGCTTTAATAGCATAGGGGTATAGACTCTCATCTAGATCGGCTTTAATTTTGAGATGCTCGTTTGGCAAATGCATGATAGTTTTATCTGGGACTAAATTCGGTAATGACACATGGTAGAGGTCATTGGGTGCATAAAATACTTTTTCATTAACAAATAACGTATATTTGATCGTATCAAATAAATATTCATCTTGTTGTCTCGCTGTCTCATCTAATTCGACAAGTTCACGTAACGGATAAACTTCTATTTGATTCTTTTCAAAAAAACGGATGGATTGGTCTTGACGTGGATTGTAAACTTTATTATTTTTTAAAAGTGTCCATTCTTTATTAACCTTTCTTTCTTTTTCACTTAATTCCCGTAATTTATCTTTATTATATTCAATTTTAAGATTATTGTTATCCATCTCATTTTGAATGGTATTGCTACTTTTATAGGTGGTGATTAAATCTTGGAATTTTCTTTCCTGATCTTTATCCTGATTAAGTTCCAGTGACAATTTCGCATGTCGGGTAGTTAATTCACTTAACCGAGTTGATAGACTCTGTGCTCTTGCAACCTCTTCATCTATAAAAGATTCTACCTCCTGATAGTTCTTTTCCGCTTCATTTAACTTTTGCTTAACTTCATCCTCTGACATGCCAATTCGGTCAACTTCTTTTGTGCTTTCAGCAATTTGTTCAGATATGTCCTCTATCTTCTCAGTTATATCTTTTACTTGTTTTGAAATTTCTTCTACTTCCAGTGCCAGCTGGTCTTCTCGAATATCAAGTTTACTTAGCGCACCTCTGAACTTTTCGATTTCTTCCTTTTTTTCAGCTAAAAGAATTTCCTTCTCCCGTTTAGCTTCAATCTTTTCCTTTTTATTGGCTAATAATTCTTCAATTTGTTCTTTCAAAGATTCGATTTGCTTTATATAGTATATTTCCAACCATTTTAGCCCTTGGTAATACTGGTTAAACCCTTCTTCTCGTCGACGATTACGATCATGATACCGATCAAGTTCCATTTTCTTTTGTTTCAGGTGCATTTTTGTCAGGCCTTGTTTACTTTCGGCTTCTTTTAAACTTTGTTCCGTTTCTTTAACAAGCTCTTTACTCTCTTCCCAGTTTTTCTGAATTTTATCGATACCATTCATTTCACTAAAAATTCGGAAGCGTTCTTCTGGGTGCATAATGGCAAACTGATTGACCTCTTTTTGGTACCAAATTAAATAAAAAGCATCAGGGTCAACCGCATACTTATACAGTACTTGATTTTTATATTCCGAAAAATTCAAATTACCACCACTAGTGAACTTCGTACTACGTCCCCATTCATCAATTTCATCTCCCTCTTCAATATAAAATTCTCTTTTGATTGGATCCCCAGGTTTTTGTTCAATTTCCAACCGGAATTGTACATAAAGAGGAGCATCAACCTTAATCTCTCCTTCATTTTTAAATAGAAGATCAATTTTTGCCCGCCACGTCTTGTTAGATGACAGATTGTTCGATTTTAGTCCTTCCATATCCACTTTACTTGAATTGAGAACCCCGCCCATACAAAATGTTACGGTAGATTTCCCCGCTCCGTTAGGTCCCGATATAAGAATATGATCATGTTCTCCAGATAAATCCAATACTGTTGGAATATAATCCCGAATTCCAGAAAATCTAAGCCTCCAAGGTATCATCTGGCTTACCTCCATTCATATTGTAGCGTTTAAAGAAGCGAAGAACGTCCTCCATATGGAGCTGATTGGATTGACTGAATTCTGCATATCTGCGTAAAAATGAATCAGAAAATAGATGTGCACCTATCGAAGTAAGCTGATATGCTTCTTCATCCGAGTTCGTGTCATAAATTTCGATTGCGCCTATTTTTTTTAATGGATCTAAATTTGCTTGAATCTTTCTCGTTACCTGTAAGGACTCATGACCAAAGCTATTTATCAATTGTGAAAACAATGTATACTCATTCTGCAATACTTCTTGATGATAAAAGATAAACATAAGGATTGCCAAGCTCTCCTTATTTAACACATTTCTAGCTTGTTTTGGGGGAACACGCATAAGTGCTACTACTTGGTTTCTTCGGTCATCATAAATAACTTTGAAGTAACGGCTAATAGCTTGATTCACTCGCTTTAAGAAAGAAAAGAATGCCTCTTCATCATTTATTCCCAGCAATTTTTCCACTTCTTTTCGAGACAAACCAAAATTCCCTACCCTAATCGTAGCAGATGAGGAAAATAAAATTTGCATAAAAGTAAGCTCTTCTTCCTTAGTTAAAAAGCCTTGAATCAACTGTAATGCATTTAAAGGATTATCGTTAATAAATTCATTTGCTTCGTTTTCTAATTCCGTAGCTTCCTTGTTCATTATCTGCCCACCTCCAATCTCTTTCTTCTATATTACCTTGTAATGTTTTTTTTGCTGTTTCATTAATCTCTGCTTTTTTATTTGCAACTAATGCTGATACACCTATTAATCCGTTTAATACATCACTCCATTTGTTAGAACCAGCTTGTATAACTAACTCATCCAACCCTGCTTCTTCTATCTCTTCAAGGTATTTCTCAATGTGCTCAGTATGAATCATTTGCTTTGTCATTTGCCATTTTGAATCGCCCATTACTTCTTCCAAATTATCCTCCATGATTTCATCTATATCTCGAAACTCTTCTTCTAATACTTCCTCAATTTCATCTGTTATAGGTTGATAATGCTCGACATAGTCTATCCCTTCCTCAATAGCTTGCGGAGACAAATGACTAGCAAATTTAACCGGCACCCAAAGCCCATCTAAATCTTCATCCTCATATTGACCTTGTTCCATAAAGCTAAGTATTTGATGTGCATTTGGAATATCTGATCCAATCGCCGGATCAAACGATTTTTCGATAAAATTTCTTAGTAATTCTGGTTGTATCGTTTCTATAAAATCTGACTCTTGTATATGGGCAAACTTAAGAATTTTGTTGATCGTTCCAAGGCTAATCTTTGTGCCAGCACTGATAGCTGTCATGCCTCTCTGCTTGACAGATGCGAACACTAATTCCTGATCAAATGTTTCAAATTTCGCCAGACGTTCAACCATTTTTGTTTCTAACTCTTTCATCAAGTGATGAATTATTTCTACTTGAGATAAAGCATTTCGATCAGCTAGATACTCTAATTCCCTTTCAGCCAACAGCAAGATAGCCTCTTCAACATTTTTAATCATACTAGCTAATTTATTTCCGCCTGAAATCCCCTTATCATCATAAGCTTCACTAATTTCCGCGTCTCTTTTTGCTTGAAATAAAGACCTAGCCACATCGTCATTCATATAATAAGCAAGCGAATCATTGGCTAAACGAATTAAAACATCCATCATTCTTTTTCCTAAATCACGCATCTTAATTCTCTTTGTTGTCTTGGTTATCCAATTAAATTTACCCAATACATAGATTAAGTGCTTCACATATTCTATTGTAACCTCTTCAGCAGAGCCAAAAGTATGGCGATACCGATAAAAGAGTGTATCCTCATTTTCTATAGGGTCAGTCATACCAAGTGCTTCTTGATTAATCAGATAAAGTACACGTAAAAAGCGAAATACGTTTGTAGGCGCCTGAAATGATTCCTTATCGCTTAGTTCATTTAAAACCCCTGCTAGTGCAGCCATATCGCGCATTGTTTGGTGAAGTTCTGGTTTTTCCATTTCGATATTAAAAATAGAAATTAAGGACTGATCCATTTTTTCCACAGTTCTACCCCTCCAATCTCTTGTTCCTGTTCTTCTTTTTGAACCTGTATTGCTTTTTCATATCGTAATTGAAGTTCTTCAAGATTTAGAACTGTTTCCAATGGCGGAACAACCCATTTACAGGATACCTGAAATCTTTGCACGGTTTCTCCTACTTCTTTAGCAATGATAAGTCCCGCTTCATCAACATCTGTCCAAATAATCACACTTTTTATATTGGAGACAAGCTGCTCAATCAATCTTCGATGCGCAGACCTTAACTGACCATCTATTCCTAACACGAAACTCTTTGAATCTATTAAAAAGTCCTTCTCGTATCCCATTCTTGTTACAATCCCTCGATTCTCAACTAACCACAATACCTCTGCATCAGTTTGAAATTCCTCAGAAAACACCGCTAAATCTGTTGTCGCATGAATTGGTCCATACTTGTATAAAACACTTTCACCCTGCATCGGTCCAGTAAAAAAAATTGGCGTAATCGTCCCTAAACTGCTTAGTCCAAGTAAATGTAATGGATAATCAAGTAACTCTTCAGCCCCTTGAATGAATTCCTTTTTATAAAAATCGAACTCTTTTGAACCGCCAATTTTTCTATAATACTTGGCTCCAATCTGCTTCCAATCAAAATGACGTTCGATCATTGAAATTTGATAAAAAGCCACTAAAAAATGGAGAAATAATAGTTGTTTCTGAAACCGCCACACAGAACTATTAGTAGTAACTTCATCTCCAGTTACAACTTTATCTAATATATCTTTTAATCTATTGAGTTTTTCTTTACGTTTATAGTTAAGTGCAGAAGAAGATTGCTTTATTTTAATCCATCGATTTGTCCATTCCAAAAGGGCTTCATTTTTCTTTGTTTCCAGTTCATTCTCGATTTGCTTTTTATATTGGAATAAAGACAGTCCCATTCGAAACTGTTCGCTTTTCACGGTTCTCTCATCTTTTGCCAAACGATACTCTCTTATGATCCAGGCATTTCGGATCCATTCATAAGTTTCATCTGTCAGTTCAACTTTTTTCTTTGTCGAGGGACTTGCAAAATCTTTCAACAGTTTTTGCGGGGGTACAATTTGATTGTTAACTCCCATTGTCAACATTGCAACAGTCCTTCTGGTACGGGCTGTCTTTTTTATTACAGGAATATCTACTATTCCATTACTCTCTCTAATGTCTTGTAAATTAAGCTCCTCATTCTTCAATAAAATATATTTATATAAATAATCATTCCAACCATTATTGATCAAACTATAATCCCCCTCTAATTTGTTTTTATTTTATCATAGAGCAGAGATCAACTTTTCACTTAAGTTTTTATAGGACTGTCTTGAAATGAGCAAAAGAAAAACAGGAGAGCAATTCTTTGCTTTCCTGTATCAAAAATATTCCTTTCCTTTCTCATCTCATCGACCTGGTATTTTTGTGAAATAAAATGCATTCTTTAAATTTTTTTTTTACTAACTTTATCTTAAGGCATTTTTACAGGAATATATCTTTCTTTAGCGTTATCAATGATTTATTCATGATTTTCAGCCTTCCTTTTCTTCCTTCTCAAATTCCAGATAATGGCTAAAATCAACACGACAATAACAGCTCCGGCTGCAGCCGCAATGGCTGTTACATTTGGTGCACTCACTTTTAACTCGATGGGAGTGCTTTCCGTTGTTGAAATATTCCATGTTAATGTCTTTCCGCTCACTTCGTCCGCATTGCTCTCCGTCGGCAGTTTGACTGGCAATTGAACCACTAAATTCAGGTCAGCCTGTTCTAAATTTTGCGTAATTAAAGATCTTACAAACGAATTATCAATGACTTCCTCTATCTGCGAGTTCATCTGAGACGCCAAATCGATTTCCCCGTCCACCTGATACGTTTTATAAAAGAAATGGTCTTCCTTTATAACCGTGAAATCCTTCATTACCTGACTATTTCCCCCGCCCTCGTTCATATCTTCCATGGATGAAAAATGCTTGGAAACCCGAATCGTACCATTGCTGCTGCTCACCTTATAGCCATCGCCGCTCAATTGCCGGTCAATCATCTCCTCTATCGCAGGACCGGCAATAGAATCCACCTCTGAATTTACAGTCGTTTCCATATTAAGATCGGCACTGCCATCCTTATGAATATTTACATGGGCTGTCGCATCCACACAGCCGGTTAATAGCACAGATATAAACAGAACACCTATGTATTTCAAATATTGCATGTCCATCCTCCCTCAAATTTGCTTATACTTAGTTTTACCATATAGATTCATAAAGTATAAAACAAATAGAATGATGAATAAAGATCAGGAAGCATATGCTTGAATCTCCATTTTCAGCTTTAGATCCCTTAATAGCTATGTCAGTTTTTCCATTAATACAAAAAAGACAGATTTACCTGCCTTTTGTTATTATCCCCGCACGAAACGACTTACTCATACTTATTTTTAAATCATAAGATTAGCGGGTATCTTATAGTAACACTCGTCTATCCATAGCCTAATAGAGGATTGACGGCAAGAAATTCAATTTGATTATCTACTCCTTGATTATATAAATTGTAGATTTCTCCTCCCGCTTCCGTTCCGCCTATTACATGTATAGCTGTATCAAACACTTAATTTTTCCGTACCATATCTATCCCTGTACTATAAATCATCGTATTTCCAATTGCTTATGCTCCAATACATTCGCTTTATTTTTCTTATTTAATGAAATGCTTATCAGTACTCCCGCTAAAGGAAACAAGGAAGAAAGAATGAAAAGGACTATTAATGAATGATTTGCAACAGGACTCAGAAGCGTTGAACCTAATCCTACACCTAAGTAAGACATCAACCCGAAAATACTATATGCATCCGTTTTAGCTTTACTCTCATTAACGGCAGCAATGCGATTATAAAATAAATTCATAATTCCTCCGTAAGAGAATCCAAATACTATTGCCGTAAGTATTAATATTACATAATTCGTTGTAAATATAATGGAAAGTGAACTTATAAAAACAAATAAGATACATATATTCAGAAGAGTATTCTCTGTAAACTTGTTTTTAATTTTTAACATAGTTAATTGGGCTAATATAAAAAAGCTCCAAAAAAAGAAGTAAAATACATCCACTCTCAAGCCTATTTTTTCATAAAAAATAGGGGAGAAAGCGATAACTGCACCGTAACTAATAGAAGTCAATAAGAAGATTATGTAACTGGGAATGTATTCTTTACTAAAAGCTTCTCTATTAATCCTGGTTTTTTTTAAAGGCTGTTTATCCCCTATTCTTCTTACAAAACATGCTATACCAAGTGTTGTAATAGATAAAATGGTTAGAATTAGATACAAAAAACCTCGTTGATCAAAAAAATAGTAAAGTGAAATACCTAGTATGGGAGCTATTGCAGATGCAATTCCTAAAAGTGAATTGTGCCATCCAACAGCTACATTAGGCTTTCGGCTGATATCGGTTATAATGGTAATGAGGATCGGAGCAACTATTCCTACCCCCATACCCAATATAATGGCCCCAAAATAGAACATGGCTATTGATGTACCATTGGCTAATAATAACAAGAAGCCCAGGCAATAAGCTGTTAAGCCCGTCCTTAATAACAAGTAAGCGTCAACCTCATGAGTCAGTAAGACCATTCTCGTTCCCAAAAGGGCAATCATAAAAGCAGACAAGACATAACCGGAAGTTGCAGCAGAACTGGTTATGTCAAATACTAATAATGGTAAAATGGCAGTCAGTAAGCTAAAAAGAAAGTTAAACATAAAAACAATATACAACAAGCGTTTCATTACACGATCATCTCCACATAAAACTCTTATTTAAAAGCCCTTGTTAATGCTTTGCTCATTACCTTTTCTAAGAAAAGATTCTTAACGGACAAGTAAGCATTTAATTCTACAAGTTTGCAACCAAGACTCTTAATCCATGCCAACATGTTTAAATAACAAATTATTTCCTTCTTTAACGACTATAGCAAAAGCTATTATATGATTGGAATTTACTAAAATCCATTTATAGCTCTCCCCCATTTCATCCCATTGCCCAAAACTGGATTTAGAGCAGATGATGGGATATGGAGAAGCATCACCTCGTTCTGCCGTATTACTATATAATTCAAAAACCTTCTCCGACTCTTTGTGATTGATACTGTTTACGACTTCTATGGTTGCTCCGTACTGTTGCCTTATTTTTATTTTATTCTTAATATCCCATCGCTTCTTTTTCTTGACTGACAATAGGTATTCATCAAATGTAGACATACTCTTTTGCATCCTCTTATAGATTCGCTTACCTTATCTTTTTTTTGCTGTGAATTCCTTCAAAATTTGATCAATTAAGGAGTTATATTTAAGACTTGCAGAAACTGCATTATTCAGTTTTCCATTGAAATATACGAAGTCATCCAAGATACAATGTTCTTAATCATTCCATAACTCCCTAATTCTATTTGAGACTTTTCAAAATAAATTCGACTGAATATTCAGTGATTTGCTCTCCTGATCTTTTCGTTATTTTTATGATGAATACTGGCTTTATCAATATCATCCATCGTAATAACAATTGCACGGTCAATAACATCTCTTTCCAGATAACTTGTGCCTGAATGAATGCATCAACACCTGACATATTTCCATTATTCACAGTGCTGTTTATCCCTTCAATTCCACTACTATAGACACCAGTCTCAAATCTCTATTGCTCCGTTAGACTTACGAGAAAATCACAGATAGCATTAGCTACCCGAAAGGAATCAGGAAAAAATATCCATTCACTAAACTTTATCTTATCATATTAATTTTTTAATATGAAGGCTGGACTCAGGAAATTTTTATCTATTAAACTTCCCATACTTTTTTTGAAACGTTAAGAAATAAGAAGCCTGCATGAAGAGCTTATATTTCTAGACTAACCTAAATTAATGAGACACTATAAAACACCTTCGAAATGGTACACTTAAACAAAGTACTAATTCGGAGGTGTTTTTGCATGGGCAAAAATGTATATTCAAATGAAGTTAAGTGGGCAGTTGTGAAAGATAAAATGAGTGGTCAGTTTTCGAACCGTGAAATCATGGAGAAGTATGAGATTAAAAATGTATCTCAAATCAAAACGTGGATGAAATGGTATCGAGATAATCAGGTTCATCGATTTGATCAACCAATAGGAAAACAATATTCCTATGGTCATGGACCAGACAGTTCGAGTCCTGAAGAGAAAAAAGAACGTCAATTGAATCATTTAAAACAGGAAAATGAAATCTTAAAAAAGTATTTGGAGATCGAAAAGGAGTTGAAAAAGAAATCGTTCTCCAATTAGTTCAGAATTTACGAAAGAAATATACAGTATCAGCTATTTTATCAGCTTTAAATGTTCCTAGATCCACCTATTATCGCTGGGCAAATGCGCAACCAGTTGAGTTGTCTAAGGAAGAAGAAGCGATTATTTACCTTTGCGAAAAAACTAAATACCGATATGGTCATCGAAAAATCAAGGAGCTTTTAAAACGTGACTACCATATCAAATTGAGCTGCAATACTGTTCAACGAATCATGCAGAAATATCACCTTCAATGTAAAGTAAAACAAAAGAGAAGGTGGAAGTCTCAAGGAGAATCTGTCGTTGTCGCACCAAACTTATTACAGCGAGAGTTTCACGCAAGCAAACCTAACCATAAGTGGGTAACAGATATTACCTACATCCAATATGGGCCAGACACTTTATATTTATCAACGATCATGGACTTGTTTAATAATCAAATTGTTGCCTATAAACTTTATACTCATCAACAAATTCCTTTGGTGATTGATACCTTGAATGAAGCACTAGAAAAGCGAGGAAACCCTAAAGGAGTCAT
>NZ_LT622359.1:217413-895526 GCF_900098925.1 Bacillus massiliglaciei | reverse complement strand
AGACCGTCTTTCCATCTTCCCTCATGAGAGGGAAGAAACTATCCGGTATTAGCTCCGGTTTCCCGAAGTTATCCCAGTCTTACAGGCAGGTTGCCCACGTGTTACTCACCCGTCCGCCGCTAATCTCCGGGAGCAAGCTCCCTTTGATTCGCTCGACTTGCATGTATTAGGCACGCCGCCAGCGTTCGTCCTGAGCCAGGATCAAACTCTCCGAAGAATGTTTGACTTGCTCATAGAAGTGCCGGCATTGATATTAATCAATGGTCAGCATTACTTTTTTTTGAATAGTGTTAGTTCACTATATATCGTACGTTTACGCTTTGTTTTGTTCAGTTTTCAAAGAGCAATTTCGATGTCGTTTCTTGCCGAAGCGACTCGTTTAATATATCATATCCTCTTAATCTTCGTCAACTATTTTTTTGAAATAATTTTTGAAGCAGTGATTCAGGAGGATTCTCAAGTCGTTTTAACGACAAGAAATAATATACCATGATTAAAATATGATTGCAATATATTTTAATCATTTTTTTATAAGGATTAAATTTCTTATTCACAGCTTTCTATCTTCATATAAATTTAACATATTTTTCATTGATTTGTATAGGCTGGACGGTAGAACTCTGCCTGCCGATTTGATGGTCAAAAAACAAAGCAGCAAACTTAAACGTTTGCTGCTTTGTCTGTTACATTATTGATACGCTGTTTCTTTCCATCCATAAGAAATAAGAACAGCCCCATGAAGATGATCATTCCTCCTGCAGCCTGAGCCCATGTGATAAACTCACCAAAAATGAAATAGGCCAGGATTGTAGCCCCTACAGGTTCTAAAAGAATAGCCATCGATAAGGTTGTTGTACTGATAAACTTCAGGGACCAATTGAATAATGAATGGCCTAGTAAATTTGGAAAGACTGCAAGCAAAAGAAAATAAAGCCAGTCCGATGCCGGGAAAGGACCGAACGACTCTCCCGCTAACCATACATAAAAAAATAATGTGACTGTACAAAAACTGTATACAATAAAAGTATACGTTATAGAAGAAACCCGTTTTCTCACGTCCTGACCAAATAATAAGTAACCTGTAACTAAGGCACAGGCAATAAGTGCAAGAATATCCCCCCAAAGAGCCATTCCGCTTATTCGAAAATCTCCCCAGCTAATCACCAGGCTGCCTCCGATAGCAATTAAACTGCTGAAGATCGCTTTCAGTGAAAATCTTTCTTTAAAAAACAGAAAAGCACCCGCAAATGCAAACAAAGGCTGCAGCGTCACTAAAACAGTTGAGCTCGCAACTGACGTGTAATGAAGTGACTCAAACCATAAGATAAAATGAAAAGCCAAAAATACTCCTGCAAGTAAGGAAAAACAAAGATCTTTCCCCTTAACAGCCTTCCATTCGTGGCGATACTTTCTAAAAAAAACGGGAGCCATCAGAAGAACAGTAAAAAACAAACGGTAGAAGGCAATCGTTCCCGAAGGCGCTGAAGACAGCTTCACAAGAATGGCAGAGACTGAAACAGAAGCCACTCCAACAGCCAAAACTAAATAAGGATTGCTTTTTATTAATTTCATAAGGTACCTCTCTATTTCAGTAATTCAGTACTATTGTACCGTATAATCCCTGTTATAATGGTGAACATATAAACTTTTCTAAAGGGATAGGCCAAAAATTCTTTACATATAATAAATCAGGTGGTGAAACAGATGGAATGGAACTTTGACCTTCAAACAGAAATACCTATTCTCATTAAACTGGGAATATCAGCATTATTAGGACTTATAATTGGATTAGAAAGAGAAATGAAAAGAAAGCCTGTTGGACTGAAAACGAGTTTAGTTATTTCTATTGTCAGCTGCCTTTTGACTGTCGTTTCGATGGAGTCAGCTTATAAATCTCCCGGAAGTGAATACGTAAATATCACAATGGATCCTTTACGTCTTGCCGCTCAGATTGTTTCCGGTGTTGGTTTTATTGGAGCAGGAGTCATCCTGCAGCGCAATAACAACAGTATCTCAGGTTTAACGACTGCAGCCATTATTTGGGGAGCAGCCGGCATCGGAGTGGCTGTGGGGGCAGGCTTTTACATAGAAGCATTTGTTGGAGTTGTACTATTAATTACAAGTGTGGAATTAATCCCCTATCTTTTCACTATCATCGGCCCTAAGTCTTTGAGGCAAAAAGAAATCATCCTTAAATTGCTGATTACCGAAAAAAACGATATACAGCTCGTGCTGAAAAAAATCAAAGACGACAATATAGTAGTTAAAAATCTAAGAATTAAAGATCTAGAGGAAAATCTGCATCATCTCACTCTTAAAATCCTCGTAGATCAAAAAAGGAAAACATCCGAAGTTTATTACTCTCTGTCACACATCCAGGAAATCTCAAAAATTGAAATTGAAAATGTCTAACCAACAGAAAAACCCCATGATTTTGAGGTCCTCTCATTATGGGGTTTTTCTATGTGTATTATTTTCAAAAAAATATTATTGACTTTTCATGAAATTTCGCTAAAATATTTCTTGTACCTATTTCGGGGCATTAGCTCAGCTGGGAGAGCGCTACGCTGGCAGCGTAGAGGTCAGCGGTTCGATCCCGCTATGCTCCATACCGCGTTATATCAACGTTCCTTTGCCGGTGACTTCCCGGTGACGCAACGCTCCTATATCGCACAGAGTAACGCTTCCTTTTTCCGGACACTTTACGGTGACTTATTCGGAAATTGGAGGCGTTTTTTGTTATGCATTCGGAAAACAGACGAGGTAAAAAAATAAAAGGGACGCGGACTGCCGCCGCCAAACGCTCACGGCCGTATTCCCTCGAAGTATTGACGGAGAAAGTAAAAAGCGCCAAGCGAGCGAAAGGCTTAGCGGAAAGTACATTGTGGCGTTATCAGCACGCCTTCAACTTATTGACGGAGTTCTTAGAGAGCGACGATGCCCGCAAGTTATCCATAGAGGTTTGCCGCGACTTCTCTTCGTGGCTCCTTCATGATCGCATCAAGTTCAACGGTCACAAATATAAGAAGGGCGAAGATAAGACACCCGGATTATCTCCGCGAACAGCAAACGATATTCTAAAATTACTCAGGACATCTTTCCGCTTCCTCGTTAACGAAGGGCTGGTCGTTGAGAACCCTTTCGAACAGGTCGAAAGCATTAAGCAACATGAAAAGGTTATCGAAATACTGAGCGTCGACGAATTAAAGGCATTATTAAATGCTCCGAACCAACGCGATTACGCAGACTTTCGTGATTACGTACTAATGAACGTACTAATCGATACGATGGCCCGCATTAATGAAATACTTTCGCTGACCACTTCGGACATTGATCTAGCCAGTCGGACGATCACCCTTCGTCCAGAAATAACAAAGACGCGTAAAGGCCGCTTTCTTAATATATCGAAGCTAACGGCGCGTTTGCTGCGGGAATTAATGTCTGAGGTGGCTGAATTTGAGACGGAATACATATTCCTCGCAAACTATGGCGAGCCATTGACGTCCAATAATTTTCGTAATCGCCTAATCAATTTCGCCACAAAGGCCGGTATTACTAAGAGAGTCCATCCGCACTTATTTCGTCACACTGCCGCTACCCTTTTCCTAGAGAACGGCGGAGATATTCGTAGCCTGCAGATCATACTCGGCCATAGTGACTTACGGATGACGATGAAATATACGCATCTTTCCCATAAAGCAATTACGGTGCAGCATGAGCAATTTTCCGCATTGAATCTCGTCATGGACAAGCTGAATAAACCTCGTAAGATTAAGCGTTAAACAGCGGGCGGCCATTACGGTCGCCTCTTTTCGGATTACCCGACAACCTCAACGCCAACCAGCGACGCAAACTCTACACGCGCCACCTCTCCCGTCTCCGCCAACACCAGGCGCAGCTCCTTCGTAATCTCGTCGATATAATGTATGTATCCGAATATGTCCGTGCTCGGTCCGTTGTCGTACGTCGTCAGCACGACCGGCTTGTTCTCCGCAATGGCAAAGTGTAGCTTCGCTTCAAACTCCGCAAGCTGGTATTCGTCAATAAGCGTAATCATTTAAGTCATCCCTTTCAGTGAGATAACTACATTATATACGAACTAATGTTCTATATCTATTTAAATTTCTATATCGTTTAGCGGATTATACTTTTCGTTCTTTTCTCTAAGATCGGAGCCCCACATATTTACATAGCGCTCAGTCATCTGCGTAGATTCGTGACGAAGCATCCGCTGCAATGTTATAGTGTCCATTCCTTTCTTTATAGCGCGTGAGGCGAATGTATGACGGAAAGTATGGGCGGATAAACGAACGTCATCAAAATTCATTTTCTTACTGAGACGCTTAAATACAGAGCCGATGGTGTCTGCCGTTATCTGCTCTTTACTTGTGCTGCAGAACACATACGGTCCTGGCTCACCGTCGAAGAATTCCTTTAGATATACGTAGTAAGCTACAAGCTCATCGCTCAATTTATTAGCAATCGGAATACTTAGCACCTTGCGCTTTTTTCCGAATACGCAAATTAATCGATTTTGAAAATCGACGTCTTCCCAACGCAAATTCGATAACTCTCCACGCCGCAGGCCAGCAGACAGCATGGTTAACGTTAGAATTTTATTCCGATATGCATGAAAAGGCTTATTGCGGGATTCTTTATCGAAATATTTAAGTATCTGTTGGAGATGTTTATCCGAAAACGTACTGATTCTGTCGTCAATTTTGGCGTATCTGATATTCTTAAATATATTTCCTTCAGCTTCGTACATATCTTCTGCAACAGCGTAATTAAAAAACACTTTCAAAATGCGCAACTTGGAGTTTATCGTTCGAGGTCCGTTATTTTTAGACGATCGCAAGTAATTCAAATAGCGCTTTATGATGTCTCGATTAACCCTACTAATGTCAGCAATCCCCTCAATATTAATGCAGTAATCTACGAATCTTATCAAAATTCTTTTGTAGGTTTTTATGGTGTAGGGTGATAAGTTTGCATGTTTTCGTTCTTCTAAAAAGTCGTTAACAGCAATCTTTATTATCATTTATTTAACCACCATTCTTAAATAAATAAAAACCCCGACATAATGTCGGGGCCTGTTGTTATTTTTTCTATTCAAGTTGAATTTAAATACAATCTAAAAAATAACAAAATAAAAAAGACGAAATTGTTGCACATTTCACCCAAATATGTTATTCTTTTCATAGGGCGAGTTTTGTCTACAAGTTAAGACCTTTCTCGCTTGCTGCTTCTTGATGATATTGGTAGTATCATCTTTAGCATTTGTTTCAATTTCTATACTTATGCGTTTACTTGTCTGGTTTTTTTAAACTTTGCATTTTGAATTATACTAGACTGCAGTAATCAATGCAAGCCCGAGTTTGCATTTTGAATATAAATTTTAACATTGCGGAAACAGCACGGTAGGTTTCGGACAATCCCTCGCCCGAGTAATTTCGGGAAGGAGGGAACGCACAGTGTGTAAACTAACGCCTCATTTGCGTAAGGGTCATATGGTTCGCGGACATTTCCGTAAGGGAAGATGGATACCTGAACATTTCCGTTCAGCTACAATCGTGAACGACCATTGTATATTGGAAGATTAACTTCCTTGTGTTGAAAAGTAACTAATGCCACGTGATTTTGTGTAAGGGTTAGAGTTTATCTCTACCCTTCTTTTTTTACCATTAAACGGACAACCTACCGCACAATCAATTCTAATTCGCTCAGAATCGCCCTCAGCAACATCCTATTTTTGGAAATCCTCGTATTTCAATCCGCCGACAGCATCCTTCAGGCTTTTTCCCGGAGTAATCGCCACGCCAACCTTAGCCGGAATGTCAACCAGTATTCCCTTTCCCGGGTTTCGTCCTTTTCTCGCAGCCTTAGCGACTGGCTTGGCTGTCATGAATCCGATCAGTTGAACCTCTTCTCCCGACTCTAACGTTTCAACAAACGTCTTTTCTAGCGAAGCTAGTACCTTACCAACGTCTTTCTGCGTAAGCCCTGCGTCCTTTGCAACTGCTTTAATTAGTCCCGATTTAAACATCTTGCTTCCTCCTCAAAGTAAAAAGCCCGCCGAAGCGAGCCCAATTTTAATGTGCGGTGTCCATTACGTAAAACACCACATCTTCGTCCGAAATAAGGATAACCTTCTCACCAACTGACGGATTATCCTTTAAAACAGTTCCCGAAACGTAGAAATCATCCCGATCAAGCGTAAGGTCTTCGTGTTGGATTTTTAGAGTCATATCCGGAAGTGGCGAAATAACCGTAGCAACTTCAATCGTTAAATCTTTGCTATATCCGTATTTTCTCATTAATTGGACCATTTTAGAGGCCGGCGTCCCCTCTATTCCAAGTCTTTTTTCTACCATTAAGCACCGCCCTCCCCGGCCGCCATTACTTTCCGCGTAATAATTTCCAGGAATTTATCCGCAGACTTTTCCATATTTCCAGCAACGTCGTGAAGATGAATCCCGCCGTTAATAACCACGGTCCCTCTTCCTCCTCCGCCTCCCTTATAGCGACGCGCTTCTTCGCTAGTCAGTACGCGTTCCCCTTTATGGAGTGACATCGGATAAGAATCGTAAGGGACGTATTTTAGACCCGAAGATGCCGCACGTCTTGGCGCAGGAGCTACGCTCGTATTCGACTTCGATGACGACTTACTTCCGCTACTTTTCTTTCCTGACGATTTAGAGGAAGACTTAAATATTCCCGTAAATCCATCCCATAGTTTCATCCCGTATTTAATCGTAGGCATCCCCGGAAGATTCCATAGCGAGGCGGTTAACAACTCCTTACTAGCGTTACTAGCCATTGCTTTTCCTATAGCTATCCCAATATTTGCCGCCGCTTCAACGAGCGGCCCCTGTGCATCTGATAGGGCAGACGCTCCAACATCAATGACAAATTTCATCGCTTTCTCCAGCTGATCCCGGCCGGTCGTATTCATCCAGCCGCTAAATCTATTAAATAAGTCCTCGATGACAAACTTAACTTGTGCAGATAAAGACGTCTTGGACTTAAACTCTTCGGAAGCGGTCAATGCGTCAAACCAGTCGTAAACACGCATAGACTCATTCGTCAGTCCAGTCAGTATCGACTGAATCCAGCGCGCGCCAACGTTAGCGAATCGATTAAGTTCTCCGTTTTGAAGTTTATCGAGTATATTCACTAAAAAATTTTTAACAATTTTTAATGAGGGTTCGCCCATACCGGCAAGCACTAGCTGGAATTTCTCTTGCACTTGCGCCCATAATCCGAGTGCCGAACCGCCCATTTCGTCAATCAATTTTGTCGTCATGCCTATACTGTTGAAGTATTTGTCCAATCGCGTTAATTGCTGATCCAAAGGTAACTTCTTAATTTCGTTCATGATTTTCCGTGGCATCTCGAAACGCTCGACCATCGAGACAGCATCACCAGAGAATAGTTCACGCAAAGCGAAAACAGAACCTTCAACACCTTGTACCGGATCGATTGCAGCCATTCGCTCTGTTAGTGACCACATCTTTTCAAGTTGCTTAACATTTTTTGACACGGTAATGAACGACTTAGAGTTCCCGTACATATCTTGCGAGTTCATGACCGGAGAATCCGAACTGAATCTATCCAACATGTTTGTATACTGCTTCGTCAATTTCTTATCATCGAACATCGCGCCGATAATAACATTGCTTTGTTCCCGACGGGCTGCGTTTAGAACCGTAGCATCGAAGATTTTCTTCGCACCCTCAACGCCCAGATAGGCCGCTGTTACTCCGCCGATGGCTCCCGCAAGTAGGCCGAACCCTTTAATCGCCGAGCCGAAGCCTTTGCCCGCGCTTCCCAACGAGCGTGTGAACGAACTATTAGAACGCGAGGCAACGTCCGCCTGACTCGCATAACGGCCCATCGAATCGCGAAGGCGCCCCTGGCTGTCACGGAATAAGTTTGCCTGCCTGTTCGCCCGTTCAATTTCACGCTGCATTCGTCGAGTGGCGTTTTCAGCTCGCTGCGCACCTCGGGTGAAGCCTCGGTCCTCCATGCGGAGTATCGCGCGTAAATCAATCAATTTTTGTCATCCCCCTTTCTGTTATCGAGTAGGAATTTAAGCGATTCTCGTAGAAACCCAATTCCCCCCAATATAAATTCAACTTTCTCAACTCCTCCATGCCCCCTACTATTGAAGCAAGCAAGTAACGCCTCACAATATTCCGCTACCAGACTTAGATTTTCGTGCGACTTAGCGCGACCGATGGTAATACGGTACCGATTCAGCCTATACCGCTCTTCCTGCGTATATATTCCGCTTTGTCTGGAGGCTACGACGAAAGTTAGTTCGTTTGCAAAGTCGATCAACTGATATAGCAGCTTTTTCTCTGAATTTGTCATTATTCCGCTCTCCTTCCGTATAAAAATAAAAAGACGCTCTACTTTGAGAACGTCTCGAGATATTTCTGCTTCATGAGCGCATACCGCTTGATATTCGGCTCATCTTTCCTAGCTTCCGCGATCAGGAAGAGTGTCGCCAAGCTGTCGGCACATATCCGATAATCAGATACGCTGATACCGGCTAAGCTCGGATTAGCCTCGATTTTCTTTAAAAGAGCCTCGTCGCCGCTGATTACAATTTTCCCGTCTTCTCTAGTGTTCATATTCATTCCACATTACCTCCAGTTTCTATGTGTCGCTTGATAGTCGAATACAGCACCATATTTTCAGGGCTCCCGTTCTGCCTTGCGAGTTTCTCCGCGGATATTAAATCCGATTTAGAAAGGCTGCCTTCACTTAGCTTCAGAAACAAGTCACTTTTCAATACTCGCCGATCTATGTGCGCCGTCTTTTCAACCTCTCGGACTGCGTCCCGTTCTTTTTGAAGCATGTAACGGACCTGGGCACTTTCATCATCTGGATTTTCTTCTGCATAAGCTTTAAGTGATTTCAGATATTCTGGCTTGAATGATCTAAGGAAAGGAAATTGCTCACCAAAATGCTCTTCAATCAGTGATTTTAATTCATGATTCTTCACGGCCACTTCCGCCAGTTTCATTGGATTACCCGAAGCCATCAACTTCATATCTTCAAGATTGGCGAGCTGTTTAAAGTTATATTCCATCACTTAAACTCCTCCGGCTTTACGTATTGAATACTCTGCAAAGGCTGTCCACCTCTTAAATCGAACAAATCACTTTCAGTTATGAAGTACCGTTCGTGTTCTTGACGAGTCTGTAGATCCGCATCGTTTAATTTATAGTAATAATGATCCGATAGTTCACTTCGGGCAGCCGTTCTCACGTCCTCGAATTCACTTATCGCCGATTTATAATCAAGCACAGCCTGTTCATATTCCTTCTTCGCCTGTAACAAACGCTTAAGCACTGCATCAAAACGCTCCGTCCTAAATTGCTGAATTATCTCCGAATTAAATGATTTCACTACGTCCTCTGAAGATATTTTGGCGAGTGGCTGGACTGCGGAATAAATATGATATTCTTTGGATCGGCGCTCTACAGCTGCCTTGGCTTCCTGAATTTCTATGTCTAGTCTATCTAACGCTTCTGTCATGTCCTTTCCGTCAATAACTCCTTGTGTTACCACCTTCTCATATTCAGCCAATTTTGCATGATAGACTTCTTTCGCAGCAATTTCGCGTTGACGCATCTCGGCGCTCGCAGTTTCGATAGCCTCTCTTTGCTCAATTAGCTGATCTAAGATTTCAAATTTCATATCATCGCTCCTCCCTGTCTTTTAGCCATTGGTCGTATTTAACGATTTTATCTTCGAACGCTTTCTCTTCTTCGCGTAATCTTTGTAACGATATTCGGAAAAATACACTGTAATCCTCTGCTTCTTTTTCCATATCAGCGATTTCTCTTTTCTTTTTGAAATAATCTTGTCTGGGGTCGTGTAAAAATGTATCTTTAACCATATATTCCATCTCCTTTTAATTTGTTTGCTAAATTTTGAATCAAACCAAAAAGCCATCGACGCCATTTCGGTAAGAGAGGCAAAGGCTCTCTTAGTGGTATTTCGTATATTTCCCTCAGTACATCTTCCACCTGTTCAATAGCTCGTTTTGTATCTGAAGTTTGGTCCCGGTGTTTTAATGAGGCAAACACACCTGGTACTGCAATTAACTCACCAAATAGCTTCGGCTCAGATGTCCAGGCATCGAAATGAATCTTATTAATCACGTACATCTCATCCCGTATCAATTCGACGGTCTGCCGGTAACTTTCAAATGGTTTGATCGTTTGCTCCACTAACTGGCCGGAATCATCGTAGATATTCAGTACGATAAAATCCACTGTTTCCAATCGCTCAACGTTTGCGGATATTAAATATGTCATAGCCAATAGCCTGCCTTTCTGACGTATTTTAAGAAAAGCGTCATTCCAATCTTCCTTTCATTTTGCTTATTTTCCGCTCATATCGATCAATTTTCTTGCGTTGCTTTTCGTACCACTCTTCGTCCTTTTTCCAACCGTTTATGGCATCAAGCTGCGTCTGCCCTTCGATCATATCCTTTGTAATAGCAATCATTTCACCGTAATACTCCGCCGTCAGCATGCCTTTTTACCTCGGTTGTATTTCCGCCCGAATTGCTCACTGACGAGGGTTGGTAACAAGTGCTCGATTCGCTTACGAGTTACATATGGGCCGATAGTAAATTCAGCCGTCTTCCCGTCGTCAAATATGACTCGAATAGTTTGAGGCGACCGGGCTGCCGTTCCTTTGATAATTTCGTATTTATACGCTGGTGTTCTGCTCATCGGTAACTCCTCCTTGTCACGCAATAAACGTGCATATTTTAGCCAACGAAGGTGAAAGGTGCGCCCCATCGTTTTTTGCATTTAAAAACCTTATATATCAACGTTTCCAAGCATCTAATTCCGTGACATTCCTCTCCGCTCTTTCTGCTTCCTCGCCCTTGCTTTATCCCGTTCTGTTATCCGCCTGCAATCATCGCAATACTTGGCCGCATTTCCTCGTTTTTCGAATGGATCGCCGCATCTCTTGCAATCAGACAGCTTCGGCTTTTTCTTCCGGAGTATATGGCCTTTCGGAAATGTTTCTGCATATTCCGACTGCAACGATAGATCAGCTGGCAGTACGTGGCGCATGAAGTAAGGACAAACATTTCCCGGCAGCGTGACCGTTTCGATAGTAACGACACACTGTCCGCAACTTTGAATCGGGCAGGAACCTTCGTTATAATTTGTGCATTTATTGCGGGCCAGCCTTCCTAACTTACTTCGAATAGATTTAACTTTGCGTTGGTTCATTTCATATTGACTCCCTCCCAAAATTGACATATGATTATATTGGATATTTACATGCTTACTTTGAATTTATCATGAAAAATATTAAACTCTTCCGGTAACTCCGATTCAAGACGAACCAGCTTAGCCCGTACATAATCTGTTATCTCACGTTGCTTTTTTTCTATTGCGCAAATTGTAGATGCAGAAACACCGATCCTCTTCGCAAAATTTTGTTGGGACTCTCCGATAAAGTATCGAATAGCTTTCGCTTTTATAGCATCCAATCGTATAGCCTCCTTTTTATCCCGTTTTAGTCCTAAAAAATATACGAGCCTGCAGTGGCTCTTCCTATATATACTCTTTTTTACTGCGCCTAAAATGTTCAGCTCTCCTTCGCTCTAGTTGCAGATGTCTTTCGCTATACTTACTTTTGAAATAACCTTCTTCCAATCTCGAAACTCCTACCGGCCCATACGCATGTTTATGACCAAGTCCCTTTACGAATACTCTACCGGATCCATCCGTCGGCGTTCCGGCTGACTTCCGCTTATATCCTCTCTGAGTAGCCGCGTCAATTAGCGCTAACTTGTCCGGTGAAAACGGCGATTCCCAGCGATGCGCACGCTTAAGCATGTAATGTTCACTTAGATAAAACGGATATTCTAAGTGATCAGCATAATAAGTGTATTGATTACGCTCAAATGACATGGGCTTCGGATTCGTCAGCGCCGTTTCCGCCTTCTTAACAGCCTTAGCGAAATTATCCTTCGCATATTTGCAGCCCGGCGAACATGTTTTTGAATTGTTCGGCTTCGTTTTATCTCTATACGGATATGCACACCAGCCGCAACGTTTAATTCTTTTATCCGCAATGTCGTATAATTTTCCGGCCAATATGTCAGCAATGACCGGTAGGGCTTGCACCTCGCTAAGATTAATCGTAAACTGACTTGCGAACTCAACTGCACCAGCCCCAGGATTTCTATATCCGCGCTTCTCCTCCATCTTTATTCCCCCATGTTATAAAATTGGTATACGTATCATTTTGAACCGTAGCAGTTATTTTATATTGTTCTTTGAACTTCTCTCTCTTCGAATAAGATATATAAATACAGCCGTTGTTGGCGCCGTTCTTTGGCGCAAATGTATATTTCTTTCGGTAAATTTATTTCGGTAAATTTCTATAACGTATCAAATCGACACGTATCCACGTATCAATATGAACTGTATATACATATCAAAATGATCTGTAGGATTAAAACCAATTTTCTAAATCCCCCGTCTCACCTGTCTTCACTTTCCCAGGGACCTCATCGCTTTGTTTGTTGCCCCACCTAGACCTACTTTTCATTTCACTATCATCAATTATTTTTCTCCGTTTTTTGTCATGCTCTTCTACCTCGGGAAATTTTTTTTTCAATTCTTCAACCGTTTCTACCGGCCTCTTAAACTTATATACATTGTTATTCGCCACTTCCGAACGCTCTTTCTTAATTAGATCCAACTGAACTAAGGTGACTATGCAACGCTTAACAGTTGACTCCCCTAGTCCACTGTCCCTTGCTAAATCCCAAATTGTCGGAAAGGCATATCCATAGTTAGGATTCCAGTAATCGAATAAAAGCTCATAAATAAGCAGCACATTACCGTTGTACTTCGGATGTTGAGTATATATACGCCTAAGACTATTTGGACTCGGGATGTAGTGCTCCTTAATTTGGTACGGATATTGATTTTCTCCCATGTTTTTGCCTCCAATTTAATTTCTTATTTCACTAAGGAATGACCGGCAAGTTTCGATGTAACCCCCGCCAAATTCTTGAATGACTTTTAACCTCACTTTTTCGCTAACTGGCTTGTAATTGATTTCTATCAAACTAATTAGTGTCTTACTAACTCCTAACACTTCCGCAAACTGCCTTTGCGTCAATCCTTTCGACTGACGTATCGTACGGAATAAAACAGAATCCATTTTCTCAACTCCCGGTTAATATTTGCCTACCCCCACATTAAAAAAAGAGGCGAAACATGGGGAAATCGCCTTCCTATATATAAATAAATTAACTGTGGCTAAATCCACTCACTTGTTTGCCGCTTTACAACTCAATAACGCGCATAAGTTATGACGTCTCTATATAATATCTGACGTTTGAGCAGCCTTTTTCGGACGCTAAAAAATTTCTTTTCTACATAAAAATAAGATCTAGGAGTACTAACCGCGCACATTTTACGCAAATAAAAAAAGCCGGGTTTCCACCAACCAAGCCATTTACTCTTCTACAGTTCGACTGTCTTCGTTTCTCCGGTTGAAGGGACGGTGTGATGTCGTAGAATAAATTCCTGACGATCAACCTCCGCGGGGAGCGAGAGCATCTCGAATACTTTACCTGCGGGCAAACCCGACGACGTCGTCGTATTTCCGAACTGCTCGTGCGCTTGCATAAATCGTTGGGCCGTTCTTTCAGCCAGATCAACAGTTCTTAGCCACTTCCCGAACTCACCGTGCGCCAGGTCATGCTCCTTGACGTGCTTCAGTCTGCGGCCGATTTCGAAAATTGCCTCGCCCGCAACGCGCTGGTATGCGTTAATCTCTGCTGTGATGACGTGTAAGTCCTGGTCCGGTTGCCGCCGGCCAGACTAGTACATATTCGTCCATTTTTCGTAGCATGCCGATAGCCAACGGCGCCGTACACAACGAACTGGTTGCCGCCAGGGTTCGCTCCATAAGGCGTCGCCTATCTCTGATGTCCGGATAGATGCGGCTGCCTAAACCGCACCTATTTTTCGGACTTACACGCTTAGGCGATTAAATCGATGACCGACGTGACTCCAACAAGATAATCCTTGTCATTCTCGTCCAAGTTGACGATATATACGTTTGGATCTTCGGTCGGCGTCGCTTGGTAAAGGCCGAGGCTTTCCCTTGCGACCAGGACTTTATTGCCGGAAAGAAGAAGGCCGGGTTCGTTTTCGGATTCAAACATTTTTCCTTCGAAGATGTATTTGACGGTTACTTTTCTTAGATTTGATTTTAATGACATGATATAATCATCCTCCGCATGTTTTGTATTTTGCTCGCCAAGTGTTGTAGCACCCGCGGGCTTTTTACTTTGTCGCCAATTTTTCTACGATTTCCTTGAACGTCGCGTCCATCAGCCAGTCCAGATTAATTTTGTAGCTCCACGCTAGATAAAACGCATAACAATCACCAACATTTACGACAAGCGTTCCATCTGAAAGTTCTCCGGTAATTTTCCGGAAAGTGACTTCTCCACATGTTTCTTCGAAAATCCATTCTCCGTTATAGACGGGAACTTCTCGAGAGTAATCTTCGCCCCATTCAGGATCCTCTGGATTAGTGTAAAGTACGTTTATTATTTTCCACATTGCGACTCGTCCCCCTCGCTTTCCGCCATTATCATGACTGGAATAAATGCGACGATACCGGCCGCCATAAACCAAACACAAGCTACAATGTAACCCATCTATATTTTCCTCCTCGTTTGTTTCTTTTGCTTGTACTAATACTACATTATGCAATAGTGCATAGTCAATACCTAATACCGAATTTTTTTTAGTTATTGCATATTCATTATTTATTAGTGCATAATTTGTTTAAGGAGGGGAACTGAATGTATGAAGTAAAAGCACGGCTAGGAGAAATACTTAAAGAAAGAAATATGACCCAAATTGTTCTAGCAAATAAAGCTAATGTGCCACAATCAGCAATATCACGCTTTGATAGAAACGAACAGCACAAGGACGTTCACTTAGTTTCAATTAGCAAGGCTTTAAATTTACAAATTGAGGACTTATTTCATATAACAAAAAAGGAGGACGCGGAATAAACCGACGTCCTTTTTTTCATCCTATTTTTATCCGGATTCCCCCTACTTTCTTCTTCTGAAGCGGAGCAGGCACACTCATCGTCCGCATAAACTCGTCGATACTGGCCGCTTGTATGATCGGAAATTTATCGCTTTTGACCGCGTATCGAGTCTGCGTAATCAGGAGAACGCCCGGAAATACTTTGCGATCCTTCGGTTGCCAACCTTCGCTTTGGATCACCCCGGAGAGAAAGAGCGTTTCATACCGAGCAATCTTCTCCGCCATCACTTTCTCCGAATAGACGGACCTCTGGACTTCAATAAATAGCGGGCTTCCTTTAAATATCGTAAAAGCATCCGGTTCCGCCATCCCTTTTCCATACTTTGGCTCTACAACGAATATGCTCGGCTTCTCAAAGCGGCAGAGGTCGATATAAGCATCAGCAATCGCTAGGAAATGCGGTATCTTGGCCGAGTCCTTCTTTATCGTCCCTTCCGTCGGAAAGTAGAGGTACGGCTGATACTTCGCGGACCGTTCCAACATGCCCTGACGGTACAAACGAAGCAAGGCCGAATTAGCGGCTGTGACCGGATTCTTTACATTGGCAAAGTGTAAAGCGGCAACCTGATCCCGCGTTAGTACCCGAAAACGCTGTAGGTCTGCGGTGATGTCACGGTCCCGCTGTCTCATTCCGACACCTCCTCGTCCAGCTGCCCGAAAGCGAATTGTGTCTCGGTTGATTCAACTTCCTTTTTATCGATGATTCGAACCTTTAACGGCTGTAGCAAACGTTTGGCCTCTCCGTAATCCAGCGACGGTGCCTGCACCTGCTCCGGTTCATCCATAACAAGCACCATCCGCCCCTTCTCCGACTTCTTGATAAATTCTGCGCCAGGCACGCCAGCCACCTTTGCGTTTGTCTTATCGGACTGCCGGCCGGAGATTCGTACGGTTAGATTGTTTTTAAGACGCCCCTCCAGTAGCTTCGAGTCCGGCCGCTGCATTGATAAGATTAATAGAACGCCCAGGCTCCGACCCACGCTCGAAATGTCTTCAATAATCGCCATGCTCTGCTTATCAGACCGCAATAACGCCACTTCATCTATAGCGACAACGATAAACGGCAAGGGATCCGCCAGCTCGCTAATATGCGTGGCCTCGTTTTTATCAAGCAGATCCCCGCGCCTCTCCATCTCCGTCTTCACATTCTTCAGTGCTAGGAATAGGGCCGCAGGTTCTACATATACACCGTCAACATGCTCGATACTACGAAGCAGCCCGAATTCGCTACGTTTCAGGTCTCCTAAGACAAATCGCACTTTCTCCGGCGGCAAGGTTAACATTTGCGTCGTAAGGACGGCCCTCAGCAATGATGATTTACCGGATCCAGTTTCACCGGATAACAGAACGTGAGGGTGTACTGCCATATCAAAGGTCACCGGCTCATTATGCCTGTTTCGTCCAACGATAAACGGAAGGTCCATGCCGGCCATGCTCTCGCTCCAGTCCGCTAGTTTGTAAGGAACCTTTTTCGGAAGGACCTTCTGATAGACCGTCAGCTTGAAGCGCTTGGAATCGCCGGTCAGTTCAATATTTTCGGAGAACACTTGCTTAAAAACGAAGATATTGTCGTGTAAGATGGCGGGATTAGTGCCGTTTGGAAGAGTAAATACGTAGCTGGTTTCGTTAGAGGAAATAAAGACGGATCGAATACGAGGAATCTTATCGGTCATCATCCGGAAAGCATAAACGAATTTCTTGCGGGCCCTATACTGCGCTAACATACTCATAGTAAAAACCCCGTGGCACATGACGCAAGAAACCAGGCAATCGTTCCGGCAGCCACAACCGCCATCCCCCCGCGAACGATCATTCCTATCGCCGGATTGCCTGAATCCTCTGCTATCTTATCGACGATCGATGCCAACATTACCCCGCCCGCTCCTATTACGAATATCATTCTTCTTCCTCCTTTTATAAACACTTCCGCCCTTTCCCGCTGCGCACACGGTTATGTCCGGAATACTCTAGTAAGGCTACTGCAGTAGTTACTTGCTAATAGCCTATTACATACTGTTTGTCCGTGATACCAAGTTTTTGGGAAAGTTTCGTATATTTTTGCGAAAGATGGACGAGACTGCTAGTACAATAATTGATAGGAGGATCCGTCATGTTCAGTATTTTCGGATTTGGGAGCAGTAAAAAGCGCAGCAAAGTCGGGAAGCTAATCGATAAGCACGGATATACGCAGGAGGAACTCGTTGAGGCTTCCGGAGTCAGTCGGAACACAGTCAGCAAGGTATGCAATGATCCGGACTATGTTCCGTCGCCTAACGTATTAAAGAAGCTGATGAAAGCGATCAGAAGTATCGATGCCAATGCGAAGGCTGACGACTATTTCAACATATAAAAACGCCCTAGCTCATCGTCCGGGGCGCTATTTTATTTAATCCCATTCATTAGGAAATCGTTTAATATTATCGGTTAGGAAACGCTCATCAAAGTTGATTTCGTATCCTATTCGAGTTGGATCTATCCGTATATCGTCCGTAAATGTTATTCCTATTTCCTTCTCAACATCTTCGATTGATTTCGTCGATTCAATTTTTAAATTTACTAATTTGCCTTCATAAAAAATTGCTGAAGCATAATCAAACGCTTCTAAACCTAAGTATTGAATGTAATCAGCATTTACTTTTGAATCATCTTTTAAAAGAAATAAGCCATCCATGTATGATTCAGATTCAGAATCCCTTTTATACTTAGCATCGAACTGTGAGAATGTTATGGTTGTCGTTTTAGCTGGAGTATTCTCGTTGGTCGGCTTCGAAATTTCTATATATTCAACTTCAAATGCTTCCTCCGTATTGTCCCCTTCAATATTTGCGACTTCTTTCGGCTCCGACTTCTTCTGGTCTGTAGTTTCCCCACTGCATGCCGCTAAACTAACAGCCGAGATAATACCGATTAGTAGCTTTATTATTTTCCCCACCATTTCGCCCCCTCCCTTTTCATAAGTATAGCGGCTATCTAGCGAGTTATGATAGGTTTTTTTTCCAAAATAATCCAACGTTATAGTTTCGTCAGACCTGCGTAAAACAACGCAAAGTCAAAGTGATTTTTTAATACGGAGATTCTCTCGTCACCAAATTCGGCTATTTCGAGATGTGGGCTTGGGGGCTGGCGGATACTGTGATTACTTATTCATTTTAACTAATTATTATACAATATTTATATACATAATTACGCATAAACACAACATTTCTAGTTTACATAATAGACACTATAGGAAGTAACCACCTCCGAATAACCCCTCCGTATCAACGTTTTTATAACTTCCGTTTTTATCTGTTATACACGAATTCATACATCGTTGATTTATCGGGCTTTCTGATCGCCCTTCTTACGTACACCTGCGCCCAATACTGCATACTCCTTTCCGCCCCAACGACTCTGTATTATGCAACAAATATACCCGCCTCCCCAAAATGTTTTAGGCCCGTGTCCATCCGAAGCATCGTGCTGGTAAAAAGTTCAGAAAAGTCGCCTTTTGTAACACCCCTTCGCTTGCTGTCAAACGTTGATATAGCGCGGTGTAGAGGCGTTTCCAGGCTACTTTCCATGTTTCGGTACTCATTGGACTCTCTTTACACGACTAGCCATTAAAATGAGCATTAATAATTCGTACAGTGGCCGCCAAATCACCCCCTAGTGCTCTCTTTATATATGTGTCTTTACCACGACGACTAGCTAACGATTTTCTTAGGCGTTTCTCATGTTCCTTCTGATAGTCCTTCCGCTGTTCCCAACGATATAATGTCATGCGAGATACCCCGATCATATCCGCAATCTCTTGGCGAGTAAGCCACCGTTTACGCCCGTATTTCTCATCGTAGTAAGGTCTGATTTTCAATTCTATCGACATGTAATGTAGTTCATTCAGCGGTGGCACTTGCGAAGGTTGTTTGCTGCGTTTCTTTTTACGAGTCATTCCGGACTCCCCTTTCATATATAAATAATCGCCACCCTTTTGAGTGACGTATGTATACCGCTGCTCCATTAATTTCCGGACGGCGTAACGCGATATTAACTTGTATCGTAGCGCTCCTGTGGCGTATAATAACATTTATAATCGTATATGTACGGAATCAGGAAAGCGTTCGAACCCTTTTGAACGCATGACTTTACGGTGACTTTCCGTCTGACTTAACCAATGTCTGGCGTAATTGAGTACGCTGGCAGCGTAGAGGTCAGCGGTTCGATCCCGCTATGCTCCATACCAAAACTCTTAGAGGCACTTGGCTTCTAGGAGTTTTTTTCTTTATAATTCTGAATATGGGATTAATGTAAAAAATCATCTTTTCCACTAAATATCTAAACTAAAAGCATTCCCTATTACAAACAAACTTTAAAAGAATCCAGTTATCTTAAACTCTATACACCCTTCTCCTTTTCAATTTTAGCTAATACTATATCTAACTTTCCATTTATAGATGAACCAGTAAATCTTAATACTTTCCATCCCTTCTTTCTTAAATATAAATTCTTTCTCCTATCGTATGCCTTTTGATCCTCAGAAGAATGATAGGCTTTGCCATCACACTCAATAGCTATCCTGTATTTTCTTAGAACTAAGTCAATACGGTAAAAACCACACGACACCTGTGCTTCAACTTTTTCCCCTCTCAATACCAACGCTCTATATAACCGACTTTCTATGGGAGATTCACACTTTTGATACTCAAACTTTGGTGGTATTTGTTGATTTGTTTTCCTTACCCTTATTTCATTTAGAATGTAAAAAAGTATTCCTACAAAACACAATGAAAAAAAGACTATATACTCAATTAACAAAAACACCACCTCCTTTAATGTGTTTTAAATTAAGCACAGTCTCTCCTCATTGGAAAGATTACATACTTCATCACAAAGAAAAGAATCCATCCGGATTAAACTTGTTCCAAAATGGATTCTTCTTACCACTCTATATTTAGATCCCCTACCAAGGTTCATTTTGCTTCTATCTTCTTAATCCGGATTATGTTCTTTTTGCGGTAAACACTTAAGATCAATCCAAATAAGAAGGCATTGATCATTACTGGTAAAGTGCCGTAGCTCATAAATGGCAGGGATACGCTTACGATCGGCAATACACCGAGAGACATGCCGATGCTGATTGTTACCTGTGCGGTGAATAGAGCAAAACTGCCAAAAATCAGCATTTTTCCAAATGGGTCGATTACTGTTGTGAAAATACGGGAAATTCGCCAGATGATCCATAGAAACAACAGACCTGCAAAGATCGCTCCGGCCCAGCCAAATGCATAGGTGATGGAGACAAAGATAAAGTCTGTCATCATTTCATTATAAAGATCAGCCAATTCAAGAGAATGAATATGCCCAAACCAGCCGGCACCCTCCACCAGCCTTTCTAACTTCAAGTACATATATCCAGACGTCTCGCTGTTTTTTTCAGGCATAAGGAATCCATACAGTCTTTCTAATTGATAGGTCTTTATACCATCCCGAAAGATAAACAGCAGGGATACGCACACAGCAAGCATGGCAAAAGCTGTCTTAATGATTTTCTTTTTATTCAGCCCGCTCTTCCAAACCATTGCAGCAACCATTAATGAATAGAGACCAAAGGCCGTCCAATTGCTAGAATACATCAGTAAAAAGACAGACCCTATGTATAAAATGGCAGCCAAATACACATTCATCCTTTTGGACTGGAGCATGCCAGCCCATGCAAGCAGGAATAGAGGCAGAACAATCGTAGAATCAGCCGAAAACAGACCAAAAATATTGATTTGAGGCTGCCCGTTGATTATTAGGCCGGAAAAGGGGAACTGAACAAGAATCAGGCATCCGATCGTGAAGAAAACCCAGCCCCATTTCTGTAATTTTCGATAATCGAAGAAAAGAAGGAGGAACGTTACAATAATGCTGCCTGTTACAGAATACACCTGCTTCAGCACTGAAAAGGAATTGCCATCCTTAAAGAAGAACCAAAACAGCAATAAACCGCTCACTGACATGAATAGATACATACTCATTAATGTCCAGTCAATCTTTGGTCTGTGCAGCCTGTCCATTTTTCGGCCGATATCAAATGGGCTTCCCATATTGCGGACAGCTAGTTCCTCTGCTTCATCCTCTTTATATCCTTTTTTCATCCATTCTTTTTTCGTCTGATTTAAATGAGCCTTTAATTCGATTTCAACATATTCTTTTGCTTCTTTTGAACGAATGCAGGATATAACCTCTTCTAAAAAGTGATGGCTTTTCAATCGTTACTTCCTCCTTCAAAGGCTGTCCGCCAATATGAAGCTGAATCACCGGCAGATTCCATTTTCTTCAGCCACTTTTTCGCCCGTTCATCCAAGGAATAGACCTTCCTCTCTCCCGCCTCCCAAAAAGTCTGCAGGTATCCTTCCTGTTCAAGTTCATGCAGGACAGCATACAAAGCCCCTTCGTTAGATTCAAATTTCCGGATGCCTTTCTGATAAAGAGATTCGCTGATTTCATAGCCGCTTTTTTCCTTATCCAAGGATCTAAAAATACCAATTAAAATATCTTCCCTGCTTACATTTTGTTTTTCAATAGCTGAATGAATGGCCTTTTTATGAGCTTCCGTGAAGGTCAAATCAAGAAATGTATGCTTTTTCATCGCCGATTTCAATCGTTTTAATTTATCTTCCATCGGTGGATTCCTCCAAATAGGTTTTTAATCTTTTTTTCGCCTGGCGTATCCGGGTCTTGACTGTTCCAAGTTTGACCCCGGTGACTTCAGAAATTTCCTTAAGCTTCATTTCCTGAAAATAATGAAGGTAAATGAGCTCTCGGTATTGAATCGGTAAAGCCATGACAGCATCAGCGAGCTGCCTTTCTTCGTCCTGCTGCACAATCTCATTTTCTACATCATTGGCAGAAATCCACTCCTGCTCCTCTTCTGCAGCTGAAACTTTTCGGAAGTACCAGCTCTTCCTGTAATCTTTACAATGATTAATCGCAATTTTCCAAAGCCATGTCCTCATATTTGATTGTTGGTTGTACCCGGGCAGCGCTTTATAGCATTTAATAAAAATCTCCTGTGTCAAATCCTCTGCTGTCGCTGTCTCTTTTACATACGAATAGACCAATTGCAAGATATCCTGACCGTATATGGACATGATTTCATCTAATAGGGATTCATCATCTTTCACATGCGGCCGTTTCAGCACAAACTCTTCCAAAACCACTCACACTTCCTTTCCTAGATATATAGACGACAGTATGTATCAAAAGGTTTTCTTTTCTGATGACTTATTGTGTGAGACCTAATTCTTCTATACTTTAAAAATCCAAGATCTATTATACCAACATTTACTGATTTTTTAGAGACCTCCCCTTTTTATGAGGAAACGACTTAACAAATTCGTATTGGTAAACCAATAGGATGGTTTTCATTTTTAGGAAGGAAATCGGCTACCTTCATAGAAGTGGTAATATATCACAAAGATCACTTTGCCCGGTTTGAGGAGGATCGCCAATTCTGCTTGTTTTCAAGCAGACATGCAGTATATAAGGAGAGTCTTCATATAGGAAAGCTGCACAAAATTTAATTTTTCTTATATTCACTTGATTATGACAGTCTTGTTATTTTCAACTAAGTTTACAGAGAAGGACAAGGTTCTTTTCATAACGATTGCTTGCTCGTCAATTTTGCTTGTTTTTCCAACGAGTATTTCTTAATAAAACACTGCGAAAAAAATCCGCATAATAGAAATACAGGATATCTGCTATTTGTTATTTTTAGATACTATTTTTAATAAGGATTCTAAAGCGGCAAACGATAAGGATAAATATACAGAGGAGTATCCAGAGGATTTTCGCATCTAGATTTTAAACGCTGTTGGAGCTCACCCGGAGTGTTCCCCAACAGGCTAATGCCTTTGTACCCAAATATCGAATCACCTTTCTCCCCCTTTAACTGTTCCAGCATCATGATAAATAACATTTCTATATTATTTCTCGAAAAATCATCTAATTTTGATATTTGTTTAATTACATATTGAGATATATAATAGAAACAAGAAATAAGAAAACGCTTTCAAATTACAAAAATACTTATTACTTCTTATCTTATAGGGAGGGTTTAACATGAGCCGAGCAGAAAGAAATTTCAAAGCGCAGAAATTAATTGAACAGCAAAAATTTAATGAAAAAGAAATTTCCAAGATGACAGATCCACAGATTGAATATTACCACTGGCTCTATTTTGATGATTCCATTTATGATCATATGTAACCAAAAAATTATAAGATAACAAGCGGGGAAAACATTGTTTATTCAAGGTTTTCCCCTTTTACTTTCCAGCCGTTTTCAGTCCCTTTCCCCCTTTATATCTCATAACCCTATTACTTGATCCTCCTCTCAAAAAGAATTCATGGACGCTGACACTATTTCCCCAATGTTCAGGCGATGCTCGCCTATCTGTAATTAAAAACCTTCATTATATATAAAAAGACTGCCGGCAAATTTGCCGGCAGCCTGCCAATCTTATAGCGAAATCTTTCTCTCTAAATATTAATCACCTTTTGGTCAGCTATTGTACGGCGGCGTTCAAGCTCGACATCCATCGCTGCCCGTTTACCGTCAAGGTTATAGAACCATATGGTAACACCAATGAGTAAACAAATAGCCAATGGCACCCAGATAAAGGTCATTTCAATATAAGATAATGACTTGGCTGATTGTACGGCATTCGGTACATACCCGCCCATTTTGAGGATGACCCCGATCAGCGCACTTCCCAGTCCAAGACTCACTTTTACAAAGAATCCTTGAAAAGCAGCAATCATTCCTGCAATACTTTTACGATTTTTATACTCTGAATAATCAATGACATCTGGCTGGATTGCAAATGTAGTGCCAAAGATGCCGTAAATTCCAAGTCCTGTTATGGCCAGGCCGGCAATAACTAATGGCGCAGAAGATTTACCGAAATAGATCAGTAAATCACCGGCAATATAGATGGCGGTACTAAAGAGCAATACATTTTTCTTCGTCATCTTATTTTGAAGCCAAGGCAAGATTAATAACATCGGCAGCCCTGAAAGAATCCCGAACAGCCCGACAAATGTCAGCCAGTCTTCCCGTCCAAGGTTATACGTAAAATAATAGATGACCGTCGTATTTCTGATTACAAAAAGGCCAAAGTAAAGAAAATTCAAGATAAAGAAGATTACGGCTTGGTCTGTCAGTCCTTTAAAGTCTTCTTTAAAAGAGCGTTTCCCCTCTTGAACTGCAGGCGGTACAACCTCTTTTGTATTCATAAAGGTAATCACAAATATTATGACAGCTGCAACACCATAAATGCTCATGGTAATCAGAAAACCTTTTTGTGTATCGCCCTGCCCGAAAAAATTTACTAACGGTGTGGTAATGGACATGACTAAAGCTGTTCCGATTAATGCGCAAATCATCCTGGTCGACACTAAACAGTTTCGTTCATGATTATCTGAAGTCAGTCTCGGTACGATTGTATTTAATGGGATATTGACCACTGTATAAGCAATATTTAATAAACAGTACGTAATATAAGCCCAAATGACTTTTCCTGTCATATCGAAATCAGGAACAATAAATGTCATCACCGTGAAGATAGCAAAAGGGATGGCTCCGATAAGGAAATATGGCCGTCCCTGCCCCCATCTTGTCTTGGTTCGGTCTACCAGAAGTCCCATTCCGGTATCGGCAAAAGCATCAATAATTTTAGTGACTAACATTAGCGTTCCGGCCACAGCTGCTGTGATGCCAAATACATCTGTGTAAAAGAACAAAAGGTAAGATGCCATCGTGCTGAACACTAGATTGCACCCTAAATCTCCAACACCATATCCGATTCTTTTTTTCCATTTATCCATGTACATTACCTCACAATTTTAAATTGTTATTTGTAGTACACGTGCTGCAGATTACATAGAAAGCCTTGTTAACGTTTTCATATCTTCCTTTAAATTTTTGTAGATAGATTTGTAAACTTTGTAGTATTCATTATATTTTTCATGATTTTGCTTATTGGGCATGATCTTCTGATCTAACACTTGCCACTTCTTTACTTCTTCATAAGATAGCAGCCCTGTTCCGATACCAGCCAGCATAACGTCTCCCATATTGGCTTCGGCATCATGTACGGGGCAGACGACTGAATAACCCGTCACATCAGCAAAAATTTGTCTCCATAACTTCGACTTTGTCACACCGCCGGCAATTAAAATCGATTCTCCAATTTGGTTCCCAGTTGCTTCAATTGCATCCCGGAGAGAGAATGCGACCGCTTCCAAAAAGGCACGGTAGATATGAGCCTTTGTATGGGCTAATGAAAGGCCGACAATCGTACCTTTTGCATCCGAATCCCAAACAGGGCTTCTTTCACCCATAAAGTAGGGGAGGACAACAAGCCCTTCACTTCCAGCCGGAATCTCTTCAGCAAGCCGATTTAACACATCATAGGCATTTTCCCCGCCAGCTTTTTCAGCTTCAATTTCGAATTCGCACATCGTCTGCCTGAACCATTTGACAATGGCACCTGCCGTATTCCCTCCGGCAAAATAATAGGACAATCTTTTTGCATCATACAGATACGGCCAGACAATCAAGCCATCACCTTTGACTGGTTCGTCTGAAATAAGCGCTGCACACATCGAAGTTCCTATCGCCGCTGCATAAATACCAGATTCCAGTACACCAAGTCCAATATTGGCAGCACCGCAGTCAATGCCGCTGGCGATGACAGGCATTCCTTCAGAAAGACCTAATTCTTCCGCGGATGCTGTAGTCAGTCCGCCGACCACTTCGGTGGATTCAACGATTTTCTCCGGCATCATCGAAAGAGGGATTCCCAGGGCATCCATCATCTCTTTAGACCACGTTCTGTTATTCATATCAAAAATCCCGCCGATATTTCCTGCTGAAGAGTAGTCAATCGCGATTTCCCCCGTCAGTTTATAAATGACATAATCATTTGGAGGCAAAAAGAGTTTCGTCTTTCTCCAGTTTTCCGGTTCATGATTTTTCATCCATAAAATCTTCGTATATCCGTAATATGGATCAGCGCCATTATGAGTAATGTCTAAAAGCTTTTCTTCCCCAATATTCTCCAAAACCCATTTAGTTTCTTTTTCGGCTCTCCGGTCCATCCAAATCATGCACGGCCTGACAGGTTCCATATTTTCATCTAACGGAATACCTGAACCTCCATATAAGCCGCTAATGGCCAGTCCGCGTATTTGCTCTCCTAGAATTCCTGACTTCTGCACCGTATTCTTGATAGAAGCCTTCGCAGCATTAAGCCATACCTCTGGCCATTGTTCAGCCCACAGCGGTTTTGGTGTGAGTACATCATATTCCTGTAAATCTTGAGCGATGAGATTTCCTTCCGTATCCATCAGAATTGTTTTTGTACCCGACGTTCCAATATCTGTACCGAGTAAATAATTCATCGACAGTCCTCCAATCCAAATCTCTCAGTCTATTAGATGCAAGTAAAAGCTCCGTCTATCACAAAGTCTGATCCGGTCGTAAAACTGCTTGTATCTCCCGCAAGATAGACACAAATGGACTGAAGTTCTTCCGGTCTGCCCATTCTCTTAAGAGGTGCCATCTGATTCCATTGTTCAATCAGCGGCTGCAGGCTTGGAGAATTTAATGTCAGTTCAGTCCCCATATATCCTGGACTGATGCAATTCACACGGACATTTTTCTGAGCCCATTCCACAGCCAGAGATTTTGTCAGCTGGATTACACCTGCTTTAGAAGCATTATACGAACACTGCGGCTGCGGGACATTTACAATGTGTCCGGACATGGAAGCGGTGTTAATAATAGAGCCGCCGCCTTGCTTAATCATTACTTTTCCAGCTGCCTGAGCTGTTAAAAATACACCTGTAAGATTAATATCAATGACTTTCTTCCATTGTTCAAAAGTCATTTCTTCTGCGGGAACATTCAAACAGATCCCGGCATTGCAGAAAGCTACATCAATACGTCCAAATGCTTTCAGTATTTGATCAATCATCCCATTCACATCTTCTGGTTTCGTTACGTCTGCTTTAATAGCAATCGCTTGAACACCATGATTTTCCTTTAGTTCTTCTGCCGTCTTTTGTGCTTCTTCAATATCTAAGTCAACAATGGCTACATCTGCTCCAGCCTCACAGAAAGCGGTTGCAACACTCTTTCCAATTCCCCGCGCTCCGCCCGTGACAAAAATCTTCTTTTCATCCAATCTCATTTTCTCAATGATTCCCATATTTTCAGTCATCTCCATTATGAAAATTGATTTTGTAAAATGCTTTTATAAAATTAATTTATATATTATAGCGTTTTCATACAGCCGTCAATAAAATAATCAAAAAAATAGAATTTTCATACTTTTCATGAAATTTGTTTCAAACATAATCCCTGTGATATATTGAGATTAAATAAAATAATTTTATAAAATTTATTTATATAACGAGGTTTTTCTATGGAAAATAATATTACATTTAAGGATATTAAAAATAGCAACTATTCCGCAATCTATCATCTTGTTTATCAAAATGAGAGAATCTCCAAACAGGAAATTGCCAACCAGCTGAATTTGAGCCTGCCGACTGTCACTCAAAATCTAGTGCGTTTAGAACAGGAATACTTGATCAAGAAGAGCGGACAATTTGAATCCTCTGTCGGCAGACGGGCAGCAGCTTATACCATATGCCCGCAGGCCCGTGTCAGTATCGGTGTAGAAATTCTAAAAAACGCCGTATCTATTTTAGCGATTGATTTGCTCGGCCATACATTTGAAAAATCGGTGCTAACCATCAAATATTCCAATACAGATTATTATTTCAAAGAGGTAAGCCGCGCTGTTGATACCTTCATCTCCTCGCTTCATCTAAAAAAAGAACAAGTACTTGGAATTGGTTTTGCCGTTCAGGCTTTGACGTCCACAGACGGCCAATATATCACTTATGGAAAAATATTAAACTCTACTGGCTTAAACATTCAGGTCTTCTCACAACATCTTGATTATCCCTGTATGTTTTTGCATGATGCAAAATGTGCCGCAACCGCAGAGCTATGGATGAGAAAAGATATTGGAGATGCTGTCTATCTGTCGATTGGCACACATCTCGGCGGGGCACTCATAATCAATGATCAAATTTATATGGGCGATGAAGGGCATAGCGGTACAGTCGAACATATGACAGTAGATCCCAACGGCGCGCCTTGCTATTGCGGTAAAAAAGGCTGTATGGAAACGTTTTGTTCGGTCAGTGCCCTTCTTAAAGAAGAGGAATCATTAGATTTTTTCTTCCAGGAGTTACGTTCTGAAGCTCCGTCCTATGTAAAGCTATGGAATACTTTTTTGGATAACTTAGCTTTCTCCATCAATAACATTAATCTTGTGATTAACCGTGAATTTATTTTAGGCGGCCACATCTCCGCTTACTTAAAAAAAGCAGATCTTGATATTATCCATCAAAAGGTATATGACAAAACGGCCTTTCCTAATAATAAACCATTTATTCATATTAGCCGTTCACCTGGAAATGGAGTTCCCAAAGGTGCCGCTATCCCATTTATCCAAACATTTTTGAATGATATTTAATCGTAAGCGGTATTAGGAATACAATCAAAAAAGAACCTTGCTATTTAGAAGCACGGTTCTTTTTAATAGTTTGGCATCAAAATAATAAAAGCTGCTTTTGGAAATGTGAAATTACATTTTCAACGGTGAAACCGTTTCTCGAATGCTCCTTATGACCAGAACCTAAGCTCTAAATTGATCAATATCAAAGATATCTCCATTGTCACCACGAATCTATTCCAGCCTAAAGATAATCCCATTTCAATTCCCAAACAAGGCTTTTTATGTTGAGGGGGTATACGTTCTTTGTAACCTTGAGGTTGTTTTCAAAACGAGCCTAGTTTACGCGGGTTCCTTCAAGTTTGCCGGTTAGGCTTCCAGATATTTATCCCATTACTTTTCTCTAAAAATATAAATTATCAATATTAATGACGGGACTCAATAAACTGAAAGTTATTTATTTTACCGCCAATTGCAACAAAAGAATGGGTAAACAGGCACCTTTCCTTTCTTTTAACACCCTTTAAAAGGGTCCCGTCTGTAATTCCTGTTGCCACAAAGAAACAGTCCCTGGTCTTAACTATTTCATCTATAGTTAAAGCCTTTTCAGGAACCGTTATCCCCATTTCCTTGCAGCGATTATATTCATCTTGATTTTGAGGAAGCAGTTTAGCCTGAAAATCTCCGCCCAGACACTTTAGAGCAGCCGCCGCAATTACCCCTTCGGGAGCACCGCCTGTTCCTGCTAATATATCAATTTCTAATTCATCAATCGCTGTAGCAATCGCACCGGTAATATCTACATCAGAAAATAATTTAACTTTCGCTCCGATCTCGAATACTTGTTTTATTAATTCGGTGTGACGCGGGCGATCCTGAATCATGACCGTTAATTCCTTTACATCTTTTCCTAATGCTTTCGCAACTAATTTCATGTTATCCTTCAAAGAAAGATTAATATCTATGCTTCCTTTTGCTTTAGGGCCTACAGCTATCTTTTGCATATACATATCAGGGGCGTGAAGTAAACTTCCCTTTTCGGCAACTGCAATAACGGCTAAGGAATTATCCTGGCCTTTTGCCATTAAACTTGTCCCTTCCACTGGGTCAACTGCAATATCTACCTGCGGACCTTCTCCGGTTCCCAGTGCTTCACCAATATAAAGCATAGGAGCCTCATCCATTTCTCCTTCTCCAATAACTACTAATCCCTTCATGTTAATAAGATTCATCTGATTTCTCATGGCTTGTGTGCCCGCTTCGTCTGCTTCATTTTTATTTCCCTTTCCTATCCACGGATAAGAAGCAATGGCAGCCTGCTGGGCTACTGTAAGAAAATCCATTGCAAGCGTTTGGATATAATCGCGATAAACAACGTCTGATTTTGCGTTCATATATTCCTCTCCTTAAAAGATCGAATAGTATAAATATTGATAAATTAGTATAAATATGCATATTCTTCGTTGGAGTGGCCAAAATCTCCTCAAATTTTGCAGAAATATAGAAAATCTTTTTAAATAAGAAAGTCCATCTAACTATTAAACTGATATTTTACTTTTTAACAGCAGATGAACTTTTCAATTCTTATTTATTTTTTCCCGTTAATATTTATCAAACTGTTTGAACAGCATTAATTGTCGTTAAGAATGAAGAGAGGATTAAAAATGCGGATGTAGCTCCTGGATCTTGATAGCCTAAGGATCTTTCGCCTAATCGACTGGATCTTCCTCTTTTAGAAAGTAAATCTTTGGTGGATATCATGCCTTTTTCCCCTTCCGAAACCGCTTGCAAAAAGGATGATTGAAAATCATTTGTTTTAGAAAAATGACTCTTCAAGCTGTCTAATGCAGGCTGAAGTGTATCAATCATTGTTTTATCTCCAACCTCAGCTTTTCCTCGCTCTTTAACCCCTTCGATAAACGCAATCCAGAAATCAGTTAAATCCTTATCTGTTAATTCTGATTTATTTTGAAAAACTTTTGCCCCTCTTAAAAAACCTGTTGCATATAATGGACCGACTGATGAGCCTACCGCACTTAAAAATGTACGGCCTGCAGTTATACAAATTTTTCCGCAATCCTGTTCACTTTGCAATTCACCATGCAACTTTTCATTAATGGCTTGCCAGCCAAGCGACATTGTCACCCCATGATCGCCATCTCCCAATTTACGATCAAGATCTGATAAATACTCTTTATTTTCTTCGATCACATTAACAACATCTTTAAGAAAAGTCTTTAAATCTTCAGCCGTAAATTTCATGGTCAACCTCCTCCTTATTTCTGAACATACATTGGACAATCTGCTGGATGATCAACAAGCTCCATCAGTTCATCATCTAATTTCATTAATGTAACTGAGCATCCGCCCATTTCTAATGATGTACTATAATCCCCTACATATGAAAAATGAATTTGTATTCCTTTTTCATTAAGGATTTGCTCCACTCTTCTAAACATAATATATAATTCCATTCGTGTTGTAGAGCCTAGACCATTTACCAGAACTGCTACTTTTTCTCCCTTTTCAATAGGCATATCAGCCAAAATATCATTTACCAAACGGTCCGTTACCTGATCGGCTGATTGAAGTTCACCTTTTTCTACTCCCGGTTCCCCATGGTGGCCAAGCCCAATTTCCATTTCATTTTCTGCAAGCTCAAAACTTGGCTTTCCGGTTTGAGGCAAGGAACAAGGGGTTAAGCCTACTCCCATTGAACGCGTGTGATCATTTGCTTTTTTAGCCACTCTTACTACATCTTCTAAATTGTATCCTTTTTCTGCAGCTGCACCTGCCGCTTTCGTTACGAAAAATTCTCCTGCAATTCCCCTGCGTTTTTCCTTTTCTTCTTTGGGAGCTGAGGCTACATCATCAGTTACCAGTACCATCCCTACTTGTGTACCATACTCTAATTCTGCCAGTTCTGCTGCCATCCCAAAATTCATTACGTCGCCAGCATAATTGCCATACACATAAACTACACCAGCTCCTTTATCGATAACTCGTGTTACTTCTACAATGGGGTCTGGCGGAGGGGATGCAAAAATGTTTCCTATTGCAACTCCATCTGCCATGCCATTTCCCACATATCCCATAAAAGCAGGTTCATGTCCCGAACCTCCTCCAATTAATATTCCAACTTTTCCTTCAGGATGTTCTTTTGCAGTAACAAGAGATCTTTTATTTTCAGGTAATTGTTTTACATATTGAGGATGAGCTTTAATATAGCCTTCTATCATTTCATCTACAACATGATTAGGATTATTCATTAGTTTTTTCATAGTAAACTACCTGCTCCTTTTAAAAATTCTTGTTCTTTATCAATAATCTGCTGCACCTTTCTAGCAGAATTACCGCCAGGAAAACTAGATTCTAAGTAAGCCTTTACAATATGTTTCGCAGGTTCAATGCCAATAACTTGTGCACCCATTGTCAGAACTTGTGCATTATTACTTTTTTGGGCACGTTCAGCAGAATATGTATCATGGCATAACGCCGCTCGAATACCGGGGACTTTTCCAGCTGCAATAGCTACTCCAATCCCTGTACCGCAAACTAAAATCCCTCGATCCAGCTTTTCTTCCTTTATATCTCCCGCTACACGAAAGGCTACTTCAGGGTAATCCACCTCAGTGCAAGAATCTGTACATCCATAATCATACACTGCGTGGCCTAATTCTTTAATATATTTTTTTAAATTTTCTTTCATTTCAAAAGCGTTGTGATCTGAACCTAAACCAATCTTCATTATAACCCCACCTTTATTTTATTATTTTTGCACCCCAAAAAATTTTCGTTATTTTTCATTTATAGTATCATTTTTCCATCATTATTATTTTTTGTCAATTATTTATTTTTGTTTGTTTTTATTTTCTTTCATTTAACTTCATTCTCTGTATGTTTCTTGTAAAAAAGAACATCCTTAAAGGACGTTCTTCTCTAACAATTCCAATTAAAAGATTAATTAACAGCCTCAAGATTTTCTTTACCAACAGATGTACTTTTTGCATGCTGTTCAGGCAATTTAACAAATTTCATTAAGAAAGCGCTAAATAAGTATAATGCTGTATATATCCAAATGATTCCTACGGTTCCTACAGACCCAATGAAAGCGCCTACAATAGCAGGTCCCACAAAAGTACTTAAGCCTGCTCCCAGATTTAGAATAGACATAGCAGCCCCTTTATTCTCTGGAGCCAACGATGGAATTAAAGCAGATAGAGGCACATATCCTGCTAAACATGCTCCAAACCCTGCTGCTACTGCAGTTGCCACCCAATAATTAGGTCCGGCTATTAATGGAATATAATAGAATGCTGCCGTAAATACTGCACAGCCAATTCCTCCAAACCACATTACTGTATTGCGCCAGCCAAGTTTATCTCCAACGATTCCAAAAATAAGATTAAAAATAAGATTACTTGTCCAAAGAGAACCATAAATTTGCAGCCACTCTGTTCTTGAGAAACCAATTTCCATCATGAATGCTGGCATAAATACTACGAAGCCATATGCTGCAGATGTATTTATTGTTCTAACAATACCGCCAAGTCCGATTTTTGGCCGTTCAAACGCAATAGTTATTCCTTTTATTAAGTATTTCATTGCTTCTTGTTTACTTTGAAATTTTTGATTATGTGTATCTTCCTTATTAAGAAAAATAGCCACTGCTGCACCTATAGTCACAAAAAGTATAGCACTCCACAAAGTCCCCATTTCACCTAAAATTGGCAGTGCAAAACTAGAATAATAGGCACCTAAAACACTTAATCCCCCGCTATAAGCGAACCAGAACCAGCCTACAGCCGTACCAAGCTTATCACTAGGTGCATAGTATGTTAACCAGACTAAGAATGAATAAGCAAAAAGCGGATAACCTAATCCTCTCAAAGAGTATGTCGGAATCATTATAGCAAGATTCATAGTTGGCAAACCGACAGTTAAAAAGATGGCGGATCCGATAATAAATAAAGAAAATCCTAATATCATCGCTTTTCGAGGGCCCAAAATTTCTGCCAGCACTCCAGAAAGCCAAGCTGCAATAGCCGCTGCTAAACCATAAACCGAAAATAACAGAGCTGATTGCTGTACGGATAAACCATGATCCATTAAATAAGAAGAAAGCCACCCTTGTTCAAGTCCGTCTCCCATCATAAAAATTAGAACACCGCAGTAACCTAATGCCATCTTGGAATCCATTCCCAGTTTACCTAATAATCCTTGCTTCACTCTTTTTCCCCCTTTTAATTTCGCCATTAACATACAAGAAATAGGTTCTTGATCTTTAAACAAGAACCTATAATTCTAATTGATTGTACTGACAGTTTACTTACAAATTAGGGTTAAGAACGACTTTCAATGATTCCGCTCCATTTTTCACAAGCTGGAATCCTTTTTCAAACTCTTCTAATGGTAACTGGTGAGTAACGACTCCTTCCGTTGGAAGATCACCGTTTGAAATCCCTTTAATTACAGGTTCATAGCAATAAGGTCCTAAATGTGAACCTAATACATCAAGCTCTTTCCGGTCGCTGATAATACTCCAGTCAACTGTAACAGGTTCTTTAAAAACACTGAATTCTACGAATGTACCCAGTTTTCGTATCATCGTTAACCCTTGTTCAACGGATTTTTGAGCCCCCGTCGCTTCAATATAAACATCACATCCATAGCCATCTGTCAGGTCTTTTACGATGGAAATGACATCTTCTTTTGCAGGATTTAGAACCATATCAGCACCAAACTTTTTAGCCAATTCCAAACGATCATCAAACAAGTCTAATACAATTAATTTTCCAGGGCCTGACTTTTTAATAGCGCCAATCATTCCAAGACCCAAAGTACCTGCTCCCGCTAATACAACTACATCTTCAAGTTTAATATTGGCCCGTTCGACAGCATGATAAGAACAAGCATATGGCTCAATTAAGATTGCTCTCTCAATCGGCAAGTCATCCGGCACCTTATAGTTAATTCCTTCTTTTGGAAATTTCATATATTCAGCCATTCCGCCATTTACGTTATTTTGGAATCCATATAAATCATGCTTTTCACACATCCAATATTGACCACGCTTACAAAAACGACATTTTTCACAGGGTACAATTTGCTCAGAAATGATGCGATCACCAATCTCAAAACCCTCTACCCCTTCTCCTAAAGCGACAACATGACCAATGAATTCATGACCGGGAATCATCGGAGCTTTAATATAAGCCGGCTGAGTTTCATCTCCCCAGAAACTAGGTGCCCCGTCAAACGCTTTCAAATCTCCTGCACAAATTCCGCAAGCTTCTACCTTTACTAAAATTTCACCTTCGCTAATCTCAGGAACAGGCACTTCTTCTAAACGATAATCTCCAGGCTCATAAGCAACCACTGCTTTCATCGTTTTAGGAATACTTACCTTTTCAGTTTTTTGAATTGTATTAGTATTAGTAGACATAAATTACTCTCTCCTTATCCTATATAATAAAAGCTTCTTCGTTTAGATCTATGTAACCCATCTTTTCGAATGATGGATAACAATACTAAATAATGATCTAACAGTTTATTTAACCTTCCCAAATTAATATAGCGCTTACATGAAGTTGATGGAGAAATAAAAAATTCAATAAAACTCTAAACTGCTAAGCAGAGGTGCTTTGTTATGATTTCTCGCGAGAATCAATTGATTTTTTTCATTGTATTACGTTTTCTATCGATTATTCAATTTATATTTTTGTTTTTTATTTATTTTATTTTCATTTATTTTTGTTTAGCAAATATCTCACATTAATTTTAAAAATGATGTAAGATTACTATAATAAATAATATTTTTTTGTTTTTCTGTTTATTCTTTCGAAAACTTTAACTTTTAAGTATAAAATAGTTAAAACAATAAAAAAACTGAAACATGTAGGTGATAATATGGAAAAAATGTTTGCTCCGGAAAGAAGAAAAATAATATTAGAAAAATTAAATGAAAAACAAAGAGTTACAATAAAAGAACTTTCTAAAGAAATTAAAGTATCAGAGGCTACCTTACGGACTGATTTAACGAAGATGGAAGGAGAAGGTTTACTCCAGCGAACACATGGCGGAGCAATGCTCTTGGAAAATTCCGACACTGAAACAAGCTTTTCAACTAGAGAAAGAAAGAATAAAAATGAAAAATATTCGATTGCTAAAAAAGCGGTAGAGTTAATCTCAGATGGGCAATGTATCACACTGGATGCCAGTTCCACAGCTCTAGAACTGGCACGGATTTTAAAAGAAACGCAAATTCGTTTAACAGTGGTTACAAGCGGGATTAATACTGCTCTTGAATTACATGACCATCCTGATATTACTGTAATCCTGCTGGGAGGAATCGTCAAAAGAGGCTCCTATTCTCTAGAAGGAAGCCTAGGAATAAACATTTTGAACCAAATTCATATTGATTTAATGTTTACCTCGGCTAATGGCTTTTCCCTTGAATCTGGATTAACAGATTTTAGTGTATATGAAGTAGAACTAAAAAAAGCAATGGTTAATGCTTCAAATAAGGTCGTTGCTTTGCTTGATCATAGTAAAATTCATAAAAATTCTATTGCTTCTTTCGCTTCATTAGATCAGATTGACACAATAATAACAAATTATGTTTTTGAAGATACTGATGCGGAAAAGTTAGCGGAAAAAGAAATCAAAACAATATCTGTCTCAACTGATGAAAATATTTTTTAACTGATACTCAAAAGGGCGCAATAAATGCGTCCTTTTAAGTATTTCTCAAACTTATCAAACCAAGAATATAATACATTTAGAACGGCCTATACTACATCATTACATTATTAAAACAAACAGAGAATCTACCTTGTTCTCATAGATATACATAACTTTACTCAAATACCTTTTATCCAAAAATCCATCCATTCTTTCTCTTATCTCCTAATTTAAAATAAAAATACAAAAAGAAATAAAAGAAAATAAAAAAAACCAATAATATCAATATTGCGAAAATGATTGTATTTTATTAAAATAAATATCACAACTTGTAAATGAATGCGTTTTCAATAAATTAAAGGGAGATGTATTAAATGACGTTTCAAGGGTTCGATAAGAATTTTAACATTACAAATAAGGTAGCCATTATTACAGGCGGGGCAAGCGGGATTGGCAAAGCTATAGCAGAATTATATTTGGAAAAAGGCGCTAAGGTCGCTATCTTCGATCAAAAGGATTTTGTACAAGAAGTGGCTAAAGAGCTTAGTAATGAAAATGCTATTGGCTTACAATGTGATGTTACCAAAAGTGAAAGTATGGACAACGCAATCCAGAATACTAGGGAGTATTTTGGGAAAATTGATATTTTAGTTAACTGTGCCGGTATTGCATTACTAGATGATGCAGAAAATATCTCTGATGAGTACTGGGAAAAAACTATTGATATTAATTTGACCGGGTCTTTTAAAATGTGTCAGAAAGTAGGATCAGTAATGATTGAGCAAGGAGTTGGAGGAAAGATTATTAATCTAGCATCCCAAGCAGCCCTGATTGCGCTAGATAATCATGTGGCTTATGCTGCAAGTAAAGCAGGAATTCTTGGAATGACTAAAGTGCTTGCCTATGAATGGGCACAATTTGACATTAAAGTGAATGCTATCTCTCCAACTGTCATTTTAACTGAATTAGGGGAAAAAGCTTGGGCGGGAGAAAAAGGAGAAAAAGCAAAAAAAGAAATCCCGCTTGGACGTTTTGGTTATCCTGAAGAAGTTGCGGCTATTGCATTATTCTTGGCCAGTGATGCAACAAATTTAATCACAGGGGAGAATATGGTGATTGATGGCGGCAATACGATAAAATGAGAGTTTATTATAACTGCTAATGTAAGCTGTTCTCTTATGGCTGCTACCTCCTCTTAAAAACTTGAGCAGTGAGCAATACCAAGAGACATTTACCTCTGTTTAGACAGAAATGATAGATTTGCTGTATCCTGCCTTCAAAAAAGGGAGAAACATTGCGAATCAATGTTTCTCCCCTTTTTTATAAGTTGGTCAATTTTCATTCCATTAAACAATAGGCTTCAGACCTTCAGGGAGCGGAGAACGGTATTCACCTCTTACGTTGATTTCTTTTGATAATTCTTCTTTTGCTTCTTGTACGAACTGAGAGTTTTCCATTAAATCAATCACGCTTAAACCTAATATTTTTGTTGCCATCAGCATGCCTTTTTGACCAATCTCAGAGCCGACAGATACAACATTTTGCCAGGAATGACCCGGTGTTCCAATTGGAGCGCAGGCCGTTGTAAACTGAGCGGTTGGTATATTCCACGATACATCCGCAACATCAGTAGAGCCTGACATACACTTCTCTTCATCGTATGGAGCAATCACCTCATCATGCAATGTTTTATCAGCAAGACTGCTTGGGGCACCTGATGCCTTTAACACGACTTCCTTTATACCTGGATCAAAAGTTTTAGTAAGCTCAGCAGCTAATGCATGATCCTTCTCATCAAAATTCGGAGAACCTACCTTCTTCATATTCTCTAGTAAGACATTGCCCAAAATTTTATTTGGAATCATGTCATAGCAGCCTGTAATAAATTCAATTTCATAATCAGTTCCAGTCATTAGTGAAGCACCTTTAGCAATATTGATCAGTTTTTGATAGGTTTCTTCTACTTCAGATCGCCTCGGGGCTCTTATGTAGTACCAAATCTGAGCTTCATCCGGAACGACATTCGGTCCCCCTCCTCCGTTAGGAATGGTGGAATGAATTCTGATTTGATCAATTAAGTGCTCTCTTAAAAAGTTGACTCCGATATCCATCAGCTGCGCAGCCTTAAGTGCGCTTTTTCCTGCCTCTGGATTGGCCGCTGCATGGGCCGACTGCCCAAAAAAGTTAAACTTCACAGAGTTCATAGCCAATGAACTGCTGGCCCATAAGGAATTGATACTGTTCGGATGCCATGTTAAGCACACATCAGCATCATCAAAAACTCCTTCACGGACCATAAATACTTTTCCCACTAGAATTTCCTCAGCAGGACAGCCGTAAAACTTAATCGTACCTGGTATTCCTTCTTCTTCCATCATCTTTTTTGCTGCAATGGCTCCTCCCGCTGCTGCAACGCCGTAAATGTTATGACCGCATCCATGTCCGCTTCCGCCTGCTGTGATTGGCTCTTTCTTCGGTTTAAGTTTCTGGGAAAGTCCCGGCAAGGCATCATATTCTCCCAATATTCCAATGACCGGCTTGCCGGTTCCCCAAGTAGCGACAAATGCTGTCGGCATATCCGCCACACCCATCTCGATTGTAAAACCTTCTCTTTCCAGCTCATCCGCTAATAGTTTAGAAGATTTATATTCCTGCAGCCCAAGTTCTGAAAACTCCCATATTCTTTTCGACCAATCAATGAGCTTTTCCTGATTATCGTTCACCCAATCCAGTACTCTGCTTTCTGTTTTTTCCTTTTCGATAAAATTTGCCATTCTCCCATCTCCTTAGTTTTTTTGTAATAGAACTTCTTCCGTGACAGCCTGCTTAGAATCTTTGTATTTTTCATAGAAGTATGTCATGGCAATGGTTCCCCCAACACATAAAATGACTTTTATAAAACTAGGTATTGGCAATAACGTAATGACAATACCTAAGGAGATCCCTATTACTCCATAAACGGGGCGCTTCATCGCAAATTGAGCGGTAACGCCGCCAAAGATAGCAGGAAGAACAAATTGGAAAGCTGTTTGAACCGCAGGAGGCAAAACTGAGACAATGAAGGCTCCTCCCAATATAACGGGAACCAGAACAATAATATGAACTAATGAAGCTGCAGCAATACCAAGTGTTGCTGCCAGCTCTGCTTTTTTCGAACCTGGTTCTGCACCGATTGCATTTTGAGCAGCAGCCGAGCAAGGAAGACACATATTGGAAATATTGCCTACAAGAAAACTCATGTAGGTTCCGGAAATACCGAGGCTCGGGAAATATGAAATAGGTTCCAGAAACCACATAATCCCTACAAAAGCAGCTACACCTATAACAGCTGTTGCTATAATACCCCATCCCGGGTGATACCCCAATCCGAATGATAAATATAAAGGAGGAATTAAGGTAATCAGAATAACCGTCCAAAGGGTTAAGCGTCCCCAAAAATGGGCTTTCCGATGAAACCCAGCCATATCATTGCTTTCTTGTGCCGCTCCCATTGCTTTTTCATTCATAGACATCTCATCTCTCCCATCTTTTATTTATAGGACAGTCGTTAAATAGCCTACTGACATCCCTACAACAAGAGTAATCCCTAGCGCCCATTCCTTTAACCAATTCATCTTCCACTTTTCTGCTGCCACCATAAGGATGATAATGGTCAAAGCGGATATCAGAACTACCATGGTTTCACTCATGCCTAATACAATTTGTCCTGCCGCAAAATAGCCAAAAGCCCCCATCATGGCTGCCGTAGAGATTAATGCCATAAGCTTAGCATTCCGAGACCGAATCTTCCCCTGAGCTTTTCCTAAAGATTTTGTAAATAACGCTGCAGATAATAACCAGCCCAATCCGCCAATACACATGGCCCATACAGCAGTGGTAAAAGCGTTAAGATTATAGCCTGCCTTTCCCAGTTCGACGCCGTATGCTTTGGCCCCTATTCCGGCGGCCGTTAACTCATAGGCAGCCGACCCAATAATTCCTATTCTCATTAATGTTAAGGGCGCGCCTATTAAGGTAATCAAAGATACAGCTACAATAATAATTCCCAATGAAGGTCCTAAAGCACTGATTACACCGGTTCGTAAAGCCCTGCTCACTTCATCCCGGCTCATTTCTGCCTGAGGAGCTTGTTTATTCACAAGACGAATAAAAACAAAAGCCTGGAAAACTACCACGGAAATGACAATCATAGAGAAAATCCAGAATGCAGGACTGTTCGCCACTGTTAATATTTGATCCAACCGTATCCTCACCCTTTCCTTAACAAAAATATAATTTTAATTTTCTGATGTTTTGTAAGATATTCTTACACACTATAGAGTAAATAAAACTATCAGCCTCCTTTTAAGAGTAAAATCGTGAATAAACATTATGATTTATTACATTGTGAAGAGATATAAGATAACAATGTAACAATACCACACTTGAAATTTCTGGGAAAACAGTGAATAGGAGAAAGAAAGCGTTTAAATTGTTGATTTTCTTTAAATTATTCCTTTTTCTTTCAATTTTCATTATTTTTCTAAAAATTCAAACTTTTTAACGCGCGGCTATATCACTGTATATATAACCAACAAAGACAAAAGGAGACAAAATCCAGCTTGCCCTAATCTTTCTCCATCACTTGTTTTCTTTAAGGGTTTTAAAGGAATAATAGAACAACAGGCTTCTTAAAAGGAGGGGAATTTCAATGAAAACGAAATGCTCTGTCTATTCAGGACGGAACTTACTGTCAGGGGCTCTATTTGGTATCGGCCTGGCTGCTTTTATTGATGAAACCATTTTCCATCAATTATTGCGCTGGCATCATTTTTACGACAAGTCCACTACGGATATAGGACTGATTTCAGACGGACTGTTTCACGCTTTCAGTTGGTTTGCTACCATTGCCAGTTTATTTCTTCTCGCCGATCTCAGAAGAAGAAATGCTCTATGGCACAAGCGCTGGTGGGGAGGAATGCTCCTTGGGGCAGGAGGATTTCAATTATACGATGGGATCATCCAGCACAAGCTGATGAAGCTGCATCAGATCCGTTATGTGGATAACGTTTTCGTTTACGATATGATCTGGAATATTGCAGCCTTTATTATAGTGGCTGCCGGCCTCATCCTCATTGTCCAAACAAGAAGAAAAGGTAACGCTCCACACTAAACGAAAAGAGCTGGCTAATATGAATGTTTATTTTTATCATGCAGGCGAAACACACATTCACTCTGGAAGCGAAATGTTGACACAGCTAATTTTATCGGGACCGTTTGCGTTGGCATTCGTTCTATATTTTCTTGCTGCAGTTCTTTCAAGCAGAAAGTATAGACCATGGCCAATCTATCGGACGGTTTGCTGGACTTTTGGCCTGTTTTTGGCTGTTTTAGCCGTTGCCGGGCCAGTGGCCGATGCTGCTCATGCAGATTTTACTGTGCACATGCTCGGCCATTTATTGTTAGGAATGGCTTCCCCTTTACTTATGGTACTCGGTGCTCCAATGACCCTGCTAATGCGGTCGCTCCGTACATCGGCAGCAAGAAAGGTTTCAATGTTTTTAAGGACCTGGCCGTTTGTTTTATTATCTAACCCGATTATAGCCTCCATCTTGAACATCGGAGGGCTTTGGTTATTGTACACCACGAGTCTCTTTTCACTTATACATACGTTTCCTCTCGTGCATCTGCTCGTCCATTTCCATGTCTTCCTTGCGGGCTATTTGTTTACCATGTCGATGATTTATATAGATCCCGTACATCGCCGTTTTTCTTTTTTGTTCCGTTCCCTAGTCCTTATTGTCGCTTTGGCCGGACATGGGATTCTCTCTAAGTACATTTATGCTCATCCGCCTGACAGAGTCCCCACAGGACAAGCACAGACTGGAGCTATGCTTATGTATTATGGCGGTGATCTGATTGACATCGCTCTAATCAGCATTCTTTGTTTCCACTGGTTTAAAGCATCCAGGCCCAGATCAGCGGCAGCAGAAACTTCTTCATAACCTTTTAAAAGGCTCACGTAAAAAGATTTCTTCTGCAGGCGGAACCCCAGGATGACCCAAGGGTTCCTTCTTCCTGCCTCTTTTCTGTCCTAATTTAACATTTTCTGCTTATCCATCTCAGAGAATCCAAGCTATCATGCGGATGACTTTCGGAAAGAAACTTTCGATATTCGATTTCTGCTTGCTTTAACGTTAAATCATTAAAAGAAATAAAACCGTCTTTCTTAAACCAGTTACATGCAATTAATTGATTTACTAATGAGTTCCGCTTATCTTCCACACCCTTCCACTCCTTTTCCTCCATGAGCACCTCTCCTTTCTTTTCAATCACAAATAAAAAGGCCCTTTATCGAGGTGAAAAAACACCTTAATAAAGAGCCTCCAAAAGCCTTATTGACATTCCAATTAGTTACTATTTATTATAGCCAAAAGTAAACGAATCTCGCTGCCGACAATATAGAAGGCAAACGGAAGGATTGCAGAAATATTCCTCTTTTCTTCACTAATCCTTCTATATATAGCGTGGTGTCTTTGAATAAATCGATTCTTTTTGCGGAAAATAAAAGCAAACGATTCCTTACTCGAGGAGGTTACGTATGCAGCAGGACGAACAAGCTAAAAGGACTTCAGGCACTTTGAAATCAGAAGATCTTACAGCCCACGCCAAAAAAGTAAAACAGGAAATTCAAAAAGATGTAAGCGAAGGCCGGGGGGCCATGACTTCCCGGGAGGCAGGTGCCATGAGAGAGTAAACACCTTATGTTGTGTTTTTTATTTGCCGCTTCAACGAAAGCAATAAAAAAGAGCCAATCCCTATAATGATTGGCTCTGGAAACGATTATTGATTTCCTTTTTTCACCCATTCAGCCACTGTAACAGTGCGTTTAGCCTGATGCTTAACAGCAGCTTCTACGTCTTCGACCATTTTTCCGTCTTGGCCAACAGTAACACTTGTGCCATAAGGGTTGCCGCCTGCTCCAAATGTAACCGGATCTGTATAGCCGGGAGTCGCAACGATAGCACCCCAATGGTACATCGTTGTATATAGAGATAAGATAGTGGCTTCTTGTCCGCCATGTGGATTTTGGGCAGAAGTCATCGCACTGACAACTTTATTGACAAGTTTCCCATTAAACCAAAGTCCGCCGGTTGTATCTAAAAATTGTTTCATCTGGGATGGCATATTTCCAAAGCGGGTCGGGACACTGAAAATAATGGCATCTGCCCACTCCAGATCCTCTAATTTCACTTCTGGCACATCTTTTGTAGCCTCCACATGCTCTTTCCAGGCCGGGTTTCCATCAATGGCTGACTGCGGGGCAAGTTCAGGCACTTTTAATACTTTTACTTCAGCCCCTAATTCTTTTGCACCTTCTTCAGCCCATTTAGATAATTGATAATTTGTGCCGCCCATACTATAATATATGACCGCCAGATTAATATTTCCCATTTTTTCAGTCTCCTTTATAGTTGATTTTCCGAACCACTTATTCAAAAAGCCCATCATTAAGCACCCCTGCATTTTCTGTCATCCTATGTTTTCCCTATCACTCCTTCCAGAGAACTCCTACATATAATGCCCGAACAGTCTGTATTAGAAACATAGCTTAATGGTTCAAGTGTCTCTAAAGGATTCCCTCAAAAAGGGGTAGGTCATCTGTTACCCAATAGGAAAACGTTAGTAGGATTAATAAATTTAAGATTTTTTCTCATTTCCTCAATGTCTTCTGACCGTGGGCTTTTATGCTTGGGAGACTGGCCTCCAATTCGTCCCTTTTAGACTCAAGCCACGATGGCAGCATAAGCTTCTCTCCAAGTTCATCAAGCGGTTCATCCACGGTAAATCCCGGCAAATCGGTTGCGATTTCAAAGAGGATTCCTCCGCCTTCATGGAAATAGACCGCTTTAAAGTACTTTCGATCGCGAACCTCTGTTGGAGAATAGCCCTGATCTTCAAGAACTGATTTGCAACGGAGCAGTTCCTCTTCATCCCTTGCTCTCCAAGCTATATGGTGAATGGTTCCCGCCCCCATCAAGCCCCTGACAGAAGGGCTTAATTTTATATCAATCATATTGCCAAGCTGTGATTCTGATTTAAATCTGAGGAACCCTTCTTCGTCTCCCGCACATTTCATGCCTAATACATGTTCAAGCACATCTGCTGTTTTATTAGGATGTGCCGAAAGCAGCGTCACTCCGCCAAATCCTATAATCGCATGCTTGGTTTGGATTCCGCCAAACGTCTGCTCATTCACCGGACCTTCCTGCCGTTCGATTATCTGCAGTTCAAGACCATCTGGATCCTGAAACGTGAGCGTCCTATCTTCAAAACGAAGAGCCGTGACATATTCGATTCCAAATTGCTGCAGCCGGCTTTTCCAAAATTCCATAGATCCTGCAGGGACGAGATAGCTGACAGTGCCGACCTGGCCAGTACCAATTCTGCCTTTTAATTGTTTAGGCCAAGGGAAAAAGGTAATGACCGTTCCCGGCCGGCCGGATTCGTTACCGAAATAGAGATGATAGACTTCAGGACGGTCATAGTTTACCGTTTTTTTTACCAGGCTCAGTCCAAGTACACCTGAATAGAAATCAATCGTTCTTTGCGCATCATTGACCATTGCTGAGATATGATGAATCCCTTGCGTTGTTTGCACTGCCACCCTCTCCATTCTCCAGATTCGGACTATTTGGGACGCTCGAGAGAAAATAGTTCCCCTATTTTGGCATAGTTTGTGCCAGCGAGCCGGCTTACCGCTGCCAATCCAGTCGGATTAATTCTTCCTTTTTCATAAATATCGCTTTCAATATGATATTGAACCACTTTACCAATAATGAAATCACAACCCGGAGAATCAGAATCCCCTAATTCTAATGCATGTTCTAACGTGCACTCCATTCTGATTTTTGCTTCTTTAACTCCCGGAACGGCAATTTTCACGCTTTCTTCCGGCGTTAGCTGTGCCATTTCAATCTCACTTTGATCAGCCGGAAGTGAAGCCGCTGTTAGATTGACTTTTTCTACATTTTTTTCATCGACAATATGAACCACAAATTCTTTTGCTTCAATAATATTTCGGGCTGTGTCCTTCTGGCTTCCAGCTGATCGCTGTATCGATAAGGAAATCATAGGAGGGTCTGCAGAAACTATATTAAAATAACTAAAGGGCGCACCGTTTAACGTTCCCTCTTTGGAAATGGTTGTTACAAAAGCGACCGGCCTTGGGATAATACTTCCCGTTAAAAACTTATAGTTTTCTCTCTCCGTATTTTGGGCTGGATCAATCGAAAGCATAGACATCCTCTCCTCACTGATTAGTCTAATTCTCTTACTTCAACCGGCAGCAAAGTCTGTTCTAAACGGCCTCTGTACTGTTCATATTGTTCAGGAAGCATTAAGGCTTCTCCCATTGTTTCTTGTGACTCATCAATGGCAAAACCCGGAGGATCTGTTGCAATTTCAAACAAAATTTCTCCATGTTCTCTAAAATAAATCGCATTGAAATAATTCCGATCCTGAACCGGTGTAACCCGATATCCATTGTCTGCAATATATTTTTGCCATTCCAGCTGATCTTGGTCATCCTCAGCTCTCCATGCAATATGATGGACGGTTCCTACTCCCATCCTGCCATGTCCGGATGCGATTGTTTTAAGATCAATAATATTCCCGATATCGGCCGGAGACTGAAAACGGGTCATATTCCCTTCTGCTCCAACAGCCTTCAGCCCCATGATATTTTCTAATAAATCTGCTGTTTGAGTCGGCTGTGAGGAGAATAGGGTTGCTCCTCCGAACCCTTTGATCGCTGTTTCCGGTGTCACATCGCCAAAGCTCCAATCATTATTTTCCCCTTCTCGTTCCACAAGTTCCAAGTGAAGTCCGTGCGGGTCATCAAAACGTAAGTATTGTTCTCCAAAACGTTCGTTTTTTTCAAAAGGAACCTGAAACTTCTCCAGCCGTTTTTCCCAGAATCCTAAGGCTCCAATGGGAACAGCATAAGACGTTACGCCAACTTGCCCGTCTCCAATCTTCCCCTGATGTGCATTTGCCCATGGAAAGAATGTGATAATAGTACCTGGTTTCCCGCCTTCATTTCCAAAATACAAATGGTATGTGCCCGGGTCATCAAAGTTTACTGTTTTCTTCACTAACCGCAATCCTAAAACTCCGGCATAAAAATCTACATTCTCCTGCGGGTGACCTACAATTGCTGTAATATGATGGATTCCCATCGTTTGTTTAGTCATTTTTCATACACTCCTATTCATCTCAAAGAAACGTAACAAATTCACTTACTGGTTTTCGATAGCCGCGCGGCTGTCTGCTTTGTACTTTTTCTTTTCCTAAAGCAATCATTAATACCGCTTCATAACGATCATCAATGTGGAAAATATTTTTCAATGCTGCTGGTTCAAACCCTATCATCGGACATGTATCCCAGCCCTTATCCTTAGCGGCCAGCATAAAAAGCATAGCTGAAAGAGACGCATTCCGAATGGCTTCATCCTTTTCGAATTCCTGCCCTCGTGTATCATAAAAAGAGACCGTATCACGAACCATGTCCTCGTATTCCTGCCTATTAACTATTCCTAACATTTCTAAACCTTCATAGATTTTAGGCGCCTGCTGCACAGCCTTTCTGTCTCCCAGAACCAGGATGACGGCTGAAGCACTCGATACTTTATATTGCCCATTTGCCGCTCCCCTTACTTTCTCTTTAAGATTATGATCCGTTACAGCAATATAATTCGTATGCTGAAGATTGAAGGCAGATGGGGCAAGCTTGGTTAATTCAAAGATTTCTTCCAGTTCTGGTTGTGTAATTTTATAACCCGGAAGAAAATTACTGGCCGATCTTCTTTCTTTTATCAACTGGGTAAAGTCTGTCATGTCAAACACTCCCTCTTTAATTAAAACATATTTAATTCAAGATAGATTAGAAAAAGAGTGCATCTAATGAGTATTGCCCAGGACCGATCAGTGCAATACCAATAGCAACTGCGAGTACAGTTAGGTTATATTCATATCCATTGGCCGTTGCCCATAATCCATTAGGTGCATGCACTTTCACAATAGCCATGATCATCGTTACAGCAATCATAATTCCGGCAATCGGAGTGATAAGTCCTAAAGTAAATAAGATTCCTCCCACGAGTTCAGCCAAACCAGCGAATAAAGCCATTGTTACACCTGGTTTCATACCAATGGAATCAAACCAGCCACCAGTGCCTTTTAATCCATAGCCGCCAAACCAGCCAAATAATTTTTGAGATCCGTGTCCAATAAACAATACCCCAATAACTAATCTAATCAATAATAATCCAATATTTATCATTTTTATTCCTCCATATTTTTATCTCGAATTCGAGATATTAGTAAAAAATTACGAACTCTTGCTTCCTTACTCTCAAAAGAATCATTTCATATATTTTATAAAAAACTGTAATGTTTGCAATTCATATTGACAAAAAACCACGAGGCCTCCTTCAAAATAATTTTAATTAAGATATCTCGAACTTGAGATAATTATATCGCCTGCATGCTGTCCTGTCAACACTGTTTTTCTTGCCCTCTCTTAGCGATCTATCAAAAAAGAGTAGCCTGTTCAGCTGCCTGATCTATTAGCTTCCGAAATATGAATGCTGACTCCTCAGAAATTCGTCTAATACCTTCTTCAATCCTCCAGGGAGAAATTTTATGAATTTTTGTGAGTTCAGGGTCAAATGACTTTCCTTACCCTAATTGAGAAGTGAGAATATAGATCCTTCTGGAAAGAATATGGATGATGTCCTATTCATAAAACCATTGATCGATCGTATTAAAAACCCCTCTGTTAATACATTTGTTGACATCTGTGGAAGAATTTCAAATCTGTCTGATTTAAATAGCTGTTTTCTTGGAGCTTTTCTCTTGTTGTTTGAGTAAGTTTCTCCAATATCCCTGCTTTTCAGACATCCTCCTTCTTCCTCCTATATAAAATAAAGTGTCGTCAGCTATCCAGTTGACTTGATCTTTTCTCTTACTTTTATATATTCTTTCTCAATTTCAGTTAAAGTGAGTTCATATAAGTGGTGATCATCTTTTTTATAGATTCCTAAATCGAGCAGCTGCTGAATCAGCTCTTCCTTTCTTCGAGTTACTGCATTACGTAAATGAGTCATTCTGAAAGCCTCCCTTATTCCAGTAATAGGTGAGAAGTCAGATAGAAAAATGATTATTTCTCTGTAGATGTTTTTCAAAAACATTGATTTAAAAATAAATTTCTGTGAGAACCTATTTAAGCTGAAGAGGCCTATCGTTCTTGATTAATCCAGCAAATGTATCAAGAGATGTTTTCAGTCTTTCTTGTAGCTCATCATGTATAAAAAATTGATTTCCCTCTGTCCGTTCAATCTGTTGATCAAGTGTATAAACAGCGTTCACAAATTGATTCGCTCCCAATACAGACAGGACCGGCCGAAGTGCATACTCAATCATTAATAAATGAGCATAAGAGCCTCCTATAGCAAGAGGAAGAATGGTCTTTCCTTCCAATCCCTTTTGGGGCAGCAAATCCAAAAATGTTTTCAGTATCCCAGAATAGGACGCTTTATAAACCGGTGTCAAAATAAGAACTCCGGATGATTTTTTTACAACTTCAGCAGCCTGAATAATCGCTTCACTGTCAAATCTCGCTTTAATCAGATCTTCAGCAGGCAAATCGTGCACGTGAATTGTTTCAAAAGACACCTTTTTTTCTTCTAAATACTTGCTTGCATAGTCTAAAATTCCGTTTAAACGAGAAGTATCATTCGGCTCCCCAGTAATGATTGCTGCTTTTGACATTTAATCGACTCCCTTACATTATTTTTTGTGAATCGTTATACCAGGATTTTTTTAGTCTTCCTTCTAAAAGAAGCAACCTAACCAAATACGATCAGTCCTTCGTTAATACGATCGGCAGCAATAAACTTATAAAACACATAAAATTACTATGATAAGAGGGTAAAAAATAAAGCTTATGAATTAATTTGAAATTTTATATTCGTCTGTTGAAATAGCCTTTCCCCCTACTATACGAGATAAAATTTTGCTTACTAACTTCGTATATAACGGATGATCCCTTTGCCTTGGATAGGAAAGATTAATCACCTGTTCCATTGCAATTTCACCATCTTCAATGACAATGACCCGGTTTGCAAGTGCCACCGCTTCTTCTACATCATGGGTAACCAAGATTGCTGTAAACTTTTTCTCTTTCCATAAATCTCCGATTAGCTGATGCATTTCCATTCGGGTCAGTGCATCCAATGCGCCTAACGGTTCATCTAGCAACAGCAGTTCCGGTTCATGTACAAGGGCTCTGGCAAAGGCGACTCTCTGCCTCTGACCGCCCGATAAAACACTTGGCCAATCTTGAGCCCGATCGGCCAATCCTACTTTCTCTAACAGGCTGACAATCTTATCTTGACTTCCTTTTTTTAAACCTAGGCCTACATTTTGCTGTACGTTTTTCCAGGGAAGCAGCCTGCCGTCCTGGAACATGATTTTAGCTGGTGAGTTCTTTTCCTTTAACGGTTTCCCATCTATCAGTAACTCCCCTCCGCTTACTGATTCCAAGCCTGCTATTAATCGAAGCAACGTACTTTTCCCGCAGCCGCTCTTCCCAACAATCGCAATAAAGTCCCCTTTGTTCACTTTAAGTTCAATATTTTTTAAAACATCCTGCCGGCCAAAGGATTTTTGGACATTTGATAACTCAAGCTTTGCTCTTTTCCCTGTATTCACGGCGATCCTCCTATTTTTGAAAATTCGGATTCCATTTTAAAAATCGCCTTTCTGCCAACTTCGCTGTATAATCAGAAAGTTTTCCTAAAATGGCGTATAAAATGATGCTCAGGACAACAACATCCAGCTGCATAAATTCTCTGGCGTTCATGGCCATATAGCCAATCCCCGAGTTTGCTGCAATCGTTTCAGCAACAATCAGCGTCACCCAAGTCACTCCAAGGGCAAATCTCACGCCGACTAGAATCGAGGATAAAGCACCTGGTAAGATAATATGCCAGAACAGCTGAAACCCTTTTAGCCCATATACCTTCCCCATTTCAATTAAGGATGAGTCCACAGAACGGATCCCATGAAATGTGTTTAAATAGATGGGGAAAAATGTACCTAAAGCTACTAAAAATAATTTTGCTTCCTCCTCAATCCCAAACCACAAAATCACGATTGGAATTAAGGCAAGGTGAGGAATGTTACGAATCATTTGGATGGAAGTATCAAACAGCGTTTCTGCCGTTTTCGATAAACCGTTCCACAGGCCAAGCGCCAGCCCAATCCCTCCCCCTGTAAGAAAGCCTAAAAAAGCTCTCTTTGTACTGACATTGATATTATGAAACAGCTGGCCAGACTTCCCAAGCTCGATGGCTGCTTTTACAATATCCATAGGATTAGGCAAAACTCTGGATGAGATGACTCCTGTCGATGAAAGAATTTGCCAAGAGACTAAAAGCAGCACTGGAACAAGCCATGGCACAAATGGATTCAGACTTTTCTTCATTTCTATCACCTTTTTGCTTCTAATTTTTTTGGTAAAAGTCCATTTGCTACGATTTCTCCAAAAGGACTGACAATTCCCGGATTTTTTACCTCATTCGGTTTTTCCATATCTAAATATGGAAACAGGAGCTCAGCTACCCGATAGGATTCTTCAAGATGGGGGTAACCTGACAGAATAAATGTTTCAATTCCTATTTCTTCATATTCTTTCATTCTCTGTGCCACTGTTTGCGGATCTCCAACTAATGCCGTACCAGCTCCGCCTCTGACCAATCCCACTCCAGCCCACAGATTCGGACTGATTTCTAAGTTATCTCTGCTTCCCGAGTGTAACTCCGACATTCTTTTCTGGCCTTCTGAATCAAAACGGGAAAATACTTTTTGCGAAGCAGCGATTAAATCATCATCTACATATTTAATTAACTCATCTGCTGCCTTCCAGGCCTCTTCTTCTGTTTCTCTTACTATCACATGAAGCCTGATACCGAAGCGCAGCGTTCTTCCTTCTTTTTCAGCTAACTCCTTCACTTGCTTTATTTTCTCTGCCACCTTTGCAGGCGGTTCGCCCCAGGTCAGATAAACATCAACATGCTTCGCAGCTACCTCTTGCCCTATCTGTGAGGAACCTCCGAAATATAGGGGCGGATACGGGGTTTGCACCGGCGGATATAACAATTTCCCGCCTTCCGCGCTTAAGTACTCTCCTTCAAAATCGGCTTCTCCCTTTTCTAATAAATCGCGCCAAATGGTTAAATACTCGTCCGTCAGCTCATATCGCTCTGTATGTCCTAACTTTAATCCATCACCAGCCAGTTCAATCGGGTCTCCGCCTGTAACAACATTAACGAGCAGCCGTCCGTTAGACAAACGGTCGAAGGTAGCCGCCATTCTTGCTGCCTGCGCAGGAGAAGATAATCCCGGACGCACGGCAACAAGAAATTTCATCTGTGATGTAATGGGAATAAGTGAGGATGCGACCACCCAGGAATCTTCGCATGACCGTCCAGTTGGCAATAAAGCACCTGTATATCCTAATGAATCCACAGCCTGCGCCACTTGTTTAAGGTAAGGCAAATTCACTTCTCTTCCTCCAGCTGTCACTCCTAAATATCTAGAATCTCCATGTGTTGGAATAAACCAAAATACGTTCATAACTTCCATCTCCTTTTCATTTATTTAATGAATGGCTGCTTCTTTCACGTTTATTTCTTCCGGTATTAATTGAAGATTATGAAATTGATCGGCAATTTTCTGCTGATCACTCAGTACTTCCGGTGTCACTTTCTCTAATCCAAACGTTCTTCGATTTAACGTTCGTTCCAATGTTTCTACATTCATTCCAATTTGCGGAGATAAAAATTCTGCCGCTTTTTTTGGATTTTCCGATACCCATTCTTCTGTTTTTTTTACTTCGTCAAAAATAATATCTAATGCTTCCGAATGGTTTTCTGCGAATGTTTTCGTAGATAAGAAGAATTCCCTATTGGCCGCTAAGTCTGTTGCCTCCGCAATAATCCTTCCCTTTAATGCCAGCTCTGCATCGGCTAAGAATGGATCCCAAATGACCCAAGCATCCACATTTCCTTTTTCAAAGGCTGCCCGGGCGTCGCTTGGCGGAAGAAAAGCCGTCTCGATATCTTCATAGTTAATTCCTTCCTTTTCCAGAGCTTTAACAAGCAAATAATGGACGTTTGACCCTTTATTTAAAGCAATTTTCTTTCCTTTTAAATCTTTTATGCTTTTAATTGGTGAATCCTCGGGTACAATGATGGCTTCTCCTTTTGGGTTCGGCGGCTCATTTGCAAAATAGACGAGCGGTGCTCCTGCAGCTTGCGCAAAGATGGGGGGCGCTTCTCCCGTATGTCCAAAATCAACGCTTCCCACATTCAATGCCTCCAATAACTGGGGACCCGCAGGGAATTCCGTCCAATTTACGGAATACCCTTTTTTCTTCAGCGCTTTATCCAGGCTTTTTTCTGCTTGTAAAATATTTAACGTGCCAAATTTTTGATAACCTATATGAATGGTTTTATCATTTTCATCTCCCCCAGATGCCCTAATCTCTTCTTTTGAAGAAGAAGCACTGCAGCCCATTAACCCTATTATGACTAAGACGCTTAGTGCCATCGTCCATAAAAAACGCAATTTCATCCCAGTACCCCCTGTTCAGACTAAAATACTTACCTTGTGCCTTCGGCCGTCCGATCAGCAATACATATATAGAAAGAGGCCCCCGTTTCAAAGCAATAGATTACTTATCTGCGAGAGCCTCTAGTTGTCTAGTCAGAGTTAACTTTTTCCTGATTCAGATTTTTATCATTTCCAATTTTTCTTGCGGTATAAATAATCGAGATAATCCAAAGAAGAGCCATTCCAATATAGATATAGGGATAGACAGCTGTATTTTCCATCCATGTACTCAGAAGAGTCTTTGCATTAACCAGAACAATAAAGCCTCCCACCAACACACCCATTAATTGCGCATGAATCTTTTGCACGAGCCAGGCGGCAATAGGAGCGGCAATAATACCGCCGATCATCAAGGATCCTACCCAAAGCCAGTTTACCTCTTCCCATCCAAGCGAGATAAGGAAACCGAGTGTCGCAGAAACAGCAATGGCAAATTCACTAGTATCAACAGTTCCCACCACTTTACGAGGAGCCATTCCTTTTTTTGATAACAAGACTGGAGTCGTGATAGGTCCCCAGCCTCCGCCGCCTGTTGCATCAGCAAAACCGGCAATTAAGCCTAATGGAATAGATTGTTTACGGCTTAGCTCTGCGCCTTTCTTCTCCTCTTGCGGACGGAATCTAAATAAGAATCGAATGACTACATAAACACCTAATAGAAGCAGAAATAAAGATATGTAGGGCTTCGCCAAATCACCAGGCAAATTGCTTAAAAAGGCTGCTCCTAAAAAGGCTCCGATTGAACCGGGTATGATCAATCTATAAACCGTTTGCTTATCCACATTCCCAAATTTGATATGGGAGGCACCGGAAGTTGCAGTCGTGACAACTTCTGCCAAGTGGACAGAAGCAGAAGCAACAGCCGGAGCAATACCGAATGTTAATAATAGTGTAGTAGACGTGACGCCATAAGCCATTCCTAACGCCCCGTCAATTAACTGTGCAAACAAGCCAATAAAGGCAAAAATAAATAATTTCTTCAACAGGCTGCACCTCTCTCCTCTTTAAATCGTAATAAAAAAAGGCATAATCCTCTTGAGTCATAGGATTATGCCTTCGGCGGTCCGATCGGCTGTATGATTTCTTTTTCTAATATACATGATTTTAATCCACATTATCCCTACCTGTCAACTTGAAAATAAAATTTTTCATTCATTCTCTGCTAAAATATACACCCCCGCTTAGTCAGCAGTATAAAAAATAGCTGCTCTGTGGATGAGGGCAGCTATCAGAACTTATATCATTACTCATGAAGATTGCGCTGCAGAAGAACCATTTCTTCAGCCAGCTTTTTGATCCGATTATTTATACCAGAATTAATAATTTCATTTTCTTCATCAAAATCATTGTTATGCACAAAAACATTCCCTGTGGGAACCAGCCCCTTTAAATACGTAAGGATTGGCCGCAGATGATATTCCGTTACGAGAAGATGCTTATCTGTACCGCCTGTTGTAATCATAGCGGTTACCTTTGATTTGAAGGCATCAATCGGCAGATGATCGAAAAGATTTTTTAATGCTCCTGTAATGGAGGCTTGATAGACCGGTGTCCCAATGATTAAAAAATCAGCAGCTAAAATCGTATTAACTACCTTTATCGTATCATCGTTATAATAACTTAGCGGGGCTCCATTCACAAATTCGACTTCATAGTCCTTCAAATCTACCAATTCAATTTGCAGATCCGAATCAAAGGTCTTTGCTTCCATCAATACTTCATGAACAGCCTTGGATGTTTTGGAACCGATTAAGGAACCTGAAATGCCAACCAGTTTCATTTCTTTTTTCCTCCTATTTAAAGATGCTGGTACTGTGAAGAGGCTGAACCCTGGAAGATGGATCCACATATTTTTTCGCATTGTTAATCGCAATAGGTGCTTCTCCTAAACCGACAGCAATTAGTTTAACTTTTCCTTCATAAGCAGCGATATCACCTGCTGCATAAATCCCCTCGATATTCGTTTCCATTTTTGAATTCACAAGGATGCTGTTCTTTTCCATCTCGAGCCCCCAGCTCTTAATCGGGCCCAGTGAGGAGATGCTCCCGTAATTTACAATTACATGGTCAGTTTCTACCGTTTCTTCATTTCCCTCCTTATCAGCCAAAATAACCGAATGAATTTGTTCTTCATCCCCTTTTAGCTCTTTAACTGTATAGGGAATTTTCACTTCAACATCTGACTGGTATAACGTATCAACACTGCTTTCATGTGCTTTAAATTCCGCTCTTCTGTGGACCAGCGTCACTTTTTCCGCTATATCATTAAGCATTAAGGACCAGTCCAAAGCTGAATCGCCGCCGCCGCATACCAGAACTTTCGAATCTCTGAACAAACTTAAATCCTTTACCGCGTAATGGAGATTTTTGCCTTCATAATCCGCTGCATGTTCTACATTCAGCTTTCTTGGTTCAAATGCTCCGATTCCGCCCGTAATAAGGATCGATTTAGACAGGTGATTGCCTTTGCTGGTTGTTAAGGTAAAGATCTCTTCTTGCTTTTCAACATTCAAAACCGTCTCATTCAAGCAAATTTCAGGTGAAGCATAATTCGCCTGCTCAATTAAATTTTGAATAAAATCTTTTCCCAGGATCTTTGGAAAACCGCCAATGTCATATATATATTTATCCGGATAAAGTTCTCCAACCTGGCCGCCAAGCTGGCCAAGACTGTCGATGATTTTTACAGACATATTGCGCAGCCCCGCATAGAAAGCTGCGAATAATCCGGCTGGTCCGCCGCCAATAATGGTTATGTCAAATATTTTTTCGTTTGTCATATCCCTGCCCCTTTACTATTATTTTGATCATGGAATAAGGAACCTATCCGGCACCTTATTCCTCCTATTTTTATTATTTCAAAGCTTCCTCATATTTTTCAGCCACAACTGCCCAATTAATGATGGTAAAGAAGTTTGTAATATATTCCGGTCTCCTGTTTTGATAATTCAAGTAATAGGCATGTTCCCAAACATCCAAGCCCAAGATTCCACGGTCGCCGTCCATGATTGGATTATCCTGGTTTGGAGTGCTTGTTACCTTCAATTGGCCGTTTGCATCAACTGCTAACCAAGCCCATCCAGACCCAAATCGTTTGGCCGCAGCCGCTGAGAATTCTTGTTTCCATTGATTGAAGCTTCCAAATGCCTGATTGATTGCTTCCAGCAATTTGCCGGATGGCGCATGGCTTTCTCCTGAAGAAGGAGCGATTACTTCCCAAAACAATGTATGATTTAAATGTCCGCCCCCGTTATTTCTAATAGCAGTTCGAATGGATTCAGGCACAGCTTCCAGATTCACTAATAGCTCTGAAAGTGTTTTTTCTTGGAGTTCTTTTTGTCCTTCTAAGGCTGCATTTAAATTGTTCACATAGGTCTGATGATGTTTTCCATAATGAATCTCCATTGTTTTCTGATCAATAACTGGTTCCAATGCATTAAATCCATATGATAATTCAGGTAAAGAATAAGTAGTCATTTTTAGTTCCTCCTAATAGTATGTACTTTTTATACTTAATAGTTTAATAAGTATAAAATCATATTAGCGCAGTTTCTTTTCTAAATCAAATTTATTGCTTAAAGCCTAAACTATTTTTGAAGACCATCCTGACACACACTCCAGAATCCTTCAGCCCTTTCCCTTCCAACTTTTTATACTTTATTGTATAATTAAAGGAATTCCACTATGAATTTTTTCTCCACATCTTTGAATGGAGGTTATATAAAGATGAATACGACACACAAAAATACGAAGGAAAAGCTTCTTCATCTATTGAAAAGAGAAGGCTCCCTCACAGTAAATGAATTAACAGAACGTTTGAATATTACCCATATGGCCGTAAGAAAACATCTTGCTGCGCTGGAAAAGGATCATTTACTTATTGCAAAAGAAGTGAAACAGCCGCTTGGAAGACCGCTTCAAACCTATTCCTTATCAGAAAAAGCGGAGGAGTTTTTCCCTAAAAACTACGAAGGAATCGGCATTGAATTCCTTCAGGACATTAAAGAACTGTATGGTGAAGAATCCATTCAGGAATTGTTCAAAAAAAGAGAATCCCGTCTGATTCAGGAATATTCGGACAGGCTTCAGAAGAGAGGAACACCTGACGAGAAGCTTGATGAAATGGTGACCATTCAAAATGAGAAAGGATATATGGCTGACCTTTCCAAAATTGATGACAGCACATATGAATTAACGGAATATAATTGTCCGATTCTTTCTGTGGCTAAAGAATTTAAAGTCGCGTGCCGCTGTGAAACAGATTTATTTAAAAATATTCTGGGAACCGATAACGTGACCAGAACCTGCTGCCAAACTCAAGGAGACAGCCATTGTAAGTTTTTGCTTAAGTTAGGCTAAAACCATTTATTCAGACAATCCTGAAGAAATTCGGATTGTCTTTTTTATTTGATAAGGCGTGCAAGCGTTCCCGGTATCAGCATAAGCAAAAAAAATATCAAATTTCCCTTGAAGGAAAATTTGATATTTTGATTTGTCCCAGACTTTTCTCCTTAAACAGCCGGCGGTCCAAATTTACCATCTCGGAAATCTTGAAAGGCCTGTTTAATTTCATCCACCGTATTCATAACAAAAGGTCCATAAGGAACGACTTCTTCTTTAATAGGAGTGCCCGAATAAACGAGTACTTTTGAACGACGGCTTTTAGCTTTGATAACCAGTTCACTCATATTATCCTTATTGTCCCCATCTTTGTAGGTAAGTGTAGCAACTCCATGTTTTTTTAGATTTACCTGATTTTCCCCAAAGTCCATCTCTCCTGAAAGAACATATAGAAAGGCGTTATGCGTTTCCGGCAGAAACAGGCTGTAGGAAGCGCCTTCTGTTAAATTGATTTCTGAAATCGTAATGGGCACAATCGATTGTAAGGGACCCTGAACACCCGCAATGTCCCCCGAGAATACTTTTATAGACCCGCCTTCAAAATTCACAGTCGGTGCCTCTTCACTGTAAATATTTTGATAAGTGGTTTCTGTATGCTTAAGGTGTTTTGGCAAGTTCAGCCACAGCTGTAGTGTATGGGCGATATCATCGCCTACCCCTTCTTCCGCATGCCTTGCAGCCCAGCCCGCATTCATATATTGCACATCTCCAGGCTCGAGGATATCACGGCCGCCTGCATTATCAATATGTTCAAGTCTTCCATCCACCACATAAGTTACCGTTTGGAATCCCCGATGCGGATGGTCTGAAAAAGTCCCTCTCTTAAACCAATCTTCTGCCATCAAAATAAATGGATCAAACTCTGCATAGCGGTCCACAGGCAGCACCCAGCCCTTTTGTATCGCAGGGAACCCTGCTTCTTCGTATTGAACAGACCAATGATCTTTTACGCTTCTTTTAAACATATTCATTCCCCTTCCCTTATCATTTTTTTATATTGTCATTCCCATCCAGCCTCTTATTGAAAAACAGACAGCTCGGATTCTATATGCTCTTTAATTAACTCCAGGCATTCAGCAGGCGTTTTGGCAAATATCCTTTTTCCATTCACAATCGCATAAGGTCTCTTAGCGCACATCCCGCAAAATGAAAGACAGCTATTCTCAATGACTGAAACCTCAGGGTATTGTTCTTCTAAAATTTCTTCTACTTTTAAAACAGTTATTAAACTGCCATCGCAAATTTCCACGATTACAATCCCCATCAAACATTGCCTCCAAACAAGTTTCTTTATGCCTTCAGGTTTATTATTATTCACGTTTCCTTAGTTGTTATAGCAACTATCGAGCAATAATGTATATTTTATACAAAAAAGTATAAAAAGTAAGATATCCTTATTAGACCATACTCTTTTTGAATAATCAATGGATTTGCTCTTATTTAATCCCTTGAATCAGGCATTTAATATTTTCAAAATCTGCCGATACATAAAAAAGCAGACATCTTCTTACAAAGGAGACTCTTACCTAAACTTTTATAAAAGAGGAGCATCAAAAAGAACTATGGAAGAAAATACAAAAAGCACATTCAAGCTAAGCCAGTTTGAATGGAAGCTCAATTTAGGAGCTAAAATAAACTTTATTGTTTTAGGGATTGTCCTGCTCTTTTCCATCATTGTCGGAAGTGTAGTAGTTCAGCAAGTAACATCTGGTATTAAATCAGTATCTGTTGAAAAGGCAAAAGGAGACTTGGCTTCCGCCTATCGATATATCGATGCCAAATACCCAGGTGAGTGGAAAATTGAGAACGGCCAGCTTTTTAAAGGCACGGAAATCATGAATGATCATTCTGACCTCGTCGATACCATCGGAAAAGATACCGGAGACTCCGTCACCGTCTTTCAAGAAGACACACGTATTGCTACAAATGTCAAAATTGACGGTGAAAGAGCTGTCGGAACAACGATGTCTGATCAAGTCAATAAAGTTGTCTTATCAGACGGCCAGCATTATTCAGGCGAAGCTGAAGTAGCAGGAAATATGTTCCAAACAGCTTATATGCCGCTGACAGACAGTAATGGCCAAACAATTGGCGCTCTTTATGTCGGAGCCTCCCAAGAAATCATTGATACAACATTAGATTCTTTTTTCAATATTTTCTTTATTGTACTGTCTATTATCATTATCCTGGCCGTGCTCTTTACCTTCTTGTTTACACGCAGACTGAAGAAAAGATTATTGGATGTATCAGCTGCTCTGGAAGCTGCCGGTAACGGAGACTTCACCACAGAGATTACCGTTAAAGGAAAAGATGAAATAAGTGCATTAGCACGGAGCTACAATCTAATGAAGGATAAACTACGTGAGCTGATTCAGGAAGTCCTCAGGACTTCCGAGTTGGTGGCTGCTTCTTCCGAACAGCTGACAGCAGGTGCAGAGCAAACAAGCAAAGCAACGGAGCAAATTACAGAATCCATCCAGGAAGTAGCATCAGGAGCCGAAACGCAGACAGATGTTGTTGAAGAGACCGGGGAAGCGATGGAAGAAGTATCAGAGGGAATTCAGACAATGACAGATAATTCAGCCCAGATTGCAGCGGCAAGCGCTCAGGCAACGGATAAAGCCCATGATGGAGAAGGGTTTGTTAAAAAAACCGTACATCAAATAAACGCCATCCATGAATCCGTTAATGAAAGCGGTGAAGCGATTAAATTACTCGGTAAAAGATCGGCCCAAATTGAAGAAATCACAAAGGTAATCACTGATATCGCCAACCAAACCAATCTTCTTGCCTTAAATGCCGCGATTGAGGCAGCACGGGCAGGCGAACAGGGCAAAGGATTTGCAGTCGTAGCAGATGAAGTTCGCAAACTGGCGGAACAATCACAGAATTCCGCAACCCAAATTTCTGAGTTGATCAAAGCCATCCAAGTCGATATGGATCGTTCCGATGTATCGATTAATCAAGTGAAAAAAGACGTAGATGAAGGATTAGGGATTGTCCATCAAACCGAAGCAAGTTTCAATGAAATCCTCCAGGCAATGAAAAATGCCGGGGAACTCATTGAACAAATGGCCTTCACATCTGAAATTGTATCAGCAGGCGTACATGAAGTTGCACTGACCGTTAAAGATATTACCCACATATCCAAAGAAACCTCCATGCATTCTCAAAGTGTAGCTGCAGCAACAGAAGAACAGCTAGCTTCCATGCAGGAGATCACTTCTTCCGCAAATGCTTTAACAAATATAGCGGTAGACTTAAACGAACTGATGAATCGCTTCAAAATCTAATAAGAAAAGGCAAAGAGCTAAAAATCTCTTTGCCTTTTTATATATAGGACTGTCGTACCTTTCTGTTTTATTTTTATTAAAAAGATTATTCTATAATCCGATATATATGTAGGTCAGAAGATTCACCCTTATCTTTTTTAAAATGAAATTCAAATTAAAGGAGCTCTTATTTATTATGTCCAAAAAGTACAGCATTAATATTAATTCAAATAGAAAAGTAATTGAAATGTACGTGGCCGGATCATTCACTCCTGCTGATGCTCAGGCATTCATGAGTGATTACAGCCGAACGGTCAGCTCAATTGATGCACCAAGCTATACCCTTGAGGTTGATTGCACAGAAATGAATGTCGTCACCCCTAAAATGATTCCTGAGTTAGAAGGTTCTTATCAGCTCTATAAACAATCTGGCTTTCATAAAGTGATCTTCAAAATTAAAAAAAGTACCATTTTAAAAATGCAGCTGTCCCGTTTGGCACGAAACACTGGTCTTACACAAGCTGAAGTAATCAAGATTTAATTGCCGCTTATCAGGCCCCTCTAAATCAACTCTTAATTAATAACCATGACACAAAGGAGTTTATATATCATGACAAACATCTTCATTAATAATGTTGCAATTTATCATCCTAAAAAATTGGTTAGCAATGATTTTTATCATGAACATTTTCAGAAAAACAGCGGAAAAGACATTTCTCATTTTATGGAAGTTATGGGAAGAAAGGACCGTTACCTAATTGACAATGAAAAAGAAAACGGCCTGACCATGGGGATTGAAGCCTCAAAGAAAGTTCTGGCGAAATCGGGCCTTGCTGGTACAGACATCGACATGATTGTTTTTAGCACTCAAATCCCTGAAACAACATTTCCAACAAACTCTATGAATATTCACCATGCAATAGAAGCAGGCCATGAAACCATTACGATGGACTCAAATGCAAATTGTGCAGGGATGACATTAGCTGTGGAACAAGCCAGCCGCTATATGATGTCAAATCCGCGTGTGAATCGTGCTTTAATCGTTGGATCAGATTATAATTCCTTAATCAGCGATCCACAAGATGCAATGACCTATGCAAACTATGGCGATGCGGCAGCAGCGGTCATTTTGGAAAAAACGGATACAGACACCGGATTCATTGATTCTGCATACTATTGCGATTCCGTGCAAAGAGACATGATTCGCTATCCAGCGCAGGGACTGGCAAATGCAGTCAGGGGAAATGGAGATGATAAATATATTCAATGGCTTCCATTCGATGGTGCTATCGCTTTGCCTCCTGCATATAAAATGATTGATGCCTTATTAACGCGCAACAATCTGACTTCGAGAGATATAAAAGCATATTGCCTATCTCAATACGCGCTAGTCAATATAAAACGAATACAGGAACATTTTCAGTTAGATGATAATCAGATTGTTTATGTTGGCGACCGATTCGGTTACACAGGCACCAGCAGTCCATTTATCGCCTTGCATGAAGGAATAGAATCTGGACAGATCAGCCGGGGAGACTATGTAGTATTCTGGACTGTCGGCGCAGGATTTGAACTTACTGCTATGCTATTTAAATATTAAAATCAAAAACAGGCTGGGGAAGAATCAGCAAGACAAATGGGAGCAAAGGGACAACTCCCGAAAAGCAGTATGAGAGAGAGCCTTCAAGCTTGAGCCGTGCCCTCGGAAATCACCCCTGAAACGGAATTCCATTGAGAATAAGCAAAAAAACAGAAAATTTCTCTATGAGAAATTTTCTGTTTTTTATTTTGCAGTCTTCTACTTTTGGATCGAACACCTAAACCAAGAATATCTGAAACTTGGATTACTCATGAAAATTGGTGCCGTCTGTTGTCGCTTTGATGATGCCTGCGCGGATAACAAAGTCACCAAAATGCTCGCCTTCCAGGCGTTCCTTCGCATAGCGCGGAAGAATACCCTGCAGTTCATGAAGAATTTCTTCTTCACCAATGTTTTCCCGATACATTTTGCTGAGCCGGGAACCGTCAAAGGCTGCTCCAAGATACATATTATACTTGCCGGGAGCCTTTCCGATAAAGCCGATTTCCCCTAAAGCATGTCGGGCACATCCGTTTGGACATCCTGTCATGCGAATGGTAATCTCTTCATTCTTCAGGCCGTTCTCTTCTACAATCTTATCAATCTTATCAATAAGAGACGGCAAATAGCGTTCTGCTTCTGCCATAGCCAATCCGCATGTTGGAAGAGATACACATGCCATTGAACTTCTGCGCAGTGCACTGTAATGCTTCCCATCCGTTAAACCGTACAGCTCAATCAGTTCACTGATGATTTTCTTCTTCTGGGTCGATACATTGGCAATTATCAGGTTTTGATTAGCCGTCAGGCGGAAGTCCCCAGTGTGGACCTTCGCAATTTCACGCAGACCGGTCATCAGCTGATAGCCATCAAAATCTGTAACACGTCCGCCTTCTACAAAAAGCGTGAAGTTCCATTTCCCTTTTACACCTTTTACCCAGCCATAACGGTCGCCATTATGGTCGAATTGGAACGGTTTTGCTTCTTCAAGGCTCCAGCCCAATCTGTTCTCCAGTTCAGCTTTGACATTTTCCAGGCCAAGGCGGTCAACCGTATATTTAAAACGTGCATTTTTACGGACAGATCGGTTTCCATAATCACGCTGAATGGTGATAATTTTTTCTGCCACATCATATATTTGTTCCGGTCTGCAGAAACCAATCACCTTTCCAAGCTGTGGATATGTGTTTTTATCCCCATGTGTCATTCCCATACCGCCGCCAATGGAGACATTAAAACCAATCAATTTGTTATCTTCCACAACTGCAATATAGCCAAGATCTTGAGAAAACACATCAATATCATTGGATGGAGGCACGGCAATTCCAATTTTAAACTTACGCGGAAGGTATAGCGGTCCGTACATCGGCTCCACTTCCTCTGTATCCGGCGTGCCGGCTACCCTTTCTTCATCGAGCCAAATCTCATGATACGCTCTGGTCCGCGGCAATAAATCATTGCTTAATTTCTTTGCCCATTCATACACTTCCATATGAATATCAGACTGGTACGGATTCGGATTGCACATGACGTTCCGGTTTACATCACCGCAGGCAGCAATTGTATCCATTAACGCCGCATTGATTCCTTGAATCGTTTTCTTCATGTTCCATTTTAAAATTCCGTGAAGCTGAAAGGTCATCCGTGTTGTCAGCTTCATCGTACCGTTCCCATATTTATTTGCCAGCTCATCCATCGTCATCCATTGCTCAGGAGTTGCAACTCCGCCCGGAAGACGGACACGGAGCATAAATTGATAAGCAGGCTCCAATTTCTGTTTTTGACGCTCATTACGAAGGTCGCGGTCATCTTGTAAATAGCTGCCGTGATGCTTCATCAAGCGGTTATCATCGTCAGAAATTCCAGAACTTAAAGGTTCCAGCATGGATTCCTTCAGCGTACCGCGCAGATAGTCACTTTCTTCTTTAATGCGCTCTACATCACTCGGCGGTCCTTCAGGCGCTTTTAAAATTTGGTTCACCATCTTGAAAATCTCCTTTCCATTCCTGTCAGTATACATCACGCTGATATCGTTTTTGCTGCTGCATTTCCGCCAAATAGCGTTCCGCTTCTTCACGGCTCATGCTGCCTTCTTTTTCAATAATAGCAATGAGTGTATGGTGGACATCATGTGCCATATTCTTTTCATCGCCGCATATGTAAAGGGCCGCCCCTTCTTGAAGCCATTCAAACAACTCTTTGCTATGCTCTAGCATACGATGCTGGACATACACTTTTTCTTCCGTATCCCGTGAGAAGGCCACATCCATCTTAGTGAGCACTCCGTCTTTGATCCACTTCTGCCATTCAGTCTGATACAGGAAGTCTGTCACGAAGTGTTGGTCACCAAAGAACATCCAGGACTTCCCTGTTGCTCCTGTTTCCTCCCGCTCCTGCATAAAAGAACGGAATGGTGCGACACCTGTGCCCGGTCCAACCATAATAATCGGTGTCTCCGGATTTTCGGGCAGCTTAAAGTTTTGATTATGCTGAATATAAACAGGCAATGTATCTCCAGGCTGCAGACGGTCTGCACATAGGATGGAGCATACGCCATTCCTTTTGCGTCCATATGTCTCATAACGAACAGCACCAATTGTCAAATGTACCTCGTCCGGATTCGCCTCAAGGCTGCTTGCAATCGAATAAAGTCTTGCAGGCATTTTTCGTAAAATCGCAACAAATTCCTGGGCAGAAACTCCCCATGGCCCAAAATCACGTACTAAGTCAAGCAAATCCCGCCCTTCAAGATAAGCTTTTGCCTTAGCTTCATTCCCAGGAGCTAAAAGCTCAGTGAGCTCAGCATTTCCTGATAACCGGGATGCCTGTTCAAGAAGCGGTTTTGTCAAAGTCGTTATTTCGTAATGAGAAGTAAGCGCCTCTTTTAACGACCGGACGTCTCCCTGTTTATTAATCGTAATCAATTCTTCTGGATTCCAATTCATTTCTGCTATCAGCATCTCAACAAGAGAAGGATCATTCTCCGGATAAATCCCTAAGCTATCACCAGGCTGATAAGTCAGCCCCGATCCTTCCAGGGACAGTTCAATATGACGTGTTTCTTTATTGGAGCCGCGTCCATTTAAGTTTATATTTTCAAGCACTTCTGCTCTAAAAGGGTTGGTTCTTGAATAAGCACTCTCCCCTGTCTGCGGTGCAGCAGAAGGAGCCTCTACCGTGTTTCCTCCGCCCTGTACGTCACTTAAACCGCTGATTACACCCTGGAGCCACTCTGCAGCCGGTTCATCGTAGTCAAGATCACAGTCAACACGCGGCTGAATGCGTGTCCCGCCCAGCTCTTCCAAGCGCTGATCAAACTCCTTTCCTGTCTGACAGAAAAATTCATAAGAGCTGTCCCCAAGAGACAGGACAGAGAAATGAAGATTTTCTAGCTTTGGCGCACGTCTGCCGTGAAGGAATTCATGGAAGGATAATGCGTTATCAGGCGGCTCTCCCTCCCCATGCGTACTGACCAAAATCAGAAGGTTTTCGATCTTCTTGAGATTATTTGGTTTGAAATCGCTCATGGATGAGACGGTTACTTTATAGCCTTTTCCTTCAAGTTCCTTGCCAGCATTTTCTGCCAGCCCCTGAGCATTGCCTGTTTGGGATCCAAACAGAATCGTGACTTCTTTGGAAACTGGCTTGCCGGCCGCCGGAGTGCTTGCTTCCGGAGATCCCTGGGTTCCGTCAGCAGAAACCGATGGAGATGCAGCAAGATAGCCGCTCAGCCAAATTTTTTGCGACTCGGTCAAGCTCGGCAGAAGACGATTAAGGAGCTCTGCCTGCTCCTGATTAAAAGGACTGTTCAATACCTGAAGTTGCAACAAAATCCACCTCACATAGGAATAATTCATCTACCGTTTTATTAATCTGACTGTTTACTAAAATCTCTGCCATACTTTTCAGTAAATTCACGTATAACTTAATGATAGAATCACTATTCCTATAAGTCAAATAAGAATTATAAATGCTTATCATTATAAAAACCTATCTTGAATAGAAAAAAATAAAAGCAGTAAAAAACAGCTTTTTCCTAAGCAAATGCGTTTATGAAAAGGTTTGGTTCAAATTTCACTACTTGCTCCCATTTCCATAGGACTTCTTTTCTTTTTCATGATTCTTTTTTAATGCAAAGCGGTATTTCTCACCTTTTTCTATTTGTGTTACCTGGGAGTCATGTACGGTAATTTGTACCGTTCCATATTCAATCGTTTCTAACAAGTGAATGATTCGATCCAATACTTCTTGCTGGATCTTATTTTTTGAAGACAAGCCGTTTCTCCCCTTCCCATTCCATTAAAGTGCAGAATTCATTCGGATTAATCCCTAGTATTTATATAAGTTTAATTGTTTTTTATCATAATATGTTTCTCTGGTGAAATCAATCACTGATTCTATAATCTTTCAGAAATGAGGATTCAGCCAGGCAATACATAATATTCTAAAATTTCCTCTTGTAGATGCACTTATTTAAGCATATAATCATAATATTACTAAATTCACATAAGCTTACTCGGTTTTATATACCTTATTATTATGAATAATCAGAAGGGTTTGGTTTTTAATGCTGACTTATATTGCAATAGCTGTTGCCCTCTTTTTCGCCATGAATATTGGTGCAAGCGGAACAGCAGCATCCATGGGAGCTCCTTACGGGGCAGATGCTATTAAGAGTAAACCTCTGGCTTTGCTTTTAGTTGCTGTGTCCGCCTTTTTAGGAGCTGTTCTCGGCGGAGGAGAAGTAGTTAAGACCATTGGCAATGGCATTATCCCTGCTGATATTTTATCGGTTCAGATTGTAATCATCATTCTTGTCGGGGCGACCTTCACTTTGTTTTTGGCCAATCTGCTCGGCATCCCGCTTTCAACAAGTGAAGTCACGGTCGGATCGATTGTCGGAGTGGGCATAGCCTATCAGGCCGTCTATACCGATAAAATTTTTTTCATCATGATCTTTTGGGTAATCGTTCCACTCGTCTCTTTCCTTATTACCTTTCTATTAGGTAAAATCATTATTCGCTGTGAAAAGCGGTGGCCTCTTCTCGTCGGAAAAGGTCCTTGGATGAAATGGCTGGCGCTTTTGCTCGTGATCGGCGGCTGCCTGGAGGCATTTTCAGCAGGAATGAATAATGTCGCCAATGCAATCGGCCCGCTTGTCGGCGCAGAAATGATTTCGGCCAATAAAGGAATTCTGATCGGAGCCCTTTTCACATCCATCGGAGCTTTGCTGCTGGGAAGCAGAGTGTTAGAAACAAATGGGAAGAAAATCACCAAAATGTCTCTATTACAAGGAAGTTCAGTCTCCTTCACCGGAGGTACTTTGGTGATCATTGCCTCTGTATTTGGATTGCCCATCCCTTTAACACAAGTGACAACATGCGGAATCCTTGGCATCGGGACAGCGAAGGACGGCATTGCGACTCTGCAAAAAGATGTCATTAAACGAATCGCAATGGTATGGCTGGTGTCTCCTGTAGCCTCACTCGTTGTCGCCTACTTTTTAATCAATATTTTCGTAAAGTTTAATGGCTACAATGTTTTAATTATTGCCAGCACGCTTATTTTTGCACTTGGTTCCATTAAGCTTTCTCAAATTGTACGTAAAGAGAAAAGGTCGATTTATGATAATGGCGGCGGCATATAAAGTTCAATACCTGCTTTGGCGGCTTTCCCATATAAGGGATGCCGTCTTTTTATATCTTTAAAGATGAAGTCACGTATCCATTCACGTTCCTCTCACCCTTATAACTTGTAATAAGCAAAAAAGGCACAATCCTTTTAATGGGATTGTGCCTTCAGATTGTCGACAAAAGGCCTTCAGAATGGTCTCATTCTGAAGGCCTTTTGTCTTTTTGAGATTTTCTTAGGTATTTTATGGTCTGATTTTAAGCAAAATGCTCTTCGAGTATTCTATTTTAGACCATAGCTGAAGCTTGCCATGTCCAATTGGCAAGCTTCTTTAAATTCATAGCAGCAAAAGTAAGCATCGCCTGCATGGACAATTTTTTAATCCCTCGAAGGGTTGTCCATCGCATACCATGCTTTTCTTTCGCATCCGCAAAGACACGTTCAATCGTTTCTTTGCGTCTTGCATATATTTGTTTGATATCGTTTTGATGACGAAGATGATCTGCTTCCTCCACATACTGCGCCCAAATATGACGTTCAATCATTTTTCTGTGCTCCTTACTATTTGTACATTGAGCGAGTAAAGGACAATTGGCACATTGAACTGGGTTCGACTTGTATTGGCGTTTGCCTTCTTTGGTGGTAGTTGAATATTTTAGAACCTGTCATTCCGGACATAGGTAGCAATCATAGTACTCGTCTTATACATAATCGTGCTTGCGTAAAAACCCATCTTTTGTTTTGGGTCTTGTATAAGGAAGTGCTGGTTGAATCTCATGTTCAAATAAGAATTTAGTAATCGCAGGAGTTTTATAAGCAGCATCGGCAGCAACAGCAAGTGGCTTCTTCACTTTTTCCATAACCTTTTCAGCAAGTGGCTAAAGCATATGATTATCATGAACATTTCCAGGTGTCACAATCGCCCCAAGTATAAACCAGCTGATTCAAGCTTTGACCAGATGATTCTGTGATACAAGTTGCTCTATTGTAATCATGTGAATTTATCACGTTTCTTATTTGATTATTCGGCATCCTATCCATTCACCTCAGACATTTATTTAGAAAGGAGTTGATTGTAGTGCAGGCGGCGACTCCTGCGGGAAAAGCATGAAGGCCGATACCCCGCAGGAGCAAAGCGACGAGGAGGATTGGGCCACGCCCGCGGAAAGCGTCCGCCGAAACGAAAATCAACTAACACTATTTCAAAAACTATTACTATTATTTAAAAAGAAAAAAGACTGTAGGCACAATCCTTTTAATGGGATTGTGCCTTCAGTTTACCGATCAGCTATTATATTTTCTTATTAATCTGATTATATATCTTATTATTCCCACTGCCAACTGACCATTCGGTCGAAATCTTCTTTTTTCTGCCTGCTGCCTGTGAATTCTTACAGCTAAACTATTTAATAAGGAAGAAAGCTGGTTCGTCGCTTTCTTCCTTATTATTATTAAGCGTTCTTCTTTTTATGAGTATCTTTCTTTGCTTCCATTTCAAGCTTTCTGAATCTCTTCACATCTGCTTTACGAATAGGCAGCGGTTCCTTTTTGAGATATTTTATTGCAGAGACAACCAAAATCAGCAGAAGAACTGTAAAGGGCAGCGCTGCAATAAGGGATGCGGTCTGCAAAGCCTCCAGCCCGCCGGCATAAAGCAATACTGCGGAAATGGCTCCCATCAGAATTCCCCAGATCCATTTGCCCATCCTCGGCGGGTTCAGGCTGCCGTTAGACGTCATGCTTGCCAGGATATAGGTAGCCGAATCGGCGGAAGTAATAATAAATGTGAAGATTAAAATAATGGAGAGAACAGACAATACATTGCTCATAGGAAGATAATCAAACGTCTGAAATAAGGCAGCAGTCAGATCAGAATGAACCGCTTTCGCAATTCCTGTCCCATTATTTAAATCATTCCAAAGTCCTGTTCCCCCAAACGTTGCAATCCAGATGCAGGCAATCGCCGGAGGGATAACCATCACACCAATAATAAATTCACGAATCGTTCTACCCTTTGACACTCTTGCAATAAAGGCACCGACAAATGGCGACCAGGCAATCGCCCAAGCCCAATAAAAGATGGTCCAGTCACGGACCCAGGTTCCGTTTTGATAAGGCTGCATGCGGAGGCTGTATTCAATAAAATGAGTAAAGAAATCACCAATAGCCAGTGTGAAAGTATCTAAAATGAATACGGTCGGCCCTGCAATAAATACAAAAACGAGGATGGCAAGCGCCAGTCCTAAGTTTAGATTGCTTAAAATTTTTATTCCTTTTTGTAATCCTGTAGTAGAAGATATCATATAGGCAATGAACATGAAGGCAATAATGCACATTTGAATGCCGACTGAGTTTCCGATTCCGAATACAGCATTCAGGCCGCCATTCATTTGAAGCACCCCAAGCCCAACGGAAGTGGCAATTCCCAGAACGGTCGCTATAACTGCCAATGTATCAATGGTATGTTTCACTGCAGGCTTTTTTCCCGTTACATCTTCGAGGGCTGTAGAAATCAGCGCATTTTTCTTTTTCCTAAATTGCAGAAATCCAATAATAAGACCTACAATTGCAAACACAGACCACTGACTGACTCCCCAGTGAAAGAAAGAATAGCCCATAGCAATCCTGGCTGCTTCCCTTGTCTCTCCTTCCACACCCGCAAACGGGGTCGAGTAAAAATGGCTCATTGGCTCAGCAATCCCCCAAAATACAAGCCCTGCCCCAAAACCTGCTGAAAACAGCATGCCAATCCAGGTAAAGAAGGAAAACTCAGGACGCTCATCTTCTCCGCCCAATCGAATTCTGCCATATCCGCTAATAGCTAAGCCGATTAAAAATACGACAATGATAAAAACGGCCAGCAAATAAAACCAGCCAAAATTATTGGTTGTTAGATTAAATAAATAGTTTGCTGCACTTTGAAATTTTCCTGGGACAGCAGCCCCGAGCAAAACTAATAATGAAATAATAATAACTGAAATTGTAAAGACTGGGTTTTTCCAAACACTTTTCTTCATAGACTCCCCCTACTAATAATAATGCACGAAACTTTAATTCCCTCCATCGCCCATCCATAAACATAATTTTCTGATATATCCAGAAAAAAAACAGAAAATAGAAGCAATACACTTGCTAAAGCCACCTATATTTCATAAAAAACCCCCTGCTTTTACAGCAGAGGGCTCGAAAATTATTTTGATGATCTGTGCAAGAACTTTGGTATGCAGCTCCCTGCAAAAGACGCAATGTACGCTATAATGAAACCAAATATAAACACCCGGAAAGTGCTCACAGCCAGAGAGAAAGAAAATGCTTCATCATCGTCACCCTTTACCTGGAAAAGCCCTTCAGCAGATATGGCGGAAAATGAAGCCAATGCCGCTGTTAAAAGACCATACACAATGCTTAGAATGGCAAGTGAAACATAACTGGACTGTTTAGATTTTGCCATGGCGCAGCCTCCAAAAATCAAGAGGGCAACCGGCAGCAAAGTTGCCAGTTTCAGCATTACATCAATATTGCTTGAGCTGAAAAGGAAATTCATGAAGGTTGTATCTCCGCTGGATGCCTCGCCTGTCGTCTTAAATCCAGAGAAAATGGAATAAGCAATTCCCACGCCATCGTTCTCTTTTTCCATCATGAAAGAGAGCGGTGAAAAATGGAGCATGCTGTATATCATAGAAGACAGCTGTACACCGATATACCCTGCAGTCATAGCCGACTTTTCAAAAAGTGCATCAATTCCTGGTATATCAAGGTAGGCAAGGCCTTCTTGCCAATCCTTCAACTTACCGGCTATAAAAATGACTGTGATAAGTGATAAAATAACGAAGCCGCGGGTAAAAGCCGCAATCCCCTGATGTACCGCATTTCCATATGGAATCGTTTTTTCGAGGTGTTTAGTCACTCTGCGCTTATCAATGCTGAACAACATGCCCGCCATGCTGAAACTGATTCCAAAAATAAGACCTTTCAGGAAAGTTCCTATTATTGGATAGGAAGAAGAAATCTTAACCATAAAGTCTTCTTCTGGTAAATCTAACTTATAGTGATATCCGCTGAAAATGGAGAAAACAGTAAGAATTAAGCCATAAATCAAGCCGATTCCGACAGCGCCGCCCAAAAAGGATTGAAGGTTCTTTTCTCCATTCTTTCTTCCGTATAAAAGGCCGCTGATAAATAGACCGATAAACGGAAACAAGATGAATACAACATAGGAAAAACCAATTTTCAGGTCACCTGATACTTCAAAATCATCATATCCTTCATGAATTTCCGCCTGAAGTTTATACTTTGGAGAGAGCATATGTGCCATCATAACCGTATCCGTAAAGCCAAATATCTCTCCAGGTTCTTTAATATCGGTGCCGAATTCAGCTGATGCCTGATCGGCAATTTCGGAAGGCGTGATTCCTAATGACTCATTGAAAATGTCTTCATAAAACTGGTCATTGACTGTAAATCCTACAAAACTCAGAAGAAGAGTAATGACAAATGCCGCCAATGCCGGAATAATAGCTTTTTTCACATAATGGATCGAAAAGATAGAAGATAAAGAGATACCTACCCTCTCGCGCTCCTCACCCCCAACAGACTTTTCAGCTCTTTTTGTTACCTGATAGGTAAGCAAAGTCTGTCCGCATGTCATACAATAATTATCAGTCTTGGCTGTTTCTGATCCGCATCCTGAGCAAAAATGTTTCTCTCTTTTCACTAGATCTGCCCGCTGCCCCGTGCAAGGATGCAGCAAAGCTGTTCCGTCCTGTGAACAATAATTGCTCCAGTCTGGATTAGATGTTCCGCATGTCTTGCAATACATGATGATTTTCTCCTTTCATTACATTTTAGACCCGCAGCAGCTGCAATAAGCTGCATTCACGGAGATTTTCTCTTCACATGCAGGACATGCTGTCTGTTCTGTTGTTTCTTCCTGCTTTGGCAGTTCTACCTTTGACCCGCAGCCGCCGCAGAATTTATCATCCGGTGTAATGGGAGCCCCGCACGATCCGCAGGAGAATCTTGCATCAGACTGAGCTTGGAGTTCAGCAACTGCCTGCTGTGCTTTATACAGTTTCTTATCCAGTTCAATCAATGAAGTAACCTTCCCGGACATCTCCTCAGACTGAATTTCATTCCTGCGCAGTTTTTTATATACTTCCTCCCCCAATTGGAGCAGGATATCATGCCGTTTAGCGCCTTCCTCCTGGATAATCCGTTTATACTGGCTGGCTGTTTGGGCATTCTGCAATTTTTGCTTGTTCGATTGCAGGCTGTCCTGAATTTTGTTAAGGCCGCTTCCAATCTTCTCTTGAAGTTCGCTCATTTTATCCCTCTCCTTTTTGCTCACATCATAAAAAATAGATAATTAGAACTACCATCCTTCTTAATAAATGAGTCAATATTTATATATGTTATTGTGTAACCAAGTTACATATTATAATATTATGGAAGAATTATGTTGTATTTATTAAAATTTTTTCTATTTTTTTAAGTAAAAAGGAGGATAAAAGACTTTGAATTGCACGAATTGCGGAAGTAAATTAAAAAATAAACAGTCTTTTTGTACCAACTGCGGCGAGACAATCAAACTATCGGCTCCTGAACCTTCCACCAGGACAAATAGTCCTAGTTCAGGATCTTATTTTAAAACTAAAGGTTTTATCATTATGGCAGCATCCATATTTATATTGTTGGTCGGTGGGTTCACCGCCTATACCGTCCTTCAAAAAATGAACAGTCCAATTAAAATAGTAAAAGCATTTGAAGATGCTGTGGAACGTGACCAGCCTAAGGAACTTGCTAACCTATTAAATAAAGGACAGCAGGAAATGGATGTAGAAGAAGCCGATGCGAAAAAATTCATTGCCTATTTCAAAGAAAATCCGGATATTCTGGCGGAAACAAAGAAAGAATTAGAAAAGTCAGTGCAATATCTGGAGAACGATCAAATCACAAGCTCAAAAAACAATCATTTTCTATATGTAGGAGAGCATAAAAAGAAATGGGGGATCATTCAGCAATACGGAATCGGTTTCCAGCCTATTTATTTACAAATTTCATCGAACCAGCCTGACACCTCTGTTTCCATCAATGGAAAAGATGCAGGAAAGCTTAAAGATGGAGAGGTAACAAAGTTTGGTCCATTATTGCCGGGCAAACATGAGGTGGAAGGATCGTTTAAAGGGGAATATACGACCGTTACAGCCAAGGAAGTCATTGAGTCCAGCAACCAGGATTCACACAAATTCCCTATTGAGTTTGATTTGACGGGAGACGAGATTAACTTAACCTCCAACTATGAAAATGCGATTGTCTTTATAGATGGAAAGACGACCAATAAAACTGTAGCCCAGCTTGAATCCTTCGGTCCTGTTTCTCTGGATGGGAAAATGGAGATACAAGCAGAACTAAAAGTACAGGGAAAAACGCTGAAGAGTGAAACGGTGCCGCTTGACAGCTCATACATCGATTTATGGATTGATGATTCTCCTCTTCTTGAAGCCGAAGCACGAAAAGCTGAAACGGAAGCACGGAAGGCAGAAGCAGAAGCGGCTGAAATGGACGCTATTGAGTCAGCCCAAGAAGATATCAAAAATGTGGTGTATGAACACTATCAGGATATTTCCAGCGGAGATTACACAGCCGCATATGACCTATTCAGCAAAGATCGAAAAGGGAAAGTTAAATTGAGCAATTGGGAAAAGGGCCTAACAGATACAATACGCGATGAGGTTACATACCTTACTGTAGAATCTATTGATGACAGTACAGCGACTGTCTCCTTTGAAATGGTATCTGAAGACTGGAAAGATGAAGAAACACTGACACAAACTTGGCAAGGCAAATGGCACTTAACCAAAGAATCAACCGGATGGAAACTTCATAAGCCGGAAATAAAATTAGTGGGACCTGACGCATAATGAAAAAACGATATCAAGTTACAGGTCTTCTTTTAATCGCCCTGCTGTCATGCTGGGCTGTAATCTTTTTCATGGGCGATACAACGAGTGATACTGTCAGTGAAAAAGAGAAGAAATCCACTGAAACAACTGTGGCCGATTCAAAAACAGAAGCCGCAGAGAAACAGGAGAAGAAGACAGAACCATCCGTTGAAGAAACAACAGATGTGAAGGTGAAGAAACTTCTGAAAAAGATGACACTTGAGGAAAAGATTGGACAGCTGATGATGGTTGGCTTTTCCGGGACTGAGAAAAGCGATGAAATCAAAGAACTGATTGAAGATAAGAACATCGGAGGCATCATTTACTTTGATCGTAATATGGCGTCCCCTGTGCAGGTAGCCGAGCTATCGAATTCCCTTCAGAAATCAGCAAAAAAGACAACTCATTCCCTCCCTCTCATGATTGCAGTTGACCAAGAGGGCGGAGAAATTATTCGAATGAAAAATCAGGTTTCCCCGCTCCCTTCCCAGCAAGATCTTGGAAAGCAGGCGTCTGCGGAAGAGACGTATGAAGTGGCGAATATAAACGGCAGAGAGCTTAGCTCCATGGGAATTAATATTAACTTTGCGCCAGTTTTGGATCTTTCTAAGACAGATACCCGTTCGTTCGGAACGGATCCAGAAAAAGCCTACCAATATGGGGCTAAATCCATCCAGGGCCTGAATGATGCCTCTGTTACAGGAGCACTAAAGCATTTCCCTGGAAACGGCCGGAGTGAAATCGACCCTCATGTCGATACTTCCTCTGTTGAGGCAAATCAGTCTGACCTCGAGAATTCAGACATGTATCCTTTTAAAAAAATGATTAGTGAAATGGATAACGAAAAGTTCTTTGTGATGGTTACTCATATTAAATACCCTGCTTATGATAAAGAACAGCCTGCAAGTCTGTCAAAAATCATCATACAAGACCTCCTGCGTACAAAACTTGGCTATAAAGGAATCGTCGTCACTGATGATCTTGAGATGGGAGCAGTCAATAAGTATTTCTCTTATAAAGATATGGGCAGAGAAGCGATTATTGCGGGTGCCGATCTTTTGCTTGTCTGTCATGAATATGACCATCAAACAGAAGTATATGACGGTATAATGGAAGCTGTTAAATCCGGGGAAATACCATTGCAAAGAATCGACGAAGCTGCTGAACGCGTATTAACATATAAATTAGAAGAAATCGAAAAGACTTCTGTGAACCCTAAGCAAGCAGGGGTAACGGTAAAAAGTCAGCCACACATAAAGTACCTTGAAAACTTAGCAAACAGATAATATTATGCAGCTGTCTTAGTTCCATTAAGGCAGCTTTCTCTTTATTTCTGTGTCCGCTGACTCTTTGTTTTCTTCTTTCGTCATTTTACGTTTTTCACCGCTTAAATAGGGAATATGTTCAATATCTTGAACTTTAGGAGGGATTTTCATGAGTGACAACCAACAAGTTGAACGTCTTCAGGAATATGAACGCAAAGTTTTGGATAAGCAGCGGAACAACGATGATGAGAAGAACAAGGGACGGCTTCCTGATCAGCAGAACCGTATGAAGGATCAAGAAAGACGGAGCTAACTTAGCTGAACTTAATGTTATTATAGAGAAACTGCCGTACAACCCTACTAAAAACATCGGGAGAACACTTTCGATGTTTTTTAGTGCGTGATCGTTCGCTTTTCCAAATAACAGCAGACAGCCATCGGGCTGCCTGCTGTTATTTGGCTTAAAGAAAGCCAGCTCTATTGAGCTTGAGTTTTAGACTTCGATAAATTCTGGAACTTCCCTTTCACTTTTTCCATCATTTGCGGATCCATATAGGATTTTAATTGACTCATCGTTTTTTCCCTTGTTTTCTTGTTACGCATTAAGAAGGCTGCTGCTCCTAAGGCTACCGCACCGACCATTTTATTTGATGGCAATGTACATTCCTCCTTTTAATAGTATGTTATGTTATTCCCTTCTGTCTCATCCTTAAACAAACAGACTGCAGAAGATGCCAAGTCGTTAATTCAAGCGCATCCTGACATACGTATATTATTACAAACAATAAAGTGTATTACGCGAAGGCAAAGTTTAATTTCTAGCAGCAATAAACTTTGAGAAGAAAATAGCCAACAAAAAAAAGAGCATCCAATTTCTCTGCGAGAAATTGGATGCTCTTGATCTTATTATTAGAATGGGTATTCACGATATTTAGATTGAACAGAGATCCATTTTGTTACAGTGAATTCTTCAACAATCCATGGGTTGCCGAAACGGCCCATTCCACTCATTTTATTACCGCCGAAAGAAACATTCGGAGCATCATTGACCGTTTGATCGTTGATGTGAGTCATACCGCTGTCAATCTGCAATCCTAGCTTCTCTCCTCTTTCAAGATCTGTTGTAAAGATTGCTGAACTTAGGCCATAAATTGTATCATTGGCAATCTCAATGGCTTCTTCATCGGTTTCAGCCTGAATAAGCGAAACGATTGGAGAGAACATTTCGATTTGTGCGATGTCATCTGAGTTTTTCACATCACGGAAAACAGTAGGTGTTAAGATATTGCCTACACGTTCTCCCTCTAATGCTACATTGACTCCAGCTTTTTTCGCATCACTGATGAATTGAAGGGCTTTTTCTAATTGGCGTTCGTTGACAAGCGGCCCTACAACTGTTTTAGGATCTGTTTGATCTCCGTAAGGTAATTCTTTCGCACGGGCAATAAATTTCTCTGCAAATTCTTCGTACAAATCTTTATGAACGATGATACGGTTGATACACATACAGATTTGTCCTTGGTGAATGAATTTACCAAAAATGGCTGCATCCACAGCACGATCTACATCTGCATCTGAAAGAACGATAAATGGATTATTTCCGCCAAGTTCAAGCGCTACTCGTTTTAAGCTTTTTCCAGCAATTTCGCCGATATGCTGGCCGACCGGGGTAGAACCTGTGAAGCTGATCAGTCTTGGAATTGGATTTGTCAGCATGTCATCACCGATTTCTTCCAAATCAGTAAGAATCATATTGAATACGCCTTTTGGAAGTCCTGCATATTCAAACGCAGCTGCAATGATGATACCGCCGGAGAATCCAACCTGCACATCCGGTTTGTGGACAACAGCGTTTCCGAGTGCAATCGCCGGGGCAATTGTTCTCATGGAAAGATTCATAGGGAAGTTAAATGGTGATATAGAAGAGATAACTCCCAATGGAAGACGGTGAATATGGTTTACCTTTCCGTCCATTGCAGAAGGAACTTCACGAACTTGGTAGATTTCGTCTGTAATTTTTTCAGCTTCTTCTAAAATTTCCAATGTCAATTGAAGCTCAACATTTGCTTTAATTTGTGAACCGCCAGTCTCACGGGAAATCATATCAATGATTTCTTCACGGTTTTGTTTCAGATATTCAGCCGCTTTGACCATTATCTGGCGTCTTTCTTCCGCTGAAGATTTTGCCCAGTCTTTTTGAGCTTGTTTTGCTACTTCAAAAGATTCTGCAAGCTGTCCGGAAGTTGCTAATGTCACCGTTGAGATAACGGAATTATCATATGGATTTAATATATTATAAGAACGGCCGCTTTGCCCCTCTGTCCATTCTCCATTAAGGTAGCTTTGGTTTTTATTGATGAATTTCTCCATTACTAAACACCCCTTTTGCTTTTTTAGAAGACCCCAATGTCTCCATTCGTATCATTATAGCCTTTTTCTATCAAAGACAAACTTATCATAGCATCACTTGTCTTTAGTTCAAAATATCTATATAATATCTTAAATATACTTTTTTAATATACTGTATCGAGGTAAATGAATGGACATTAGACAATTGCGTTACTTTTTAATGATTGCAGAAGAAGGACAAATCTCCAGTGCAGCAAAAAGACTCCATATGGCACAGCCTCCGTTAAGCCAACAGCTGCGTCTCATGGAAGAAGAGCTTGGCGTTACTCTTGTGGACCGCAGACGAAATGGAAAACCATTAGAATTGACGGAAGCCGGAAAACTTTTATCTAAAAAGGCACAGGATATTTTGCAGCTGTTTGATGAATCAATGCTCGAAGTGCAGGAGACAAATGAAGGGATCAAAGGCACATTATCCATCGGTGCTGTTCTATCGTGCGTTAATTATCTGCCTTTAAAAATCGAGACCTTTCATCATCGCTATCCCAATGTCTCATTGAAATTGCTTGGCGGGGATCCTTATGAAGTAAACTCCTACTTAGAGAATCATGATATCGAACTGGCTTTGGTCCATCCTCCAATTGAAGCACAGGAAATTTCCAGTATCTATCTTGGCAGCGAACCTTATGTTTTTGTTGCCCCTGCACGCTGGGACCAGTTCGGCTCTCAGAAAACAATAAATATGAAAGAGATTGAAGGGATTCCCCTGCTGCTTATTCACCGTACAGAAGGCGGCGGCATTTATGATAAAATTCTTGCTGAATGCAAAGAAGCCGGGATCCAGCCGAATATCTTATGCGAATGCCCGGATGTCAATGTCCTTCTCTCGCTTGTAGCATCCGGTATTGGTGCCAGTATTGTACCCAAAACGGCAATACCTGAGTTTATTAACGGAATAAGAACTCTCGAAATTCAAGATTCTTCCCTTCATTCTGAGACAGCCTTAGTCTGGAAGACTGACAGATATCTCTCCAAAGCAGCTAAGTCTTTTATTGCCTTATTTAAAAACGACAAGTCAGAATAACATAGCTGCCCGCTTTGTTATTCTCTCTTCTGTAAACCGGGCAAAAAAAAGTTGCATAGCCTGAAGACTATCCAACTTTATCTAAATCATGCAATTGTTCATTTTCTTTTCCTCACTCATTTAATCTTTTATAATTTCTTTTCCCATCCTTTTGACGTTAAGGCGAGGAATCTTTCTTCATCCTTATTATCTAACGCTTTATTGATTTCTTCTTCCCGTTTCCCTTCAAGGAATTGTTTTTGGACCATTTGTATGACCAGGTTCGTTTCCTCTGTGTATTCTGTGCAGTCCTCTTCTAAGATCCTTCTTGTTCTTCTTGCGTCTTTGTCGATCAGTCCGTCCGTTTCAATAATAGATTTTAAATATTGATCTTTCTTATATCGGTTTGATTTGTATTCATGATTCATGTCTGCATCTTCCTTTCTTTATCATTAGATATACATACCTTGTCCGCTGCCAAATGACCCAGAAATTTTACTTAGCTTCCTAACCGAAACATAATCTGTAAGAGTGAAAAATTGCATTACCCCTGATCAAAGAAGCTATTTTTTTATGAAGATGATGTTATTACATGTATTACCCGAATTTTAGAAAGATACTCTACTAAATTTTTTATAGACCCTATTTTCGCTTATTTTCGGGACCATGTTACTAGACTGAGGTCCTTCTATGTTTACTATTATGAAGATAAATGTACGAACTCATTCACACTTTCATTAAAGAGGCCGCAAACTGAAGCTTCTGCTTTTCTATAGAAAACCTGATACATCTTCCTGATTTTTCTTCAGAACATTTCACAGCGGTGCCATTCATATAAGATAAAAAAACAAAAAGGCATGAGTCCGGATAACATTACCGAACTCATGCCCAAAAACTAAAACTCCCTGCTTCCCGCAAGAATTTATATCCTTCTATTTACAAATAAAAAAATTAAGCATCAAACACTTCTACTTTTTCCATAATATCGCCATTCACCATAGCCTTCGCCACTTCAAGACCTGATGTTACCTGGCCGAATACAGTATGAACCCCATTTAAATGAGGCTGCGGCTCATGAACGATGAAAAACTGACTGGAGCCAGTATCTTTCCCAGCATGTGCCATTGAAAGGCTTCCGGCAACATGCTTATGCGGATTGCCTTCTGTTTCACATTTAATGGTAGTGCCAGAACCGCCTGCTCCTGTTCCTGTCGGATCTCCTCCTTGACTTACAAATCCAGGAATCACCCTATGAAACGTTACTCCATTATAAAACCCTTCATTCGCAAGTTTTTCAAAGTTCGCTACTGTATTTGGTGCTGCTTCAGGGAAAAGATCGAATTCAATTCTGCCGCCGTCCAGCATTTCTATGTATCCTTTTTTAGCCATGTTAGAACATCTCCTTTTTTACATGCAGTATAGTCTCTTATTTTACATGATGACAGGCCTAAAGAAAAGAAAAGTCCTCATGGACATGAAAGAGTATCAGAAAGCCATTTTATTTCCGCGCAGGGAATCCTATAAGTTGAATATTTTTGTCGAAAAATGCAACAATAGGAAGGTAAGTTTCTTGACTTCTTTAGTAGCTTCTCATATTATCACTATGATGTTATAAGGAAATCAGATAAGGATACTGGGGGTTATACTATGAAAAAAGCATGGGCACTCATGTCTCTTCTGCTTGCATTCAGTTTAGTTTTAGCTGCATGCGGTGCAAAAGAGAAAAATGAGGCAGATAATAATTCATCAAAAGAAGACGTATATTCAAAAATCCAGGATGAAGGAGTCATTCGAATTGGAACAGAAGGAACGTACCCTCCTTTCACTTTTCATGATGACGCCAACAAACTGACAGGATTTGACGTAGAAATTGCCCAAGAAGTGGCCAAACGCCTCGGCGTAAAAGCAGAATTTAAAGAAACACAATGGGATGGCATGTTTGCCGGACTGGATGCAAAACGCTTCGATATGATCGCTAACCAAGTTGGAATCCGTGAGGACCGACAACAAAAATACGATTTTTCCGATCCTTATATTGAATCAGCCGCCGTCCTGGTCGTTCATGAAGATAATGAAGACATCCAATCATTTGAAGACCTTAAAGGCAAGAAAGCAGCACAGTCCCTTACAAGCAATTACGGAGATTTAGCTAAGAAATACGGCGCTGACCTGCAAGGAGTAGAAGGCTTCACACAATCTGCAGAGCTTATTGCCACCAAAAGAGTAGATGCCACTATTAATGATAAAATTTCTTTCTTAGACTATAAAAAACAGCGTCCGGATGCACCAGTCAAGATTGCCGATGAAGCGGATGATGCAGCAGCAAGCGGACTGATGTTCCGTAAGGACAGCGATAAGTTAGTGGAAGAAGTTAATAAAGCGTTAGCCGACATGAAAAAAGACGGCACATACGCAAAAATTTCAGAGAAATGGTTTGGCGAAGATGTTTCTCCTAAGTAATATTTTTCAAGACCCGGAGCGCATTGAACGCCTCCTGACCATTGCCCGGACCTCCCTCTTTCCAATGATAGAGGGAGCTGTCCAATATACACTGCCACTGACACTGATTTCATTTATTATCGGACTTATACTGGCTGTTCTTACAGCTTTAGCACGTTTATCCAGTTTTAAATTTTTGAACATTATTGCACGGGTATATGTGTCAATCATCCGAGGGACACCGTTACTTGTGCAATTATTTATTATTTTCTACGGATTGCCGAACCTTGGGGTGACACTGGATCCGTTTATATCTGCGATTATTGGTTTTTCATTAAGCGTAGGTGCCTATGCTTCGGAGATTATCCGCGCAGCCATTCAATCGGTTCCGAAAGGACAGTGGGAAGCAGCTTATTCCATTGGGATGACTTATACCCAGGCATTAAAAAGAGTCATCTTGCCTCAAGCGGCACGTGTCTCCATACCGCCGCTTTCCAACTCTTTTATAAGCCTTGTCAAAGATACATCTCTTGCTTCACTTGTATTGGTTACTGAAATGTTTCGCCGGGCCCAGGAAATCGCCGCAACTAATTATGAATTTCTATTGATTTATACTGAAGCCGCGCTTCTTTATTGGGTGATGTGCACAATCCTGTCCATCATTCAAGACAGAATTGAAACAAGGCTTGACCGTTACGTATCCAAATAGAAGTGTCTAGTTTAAAGGAGTTAACCCGATGATAAACATTAAAAACCTTCATAAATCATTTAATGATCTGGAAGTCCTGAAAGGAATCGATTTAAATATCGAGCGCGGCAAAGTCATCGTGCTGATCGGTCCTTCCGGTTCCGGCAAGACCACATTCCTGCGCTGCTTAAATCTCCTGGAAATCCCGACAGATGGCACAGTAGAAATTGATGGGAAAATCGTTGATTTCAAACAGCGGGTCAGCAAACGGACCATCACTTCTTTTCGCAGTTTGACAGGAATGGTTTTTCAAAATTATAATCTTTTCCCACATAAGACAGCAATGGAAAATGTGATGGAAGGTCCCGTTATTGTTAAAGGAGAATCAAAACAGCAGGCACAGGCAAAAGCTGAGGCGCTGCTTAAGAAAGTCGGACTGGGTGACAAGACTGACTTTTACCCGTTTCAATTGTCAGGAGGACAGCAGCAGCGGGTTGGCATTGCAAGGGCAATGGCCATGGAGCCTAAAGTCATGCTTTTTGATGAGCCAACCTCCGCTTTAGATCCTGAACTTGTCGGAGAAGTCCTTCAAGCCATGAAAGACCTTGCCCGGGAAGGAATGACCATGATTGTCGTGACCCATGAGATGCGTTTTGCAAAAGAAGCAGCAGATGAAGTGATTTTCATGGACCAAGGTGTGATTGTAGAACGCGGGCTGCCCGAAAAGGTATTCGTACATCCCTCGGAAGAACGCACCCGCCGCTTTTTGAATATGATTCAATAAATTGCATTCCATATCGTGAAACAGGCTGCTTCCAAATAGCAGCCTGTTTTATATTCCAGCCCATCGTGTTTTTTACAAATAGAGTGAATTATATTATAATTTCCCTAACTTAAAGCAAGCTTTTTAGAGCTAGCGTTTTGCAGGATCATTCTATTGTTGAAAGAGGACTTTATATGAGTAACGAGAATATTGCTTTACAAGAGAAGAGCTTAGTTTTTATCGGTTTCATGGGGGCGGGAAAAACAACAGTCGGAGAAGCAGTCGCCAAGGAACTCGGCCGAGAGTTTATTGATATAGACCAGGAAATCGAACAGGAACTTAAAATGCCGACATCAGCCATCTTCGAGAAAATTGGAGAAAAGGCGTTTCGCGAAAAAGAAAAAACGACCATCCATAAATTTTGTATGGAGAAACAAAAAGTTATTTCTGTAGGAGGAGGAGCTTTTCTTCAGCAGGAAATCAGAGACATTTGCCTGTCCGAGTGTGTCGTGATCTTTTTGGATATATCCTGGGATGCCTGGAAAGACAGAATCAGCTTGATCATGGACAGCAGACCCATCCTCCAGGGAAAAACAACGGAGCAAATGAAAGAGCTTTTCACCAACCGGCAGGCCATATACTCTAATCACCATCTCAAAATCCAGACAGACGGCCTGGAGGTAAAAGACATAACAAATCGGATTATCGAAACATTACGGCTTAACCCGGATGTCAAAACAGCAAAATAATGTCTAGAAAAGGCCGGCTGTATCACTCTTCATCTGGCCTTTTCTTTTTGCAGACATTTACTACTTTTCACAATTAAAACGAATTATTAGCCGACGCTCTTCTTCATCTTCTATAATGAGTATGGATGATCATTCGGAAAGGGGATTGGAGAAAATGAAGGATTCATTTGAAGCATTGGTTGTCAATAAACAAGATGGAGATTTTTCTGCAGCAATTCAAACGATAACAGGGAATGATTTGCCTGATGGCGAAGTAGTGATCCAGGTTCATTATTCAGGAGTAAACTACAAAGACAGTCTGGCAGGCATTCCAGATGGGAATATTGTCAGCTCCTATCCAATGGTGCCCGGAATCGATCTCGCCGGGATTGTTGTTTCATCACAGGATCCGAAATTCAAAGAAGGCGATGAAGTCATTGCCACTTCTTATGAAATAGGGGTTACTCATTACGGAGGATATAGTGAATATGCCCGTATTCCTTCCAAATGGGTCGTTCCGCTTCCAGAAGGACTTTCTTTAAAAGAAGCCATGATTATTGGCACTGCCGGATTCACCGCAGCCCTCTCCGTTCAGCGTCTTGAAGATAATTCGGTTTCGCCGGAAAAGGGAAGTGTACTTGTCACCGGAGCAACCGGAGGAGTCGGAAGCTTCGCAGTATCCATTTTATCGACGTTAGGATATGAAGTGGAAGCAAGTACAGGCAAGGAATCCGGGCATGGCTATTTAAAAGGGCTGGGTGCACACACCATCCTTTCACGGGAAGATGTTTATGATGGCAGGCTCCGTTCTTTAGGCAAACAAAAATGGCAAGCGGCTATTGATCCTGTCGGCGGTGAGCAGCTTGCCTCCATATTAAGTCAGATTCGTTATGGAGGTTCAGCTGCCGTCAGCGGACTGACTGGCGGAACCAAACTGCCGGCAACTGTTTTCCCTTTCATTTTAAGAGGTGTAAATTTATTGGGAATCGACTCTGTCTATTGTCCAATGGAGACGCGCCTTAAGACATGGGAGCTTCTTGCAGGCAAATTCAAACCGGCAAACCTTGAATCCTTTATTCAAAAGGAAGTAAGCCTTCACGAGCTCCCGGATATTTTGCCTACCCTCCTTAAAGGACAGGCAAGAGGAAGAATTCTTGTAAAATTGATCTAAGCAGCTGGGATAAATCAAAAATATCAAATTTCCTCAAAGGGAAATTTGATATTTTTTATGCTTCATGGGTTTCCGTTTCAGAGAAGATTTCCAGGCTCTGCCTTATCAGTACGTATTATAAATGTTTTCACACTCTTCTCCCGTAGGCTCATAGAAGCAATGCAATTTATAGCGTCCTACCAGCGGCTGCCCATACCATGTAGACGGACAGTCGCCCGGCGGACGAAAATACCAAAGACTGAATTTAGAAGGCCACACCCGTTCTCCTCTTACCGCTCTTCGGGCAAGCCGTCTCTCACTCTCCCTCGCCCGTTGATAAAAATATCCCTTTTGGGTTGCTTCAAAAGCATGCTCTTGGTAAATCATCTGAGGAATCGTTCTGAGTCCTTTGAAATCTGAACAATTTGAGCGAATCCGGTTGATTCCGACATTCCCAATCATCAGCATTCCCTGTGTCCCTTCCCCTTCACCTTCCGCTCTTAGCAGCCTCGCCAGCAAATCCAAATCGGACTGTGTATGCTTAACTACCGCCATCTGTCTCACCCCCGCTGAATACCTTTATCCTATGCCGGTAAAATTGAAAGATGCTATGGACAGCCTAAAAAATGGAGGGAAGCGTAAAATCGCTGTATTCAAAAAGCAGCTGAGCTAAAAAATATCAAATTTCTCACTGAGAAATTTGATATTTATACACAGATTTTCGTTTCAGTTATCCTGCTCTCTAAGAATGATCTACTTCTGTCCGGTCTCTTTTACTATTGAACTAATTTCACCAGCATATGTGCCAGCTTATGCTGTTCCTCCTCAGTGCCCACCTTCCAGAGCTCCTGAAGAAGTTTTTCCTCCCGATTCCTGGGCTCTTCATGCTTCGCTAAATAATCAGCTGCCTTTTGAGCCGCTTTAGCAAGCTGTTCTTCATTCATTCCCAGCATCTCACCTTTTTCTACTTTTTCAGCAAGATAATTTTTAAATTTTTCAAAGTTTTGCAGGACGTCTTCTTTCTTGTCATCTCCCATGGATTCCAGCTGGGTCTCCACTTTTCCTTCTGTATCATTCGCCATTGTACATCTCTCCTTTCGACGTACCTACTTAATCCCCCAAAACCGCAGCCCTGAAACCATCAAAAACCCACAAAAAAAAGACACATCCCTGTGTCTCATTTCTTTATTATGCTTCCATATTTGCTTCAAAAACTCCAGCGACTTTTTGAAACTCTTCTTCGCTTTCGATATCCTTAAGTTCTCCTTCAGCATCTACTTTAAAGAAGAAAATATCGATATCTTCTTCAGTTTCTCTTTCGATTTCCTCAACCAATCCAACTGCGACATATTCTGTTCCTTCTACTTCAAGGGTGCCAAGAACCTCCAGTTCCTGTTCCTCTTCATTTTCATCTGCAAAGATCAGAATTTCGCCCACTTCAATTTTATTCATTATACCTGCTCCTTTATATATGTATTTGTCCACCCAGTATATCCATTATCATACGGAAAGACAAATAATAGTTGATAAATTCTTATCGAATTTTCCATTTAACCAAAATTAAATAGGCCGGCAAAATCCTGCCCGCCAGAACCACACTAAAGATATCAAAAAAAATGATGAGATCATGAGCAAACAATGCAATTGATATTATAAGAAAATGGGAGTATATTAGTTATGCAAGCAAGTATGGTATGTATTAACATACTCTGTTATAATGTCTTTGGGGAAATATCGGCTAGTATGTGAATAACTAAACAAACTTTAAATTGTCACTGAAATAACCTCATGCTCCCTTACAGAATTCATCACAACAGGAAGCAGTGAACGGTATAAATCAGCCGCAATTCTTAGTCTTCTTTTTTATGGAAGCGAATTCTTTTTCAATAAGTAAGGACCTTTTCCCATTGGTTACACATCTAGCAAGAATACTTATAGTAGAGGAGAATTGGATATGTCAGAAACAACTACTGAAACAAACTCTGAGCTAGCCCGTCAACAAGCAGACATTCTTGATCAGCTATTAAAACCTGAAGTTCAAGAATCACTTACAGCATTGGTAGAGCAGCTGCCAAAATTGACTGAGCTTGTAAACGTATTAACAAAATCATATGACTTTGCTCAATCCGTTGCGACAGATGATGTTTTGAAAAGCGATACTGTGGGAGCCATTAAAGAAATTGTGGAGCCTGTTAAAGATTCAGTAAAAAACATTGCTGCCACTGCTATTGAAGCTAAAGACCGCGCTGAACAAAGCAATGAAGTAATCGGTGTGTTCGGTCTTCTTCGCATGATGAAAGACCCTCAAGCCCAAAAGCTTTTCCGCTTCTTAAATGCTTATCTAGAACTTAATGCAAACCGTGTAAAATAATAATCGTTTCATTAACTAGTAAGGACGGAGGAATAATGATGTCAAAACATATCGTCATCTTAGGTGCAGGTTATGGCGGACTTCTTACTGCTTTAACCGTTCGTAAATATTTAAATGTATCTGAAGCAAAGGTTACAGTAGTTAACCAATATCCAACTCATCAAATCATTACAGAACTTCACCGTTTAGCTGCCGGGAATGTCTCTGAACAAGCTGTTGCTATGCCCCTGGAAAAACTTCTTAAAGGAAAAGCCATTGATTTGCGCATTGCTAAAGTGGAATCTTTCTCTGTAGACAATAAAGAAGTAAAGTTAGCCGGCGGCTCTACTTTAACTTACGATTCTCTTGTTGTCGCTTTAGGCAGCAAAACAGCCTACTTCGGTATTCCAGGATTGGAAGAAAACAGTATGGTTCTTAAGTCTGCAGAAGATGCTAAGCAAATCTTCAGGCATATTAAAGAACGTATCCAGGAATATTCCAAAACGAGAAAAGAAGAAGATGCTACGATCGTAATTGGCGGCGGCGGTTTAACTGGCGTTGAACTTGTAGGCGAAATTGTCGATACTTTCCCTAAAATCGCTGAAAGCTATGGTGTAAACTTTAGCGATCTTAAAATTAAATTGGTTGAAGCAGGTCCTAAGATCCTTCCTGTTCTTCCAGATGTTCTTATTGAACGCGCAACAGCCAGCCTTGAAAAACGCGGTGTTGAGTTCTTAACAGGTCTTCCTGTCACAAATGTTTCTGGAAATGTCATCGATCTAAAAGACGGACAAAAAATCATAGCCAATACATTCGTTTGGACTGGCGGCGTACAAGGCAATCCACTAGTGGGTGAATCAGGAATCGCAGTAGACCGCGGACGCGCTACCGTGAACGAGTATTTACAATCCACATCTCATTCAGATGTTTTCGTTGTCGGCGACAGTGCCGTTGCTTTCCCTAAAGAAGGCGGGCGCCCATATGCTCCAACCGCACAAAACGCTTGGCAGATGGGAGAACTTGTCGGATATAACCTTTTCGCTTCTTTAAAAGGACAAGCCATGAAAGAATTCGCACCTGTAAACTCAGGGACTCTTGCAAGTCTTGGACGTAAAGATGCCGTAGCCACAGTCGGGGCTAATGAGACCCAATTAAAAGGTCTTCCAGCTTCCTTAATGAAGGAAGCTAGCAATGTTCGTTATTTATCACATATTAAAGGACTTTTCAGTCTAGCTTATTAAATCATCAATAAAAAGGTTGGCACAGCAACTGTGTCAGCCTTTTTTTCATGCTTCTCAAGTTCATCCATTACATTATCTCACGAAAAATGGACAAACAGGTTTGCAAAATCTGAATATTTTATGACAACTGCCAGCAGAAGACGAAAAAAAACTTGACTTCCTGCAAAAAGGGATCCAACCTGGATTCCATCCTTCTTAGAAACAAAAAAGGCAGCATTTACACACTGCCGCCTGCTTCACTCATCGTTCATGCTCTCTATAGCTTGCTTGACCGTTGCATATGTGGTCAATGTAGATAAATCAATTCCGCTTCTGACTACCTGATTGGCTAAATCAGGACGAATGCCGGTAGCAATTACATGAATCCCCAGCAGACGAAGGGCATCATACATATTAAATATATATCCTGCAATTTCGGCATCAATGGTCTCTATCCCGGAAAAATCAATAATCAGGCATTCTATATTCAGCCCGGCAATTTTGGAAACCACACTGGTCACAAGATGCTCTACCCGATCATAATCAAAAGAACCGACAAGCGGAAGAACCGCAATGGAATCCTGAATCGGCACTATGGGAGCAGACAATTTATTTATTTCTTTTTGGCGATGCTTAATAAGGTCCTGAGTAAATCTTTCAAATTCACGAACGGTTTCTGTGATGCTGACATCCAGAATACAATTCACCCACTTCGTTACTCGAATAACATCCTTTGTAGAGAGTCCATGGTCAATCGCGATATCTGTCATCCGATCAATAAACACCAATCGTGTATCGTAATACCGTTCTATAATATTTGAAATTCTCCCCCTTAAGGAAGCCTCTTGCTCAGCATTCTGTTTACTCCAGTCCAAAATCTCCTGCGGCACGATGATTTCAGGAGAAGTCACAGCCTCTCCAATAAATTGAATAAATTGGAAGTAAACGACTTTTGCCTGTTCAATCTCAGGCTTCGGGACAGTAAAAGTAAACCGATCTACAATCTCATCTACTATCTCATTTGCTAAATCTTTTGCATTTTCATTAAGATATTTACCTACTTTTGAAATGGAACTCATCCTTCTTTTCCACGTCCTTCACTCTCTAACAATGTATCTGATTTCTAACTCTACAAAACCATAGACATCATTATTTCAGTATGTTTCATTAAATATCTTGTTTTATACGATACACTAAAACAAATTGACTGTAAATTGCTGTGTTTCGCCAGGCTTGAAGCAAACACTAAAGTTTTGAAATATGGACCAAATTATCCACTTAAAAATAAAAAAGCTGATTGCCTTTTTCGCATTCAGCTTTACTAAATGAATTACCTAAAGAAAACTTTATCCACATTATACTTTGCCTGCAGATGATTAATGATATATGTTTCGTAAATCTCCCGCTCCACCGGTTCTTCTACATAGGCAATTTCGATTCTATTAACTTCTCCGCGATGGTTTTTGATCGGGGATACATTATCTTCAAAATGTTTCTTAATTCTTTGGCGAAGCTTTCGAGCCTTACCGACAAATAATAATTCATCTCTGTTGTTATAAAACATAAAGATGCCGCCTCTATCCCGCGGAATAAGGTGAAAATCAATAAATCCGTATATATCCTTAATAAGCGGTTCGCCTTCTTTTACTTCCTGTTTTCTTTGAGAAATGGTTAAATCGATATGAGGCATTTCTATATTAATCATAAATATCACGTCCTATTCAAGTTAAGACTTTATGTTACCATAACAACGAAAGAAAGGAAAGAAGCCTCACGCTTCTTTCCTGTTTTTGAAATACCCGTCACCATCTGTGAGCCTTCGCATTGCTCCTCAAGATAATATTTGTTTGGGACATCATGGTGTGGCCATTTACTTGAGACTTTGAGCGTTTAGGTCTTGTCCAATTGTGGTGAAATTTCTGAGAATGTGGATCTAACTGATCTTTATAACTCATTCTGTATCACCTCATCGATAGGATAGATATTTCACTCTTTAGTATGTAACTGAAAAACTTGATCATGTATGAAACTGCTGCCCAGTTCCTTCCTTATTTTCATCTACATATTTTCTCTCTAACCATGAACACTATAAGTATGGAGGGATATATATGAGCAAGAAGAAAAAGAAAGCCGCAAATCATAAAAGTAAAAACCAACATACAAAGCAAAAACAAGGTGACCTGGAATGGTGGCAGCTCTCATTGATCGGCGTGGGCTGTACGATTGGGACCGGTTATTTTCTTGGATCCAGCATTGGAATCATGGCCACTGGACCTTCTATCATTTTTTCCTTTATCTTGGCAGCTTTAGGCACTTATATCGTTTTCAATTTACTGGCTAAAATGACAGCCGCCGATCCCCAAGAGGGTTCTTTTTGTTATTATGCCAATAAGGCCTATGGAAAATGGGCTGGATTTAGCTGCGGCTGGAATTACTGGTCCTCGAACATCCTGATTATGGGAAGCCAGCTGACTGCACTCTCTATCCTTTCCCAATTTTGGTTTCCGAAGGTGCCTTTGTGGATATTCGCTGCCGGTTTTGCCATCCTGGCCATTCTCGTTGTTCTATTAGGCACAAAAGGGTTCGACCGAGTCGAAAACATTCTGGCAGTAATTAAAACTGCCGCTATTGTCATGTTCATCATTTTAGCTGCCTGCGGGGTTTTTGGATGGATTGACTTTAAGGGACATATACATTCAGATTGGCCAACTTCTGCCGGAGAATTTTTCCCTCATGGGTGGAAAGGCTTCTGGACATCGCTGATCTATGCCTTTTATGCATTTGGCGGGATAGAAGTCATTGGTTTAATGGCAATGCAGCTTAAAGAAAAGGAAGAAGCGCCTAAATCAGGAACAGTTATGCTCATTTTATTGACCATCATTTATGTTGTATCTCTCGGCCTCGCCACAGCAATGGTTTCCCTTGAGGCTTTCACTGATAAAAAAAGCCCGTTCGTTACAGCCATGGAGGGATTCCACTTACCTTTTTTCCCGCATGTCTTTAATGCAGCTATTATTATTGCCGGTTTCTCTACGATGACTGCTTCACTTTTTGGCGTGACAAACCTGCTTGTGACAATGGCAAACGATGGGGATGCACCTTCTTTTTTTGCAAAAAAGTAAAGAAAATGAAGGACCTTCCATTGCCTTCACTCGGTTTAGGGGCAGCCGGATTACTTGTATCCATCATTACCGCCTTATTGCTTCCGGGTAAAATTTATGAATACATCACGACAGCAGCCGGAATATTAATTTTATATAACTGGGCTTTTATCATCATATCTTCTTTTAAAACCTTAAAAAACACGTTTATGAATAAGCTTTTTGCTTGGATAGGGTTGCTCTTGCTTCTGGCAGGAGTCGCAGGAACCCTTTTTGAGAAACATATCCGTCCTGGATTTTATGCCAGTCTGCTTGTCGTCGTACTGATTGGAATTGCTTCCTTCATCATGCGCAAAAAGGTATGGAAAAAGAACAGTCCCGGCAAGGCCACAAGCTGATCTCAAAATATAATCGTCTAGGACATAAAAATATCCAATTTCCCACGAGAAATTGGATATTTTCCACTTATTCTTTATAGATGTTGATTCTAGAGCTGCTTTACGGGGCACGGCTTAAGCCTCATGTTCTCCCAGAGCCCGCCCCTTCAATCCATTTGGAAAGGATTCTAGGCTTCTTGTCGGAGTTATGCTTTTACTTCAAGACAAGATAAAGCCTGCTTTGCAACTTTTCGGGCCTCTTCCGCTGAATCAGCAGCTGCTAGCGCAACAGCCACTCTGCGTCCTGGCTTAGTATTGGGCTTGCCAAAAATCCTAATCTGAGTATTCGGAAGGGAAAGTGCCTGTCCCGCTCCTTCAATAGAGTATTCCGCGAGCTCTTCAGGTGCTTTCAATGGCTTACTTGCCCCCGGACTCAAGAGTTTGATTTCCGGAATTGGGTAACCGAGTATGGCCCTGATATGAAGCGCAAATTCAGATAAATTCTGGGTAGCCAGTGTAACTAATCCCGTATCATGAGGGCGGGGAGAAACTTCACTGAAATACACCTTATCGCCTGACAGAAATAATTCTACGCCGAATAATCCGAGTCCTCCAAGTTCATCTGTGATAGCCAGGGCAATTCTTTCCGCTTCTTGGATTTGCGCCTCATTCATGGCATGCGGCTGCCAAGATTCAATATAATCTCCGCCCTGCTGGATATGGCCGATCGGCGGACAAAATTTTGTTCCTTCGACGGTACGGACAGTCAGCAGCGTAATTTCAGAATCAAACGTGATAAATTCTTCAATAATCACTCTTCCATTCTGCACCCGGCCGCCTTCCTGGGCAACTTTCCAGCATTTCTCCAAATCCTCTTCTGTCCGGCATACACTCTGCCCTTTGCCGGAAGAGCTCATTAATGGTTTCACAACATTCGGAAACCCAATTTCATGAGCGCTGCGTATGAATTCTTCGTATGTATCGGCAAAGCGATATTGGGCAGTAGGAAGCTCCAGCGTTTCTGCTGCCAGCCTCCGAATGCCTTCCCGATCCATTGTTAACCTGGCTGCGCGGGCTGTCGGAATCACATCGAATCCTTCTTTCTCCAATTCAATCAGTTCAGAAGTTGCAATGGCTTCAATTTCCGGAACGATCAAATCAGGTTTCTCTGTTTCGATGATTTGACGTACCTTTTCTCCGTCCAGCATATCCACTACATAGCTTTTGTGGGCCGCCTGCATAGCCGGCGCATGTTCATACCGGTCCACAGCTACAGTTAAAACTCCTAATCGCTGAGCTTCAATAATGACTTCTTTTCCTAACTCTCCTGATCCAAGCAATAAGATTTTTTTCGTCTTTAGCATTCTCCATCCCTCTTCCCTTCTATCAGTCACCTCCATTATATACGAACTATAAAACATATTAAATAATTATTTATTCGTATTTTGTACAAAATCATCAAAGAAATTCTAAATATCAGCTTTAAATAACACTTAAAATCGAATTTTATCTTCACATATACAATCCAGCTAAAAAGATTCCCAATGCCTCTTCATATATTTCCGGAAATTGAGTAAGCGGCAGCGGGTTGACCCCTTGTCCTAACTCCACAGTAAACCCCGGCCTTCTCCAGTCTTGAATAAACCAATCTTTATATCCTGCATAGCTGTCAATGGACTGAATCGGTTCATAATTACTTACCCTTGAAAATTCTGCAGCAATTGAACGGCTTTCTGAAGGTTCCAAGTTTTCGAATCCCCAATAAATCACTTTTCCCTGTGTATGGAATGCGAGCACTTTATCGAAGTCTCTTTTTCTTGTTAAAGTGGCCATCGCAATCGCTTCAGGTTCCGTCAGCGGTTCTTCTCCTGGATAATCCCTCGGTCCTAGATTTGGCGGATTTCTCTCTTTTTCCAATTCCCATCTTGCAGGAAATTGATCATTCAAATCGACACCGTTAATATTAGCCTTCCATCCCGAAAAATCATCATTGCCGCCGTTCATATCAAGCACCCTGCTTCTGTAAGGTTCATCTTCAGGCGGACCATTCAAAACAAGGTCCACACCATCTGGATTGACCATCGGGACAATCGATAAGGAAGTTTGCTGGTAGTACTGATTCATCCAGACGCCCCGAATTGGATTTTGATTTGTCAGCGAGAGCAGATAATCATTTAAAAAAGTCATGACTGTAAGAGTCGTAATCCACTCATTTGCATGAAACGAGGCATTATAGTGGACTCTCTTGTCTCCCTTTCCAAGAAGGACCTCCGGAATCGACTTTCCAAGGACTGTTTCTCCTGCCGATGGCATTTTCAAAAATGGATAAACCTGTCTGAGCCGATTTAAGTCATTAATCATTCTTGCATAGCTGTATTCCTGATTCGCTGTAACAAGACGCCATGTAATCCTCAGAGGAAGGAATATAACCTGTCCGATTTGAAGTGTATTCACATTCAGGGATGGATTCAGCAGAAATAAAGCATCTAAAGAAATGGTGCGGTTTCTGGCAATCGACCATAAAGAGTCACCTGCTTTGAGCTGATAGTCAGAAGCCACAAAGCCAGGGATCTTAACACGCTGCCCAATGGCAAGCTGATTCGGGTCAATCCCCTCGTTTGAATCATGAATCAGTTGGAGATCTATACTGAACAGCCGGCTGTAGTACCAACAAGAATCACCGCGCCTGATCATAACGTCCATATCTTTTCCCCCTCCTATTAAATAGAATAATTGGTGTGATGTAGAATAGATCAATCGATATAAGTTATCAGAATAGGAAATCTCTATTAAACTATGCAGGACGAAGCTGAAATAGGACAAAGTTCTGAACTATCCTCAATACGGCGGCGATTTTATGCCGGCAATCTGAATACTATAAAAAAGCAGGCAGCCTATTAATAGACTGCCTGCTTTGTATTTAGAATAAAGTGAGAAAATGAATTAAACTTCTTGCGGTACAGCTAATCCTAAGCCTTCTGCAACACGAGTTCCGTATTCCGGATCTGCTTTGTAGAAGTGAGAGATTTGGCGAAGCTTGATTTCTTCTAACTCAACCGGCTTCATAGCTCCCACAATGTTCGCTACAAGACGGGCACGCTCTTCTTCGCTTAATAGTCTGTACAGGTCACCTGCTTGAGTATAATGATCGTTATGATCATATGCTACTTGAGCTGCTTGTCCAGATACTTCAAACGGAGTCAATTTCGCATCAGCGTTTTCGTTTGGACCGCCGAAGCTATTTGGCTCATAGTATACAGAACGTCCGCCGTTATCGTCACCGGCCATGAAACCATCACGCTGATGATTAGACACTTCTGTTTTTGGACGGTTAATCGGAAGCTGATTATGGTTAGCGCCAACGCGGTAACGATGAGCATCTCCATAAGCAAACAGACGGCCTTGAAGCATTTTATCCGGAGAAGCTTCTACACCTGGTACAAATGAACCTGGAGAGAATGTTGCCTGCTCCACTTCAGCGAAATAGTTTTCAGGGTTTCTGTTCAATTCCATCCGGCCTACTTCGATTAGAGGGTAATCCTTTTGAGACCATACTTTTGTGACATCAAATGGATCAAAACGGTAAGTATTCGCATCTTCTAAAGGCATGATTTGAACATACAAAGTCCATGATGGGAAATCCCCGTTTTCGATTGCATTGAAAAGATCTTCTGTATGATAGTCAGGATTTTCTCCTGCAAGTTTAGCAGCAAGGTTCACATCAAGGTTTTTAACGCCTTGGTTTGTTCTGAAATGGTATTTCACCCATACAGCTCGTCCTTCAGCATTTACCCATTTGAATGTGTGGCTTCCGTACCCATGCATATGGCGTAATGTAGCCGGAATACCTCGGTCAGACATCAATGTTGTAACCTGATGTAAAGACTCAGGAGAATGAGACCAGAAATCCCAAACAGCAGTTGGGTTCTTCAAGTGTGTTCTTGGATCTCTTTTTTGTGTATGGATAAAGTCAGGGAACTTAATAGCATCACGGATAAAGAATACAGGTGTATTGTTACCGACGATATCGTAGTTTCCTTCTTCAGTATAGAATTTAACAGCAAAACCGCGTGGGTCGCGAACTGTATCCGCAGACCCAAGCTCTCCAGCTACTGTAGAGAAACGGATAAACATCGGAGTTTCTTTTCCAGCACCGTTGAAGACTTTTGCTTTTGTATATTTAGACATGTCATTCGTTACAGTGAAAGTACCATGGGCACCCGCACCTTTCGCATGTACAACACGCTCAGGAACACGTTCACGATTGAAGTGTGCAAGTTTTTCTAACAAATGTACATCTTGAATCAATACAGGGCCGCGCTGGCCAGCTGTCATAGAATTTTGGTTGTCGCCAACTGGGGCACCCCAGCTAGTCGTAAGGTTTTTCTGGTTTGTCATCAATGAATCACCTCTTATTATTTTTACTAACATATATAATGATAAACCATATTAAATAAAAATCAATACTTATTTATAATAATTTTAAATAAATTCATACAAGTCTTTTTAGTTGACAAGAAGTATTCATATACGTATATACCTATAACCAAACAAGCCAAATGAATCAGGACTGTTTACTCAAGAACCAGGACAAACTGGTTTTCTATTATCAATAGACATTATTAATCGAGAATAATGTTTTTTTACATTTGAACAATTCTTTCTAAAATGCTTCCCAGTCCGGCCTTCTTGCCGCACTATCACTTATTTCTGGAACAAAAAGGTTTTTTCTTTATGTTTAAATCATACCAAAATTGGGTATTTAGAGAAACTTTCTAAACTCCAAAAAAGAATTTTTACAATTTTTACAATTTTTACAATCATGCAGGAAAAATGTCTAAAAAGATAAAGGTTCCATTCTCTTACTGCCTGCTTGACGCAAAAAAAGACCCAGTCCTCTATGGACGGGGTCTTTTGAGCAGTATTCCTTAATCCGCTTGCTTCTCTTTCATTTTCGTCATTTCTTCTGCACGTACGGGCCTTTTAACGAAAAAGGCAAGAAGAAATGCAACAGCTGCTATGAATGTTGCCACAAAGAATGCATCATTAATACCTTCCACCATTGCCTTCGAAACGAGCTGATTTTTCATTTCATTCATGACTTCCGCAGTCGGCTGCTCAGTCATTTTCCCCATTGCCGATTTCATAAGTTCCTCCGCATGGGTCTCTGTGCGCTGAGACATTACCGTAACCAGCAAGGCCGATCCAATCGCACCTGATACTTGGTTAAGCGTATTGTTCATCGCTGTGCCGTGAGGATTTAGTCTTCCCGGCAGCTGATTCAATCCGTTTGTCATGACAGGCATCATAACCATGGACATACCAAACATCCTGATAGAGTACAAAATAATCAAGTGCGTGTATGAAGTGGACATGGAAAGCTGACTGAACTCATACGTAGTCGCTACGGTAATAAATAAACCAATCAAAGCAAGTACTCTCGCACCGTATTTATCAAATAATTTCCCTGTAATCGGCGACATAATTCCCATAATAACCGCACCCGGAAGCATTAACAAACCTGAATGCATAGGGGAAATGTCCCTGATATTCTGAAGATATAAAGGCATTAAAATCATAGCCGAGAATAAAGCCATATTAAGCACAATCGAAATGGCAGATGACAGGGCAAACATTGGATACTTATAGACACCGAAATTCAGCATCGGTCTTTCTAGTTTAGATTGACGGATAATAAACAGGATTAATGAAATTACGCCTGCAATCAGTGTTCCGTACACTTCTGGAGAATCCCAGCCCTTGCTTCCTGCAGAACTGAAACCATACAAGATCCCGCCAAAACCTATGCTGGATAATATTAAAGACAGGATATCAAGATGAATATCCACTTTTTCTTTTTTATCCTTAAGTTTAAACAAAGCAAAAATAAGAACGATAACAGAAAACGGAGTAATCATATAGAACAATGTACGCCATGTATAATGCTCGACAATCCAACCGGATAAAGTCGGCCCGATAGCCGGAGCAAAAATCATAACAAGACCGAATATTCCCATTGCAGATCCGCGTTTTTCAATCGGGAAGCTCGTTAACATTACGTTCATTAACAGCGGCATCATAATAGCAGAACCGGCTGCCTGAACCATACGTGCCGTTAATAATACAGAAAAGGTCGGTGCCAATCCTGAAACAATCGTTCCGATCGTAAATAATAGGATGGCTGTCAGGAACAGCTTACGCACTGAATATTTCTCAATCAGAAAGGCAGTAGCCGGAATCAGTACACCGTTGACCAGCATATATCCTGTCACAAGCCACTGGGCCGTGGATGTTTCCACATCAAGATCCTTCATAATAGAAGGAAGTGCCACGTTCAGCAGTGTCGAATTCAATATGGACACAAAAGCACCGGCAAGAAGAATCGCTATGATGCCATAAGGCGGCTTCTTGTCTTTCATAGTTGTCTCACTCATTTATCTTTCCTCCATTGTACTTATAGTTCATTTTATTGTACACTCATTACAATAAACAATATCTTATCTTTTCTCATTCAATTTGGCAAGAGAAAAATTTCAATTTTTTTCTGGTTTGTCATGCCCAGGAAAATAAGATACGATGTTTTCTAGAAATCAATATTGCCGGAGTTGATGTCATGAATGAAAGAAAGCGGCAAGTAGTATTACAAGCCCAGAAGTTATTTGTTGAAAAGGGATATCAGGCTACTTCCATCCAGGAAATTCTGGAAAAAGGGAATGTATCTAAAGGAACTTTCTATAATTACTTTCCATCTAAAAGCGAACTGCTTAAAGATGTGTTCCGCATCATGTATGAAAAACTGATTAAAGAACTTAATGAATTAATGATCGGTCAAAATCGGAGTGATACGGAAGTATTCGTCAAGCAAATAGAATTAATGATTCTTTTTAATAGAAGAAATAACTTATCTATCCTCATTGAAGAGATCTTTTCTTCAAGTGAAAAGGATTTGAAAGATTTCCTGCTAAAAAAGCAGATGTTTCAAATCAAATGGATCTATCATCGATTTGTTGATATTTATGGCGAGGAAAAAGAGCCATATCTGCTGGATTGTGCGATCATGTTCCAAGGGATTATCCAAAAAGTCTTTCATTATAACTATATTGTAAAGAAAAATCATTTGGATCATCACCTTGTAGCCAGATACTGTGTAGACAGAATCAAAACACTGGTAGATGATGTGGCAAAATCACATGCCCAGCTGCTGACTCCCGACAATTTGAATGCATGGCTTCCCGGACGCACCAATCAAGAAGAAGAAGACATCATGCAGCAGTTAAATCACGCTACGGTTGAGCTCCGGAAAGCAATACTGACGAAGGTTACCAAACAAGATGAACAAATCACGTTTATTAAGCTTGTCGACTTTATTAAGGAAGAAATTCTACAAAAACAGCCGACCCGTAAATTCCTCCTTGAAAGCGCCTTACTTTCGCTTCGGCAATCCGAAATGGTCAGACAGACTAAGGAATTTGTTAAGCTTGAGAAACTTGTCCAAAGCATTAAACAATAAGGTTGTGCAAAGACTTTCCTATTATACCCTTTTGGTTTTAAATTAATATGTTCCAAGGCCGGACCCTTATAATATGGGTCCTTTTATTTATCCTTAAGCATGTGGGCATATTATTACTCAAGATGTTCAAAAATACAAAAGAGGTGATGATTAATGAAAAAAGAGGATAAGCGGGTAAAAGAACATCATGCAGTGCAACATGATCAGCATGATGAAAGCCAGACTGTTCATTTAGAACATACTCCTGAACCTCGGGGAAGCTATGGCCTGCAGGTTGATCGCGATGCAGAATTTTAAGGGATTTCTAATTAAAGGAGGAGACGGAAATCGATAAAAATAATCCGAATCAGAATCGAAGCAAGGAAACAGCTGGCTTAGATTACAGTGCCAATGACTTTACTGAGGGGATGAAGATCGCCTCTTCTCATGTCATGAATGCAATCAAAGAATCATTTTCGTCTGATGGTCTGGATGAAAAAGCGGAGCACAAAAACAATGATTAAAACACCCACTAAACAGTAATCCATCTAGTATACGCAAAAATAACAAATTTCTCTGTGAGAGATTTGTTATTTTTTGTTTTGCCCCGCCTTATTTTACTACAATATTTCTTCTATATATGTAAATTCAGGACAGAAGACAGACCATCTATCCTTCCACCTCCGTTAAGTCTATAATAGCAGAATAGGGAACCGTTGATTTTATTCATTATCTTTAATGTCTGCGTTTTGATAAACAAATAAAAAGCAGGTCTGAACATTCTTTTATATAACTATTTCGATAAATAATTTGAATCTTTTTATTCTTGTTTACAAATGATTATTTTCATAATATATTTTTATAACGGTTTTCATTTACATAAAGTTTCTGGAAGATTTGCTTCATGAAAAATCAAAAAATGAAAAGGTGAGATTATGAAAGACTCAAAAGAGACTCAGCTCCACAGAGGCTTGGAGGAAAGGCATATCACTCTTATGTCATTAGGAGCCGCAATCGGAGTTGGATTATTCCTCGGTTCTGCATCAGCAATTAAATTAGCCGGTCCCGGGATTTTATTTTCTTACGCAATCGGCGGAATTGTTATTTACCTGATTATGAGAGCGCTTGGCGAAATGGCCATTCAAAATCCAGTGGCTGGTTCATTCAGCCGATATGCCCGAGATTATCTTGGCCCGCTGGCTGGATTTATTACAGGCTGGAATTATTGGTTTTTATGGGTCGTGACCTGTATGGCTGAAATCACTGCCGCAGGTATTTACATGCAATATTGGTTCCCTGGAACTCCTCAGTGGGCGTGGGCATTGGCTGCTTTGGTCATTATGACCATTGTCAATTTTCTTGCTGTAAAGGCCTATGGAGAATTAGAATTCTGGTTTTCATTAATCAAAATCGCTACAATCATTCTGATGATTATAGTAGGCTTCGGGATGATTCTTTTTGGATTCGGAAATGGCGGAGATGCCGTAGGATTCAGCAACCTGTATAAACATGGCGGGTTATTTCCAAATGGTATTTCAGGCGTATTGCTTTCCTTTCAAATGGTTATGTTTGCTTACCTCGGCATTGAGATGCTGGGGGTAACTGCCGGAGAAGTTAAAAATCCGGAGAAATCACTGAAACGGGCTATTGATACAGTCTTCTACCGGATCATGATTTTTTATGTAGCCGCTTTACTGGTTATTCTGTCTATTTATCCATGGGACCAGCTCACTGGGGAGAACAGCCCCTTCGTTCTGACCTTTGATGCAATCGGTATCCCTGCTGCAGCCGGAATCGTCCAATTTGTCGTTTTAACAGCAGCTCTCTCTTCTTGTAACAGCGGTATTTTCAGTACAGGACGAATGCTGTTCAACCTTGCGCAGCAAGGAGAGTCTCCCAAGGCTTTTGCACGAACAACTAAAAGCGGAGTACCCGGAACAGCCATTATTGTATCTGCCTGTGTACTGTTATTTGGAGTCTATTTAAATTATATCGTTTCGGAAAAGGTATTCAGTTATGTCACAAGCATAGCGACATTCGGTGCCCTGTGGACATGGGGAACCATATTAGTCACTCAATTAGTTTTCAGAAGAAAATCAAAAGTGTCTCGGCCTAAAGGAAGCTACACAATGCCATTTTTCCCTTTTTCCAACTACCTGGCCCTGGCCTTCCTGCTTTTCGTAACTGTTATACTGGCCTTCTCGCCGGATACTCGAATCGCTCTGATTGTCGGCCCGTTATGGCTCTTGGCACTTGTCATTTTCTATTATGCACTAGGTTTGCATAAACAAAAAAAGAAATAACGATACAATAATATGGTACCAGTGGTTAAGACACTCAAAAAAAGAGTGTTTTAACTACTGGTATTTTTTTATATACTTGAATTTTAAGATATGAAGATGAGGTGAGACAGGATGAGTAAGAGTACATTTTCAGCTAAAGAGATCAAAGCACTTCAACAGAATCCAAATGTTCAACGTGTTAGTGAAAAGGCAATTACCTATACTGACACCTTTAAAAATAGATTTATGGATGAGTATTTGTCTGGTAAACTTCCGCGTCAAATTTTTATGGAGAACGGCTTTAATATTGAGATCATAGGACAAAGCAGAATAGAACAAGCAGCTTGCAGGTGGAAGAAGGCATATAAAAAAAATGGAATAATTGGACTTACAGATTCAAGGAAAGTAAGTTCTGGCAGACCATTAAAACGAGAGCTTACCCCTTCTGAGGTGATCGAAAGACAAAAAGCACAAATTAAGTTACTTGAGGGACAGGTAGAACTATTAAAAAAGCTAGAAGTGACAGAAAGGAGGCTGCTAAAAGGAAGAGAAAATCTAGCCCCGAGTAAAGTATATCAGTTGATTTATGAGACCATTGAACAGAATCGTTTTAAAGGAATGACCTCATATTTCTGTCAGCTATTAGATGTATCTCGTTCGGGATATTATAGCTACTTAAAGGCATCCAGCAGCCGAGATGCAAGAGAATTATTAGACCTAGAGGCAAAAAAGATGATAGTAAAGGCATTTAATCATCGAGGATATAAGAAAGGGTCACGTTCTATAAAAATGATACTGGAAAAGAACGATGGCATTATCTTTAGTCGTAAAAAGATACAGAGAATCATGAGGAAATATGGAATTGTCTGCCCACATAGAAAATCGAATCCTTACAAAAAGATCGCTAAAGCAACTAAGGAACATCAGGTCGTGCCAAATAAATTAAACAGAGAATTCAAGCAAGGAGTTCCTGGAAAAGTATTATTAACCGATATTACCTATTTGCCATATAACAGAAATTGTATGGCTTATTTGTCGACCGTAAAAGATGCCTCCACTAACGAAATCTTAGCTTATCATGTTTCCGATCGTATTACTTTAGACATCGCAACTAAGACGATACAGAAATTAATGAGCAACAAGAAAGTAACGCTACATCCAGAAGCCTTCATTCACTCAGATCAAGGAAGTCATTACACTAGTCCAAGATATCAAAAGCTATTAAACAAGTATGGTCTTAGGCAATCTATGTCTCGTAAAGGCAACTGTTGGGATAATGCTCCTCAGGAGTCATTCTTTGGTCATCTAAAAGATGATGTGGATTATAAATCGGCTAAAACGTTAAAAGAATTGAAGGCAAAAATCAATCATTATATGGTTTACTATAATAATTATCGATATCAGTGGAACTTAAAAAAGATGACCCCTATTCAATACAGGAATCATCTTCTCGTTGCTTAAGCTCTTTTTTTATAGTGTCCTTGACATAGGTGCCAGTTTACAAAAGACGCCCTCTTAGTGAACTGCACCTCCAATTGTTAGACACATCTAACAATTGGAGGTGCAGTTTTTTATATGGCTAAATTTACAGCACGACAGAAAACACAAGCTGTACAGAGGTATTTAGGAGGAATAGAGGGACAAAAAACTATAGCTAAGTCCATTGGTGTTCACCCATCAGTATTACTTAATTGGATTCATCAGTATAATCATCATGGAGTGCGTGCATTTGAAAACGCTATACAACTTATACGGCAGAAGATAAACTGAAAGTACTTGAATATATGAATGAACAAGGGACGTCAATCCGTGAAACCGCTGCGTTATTCAATATTTCTTCTCCTTCTACCATCAGTCAGTGGCGAAGCCAATATGAAGCAGGAGGAGTAGACGCCCTTATAACAAAGAAAAAGGGGCGTCCATCTATGGGGAAAGAAAATAAGAAACCATTTGAAGAAGGGTCGTTAGAGGCTTTAAAGGCAGAAAATGAACGGTTACGTGTGGAGAATGCCTATTTAAAAAAGTTGAGAGCCTTAGTTCAGGAAAAAGAGGAATTAGCACGCAAGAAAAAGCGAAAATAGTACACGAACTAAGGGCAGAATGTAACTTAAAGCTACTTCTATCTGTCGCAAATATCGCAAGGAGCACTTATTATTATTGGATAAACGCCTTTCGGCGTCAGGATAAATACGCAGAGATCAAGCCTGTCATTGAAGAAATCTTTCATTCACATAGAGGAAGGTATGGATATCGACGAATTACTTTAGAATTGCGTAATCGGGGGATTAAGGTGAACCATAAAACAGTGCTTCGGTTAATGAATAAGCTGGGGTTAAAATGTATGGTAAGGATGAAGAAATATCGTTCTTACAAAGGCAAGGTGGGAAAGGTTGCGCCTAATCTACTCCAAAGGGATTTTAAGGCCACCAAGCCTCATGAAAAATGGGTGACGGACGTGACGGAATTCCATTTATATGGTGAAAAATTGCACCTATCTCCCATCCTTGATTTATTTAATGGAGAAATCATCGCCTACCAAATAGAGTCACGTCCTACCTATTCGTTAGTCCACAAGATGTTGGACCAAGCCATCAAGCATTTAGAATCAGGAGATACACCCATTCTCCATTCAGATCAAGGTTGGCATTATCAAATGAAATCCTATTCCCAATCCTTGAAGACACATGGCATTACACAAAGTATGTCCCGAAAGGGAAATTGTCTCGATAACGCCGTTATAGAAAATTTCTTTGGGCTACTAAAATCTGAATTACTTTATTTACAAGAGTTCGACAGCATGGAGCATTTCAAACAAGAACTAGAGGAGTATATCCATTATTACAATCACCAACGTATTAAAACGAAATTAAAAGGCATGAGCCCGGTTGATTACCGAGTTCATGCCCTCAAGGTTGCCTAACTAAATAAAGTGTCTAACTTTTTGGGTTCACTTCATAGGAGGCGTCTTTTTTTCTTATCAGCTACCCCTTCTTTCCTTGTTCCGAATTGGGGATATATCTATAATAATCCTGCTGCTCATAGGCCTCGAATCCGCACGATTCATACAGGGTCAGTGCATGTGCATTGGTGGCTTCTACTTCGAGAAATAGATCATACTCCTCATCTTGATGGGCATGAAGAATGGCTCGGAGGGCTTTCCTTCCAATCCCTTTCCCTTGGCATGACGGCAGAACCGAGAAACCATAAATCCAGGCTTCTTTCTTTTTCCGATCAATCCAGACCTTCCCGGCCGCTTTTCCCTCGGCTACAATCATATATCCCTGTAAGCTCTGTTCATTTCTCAGACGCTTGTTATAATTTCTCGCATCTCTTTCAGAAAAACCAAAGCAGAGAATATCTAATTGGATATTCAGCTCCTCATCAGTTGGTTCCATTTCCCGTAAAAACACAGCTGGATCAGGTATCACATCTGTTTTTTTCCATTTCATCCGATGTTCTGCCACGAGAAATTCACAGCTGAACTGCCGTAAAAATTGCCGGGCAGCATCAGAAGAAGCAGGAGTATTAAGCAGGATACTTTGATAGCCCCTCTTCTCTGCTTCTGCAATCCCCTCATGCATCAGGTGTGTAAAAATCCCCTTTCTCCTATATTCCGGATGAACCATCCCGCATATTTCCAGACGGCTGCCAAAATGATACATACCGAGAAATCCAACCAGACAATCCTCTTCATAATGAAAAAAATCATTTTTCATATGTCCTCTTGTTCTGAGGGTTTCCCAATTGAGTTTCAATGTCAGCTCTTCTTGCTCACAAATATTCTGCAGTTTCTTTACTTCCGCCAACTGCTTTTCAGTCATAGGCACTTTCATTTCCCCCGCCCTGATCCTATATTTACAAAAATCCCGCCGATTTCTCCTGTTTTTCCGGCATTGTTGTCCATCATGCTTTCTTTTTAGTTTCTCGGCCCCCATAACATGAGAGAAACACCGCCCAAGCAGATAAGTGCCCCAGCCCAGTCATAAACATCAGGTGTTTTCCGATCCACGCCCCAGCCCCATAAGAGAGAAAGAATAATAAAGATTCCTCCATACGCGGCATAAACGCGGCCAAAAGAAGAAAAAGATTGGAAGGTGGCAATTATTCCATATAAACATAAGAAAAGACCTCCAAGCACCGACAGATAGAACGGTTTCCCTTCTCTCAGCGTCTGCCAGATCAAATATCCCCCGCCGATTTCTGCTAATCCTGCGGCTAAAAAAAGGACAATTGCCATATTCTTATACTCCTTCATCCATAGTCATACAGAATACGGTTTTTTCTATAATTGCAGCAAATCCCGTATATCATCATCTGTAAGCTTCAATAGTTCCTTATCATCTTGGTCGATTACTTCTTTAATTAAATCTCTTTTCTTTTCCTGGAGCTCGCTCATTTTTTCTTCAATCGTACCGCGTGCGATGAGCTTGATGACTTGCACTTCTTTTTTTTGACCGAACCGATGAGCCCGTCCTGCTGCCTGTTCCTCAATAGCAGGATTCCACCAATTATCATAGAAAATCACCGTATCGGCTCCTGTCATATTAAGCCCTGTACCGCCCGCCTTTAAGGAGATCAGGAAAACCTCCCGTTCTCCGCCATTAAATCGATTACTGAGATCCACTCTTTCTTCAGAAGGAGTCTGCCCATCCAGATAAAAGTAAGGAATCCTTTCCCTCGATAAGGTATTGCCTATAAGTTTCAGCATGGAAGTGAATTGAGAAAAAATCAAGACTCTTCTCCCCGATGCCATGGATTCTCCAATCAATTGCTTCAGCTGCTGAAATTTAGCGGACTGCCCCTCATATTGGTCAATAAAAAGGACAGGATGGCAGCAAATTTGCCTCAGTCTTGTCAATCCAGCCAAAATTCTAATTCGATTTTTCCGTAATGTATCCTTATCCAAATGCTTAAGGGTATCATGACGCAGCTTCGCCAGATAAGCAGTATATAACCTCTTTTGTTCTGGCAGCAGATCAGAGAAGGCCGTAATCTCCTTTTTGGAAGGAAGCTCAGAAAGGACATCCTGCTTCACTCTTCTCAGCATAAATGGCCGAACCCGCCTTGCCACCTGTTTCTTTGAAAGATGGCTGAATTCCTTCAATCCCTTAAAAAGTTCAGGAAAGACAACATAAAAAATAGACCATAGCTCCTCCAATGAATTTTCAATAGGGGTGCCAGTCAAAGCAAAACGAGAACCCGCCTGAATCTTTTTCACAGCCTTAGCTGTCTGTGTGGCTGGATTTTTGAAGGCTTGGGCTTCGTCCAAGAAAACAGCATGATACTGATTTTTCTTCATTAAATCAATGTCTTTTCTTAATAAAGGATAAGAGATAATCACGGCATCCAGTTCGCTCATCTCCGCTATCTTCTCTTCCCGCTCTTTTTTTTCGCCATCAATTACTTCTGCTTTGATTTCAGGTGAAAATTTGATGATTTCATTAAACCAGTTATATGTCAGAGAAGAAGGGCAGACAATCAGCACCGGCTGTTTCGCTTCCCTGATTTCTGAAAGCTCGGAGGTCACGAAGGCGATGCTTTGAAGCGTCTTTCCAAGTCCCATTTCATCTGCCAAAATACCTCCAAATCCACATTCTGACAGCATTTTCATCCACTTATATCCAGTTGCCTGATAATGCCGCAATAAAGGAGAGATTGCATCCGGAATCTGATATTCCAGCCGTTCAGGATGGTGCAATTTATCCAGCAGTGCACGAAAGGATTCTTCCATGGCGAATGTGTTCGGATCCTGCACGGCCCCCAAAAGCGGAATGCCTGCAATAAGCGGAACGTGCCAACTATTTTCAAGATCATCATCCTGAACCGGCAGTTCCTTCAGAAAGCGGTTGATTTCATCCAATTCCCGAGTTTCCAAGGAAAAGAGAGAGCCATTCTTTAAACGGTAATACTTTCTCTTTTCCTCCATGGCCAAAAGGATTTCTTTAATCTCCTCATCAGGAATGCCTTTCATTTCAAAAGTAAATTCCAGCCAGTTCGTTCTCTCCTTATTCACCTTTACCCTGATCTTCGGCCTGGCATTTTTTCTGAATATACGGTTCCTGACAGCCAAAGTCGCATGAACTTGAAGCAGTTTTTGAAGCTTAGGGACAAGGTGATATAAAAACTCATACTCCAGTTCCTCGTTTTGAAGAACGTAGCCTCCGTCTGTCTGAGCAAAAGAGCTCTCCTCCATCAATTCCAATATGGCTTTTTCCTTCTCTTCTTCTCTTAACAGCAAAGGAACCTCTGATGTCCGATCCAGGGGATTAATAACAAGATGTCCATAATGAAATTCAAGTCCCGCCAACAGACGGTTGTGCACGCGATCTAAAAATAGCTTGGCTTCCAAAGGAGTATGATGAAAGCGATTATTCACCTTTTCCGAAATCCTAACATCACCCAATTTCCGCAATCCAGGGACGACTTTATCAAGAAATAGTGTGACTTGATCAGAAGATACAGGTATACGGTCCGTCCCTGTTGTTTTTAGCATGTGCTGTAACTCTGAAAGTCTCCGGCAGTCATCGCTAGTTAGACGGAACATCTCGCCTTCATAAAAAACGGAATGATAGGCATCCAGTACGAAGACATTACGTATTCCAGTTATCCTTAATTGATATCTGCTCTGCCCATTTTCTTCGAACCAGAAATGAAGCGGAAGCCGTTTATCTGTAAATTTAATGCCTTCATACCTGACGCTATCATGATTAAATTTCACAGATTGGACTTTGGGGAGCAGCAGAGCCATTTCCTCCCAAGCTGTGGGCGGAATGATTAGGATATCTTCCCTTGATAAGGCGGAAGCGTCTTGATAACCCGTTTGATAAAGCCGTTCATCCTTTGCTGCCCGGCATAATTGTTTCATAACATCATCTGATTCTCTTTGAAAGCAATGAACACTTGGATCAAAGGTAAATCGTTCGGAAACCTTAATCGGCTGTCCCTTCTCAAGATCCTGGAGAAAAGAGTGAATCTTCCTGATCGGAGAAGATGCAATCTCTAAGGAAATCCCCAGCATTGGACGGCTATGCTCCGTTAAAACAGGTTTGCATATAAAGGCTGCCTGAATCGTTTCTCTGTCTTCAAAGTGCATCTGTGCAGCACTTGGGCGGGCTGGGTGGTTCTTAAATAACTCTATGAAACCTTCTGCAAGGTTTTCCTCATCAGATTCATCTCTCCTTTTTCTCCATTCTTCCAGATAAAGAAGCGCTGCAGCAATATGCTGACAGCTTTTAGAGAATGACATCAGCTGAGGACAGCTGCATTCAGCGGAAAACCCTTCCTGTCCACCGGGCTCAATCAGAACAGTAAACTCTTCTGTTCCCTGAACAGAAAACACACATTGTTCCTGTGAAACGTCCTTCAATGTGACCTGTCCAGCCCGAAAATAGGCGTCCCCTCTTTTCAAAGCGGCCAAGCCGCACATGTCTTTTATTGTTTTCCTATCTATATGGATGTTCAAATACAACCGTACTCCCTTCAATCAGCTGCATACATCGAAAGAGGTCTTCCTCCATGCTTTTTTTTTCAATCATTATATCTTCTAATGTATCATATTCAACCTGCATGAGCACTCATCCCCTGTTGATCCGCCTCTCTGAATTCCAGCAAGGTTTTAAAATTTAGAACTATGGGAATGTATTAAGAAATCGCACCCGGAGGTAGTTTATGGAAAAAATAATAGAAGAGAAAGATATTGGAGGGTATATCGGTCGCCTTCTTCGTGAAAACTTTGGCAGGGGCCCAGGCAATGTGATATGTACTTTTTCCCATCCTTTTATCACTGTCTACATAACCAATTTTTTGTCCCCTGTCGAAAAGTCTTTATTGAATAATCAGCAGGAAAGCTATGTACATAAAACAAGGGATTTGCTTATGCAGTCTATCATTAAAGAATCCTCTTCCTATATTGAACAGAACATCTCAGAACATGTGAAAGAGTTTTATTATGACTGGGATCTGAAGAACCAATCGGGAATCTTCATTATTATTCTTTCCAATCTTTCTGAAAAAGGCCTTCTTTCTGATCAGCTGTATAAAAACAAGCAAGGGGTTCATACAGAAATCATAGAAGCAAGTAAAGAATCGGAAAAGCCTCCTGCTGACATTGCCTCCTTTTTTCTTAATAAGCGCCAGCTGCTTATACGCCGTGAAGGGATTCTTGTAAACATCGAAAAAGAACTAATTGAACAAGGCTATGAGGAACCTTTAAGACTTGCCAAGCGGAAGCTCGAGAAGAGATTGCTCATACAAAAAATACCTCAATTGAACGAATACTTGCATTCCTGTATTGAAGATGTATTTGTTGATTGGGATTTTAGGAAAGACAAAAGCTATATCTGCCTGATTCTTCGTCCCCCAAGGACTTGACTTAATATACTGCGGGTAGTATGATAGTCATAATTTATTTCATTCTGATAGCAATGGATGGGCATAGAACCGGACATAAGTCAGAAAAGGAAGTGATCCTGCTCCTTTTCTGACTTTTTTTATGGTTTTTTCCCGATAAAACAGGATTGGAAGTGTTTCCTTATTTTTAAAAATTGTACGCCCGCAGAACAAAAGCTCTTGGAATGTATAGATTCTTTTAAAACCCTAAAAGAGTCCGAGTTTAATGCTCAAGGGAAGCCAGTCATTATTAAAAAGCAGGAGTTGGAGACAAATTTAGAAGAAACCGCGGTGCAGCTTGCTTTTTCCTTTAAAAAAAATTCATTGCCCACTACATCCACCTATATATTCTGCTTACAGCACTCTACAGCAGAAATCACCATATTCTATAGATACGGAACTTACTATACAAGACACAGAATCAGCCTAACTGAATAAGGACCAGTCAAAAGGACTGCATAGATCTCTGAACGGCTCCTAAATGGTTAGACATTCATTCTAACGATTTAGGGGTGTTTCTTTTTTAGGCTCTATACTATTTGTTGGGGTATCCATACAATTTGTTTGCATAAAAAATGCACGCAAACATCCAATTCATTTATACTTGAGTTGACTAGAAACAAGTAGAGAATGGAGTTGCGTGCATATGAATTTTACCATGAATATTCCCGGTTTAAAAGGGGTTACCATTTTAAAAGTAGAGCAGGTGGAGGAAACGATGAGGGTATATGTGGAGATGGAACGCAGCCTCCAGCAGTGCCCTGACTGCGGAGCTCCCACCTCCCGTGTTCACGACTATCGGATCCAAAAGGTTAAGCACTTAAAGTGGTTTGAGAGGAAGACGGATTTATTCTACAAACGCAGACGGTATGTCTGTGCATGCGGGAAGCGTTTTTCGGAACAAAACCCGTTCGTACAGCGTTACCAGCGTACATCTATTGAATGGAATCAGGCCGTGGGCATACGGGCGATTAAAGGAAAGACCTTTAAAGAAACGGGAGAAACCTACGGTTCTTCGTCTTCTACTATTGTCCGCCGGTTTGACCGTTTGGCTAGGAGTGAAATACGTTCTGTGGAAAAGCTGCCTTCTGTGATTGCCATTGATGAGTATAAAGGGGATACACGGGAAGGAAAATACCAGCTCATTATAGCGGATGGGATCACCAAGAAGCCGTTGGATATCCTGCCAAACCGTTATAAGAATACGATTAAGCACGATCTTCAGAAGCATGGGGACCAGGTTCAGGTTGTCATTATGGATATGAGCCATTCATTCAAGTCGGCGGTTCAAAGTGCCTTAAGCCGCCCTGTGATTGTGGCCGATCGCTTTCATTTCTGCCGGTATATCTATTGGGCGCTGGACGGTGTCCGAAGAAGGGTACAGAAAGAGTTTCATCCATATGACCGCAAGAAGTGCAAACGTATGAAGCATGTCTTTCACAAGGCCTCCGACCGCCTGACAGAAGAAGACAGATGGCATTTGAATCGGTATTTGGATATGTCGGAAGAGCTTAAAAAAGCATACGAATTAAAGGAAACCTATCGTGGCTGGTTTGTTCAGGCGAAGGAATCAGAAGCGGAAGATGTAGGGAAGGTCAAACAGGGGCTGAGAGACTTTTATCGACGGGCCCAGGATTCTGGCATTCCTGAAATGGAGAAAGCCATTACCACGCTCCAAAACTGGCAGACAGAAATCTTAAACAGCTTTGTTTATGGGTATTCGAATGGTTTTTTAGAAGGGATCAACAATTCAACGAAGGTTCTTAAGCGAAATGCGTATGGATTCAGGAATTTCAGCCGTTTTCGGGCCAAAATATTATTAACTCATCAGTTTAAAGGAATTGAGATACATATTGGTTAGGAATGGCGATCAGAGTCGCCACCCCAACATTTGACGGAGAACCCTTTTTTATCCCCCTCTTCTCCATTCGCTTACATTAAGGACTTATTTATCACACACTATTCATCTTTCCTGCAAAAAATTTTCTGCCATAATAAAAAAGGAATTGTTTTTTCTGCTTCACTAAACACTTTATATACTAAAATGAGTGGGATACACAGAAGTCCTAGCCCTATTCCACCAAAAAATGAATCCATTTTCCCGCTTATTTTTTTACAATTTATGTTATATTCCGAAATAAGGATGTTATCCAACGAATAAGGAGGGATCCTATGTAAACCGGAAATTCAGAAGCCTGTAACAAGCTCCGGAAAACCGGTGGAAAAATGGTTTCTTATCTGACACTTATCTTCTTTTTCTGCTTGAGGCATTTTTCACTTTTTCTACATCTAAAGCCAATTCCCTCAATTTTTTTTCGAAGCGAAAGAGTAAAAACGTGGAAATGATTAAAGGATAACCAAATTCGCTCACCAATGACATCCACATTGCAGCTTCCTCCATCATTCTTTCTCACCTCGCTTTTATGTGTCTGATAAGTATAGTGAAATAAATTCAGAAAAGTAAATATGGCTCTATTGATCGATAGAAACAGAACGCTTGTTCGATTATAATTGATTTATTCCCCTTTACCATCACTTATATAAATCAAGGGAGGGATAATACATGAAATCTCAAACAGCACAATTCTTTTCTGAATCTTTCGAAAGGTTAGTTAACCAGCATTCAAACTTTTTTGAACAGCCTATCATCCAATTGTTTCTGCACGACGAAGAGAGGCTGGACATTTTCACCAAAGCCTTAGAACAGCCTACTGCCTCAAATATCCAGGAGCTTAATGAATCCTTTCAGGTCTTTTACTACAGAGCCCGAATTTACAAATACCTTTGCTCGTTAATCTACTACTTCTCTATAGATTTTGATAAACGGCTCCGAAAGCAGCGGGAACGTTTTCCAATAATCTTAGATCAGACTTTCGACGGCAATCTTTCCATAAGCGAACGGATAGGATATATCGATCCGCAGTTGGAAAAAATCGGGGAAACGGCCACCCTGTCTTCACTTGTCAGCGACGAAGGGCTGCTTCATGCGATTCGGAAATTAACAGACAAACAGGAGAAAATCCTTACACTGTCCTTTTTCTTTGGCTTCTCTAATAAAGACATTGCGGCTTATTATGGAGAAACGCCTCAGAACATTTCAAGCATTCGAAAACAAGCCCTAAAAAAGCTGCGGAACAACTTTAGAAAGGGCAACTATTCAGGAAAGAAGGAAAAACACTGTGGATAAACTTTCCAAACAGGAATTGATGGAGATCATTCATTCCTTAGAACCTAAAATCAAGAAATCCTTAAAGAATACACAGCCACAGGACCGCAGAGATTTGGAGCAGGAAATCAAACTGAAAATCGTGGAATCATACGAAAAAATATCTGCTATGAAGGCTCCGAATTTTGAAGAATTCCTGCATGACTATCTTACAAACCAGCAAAAAGATCATTAAATCGTATAAAAAAGCGGGCGTCATCATCCATTGTATGGATGTTAGCGCCCGCTTTTTGTATAAAGCATATTTGATCTATTTCAATTTGAAAGCCTTTCTCCGTACTATTTTAAAGGCTGGAGTGCCAGTCCTCTCTGCTTAAAGAGATGATTCATCGCCTGGCTGAATGACAGGAATGTCTTAAAATTGGCTACCATATCATTCTCTGTTATTTTCCGGACAAGTTCTGGATTAAAACCAACATAAATCGTTTCCGTTCCCATTAATTTCAAAGCACCGTTCATTTGGACGAGGAAGAAAAACAAATGCTCATCTGTCACATGAGTAATTCCTGAAAAATCCACAATGACTGTTTCTGCACTTATTTCAGAACTTTTTTGCAGAACTTTTGGAATCATACTGTTCATTCTTTCTTCATTTATTCGGCCTATGACAGGGACAAGAAGTACATCATATAAGACGGTCTGCACAATTGGGGTCGACAATTCTTCTATAACTGTTTGGCTTTCCTGTATTTTTCTCAGAGATTCATTTGCCACATCAGCAATTTTTTTATAGTGATTCACAAAGCTTCTGCTGACAAAATGAATAAATACATCCAACACTTCATCTATAATAGAAATGGCTTTCAGCAGGACCTCCATAGGATAATAACGGTTGCTGACTTCCTCTTCAATGAAACTCCAGAACAAGTTTCTTGTAAATTGGGTCTCTTCAATCAGAGATTCCAAGGAATAGTGAGCAGAAACCAGTTTGTCCCCGATTTTCCCTCCCATTTGTTCCATCTTCCGCAGTGCTTTTTCCTTGTCCTTCCACAAAGCGTCGGCATGGATCTGGATTAAATGAGCCCGGATTTGCTTTCCTTTTGTCATATTAAATGTATCATCATCGTCCGTGAACAATTCGAGATGCTCCGCCAGAATATATTTATTCTTTTCCAATTTTTCTCCTAGTAATTTCAGTTCTTCCATTTGTTCCTCCGGCTACATCAAGGGATTTTTTATTTCATTGTAACAAAAATAAATCTAAGAAGTCATTGACGGTTTATTTTTCCATACACTAGTTAATGTGGACTATGTTTACCCCCGCCGCCTGCGGGGTATTGATTTTTTATGATAATAGGGAGGGGTTCTATGAATAGAAATGAAAAAGATTATGAAGCTGAAAATATGACTGACCTAGTTGAGTTTATCAATTGTAATAATAACAGCCGCAAAATGAATAAGATTCTCAAAAAGCATAAAAATGAAAAAGAACAGCGGAAGTCAGCCAATCAAACGGATGCTCAAAAGCCTGAATAACAGTCAAAAACCCAACCTGTCAAAGGGCTGGGTTTTCTATTTTCCATTCCCGGCAAAGATTCAGCTTATTCAATATAATCTTCATCAGCCTTTACTTTCAGAGCATGCTCCTCTAGCCACATATGATAAAACCATTCACCGACTGCCAGAACAGCAGCAGTAACAAGTGCAGCAATATAAGGATGTTCATACCCGACTAATCCTAATCCAATCCATAAAACCGCCAAGGCTAAAAAGAAATCCCCAATTGTTCCTATCACATTGCCTGCACGCGGAAATAAATATAAGTCTCCGGCAGTATAGGCCAGTACCAGTAAAATTAAGGATAAGAGTAAAAACGAAGTGAGTGATACGTTGAAGAAAAGCCAGAGCATGATAAACATTACAGGTAAAACGATGGCTGCTTTCACTAGAAGATTCAACCCATGATTCATTTTTTTCCCTCCTTCTATGTTTATTAATTATCCTTTTATAGGAATTTTAAACAAGATTCCTCATACTTATAATCTCCTCTGCCTTCACAGCTTACCCCTAAAATGATACAAAAGAGATAAAATAAAAAGATATCAAATTCCCTGTAAGAAACTTGATATCTTTTTATCGTTCTATATTGATTTACGTTCGGAGACGCTTTCCGGGACACGGTCCCTCATCCATTCATAAAGGAATTTCTGTTTTTGTCTCTGGCATGACTTACTTTTTTCTTCTGATTTCTGTAATTTCTTTTCCTGAATACTTAATATAAACCGTTTCATCGACTTTATAGTTCAAATACCTGTCACAGTCGATCTCAAGGATTTGCCCATTACTGAACTTCATCGCACAATTATCCCCTTCTTCTGTCTTTGAAACATCAATCACTTCATCTGTTTTAAAGCCAATTGCTTTTCCATCGGAAAAATGAGGATAATACTTTTCAACAATTTCTACTTCCTGAAAACGGATAGGCTTGGTCATATAAAAGGTTAAGAATACAAGTACGGCTATTAATCCCAATAAAATGAAAATTTTTCTATTCACCCTATTATTTCTCCTTCTCTTTATACTACACTGCTAATACCCTTCGTTTTCTACTATATTCAGAGAATATGAAAATATGAAATTGCCTTCATTGATTAATGGCTTTTTTCCCGAATGAAAAAAGACGAGATAACAGCCAGTCCAATCAAGAGCAAAACCATGATCGTTACACCCATCCAGCCAAAATCATGGAGAAATACTCCCCCTACTGCTCCAACCAAACTGGAGCCTCCATAATAAAATAATAAATAGAGAGAAGATGCCTGCGCCTTTTCATCTGAATGGGCCAGCCTGCCAACCCAGCTGCTTGCAATGGAATGGGCTCCAAAAAATCCAAAAGTCATCAGGGCCAGACCGATAATTTTCAAGGCCAAGAAAGGAGCAGCTATCAGCAAAACGCCGCAGCCCATAATCAGCATCCCTGATAATATCGTTCTCTTCCGTCTATATTTGTCAGCAAGTCTTCCCATCCAGGCTGAACTAAATGTTCCAACAAGATATATCATAAATATCAGCCCGACCCATGTCTGCGACAATTGATAAGGCGGTGACATGAGAGGAATTCCAATATAGTTATAGATCGTTACAAATGAACCCATCAGCAAAAAACCAATCATGAACAAAAGGACGAGACTGGGACTCCGAAGATTGTTTCTGAAGGATTGTTTAATTCTATGTATGGAAAGTGAACGCTTCACTGAATGCCTGGAATCCGGAAGCATTTTCCAAAAAGCAAGACTCATCGTCAGACTGATGATTCCCAGTACCCCTATCGCGATATTCCATGAAAAGAAATCGGTCAATGTTCCCACTATAAGCCTTCCTGCGAGTCCTCCTACCGTAGATCCGCTGACATAAATACCAATGACATACCCTAGACTTTTAGGGTGAAACTCTTCATTAATATAAGCCATCGCAATAGCCGGAAAACCCGCTAAAACAGCTCCCTGAACAGCTCTAATAAAAATTAGCAGATGCAGTTCATCCACCAGGCTCACACAGATACTGAGAATGGATGAAAGAAGCAATGCTGTTCCCATCAATTTTTTTCTGTCTATCTTTTCTGCTAAAAAAGAAACAAGAAGCAGACATACAGCAAGCATACCCGTGGAAAAAGACAAGGTGAGACTTGCGGTTGCCGGCTTAACCCCGAAGGTTTTCACAAATTCAGGAATAACCGGCTGTGTGCTGTACAAGTCAGCAAAAGTGACAAAACTGCCCAAAAATAATGCCCATAATGTCCTTCTGAATGCTTTCCCTGATGGCTCAATATACTCCACTACACTCATACCTTTCCTTTAAAGCTGTTTTGGGGGTCACGCCTTTCATGCTTCAGCACAGGTCAACCAGAAAAAGCGATTCATCTTATCTCTCGATAACGAAGAATCGCTTTGGGTTCTCACCACACAATAATTAATAATATGATGGCAATTATAATGCGATAAATCGCAAATGGTTTTAATTTTACTTTGTTGATCAAACGCAGGAAGAAGCCGATAACAATTAAGGCTACAATGAATGCACTGATAAAACCGGCAATAAAAAACGGCAGTGTATCCATTGTGAAATAATCCCAATATTTTACGACTTTTAATAAACTTGCTCCTGCCATGATAGGGACCGCCATAATAAAAGTAAAATCTGATGCAGCCCGATAGCTCATTCCAAGAAGAACCCCTCCTGAAATGGTAGATCCTGAACGGGAAAAGCCAGGCCACAGCGCCAAACATTGGAAAAGGCCAACCAAAAAGGCCTGTTTGTATGTAATCTGGTCAACTGTTTCTGCAACGAGTCTAGGGCGAAATTTGTCTGCAGCCAGCATAAGAAATGCCCCTACAAATAAACCGACGATTACGGTATTGATAGAAAAGAGGTATTCATCAATATAGTCCTCAAATAACAGACCTAATACAGCAGCCGGCAGAAGGCCGACAATAATCTGCAGCAAATTCAGCTTTGAAGACGCAGGACTTGCTGTTTTTATCTTCCTTAATCCAAGCAAATCTAAAAATCGGCCCCAAAACAGAACCACAACAGCCATGATAGACCCTAATTGGATAACTACTTTAAAAGCATTCGCTACTTCATCACCAAAAAGCTGGTTAGACTGAAGCCATAAATCATCCACAATAATCATATGCCCTGTAGAGGAAACAGGAGCAAATTCTGTCAAACCCTCCACAATTCCAAGAATGATTGCAACAATAATATCCCATAAATTCATGTCATCAGCCACCTCAACACCCTTTTTAACAAAATGTACCTTACCATGCTTGATTCTACCCTTTGACTGAATATTTGTCTAATAAAAGTTAACTAAAGAAGCCCTTCAGAGGGTATCATGAAACAAGAGCAGTTTTAGAGGAAGGACGTGATTTTTTGAACAGAGATATACAAATTTTTGCACACAGAGGCTCTAAAGGAACCCATCCTGAAAATACGATGGCCGCTTTCAAAGAGGCTGAACGGGCAGGAGCAGATGGCATTGAATTCGATGTACACATGAGCCGGGACGGCCAACTGGTTATTATTCATGATGAAAAGCTTGATCGAACCACTTTTCGGCATGGGCTTGTGAAGGATTATGATGCAGAGGAGCTGACAGGCATGGATGCCGGCAGTTTCTTTGCAAAAGAGTATGAATCAGAGAGGATTCCATTGCTGGAAGAGGTATTTGAATGGGCTGTAAGCAATAAACTGAAAATGAATGTGGAAATCAAGACTGATAAAATTGCATACGAAGGTATAGAAGAAAAAATTATTGACCTGATTGGCAAATATCATCTGGAGGAACGAATCATTTTATCTTCCTTTAATCATACTTCACTTGATAAAGCGAGATCCATCAATCCACAGATTGAAAGGGCTCTATTATTTCAAGGACTCCCAGCTAACATTGTTGATGTTCTCAAACATGCCCGTGAAAAAGGCTTTCACCCTGACAGAAAAAGTCTGACCAAAGAAATCATTCAGAACGCCCGAGAACTTGGATATAAAGTCCGTCCATGGGTCGCCAATAAAAAAAATGACCTTTTATTGATGAAGCAATATGGAGTCGATGCAGTGATAACTGACTATCCTGAAAGGGCACTCGCCCTCTTAAAAGATCATCAGTGAAGAAGGGGGAAGTCCCCCTTCTTTTTATCCATTTTATTTAATTAGCGGGAGAAATTAGATCCGCCCATTTGCTGTTCAGCCATTTGAACTAAACGTTTTGTGATTTCGCCGCCGACTGAACCATTAGCACGAGATGTTGTTTCAGCTCCAAGATTCACGCCAAATTCGCTTGCAATTTCATATTTCATTTGCTCAAGAGCTTGTTCAGCACCTGGTACTACAAGTTGATTGCTGTTATTGCTGTTTGCCATGTTTATCACCTCCTTAATACTATTATCCTGCACTGTCCATAAATTATTATTGGGAATAAAATGCATTTTCCTGCCTGGTTTGGCCTCTCGTAACGAACATGTTTTTCAGTCACCTCACATATAAATGGAATATCCTTATGTATGCAGGGAGGTATGATTTCTGTGCAAATTCATGTCATAAAGCCAGGCCAATCCTTATTTACTATTGCACAAACCTATAGTATTAGCGTTGACCGCCTGGTGGAGGCAAATCAAATTCCAAATCCAGGCCAACTCGTTGTAGGGCAGGCTTTAGTGATACCGATCATTGGAAGTTATTATTTTGTTCAGCCAGGAGATACCTTAACAAGTATTTCCCAAAAAACAGGTTTTTCCGTTCAAGAGCTGGCACGAATTAATGGATTATCCGAACAGCAGCCAATAAATGCCGGTTTTAGGCTTTATATTCCCGCAAGAAGGAAAGTGACTGCAGAATTTTTAGGATATGTGGAACCAAGCGGTACAGAGGTTTCTCCAGAACTTATAGCAGCAGCAAGAGAAGCGGCCCCGTATCTGACCTACCTGACACCTTTCAGTTTTCAGGCCCAAAGAGACGGCTCTTTAAAACCTCCTTTATTCGACGATTTTCCGACGATTGCCCAGCGTCATCGCAATTCCTTAATGATGGTGATTACAAACCAGGAAAATGATCAATTCAGTGCGGAACTTGGGCAGATTCTGCTTAATAATACGAGCGTACAAAATAAATTTTTGAATAATATCGTTCAAACTGCCAGACAACGAAATTTCAAAGATATCCACTTTAACTTTGAATATATTCGGCCTGCAGACAGGGAGGCCTACAATCAATTTCTCAGGAAAGCAAGAGACCGCTTCAAAAGAGAAGGCTGGCGCATTTCCACAACTCTCGCGCCAAAGACAAGCGCTGAACAGCAAGGAGCATGGTATGAAGCCCACGACTATAAAGCGCATGGAGAAATTGTTGATTTTGTCGTCATTATGACTTATGAATGGGGATACAGCGGCGGTCCCGCACAAGCTGTATCTCCGATTGGCCCAGTCCGAGATGTTCTGGAGTATGCCCTAACCGAGATGCCGGCAAATAAAATTTTGATGGGCCAAAATCTCTATGGCTATGATTGGACGCTTCCATTTGTCCAAGGATCGGTTGCCAGGGCCATTAGCCCGCAGCAGGCCATTGAAATAGCTGCGGCTAACAATGCAGCTATCCAGTATGACGAAACCGCTCAGGCTCCCTTTTTTAGATACAGGGATAACGAAGGTAAGGATCATGAAGTATGGTTCGAAGATGCGCGGTCCATTCAGGCTAAATTTGATTTATTGAAAGAACTGAACCTAAGAGGGATGGCTTATTGGAAAATCATCTTTTCATTCCCGCAAAATTGGCTTTTGCTCAGTGATAATTTCAATGTTCGCAAGCGGGTGTAACTGAAAAAAATTCTTCTTATTTCCCGGGCAATCGACTTAAAAAGAGCAAAACTGACAAGTAAATAGAGCGTACTTAAACGGATTCGCCAAAGCGGATCCGTTTTGTTTGTTCTTCATAAAAGCAAGAGTTGCTTATGCCATTATGTATATCTCTTTTTTTGTCTATACTGGTAAAAGATTTCGGAAAGGCGTGACAGATATGCTGAATCTTAAGGCATTGCCGCACTCTTTTAGGTGGCCCCGCCTTATCAGGCTGCTGATTATCATTTCTGTTTTTCTATTTGCTTTCGGACTTATCATCCATATGATGGAGCCTGAAACGTTTCCCAGCTTGTTTGAAGGAATCTGGTGGGCGATTGTAACCATGTCTACCGTTGGTTTTGGTGATTATGTTCCCCAAACAGCTGCCGGGAAATGGATTGGAATCATCCTCATTCTATCCGGAGCTGGATTGATTACCTCTTATTTTGCCTCCATCGCCAAGCTGTCTATTTCAGCAGAACAGCAATTTATGACAGGGAGCAAAGCATTCACAGGTGAAGAGCATATTATAATAGTTGGCTGGAATGAACGTTCCCGGCTGATCATCGAAGAAATTCACGATAAACATCATCAGCAGCCGATCATTCTGATAGATGACAGTTTAAAGAATCATCCGCTGCCGAGGACCAATATTCACTTTGTCCACGGAAAAGCTACAGATGATGCAACTCTTCTAAAAGCGAATATTAACCAGGCAGCCCTTATCCTCATTACAGCGGATCTTAACCAAGATGAATTCCGCACAGATATGTTCTCCATCTTATCCTTGCTGGCTGTCAAAGGAATGCATCCGGAAATAACCTGCCTCGTTGAAATTTTGACCGGTAACCAAAGGGAAAATGCAAGAAGAGCGGGAGCAGATCATATCATTGAAACCAATGCATTTGCCAGCTATTATATGATGAATTTGCTTCTTTCCAAATTAGATCATGGGGCCGAGGCTTCATTCCACGGACTTTTTATCACACCGGCCGAGCCAGATGAAAACCAAAAGGGCCTTACCTTTTCAGAGGCGGCAAAAGAATGTATCAATCAGGGAAAACTTCTGATCGGTATTAGCAGAAAAGGCAAGAATCTAATTAAACCGGACGGTAACACGATTCTTCAGTCATCTGATACCTTATTATTTATTAATGAAAATAGCTAAGGATCTTCCTCCCTATCTATCTGGCCCTTGCAGTACGAGGCCACTTCATTTGAAATAGAAAAGGCATCGGGAATTTTCCCGATGCCTTTTCTTATCTATCTTTTACAGTCTTTTTTCAAGCTCGGCCTTTTTCTCCTCAAAGCCTGGCTTTCCTAATAAAGCGAACATATTCACTTTATAAGCTTCAACCCCTGGCTGATCGAAAGGATTGACACCCAGTAGATATCCGCTCATAGCACAAGCCTTCTCGAAGAAATAGACTAAATATCCACATGTATATGCATCAAGAGCCGGTACATTCACAACCAGATTAGGAACTCCTCCGTCTGTATGAGCCAAAAGCGTACCTTCAAATGCCTTATTATTAACAAAGTCCACAGTTTTTCCGGCAAGATAATTCAAGCCGTCAAGATCATTTTCCGCTTCAGGAATCGTTAATTCATGGCGGGCGCTGTTGACTTTAATAACCGTTTCAAACAAATCTCTGCGTCCTTCTTGAACATATTGTCCCAATGAATGAAGATCTGTTGAAAAATTAGCTGATGACGGAAAAATACCCTTTAAGTCTTTTCCTTCGCTCTCCCCAAATAACTGTTTCCACCATTCTGAGAAATATTGAAGACCTGGTTCATAGTTAATCAGCATTTCAATTGTTTTCCCTTTATTATACAGAGCATTTCGGACAGCTGCATATTGATAAGCAATATTTTTCTCTAATTCAGAAGAAGAAAAATCCTCTCTCGCCTGAGCTGCCCCAGCCATCATGGCTTCTATATCAGCACCGCTTACTGCAATTGGCAAAAGTCCAACTGCTGTCAGAACAGAATAGCGGCCTCCCACATCATCAGGAATCACAAACGTTTCAAATCCTTCTTCATCAGCAACAGTCTTTAATGCCCCTTTTTCCTTATCAGTGGTAGCAAAAATTCTTCCTTTTGCCTCTTCTTTACCGTATTTCTCTTCAAGCAGGCTGCGGAAGATACGGAACGCCAGCGCCGGTTCAGTCGTTGTACCTGATTTGGAAATCACATTGATGGAAAAGTCTTTTCCCTGAAGAAGATCCATTAAATCCTTCATGTATGTTGAGCTGATATTATTTCCGACAAAAAGAACCTGGGGGGTACTCCTTTGCTCTTTATCCAAAATATTATAGAAGCTGTGCTGCAGCATCTCAATAGCTGCTCTTGCACCTAGATAAGAGCCCCCGATTCCAATCACCAAGAGAATATCAGAGTCCTCTTTGATCTTGGCAGCAGCCTTTTGAATTCTCGCAAATTCCTCTTTATCATAATCGACAGGAAGGTCTACCCAGCCTAAAAAGTCACTGCCTTGACCTGTTTGCTCATGAATAGAATGATGAGCTACTTTGACAGCATCCTGTAAGTAAGTTACTTCGTGTTCCCCAATAAAAGGCAATGCCTTAGAATAATCAAATTGAATATGACCCATGAAAAGTTCCTCCTTAAATTAATCTATTGTATGTAAAAGGACAAGTCTGTCCTGTCCCTTTAGAAACAGGACGCCTGCCATTATAGAGATGCCCTTAAAATGGAAAGTACATCCTCTCGCTTCAAGACCTTAAATTTTCCAAATTCACCGTTTGCCATAGCCTTGTCTGCGATTGTTTCTAATTGAGAGTCGTCAATCTTATAGTCCGCCAAGCGGGAAGGAGCGCCTAAGCTTTTCCAGAATTCCTGAAGTTTCTCAATTCCTTCTAAAGCTGTTTCTTCATCCGTTTTTCCTTCTGCGTCAACATTAAATACCCTGACAGCAAGCTGTTTAAAACGTTTTGTGTTTTCAGGAAGAACATGTCTCATCCAATTAGGGAAAAGAATAGCCAGTCCTCCTGCATGCGGGATATCATAAACAGCCGATACTGCATGTTCGATATTATGTGTCGCCCAATCCCCGCGATATCCAACACCAAGAGAACCATTTAATGCAATCGTTCCGGAATATAAAATGGTCTCACGATATTCATAATTCTCCAAATCGTTGATCAGCTTTGGAGCTGTCTCCATGACTGTTTTCAGCAATGATTCACAAAAACGGTCTTGGAGCGGCGCATGTACAGGGGGATGGAAATAAGTTTCAAATACATGTGACATCATATCGACCATGCCGTATACCGTATGATTCAACGGAACACTGAAGGTATTAGCTGGGTCCAAAATAGAAAATTGAGGGTATGTATAAGGGCTTCCCCATCCATATTTCTCTTTAGTTTCCCAGTTTGTAATAACAGAGCCCGCATTCATTTCAGAGCCGGTTGCAGCCAGAGTAAGTACGGTTCCGAAAGGCAGAGCACTTTCGACAGCAGCCTTTTTAATCACAATGTCCCAGGCATCTCCATCATATTTTGCTCCGGCTGCTATCGCTTTTGTACAGTCAATGACACTTCCTCCGCCAACTGCAAGGATGAAGTCCACATCATTTTGCTTACAGATTTCTACGCCTTTTCTTACTGTAGAAATCCTTGGATTTGGTTCAACTCCTGCTAATTCATGTACCTCTGCATCCATTTCTTTCAACAGATTCTTCACGGTATCATACAGTCCATTTTTCTTAATGCTGCCTCCCCCGTATACAAGCAAAATCCTTTTGCCGTATGCAGGAATTTCTTCTTTAAGCTGTTCAATCTGTCCCTTGCCGAAAATCAATTTAGTTGGATTTCTGTAGATGAAATTTTCCATATGCACACTCCTTTTTTCTTCATTATGCCGAAAAGTGAAGGTAAATACAAAATATCCGTTTAGAAAAATTTCAAAGGTGTATATATTATATAAACACCAAGCACAATAGTTATAGAAGTCAGCTTTTCAAAGGAGGATTTCAAATATGAATGTATTACAGAGGATCGCTCTTGTGCTGACAATCATCGGAGCCATCAACTGGGGATTAATTGGTTTTTTCCAATTTGATTTAATCGCTGCTATTTTTGGAGGCCAGGCTGCAGCAGTATCCCGAATCCTTTATGGGTTAGTCGGTCTTGCCGGACTCATCAATCTTGGACTGCTGTTCGTGCCGTCTGAGGAGACAGTTCGCGACCCTGAAACAAGGACTACTCGCTAAACAGCAGGCATTAAAATGTAATAAAGCCGGTTCATGAGGTTTCTTTCTTCGGAAGGACCTGCTCATGTCCCGGCTTTTTTTATAGCACTTTCTTTATTTTTTCCAGAGCCCAATCCAATTCTTCCTTCCTGATAATAAGCGGAGGCGTGAATCGAATCACATAGTCATGTGTTTCCTTGCATAAAAGGCCTTCTTCTTTTAACCGTTCACAATAGGGTCTCGCAGGCTCTGTCAGTTCAATTCCGATAAACAGCCCTCTTCCCCGCACTTCTTTAATAATTGGGTTGGAGAGGGTCTTCAATTCCTTTATAAAGTACTCTCCCATTTGTTGAGACCGCTCTGCCAGCCCTTCTTCAACCAACACATCAAGAGCTTCCATTGAAACGGCGCACGCCAGCGGGTTTCCTCCAAAGGTCGACCCATGGGAACCCGGGTTAAATACCTCAAGCACTTCTTTATCTGCCGCGACACAGGAAATGGGAAACACTCCCCCTCCAAGCGCCTTTCCAAGAATATACATATCCGGTTCAAATCCTTCCCATTCACAGGCAAACATTTTCCCTGTCCTTCCAAGCCCCGCCTGGATTTCATCGGCTATGAATAAGACATTATTCACTTTGCATAAGTTGAATGCTTCCTTCATAAACCCTTCCTTCGGAATATTGATTCCTGCTTCCCCTTGTATCGGTTCGATAAGAAAGGCAGCTGTATTTTTCGTGATAGCAGCATTTAGAGCCGGGAGATCTCCAAAAGGAATCAGTTTGATTCCAGGCAGCATCGGACCAAAACCTCTTTTGTATTCCGCTTCAGAAGACAAAGATACGGCCGCCATCGTCCGTCCGTGGAAATTCCCCATACAAGCAATAATTTCTGCCTGGTCCTGCACTGCTCCCTTTTTATCATAGGCCCAGCGCCGGGCTGCCTTTATCGCCGTTTCCACAGCTTCAGCCCCTGTATTCATCGGCAGGATCATTGGTTTTTTCGTTAAGGATGACACTTTTTCATACCAAGGCCCCAGCTGGTCATTATGGAAAGCTCTCGAAGTCAAGGTGACACGGTCTGCCTGCTTTTTTAAAGCCGCTATGATTCTTGGATGCCGGTGTCCTTGGTTCACTGCCGAATACGCACTGAGCATATCCATATACCGCTGTCCATTCGGATCCTTCACCCATACCCCTTCGGCCTCAGAAATAACGATAGGGAGGGGCTGATAATTAGGTGCCCCGAATTGCTCCGTTTGTTTAATTATGTCTTTCGATTGTCGATTTAAGGTCATATAGCTTCCCTCCTGTCCTTTCCAAAACAATACGACCCGGCACACCCTATTTCCTTTCCAGGAAAAATAGTAGGAATATTCAGAATTTATATATTGCAGTATGGCCTTATTCATCCTGTTTCTAAAAAACATCGGACGCTCTCAAAAAAAAGCCTAAAAAAACCAGTTGACCAATTGATCAACCGGAGAAAAAATTATTTTTTGATTAAATCTTCACGCTGTGATTGCTCAATCCACTCTTGAAGCTTATCCTTCAAAGTGTTGAAGCCTTCTGCAGAGTCATTTGTAGACATGGCTTTTACAGCACCTTGACGTTTCTTTGGAGCAGCTTTTTTAGCTGATGCTGCCGGACGCTCCGGAGCTTCTTCAGTAGCACGGATAGAAAGGCCGATCTTTCCAGATTCTTCATTAATGGAAAGGATTTTAACCTGTACTTCTTGTCCAACTTTAAGATGCTCATTAATATCTTTTACAAAGCCGTGTGTAATTTCAGAAATATGCACTAAACCTTGGGTAGAATCGTCCAAAGCAACAAATGCACCATAAGGTTGAATCCCTGTTACTTTACCAGCAACAACGGCACCAGTTTCGAATTTTTCAGACATGGTAACACTCCTATTTAAATTGAATTTTTTCGTCTTTTTCACGCAATATAAAATTCTATCATACATTTCGAAAAAAATCAAAAAGCCTTACACCATTAAGAGCAGTGAATAATTTCCTATTTTGATTTTTCCCCAAATCCCGAAAAGTAAGCATTAAATCTCCTTTTCAATAAAAAAGTTCGAAATAAACAGAATTATTATTTTAAAATTTTGAAATACCCTTGTTCTTACTCTGCTTTCCATAGTAAGATGAATAAATTATTATACTTTACTCGATTTTCTATAATCGTAATTTAACTATTTTAGAGGAGTTTGAACATTATGCCAAAACAAGAACAATGGACATCAAAACTTGGCTTCATCCTGGCTGCCGCCGGTTCGGCAATAGGATTGGGAGCTATTTGGAAATTCCCATATATGACAGGGACAAACGGAGGAGGCATCTTCTTTTTGATCTTTATTCTTTTTACACTGCTGGTCGGCATGCCGATTCTCATAGCTGAATTCTTAATCGGGCGCCATACTCAGAAAGATGCAGCAAGAGCCTATCGGGAAATCGCTCCGGGCACCCCTTGGTCTCTTGTTGGATACGGCGGGATTATTGCCTCTATCCTTTTACTTTCATTTTACAGTGTAGTAGGAGGCTGGATTGTCTCCTATCTATTTCAAGCAGTAACCGGTTCATTATCTAATTTGAGCCAAAATGGATATGAGAACCTGTTTGAATCAACAATCGGCAACTCTTACGGTGTCATAGCAGCCCAGTTTATTTTTATGATTATCACCATCGTCGTTGTTCAGGGCGGCATTGGCAAAGGCATTGAAAAAGCAAATAAATATATGATGCCGGCTCTTTTTATTCTTTTTCTAGTCTTATTAATTCGATCTGTCACGTTAGAAGGGGCGATGGAAGGAATTAAATTCTTCCTAATGCCAGATCCGGCAGATTTATCAGCTTCGACGATTTTGCTGGCCCTTGGGCAATCCTTTTTTGCACTCAGCGTCGGTATTTCCGTCATGGTTACTTATGCATCTTATTTAAGTAAAAAGGAAGATATTACAAAGTCGGCATTTTCAGTTGTCGGGTTAAATATTTTTATTTCTCTTCTTGCCGGACTTGTCATATTCCCTGCTGTTTTCGCTCTTGATTTCGATCCATCAAGCGGTCCCGGTCTTGTATTTGTCGTACTGCCGGCTGTTTTTAATGAATTAGCTTTAGGCAATATATTCATGATCATCTTTTTCATCTTATTGCTGTTCGCTACACTGACATCCGCATTTTCGATTTTGGAAATTACAGTTGCTGCCATTTCCAATAAAAAACCGGAAAAACGAAAAAAAGCTTCCTGGATCGCCGGAATTTTGGTTTTCATTGTTGGTATTCCAAATGCTTTATCATTTGGGGCTCTGTCAGATATAAAACTTTTTGGAAAATCGATTTTCGATTTCTCTGATTTCTTAGTCAGCAATATCGCCCTCCCAGTCGGAGCTTTATTCATTTGTATCTTTGCGGGGTACCAAATGAAACGGATGGCAGCCATTAAAGAACTGCAGCTTGGATCTACTCTTAACGGGAAGTTTTTTGCTGTTTGGCACTTTTTGATTCGTTATATTATCCCTGTTGCCATCCTGTTAGTTTTTCTGAGCTCGCTGAACATTATCTAAAATTCAAGACCCTATGTATATAAATCACCATAACGGGAATAATGTAACTAACGTTTCTCTGTTAACCCAGAGGATAGCAAGTTACAAATTCCCCCTATAGGTGAGACTGTCCTAATTCGGACAGTCTCTTTTTTAGTTAAAGAATTCCTCTCAGGCTTAAACAAAAACTTATGTTCCAGATTGTCGACAAAAAGTATTGAGAACACCTGCCATTTGTCATTTTCGGATGAGATTGCGGTAAATCCATGGATTCAGGCTCCGGGGACGGAGGCGGGAAAGTCGAGACCCTGGTCTGAGCGAGCTAGAGAAGCGGCTTGGCCCCGCCCGAGGAAAGCCCCCCCCCCCCCGGAGCGAAGATTAACCTGCGCTATTTACAAATTCCAATAGAAAAAAGCGTGCAGACAAACTCAAAAATCTTAGAGTCTGTCTGCACGCTGAAACGTAGGCTTATGTTCTTCTGCCTTAGAACAAAGTCTGCATCGATTCATTCATATTGTTTCATGAATCTCTCTATTCTTCTTACCGCTTCCTGAAGCTGTTCCATAGAGGAAGCATAGGAGCAGCGGATATGTCCTTCTCCGCTCTCCCCAAAAACATCTCCCGGTACAACAGCGACCTTTTCTTCTAAAAGCAGCTTTTCCGCAAATTCCTGCGATGTTAATCCTGATTTTCTGATAGAAGGAAAAGCATAAAAGGCGCCGCCTGGGTTATGACAGGCAAGCCCGATATCATTAAAGGACTTCACAATATAATTTCTTCTTCTTCGGTAGCTTCGCTTCATATCATCCACTTCACTGATGCCGTTTCGCAATGCTTCCAATGCCGCATGCTGAGCCATTGTTGAAGCACACATCATGGCATACTGGTGGATTTTGAGCATTGCTTCAGAAATTTCCTTAGGCGAACAAACAAATCCTAAGCGCCATCCTGTCATCGCAAATCCTTTAGAAAATCCATTAATCAGAATCGTCCTCTCCCTTAGACCGCTGATGGCAGCAAATGAAGTAAACGCTTCATCATAGGCAAGTTCACTATAAATTTCATCGGAAATAACGAGTAAATCATGTTTTTTCACAATTTCTGCAATGCTCTCAAGGTCTTCTTTGCCAAGCTGCGTACCTGTTGGATTATTGGGTGAGCAGATCATCACTGCCTTTGTTCTTGGCGTGATGGCTGCCTCAAGCTGCTCAGGGCGCAATTTAAATTCATTTTCCTGTGTCGCCTGAACGGTCACCGGCACCCCGCCCGCCATGATGACAAGCGGTGCATAGGCGACAAAACAGGGTTCTACCACAATCACTTCTTCACCAGGATTTAGAATGGCACGCAGCGCAATATCAATTGCCTGGCTGGCCCCTACCGTGACGATAATTTCATCCTTCGGACTGTAATCAACGTTAAAACGGGTTCTCATATAATCAGCAATTTCAGATCTGAGTTCAAACATCCCCGCATTGGCGGTATAAGAAGTGTATCCTTCTTCCAAGGAATTAATCGCAGCCTCCCGCACTCCCCAAGAAGTGACAAAGTCAGGTTCTCCCACACCAAGGGACACGACACCTTCCATATTTGCTGCCAAATCAAAAAAACGGCGGATTCCTGATGGCTTAAGCTCTTGTACCGTCTTTGATATGTAATTGGTCTTGATCATGGGGACACCACAATTCTCTTATCATCATCAGTTTGTTCGTAAATGTTTCCATCATGCTTATATTTTTTCAATATAAAATGGGTTGTCGTTGAAATCACTGAATCCAATGTAGACAGTTTTTCCGAAACAAACTGTGCTACTTCATTCATGGAACGGCCATGGATGGTCACCGAAAGATCATATACACCTGACATTAAATACACTGATTCTACTTCTTTAAAGCGGTAAATTCGACGGGCGACATCATCGAAGCCTACGCCTCGCTTCGGTGTTACTTTAACATCAATCATAGCTGTAACACCTTGATGCTCATCCACTTTAGCCCAGTTAATTAAGGTCGCATAGCGGACAATTACCCGCATTTCTTCTAATTTCTTCAAAGTTTCTTCAACCATGTCTTCTGATAATTCAGTCATTTTAGCCAAATCTTTAAGTTCCATTCGGCTGTTGTTTTCAATAATCCGGAGCACTTCTAATTCCTGTTCATTCAAGTGCATCTAGATCCCTCCTTTTTCAGCAATTTTGGTTAGGCTGGCAGAATAAAGCAGTTTCTATATTCAATCCGGGTCATTATCCTCAAATTGAGTTCTGTCAGGATAAACTTCTAACATTATACCAAAATTAAAAGTAAACTGTTATATAAATTGATGATTTCCTTAGAGGAGTTCTCACTTGTGTTGTGCAACAGTAACTACATGCTTACATAAAAGGAAGGAATATGAATATGGCCCTTCAAATGGTTAAAAATCTGCAAAAGGTAAATGCCACGGAAGTCTATTACGAGTTATATCGTCCAGATCCTGCTTTTCCCACTGTCGTTCTGATCCATGGCTTCCTGTCATCCAGTTTTTCATTTCGGAAACTCGTCCCGTTATTGACTAAAACCTTCAATGTCCTCTTAGTTGATATTCCTCCATTTGGCCAAAGCGGAAAAGGAAAGGGCTTCCAATATTCTTTTTCAAACATGGCCCATACCATCGCCATGCTTTTGGAAGGATTAGGAATAAATCGATGCGGTATTATCGGCCATTCGATGGGAGGCCAAATTTCCCTTCAACTTGCTAAAGAAAAGCCTGAGCTGATTGAACATATCGTTTTGCTCTGCAGTCTCGGGTATTCGCAGGATTTCCCTAAAAGGATGAAATATTTAAGTTATCTGCCTTTCTTTTCAGCGGGCGTAAAACTCTATTTGCAAAAATCAGGTTTAGAAAATAATTTGCAAAAGGTCGTCTATAATCGGACCCTTATTGACGATGAAATGCGCAGCGGGTATCTGGCGCCATTCAGCAGCCGGCAAATATTCGGTGCCTTGGGTAAAATGCTGCGTGATAAGGAAATAGATTTGAATGAAGATGAGCTTTCAGCGATCAAAACTCCTTGTCTGCTCATTTGGGGAAGGCAGGACGAAGTGGTTCCCTTATCGATTGGCAGGCGGCTGCAAAAAGATTTGCCAAACAGTGAATTAATCATTCTGGAAGATACAGGTCATCTTCTTCCTGAAGAAAAACCACTGGAGATTTATCATTTTATTCGAGAGTTCCATCAAAAAATGCCGCTGGATTAACCAGCGGCAGACTAATCAAAGCAAGGATAGGATTAAAGTGTACAGCTTGCATTATTTTTTATTTGAAGAAGCTGCAGAGCCATTTTCCGGCATTCATCCAGATTAAGTTCTTCTTCAAATGAGAATTCATAAATAGCCTTTATACTCTCAGCAATCTCTTCTATATCATCAAGTTTTCTGACAGCAACAATGCTGTCGGCGATTTCCGGTTCATAAAAATCCGGACCAAGCTTAAAAGGGTCCCAATCCTGAAGGAGGAGCGCCATTGCTATATGCATATCCTGCGTTTCCATGTTATCATCACCTTCTATAAGAACATGTTATCATAGTAACATAATTCCAAAAAATTTATAAATGGCGGTGAGTGTCTTGAGTCAATTTTTTGATGAACTTTATGAAAGAAGAAAAACAGGAGCAATCAAATGGGATGCCTTGAAGACAATTTATGGGACAGAAGATATTCTGCCAATGTGGGTCGCAGATATGGATTTTTCTTCTCCCCCAGGTGTCCAGGAGGCCTTGCTGAACAGGGCCCAGCATCCGATTTTCGGGTATACGTCTCTTTCAGATAAAGCAGTGGAAGCGATTACTGATTGGGTCCTTTACCGCCATCAATGGAAAGTCCAGCATGAGTCGATTCTGTTTTGTCCAGGTGTTGTTACAGGAATAGCCACAGTGATTCAGGCTTGTACAGAACCAGGAGATAAAGTCATGCTCCAGTCGCCGGTCTATACTCCTTTCTTCACCATGATTAAAAATAACGGAAGAGAAGTTGTGAACAGCCCCTTGCTCGTGGAAAACAATCAGTTTTCGATTGATTTTAAGGTTTTTGAAGATAAATTAAAGCAAGGGGTCAAGTTATTTTTATTATGCAGCCCGCACAATCCTGGAGGAAGAGTCTGGACAAAGGAAGAACTTTTGAAAATCGGCGAGCTGTGTAAAAAATATGAGGTAACGATTGTCAGTGATGAAATCCATGCTGATTTATATTTTCCAGGACATAAACATGTACCGGCGGCCTCCATCAACCCGGACCTTGAAAATCAGACCATCACTTTGATGGCTCCAAGTAAAACCTTTAACATTGCTGGTTTACAGGCCTCTTTCATGGTTGTCAGCAACCCCGAACTGCGCAAAAAAATCTCTGCTGTTCAAGGAGCCATCGGGTTTCATGGCTTGAATTTATTTGCCATTACAGCGTTAGAAGCGGCTTATCGGGAAGGAGCTGATTGGTTAAACGAACTGCTTACGTATATCGAAGAGAATGTTCGGATTACCCAGGCCTTTATCGAAACGGAGATTCCTGCTCTAAATGTATTCAAGCCTGAAGCATCTTACTTAGTATGGATTGACTGCAGAACATTGGGCCACAATGACAAAGAAATTCAAAGATTGCTGGTTGAGAAGGGAAAATTGGGATTAGAACCTGGAAATAAATATGGACAAGGCGGAGAAGGCTTTGTTCGAATGAATATCGGCTGTCCGCGTGAAGTTCTGATGGACGGACTGAATCGGCTGAAAAAAGCATTTACTTAACTATGAAAAACACCAGCCTGCGAGACAAGGCTTCCTTTTCCGCAGACTGGTGTTGTCATTTTATTCTTTCTTCTCTTCGACATAAGGATCCCGTTCTGAAGGCGGCAAGTCACCAAACGAGGTCATAATTCCTTCCTCATCCAAGGCTTCCTCATAGCCTGCCAGCTGGCTTGTCGGATAAACTGTCACATTTTTCCCGGTGATATCCACTCCAACGTAATTCTCATAATCCTCTACATATCCTATATTTTCATGGGATTCTACATACATATCATCATAATCAGCAGGCGGATCGGCAAAATCAGAAGGGCTTTCTGATGTACCGTACAAGGCCACATCCTGCCAGGAATCTTCTGCATCAAAAGCCACATTTTCTTTTCTGTCGTCCATATCAAACTTACCGAATGGAGGCATCAGCACCTCTTCTTCTACTGGCCGATCTTTTGGGACTTCTCCAGAAGGCGAATGTTCTTTGCAATACAAAGTGGCCGGCAGTATTTCCAGCCGTTCAGCCGGTATTTCTTCTGAGCATGTCTTGCACTTCCCATATGTTCCATTATCCATGGCCTCCAGCGCTTTATTAATATCACGGATTTCATTTTGATAATGTTCATATAAAGCAATATCCTTTTCCCGTTCATACAATTCTGTTCCTTCATCCCCCGGATGGTTATCATAGCTCGAAAGATCTCCAGTTGCATCATGAAAATGACTGCGGAGCAAATCAAAGTTTCCGCCTTCCCCTATAGCACGGTCCAGCTCCTCTTTCGTATTTAACAGACGTCCCTTGAATTCATTAAGCTTTTTTTCAGAAAGCATAATTCAGCATCCTTTCTTATTCATTATTTGCTTAGTATCTCTCCAGGTCATTCTTTTAAGTGAAGGGAATTACTGCCTAGAACAACAAAGAATAAGATGGGACTACTATTTGCACATTAAAAAGAGAAGGGGGAGTGACCAATGTATTTTTATAAAGAAGACTTGATCAATATGATTGTGCCTGATAAACCAGACCCTCATGCTGCAAAAGTCCTTCAGGAAGCATTAGGAGGACAGTTTGGCGAAATGAGAACAATGATGCAGTTTTCCTTTCAAAGCGCTAATTTCCGCGGCAAAGCCAAACCATACCGCGACTTAATCAGAGGGGTGTTTCTTGAAGAATTAAGCCATGTTGAGCTCGTCCAATCGACCATTAATCAATTATTGAATGAAGCTGGCGGAGATATGCCGGGCAACCAGGCTGCCGACGGAGCTCCATTGGATGGCGTTATTCAGGGAGGAGCAAATCCGCACCATTTCATTATGGGGGCAAAGTCTTCCCTCCCCGTTGATGCAGGCGGAAATCCTTGGAATGGATCATGGGTGTATGACCATGGCAACCTCGCTGCCAATCTTCTGAATAATGTGGTTCTTGAATCCACAGGCGTTCTTCAGAAATCAAGGATTTATGAAATGAGTTCAAATAAAGCGCTTCGCGAAACAATCGCTTTTTTAATTGTACGGGATAACGCCCATCAAAATGCGTTTGCTAAAGCGCTGGAGACTCTTGGTGTAGATTGGGGCAAATTATTTCCAATTCCAAATTACGATTTAAATAAATACCCTGAATGCCAGAAATATGTGGATATGGGCTTCCATAATGCCCAGTTCAATTTCAGACTCGATGATACGCGGATCGGCGAGATTTTCCATGGAAAAACACCGAGCCAAAATGGTGGGGATCTGGCTGTCACAGAACCGCCGAAAGGGTACCCCGTTCCGGAAATGCCTGATATGCCGAATGAACATGCCCCTGGACTGTATGATTTGAATAACTAAGTTTTGGTACTGCCCCCAAAAAGTTAGAGAAAATCTAACTTTTGGGGGATTTTTTAATATGGGGAAATATACATAAAGAAAGTAAAGGCGGGTCAATAATCCTTCTTAATTGGACGAGTAAAATGGAAGAATTAATGCCGGAAGAGTGCATAGACTATTATAAAAACATACGGATCAAGCAAAAATTGACTGGCTTAAGTCCAAGTGCAATACCGAACTTAAACCAGCCAATTTAGCTGCATAATATAAACTCTAACTTTGTGGGTTCATTACCATTCCACAAAGCAATTTGATTTTTATTTGCTTAATGCACGGGATTTCTGTTTCAGTTATGCTTGACTGTGTTACCGGCCGAGCCTCACAGAAAACCCTTAATTATTTATATATTTTTCAAACACATAACCGAAATCTTTGACATGATACTTCTCACGGCTTTCCATCAGCCATTCGAATGCCACGCTGTTTAATTCAGCCAGCTGTCCGCCTAGCTTATGTTCGTCAGACCTGATATATTTCAAAGTATCCGCTGCAAGATGGATGCTTTTCTCGGCATATTGCAGGGAGAATTCGTTCTCCTCACAAATTTCAGCAATCTTAATAAGCGACTTGAATAGATCCTTCAGCTCTTCAATGAACTTCTTATGCACATCAATAGAGAAATCCATTTCACCGATTTTGAATTTAATTTCTGCATCGAGGTCAACCGTTCCTGCTGTTTCAAGGGATACATCCGATATTCTGTACTTACTGTAATGATATCTTCTTAGTGTCCGTTTTTTGCTTATAGCGCTCGTTCCGTCTAAATGGATAAAGGCTTGGTTTGTAAAACAGTATTCATCCGTTTTGGATTTAATGAGGAAATAAATTTTTTCTTCATCTTCATGCATAATATAATCATCAGCGTCCACCTTGTCATAATCAGCCGGTTTGATGACACTGCCGATATCGCTTAATCCCAATACATCTGAAGCCATTTTTTTAAACAATATATACTTCCCCCTTCTTATTTTTACATCTTTTGTTACAGCTGTTTAGTTAATATCATTTCATCCTTAATCGGAATTCCGTTAGGACTGTAATAAGGGATCTCCGGTTTAATCTTTCTGGATTCCGCAACAGCATCCTTCACGATCTTATCCATCGAGTAACCCCGTTTTTGTAAAAATTTCAGAGCATCTAAATTATCATTCGTTGTAACGACCTTGATCGATTTACATCCCTGCTCATAAGCAATATTTTCGATGACATGCAGAAGAGAAGTGCCTATCCCCTTCCGCCATTCGTCACTGTCCAGTGTAACGATTTCAAGTTCATCATCTCTTAATACATAGGTCCCCAGCCCAATAATAAATCCTTGTTCATTCAGCACGGCGAAGCCATCCAGTTCCGCGTAATTGTATATCCCCTGTGAATTGACCTTCTCTGAACCATTCCAGTGGCTGACAAAAAAACGGTGCACCTCTGTTGATGCAAGCTTCTGTTTCGCTACTATTTGCATAACATTCCCGCCCCTATTAAACTTTCTATTCTATTTCTATCTGTATACAGTATAGGAAATTTTTCACCTTAAATAAAGATGCAAATTTTTTCCGTCGAAGCACATAGAAACCAGGACAAAAATAAAAATATCAAATTCCACAGAGAATTTGATATTTCCATCTTCTAAAATGGGTGTTGATTTCCGCTCAAGGTGTTTCGCTTCAGCCAACTCTCTTTTTAACGTAATCTGAAAGTTACCTCCATTCTATTTTTAATATACGTGGCGGTCTATAGGGAATTCTTTTCAGTTAAAGCAGATTTATAAAGGAATGATACCAAGGACAACAACTACGGCAATCATGACAAGGGTCGACCCGCAGGCCCATTTTAAAAAGGTGCGCTGCAGCTCTCCAAAGTCCGCTCCGACCATTCCTACCAGCAAATAGGTAGATGGAACAAGAGGACTGAGCAAGTGAACCGGAAGTCCCAGTAAGGAGGCACGCCCGATAAAAGCAGGATCAATATTGTAAGCAGCTGCCGCTTTCGCAATCAATGGGAGCACTCCATAATAGAAGGCATCATTCGACATGAAAAAGGTGAATGGTGCACTGATTAAAGCCGTTAAGACTGGGAAGTGAACTCCGAGTGCATCCGGGATATGGGTGATCATAGAATTGGCCATGGCATCAACCATTTTTGTGCCAGAAAGAATGCCTGTAAAAATCCCCGCTGCGAAAATCATGGAAATGACAGACAAGGCATTATCGGCATAATTGGCAATTCTCTCTTTTTGCTCCTCCATCCGCGGATAATTAACCGTAATGGCAATCGCAAACCCAATCATGAAAAGAGCTGCCGCCGGAAGCCATTCTGAAATAAGCGCGACCAAAAGCAGAAGAGTCAGGGCATAGTTAAAGTAAATCAGTTTAGGTCTCTTAAGGTACACATCCTCTGCAGTTGCTGCCTGAAGCGGAGAAGAAGAAAAATCGACTGTAATGATTCCAATGCGTTTTCGTTCTTTCCTGCCCATCCAGTAGGACATGAATAGTACAAAAAGCACTCCGCCAATCATAGCCGGGATAACTGGAGTGAAAATATCTGACATCTCCAGATTCAAAGCAGTCATCGCTCTTGCTGTCGGTCCTCCCCATGGAAGCAGATTCATTACTCCCGAAGCTGAAACAGCAATTCCTGCGAGGATCAGCGGTTTCATGCCAATCCGTTTATACAGAGGAAGCATGGCTGATATCGTAATCATATAAGTTGTTGTTCCGTCTCCGTCAAGAGAAATCATTAGTGCTAGTACAGCCGTGCCAATGGCGATTTTCATCGGATCCCCTTTCACGATTTTAAGAATCGTTTGAATGATTGGATCAAAAACTCCCGCATCTATTAAAATTCCGAAATACAGAATAGCAAATAAAATCATGATTCCGGTCGGTGCCACACTCTTGATGCCTTCCAGCGCCATCGGCCCCATTTCGCTCCCAAATCCCCCGATCAAGGCAAAAATCACTGGAACAAGAATCAGCGCAATCATGGCAGAAAGCCGTTTGGTCATAATCAGGAACATGAATACCAGAATCATTAAGAAACCTAATAATGCGAGCATGTAAATCCCTCCTATTTCAATCTGTTACTTGGATTTTACATGAATTGAATGTATTTGTAAGCGTTTTCAAAATAAACGTTTTAAAAACCATTTTGCATCTTTTGTTTATTTTGTTCACATAAAAAGAAGCGTGTTACTTCACGCCTCTACAGAAGTTCTTTTCATATATTTACGTTCAGGACGTCCGATTCCATACTCTACTTCTGCCTTGCATAACTGTACAGATATCAGGTATTCCAAGTATCGTCTGGCGGTTGTTCTCGAGGCTCCTATCAGGGCTCCTGCCTGTTCGGCAGATAAGCCTCCCGCTGTTTGTTCCAACACCTTTATTACCTTTTTCAACGTAATTGGATCAATTCCTTTCGGCAGCTCTTTCTCCCTTTCTTTCATTTTGGGAGCATGATTAAATAAATCATCCACAAATTGCTGGTTGAGTTCTTTAGAAGAACTCAACAGCCTTTTCTTATTCAAATAATCCTGTATAGCCTGATTGAACGTTTCGATGGATACAGGTTTAATCAAAAAATTTTCCACTCCATATCCTAATGCTTTAGAAAGAACCTTTTTATCAGCAGCCGCTGTAATCATAATAATATCCAGTTCTTCAAACCTTTCTCTTAAAACAGGAAGAAGATCAGATCCAAGCTCATCCGGCATATATACATCTAAAAGCAGCAGATCAGCCCTTTCCTTTTCCAGCACTTCCAAGGTTTCCTTGGCTGTCAGTGATTTAGCTACTACTTCAATCTCCCCGAATCTTCCTAAAAACTTCTCATGAAGGCCGGCCACACGAAAATCATCCTCAGCGATCACTGCTCTGATTCTCTTCATCCATTCCCCTCCCCATCTTTTTCGGCAGATATACGGTAAAGACTGTCCCATCATTTTGAGAGCTTTGCACTTCAATAACGCCCTTCAGTTCCCGTACAGCTTTATTTGCATTAAAGAGACCATATCCACTGGGACTTTCTTTATCCCTGGAAGAGAATCCTTTTAGAAATATGGAGCTTTTCTCTTCATCAGATATTCCATGCCCATTATCACTCACCTCAAAAATGATGTCTTCACCGATATCTGTTGCAAAAAATGTGACATGCGGCTCCTCTTTTTCTGTTACTGCCTCAAATGCATTGTCAATCAGATTTCCAAGAATAAGGATAAGCTGGCTAATGGATATATGGGCGGGAAGCTCTTCTAAAAAACTCTCGGCATCCATTTCAAAATTTACTTTTTTCTCAGATGCCTTACCGAATTTACCTAATAAAATGGCTTGGATTTTTCGGTCTCTTATCTGCTCAAACAAAATTTCATTTATATGCTGCAGTTCCTCCGTTTCATGCTGAATCATGGAAATAGCTTCCTCATATTCCCCCAGCTGGAGCAGTCCTGAAAGCACATACAGTTTATTTTTAAATTCATGGTTTTGAGCTCTTAAATCCTCTGAATGCATCCTTACCTCAGAAAGGGTATTCACCATGTGTTCAAGCTCTGTCTTATCCCGAAAGGAGGCAACCACCCCCTGGATCTTGCCTTCTCCATATATAGGTGTGCCGTTTACGATAATCGTTTTATCTTTCCAAACCAATTCCTGATCGGCCTTTTGATTCCCCGTTTTCAATACTTCATATAATAAACCGGATGGAAACAGGCCATCCACCTTCAAACTGCGCACCCGTTCATGAATGCCAAGCAGTCTTTTAGCAGGCATATTCATACTGGTAATCATTCCTCCTGCGTCAATAGAAATGATCCCTTCCTTTACGGAATGCAGTACCGCTCTTTTCTCTAGATATAGATTGGCAATTTCATACGGTTCCAGTCCCATTGTTTCCTTTCTAATGTTCCTCGCAAGAAGAGCACTGCCGATGAAGGAAAGAAGAACTGCTGCTGCTGAAAATAAAAGCTCTCTCGATAGATCCTTCATAATTTGGCCGTTCACCTTTTCCACAAGAAATCCGGCCGACACGATGCCGATCACCTTTCCTTCTTTATCAAAAATGGGAGATTTTCCTCTTAAGGAAAGACCGAGCGATCCTTGAGCCTCAGATATATAATAAGTACCGGCAAAAGCCCGGTCATTGTCACCGCCCATCATTTTTTTCCCAATTTGAGTTTGATCCGGATGTGAATAACGAACTCCATCCAGATTTCCAACCACAATAAATTCGGCTCCTGTTTCCTTTCGGATTTTATCTGCAAGAGGCTGAATTTCAGCTGATGGGTTCTCACTGTCAAACGCTTGAATAACAGTCGGCATAAAAGAGACGGTTTTGGATATTTCTAAGGCAAGCCTCCCCTTATCTTCCTTGATTTGCTGACTTTCCATATAAGCATAAAAAGCAGTTAACAATATGATCAGGAGCAGACTTAATGTCATGACCAGCCCTAAGATTTTATGCCGAAGTGATAGTTTTCGGTTCTGTTTCGCTTTCATCCAATGGGTTCCCCCGTTTTCCATATAACCTTTCTAAAAAGCATACATTTATCGCAGAGTTCAAAAGGAAGCGCATACAGAAAGCGTTTCCTGTCTTGCCTGCTTTGAAAGTATGCTGACTCTCTACTGTTTCCTAATCTGGATTACTGACTTTGAAAATTGTTTTTAGCTAATAAAGCTGTAAACATCCAATCGAAGTTTATTCATGGCGTTTTTTTCTTTGATGACGGTATCTTTTATTGATCTGTTCTTCTATTAGTTTGGTTTTTTGCTCTTCTTTTTTTGAATAATTCATAATCAGCTTCATTGTCACCACTGCAGCAAGCAGAAAGATGATGCAGGTGATTGCGGCGGGAATATACTCTGTTTTATCTTCAGGAAAATATAGAAATAAAGCCAAATTAGCCTGATAAGCCATATTCAGCACGTCCCCCCTTTTACTTGCCATTTCCATTATTATAACAATTCAGATAACAAGAGACTAGAAAATCAGGCAATAAAAAAAGAAAGGCGATTGCCTTCCTTCTTCTTATACCAATTTAATCCCTTTAATAACAATATCCTCGGCGGGTCTGTCACCAGCTGCTGTTTCTGCATTAGCAATTTTATCAACAACGTCCAGCCCCTCAACTACTTGTCCGAATACTGTATGTTTATGATCAAGCCAAGGTGTGCCGCCTTTTTCCATATAAGCTTTTATGATATCTTCAGGATAGCCAGCCTGTTTCATTTGTTCACCCATCCGGACATCAACATGGGGTGCCTGTACGATAAAGAACTGGCTGCTATTTGTTCCAGGGCCTGCGTTTGCCATGGAAAGGGCACCTCTTAGATTAAAAGCATGCATAGAGAATTCATCTTCAAAAGGTGCTCCCCAAATGCTTTGTCCTCCCATTCCGGTTCCTTGAGGATCTCCGCCCTGAATCATAAAGTCCTGAATGACTCGGTGGAAAATGATTCCTTCATAATAGCCATTTTCAGCATGTGTAAGAAAATTTTCTACTGCTTTAGGAGCGATTTCAGGGAACAATTTAATATGAATATCCCCCATTGTTGTCTGCATGATGACAGCTTTTTCATTTTCAGCCACTGCAGCCGATAATTGCGGATAATTTGTCATTTGACTAACCTGCCTTTCCTTTTCACCATAATTGTTACTTCATCATTGTTAACCTACATTTGACACTTTACACGATTTCCCTTTAAAAATCATCTTTTGGAAATCAGGCTGGTTTATTGTAAAATTCCTGCAAGCTTATGTATGATGGACATAAATAGAAAGGTGGAATACATATGTCAGAAGAAACGATTCAAATCGGCCAAACAGTCCAGGCATTTTATAAAACGGGGAAATATATCGGCGAAGTAACAGCCATCAAACCTTCTGCCTACCTGGTGAAGATTCTCGCTGTCATCAATCATCCCATGCAGGGAGATCTGCACAATCCTAAACAGACGGATGTATCCATGTTTCATCAAAGACGTGCTCTGGCTTATCGAGAACAAACAAACGTCCCTCTAAACATGGTTAAACCATACACAGAAGAGATACCAGAATACGAAGAATCATTGAAAGCTGCCGTTGCAAAAATGAAAGGAAAACTGACGGCTGAGGACACAGAGTGGAACCAAATGAGTCTCAGGCAAATCGAAGAATTAGAGAAAGATTACTTTAAATAATTCCATGATAAAAGCCAAATCATCCATCATGATTTGGCTTTTATAGAACCAGCTGGTTCATCACCTTTGATAAATCGACCCGATCCCCAATAGTAGTCGGTTCATAATTCTCCATATAGCTTTTATCCTTTTCCACCAGTTTGAATATATTATAGGTGGTCAGCGCATCATCAAGCGCCCGGTGATGCTTGCCTGTCCCCTCTTTCCCATAGGCCTGTACCGCTTTCCATAAGCCCGTTTGATTTTGATCCCCAAAAAAGCGTTTGTATTCCATACACAAATCAATTTGCTTTCCTTTGAACGGGAATTCCAAGCCGGCTTTATAACAATTCTTCTTCAAAACTTTCATATCCATATTTCCCCATGTAACGATCGCTGTTTTGCCATTGTGATCATGTTTGCTCAGCACGGCGACAAGCTCTTCAAGCGGTATTCCCTGTTCAACCTGTGCTTGGGATATGTTCAAAAATTTTTTACACCGCTCGCTCAAGGATGGAAAGGCCGATGGAGCAACAAAGGAGGAAAACTGTTCGATCACCGTCTCGCCTTTGACCAGTACATAGCCAACTTCAATGATTTCAGGATAAAAACCAGCCGGATTGGCTTTTCCTTCTGGCATCGTAAATTCAAAATCAATGAACAAATACTGTCCTTCTGTCATCTTTCTCCCTCCATTTCGATTAAATTCATGTTGGAAAATCTTTAATTAAGTGCTTTTTATTATAACAGAATATTTAAAATTCATAGTCATCTTTTTTAAAAAACAAGGACCTTTTAACCATGAAAATATTCCTTTATATGGATGTGATTTTGAATTATGATAGGTTCATATGTCAAAAGTTTTATCATAGAATGTATTCACACATATTAAAAATATATTAGTAAGGAAGTTGGACTATGCGTAAGGTTCTTGGTTTCCTCATGATTGGCACATTTATTCCCATTTTATCCGTGTTTATATATCTAACCCTGAAGGAATGGTCCCAGTCAGTCAGCCTGAATGACCAATTGGATAAGAAAATATCTCCCTCCACACTCTCTCTTCCCGAAACAAGTCAGATCCTTGCCGGGAATGGACAAGTTATCAGCGAGATCAGCCTGGAACAAAAGCGGATCATGCTTGAGGATCAGGAAATACCTGCTTTCTTAAAAGACCTATTCATCATCAGTGAAGACCGAAAATTCTACTCCCATGCCGGAATCGACCTATCAGCTGTAAGCCGGGCATTGATTATCAATTCCCAAAGCGATTCCATTGAACAGGGCGCCAGTACCATTACACAGCAGCTGGCCCGCAATATTTATCTAAATACAGAAAAAACATATAATCGGAAGCTGTCTGAACTGCTTTATGCTTACCAACTGGAGAGAGTCTTGTCCAAACAGGAAATTCTCAGTCTCTATATCAATACTATTTATTTCCAAAATGGCGTTTATGGAATCGAAGCAGCATCACAGTTTTACTTTAGCAAGAAGACCCAGGAATTAACTCCTGCTGAACTTGCTTTTCTTGCAGCTATTCCGAATAACCCTGAACTGTATAACCCATTAAAGCGTTTTGATTTGACCAAGAAGCGGCAAGAACGTCTTCTTTTGCAAATGCAGCAGGAAGGAAAGCTGTCCAAATCAGAGTACTCGCAATTGGTCAAAGAGAAAATCGTGCTGCAGCTTCAGCAGAAGAAGGATGAATATCCAGATTATGTGACATATGTTCACTATGAGCTTAAAAAACTGGTCGCCCAGAAGGGGGGCCTATCCAAGCAGCTTGCTTCCAAGAACAGTCAAGAGAGGAATCTCGCTGAAAAGCAGCTGGATGATAAAGTTTCCCAGCTATTAAACTCTGGCGTCAATATCCATACTGCACTGGATATCAGACTTCAAACAACAGCCAAGCAAGCCATACAGAGCAGGCTGCAGCACTCAGATATTGAGGGTGCTTCAGTGGTTATACAGCATCATACGCACCAGCTTGTCTCTTTGATTGGGGGAAAAGATTATAAAAAAAATTCTTTTAACCGTGCTTACCAAAGCTATAGACAGCCTGGTTCAGCCATCAAGCCGCTGCTGGATTATGCCCCATACTTTGAAAAAACGGAAGCCCCTGTTTCCCAGCTTGTCAGCGGCGGGCGCTATTGTACACAAGAATTCTGCCCCCAAAACTATGGAGGCGGAGTATACGGCATGGTATCACTTAAAAAGGCATTTGCCAACTCATATAATACACCTGCCATCCGGCTTCTGGAACGGACCGGAGTTAAAACCAGCTTTGGCTATCTTCAGCCTTTCCAATTTAAAATGGTAGATGAAGAAGATTACAGACTGACTGCCGGCATTGGGGGATTTCGCTATGGGATGAGTCCCCTTGAGCTAACAGATGCTTTCACCTCTTTCGATAATGGTTTATATCAGCCTGCCCATGCGATCCGTAAAATCACAGACCGGAAAGGCAAAACGATTTATGAATGGAAAGAAGAGCCTGTGAGGGTTTGGAGTCAAGACACTGTGAGCAAAATGAGAGTGCTTCTCCATGAAACAATGGTCGCCGGAACAGCCAAGAAAGCCTATTATTCTTCAGACTATATTGGAGGAAAAACGGGAACAACAAATGACATTAAAGATATTTGGCTTGTCGGTTTAACGGAAGACTATACAACCGGAGTCTGGATGGGAAAGGACACACCAGCGACCCTTCAGTCCATATACTCCTCCGCTCCGCATATGGCAGCCTGGAAACAAATCAGCCAAGCGGCCGCAAAGTGAAGATGCCTGCTCTCACTAACGGCCGGCAATAAGCAGGACAAAGGAAAGAAAGCTTCGCTATTCATACTGAGGTTACAAGCAGAATTCATTCATTTATGGTTCTGCTTTTTTTTATAGCCTTTAACTTTGTTGAAAGCCGCAGGAGCCCGCGGAAAGCGAGCCCTGAAGCGAAAATCAGTAATACTGCTCTCCTCTTTCATAACACTAATTTGTTGAGATCTATAGAAGATTTGTGACTTTTTATCGTTGAAGCGGAAGGAGCGAGACTCCTGCGGTATTAGCGAGTCCATGGGAGATCCCGCAGGAGCCCGCGGCGAGGAAGCTCCCGGGACCGCCCGCGGAAAGCGAGCCCCTGAAGCGAAAATCAGTAATACTGTTCCTGCACATACACCTCAAACAGTCCTCCTTTCATAAGCCGGACTGTTTTTATATAGGCAAGCTTGCCATTAAACCATTGTATAGCTTAACTGCTGTATACGTTACAATAGACAGAAAAGCGGACCACAAGAAGATATGAAAGAAAATCACCCCGACAATCCCCGCCAGACCAAGACTGCCGCTCACCTTATATACAAAATAAAAAAAGGCAATCAAATTCGTCAAAAGAAAGATACAGACCATCCCTATTATGGAGGCAGCACTCATCAAACAAACAGCCCCGCCCAATACATAAATGACAGCTCCCAATCGGAAGCTCGTTAAAGATTTCCCCTCTGATTCCTTTGAAAAAAACAATAAAGACAATTCAATATTCGTATCTGAAATTAACTTCAGAGCAGAAAACAGCATAAAGAAAATCAGCAGGAAAACGATTAATAAAGATACTTTAATTCCTGTTTCAGAAAAGAACTCAAGCATGCCCTGATAAACTCCTAATTTATCAAACCATATAAGCACCTGTGACTCACCGTAAATCGCAAACGAAAGACTGAACAACAATATAGAAAATAAAGGGAAATAACCAATTAAATATGTATTCTTCATCACTAAACTCCATTTTTATTCTTTATGGTTATATTATCGTCTGAAGATAAAAGAATATAAATATTAAGTTTTTTTTCAAAAATAATGGTTATTTTCATGAATAAACAAAAAAATTTTAAACAAAAATCGCTATGTTTCTACCTATTTAATAAATTTTAAAAGGGCGGCCATCTAGCGGCCTGCCAATCATGCAAACTATTTTTTTATACGTTATACTTTTAATAAGGCTGTAAAGAGAGCATGTTTTTAAATAACTTTGCTCTAAAAGGAGGGAGTATCTTAGAGAGAAAGCTAAGCATCCATGAAATAGTGATGGCTCCTCTTGCTCAGGCTGCATCCAAGTTTACAAAATAAAGCCTTTAATAATGAGAGCTGTCTATACAGGTAATAAAATAGCGGGTCTTGCTTTATTCTTGGTTGTTTTCATAATTTCTTCCCAAAGGCACACAATATATGGATAAACAATCGGAACAAAAAAAAATAGGAGGGAGTCTATGTCTATACTTCATTGGGCTATTTTTTCGCCCTTTATACTGGCCATACTAGTGCCTTTGTTATACAAAAGGGTCGGCCGAATACATACGGGATGGTTTGTCCTTGTTCTGCCAGTTTTACTTTTTATTTATTTCTTTCAATTTATCTCTGTAACAAGCATGGGGGATTCGATAAGAGAAAATGTTTCTTGGATCCCAACTCTTGATATTGGCATTGATTTCTATATTGACGGTTTAGGGCTCTTATTCGCTTTATTGATAACTGGAATTGGATCGCTTGTTATCCTGTATTCCATCTTCTATTTATCGAAAGAAAAAGAGAAACTCAATCAATTTTATGTGTACCTTCTCTTATTCATGGGTGCCATGCTTGGAATCGTCCTTTCTGATAACCTGATTGTTCTCTATATGTTCTGGGAATTCACCAGTTTGTCTTCTTTCTTGCTGATTGGCTATTGGAATGAAAGGGAGAAATCAAGAAACGGTGCCCAAAAGTCCATGCTGATCACTGTATTTGGCGGTTTAAGCATGCTCGGTGGTTTCGTCATGCTGGGATTAATGGGCGGGACCTTTAGCATCCGGGCCTTAATTGCGGAATCAGGATCATGGACAAGTCATTCATTATTCATTCCTGCCATGCTGCTTATCTTACTTGGTGCTTTCACGAAATCGGCACAATTTCCTTTCCACATCTGGCTCCCAGATGCAATGGAAGCTCCTACACCGGTAAGTGCCTACCTGCACTCAGCTACTATGGTTAAGGCAGGAATCTATTTGGTAGCCCGGCTCAGTCCGATTTTTGCCCAAATAGAGCTCTGGTTCTGGATTGTTTCGATAGCCGGGCTTCTCACCTTATGCTGGGGTTCCTTCTTTGCTGTTAAACAAACTGATTTGAAAGGAATTCTTGCCTTTTCAACTGTAAGTCAGCTTGGACTTATCATGTCACTGCTTGGCTTAGGGGCTGCCGCACTCCATTATGATGGACTGGACGACCAGCTTTATATGGCGGCAACCGTTGCAGCCGTTTTTCATCTGATCAACCATGCGACCTTCAAAGGCAGTCTCTTTATGGCCGCAGGTATAATCGATCATGAAACAGGAACCAGGGATATACGAAAGCTCGGCGGATTAATGACCTATCTGCCCGTTACTTTTACCATCACGGTTATCGGTGCTTTCTCAATGGCCGGGCTTCCGCCATTTAATGGTTTTCTTAGTAAGGAAATGTTTTTCACCAGCATGGTTAATGTAGTAAACCTGAACATATTTGATATGGAAACGTGGGGCTATCTCTTCCCTGCTGCAGCCTGGATTGCCAGTATTTTCACTTTTATTTACAGTATGATCCTGCTGTTTAAAACCTTTACAGGGAAAGCGCAGCTGGACAAGCTAGAGAAGGAACCGCATGAAGCGCCGATCGGGATGCTTATTTCTCCCATAGTGCTTGCAGCACTCGTTATCACGTTCGGTCTCTTCCCGAACATTTTGTCAACAACGCTTATTGAGCCGGCTGTTTCCAGCATCCAGCCTGCGGCAGACCACTTGCATGTGCATATTTCGTTCTGGCATGGTTTTGGAACCGAAGTATGGATGACCATCGGAGTAATTGTGCTGGGCATTCTTTTGTATCTGTCACTGTCTAGATGGAACAGCATCTACCATATCGTTCCGGAACGTTTTTCTTTAAATGCATTATATGATTCCATCTTGAAAATGGTAAACAATGGATCCGGTTTTATTGCGAAAGCTGTCATGAAAGGTTCCATCCGCTCTTACTTAATCTATATTTTTGCATTCTTTATTTTGATGATGGCTTTTTCGCTTTACCACAAAGGTGCTTTTCGTATGAATACGGAAAATACGGCTCCAATCGGAGTGTATGAAATTATTTTGGCCTTGGTTATGATTATTGGTTCAATATCGATTTTATTTGCTAAATCCCGTTTGACGTCCATCATTATTCTTGGTGCAGTCGGTTATACGGTTGCTTTGTTTTTCGTCATTTTCCGAGCTCCGGATCTTGCCTTAACTCAGCTCGTTATTGAAACGATTTCTGTCGCACTGTTTCTTCTGTGCTTTTATCATTTACCAAAGCTCGCCAGCCGAAAAGAAGAACGGATGACCTTCAAGCTGAATAATGCTGTCATTTCAATCGGCGTCGGTCTTGTGGTTGCTTTAGTGGCCCTGTCTGCCCAAAGCCAGAAATTTTTTGCTCCGATTTCCAGTTTCTATTTGGAAAATGCATACAAAGAAGCGGGCGGCAAAAACGTAGTCAATGTTATCCTTGTTGATTTCCGCGGTCTCGATACAATGTTTGAAATCGCCGTTCTCGGAATCGCTGCCTTGGGTATCTTCGCTATGATAAAACTGAGGCTGACAAGGGGGAACAAATAACTGTGAGAAAGAATGACTTAATTCTCCAAACTGTAACGAAAGTCGCTGTTTTTATCATTCTGCTCTTCTCCGTCTCCATCTTTTTTGGGGGACATTATTCTCCCGGGGGCGGATTCGTCGGCGGGCTGATGACTTCAGCGGCGATTGTGCTTCTATTATTGGCTTATGATATTAAAACCGTTGCTGGAATACTTCCTTTTGATTATAAAATCGTGCTGGCTGTCGGTCTGTTTATCGCAGCCGGCACAGTGGCCAGTTCAATATTTTTTGATCTTCCTTTAATGACCCACGCCTACAGATACTTTGATCTGCCGCTGTTAGGCCATACTTCCTTGCATTCTGCCGTACTGTTCGATTTAGGGGTCTATCTGGTTGTGGTCGGTGTAACAATGACCATTATTCAAACGATAGGAGATGATGATGAATAATGGAGATCGTAATGGCAGCCGTTATCGGTATTTTGTTTATGTGCGCTACCTATCTAATGCTTTCCAAAAGTATCTTACGCATTATTATAGGTACATCGCTATTAAGCCACGGAGCTCATTTGCTTATTTTAACCATGGGGGGATTGAAAGGCGGATCAGTACCGCTTTTAGGTGAAGGAGCCAATTCATACGCCGATCCCCTCCCGCAGGCATTAATACTGACTGCAATTGTAATCAGCTTCGGCGTCACTTCGTTTTTGCTGGTTCTCGCCTATCGAACGTATCAAGAACTGGGGACAGATGACATGGAGCAGTTGAAAGGAAACGATACTCATGAGTAACTTAGTCTTCATGCCTGTTTTATGGCCTTTATTAACAGGCATTATCCTAGTATTTTTCTCTAAGCAGCCGCGAATTCAAAGAATTCTCTCCACAATTTCATTTCTTATTGGAATTTGGATTTCAGGAGTTCTCATCTACTCAGTTCATAATCTAGGCGTTATGACATTGGAAGTAGGAAGCTGGTCGGCACCTTTTGGAATCGTCATTGTCGCCGACATGTTAGCTGTACTGCTAGTATTAACAACCAATCTAATAGTGACTGCGATTCTTTTTTATTCATTCCGGTCCATTGGTAAAGAACGTGAATCCTTTTACTATTATCCTATGCTTCAATTTTTGATTGTCGGAGTAAACGGCGCCTTTTTAACAGGCGATATCTTCAATCTGTTTGTTTTCTTCGAAGTTATGCTGATGGCATCGTACGTCCTCCTAGTTCTGGGAGGAACCAGACCTCAGCTGAGAGAATCATTGAAATACATAATCGTCAATGTCCTTTCATCTGCGTTCTTTGTTATTGCGGTTGCCTTTCTGTATTCAGCCGCCGGTACCTTGAATATGGCTCAGCTGAGTCAGCGGATTGCAGAAGCCGGCCAGCCAGGAATATTTTCTGTGATAGCGGTCTGCCTGCTTATTGTATTTGGCTTGAAGGGAGCTATTTTTCCTTTATTCTTCTGGCTGCCAGGCTCTTATTATGTACCGCCTATTCCCGTCATTGCTTTATTCGGAGCGTTGCTTACAAAAGTCGGGATCTATGCCATCTTCCGAACGTATACCGTTATCTTTTATCATGATCAGGGCTTTACACACCAACTATTAATGGGGCTTTCCATCTTGACTATCATCGCCGGAGTTATCGGCGCCCTTGCTTATTGGGATGTAAAGAAAATCATCCTCTATAACATTGTCATTGCTGTGGGTGTCATTACCTACGGTATCTCACTGATGAATGAGGCAGCTATAGGCGGCGCCATCTTTTACATCATTCATGATATGCTGATCAAAGCGGCACTCTTCCTTCTGATCGGAATGATGATTAAAGCAAGCGGTACAGCCGACCTCCGGAAAATGGGCGGTCTTATACAGCAAAATCCTTATCTTGCGTGGACCTATTTCATAGCCGCCATCTCACTGGCTGGAATTCCTCCCTTCAGCGGCTTCACCGGAAAGCTTCTGATCTTGCAGGGAGCTGTTGAGGCAGATTCCTATATCGGATTTGCTGTCATTTTGTTATCAAGTTTAATGGTGCTTTACTCTGTCTTTAAAATATTCATGTATGGCTTCTGGGGGAAACCTTCAGAGACTCTGCTGCAGGTGAAAGAAAAGGATTGGGCACTTTTCATTCCGGCAGCCGCCCTGACTGGACTGTCCGTTATTTATGGTGTCGGAACCGAAGCTGTTTACCCTTATATCTCCCAAGCCGTTGATACACTGCTGGATCCGCAAATCTATATTGATGCCGTATTAAAGGAGTAATGATATGTCCTTTCAATTATTATTGAATGTTTTTCTTGCATTCATCTGGATGTTCTTAAAAAGTGATTATCATTTAAGTACGTTTGCCGTAGGCTACATTTTAGGTTTCTTAATCATGCTGGCCTGCAGAAATTTTTTCAATCAGCCCTTCTATTTAGGAAGAATTGTTGCGATCATTAAGCTCATTCTCATTTTTTTCAAAGAGCTTATTTTATCTAACATCAGTGTCACTAAGCTTGTCCTGAAACCAAGACTTGATATCCGCCCAGGGATTTTCGCTTTGGAAACCGAGCTTACTAAAGACTGGGAAATCACTACCCTGGCTAATCTTATTACCCTGACTCCTGGGACACTTGTAGTAGATGTTTCCTTAGATAATAAAATTCTCTATATTCATGCTGTTGACATTGCTGAAAAAAGAGAAGTCATTGACAGTATCAAAAATTCCTTTGAAAAGGCTATTATGGAGGTGAGCAGATAATGTTTGATCTTATTTTAAAAATCGCTTTAATTGCCATCTCTCTTGCTACTTTATGCTTGGTATACAGATTGGTTAAAGGTCCTTCTATGCAGGATCGAATCATAGCGCTCGACACAATTGGAATCAATTTAATCGCCATTGTGGCACTCACCTCAATTGTGCTGGACACTTATGCCTTTCTCGAAGCGATCCTCCTGCTCGGAATTCTAGCTTTCATTGGAACCATTGCTTTTGCAAAGTTTCTTGAGAAAGGAGAGATCATAGAACGTGAACGAGACCTTTAAAATTGTCTCCATGATCCTTATTCTGCTTGGCACTTTCTTAATCTTGGTAGCCACTTTCGGTATTTTGCGGCTCCCTGATGTTTATACACGCAACCATGCAGCCAGTAAAAGCACTACATTAGGAATCATGTTCATCCTGCTCGGTACTTTCCTATACTTTTACTACGAACATGGTCACTTCAATTCGCGGGTTCTGCTTGCCGTCTTCTTTATTTTGCTGACCAGCCCTGTAGCAGGCCATCTTTTAAGCAGATCTGCCTATTATTCCGGGGTGAAAATGTGGGACAGAAGTGTGGAAGATGATTTAAGTAAGGAGAAAGAAGAAAAAGATTAGCGTACAAATAGAAAAAGGGGGTTCAGAATCATCATTCTGAACCCCTTTTTCTATTTGTATAGGCTATTCCGGCTTATCAATCACTGCAAGAGTGCAGCGGGACACACTGATCAATCGATTTTGTTCATCCCTAATTTTGATATCCCAAACCATTGTCGTTCTTCCCTTGTGCAGGATATTTGCTTCTGCTGTCACTATACCTGAGCGTTTTCCTTTTAAGTGATTTGCATTGATTTCGATTCCTACACAGGCCTGTTTTTCCTGATCAATTAATTCAAAACCGCCTAAACTGGCAACGGTTTCTGCCAGAGCAACCGATGCGCCTCCATGGAGAAGTCCAAACGGCTGCCAAGTCCTTTCATCCACAGGCATTGTACCAACGACTCTCCCCTTTTCCAGCTCAGTAATTTTAATTCCAAGAGAATCAAGCAGCGTCCTGTTAACCATTCCCATCCTAAACACCTCTTCTAATCATACTTTTCTTCCATTTTAACAAACGATAAAAGGAAAGTGTGAAGAAATAGTTAGTTCAGGTCCTCTCATGGCCATGATGAAGGGTTTCTTATCCTTTCAGTTTCAAAGAAATAGCTGCTTTAAGCAGTCTTATCTTATTTTCCTGTTCAATCAATACACGTTCCGCCTCCTCCAAAGAGCAGAGAGCGAACCGCATGGATTGGCCAGGTCTCATCTGCCCAATTAACGGCAGATCAGCCGAAAGAATTTGAGCAATTTTCGCGTATCCCCCTGTTGTCTGCCTGTCTGCCATCAGAATGATTGGATTGCCGTCTGAAGGAACCTGAATCGATCCAAAGGACACTGCCTCTGATAAAAGCTCCTTCTCATCTATCCGTTTCAGCTCAGGACCCGAAATCCGATACCCCATTCGGTCTGATTGATTGGATATGGTAAATTTGCTGCTTTGAAAAAGCTGAGTGCTCTCCTCCGTAAAATCCTTGAATTGTCTGCCTTCAGTCACACGAATCACCGGTTCGTGACCAATCGGCAGAAATTCCGAATAGCGAACAGCCCAGTCAGCTGCTGCCTTTCCCGCTTTCTGCATTCTTTCAATATATATGTCAGCTGCAGCAGATGGATAGACATTCAGCCGATCGCCTGTTTGAAGAGCTCTTCCCTTAAATCCGCCTATTCCCGCTTTTAAGTATGTACTTCTGCTTCCCATTACTTCAGGTATTTTAAAACCGCCTGATACCGCAATGTAAGCTCTGCAGCCTGATTTGCAAAGGCCGAATTGAAGAATGGAACCTTTTTTTACAAACACCGGTCTCCACATAGGCAGCTCACAGCCGTCAACAGCGGGGGATAAATCGCCTCCTGTTACGGAAATTAGACAGTCCTTTTCGATTTCAATGACCGGTCCGATCAGCGTGACTTCCAGCACAGCCTGATTTTCCGGATTTCCCGTCAGAATATTTGCCATTCTGAGCGAAAAAGAATCCATAGCGCCGCTGACGATTACGCCATGCTGCTGATATCCGCTTCTGCCCAGATCCTGGACACTTGTCAAAAGCCCAGGTTTGAGGATTTTCATGCTCATACCTTCTCCCCCTTTTGTAAGGCTTCTTCATATTGGCGGGGAGTAATAGGATAAAATTCGACATAGTCTCCTGCCTGTATAAGGCTTGGCGGGTTCTCATCAGGCAAAAATAAGGCAGTTGGAGTTCTGCCGATCAGCTGCCATCCTCCCGGTGTGGAAATCGGGTAAACCCCTGTCTGCTCGCCTGCAATGCCTACAGAGCCTGCCGGAATCGATTTTCTCGGGGAAGAACGGCGCGGAGCTGCAATCTTCTTAGACATTCCTCCCAAGAATGGAAATCCTGGAGCGAAACCAATCATATAGGCCAGATACTTTCCTTGCGAATGTATCTCAATCACTTCTTCCGCTGTTAAGCCATTATGCCTGGCCACATCCCCCAAATCAGGGCCATACTTCCCTCCATAACATACAGGTATGGCAATCGTCCTGGAATTAAATTCATGCACTTCAGTCTCCCGGCTCAGCCTTGTCTCCAGCGTTTGCTGTACTGTTTCATAAAGGGTTTCAGCACCTGTCTGTTTCTTTTTGCGTTCTGTATAGACATGAACCGGATCATAAAAAACCGTGACATTCAGAAAAGCCGGAACACATTCTATGAAACCTGCAAATGGATGATCCTCAAGAGATTTCATGAATCCCTTAATCCTTTTCAGTGTGTCCTCATTGATTTCCTTACCAAAGGTCACCACAATCGCTGAATCACCAAGAGGAGTCATATCATAAGTATGCCGTGCTGTCATTATTACTCCTCCTTTCTTTAAAGAGAAATCATTTTAACTAAATAACAACGGAAGCTGTTTGCTGATTGTATAGATCCCCATTAAGGCCATAGCGATGACTACCAGGACTCCTCCAATAGATAGCCATAAAGGATGTTTATAGTCACCGACAATGCTTTTCTTATAAGCAGCTATCAATAAAGTGCCTAACGCAATCGGAAGGATAAGTCCATTAAGAGCTCCTACCAGCACCAAAACCTTTACGGGCTGTCCAATGAAAAGGAAAGCCACACAAGAAAATAAAATGAAACCGATGGTGATCCAGTTCGAATTCCGATTCAATTTTTCATGGAAGGTTTTAATAAAACTCACAGAGGTATAAGCAGCTCCTACTACCGAAGTAAGGGCAGCCGCCCACATAATGATCCCAAAAATTTTGTATCCGACATTCCCTGCTGCAAGCTGAAAAACAGAGGCGGGCGGGTTATCTGGGTTAATCGCAAGGCCTTGCGATACCACCCCAAGCGCTGCCAAAAATAAGGCAATCCGCATGATTGATGTAATCAGAATCCCTGTTACAGAACTCTTTGTGACTTCCGGAATAGCAGCCTTCCCCTTTACTCCGGCTTCAAGCAGTCTGTGCCCGCCGGCAAAGGTAATATATCCCCCTACTGTACCTCCGACTAACGTAACGATCGCAATGATATCAATCGTATCCGGTGCAAAGGTTTTCACCACGGCTTCCCCCACTGGAGGAGAAGTCTTCCAGGCAACAAAAACCATTAATGCAATCATGACAAATCCGGCAATCTGAGTAACACGGTCCATTACTTTTCCGGCTTCTTTTACGACAAAAATCAGGATGGCAATTACCGCACTGATTGCCGCACCCACTTTTGGGGATACCCCTAAAATGACATTCAGCCCTAAGCCTGCTCCTGCAATATTCCCGATATTAAAAGCAAGCCCTCCTAATACGATCAGCCCGGCGATGACAAATCCAAGTCCCGGGAATACCATATTGGCAATATCCTGTCCGCGTTTCTCGGATACAGCAATAATCCGCCAAACGTTTGTCTGTGCAAATATATCAAGAATAATAGAAATCAGGATGACAAATCCAAAGCTTGCTGCAAGACTCTGGGTAAATACCGTTGTTTGTGTTAAAAAACCAGGCCCGATTGCTGATGTTGCCATCAAAAAGGCCGCACCAAGCAATAAAGACCAATTTATTCTTATTTTAGAGTCCTGCTTTCTCTCCAATAGTTTCCCGCTCCTTTTTTATAATTTCGCCGATATCGGTTTTATCGATATTCCGGCCTCTTCAAGAGATTGTTTAATATTTTTTGCAAACGACAGGGCATGCTCCCCATCTCCATGAATGCAAATCGTATCTGCTTTCAATACTACTTCACTGCCTTGCTGTGAAAGAACTTTGTTCTCTTTCACCATCCGGATCACTTGTGCAGCTGCTTCCTCATCTTTATGAATCAGTGCTCCCTTTTCATTCCGGGATGTCAACGAACCATCTTTCTGGTATGTACGGTCTGCAAATACTTCACTGGCTGTCTGCAAACCCGCTTCCTTGCCTGCCTTGATCAATTCACTGTTGGACAGGCCAAACAGAATCAAGGCAGAGTCAATTCGATAGACTGCCTCCGCAATGGCCTTGGCCAGAGCAGCATCCTTCGCCGCCATATTATACAGCGCTCCATGGGGCTTTACATGCTGTATACGGCCGCCTTCAGAACGGACAAACCCATATAGAGCCCCTATTTGGTAAACTGTCATGTCATAGGCTTCCTGAGGTGTAATATTCATGTTCCTTCTGCCGAAGCCAATTAAATCTGGAAGCCCTGGATGAGCCCCGATCTGAATCCCTTTTTCCAAAGCAGTTTTTACGGTTTTTCGCATGATGGAAGGATCACCCGCGTGAAAGCCGCACGCTATATTAGCAGAAGTGACATAGTCTAAAATCTCTTCATCATTCCCTATTGTATACGCGCCGTAGCTTTCTCCCAAATCACAATTCATATCTACTCTTTTCATGCCTCTGCCCCCTTAGTTCCGAAATTCGGAATTGAAGAATCGTTTTTTGGATTATAAATAATAGGCTACCACGATTTTTATTTTTCGACAATGTTTTATCAGAATATTGTCTTTATTCTTACCCTTTTCCTGAAACTGGATACAGACTGTCAAAAATGGTACCTGGAGTCCATATGGAACTGACATTCACTTATTAGCAAAAAACTCCATCATCCCGTTCTGCTTCTAAAAACAAGAAAAAAAGGATCCGCGGACCCTTTTTCTAGTATCTTTATATTGGACAGAAATATAACCGTAAGCCTTTAGTTAGTATATAATCATGTAAAAGGAACAGAAATCAGCAGATTAAGGAGGAACCGATGAACATTTACTGTAAAAGCGCATTAAACCAAATTAAAATAGCCATAAATAGTACGGCCGAAATCATAGACCAATTAAACGAAGAGGATATGGAAAAAAGGCCCTCACCCGATAAACATTCTATAGGGGAATTATTGGAGCATATTGCGATGATTTGCAAAGCAGATCTTCTGATTGCAAACGGAGCGACTCAAGCAGAAATGAATCAATTTTATTCATCGGTTTCATATGATCATTTACATGCCATAAGGGACAGTCTCTTTGAAAATTATCAGCTGCTTAAAGAAACCTACATGCAGTGCACCGAAACAGAACTTCAGCAAACTGTTACTGCTTATTGGGGGACAGCCTATTCAAGATATGAATGGCTGTTAGAAATCGCAGCACATATCTATCATCATCGAGGCCAATTACACGCCATACTTGTTCATTGTTACAAGAAAGACCCGCATGTATTACTGTTTGACTAAAGATTCATCCTTGTCGCTTATTTTCATAATGAAAGGTACCAGTATCAAAAATAACAGACTGATAGATCCTAAAGACATGACAGCCAGAGTATCAGAGGACATATATTGTTTAGTCCCGCATGCAGGACATGCTTTTCCATACTTTGAAAACCCAAGAGACCAAATATCTTTTACTTTCCATTTATGATGACAATTCGTACAGCGTGCCAATAAAACCCCACCTTATTATTTGAATAACATGGATGAATCCAAAAAGGATTTAAAGCTGTACTTTCATCCATGTGATAAAAATCCCCGGCTCTGCTTACCTTTCTTTTTGTGTCAGGAAGCCACATCCCTTATACAGATTAATTGCAGGAATATTTAAAGATCCTGTACTTACCCATACACTGCTTCCTGCTTCTAGACTTTGAAGAAAATGATATAAAAGATTAGAAGCAATACCTTGTCTGAAGTACTGAGGGTGCACAGTCAATCTGCAAATCTGATATACTCCTTCACCGTATAAGTAAGATAAAACTCCTTTCAATTTGCCCGCAGCCATCCATCCTATAAAAATTTCCTCCGTGTTAACAATCGTATCAACCGTATCTTTTAAAGCTGGTATCTCATTGAAGCCGATGAGCTCTGCTTCCACTTGATATGCAGGGGTTTGAACAGCAAGGATTTGTTCAGCAATATTTCGATCACATGTATCCAGTGCCACTATCATTCTTCATTCCTCCCGCCGTCCTTTCTTTGTACACCGCCCATCCTTTTAGAAATCTTTTCTGCACTTTCCTTCACTTGTCTGATTAATTTCGGAAGCCGCTCCTCTTGATACCGTGCTTCTATCCCGGCAATACTGATGCCTGCAATAACCTGTCCATCACTGTTAAAAACAGGTGCACTGACGGATGCCGTATAATTTTCAAGTTCGGAACGACTGATGGAATATCCGAAGTCCCTGGCTTCACTCAGACGTCTTTTCAGTTCCTTTTTGTCTGTAATCGTGCCAATTCCAATCGGTACAAGATCCACCCGGCTCAGGTAAGACTCTAACTCATTATCTTCCAAATAGGCCAGAAGGATTCTTGAATCTCCTGCATACAGAGGAGATCTTCTCCCTACAGAAGTATAAAGCCGTACCGGCTGCAACGTATCAAGCTTTTCAATATAAATGGCTTCATCTCTTTCTCTAACCAGCAAATTGACTGCTTCTTCTACCTGATCCCTCAGTTCTTTCATAACCGGCAGAGCTATTTCCCTGATATCCAACCGTTTTGATACTAGCTGTCCAAATTGAAGAAACAGCAAACCAAGTGAATAAAATCCATCCTTATTCTTTTCAAGGAAGCCCATTTCCTCCAAAGAACGTACCATCCGATGCAATGAGGTCTTAGGCAAAGCAGAATGCTCCACCATCTGATTGAATGTTAACTTAGGATGATCCAGAAAAAGATTTAGAACCTGCATGGACTTTACAACGGTTTTATTTGGCATTTTCCAGTCTCTCCTTAGAAGATAAATTCCGTCTATTTCCACTCTTTCTGCCCTTATTATAATTGTTTAAATGGAAATGAGGAAGATACAGCTCTAAAAAAGTAAAAGCGCTTTCTTGCTGTGTGCACCTTATTTAATAAGTGCGGAAGGTCTTGTTCTAAACAAGATAGGAAGCGCGGATATATCATCATGGAAATGGGCTTTATTTCTCTTCTTAACAAAATAGGCCTGGACATAAAAATATCAAATTTCTCACAGAGAAATTTGATATTTTGGGGCTTATGCTGTATGAAATTCCATTTCAGAATGGCTTACTTAGGGGGTATTCTGCTTTTGATTTTCAGTAACTAAGGTTTTTAATTCCGACCACCGTCTCAATCTGGGAAGGTCAATCATCTGGTTATATCCATTGTCGATGGCAATTATGGCTGTCGTTAATCCTCCCAGTGTGCTCAGTACAGCCGGTTTATCATCGAAGTAATAATCCAGCTTCAGATTGCGGATGATCTCAATCTTTTCTTCATCCTTCATCCCGCAATAAAAATGACTGTCCTTCACAGGGAATCCATTCTTTTTCATCCACTCTCTTGTCCGGACAGCATGTTCAGCCTTTCGGGCCGTAATATAAAAAATGTCGTGCCCATCCTGTTGCAGCTTCTGGAGAGCCTCAACAGCTCCCTCAAAGGCCGGACAGTCCGTATAATAAATCTCTTCAGAAAGGCTTTGCCACATTTCACTGCCTTGCTTCGAATCCAACCCAAACGCTTCATGGATTTCAATCGTTTTAAGAGCGTGAAAAACGTCTTTTCCCACAGATTTATTTAATTTCTTATTATATAAATCGAAAGCATGACCGCGCAGATCGATTAATGTATCATCAATATCAAAACCGAATCTCATTATCCCTCATCACTTCCGATCTCCTCAGATTCTTTTACCGGATAGGCAGTAATACAAAGATCCTTGCCAACCATCTCCACTTTTTCAATATGCAGATCAGCTGCTGACTCCATGGAATTAACATCTGCGCCGGCGAAAGGAGATAAAGAATTCCGGCCGCCAAGTATTTTAGGTGCGATATAGATAAGAAACTTATTAATAAGGCCTTCCCGAAGGAAAGAGGCATTTATTTCTGCTCCGCCTTCTACCAAGATATCTGTAATCCCGTTCGCATACAGCTTTTCCATAGCGGCATGCAAATCAAGAACCCCCTCTTTTTCTGGGACATGAATCAAAACAGCTCCCTTTTGCCTAAGGAGTTCCGCTTTTTCCGGGTCAGCATTTTCTCCGGTAACAATCCATGTCTTGGCATCTGAAGCATCCATGACTGCGGCATGCAGCGGCATTCTCAAACGCCTGTCCATAATCACACGGATCGGGTGTTTGCCATTGCCCTCGGGAAGACGCGTGGTCAAGGATGGATTATCCGCTAATACCGTTCCTATTCCTACAAGAATAGCATCCACTTCATTCCGCAGCCTATGGACCGAATGACGCGCCTCTTTCCCCGTCACCCATTTAGACTGACCATTATGTGCTGCAATCTTTCCATCTGCAGTCATCGCATATTTTGAAATGATGAACGGACTGCCTGTCTGCATATTATGAATAAATCTTTCATTCAGCTTTTTTGCCTCTTCTTCCAGAATTCCGACTTCCACTTCAATCCCGGCATTCCGAATCAGTTCAATTCCCCGGCCGGCCACTTCAGGATTGGGATCCTGGGCTGCCACCACCACCCGGCTCACTCCTGAATCCTTCACCAAGTTGGCACAAGGGGGAGTCTTTCCATAATGGGAACAAGGCTCTAATGTCACGTATAGAGTCGCACCTTTTGCATAGTCGCCTGCCATCCTGAATGCATGGACTTCTGCATGGGGTTCTCCCGCTTTCCTGTGAATGCCTGTACCGGCTATCACACCGTCTTTCACAATCACCGCTCCTACAACAGGATTAGGATTGGTCTTGCCTTTCGCGCTGGAAGCTAAGTCCAGCGCCATCTGCATATAATATTGATCCATTGTCATGAACAGCACTCCTTATACCGGAAGCGGAATATGTCCGGATTTCTGTACCTTTGTATCTAGATAAAAGCGGTTATCATCTGTAAGTCCGCCCCATAATGGAATATGGGAGTCTGCGGTCAGTCCATGCTTTTTCAGAGCCTCCAGCTTTTTCGGATTATTCGTAATGAGTGTTACGGGCTTTTTCCGAAGCACCTGCAAAATCTCGATTGCATACTCATAGGAACGGGTATCATCCTCAAAGCCTAATGCCTGGTTAGCTTCGACTGTATCATAGCCCTCTTGCTGCAATAAATAAGCCAATGATTTAGAGAACAGGCCGATGCCTCTCCCTTCATGGTCGGCTAAATAGAATAGCGCTCCGCTTCCATGCTCCACAATCATTTTCATCGATTGGTGCAGCTGGTATCCGCAATCACACCGCTTACTTCCGAAAATGTCCCCTGTATGGCAGATACTGTGCATACGGATCAGCGCCTGTTCAGATTTTTTAAAATCACCAAATACAAGAACAGACGACTGCTGCCCAAATGCTAAATTGGCAGAGGCAAGCGATTCAAGCACGGCTTCTTCATTTGATAGATCCGCACTGACTTCCATCCAGGTATACCATTGGAATACGGCAGAGAACTCCCCTTGCTGAACTGGAAGCTTTACCGGACCTACAAGACACAGTTTCTTTCCTGCCTCCGTCTCAATCATGTTCATTTTATCTATTAAAAGGTCTTTCGTTTGTTCCGTTATATTCATATAATCACCTTATTTTTATAGTATGGACTCGCATGAATCAAATGTAAGAAAAAGTATATTACTATACAATTTAAACGTCAATGAAACAGCATATGCTGCTTCATACTGATCTATACTCGATTTCATCCAGCATATTCAGCAGCATCTACTCATAGTTTAATGTAAAAATAGTTGTGAAGGGGAGAATAATTTTTTGGAGAATCTTCCTGATTTTTTTCATTATCATTTCACAGAAGAAAAGAGGAGCCTTCAGTCAATCGATTTTCATTTCCGGCCGATGCCGGCGGCCAATCCCGATTTGCTGATTCAGGCAGCAAAATCGGCTCAAGTTCTTTTAGATGACATAAGAAAAGTCATTAATACTTTCGCTTCTTCCAAAGATTTTTCAAAGCGGGTTATGGAAGCAGCACAAGATTCAAAAAAAGACACAGTGACGAATATGCTGCGAAAAACTGGTATTAAAACCGTGCCGGATGTTTCTTTCACCCCTGATGGCCTTCGAATGGATTTTCGTGCACAGGCCAAAGATAATGTGCGTATGATTATCAGTCTGAAATGGAATGAATTTTAACTATTTATAATAAAGACGACCGGAGCCCGGTATTTGAACCGGTTCCGGTCTTCGATAGCTTTATTCTTCCGTTCCAAACCTTTCAACAGCCAAGGCAAGTGTCCTTGCCATAACACCGGTTGCTCCTGAAGGACCCAAATCAGAGCTTTGGGATGCAACAGAGGTTCCTGCAATATCAAGATGCACCCATGGCGTCTTCTCGGCAAATTCGCCAATGAAGGCTCCTCCCATGATGGCATGCCCGGCACTTCCTGGCGAATTATTTAAATCCGCAATCTTGCTGTTCCGCACACGTTCTTTATCCTTTTCCGTGATCGGCAGTCTCCACATTGGTTCTCCTGCTTCATAGGACGCCTGCAGAACTTCCTCGAACCATTCTTCGTCATTTGTCATCGCACCGGTCATGTCGTTTCCTAACGCTGTAATGACGCCCCCTGTTAATGTGGCGACATCGACAAGATAATCCGCCCCATGCTGTTTCGCATATGTAACGGCATCTGCCAGCACCAGCCTGCCTTCCGCATCTGTATTAAGCACTTCAATGGTTTTTCCGCTCATGGCTGTAATGACATCATCCGGTTTAAATGCCGTGCCGCTGATCATATTGTCTGTAGAAGGAATAACCGCTACGACATTTTGCTCCGGCTGAATTTCACCAATGATTTCCATGGCTCCAAGCACAGCTGCGGCACCTCCCATATCTGTCTTCATACCAACAATCCCGGATTTCGTTTTAATCGAATATCCGCCTGTATCAAAAGTAATACCTTTACCAACCAGGCCGATAACATCTTTCCATTCATCCTTGCCCTGATATTTCAGAGTAATCATTTTGGGCGGTTCTGAAGATCCTTGATTTACAGCAAGCAGTGCTCCCATGCCCAGCTTTAGCATATCTTCTTTTTCAAGAATTTCCGCTTCAAAACCATATCGTTCTGCCAATTGAATCGCATAGTCTGCCATATCAGTAGAAGTAAGTAAATTCCCCGGTGTATTCACAAGGGTTCTGGCTGAATTGACCGCTTTGCCGAATACCCGGCCGACTTTAAGAGAAGCAAGGATCTCTTCCTGATCATATTCAGTTACAATTGCAAATTCCTCGATCGTTTTATCAGCCAGATTCGTTTTCTGTTTATAGCCGGTAAATTGATAAGCTGCCAATTCAAACCCTTCTGCAAAAGCATGAGAAGCATCCAATTCCTCGACTTTTTCTGTTACAAATGAATCAAGCGCAAGCAGAAGTTTTGTCAGCCGCATCTCTTTAACTGCTTTGGCAGCCTTTCCGAAGGCCTCCCGAATCGTTTCGAATGTCAATTCCTTCTCTTTCCCCAAACCGACAAAAACGAGCCGTTTTATTCCTAATTTTCCAAGGGTATGTACTTTCACAATCGATTTTTTCTTTCCTTGGATATCTCCCGCTTTAAATAATTCAGTCAACTGTCCGTCCATTTTCTCGTCAGCTGTTTGAATCACTCCGGTGAATGGAGCCGGTTTATCAAAAACACCTACTACCATACATTCTGCAATCGTATCCAAATTAAATTCTTTGCTAACTGTATACATCGCCATCACTCCTTATTTTCCCTTTCATTATAGTCGATACTTTCTATAAATACGAATCATAGCGAGCAGAAAGGCCTCCAATTGTTTAGAGTAGGGAAAAATGGAGAAAAAGAAAGTATAGCTTCCTTTTGAAATCCAGGCAGGAATTATGGATCAGGAATGGAAGTATTACATTCAACCGATATTTTTGGAGAAAGTAGGCGAACTTTTGGAACTTTTATTTAATTTTCCTTTAATAGCAGCATTGGCTGCCATCTTCTTTGCTCAATTTGTTAAAGTCCCTATTCATTTCATTGCTCTGCGCAAGCTGGACTGGTCCCTGCTGACATCCACCGGGGGCATGCCAAGCTCTCATTCAGCAGCTGTCACAGCTTTGGCTACCGGAGTCGGTCTCGAAACAGGATTGGATTCACCCATCTTTGCAGTTGCGACCATTTTTGCTGTCATCACGATGTTTGATGCCACCGGCGTCAGACGCCAGGCAGGTGAACAGGCCGCTGTTTTAAATCAATTGGTCATTGATTTTAACCTTTTTGTAGAGCAGGCTAAAAACTGGCAGAAAAAAGAAGAAGAGCAAAAACAAAAACAGCTTAAGGAACTGTTAGGCCATAAACCGATCGAAGTATTTTTCGGGGCACTGACCGGAATATTCATCGCTCTCTGCCTCCATTTTTTTGTCTTTGAAGGGTAGGGTTACAATGAAACTTATATCTATCTGTCCGAGCAATACGGAATTATGTGCATACTTAGGGATTGAAGATCAGCTGATCGCAATTGATGATTATTCGGACTGGCCAGAATCTGTCCAATCCCTCCCGAAGGTTGGCCCAGATTTATCCATCAATATGGATGCCGTGGAGGCGTTGCAGCCTGATTTAGTCATCGCCTCTTTAAGCGTGCCAGGAATGGAAAAAAATATCGAGGCATTGAAGGTGCGGGGAATTCCCCACATCGTCCTCAATCCCCAGTCGCTTGAAGATATTGCCGGTGATCTTATTATATTAGGCGAGGCAGTCGGACAGCGGCAGAAAGGAGAACAATGCGCCGATCATTTCCGTTCTGTGATCATGTCGTATCAAACGATTGCCGATACCGTCAAAGAGAAACCTTCCCTGTACTGGGAATGGTGGCCAAACCCGCTATTCAGCCCGGGAGGCGTTAATTGGCTTTCCGAGATAAGCCGGCTTGCCGGAGCCAGAAATATACTGGAAGATATTGATTTGGCCAGTATTCAAATTGACCAGAATGACATACGAAAACGCAACCCAGACCATATTTGCCTGGCTTGGGTCGGAGTGCCCCTCAGCAAAATCAAACCAGACCTCATCTTGAAGCGGCCTCATTGGAATGAAATAAAAGCCGTTAAAGAGGGAAATATTCACATTATGGAGGAACCGCTGTATTGCCGGCCTTCCCCCCGGCTTTTAAAGGGACTGGAGAAGCTGGCAGCGCTTCTTCATCCTGATGCTTTTCATACAGTAAAGAGAATGACTTTTTGAATCCCCTAATGCCTTGCAAATAAAAAGACCTGAACAAGGTCATATACCAGGTTCAGGTCTCTCTCGCAGGCAAAACGGCTATCTGCCCATTAATGCAGCCCCATATGAAATGATCATTTAGAACTCCGTCCCTCAATCTGTCTGCGGAAAACTTGCATATCTTCTTTTTCATTCAGTGCCTGTAATTCTTCTTCCGTCAGGGTTCCATCCCCTTTTTTCACTATGTATACATCCAGTGTCTTTTTTCCCCAATCATTATACACATCATCAACGGTCTGATAATATAAATCGAGATGATTACCCTTTATAGCACTGCCTTTATCCGCTACTACTCCATATCCGTACCCAGGGATAAACAGGACCGTCCCAACAGGAAATACATTTAAATCAGCTGCCACAGTGGAATATAAATCCCTTTTCACCTTTACACCTGAATAGGTAATTCCATATGAAGGATGGCCAGGTTTTTTTCCTGTAGATTCGTGCCCTGCCGTATAACCCGTTGCTAATACTTTTTGAGTTGGATACTTTGAAAAATCTTCATACTCCTCTAAACTTTTTTCCTGTTCTATAAACTCACTTGCCAGAAGACCTGAAAGCGGATGATGAATTTTCTCAACAGGCTCAAAATCTACTGAACTGACTTCCTTATTTTCTAATTCAGGGATGATTGAAAATCCCGTTATGTAAGTAACTGTTGTCAGCATTGCTAATAAAAATAATAAAAATAAGATCATTTTTGTCCATAAGCTGCTCTGAAAGCTCGTCAAAAGTTATTCCACTCCTCTCATGAATAATACTTTCCCTATTGAATGAAAAGTATTCATAAAAGAGAATTCAGAATAAAAAAACAGACCCCTTCATCCAAGGCCTGCTTACTTCTAGAACATTTGATATCCCTTATTTCTAAGCGTTTTGATGACAATGCCAGCCAGCACCGCCCCTACCAGGCCGCTGGAAAGAATTAAAATATCAGCTGTATGTAAGGCTGTGAAACGGCTGCCTAGCTGACTGAACGAATCACTGGGTGTTCTAATATATTCGATTAACTTGGACTGATTAACAACCAAAATCGCTGCAATAGGAAATAAGATGACCATAATCCATGAGGACCGAAAGAGCATATTCAACAAAAAGCCTATCCCAAAAAATAAAATGAAGAATAAAACGATGGATATGACCAGCACTGGTAATGGCATCTGTTTCCCCCTCCTTTGCCCTTGCAATACTAGTTTACTAAAATGAAATCAGACTAGTCAACGAACATTATCCATTTTTTCCAAATATATCAACAGGGGTGCAGACCCGCTGAACAAAAATAATAACATCAAATTCACGGAGAAATTTGATGTTATTTTACTATGCTGTATGGATACCCGTTCCCGGAATGCTTTTCCGAAGTACAGACAAAGCATCTTCAGCATATTTATTCATTTGTTTCGCCTTTTAAAGATTTTTCGGCAATAACTGCCAGCTCTTTGGCATGATTGCTGATTTCCAGCATGGTAGCTGTTAATTCTTCACTGACAGCAGACTGATTGGCTGTTTCCCCATTGATAGCAGAGATAGAAGAATTAAGCTTGGAAATCAGCTGATCAATATCAAAAACTGCTTTACTAATGATTTCTGTCTGGCTCTTAGAGTCATTAGCCAGCTTCCTGATTTCATTGGCAACAACCGAAAAGCCTTTTCCGAATTCCCCGGCTCTTGCAGCTTCAATTGCCGCATTCAGTCCAAGAATATTTGTATGGTCAGAAATTTTCCGGACTACACCGGCCACATTCTCGATACTCGCTACACTGTCCAGAACACTTTTCGATTGCTGGGAAATCATATTCATATTTTCAGAGAGGACAGATGTAGTGGTTGCAAGGTCCTCGACTGCGGCTGTCACCTGTTCGACAGACTCTGACAGCTTGGAAGCAACGCTGAATAAAATATTATATTGCTCCATGCTTGCTCCGATCCCTATCCCTCCGATGATTGTTCGATTTTCATCTACAATCGGCACGGCGCTGGCGATAATCGGAAAACCAAAAACTTCTTCCGGCACATGCATTTTAACTGTTTTTTCTGCTCTGATCGCTTCCGTAATCGCATCATTGGGCTGAAGCGGCGTACCCGGTTTAATTCCAAGTGAGAACGTTTTTCCGGGAACACTTAGCAAAAATTTCTCTGTATCGCAAACCCCAACTGTAATATCTTCCGGTACAAGTTCATTCAGCAATGGCGCTATTGTCACGAAAGCATCTAACATAGGGTGATTGGCTGTTTCATTCATTTCCCTTCCTCCTTTAGTCGCATACCTCTACGTTCTATATCGGTTTTTGAAGCAGAATATTGACCATGTTTTTTAAACAACAGTTAAAAAACCGCTCTGGATTCCCTGAACGGTTCTTTGAACACTGACATTACAGTCAGAGGACAAATATTTGAATATGACATTTTATAAAATATTGAACTTCCCTTTTTTCGCTACTAAACCGGCCCCTCCAATTAACAAAAGTGCCCTGTTGTCCACCATTTTCTTCATAAATGAAGCCCTTTTCCCCGTTACTTTCTTTCCAAAAACCACTCCAATGGCATCATCTTCTCCAAGTGAGCAAACCGTTCCTTTATTATCAAAAACAAATGTTTCAAGGCCGTTCTCTTTTCTCACCAGTTTTGTTAAATTCTTAGCAATCACTTCGCCCTGCTGCATGGCAATTTGTGCAGTCGGCGGGAACGGACGATTCGTTTCTTCATTGATGACAAGCGAGCAATCTCCCGCAACAAAAATATTCTCACGGCCCGGAACGCGCAAATCAGGATCAACCTTGATGCGCCCCCGCATAGCATCGAACCCGGATCTGTCAATAACCGAGCTCCCACGGACACCCGCTGCCCAAATAATCGTTCCTACTTTGATTTCTTCTGTTTCCTCTTCACCTTTCCCAACAATAATGCCGTCAGGATTTGCCCCTTTGATGGGTGTTCCTATCAGAAATTCGACCCCTTTTCTTTCAAGGAGGGAAACCGCATATTCCACTAACTCAGGATCAAATCCAGGAAGAACAGCCGGTGCAGCTTCTACACAGTATATACGGACTTTCTTAGGGTCTATATCATATTCCTTGCAAAGTTCAGGTATACGATTCGTCAATTCCCCAAGAAACTCAATTCCGGTAAATCCAGCTCCTCCCACTACAATGGCTAAGCGGTCCTCATTTTGTTCTGTTTCCGCATTATATGTTGCAAACTGATATTCGATATGCTCTCTGATCTGCCGGGCAGCATTCACGTTTGAAATGGTAAAAGCATACTCCTTTAACCCTTCAATGCCAAAAGTTTCTGCTTCTGGACCAAGCGCAATGACCAGAAAATCATACTCCATATCTCCCTTTTCTAACAGAACCTTTTTTTCATCCGCCTTTATTTCTAAAACGGCATCTTGGATAAACTCCACCTTGCCTTTATCAATCACGCTGGCAATTGGATAACGGACACGGTCATGATGCAATGTTCCGGCTGAGGCTTCATGAAGCCAAGTTGTTTCATAGTGATAATCATGTTTATTGATTAATACAATGTCTGCCTCATCCCTGCCCAATGACTTTTGCAGACGAGTGACAGTCATCAGCCCGCCATATCCAGCTCCTAACACAACAATTTTAGGCTTTTTCATTACGTTCAACCCCTTTTCTATTTTTCCTTATGGACTCTCTTTCTCCATAATCAAATTTTTATCTATCCTACTGTTATCATCCATAATAATAAAGAATTCTATAAGTATGTGAATTCTTTCACGATTAAACCCTGGATAATTCGTACATTATTCCAGATAACTTCCGTTTCTTTCATATAAATACTATGATTTCCCAGCCGTTTTTTCAAGACTTTACATCGAATTTACCTTTCTAATGTTGATAAAATTCTGCTTTATGAACGAAAACCAACTATCCTCTCCGCTTTAGAGCAGTTTTCTTTCCTTTTCCTTTTTCAAGCAGGCTTCTCGCGTGTTTTTTCTCGCTACTATGGTAAAATAAACAGAATAAGTTCCTGAAAAATGTTATTGGAGGGATCACGTTGAAAGCAGACGAAACAGTATATGACATTACCATTATCGGTGGAGGGCCCGTTGGTCTGTTCACGGCTTTTTATGGAGGAATGCGCCAGGCCTCTGTTAAAATTATTGAAAGTCTCCCGCAGTTAGGCGGTCAATTATCCGCATTATATCCTGAAAAATACATCTATGATGTAGCAGGGTTCCCTAAGGTACTGGCCCAGGATTTAGTCAATAATTTAAAAGAACAAATGGAACGGTTTGACCAGACAGTTGTACTTGAACAATCCGTACAAGACGTCGAAAAACAAGAAGACGGCATCTTTAAATTGACGACTGACAAAGAAGTCCATTATACGAAGACGATCATTATTACAGCAGGAAATGGAGCATTCCAGCCGCGAAGAATTGAAATAGAAGATGCGGAGAAATATGAACAAGGCAACCTTCATTACTTTATAAATAATATGAATCATTTTGCCGGAAAAAAAGTGGTCGTCTTCGGAGGCGGCGATTCAGCGGTAGACTGGGCACTGATGCTTGAACCTGTCGCTGAAAAAGTAACCATTATTCACCGGCGGGATAAATTCAGGGCACATGAGCACAGTGTAGAAAATTTAAGGAATTCAAAAGTTGAAATTAAAACTCCATACTTGCCTTCAGAGTTTGTAGGAAGCGAAGATAATATCAGCCAGGTTATTATCAAAGAAACAAATGGAGACGCTACAGAATCCATTGAGGCTGATGAAGTCATTGTCAATTATGGATTTATTTCTTCTCTCGGCCCCATTAAAGAATGGGGATTGGACATTCAGAAAAACAATATTGTCGTCAATTCAAAAATGGAAACGAACATCCCCGGAATATATGCTGCCGGAGACATTGCCACTTATGATGGGAAGGTAAAACTTATTGCGAGCGGATTCGGGGAAGCTCCGACAGCTGTTAATCACGCTAAGCAGTTCATTGATCCAAAAGCAAGGGTACAGCCGCTTCACAGTTCCTCTATGTTTGATAAATAAATCCCGCAGAAAGGTTCAGAATGATTTTATTCTGAACCTTTTTTCATCTTCACTGCTATGTATATTGATCAGCCTATGCAGTTCATGACTGGAAATGGCGCTGTCATTCGGAAACAAACCTCTCTCACCCACATGCATTCCCTTAAAAAATGATAGAGGCATTGGAGCTCATCGCTTTACCAAGACTGATAGCTCCCCTGTAAATACTTTTTCTTCCTTATCATTATAAGTGGATAATACTACCGTGATAATGCCTGCTTCTGGATTTTTCTCTTTCTTATCCATAACCTGAGCCACCGTACGCAATTCATCACCTGGATATACAGGCTTTATGAACTTTATGTTGTTCATTCCTGTTCCAGCAATGACTTCTTCGCCATACATACCCATTTCAATCCAAAGTTTAAATGACAGACTGATTGTATGGATGCCGGAAGCAATGATTCCATGAAATCTCCCCTGTTGAGCTCTTTCCTCATCTATGTGCATATATTGAGGATCAAATTCACCTGCAAATCTCATAACCTCTTCTTTTGTTAATTTGTAAGACTTTGTTTTAAACACCTGTCCAATTGAAAACTCATCAAACTTCATCCTTGCACCTCTCCTTGTAACCTTCCAATACATTGGATATAGATTTTCTGTTAGCCTCCTATGCTTATCCCGCCCATAAAAAAACCTCCTCAATAGTTATGTTTTAGACATAGACTATTGAGAAGGCCTATTCTTTCATACTTAACACACTGGGAAACAAATCTCAGCAATTTTCCGGTGTTCCTGCGTTCTTCGCTGTTCTGAAAGAAGATCCGCAGCCGCATGATGCAATCGCATTTGGATTGTCAATCGTAAATCCGCCGCCCATCATGGATTGTTTATAATCGATGGTTGTCCCATTCAGAATTTTTCCATCTTCTTGATCAACAAGGATATTAATTCCAAATTGCTCAAGCTTTTCGTCTTTTTCAGTTGCTTCCTGCTCAAATGCCATGCCGTAAGAAAGTCCGCTGCATCCGCCGCCTTTTATAGCAACTCTTAAATAAGATCCTTCTTCGCCATTGTGTTTCATCATTTCTTTTATTTGAAAAGCGGCCGCTTCAGTAATATTCACCAATTCACTCATAAGTATAACCTTCCTTCCATTTAAATGGGATTACATACTTATATTATATACCATCAAATTGATTCTGCTCAATTTTCCGGCTTGAAATTCGAAAGTCTGTCAGGATCCGCTCCCGGCAGGCCTTTTTCCTCTTATTAAAACATTGGATTTTCTTCCAGGTGTTTATAAATATTCTGAACCAGTTCATCTGCACTGTCAGCCGTCACCATATCACCATTCACTAAGGCATACATATGACTGGCACACTTACCGCAATAGCTTAGGCAGTCGTATTCAATAATATCGAGGTTCGGATCCTTTTCCAGAGCTAACATGGCCTCTAATGCCCCGCTTGCAAGATTGCTTACACAAAATTCAATTAGCGGCTTCATCTAATCACCTCACAATAATTAACTTTACATCATACCTTTTTCCTTTAAACAAATCAACCTAACAGCATAAAAAATGGCTGATTTTTTTAAATCCAGTTGTGATTTTGGTGTAGTTTCGTTATACTTTTGTGGGGTATTTAAAACGATAAAAAGTTTTTTTAGTTTATTGGGTTTAAGGGTGGATTTATTATTTTACTTTTTTATGAAAGGCCTTTCGGTATTCCCGATGGCCTGCTCTATAATCAAAAGTGAAATATTTAACAAATTCAAGAAATCAAACAAAGGGGATTTTCATATGAAAAATTTAGTCATACTCGGAGGCGGGTACGGTGGGATGCGTATCCTTCAAAGACTGCTTCCTCATCAGCTTCCCGAGAATGTATCCATTACACTTGTCGACCGCAATCCATACCACTGTTTAAAAACAGAATATTACGCTCTTGCAGCGGGTACTATTTCTGACCACGAAATCCGTGTAGCTTTTCCAGAACATCCTCGAGTAAAAAATGTCTATGGAGAGGTTGCTTCCATTGATTTGAAAAATAAACAAGTGATCATTGAAGACCAGGAACCCGTACAATACGATGACCTGGTAATCGGTCTCGGCTGCGAAGACAAATATCACAATATTCCTGGTGCTGATCAATTCACATACAGCATCCAGACGATTGATAAATCCCGCAGGACCTATTCAGCCTTAAATAACTTAGGAGCCGGAGCAACCGTTTCCATTGTAGGCGGCGGATTGAGCGGCGTCGAATTGGCCAGCGAACTGATTGAAAGCCGTACCGATTTAAAAGTAAAATTATTTGACCGCGGCCCTCATATTTTATCTGCTTTCCCAGAACGGCTAAGTATGTTTGTAGAATCTTGGTTTGATAAACATACAATTGAAGTGGTTCACCATTCTAATATCACGAAAGTTGAACCGAATATATTATACAATGGCGACGAACCAGTCCACAGTGATGTCATTGTATGGACTGCAGGCATTCAGCCAAGCAAAATCATCAGGGATTTGGAGATAGAAAAAGATCGTCAAGGACGGGCTGTATTGACTCCTCAGCATTTCCTTCCATCCGATGACAGTGTATTTGTAGTCGGAGACTGTGCGAGCCTTCCGCATGCACCTAGCGCTCAGCTTGCTGAAGCACAGGCGGAACAAATCGTCCAAGTTCTCGTCAAGAGATGGGCAAATGAGCCGATTCCTGAAAGTTTCCCTCCAATGAAATTAAAGGGAACGCTTGGTTCATTAGGAAAAAAACAAGGATTTGGACTTGTTGCCAACCGCCCAATCACCGGAAGGGTCGCCCGTCTTTTAAAGTCCGGTATCCTTTGGATGTACAAGTATCATAACGGCTGATCGATTATTTAATAGATTATAAAAAATAGATTCATCCGATCTAAATATAGTTAAATAAACAGGTCTTTGGCTGCATACATCCTAGGTTGTATGCAGCCATTTTTTTGGCTCTATACTATTTGTTGGGGTATCCATACAATTGTTCGCATAAAAAATACACGCAAACATCCAATTCTTTTATACTTGAGTTGACTAGAAACAAGTAGAGAATGGAGTTGCGTGCATATGAATTTTACCATGAATATTCCCGGTTTAAAAGGGGTTACCATTTTAAAAGTAGAGCAGGTGGAGGAAACGATGAGGGTATATGTGGAGATGGAACGCAGCCTCCAGCAGTGCCCTGACTGCGGAGCTCCCACCTCCCGTGTTCACGACTACCGGATCCAAAAGGTTAAGCAATTAAAGTGGTTTGAGAGGAAGACGGATTTATTCTACAAACGCAGAAGGTATGTCTGTGCATGCGGGAAGCGTTTTTCGGAACAAAACCCGTTCGTACAGCGTTACCAGCGTACATCTATTGAATGGAATCAGGCCGTGGGCATACGGGCGATTAAAGGAAAGACCTTTAAAGAAACGGGGGAAACCTACGGTTCTTCGTCTTCTACTATTGTCCGCCGGTTTGACCGTTTGGCCCGGAGTGAAATACGTTCTGTGGAAAAGCTGCCTTCTGTGATTGCCATTGATGAGTATAAAGGAGATACACGAGAAGGAAAATACCAGCTCATCATTGCCGATGGAATCACCAAAAAGCCCTTAGATATCCTGCCTAATCGCTATAAGAATACGATTAAACACTATCTTCAAAAGTATGGGGACCAGGTTCAGGTGGTGATCATGGACATGAGCCATTCTTTTAAATCGGCGGTTCAAAGTGCCTTAGGACGCCCTGTGATTGTGGCCGATCGCTTTCATTTCTGCCGGTATGTCTATTGGGCGCTGGACGGTGTCCGGAGAAGGGTACAGAAAGAGTTTCACCCGTATGACCGCAAGAAGTGCAAACGTATGAAGCATGTCTTTCACAAGGCCTCCGACCGCCTGACAGAAGAAGACAGATGGCATTTGAATCGGTATTTGGATATGTCGGAAGAGCTTAAAAAAGCATACGAATTAAAGGAAACCTATCGTGGCTGGTTTGTTCAGGCGAAGGAATCTGGATCGGAAGATGTAGGGAAGGTCAAACAGGGGCTGAAAGACTTTTATCGGCGGGTCCAGGATTCTGGCATTCCTGAAATGGAGAAAGCCATTACCACGCTCCAAAATTGGCAGACAGAAATCTTAAACAGCTTTGTTTATGGCTATTCGAATGGTTTTTTAGAAGGGATCAACAATTCAACGAAGGTTCTTAAGCGAAATGCATATGGATTCAGGAATTTCAGCCGTTTTCGAGCAAAAATATTATTAACCCATCAGTTTAAAGGAATTGGGATACATATTGGTTAGGGATGGCGATCAGTCGCCACCCCAACATTTGACGGAGAACCATTTTTTTCGATCAATAGACCGCCCCTGCCTGCAGTAAGAACCGTTAACCATTCTTTCTTGGCTGCATATAGTAAGTAAGCAAAAGACCTATACACTCATACGATAGCACTTCCCGCTGTCCAATATTCCCAGGGGACGAAAATTCCCTCTATATAAAAGGTTAGTAGGTTTAAACATGCGTAAATTCGATGAACATTTTCTAGATTTCCTGCCTGATGAATTAGGAATAAGAATTGATGTATTCGGCCAAATGCTTGTTTCCCTCGGCAATGTCTTCACTGTCATCGGAATTGCAACAGAGGCATTGGAAGTGGAAGAAATTGAAGAGGTGGAAGAGGGAGAGATCGGAACAGCAGAAACTGGATCGAATTCACAAGAAACCGATAACGAGTCGAATATAGGTTTCATCCTGGCTTTACTGGGAGCAAGCCTAATCACAATCGGTGACTTGATTTCCATACACGGAATGGTCCTTGAGAGTGAACAGACTGCCTTGCTGGAAAAACAAGCAAAGAAAGAATCCAGAGAGCAAAATAAAAGAATAAGAGATTTGGAAAGGGAAGTCGCCTCACTCCATAAACATATGAACTCTCTCCAATCCGTTACCGATTCTTTAAAAAGCGAACTATTTTTTCTTCAAAATTTTATTTCCTCTCAGCTCCGTTTTTGATCATTCACTTTATGAGTCAGGATCAGGAAAATTAAGTGAATCCGGCGTAAAGGCAGCGGCCGGATTCAGCTTATCGGTTCTTTCTTTTGGTTTTCTCTGCGAAATGGAAAAGTACTATGAAACAGTTCTTTGTTCCTCCTTTTTCATGCAGGCTGGTAACCGAGTTCAATCATTTTCTCATTTACCTTTTTTAAAGAAACTGTACCTTCCGCCACGATTTCTCCATTCAGTCTTACTAACGGATAAAACAAGTCTTCTACAATAATTTTTTCGGCTACTTGTTTCAGCACTTCCGTCTCAGGAGGCTGAAAAATATCCACATAGATCATGTTAAATGGCTGGCCTGGATATTTCCTGGATAAAGCCGCTTGCAGCCATTCGAAGGTATCCTTCGCTGATGGCTGATTCACACAGCTGGCACACAGTACCTCTGCGCCATATACTTCTATCTCAGCTATTTTATTATTCATTATGTCCTCCTTACTAGTAAATGCTGTGATGATAGTCTGTCTGTCACTCTCTGTCCCATTACAGAAATAAACTGATTATTTTTGCAAAGTTTGGGGTTGGATTTTTTGTAATCTACGCATTATAATATGAGTAGGAAAGGAGTCGATAACAATGACTGAGCAAACAATGGAAGGCCAAGTACAAGAAGTTCTTGATAAACTTCGCCCATTTCTATTGCGCGATGGCGGAGACTGTGAACTTGTAGATGTTGAAGACGGCGTAGTTAAATTACGTTTACTTGGAGCATGCGGAAGCTGCCCTAGTTCTACAATTACACTGAAAGCCGGTATTGAACGCGCTCTTCTTGAGGAAGTCCCTGGAATAGTAGAAGTGGAACAAGTTTTCTAATTTGTGATAAATAAAGCTGATTTTCTGCTTCAATCCTAGTCATGCTACGATTAAACAGGAAATCAGCTTTTTTGTGCTGTTTACCTCAGCATGGAAAAGTCCAAAGCAGAGAATTCTTCCGATGACAGAACAGATACCTGACTGCCGATATTATCCACTCCCAGCCTTCTTATATCATAGCTGGGAAAAGCTTTTTCAAAAGAGTGCTTGAGCGTTTCAGTCCGGTTTTCCTCAACGAGACTAAGAACGGTAGGACCTGCTCCGCTCAATGCAGTGCCATACGCTCCGCAGATGCCGGCAATTTCTTCAGCCTTCCGAAGATGCGGAACTAAACGGGCTCGATACGGCTGGTGATAAGGGTCTCTCTGCATCATCTTGCCTAAGATGCTCCAATCATTTGTCATTGCTGCTGCTACTAAGAGATTGGATGCAGCGCTCCCGCGAATAGCATCTTGATAGGTTAAATGTGCAGGAAGGACATTTCTGGAATCTTCCGTCAGCAATTCAAAATCAGGGATGACTGCCATCACTGCAAGATCCTCAACTGGAAAGTGAATGACTTTTGTATAATCTGCAGCATGATATCCAACGACAAGTCCGCCAAATACCGAAGCTCCCGCGTTATCGGGATGTCCTTCAAAAGAGGAAGCATGTCTGCTTTTTTCTTCTGCAGATAAATGAAGAGCCAAAGCTGTATCCGCCAATTCTATTCCGGCGACAATGGCCGATGCACTGCTTCCAAGGCCGCGGGCTAATGGTATTTCGCTTGAAACGAATAATCGGCAGGGCGGAAGTTCTTTTCCATAAAACGCAGCCGTTTTCATAGCAATTTGAACAATAAAATTGGTTTCGTCAGCAGGAAATTGTTTCATATCCTCCGTTAATGGAGTAATCTCCCATTTATCTGAGAGCGATCCATAGACTTCTAAATATAAGTTAAGAGCCAAGCCTATTGAATCAAATCCAGGCCCTAAATTAGCTGTGCTAGCCGGCACCCGGATCCGAAACATCCCCGCTTCTTGAATCATGGCTGATTCACACCTTGTAAGTGGTCAAGAATCACTTTTTCATCCATTGGCAGTAAGACTGGACTGATTGAACTTGTATCGACCGCAACATTGGGATCTTTCAGGCCATTCCCGGTAAGAACAGCAACAATCTTGCTTCCCTTCTTAATCTCACCGCTCTTCAGCTGCTTATAGATTCCCGCAATAGAAGCGCAGGAGGCAGGTTCAGCAAAGACCCCTTCTGTTCTGGCAAGTAAATGATAGGCTTCAAGGATTTCCTCGTCTGTCACCTGATCAATCTTACCATTGGATTCATTCGCAGCTTCTTCCGCATAACTCCAGCTGGCTGGATTACCGATTCGAATAGCAGTGGCGATCGTTTCTGGATTTTCAATCACTTGGCCTCTGACAATGGCAGCCGCTCCCTCCGCTTCAAACCCTCTCATCTCAGGTAGGCCTGTTTTATTACGCTCATTGTACTCTTTGAATCCCTTCCAATACGCCGTAATATTCCCGGCATTACCGACTGGAAGAGCCAAAATATCAGGAGCTGATCCTAAGGCATCAACAATTTCAAAGGCCGCCGTCTTTTGTCCTTCAATACGATATGGATTGACTGAATTCACTAGGGTAATAGGCGAACTCTCACTGATTTTCCGTACAATCTGAAGGGCATTATCGAAATTCCCTTTAATTGAAATAATTTCTGCACCGTACATAACCGCCTGCGCCAGCTTGCCCATTGCAATTTTTCCATCTGGAATAACAATGATACAGCGCAAATTGGCACGTGCTGCATATGCAGCAGCAGCCGCCGAAGTGTTGCCGGTAGAAGCACAGATAATCGTATCACTGCCTTCTTCAATGGCCTTTGCGACAGCCATGACCATTCCCCGGTCTTTAAATGAACCTGTAGGGTTGGCCCCTTCATATTTTACATGGAGATCGATTCCCCATTTTTCAGAAAGACTTTTACAAGGGATTAAAGGCGTATTCCCCTCTAGCAGTGTAAGTCCCGGGGTATGTTCCGAAACAGGAAGATATGGTCTGTATTGAGCGATCAAGCCTTTCCATGTCATTTATTGTCCTCTCCTTCCACTCGATATGTACTCTTGATTTGATTGACCATCTCAAAGTCATTCAGCTTTTGTTTAATTTGCTCAAAGGCAGCCATAGAAGCCTTATGGGTGACTAGAACAATTTCCGAAGCCCCGTGATCGGTTAAAGGAAGCTGAAGAATCTTATCAAAGCCTACCCCATGCTCCGCGAATATATTCGTGATCTTGGCCAGCACGCCGACTTCATCTTTCACATGAAGTCTGATAAAAAACTTGGCGAATATTTCGTCACTTCTTTTTAATGACTTAGGAAATTGCGGGGAAATGGCACTTCTTCCATTGACACCCAGCCTTAAATTTTTAAGCACTGCGACAAGGTCTGATACTACAGCAGTAGCTGTCGGAAGGCTTCCTGCACCAGGACCGTAAAACATAGTCTCCCCTACTGCCTCACCGTATACATATACCGCATTATATTCATTATTTACAGATGCCAGCGGATGACTTTCAGCAAGAAGGGCAGGCTGTACACTGACTTCCACATTGTTTCCGCTTCTTGAAGCCATTCCAATCAGTTTCATCGTATATCCCAATGTTTTGCTGTATTCCAGATCTTCCTCTGAAATGTTCGTAATCCCCTCAACCATTACATCATCAAGCTCAACATTCATTGAAAAACCGAGCGTTGCCAAAATAGCCATCTTCCTTGCAGCATCCAGTCCCTCTACATCTGCCGTAGGATCACTTTCGGCAAATCCTAATTCCTGCGCTTCTTTCAAAACCTCTTCATAGGGTCTTCCTTCCTTGCTCATCTTTGTCAAAATGAAGTTCGTCGTCCCATTAACGATTCCCATCATTTTAGTAATCCTGTCTGATGATAGACCGTCTGTTAATCCGCGGAGAATCGGGATCCCTCCGGCTACACTTGCTTCATAGAAAAGATCACATTCATTTTCGGTGGCTGTCTGTAAAAGCTCTGCGCCGTACAATGCCATCAAGTCTTTATTCGCTGTTACGACATGCTTTTTATTTTGAAGGGCCTGAAGTATATATTCTCTCGTTTCTTCAATACCGCCCATTACCTCAATAATGACGTCAATTTCAGGATCTTCGAGCACCTCTTCAGGCCTTGATGACAATAAATTCTTATCAATCGCAACAGCCCGCTCTTTCTCCATGTTTTTCACTAAAACTTTACTGACTTTTACCGGGCAGCCAATCTGATGCATGAGTTTATCCTGATGGCTTTCAATGATTTTGACGACACCCGATCCTACTGTTCCTAACCCTAATAAACCAATCGAAATGGCCTTCATAATGAACCCTCCCCTAACTGTATCCCTGATACAAACAATTGTTTATGTATAGTAGACATTATAGGTCTTTTATTAATAATTATCAATAGTTAGAAAATATACAATAGAGTATTATTTTGAAGTTTACAATATATGAGTCAATTCCTTTAAACACAGCCGCCCAAAAAGCGGAAACCGATCATTTAAAAAAGCCCCCTTATCATGATAACATAGGGAGGCTTACAAAAAGAGGGATTTTTCAGTTAAATCCAATCAATTGCGGGAAGACTTAGATACTTTGCCGGAATCTGAGCCAAATCATAAAAATTTTTCAAAAACTGCTCATAGCCTTGGGATCCCCGAATATATTGCTTCATTCTATCCTCCAGTTCATTCGACCTTGATTCATCATTATTAGCAAAATAAGCTTCAACCGTCTCAAAATAATGAATAGGAAAAAGCATTCTTGAATATAACAGCCGAGCTGAAAAACTCGAGAATGGAATCACGCTCTGATAATCATAAAAAAATTGGGCCAGCCACCTCTGATGGGTGTGGACATTCTGAAAATAGTGTTCCCTCGTCACTTCTGCTACATCTCTCGTACCATGGTCGATCAGCCAGTCAAACGGATTTTTTATACATTTCTCTGTTCCCCATGTCTTAGCGGAAAACCTTTCATAACAAATGGTTCCGCTGTCAACTGCTCCCGGTTCATCATCAATCTCCGTATCAACCAAATATTGGATCGCATTTTCACCAAGCACCATATAATAAGGGAAAGTCTCTATAAATAACCTTTCAAATTCATTACTCGGGTGGGTATGAAGTTTTTCGCTCCAAAGCTTCTCAATTTGGTCGATTCTATGTTCCCACAGTGTTTTCCATTGACCTATTCGTGAGCATCTTTTCATCGGTTCATTGATACTCCGTCCCCTTTGATGGAATTTGGCCATCCTGCGGCCAAGATGCTGATTTCTTGGTGCTTCCCTTATCTCGTTCATGAGCAGAATGAACAATTGCTCTTCTGCTTCTGACACATAGCTTCCATGCTGTGCCAAGACAAATGCCGAAACATATCGATCCCCTTGCAGCAGCAAATGCTCAGACATCAGCTGCCTTTCATAAAGCTCATCTTCATCCAATGTTTCCAATGGGATAATCGTATATAAATTATTGCCAGAAATAAAGCTTGGGAACCGATTATCAGGCTCTTCTCTTTCCACCTGTATCCCGTAGTAGTGATAAATGATTTCTTCAATCATAAACAGGCCGCCCTTCTATGGGTTGAAATAGTAAGTGCTGGACAATATATGTATATGTCATGGTTATTGGAATCTGTATTTTTTCATATAGAAATGAAAGATTGAGCTGTATGAGATTACAGCTGTATTCCAGTTCACCGCTTCTGTACTTTTTTAAGGAATCACGAAAAATAAAATAAAAAGGTGATAATATGGATATGAATGAATTATCTCTTTCCGAACAGACAGCAAGAAAATGGCTTCAGGACAGAGGGGTCCGTATTGAAGACATCGCTGAACTGGTCATGTACCTCCAATCCAGCTACCACCCAGACCTCCAAATGTCTGAGTGTATTCAAAACGTAGAGAGAGTCCTCTCAAAACGGGAAGTGCAGAACGCTATTTTAACCGGCATTCAGCTGGATATACTTGCAGAAAAAGGGATGCTCGAATCCCCTCTCCAAAACACAATACAGATAGATGAAAGCTTATATGGTGTGGATGAAATTCTAGCGCTCTCCATCGTGAATGTCTATGGCTCCATCGGCTTTACCAATTACGGTTACATCGACAAGCAAAAGCCTGGAATCCTCCAATATTTAAATGACAAAAGCACGGGGAAAATCCATACATTCCTGGATGATATAGTAGGAGCAATCGCTGCTGCTGCCTCGAGCAGGCTTGCGCACAGTTCGCGGAAAACAGAATAAAAAAGGAGAATAAAAAAGGCATGAATTCGGTCTGTACCGGAATTCATGCCTTTTTAGCGAATAACGCATTATTCAAATTTCCACTGATCCAATGTATCCACCGCATGCACAGGCTGAATATCATACCCTTTAAGATGTTCCCTGGATGTTACGCCAGTATGAACAAGGAGCGTATCAATTCCCGCGTTAATGCCTGCCAAAATATCAGTATCATAATTATCCCCTACCATAAGAACTTGGTCTTTAGGAACACCAAGCACCTTCAGAGCCTGCTCCACAATAATCGCTTCAGGCTTTCCAATGAATATAGGTTCTACTTGAGTGGAAACAGTAATAACAGAAGTTAAAGCTCCATTTCCTGGAAGGAGCCCTCGTTCAGTCGGTATGGCAATATCCCCATTCGTTGAAATGAATTTGGCCCCATTGCGGACACCAAGGCATGCTATTGCAAGCTTTTCATATGTAATGCCCCGGTCGATTCCAACAACCACAAATTCCGGTTTTTCCTCTGTTAAAGTTAAGCCTTTTTCTTTCAGTGCTTCAAGAATGCCTTCTTCCCCTATCGCATAAACCGCGGCATCCGCCTTTCTTTCCGCAATGAAATTTGCAGTTGCCATACTGGTCGTGAAGACTTGTTCCTCTGTTGTTGGTATTCTAAAATCACGCAGTTTACTCGCTACCTGAGCGGGTGTGCGAGAGGAATTATTGGTTACAAATAAATAAGGGATCTCTCTTTTTCTTAATTGTTCAATAAAGTTCGCAGCTTCCGCAATCTCTTCTGTGCCGCGATACATCGTTCCGTCCAAATCAATAAGGTATCCTTGATATGATTTCAAGATTTACCCTCCTTTCCAAACTCCTTTTTTGGCTGTTCCTGCTGTAACGTCTGCCTATAATGGTGAAAATGAGTGAACAGGTCTTTAAACGTCAGCCCACAGCACAGTTTATGATACAGCTTAGTTTTTAAAGGCTGATACAGGTCCCAATTCAGTCGTTAAATAGTTTCGGACAACTTCCGGAAATGTTCGGAAAGCGGGAAGACTCTTGTTAAAACCTTCTTCCAACCTTTCATGGGATACTTCCATGTAATCCTGAACAAGCATTTTCCGCAAAGGGAGGATCGACTTAAATTGATTTGCTGCATCAGCAGCAATTACTTTTTCATCTAATAAAATATCTATGATATCCTCATAACTTCCTGGATCACGCATAATAAAACCATCAATAAGAGCATTCCCAACATCAAGGACAGCGTCAATTGACGTTTGAACAGCCCTTTCCATCGCAAGCTTAGAATAATCATCTTTCATTTCTCTTTTTTCAAGAAAGTCTAGCTGTTTTTCCAGAAAACATAAGATTTGTTCAATTTTTTGCCTATCTACAAAGTACATTTGTCCAGATCCTTTCTGTTCTTAGGTGACAGCGGAATATTTCTTACATTCGAAGGCTTGGCATAAAAAAAGCCTTGTGCCAGATCAACCTTATTCTTTGATAATACCATAGCTTCTCCTGCAGTCTCAATTCCTTCTGCCACTACAGTGGACCCTGTTTCTTTGGCAATCAGCAAAATCCCTTTTAACATCGACTCTTTAATCGGGCTTTGATCAATCTCTTGGATGACTGAACGGTCTACCTTAATAATATCCGGCATGATTTCAATAATGGAATTTAAGTTGGAGTAGCCGGCTCCCGTATCATCCAACGCCAAACGAAAGCCTAATTGCTTCAATATTTTGATGTTTTCAGAAAAGCCCTTTTGATCATCCGCCCTTTCCCGTTCTGTCACTTCAATGACAATTTGATCAGCCGAAACCTTCGGAAATCTCTTTAAAGAGCTTATAATATCTGAAATAAATTCTTGTCTCCCTATCGTCAGAGGAGAAAAATTAATAAACACAGTCTGCCCAGATTCATTTTGAGATATTTGTTCAAATGATTTTTTCATGACAAGCTTTTCTACTTCATAAAGAGTTCCGGTCTGCCGCGCTAAAGTAAAGAGGGTTAGCGGATTTTCAAGTTCCGTATTAGCCGGTCCCCTTGTCAAAACTTCATACGCTTTGATACTTTTCGTTTCAACATCGAATATGGGCTGAGCCAATAACCGGATATTCTCTTCCTGAATCATATGGCGTATGGCAGAAAGTGTATCGTAATGGGTTTTACCTTTGGCTTGTTCCGCCATAGCCTGAGCTTGGTGCTGTGCTTTATTCAATGACCTTTCTACAATAGGTTCCTTTTCCAAGAACATGTAGCCTCTCCGTATGCTCAGTCTTTTCAGCTCTGGAGAAAATCCGCTCATCAACCGCTGTACCTGTTCTTCTATATCGAAAAGGATGCCATCCATCTCAGCAATCGTCTTTCTGCAATTTTCCGTTCGGTGAATCAGCGTTAAGCCAACGCTGTTATGATCATGAAGATTCAGGATATCCTCTGCCTTCATCACAGCAAGCACAGACTCTTTAAAGGCAGCTCTCAAGGCAGCTAAAAAAAGAGGATATTCTTTCGAAGAGAGGTTTTCTCTTATTTCAGTAAGATTGTGCAGATTAAATACACTGACGATTACATGAAATCCTTCATCAAAGGACCTTTCTACTATGCGAACAACTGGATTTCTGATGATAAATTTTGGCGGGTAAAACTGCAATCTAGAAAGAGGCATAAAAACCTTAAACCAATTAGTCATATTTTCCTCCTTTCTCATTAATAGGACAAACTGGAAACAATACCTATTTACCGGGTTATATTACCTATATTTTAGCATAAATTGTTGAAATTTATCGAATTTAATCCATAATTCCCATGAAAAAATAACGAAAGAAGAGCATGGAACCTGGCTATAATTTTTCAGCCGGATTATGTACTATAGAAGAAGGAGTTTTGATATGATAATACTCAGCAAAAGCTTATGGGTTAGAAAAAGGAGAGGAATAAATGAACGAACGGTTTTTCCTATATAATGATTTATTAGATACAAAAACACGCTTTGTCAGCTTTATGGGAGAAGAATCCCGATTTGATCTGGCAATCATGATGACAGATCGATTTTATGGTAAAAAATTGGTTTTAAACATGCAGGGAAGCAGATTTGCCATAATAGGGCCGGATGATTTAGAGGAAGAAGGGTATCTTGAACACGCTTTTCAAATCTCTGAAGCCGAAGCTAAAGAACTGGCGGGCTTTTTGCTGGAAATCATTTAATAAAGAAAGCTTTTCTCTTTCTTTGGGCACCCTGATACTAGACGGTGCATAAAGGGGGAACAGCTATGAGCAAGAACAAGAAATATCATGAATTGTCTAATGTGGAAAAGCAAAGAAACTTTTTGGTGCCAGAGGAATTTCCCGAAGGTCCATATGGATCGGCATTGGGAGCTGAAGCACCAGTTGAAAATAAAAGTACAGATTGGGAAGAGGGGCAGCGCTATTACACAGCATTCAATTGGGAAAATAAATCCCTTCATGAAGGAATGCCCCGTGAATTCCCGGGAGCCCACCAGCCTCATGATGCTCCTGACAGAGACTCACAGTCACCGTATGATGGATATGGCAATGATTAAAAAAGGAGCCCGAATCTCTTTCGGGCCCTGTTTATCATCCCTGTACCCTGTCCGGATCTTCTCTTTCGATTCAGACAGTCTCGGCTCCTAACAGGGAATCATTACTTGCGGATTTTTTTAGCTACAAAATAGGGGCAGCCAAAATTGCAGTATTCATATAAGTATTCAGACAATGTGCTTATTTTTGTATCAAAGGTAGCCTTCGGATTTTGGTCATCAAAAAAGCCGCGCAGCCTTAGCTGACCGTACCCCCAGTCTCCCACAATATAATCATATTTTGTCAGGATTTCACTATGTCGGGTTTTGAATGCCTCTTCATTAAACCCTTCCCGATAATCCTCAATGATTTCATATGACAAATTATTGATGCTGATCATTTATTTCACCTCTCAAATGCTTGCCTTTTTTAAATTATAACTGATTCCCCATCAATTACTAAGCGAATTCCCGATAAAAAATGTCTATCCTATCTTCAAGGGGGTGGCCAATTGCAAAAAATAATAGTAACAGTCGGGATAAGTTCTATTTTAGCTTTAACAGCCTGTTCTGAAAACAAAGGCAGCGCAGGATTGAAGGAAAGCGAATCCATTAACCCTGCAAATATGGGAAATCCCATCCGCTATTATGATGAGGATTATCAAAATACAAATCGTTCAGCCGAAGATTTCGGGTTTGTTCGGATGAACAGTGCCGCCATAGAGGGACAGGATCCAGGTAAAAGCACACCTATGCTCAACAGAGAAGAACTTGCAAAAGTCATTTCTTCACTCTGTATCCAGATACCGAATGTGGAGGATGTATCTGCCCTTGTAACAGATGAAGAAGTTCTCATCGTCTATCAAACAGATTCAAACAATCGGAACGAAACGGCAGATCAGGTAAAAAGAACCGCCATGTCAGCTGTTCCCCGCTTTTACCATGTCTATGTCAGTGATAATAAAGCATTAGCCCAAAATGTAGAAAACTTTGCGACATTAGGATCCAATAACCGGGATATCGAATATATGATCGAAAAAACGGTGGAACAAATGCTGAAGTCACCGCAAGGATTCACTATGAGTGAAAGCGAGAATGAAAACGGAGAACTGACTGAAGAAAAAAATAATCATGAAAACATTCATGAAAACACAAAAAATTTCTGACCGATATGTTCTTTTATTGTAGCTTATACACGGCTCCTGCAAAAGAAAAAAACCACTGCAGGAGCCTATTTTCAAACCCTGAATAGGTATTTTCCATAAATTAATTTTCATGATTCTTGCTGAATTTGTAAAACTATAGGAAGAACGAACGAAGGGAGCTTCCTTGTGAAAAAAAAATATTTATCATTTTTTATCGCCATCTTCCTTATCTCCGGGGTATTTCAAAGTAAGGCACAGGCCAATACAGCGGCGGCTTCAGATAACTATACGATAAGAATGCAGTACTACAAAAATATAGAAGCCGTTCTGCAAATTCCATGGTATTATATTGCAGGCGCGGACCAATATGAACATACCTTGCGAAAGGCCCTTCATGATCGAGAGGATGCAAAAGGACCAGTAGGCATTTATATGGATCCAGTCAGGTGGACGGGTCCTCTTAACCCTGATAAAACAGATATCAATCCTCTGTCTATCAGCTTGTTCGAAGGCCTAGGATTAGATGGGGACGGAGATGGAAAAGCGGACCTGAATAATGATTTTGATCGGCTTTACTCTTTTGCTAAACACTTAATGTATTATGGAACCGATGAAGAAAACATCAGAATCGGGTTATGGGATTATTACAAACGGGACAAAGCAGTCAGTATCATAATGAATAACGCCAAAATCTACAAAGCTTACGGCAAACTGGATCTTCAGCAAAAAGCTTTTCCGCTCCCTGTAAAATCGGAATATACCTATCGGGATACATGGGGTGATCCCAGAGGCTGGGGCGGACGGCGAATTCATGAAGGAACAGACCTTTTTGCTGATTATGGTCTTCCGGTTCGTTCTACATGCTACGGCGTGATTGAAATGAAAGGGTGGAATAAATACGGCGGCTGGAGAATAGGCATCAGGGACTTGAATAATACCTACCATTATTTTGCCCATCTCAGCGGTTTTTCAAAAGACCTAAAGGCCGGCCAGACTGTGAAGCCAGGTCAAGTGATTGGCGGAGTCGGCAGCACCGGCTATGGTCCTCCGGGCACCTCCGGAAAATTCCCGCCGCACCTTCACTTCGGATTGTATAAAGATAATGGATTTACCGAATGGAGTTTTGATCCTTATCCATCTCTAAAGCTTTGGGAACGGCAAGAACTGACCCGAAAATAATTTTTCTTATATGGCAGCTTTTACGATGTTGAGGTGCGGCTGTGCCAGCAAATCAACATCAGGCTGTCTTTCTGCATCACATGCTTCTATTTCAATCTGAATAATGGGCCGATCTCCCTGCAGACTATTTTGGGCAATCACTTTTCCTTTTCTGCCATCGTTCAATTCCACACGCAGCCCATTTGGATAAAAAGCAACAGATTTTCTAAACGCGTTAAGGATTGTCTGGCTAAATTGAATCCCAGCTCCTGCATTTAATATTTCTAGTCCTTCAAATGGAAGCATAGCTGACCGATACACCCGATTCGAGGTGACGGCATCGTATACATCTGCGATCGCAATAATCTGGGCAAATGGATGAATTTCCTCAGCCGTAAGTCTATTGGGATAGCCTGATCCGTCAAGACGTTCATGATGCTGATGGGCACAGATGGAAATCTCAGGACTCAGAAACGGGATACTCCTAATCAGTTCGTAACCATATTCTGCATGTTTCTGAATCTGAATAAATTCCTCTTCCGTTAATTTCCCAGGTTTCATCATAATCTCACAAGGAATAAACATTTTCCCCACATCATGCAAAATGGCCCCCATTCCCAATGTCTGTAAATCCTTCTCATTCATATTGGTTTTTAAACCGATTAAAAGGGAGTAGACGGTCACATTTAATGAATGGGTGAATACATTAGAATCATACACGTACACATTCGCTAACAGCCTCATAATCTCTTTATTGCCTTTCACTTCTTGAAGCAGGGCTTCCGCCAGTAAACACACTTTATCAGCAGTTTTACCTAAAAGTACTGAAGCATCAACAGAGCTGTGATCCCGGACATTTGAAAGAGCTTCTTCTATTTTCTTTTCCGCTTCTCTTAAGCTATTCATATTTTGGGCACCCTTTTTCATCATCTAAAAAATAGACCGGCAAAGCATCCTGCCATTCATGAAATCAGCCAGAAATTTAAAAACTTTGCCTGTTCCCTATCATCAATGTTTTTTCATAAGTCAGTATGTATATATATCCTTTATCGGCCATATCTCTAAAATATCAACTTGTATTCGGCAAATTTCTGGACAGAAAACAGGAATAAAAAACCAGGCTCATCACAGGCCTGGCTGGAAATTTTCTTCATATCATTTTTAATAACGCTTGTTTGCCTTGCAGTCCCGGTTCAATTCCTAACCTGCGGGCTTCATGAGTAACGGACTCCAAAGGGGCCTCAAGCAGCTGTTCGATCGTTTTAACTCCGGTGGCTCTTCCGGCAATGATTTTTCTGTCCGACAGCTTCTCATTCAATAACTGCACATCCAGGGCTCCGCACATAATATACCCTTTCTCCGAGGTAACAGCGAGCAAATTCGTTTTAGGCAGCTGAACAGAAATAGCCAGGAATGTATGGCCTTTTATAACAATTGGCTCCATTTGTATCAAGTCGATTCGCTCCTTTCCTTCCACCATCATTTTATGAGGAAAGTACGAAATCGTGACAGGCTATCTGGAAACAGCATATACTTTTTTTAATTTCCACAAAAGAATGTCCCGCAAAAACTCCGGCATCATATATTCCTTCTGGACAGATCTTTGTATTTGCGGAAAAAAATAGCCGAATGTAAACATATCCGGAATCGCCAGTCTGTACCTTTTTTTCGGGTCAAGTTCGATTCCATCTATCATGATTTGCTTCACGATTCCTTCTGGAGTCTCCACAAATCCTATACGGTCATACACCATCATGCCCATAACTTTTCCTCGAAACCCGAAGCCTTTAACCTGCATATGCGGCCAATCTGAGTCTCTGGACTGCAGCAAAATTTCTTTCAATTCCGTTCCGCTCAATTTCACGATACAAGGATTGATTGGGTGAGGGAGGATATAATGGATATCCCCAATTGTAACTGGCCCTTTCTTCAGTCCTTCCAACAGAAGGCCTGCATTTACAAAAGCGCAGTCCGCATTCGTCCACTCCCGCAAAGCCTCACATAGTAATCTGGAAAGCTCCTTGCTTTCAAACCAATCGCTTTCTAAATCGCAGGGAAGAACAAGCACTTCTTGCTGAAGCTTTTTTCTTCCAGTCTGATACATTCCGTCAATCCATTCCTTTTCACTTTTCGATTCAGGAAGCTCATTTGTATCATATAAATAGGCATTTCTTTTGGTGATTTTTCCTGCAGAGTCCCTTTGAATTTCAGCCTGTCCAACAAAAAAACCATGTTTTCCGGCTCCGCCAATCAGAGAATTTTTCACCATTTTCCCTTGATGTAGCACATGGTGGGTATGTCCTCCCAAAATGACATCCACTTCCGGAAAATCTTCAGCCATTTTTTCATCGTCATGGATGCCAAGATGGGAGAGGATCACAATCATATCCGCTTTTTTCTTAATCTCATCCAACTGTGTATGCAATTCTCCAAACGGTTCACGAATTTCCCAGTCAAGGGCAGAATAAAACTTTTGAAAATAAGCAGTCAGTCCGATTATGGCAATTTTTGTCCCTTTTTCAGTTTTATGTATCCAATAAGGCTGCGCCCAATCAGGACGCACACCATTTACGTTATAAAGATTAGCAGCCAGCACTTTGAAATCAGCGTTCTCATAAAGGGAATCCAACGCTTCATGCGGGAGGGTGATGCCTTCATTATTGCCGATGGTTACATATTGGTATCCGGCTTCATTAAGCAGCTCCACATTAATCTTTCCAAGGGTTCCTTCAGAATAGGGATGCCACCGATCGACATGGTCCCCTATATCCACAATAATGGCTTCTTCCCCGGTTTCTTTATGCAGTTTTTTTCTTTCTTTTAAAAATTCCCGTATTCTCGGCCAGTTTTCAAAATGGCTGTGAAGATCATTTGTATGATATAAATGGATAATCTCCTCCATTGTATTTCCACCTTTCATCCTGTCAGTCCTTGGTATATCAGGCGCAAGCCAATCAAAACCATCGCTGCCTTCAGTATGGTTTCAAGGGACTTGCCTGCAATTTTGGAATTTATATATGCTCCCAGTTTTGCCCCTGCCCAGGCACTTGGTATGAGAACCAAGGCATACGGCCAATAAACATTCCCAAGTGCCACATGCGTAATTGAATTTGTGACAGACGTCAGGAAAACTAAAAACATGGACGTTGCTACAGCCACGTGCGGAGGGAAGAAAAACAGCAAAATCATGGCAGGAACAATGAGAGATCCTCCTCCAATTCCAAAAATCCCCGATGTAAAGCCGACAATAAAGGAGATTAGAACAGCAGCAGCGGGATGATAACCATATACGATAGACTGGTTTTTCTTTTCATCTATATATGTATTCAGCACTTTGCCTTTTCCTTCTTTAAAAACCATAGGGCGCAAACGATTTTTAACCAGTAAAACGACAGCCATAAGGATCATGAATATTCCAAAATAAATATAAAATGACTCAACATCCAAAATTTTATTCACATGGGCGCCCAATATTCCGCCGGGTCCGCTTCCTATGAAGAATATTAGTCCTGCTTTGTAATCGACAATTTTTCTCTTCAAATAAGAAAGCGTCGATGCCAGCCCTGTAAAGATCATAATAACGGTTGATATTCCGACCGCAGTCCTGGGAGCGAGATCATGAAGCCAGTCTGTTGCTGTACCAAAATATAAAAGAGCCGGAACGATGATAATTCCGCCGCCAAGACCGACTAATGCCCCCAAGGTGCCTGCGGCTGCACCGATAATCACCAATAATACCCATTCCATACTATCCCGCCTGACCTATAGGATTTATTCTTCTAAAATAAATTTAGCTGTTTCGGAGCCAACCCTTCATACTCAATTTCGAGCAGTTCAATCATTTGCTTTGCGTTGTCTGCCGCATCCCCGCCGGAATTATTATTGAAAAGAACAAAGATATCCTTACTTCCTTTCTCCAGCTCCTTTAATTTACCCTTCCACTCTTCTAATTCCTTCCAATTATATCTGTATAAATACCGTACCTCCCGCCAATTTCCTGACGAAGGCTTCTTCCACCCATGAACATTCCGCCCATGAAAACGAACAAGCGTCTTTAACGGATTTGTTGATTTGAGAATAATGGGAACAGACCCCTCTCCCGCCTGCGGTTCGTCACACACTGTATGAATCCATCCTTCATCCGCAAGAAATTTCAAAGTCTGCTGTCCGTATTCTTCGCTGTACCAGCTTTGATTCCGGAACTCAATAGCTGCCGGAATATCCTCCATCTCAGCCTTGCACCATCTTAAATACTGGACATTTTCCTTTGTACAATTAAACCAAGGCGGAAACTGAAAAAGAACCATCGCAAGCTTCCCTGCCGCTTGATAAGGCTCTAATGAATCCCGAAATGCAGCAAACATCTCCTTTTTGCTTTCAAAAGGAATTTGTCCTCTCTGATGGCCGGTCATGCCCTGATAGGCTTTTACAATGAAACGGAAGCCAGCTGGAGTCTCCGCTGTCCATTTTTCACTATTCCGTTTAGGCTGTATCGCATAGAAGGAGGCATCCACTTCAACAATCGGGAAGTGTGCAGCATATTCCCTCAATTTATCACGGGCGGATATCTTATCAGTATAGAGAGATTCATGGTCGCCCCATCCCGTTAATCCAAGAAATATCATATTCTGCTGCCCCCCTTCTCTTTCTTATTCTTCTACCCTGCAATCTTCTTATTAACCTTCTAGATTTTCCTCTTTTAATCCATATTCTATCACATATAAATGGAACTGCCGATTTGAAAAGATCTGCAAAAATAAAGGCAACCTAAACACTTATTTACAAACTGAACGAATAACCGTTTTTTTCACTTTCCCATTTAAAGCGCAAAAACCATGTAAGAAAACCTCACATTTTTTAATAAAATTCTCAAATTTGTTTTTATAATGAAAGTATGCTCGGCCCAATGGCGGAGGGAGAGGGATCTTGGCTGTCTGGGACAAACGCAAATACCAGTTTGGAGTGCATAGTATGAAAAACAAGAACATTGATAAAGGGGGATTTAAGCATGAATAGTATAACAAAATCAGGATTATCAATCGGGGAAGATACTGTATTACATACATTGCCAGCCAATCCGCAAACCGTACATTGGGGATACTTTGACCAATCGATCGCACCAGTGTTAACAGTTAAATCAGGAGATTTAATACATGTTGAAACCATTACTCATCATGCTGGAGATGCACCTGATTTATTAATGGATGAGACCATTGAAGAAATTTATCGTGCTATCCCTCCGGAACAAAGAAATCCAGGCCCGCATCTTCTAACTGGGCCGATTTACGTACAAGATTCAAAGCCTGGAGATACTTTAGAAGTAGAAATTCTTCAGCTGACCCCACGCTTTCCTTATGGCTCAAATCTTACAGCCTCATGGGGGTATTTACATCAGGAAATGAATGAGAAAGAAAGGGTAACCATTTACGAAATAGACTCTGAAGGTCAATGGTTAACGGCGAAATTTGCATACGATTACCCTGGTCCATACAATGTAAACGGAAAAATTATTGAACCCCATTCTATTGGACGTGTGCCTGCATTGCAAAATATGCAGATACCAGTACGCCTTCATATAGGCACGATGGGCGTTGCACCTGAGAAACACGGACGTTTCAGTACCGTCCCTCCCGGTGTACATGGGGGCAACCTTGACAACTGGCGAATCGGTGCCGGCTCCACTATGTATTACCCTGTATGGAATGAAGGAGCACTTCTTTCATTAGGCGACTGTCATTTAGCGCAAGGGGACAGTGAATTAAGCGGGACTGCTATCGAAACCTCGATGAATTGTTTAATCCGTGTAAAAGTGCGCAAGGATTGTTCATTCTCCTCCCCGCTTCTCGAAACGTCATCCTCGTGGATTACTCATGGATTTGATCCTGATTTAAATCTTGCGACTCGCAAAGCTTCACTGGAAATGCTGAAATTTCTTCAGCAGCATTACGGGCTCTCACGCGAAGACGCCTACTCGTTTATAAGTGTTGCTGCCGACTTCTCCATTACCCAGGTGGTTGATGAATTGCAAGGTGTCCATGTCTCCATTCCTAAAAAAGCTGCTTTGCCCAAAAAATGATGTAACCCTGTATCCCGAAAAACGGCATTCGAATACGTCTGTTCGGATGCCGTTTTCATGCTTATTTAGCTGATTTATAACCGCCCGGCCATTAACCATTCTATTTTTCTTTTAACACCCTGTCTCCCCGATACCAAATGACTGCCGGAATAAGCAATAGGGATACTAAACCCCCAGCAATGGATAATGCTGAATAACTTGAGCCTGCCACAATCATTCCTGACAAAACCCCGCTGGCAGCTCCTGACAGGGCAATAAAGACATCAACAGTACCTTGCGTTTTAGCCCGTTCGGAAGGGGCAGCTGAATCAACAAGGAATGCGGTTCCGCTTATCACCCCAAAGTTCCACCCTAATCCAAGTAGGGAGAGAGCGATGACAAAAAGGTTCATGGAGTCTCCCGGTGCAACTGCTGCTATAAGACCTGCAAGAAGCAGTGTGATTCCAGAAGCAGCAGCCATAGCCTTACGTCCAAGCCTGTCAACAAGGACACCTGTGAAAAGTGACGGAAGATACATAGCCGCTATATGAAATCCAATCACAAGACCGACCGCATCCAAGCTATGACCATGATGTTTCATTTGCACCGGCGTCATAGTCATAATGGCAACCATGACTATTTGTGTAAGAATCATCACAGCTGCCCCGACGATGATCCCCCTTTTATTTTCCGCATGAACGGCTGCTGCTTCTTGTCCTTTAGTATGATCTTGTTTGGCTGTATCAATCATTCTTGTAATAATGAATGGGTCCAGCCGAAGAAATAGGAAAAGAATAAGTCCTGCTAAGAGATAGGCAGCTGCCGCTAAAATAAATGGACCGGCAAGGGACGGAATACCGACAGAGACTGCGACATCGCCCATTACACCCACTAGTTCGGGCCTGCGGCTGCACCAAAAGTTGTAAAAACCATCGTAAGACTAACCGCAGTTTGCTCTCTGTTTGCTATTTGCTAAGTCCGTACCAGCGTAACGTGCCTGTAAATTCGTTGCGGAACCTGCACCATACACAAGAAGAGAAGCAAATAACAGATAAATACTATGTATGATTGCTGAAATAATCACTCCTATTGCTCCGAGTCCTCCCAGTATAAAGCCGGTTCCAAGACCCATCCTACGGCCCCAGCGCTGTGAGAGTCTTCCTACTAATAATGCGGCTCCTGCTGATCCTAATGTAAATAAAGCGGAAGGAATGGGAATGCCAGCAAACGCATCGGTGCCAAGCATATGCTGTGCAAGAAGTGTCCCGACCGTTACGCCTGCTGCTAAGCCCGCCCCTCCAAAAATTTGCGAGATACTTACAATGAATAATGTACGTTTGTATAATTTTTCTTGCTTTTCCGAAGATTGAATATAGCTTTGCAGACTTGCAGACTGAACGTCTGCCTTTTTCGCCGTCTCATTTTTCACCGTTACATACCTGCCTCTCCCCAAAATCACATTTATGAAAATCTTCCATTGTTTGCATCATCATAACACGCATAAAAAAAGCCGCACAATATCATAATTGTGCGGCAAACAATATTAAGCCAGCGCCTTTAACAAACGTTTAAGGATTTTTAATCCTTGCTCCAGCTCCCCAATTGTATCAGGCGCACATACGGAAACTCTCACAGCCCTTTCCGGACACCTGTTTCCAACTACAAATCGCTCTGCTGCATATACTTGAACTCCCTGCTGTGCAGCTACCGTTTCAAATTCAGCCCCCGTTATTTTGCCCGGTAAAAGCAGCCAGCGAAAGTTGCCTGTCTTAGCACCCAAGCACGTATAATTTGCTCCGGGGCAAATGATGCGACTGCCGGGAGCGGTTCACTGCTGAGAAGATGGTAGGATGCATCTTCAATAACGAACTGATTATACTTTTTGGCAACAGCCGCAATTCTTTTCCGATTCTCAACAGACAAAAAAGAAGCGGTCGGATTATGACAATCAGGAATTAAGTAAACACCTTTAATATTTTCATTTTTACATGCATGTTCAAATGCAGCCGGACTCATTTCACCGTTCTCTGATTTAATCGGAACAATCTGCACACTAAGCATGGCTGCTGCCGTTTTTAACCCAGGGTATGTATGATCATCACACCGATGCGATCACCTGGCTTGCAAAGGCTGGCCAGCGTAGCAGCAATCGCATTTTGGCCTCCGTTTGCAAATAAAATATGATCAACGGTTGTCTCAAAACCGCCTCTTTGGATTAGCTTGATTGCAGCATCCTTTTGCCAAAGGCTTTCTCCTGCCCGGCCATAGCCAAACCATTTTTCATAATCGGTTTCTTGCAGCATACTCTTAAGCTGGAGCTGCAGCGGTTCATAAGAAGCATTGTCAGGGAGCGTAGCCCCCATTTCGATTAAATGCTTCGGTTTGGTATCTTCCAATAAATAAGCATTCGACAAGGCATCATAGGAAACAAAAGTACCGCTCCCAACAGCCGCACTCAACAAGCCCTTTAACTCACACGCTTTAAAAGCTTTCGAAACGGTGCTTACATTTACATCTAAATAATCAGCAAGTTCTCTCTGAGGCGGAAGTTTCGTTCCTGGCAATAAAACTCCTTTTACAATATCCTGCTCTAATTGTCGGGCAAGTGCACGATAAATAGGCTTTTCCATTTTATTAAGAGTTGGCTTCCAGCTCATCGGGTAGTTTTCAAATGAATTAATCGGCATGAGACGCATCCTTTTTTCACACCATTATATGATTAGGCCCGTTATAAAACAATGATCATTTTTCTTTAATTTTTCTGCTGTCACTGAATCATCTAACAGGAGACTTTTTAATTTTTGCAAAAAAGAAGAAGGCGAACATCAAAGTCCGCCTTCTTCGTATAAAAACTACTATTGATTAACCGATTGAACCTTCCATTTCAAACTTGATCAGACGGTTCATTTCAACAGCGTATTCCATTGGTAGTTCTTTTGTGAATGGCTCGATGAAGCCCATTACGATCATTTCTGTAGCTTCCTGCTCAGAGATACCGCGGCTCATCAGATAGAATAATTGTTCTTCTGATACCTTGGAAACCTTCGCTTCGTGCTCAAGAGAAATGTTATCGTTCAAGATTTCATTGTACGGGATTGTATCGGAAGTAGATTTATTATCCATAATCAGCGTATCGCACTCAATATTTGCACGAGCGCCGTCTGCTTTTCTGCCGAAATGTACAATACCGCGATATGTTACTTTTCCGCCTTGTTTCGAAATAGACTTAGAAACAATGGTAGAAGAAGTATTTGGAGCCAAGTGAGTCATTTTAGCACCCGCATCCTGATGCTGGCCTTTACCGGCAATGGCGATAGAAAGAGTCATTCCTCTTGCTCCTTCGCCTTTCAGGATAACAGCTGGGTATTTCATCGTTAATTTTGAACCGATGTTTCCGTCAATCCATTCCATCGTAGCATTGGCATCACATACGGCACGCTTTGTAACAAGGTTATATACGTTGTTTGCCCAGTTTTGGATCGTTGTGTAACGGCAGTAAGCATCACGCTTAATGACGATTTCAACAACCGCACTGTGCAATGAATTGGTTGTATAAACCGGAGCTGTACAGCCTTCTACATAGTGTACATGCGCACCTTCGTCCACAATGATCAATGTTCTTTCGAATTGACCCATGTTTTCAGAGTTGATGCGGAAATAAGCTTGAAGCGGTGTATCCACTTTTACGCCTTTCGGTACGTAGATGAATGATCCGCCTGACCATACTGCTGAGTTCAATGCCGCAAACTTGTTATCAGTTGGCGGAATTGTTTTTCCGAAGTGTTCACGGAAAATATCTTCATTTTCTCTTAAAGCTGAATCGGTATCCTTGAAAACAATACCCATTTCTTCAAGATCTTCTTTCATGTTGTGGTAAACCACTTCTGATTCATATTGGGCAGAAACCCCAGCCAAGTATTTTTGCTCAGCTTCAGGAATTCCCAGCTTATCAAATGTTTGTTTGATTTCATCAGGAACTTCATCCCATGATTTCTCTGATTTCTCAGATGGTTTTACATAATACGTGATTTCATCAAAATTCAAGCTGTTTAGGTCTCCGCCCCATTGAGGCATTGGCATGTTGTAAAAATGCTCCAATGATTTCAAACGGAAATCAAGCATCCATTGTGGCTCTTCCTTCATACGTGAAATTTCTTCAACGATTTCTCTAGTCAAGCCGCGCTTAGAACGGAAAATCGAAACGTCTCTGTCCGCGAAGCCATATTTATAATCACCGATCTCCGGCATTTTCTTAGCCATAGCTCGTATTCCTCCATTTCAAAATGGCTGAAATAAACCAGCACATTCATTTTGTTATTCCTGTAATCCTTTTTCCATTGCTTTCCATGCTAAAGTAGCACATTTGATACGCGCAGGAAACTTAGATACACCTTGAAGGGCCTCAATGTCACCAAGGTCCATATCGCTTTCATATTCTTTCCCTTGGATCATGTCGGAAAAAATATGAGAAAGTTTTATCGCCGTTTCGGTATCTTTCCCTTTAATGACTTCTGTCATCATGGAAGCTGAACTCATGGAAATAGAACATCCTTCACCATCGAACTTGACATCCGTTACCTTATCGTCTTCCACCTTCATCGTTAAACGAATACGGTCGCCGCACGTAGGGTTATTCATATCGATTGTCAGGCTGCTGTCTTCCAGCATTCCTTTGTTACGAGGTTTTTTATAATGATCCATTATGACTTGTCGGTAAAGTGTATCTAGGTTTTTAAAAGACATTACTGAAATACTCCTTTGTTTTGATAAGACCTGAAACAAGCTTATCAATGTCTTCTTCTGTGTTATACAGATAGAAGCTTGCCCGGGCAGTTGCCGAAACATCCAGCCATTTCATTAAAGGCTGTGCACAGTGGTGCCCTGCACGGACAGCAACTCCTTCTGCATCCAAAACAGTCGCTACATCATGCGGATGTACGTCATCGATATTAAAGGTAATGACTCCGGCCCTTCTTTCAGGATCCTTCGTGCCGTAAATCGTAAGTCCTTCAATCCCAGACATTTTCTCCATGGCGTAAGCGGCCAATTTATGTTCGTGCCGTTCAATTTCATCAAGTCCAATTTGTTCAAGGAAATCAATCGCAGCCCCAAGGCCGATAGCACCTGCAATAATGGGGGTACCGCCTTCAAATTTCCATGGAAGCTCTTTCCATGTAGATTCATAAAGGCCTACAAAATCAATCATTTCGCCGCCAAATTCAATCGGCTCCATTTTCTCCAGATGTTCCTTTTTGCCATACAGAACACCGATACCGGTAGGACCTGCCATTTTATGTCCTGAAAAGGCAAAGAAGTCACAGTCCAAATCCCGGACATCCACTTTAATGTGAGGAGTGCTTTGGGCACCGTCGACAACCATAACAGCTCCATGCTGGTGAGCGATCGCTGCAATTTCCTTAATCGGATTGATGACGCCCAGCACATTGGAAACATGCGCTACAGACACAATTTTGGCAGAATCAGTAACAGTTTCTTTGACATCTTCTAATGAAATCGTACCATCTGGCTGAAGCGGAATATATTTTAGAACAGCTCCAGTTTCCTTTGCAATTTGCTGCCAAGGAATAATGTTACTGTGATGTTCCATATAGGAAATCACAATTTCATCGCCTTCCGATAAATTCGCTTTGCCATAACTTCTTGCCACCGTATTAAGGGATGTAGTTGTTCCTCTCGTAAAAATGATTTCTTCAGTAGAAGAAGCATTAATAAATTTACGAACTTTTTCACGTGATCCTTCATACGCATCCGTAGCTTTTGTTCCGAGTGTATGCACTCCGCGGTGTACATTCGAGTTGTATCCGCGGTAGTATTCTGCAATTACATTGATGACAGACTCCGGCTTCTGGGAGGTGGCTGCGCTGTCTAAATAGACTAATGGCTGACCATTCACTTCTTGATCCAATATAGGGAAAAGCTTACGAATTTCGTATGGATTCATTACTTAACTTTCCTTTCAATAACCTCGACCAATTGCTTTTTAACTCCTTCAATAGGAAGTGCGTTAACAACAGGTGCAAGGAATCCATGAATAACCAGACGCTCTGCTTCTTTCTTCGAAATACCGCGGCTCATTAGATAGTAGAGCTGAAGCGGGTCTACACGGCCGACAGAAGCTGCATGGCCTGCAGTAACATCATCTTCATCGATCAAAAGGATTGGGTTTGCGTCTCCGCGCGCTTTCTCACTCAGCATAAGAACTCGTGATTCTTGCTCAGCATTCGCTTTTGTAGCACCGTGTTCAATTTTGCCAATGCCGTTAAAGATACTGGAGGCACTGTCTTTCATGACACCATGCTTCAAAATTTGACCATCTGAACGTAAACCGTGATGAATGACCTGTGTTGTAAAGTTTTGCTTTTGGTCACCGCGCCCTACAACAACAGATTTCGTATCTCCTACAGAACCGTCCCCAATAAGGTAAGTTGTGTTATCCGAGATTGTGTTTCCGTCATTCATTAGGCCAAGCGCCCACTCAATGCGTGCATCTCTGCCAGCAGTACCTCGGCGATTTACATAAGTTGTATAACCTTTATCCAATGTATCTACACAGCCATAAGTAATGCTGGCATTATCATTGGCAATTACTTCTGTAACAATGTTTGCGACGCCGTCTGTTACGGCAACACTTGAGAAATAGTTCTCCACATATGTTACGGAACTGTTATCATCCGCTACAATCAATACATGATTGAAAAGAGTTGTTTCCGGATTGTCAAGCACGAAAATGGATTGAATCGGCTCAGCCACTTCCACATTTTTAGGGACATACAGGAAAGCTCCCCCGTTCATCAAAGCTGCATGAAGAGCTGTTAAACGGTGTTCATTGACTTTAACGCCGTCCTTCATGAAATATTTTTGCACAAGCTCCTTATGGTCACGGGCCGCTGTGAAAATATCTGTAAAGATAACACCTTGAGCCTTTAATTCATCAGAGATACTGATATAAGCAGGTGTGTTGTTGCGCTGAATATAAATGTTTTTATTTTCTTCAGCATGAACAAGGGAATTTACTTCCTCAGGAAGCTCATTCAATGACGTGTATTTGTCACTTTCCACTGCGTGAGTCTTGAATTGAGTAAAATTCCATTTATCAATTTTTGTTTTATCCGGTTTTAGCATTGGGAGATTTTTAAGTTCAGAAAACGCCTGAACCCGTAGCTCAGAAAGCCAAGCCGGTTCGTTATTTTTAGTTGAATAAGAGCTGATTTCCTCTTGTCCAAGCGGTAATTTCGTTTCTGTAGTCATTGCAAATCCTCCTACTTACGCTTCTTCGCCAACAGTTTCGTCTTCAATGCCCAATTCTTGTTTAATCCAATCATACCCTTCAGCTTCCAAACGGGCTGCCAATTCTTGACCCCCTGATTTAACAACACGTCCCTGCATCATTACGTGCACGAAATCAGGAGTGATGTAATTCAATAAGCGTTGGTAGTGAGTGATGATCAGGCAGCCAAAGTCTTCGCCGCGCATTTTGTTGATTCCTTTAGAAACAACTTTAAGAGCATCAATATCAAGACCGGAATCAATTTCATCAAGGATTGCAATTTTTGGTTCAATCATCATCAATTGAAGAATTTCATTACGCTTTTTCTCGCCGCCCGAGAATCCTTCATTTAGATAACGCTGAGCCATATCTTCATCCATTTCAAGGAATTCCATTTTTTCGTCCATTTTACGGATGAATTTCATCAATGGAATTTCGTCGCCTTCTTCACGGCGGGCATTAATAGCCGAACGCAGGAAGTCTGCGTTTGTAACACCGCTGATTTCGCTTGGATACTGCATCGCAAGGAATAAGCCGACTTGAGCACGCTCATCCACTTCCATTTCAAGAACGTCTTCACCGTCAAAAGTGATGCTTCCGCTTGTTACTTCATATTTAGGGTGTCCCATAATAGCAGATGAAAGAGTGGATTTACCAGTACCATTAGGTCCCATGATCGCATGGATCTCTCCGCCTTTCACTTCTAGGTTAACACCTTTTAGAATTTCTTTTCCCTCGATGGAAACATGTAGATCTTTAATTGTTAATGTTGAACCTGACATAGTAATACCTCCGTGAACTTAATTCCATAATTTTATAGCTAGAAGGCAAAAGCCTCCTTAGTACTCATTCTCACTTTATTCTCATTATAATCTTATAACAAATCCAACCTTGAATCAACTATCTAGACCGAGGTTTCTATTATGCAGACACCAACCATCTATTTTGCTGATTCTCAGTCTGCCTGTCCCAGAAATACCAGATAAACATACTTCCTATATCTTTCGGTATTCCAATATTTAATATGCAGGAACCAAAAAGGAAAATAAAAAACCGCCCCAAAAATAAGTGGAACAAAACGAGGGATTCCTCCCTGCTTACCATGTACCATTTTACTCTTTTGGAGCGGTCTTTTAAAGTTATATACATTCAAATTTCTTATCGGGAAGTGTGATTTAGTTCATTCACAAGTTCCAAACTTTTCGCATAGTCTTTTTCCCTCTCCTGTTCAACCTCAATACGGACATCCAGCTTTCTATTATATTCTGCATATCCTACCCCATGAGATTGCTGAAGAGCCTTTTCCATTTCACTGGTGACATGAAGATCTAGCGAATTAATAATGAATCATTCCTTTCGAATTTTCAACTGTTTAAATTCTACAATTTTTATACCCTGTCCCTTATACTTTAAACAAATATCGGGCATCATTCAAGGATCTGTCCTAAACATGCTGTATTTTCTGTCTTTTACATAAAGAAGGCACCCAAAAACGGATGCCTAGCTTTGCACATTACTCGTTTACAGGAACGACAGCGCCTTTATATTCTTTTAGGATAAAGTCTTGAATTTCTTTTGAATGAAGAACTTCGACTAACTTCTTCACCGCTTTATTATTTTCATCTTTTTTATTAACCGCAATGACATTGACATATGGTGATTTTGAATCTTCAATCGCGATTGAATCTTCTGTTGGATTCAATCCTGCATCAATGGCATAGTTAGAGTTAATTAAAACAGCATCGCCTTCGCCATTGTTATAGATTTGAGGCAATAATGACGCTTCGTAATTCGCATCAAACTTAATGTTCTTCTTATTCTCCACAATGTCTTTCACTTCTGCCTTTGTTTTATCGATTCCATCTTTTAATTTAATTAATCCTTCGGCTTCAAGAAGGGACAGTGCACGTCCGTGGTCTGCAACAGAGCTGCTCATGATAAATGTTGCACCTTCCGGAAGATCTTCCAGACTTTTATACTTCTTCGAATAAACACCAATTGGTTCAATATGGATTCCGCCGGCATTTACAAAATCGTACCCATTTTCCTTGATTTGAGACTCAAGATACGGGATGTGCTGGAAGTAGTTAGCATCTAGGTCTCCTTCCGCTAACGCCTTGTTCGGCAATACATAATCTTGGAATGTCTCAATTTCCAATTTAACGCCTTCTTTTTCAAGAATTGGCTTTGCCTGTTCCAAAATTTGCGCATGAGGCACATTAGAAGCGCCTACTTTTAATGTCGTTTCTCCGGAACCATCACTGCTGTCCTTTTCATCGCTGTTTCCGCATGCTGCAAGAACCACTGATAATACAAGCAATAAAGCTAAACTCCATACTTTCTTCATTGATACCCATCTCCTTTTTTATCTTTTATCTAATTTTGAAGTAATGAAATCTCCAATAAATTGAAGAATGAAGACAATAATTAAAATAACAATAGTTGCGACAACCGTCACATCATTTCTGGAGCGCTGATAGCCATCCAGGTATGCCAAGTTTCCAAGACCGCCCGCACCAATGACGCCCGCCATTGCGGTATAGCCCACTAAAGCAATCGCTGTTACGGTAATTCCTGAAACAATCGCCGGCATTGATTCTGGAATCAGTACCTTAAAAATGATTGTACTTGTCTTGGCCCCCATCGATCTGGCAGCCTCAATGACACCTTTGTCAATTTCCCTTAATCCGATTTCTACCATTCTGGCATAGAATGGTGCAGCTCCTATAATCAGGGCCGGCAGCGCCGCATTTTCACCAATCATAGAGCCCACAAGAACTCGTGTGAATGGGATTAGTAAGACAATTAATATTAGGAATGGGATGGAACGGAATATGTTCACAAATGCACTTAAAACAAGGTTTACTGCCCTGTTCTCCCAGATATTCCCCTTTGAAGTAAGGAAAAGGAGCAATCCAAGCAGAATCCCTAAAAAGAAAGTAGCTAAAACAGAAATTCCTGTCATATAAAGCGTTTCAATTGTTGCATCTATTATTCTGTCCCATTCAACATTTGGCAATAACTCCTCAAGCATGAGTAATCACCTCCACGCCAACCTGCTCTGCATTAATAAATTCAATGGCCTGCTGCATTTCTTCTTCGTTCCCATCCATATGAATGAACAATGTTCCATACGAGCCATTTCTTGTTTGAGAAATCTTTCCTTGGACAATGTTAACTTCCAAATCGAAGTTTCTAATAAGCTTTGAAATCAGCGGGCTTTCTGCATGGTCACCGACAAATGTAAGCTGGACGACCTTGCCTTTTGGATATCTTTCGAGAAGGTGCTCCACTGTTTCTTTCGTGTCGTCCGGCTCGGTAACCTGCTGCACGAACCGCTTCGTAATATCCTGCTCTGGATTTTTGAACACTTCCAGTACAGGACCCTGTTCCACGATTTGACCTGCTTCCATCACGGCCACCCGATGGCAGATCTTTTGAATCACATGCATTTCATGTGTGATCAGCACAATCGTTAAACCCAGACGCTGATTAATATCAACAAGCAAGTCCAATATTGAATCTGTTGTTTGCGGGTCCAAGGCAGATGTTGCTTCATCACACAGCAAGACCTTAGGGTTATTCGCCAGTGCCCTGGCAATCCCCACTCTCTGCTTTTGCCCTCCGCTCAACTGTGAAGGATACGCCTGCTCTCGTCCTTCCAATCCAACCAGCTTGATCAGCTCATGCACTCTCTCCAATCTCTTGGAAGAGGGTACGCCCGCTATTTCTAGAGGGAAAGCGATATTTTCTTCCACTGTTCTGGACCAAAGAAGATTAAAATGCTGGAAAATCATGCTGATTTCTTGGCGGGCCTTCCTGAGTTCAGCTCCCTTTATACGGGAAACTTCTCTGCCACCGACTGTGACACTTCCTTCAGTAGGTGTCTCTAAGCCATTGAGCATACGAATCAATGTACTCTTTCCAGCGCCGCTGTATCCAATGATTCCAAATATTTCACCTTTATCTATTGAGACATTTACGTCCTTCACAGCCTGTATCGCTTGCCCGTCCCGTTTAACTGAACGAAACAGCTTGTTTACATCTGTTAACTTTATCATTGCCTTCACCTCTTTATCACTTGAACCTATGAAACTCTAAATTACACTCAATAAGAAGATGCCTTAAACTTCACTTGTAATATCCGTATAAAATAAAAAAACCTTTCTGCATGAGCAGAAAGGCAAATGAAATCAAAGCCTTCCTCTCATCTGCCAGAGCCAGCTGCTCTGTGTGAATTGGCACCTATGCAAGTTCAAAGACCTTGCCGGTTGCCGGGCTTCATCGGGCACATCCCTCCACCTCTCTTGATAAGAGTACTTATATACGTTCAATAATGTTCAAGTTAATATGCTAGGATTTTATCATAGATAAAAAGGGTGTGCAATGTATATCCCTTGCTTTTTATCTTTATTTTGGAAAAAAACTCGAAAAAAGCCGAGAAATCTGAGTCTTCCCCCCTATTCTCCTATCCGGCTATTTCTTTCAATTCTTGAAAAAGAAATGGCACGGATTGAAAAGCATAAATTTTCTTGACCAGCTGCCCCTTACTAAAAAGGAGCAGACAAGGCACACTTTCAATTTCAAACTGTTCAGCAACTTCCGGTCCATAATTTAAATTCATTTTCCCCGCTTTAAATTCAGGGAACAGCTCCAAGGTTACCCCAAGCATTTTCGAAGCAACCTGACAGGTTCCGCATAAGGGCGTATATAAATAAAAACAAAAATTCTCCGTATTTTCCATTGCTTCGTTCAATTCTGTTCCAGTCCATTCAAGCATATCTTAATGATTCATCCTCTGCTCTAAATATTTCAGTTTCACATCTATATTAGCCGATAACAAAACGGTAGCCAAATGATTGGATGGGGCGTTTGCCACTTCCCGATATACTCTATTGATATATAAATGCTTCGCTTCGGGCAGTTCGCGCTTAAACTGCCTGCGCAATTTTTCTCCCGATTCATCTGCATCCACCAGTATATATACATTGCGGCCAATCAATTCTTCAACTAATTCATCTAATTTAACAATGGATATTGTCCCATTCGTGCAAATGATATCTATTTCCTCATTCACAACGGCCGATACTTTCTTTTTATCAGAAGAACCTTCAACAATGATGACTTTCTCATCTCTTCCCTCAATATTCAACTGAATCACCCCATCTTCATTCAACATGAAAGAAATATATACCAAAAGGAATCAAAAAGTTTTAAAAAGAGAGAGCAGGCATAGCCTCCCCTCTCTTTCTCTCAGCCTTCGTTCAGCAAAGCATCATACTCATCTGCAGACAGCAGCTCAGCTGCTTCGTTTTCATCCGCAGGCTCCAGAACAATCATCCAGGCACTTTCGTATGGAGATTCATTGACGAATTCCGGATTATCAGTCAATTCTTCATTCACGGCAACCACTTTTCCGCTGACAGGAGCATACAGTTCTGAAACAGTCTTGACAGATTCTACGCTGCCAAATGGTTCCCCGGCTTTTACTTCGTCGCCGATCTCTGGAAGCTCGACAAATACGATATCTCCAAGCTCTTCCTGTGCAAAGTGGGTAATGCCGATTGTCACTTTTCCGTCTTCTTGCTTTAGCCACTCATGATCCTTGGAATAGCGAAGTTCCTTTGGTATAGTCATCTCATTTCCCTCCATATTTGTCTATGCAATGGTTTCAATTCAATCTTATTATAAGATAGATTCAGTCAATATGGTAAGAATAGTGCGACATTTTCTGGATTATTTCCAGGTGCCGGAGAATTCCTGCTCCTTAAAGCCAACCGTTACTTTATTTCCGTCCGTAATAAGAGGCCTTTTCAGAAGCATCCCGTCACTCGCAAGGATCTCCAGCATGTCATCTTCTGAAGCTTCCTTTAATTTGTCTTTTAATCCAAGTTCTCTGTATTTTTGACCGCTTGTATTAAAGAACTTTTTTAACTCCAGCCCGCTGTTTTGATACATTTGTTTAATTTCATCTTTTGTTGGAGGATTTTCTACTATATGAATGGCTTCATACTCTATCCCCTCTTGATCTAGCCACTTTTTTGCATTTCGGCATGTCCCGCATTTTGGATACCAATACAAAGTCAGACTCATAAATATCACCACCTACACAAAGAATACCTTTTTTTAAAATGGAAGACAACAAATGAACTTTTTTCTAAACCCGAGGTATTGGTAGTATGCTCTTTCTTTCGGCTGAAACATGCAGATGAACCTAAAAGGGGGTTTTTTATCGAGCTGACAGCACGATAAACGGTGGCGGGCGGCTGATTCGCTTCAGACTTTTCCTTTCACGCAAGCTTATAAATAAAGCGGGATCATCCTAAAATTCCTTGAATAACAAAACAGGCAGAAAAAATCTCCGCCTGTAATTTCAGTTTTATTCCGTTTATAGGACATATTTTTCGGCATCAATGATTTTGGCAGCAGCTTCACGTTTTTTTGCAATCACATTCACTGGTGTATGACGTGTCAGCTTACGGAGTGAGGATAAGAAGATGCGCAGGGTATCACCCGTTTCGACCGCAATAAGCGTTTCTTTTGCATGCTTTTCAATTTCATTAAATGCTTCCTGTACAAAAATTTCTGTATAAAGTAATTTTTGTTTGTTTTTCTCCAGGCCGCTTTTGGCAATTGCTTTTTCTGTACGCAGAACAACCGATTCAGCTGCATAGGCTAATGAAGCAATATCTGCGATGTTCACAAGGATTTCCTGTTCTTGATCTAATTGCTTTCCATATTTTTGGGCAGCCAGGCCAGCAGCAAGAATGCCGATTTTCTTTGCATTTCGTACAAGCATTTTCTCTTTGGCCAATGGCTCATCACCCGCTTCTTCAGGCATCATCATCATGAGTTCCTCTTGCAGTCCTTGCGCTTTCTGGAGAAGAGGAAGCTCGCCTTTCAGTGCCTTTTTAAGGAATGTACCAGGTACTAGCAAACGGTTAATTTCATTTGTCCCTTCAAAAATTCGGTTAATACGGGAATCCCGATAAGAACGCTCGATTGGATATTCCTGCATAAACCCATATCCGCCATGAAGCTGAACGCCTTCATCCACAACATAATCCAAAACCTCAGAGGCGAAAAATTTATTCATAGAGCACTCAATGGCATATTCGGCAATAGATGCAGCTACTGCTTTGCCGTCTTTGATCTGTTCGTCAGTAAGCTGCCCCATTCTTTGTTCGAATAAACCAACGGTGCGATAGGAAGAACTTTCAGACGCATAAATTTTGGATGCCATCGTCGCCAGCTTTTCCTTCGTTAAATTAAATGAGGATAGCGGAGTTTTAAATTGCTGGCGTGTATTAGTATAAGCAGCCGTTGCAGCAAGGGCGCTTTTCGCTCCTCCTACAACGCCGACCGCTAATTTATACCGTCCGATATTCAGGATATTAAAAGCAATGACATGCCCTTTCCCTTCTTCGCCCAGAAGATTCTCAGCCGGTACAGGAACATCTTCTAAGATTAAGGTACGTGTTGAAGAACTTTTAATCCCCATTTTCTTTTCTTCCGCTCCAGTAGATACCCCCGGGAAATCACGTTCAACGATAAAGGCTGTAAATCTCTCGCCATCAATTTTCGCATACACGATAAATACATCGGCAAAGCCAGCATTGGTGATCCATTGTTTTTCTCCGTTTAGAATATAATGGGTGCCTTCTGCATTTAATTTAGCCGTTGTTTTAGCACCGAGTGCATCTGATCCTGAACTTGGCTCAGTCAATGCATAAGCAGCAATCTTTTCTCCAGTGGCGAGCAGCGGAAGATATTTTTGCTTTTGTTCTTCATTTCCAAAAAGTACTATCGGCAGCGACCCAATGCCGACATGGGCTCCATGAGTGATCCCAAAGCCGCCGGCAGGAGCCAGTTTTTCAGCAATCAGGGCTGAACTGATTTTGTCCAGTCCCAATCCGCCGTATTCTTCTGGCACATCCGCACCAAGAAGGCCTAAATCTCCCGCTTTTTTCAATAGTTTCACAGACCTGTCAAATTCATGGTTTTCCAGATGTTCTACTTCAGGCATCACTTCATGATTCAGAAAATCTTCAGTTGTCTTGGCAATCATTAATTGTTCGTCTGTGTAATCCTCAGGCGTGAACACTTGATCATACGTGATATCCTCAACTAAAAATCCGCCGCCCTTTATGAACTTTTCCGTTTGATTAGACATTTCATAACCTCCTGCTATTGATTTTACTTTCCTATTGGAAAGAAGCTTTGAACTATTTTCTTTCTAAGCCAGCAGTTCGAAAACGCCCGCTGCTCCCATTCCGCCGCCGATACACATCGTTACAACACCAAACTGCTGATTCCTGCGCTTCATTTCATGCAGAAGACTTAACGTCAGTTTCGCCCCCGTGCACCCAAGCGGATGTCCCAGTGCAATAGCCCCGCCATTTACATTCACAATATCTTCATTTAAATTCAGTTCCCGTATGATTTGAATCGATTGAGAAGCAAACGCCTCATTCAGTTCAAATAAACCAATATCTGAAATTTCAAGCCCGGCAAGCTTCAATGCTTTCGGGATTGCAGCGACCGGTCCAATTCCCATGACTTCCGGCGGTACACCGGCAACCGCAAATGAGCGAAACTTCCCAAGCGGCTGTAAACCGAGTGATGCTGATTTCTCCCGATCCATAATCATAACTGCCGCTGCCCCATCACTCGTCTGAGAGGCATTTCCGGCTGTTACAGACCCTGTCACAGAGAATGCCGGCCTTAATTTCCCAAGCACTTCAACGGTTGTTTCAGGCCGGACTCCTTCATCCTTTGAAAACCTGAAAGTTTTTTCTTGCAGTTTATGATCTGCATTAACTGAACGGAGCGTAACATCCACTGGAACGATTTCATCCGCAAATTTACCGGCAGCTATCGCTTTCGCGGCTTTTTCATGACTGCGGACTGCAAATGCATCCTGGTCCTCCCTGGAAATCCCATACTGTTTTGCGACTTCCTCCGCCGTATGCCCCATCCCCATGTAATATTCCGGTGCCGACTCCGCTAATTGGGGATTCAAGCGGGTCACATGTCCTTGCATCGGAACCAGACTCATGGATTCAGCTCCGCCGGCAATGACCGTATCACTATGTCCGAGCATGATTCTTTCTGCCCCATACGCAATACTTTGAAGACCGCTTGAACAATATCGATTAATCGTGATGGCAGGCACTGTATGCGGCAAGCCTGCTAATGCGCCAATATTTCTTGCCATGTTCAACCCTTGTTCTGCCTCTGGCATTGCGCATCCCATTATCAGATCATCTATATTGCCCTCATAGTTTCCAGCCCTCTTTAAGGTTTCTTTTACAGCCAATGCTCCGAGATCATCAGGACGCACATTTGCCAGGGAACCTTTTTTGGCTTTTCCTACCGGAGTCCGGGCTCCAGCCACTATAACCGCTTCTTTCATAAAATCCTCCCCCTGCCTTGATTTTTAGTAAATCTAAGAAACAAGCAATCTTGTAAAAAACAGATCAGTTACGCAATGGTTTTCCCTTCAGGAGCATGTGCTGCATCCTTTGCTGGGACTTTGGCGTCGATATCAGTTTTAGGAAGGCCTTTTTTTCAAGATCAAGCAAGTACTCTTCCTCTACTTTTGTTCCGTATGGCAATTTCCCGCCGGCAATGACATAAGCCAGTTCTTTTGCGATCACCATATCATGCTCAGACAGGAATCCTGAAAGACGCATTCCTTCGGCACCAAGCAATAGTGTTGCATACCCGCTTTCTCCGACTACCGGAATTTTCGCCTTGGCCGGTGCTTTATACCCTTCTTCGTATAAAGTCAGCACGGACTGTTTGGCGTCATATAACTGATGATCTGGATTCACGCTGATTCGATCTGTGAAATTCAGGAAATGATTATCGCGGGCTTCCTCTGCCGATGTAGAGACCTTCGCCATCGCCACTGTTTCAAATACGTTCATGGCAATTTTCATCAGGTCAAAATCAATCCCTTTCGGCATGCTTCTCAACGTTTTACAATACAGTTCCTTCGCACCGCCTCCGCCTGGTATCAGACCTACTCCTGCTTCTACAAGGCCCAGATAGGTTTCAGTTGACGCCTGGATTCGTGCAGCAGGAAGACAGACTTCTGCTCCCCCTCCAAGTGTCATATTGAACGGAGCCGCCACTACCGGCTTGGAGCTGTACTTAATGCGCAGCATCGCTTTCTGGAACTGGCTGATGACCATATCGAGTTCAAAAATATTATCATCCTGGGCCTCCATCAGCATCATGGCCAGATTTGCGCCAACACAGAAGTTTTTTGCCTGGTTGCCGATCACAAGACCTTTATAATTCGCCTCCACTTCGTCAATCGAGGCATTGATCATTTGAATGATATCAAGGCCAATCGCATTGTTAGGAGAAGTAAATTCAAGTAAAGCGACGCCGTCTCCAATGTCAATGAGGCTGGCTCCTCCATTTTTCTTTATCACTTTTCCCTGTTTTTTAAGAGATTTTAAATGGATCACCTTTGGATTTTGCTTATACTTTTTGAAGGCGCCATCATGATAATAGGAAAGTGTACCGTCTTCTCCGGTTTTATAAAAAGCTGTATGTCCGGCAGCGGCAAACTCCTTCACCCACGCAGGGATCACGTCCCCTTCCTGTTCCATTCTCGCGATAGATGATTCAATTCCTATTGCGTCCCAAATTTCAAAAGGTCCGGCAGACCACCCAAATCCCCATTTCATTGCCTGGTCAATCGCCATGATGTCATCAGCAATTTCGCCCAGCAGTTCTGCTGAGTAGAGAAGAGCCGGCTTCAAAATGTTCCAAAGCAGCTGACCTGCCCGGTCATCACTGTAAACAAGCGCTTTCATTTTGTTGGAAAATCCTTTTGCTTGCTTAGCTATTTCCATGCCAGGTGTCTTTAATCTTTTTCGCTCTTCATATTGAAGGGTCTCAGGGTTCAGTTCCAGAATTTCTTTTCCTTTTTTAAGAAAGAATCCCTGTCCTGACTTGCTTCCAAGCCATCCCTTTTCAAGCATTTTCGTCATGAAAGGAGGGATGGTAAAAACATCCTTTTCTCCGCCTTCTACCTGTTCATAAACATTTTTGGCAACGTGGGCGAATGTATCGAGGCCGACTACATCCAAGGTCCGGAATGTAGCACTTTTAGGCCGGCCAATCAGCGGACCAGTTACCGAATCTACTTCTCCGACACTGTATCCGCCTTTTAGCATTTCACGTACGGTTACCAAAAGGCCGTATGTACCGATTCGGTTCGCGATGAAATTAGGCGTATCTTTCGCTTCTACAACTCCCTTGCCCAGAACGTCTTCCCCAAATTGTTTCATAAAATCCAAGACTTCTGGATCGGTATTTTTGGTTGGAATGATTTCCAATAGTTTTAAATACCTTGGAGGGTTAAAAAAGTGTGTACCGAGAAAGTGCCTTTGAAAATCCTCTGAGCGGCCTTTCGCCATAGCCTCCACGGAAATTCCCGAAGTATTGGAAGAAATGATGCTTCCCTTTTTCCGATGTGCATCGACTTGGGCGAACACTTTCTGTTTAACATCCAAATTTTCAACAACTACTTCTATCACCCAGTCAACTTCGTTTAAACGGGATATGTCATCTTCCAGGTTGCCCGCTTCAATCAAGACGAGATTATCTGCCGAGGTCAGCGGGGCCGGTTTTTGTTTCAGCAGCTTTGAAATGGCTGTTTGGCTTATTCGGTTCCGCACCGATTTATCTTCTAATGTCAGTCCTTGTTTCTTTTCCGCTTCGTTCAACTCACGAGGCACAATATCCAATAATAAAGTCGGAATTCCAATGTTAGCAAGGTGCGCTGCAATCCCTGATCCCATCACTCCTGACCCTAGAACAGCAGCCTTTCGTATTTGTCGAATCAAGTTTATATCCCCCTTACGCAATGTATTGAATGAATACTCATTCATTTTTATTCCAAAAAAAAGCGAATGTATTTAACTACTATTAATATAGAATATTTTTAAAATTTTCGCAACGATTAATACCCAAAATTTTCATCTATTTTTTTAATCATTTATCCTGCTGTTAAGAAGAGAATAACAATAGGAGGTGAATAATGAAATGAAAAGAAAAGAAAATCCCTCAAAAGGTGCAGTGAGTGCCGCCAGCATGAAAGGCAACGCAGGCCCTGGTGAAGAAAGAAGCCGCAAGAACAAAGTGAACAGTCAAAACAATCAATTTAAGAAATAACTCCCTTGTATCCGCTTCCCGAAAAAGATCGTCACAATCTAAGCTCTTCATAAAAAAAACAGGAAAGCGGCCATAATCCCCCGCTTTCCTACCTTGAAAAAATCCCCTTCATGACAAATAGGACATTAGCCGGCCTTTCAGCCATCCTTCGCATAAAATATCCAAACCAATCCGTCCCGTATGGAACATATACCCTCATTTTATATCCTTCACTTACTAATTGAAGCTGTTTACGGCTTCTAATCCCAAAAAGCATTTGAAATTCAAATTGATCAGATTTTATTTTATAGCGATTCACAGCCTCCTTGGCATATTCAATAATGGAATCATCATGTGTAGCGATTGCTGTATAGTTTCCTGATAATAATTGTTTATCAATGATTTTCTTGAAATTTTCATCTACGTCCTTTTTAGAAGCAAATGCAACATCCGCTGATTCTTTATAAGCTCCTTTAACCAGCCTGAGAGCAGGATTAAGGTATTGCAAATGCTCTAAATCCTCTTCAGTCCGGTAGAGATAAGCCTGTAAAACTGTGCCCAAATCGCTGTATTCTCTTTTTAATTCTTTAAATATTTCCAATGTCTGCTGACAATGTGAATAGTCTTCCATATCAATTGTGACCCCAATATTATACTTCTTGGCTTCATCCAAAATGAAACGCATATTTTCTAATGCCAGATTCCTTGGCAAATCAAGACCCATGGAAGTCAGTTTAAGAGAAAGTTCCGCATCCAGTCCATTTGTATGGATCGCTCTTAACATGCGGACACATTCTTCAGACATTTCTCTGGCATCCCGTTCGGACTGAATGAATTCTCCCAAATGATCCACAGTTACACAGAGACCAGCTTCATTTAATTTTCGAATCGCCCTGACAGCTGAATCCAAGTCCTCTCCCGCTACAAAACGTGAGGCTCCTAAACGGCGGCCATGCTTCCGCGCCCATTCAGTGAAATACCGATTGTTTGACAAATATAACAGGACATTTCTTAAAATTCGGTCCATCTTTATTCCCTCCAAGGTACAAAAGTATGACCCCATCATCACTGTCCGTTCATTAATATGTATTTAGTTTTCTGGTGAAGAATGCACAACATTCATGCCGTATCTTGCATAAAACATGCGATTTTGGCAAACAGTATCATTAGATTGCATTTTGTAATAGGAGGAATGAAATATGCAAGAACAAACATCTAACAATCAGCAGCCGGGCATGCAGGGCTATATGCAGCAGCCGCCCCATGTGATTACAGTAAAAGACAGCCTGTACCTTACCGACATGCTTTCCTGGAACCTGCTCGCCGCTAAGAAAGCCCATTTTTTCGCAGCACAGTGCCAAGATCAGCAAATAGCCGACGCCCTAAACCGATGCGGCCAAATGCACCAAAGACATTATCAAACCATTTTAAGCCAATTAAATTCTACAGGAAGCCAAAATCAGACTTTCCAATAAGGAGGCAATCATCATGACGAACCAAAATAAGATTCAAAATCCAGAAAAACAAGTACCGAAAACTCCTCAAATGAATGAAAGAGATTTCACGAATGATATGCTTTCCACTGAGAAATATTTCGTTACATCCTATAGAGTTGCTCTGAATGAAGCCAGCAACGAGGCATTATTCCAAACAATCAATCAAGTGGCAAACGAAGCCCAAAATATGCAGAGAGAACTTTATACCCTTATGTTTCAAAAAGGGTGGTATGGACTTGAAAAAGCGCAGCCAGAAGAACTCAGCCAATCTTATCAGCAGTTTTCCGGCTACCAAACCCAGCTCCCTTATGGAACTCAGCTTCAATAACCCTCTTCCAAGGGACATCCCCCTTATTTGAAAGCATAAAAAACTGGACTGAAGAAGAACTTACGACCGTAAGCTTTTATAAATGGAATAAGGGGTGACAGACCCGCCCGATGGCCCTAGAAATCAAGCCCGAAGCGGAAAACGCAAAAACATCCAATTCCCGAAAGAATTGGATGTTTTTACTTTGTAAAGCCTCTTTAATTATTGTTTGAAAACATATATTTCTTATAGTGATACCGTATGCTAAAAATTAATCCCATCGCCATCATATTTCCCATCAGCGAGCTTCCTCCGTAGCTTACAAACGGAAGCGGAATCCCCGTGATCGGCAGAACTCCTATTGTCATTCCGATATTTTGAAAGACATGGAATGTAATCATACTGATAACCCCTACACAAAGATACGTATAGAAATTATTTTTCGTATTCATCCCTGTTTTCGTAATATGGTAAACAAGCAGGAAAAAGAGGCTGATAACAATACTTGTGCCAATGAAACCAAACTCTTCACCGATAACGCTGAAGATGAAATCCGAGTGTGCTTCCGGCAAGTAGACTTCTCTTGCCCCAACACCGCCTTCTACCGCTTTTCCAAGCGTCTGCCCTGAACCGATGGCAAGAAGAGATTTGGTCAGCTGGAATCCTTCGGCACTTGAATAGTTATAAGGGTCAAGCCAAGAATAAATCCTGCCGAATTGGTATTCCTTAACGCCTAAGTACTTTGTCAGAATTTCCGGCTGCCAAATAACAAAATACAAGACAATCGAAGCAAATGCCGCTCCGCCGGCAAAAATCGGCAATAGAATTCTCCAGGTAATGCCTGAAATGAAAATCATCCCTAAGAGGATGGAACAAAGAACAAGTGAAGTTCCTAAATCCGGCTGCTGCATGATTAAAAATAAAGGAGCAGCTGTTACTAAACCAAGTTTGGCCAGAAGCCAAAAGTCCGTTTGTGTAGTCTTGACTACATGTTTCACGTGATGATTTGATATAACATTCGCAAGTGCGATAATTAAAAACACTTTCATAAACTCAGATGGCTGGATAGAGCCTAACCCCGGCAGAATGAACCAGCTTCGTGCCCCGTTCCTTATCGGAGCAATGCTGTCCGGAACAAGAAAAATCAATAGGAGCAGGAACAGTCCAAAACCATAGGCATACCAGGACATTTTCTTCAATTGATCTGAATCTAACGTAATGACTCCCAAGATAATTCCTACCCCAACCATATACCAAACAATTTGCTTGAGCAGGAAATTCTCCTGATACTGACCAGTCAACTGTGCACTATATATAGCCAGACAGCTGGCAATACATAATAAAAACAGGATGGTAGCCAAACCAAAGTCGATTCTCGACGAAAATTTCTGTTGTTCTTTCATTGATTACTCTCCCTCAAAAAGGTTACTGCAGACTCTCCATATAAATACACTTATCCATTATACTTTATATGGGTAAAATCACAACTATATCGTTGGATAGGAAACCTAGGCGAGCTATTCCGATATAAAAAACGCTTTTTTTCGGCTTTTCCTTTGGTTCATCGCCCGTGATACTAAACCATGCTTTGGGGAGAGTACAAAAGCTATGGCAAATAAAAGGGCCGCTGCTGCAATCATACATCCTGAAATCGAAGAATTAAGCCAGAAGGCAGCAAAGTAGCCAAGAATTGAGATTAAAGCCCCAATCAGGATGCTTATACAAATCATGCTGCTGAGACGGTCAGTCAGTAAATAAGCCGTTGCTGCAGGAATGATCAGCATCCCAACAACCAGGAATGCTCCAACACTTTCAAAAGAAACGACTGTCCATCCTAAGCCCCTCAACCACTTTTTAAGATCACTCTTTTTCATTCTATTCATCCTCCTTTTATATATTTCTTGTACGCCAAATTGTTTCTTTGACGCAAATTTAAAATATCTTTTAGCAAGACAGACAAAATGTTTTCACATTCCAACTTTATTTATACATGCACAAATGACAAAAATCATATTCATCCGAATTCCTCATGCCTTACTCCATAAAAAAAACCGCCCACATAGGACGGTTTTCATTTCCTTAAGAATCTTCTCTCTCCTCCGAGAAAACTTTTCTTGCACTATTATCCGCTTCAAAATAAAGTTTTCTGCCCGGTAAGGCAATTTCTACCTCTTCGTTCTTCAGAATATCCAATATTTCAAAATTGACAGCTTCTTTGATCTTTAAATATTCGGACCACACAGTTGTCTCCGTAAAGAAATAGACCATGATTCCGTATCCATAATCCTGATACTCATCAAATCTGACCAGAATCGTTTCTTGATCGACCCCTTGGTAGTTTTTCAACAGATACTCGATCTGCCGGACCACATTTTCCAACCGGTCTTTCGGTGTATCATATTCAACCCTGAGTTTAAAAGATACCTGTCTTTTTCTCATCTGGCTCCAGTTTGTAATCGATTCACTGGCCAGCGTTGCATTAGGCACAGTTACCAGTGCCTGGTCAAATGTCCTTACCCTTGTACTCCTGAAACTGATATCTTCAACCGTTCCCTCTACACTGGCCGTTTTTATCCAATCACCAATCGTAAAAGGCTTCTCAGTAATGATAATGATGCCCCCAAACAGATTGCCAATTGCATCCTTGGCAGCAAGGGCAAAAGCAAGTCCTCCTAATCCCAATCCGGCTACAAAACCGTTCACATCATATTCAAATTCCTGAGCAATAATGCTGAAACTGATAGCAACAATGACTACACGCAAAGCTCTCGAAAAGAAAGGAATCAGGATTTCATCTATTTTAAAGTTATATTTTTCATTAAGCTTCGCAAAAAGCAGTGAAGATGAAGATGACAGATTATACAGTCCCCAGCTAATGACGAAAATAATAGAAGCCCTGACTAATCTGAGAAACAGTTCATTTTTATGATCAAAATAAGGAAAATACCTGGCGGCCGCATAGATGCCGATAATGATAAACAGAAACTGAATCGGCTTTTTAAAAGATAAGAAGATATGTGTGAAAAAATCTGTTGGCGATTTCCTGCTAAATTTTAATAAAAGGGCAAAAACATATTTAGTAAAAATCTTCCGGAAAACGAGAAATAATACGAAAATACCAATCGATATTCCCAAATCCTTCAAGCTTTCAACCGAAGTAAACATCTCCCATCTCATAACGTGCTAAACCTCCTAATAAAACTCTCAGGTAATAATACCATAAACCTGATGAATTTCTATTAAAAACCCTTATTCATCTAAAAAGAGGGGCGGCTTTACACTATAAGAGGAGAATAAAATAAGACATATGGGGAATGCAAAGGAGAAAGCGAGACAGCAAAGATGGAAGAACAGAACCGGCAATCTGTTTAGCAGCCGGCAGGTCCCTCATACATGCAGACAGATCTTTCGAATTATGCTTTTTCCTTTGTCGCAAGGTAAGCGAGAGTTAATTCAATCGTGCAAAGCAGCGCAAGACTTAGTATTCCCTGAAGCATCCCGTTCAACCCCTTTCCACTGGCGCTATACGTCTAGTTTACAGAGTGAAACGGATACCAGAGCAACCCATTCTTTTAAGCTTCTGATTATAGCAAGACTATTTCATCTTGTTATGAAATGGGTTTCATATTTTATAATAAGGAAAACGAGAATGGTGATAAGCATGCCAAATATTAAAATGATAGCCAAACAGGCCGGCGTCTCTGTTTCCACTGTCTCCAGAGTGCTGAATGATCACCCGTATGTCAGTCCCGAAAAGAAAAAGGCTGTCCTTCAGGCCATTAAAGAACTTAAATACACGCGAAATATAAACGCTGTTCATCTCTCCAGAGGCAAAACCAATCTGGTCGGCGTTGTGATTCCTTTTTTAAATCATCCATATTACGGTTCTATTGTTGAAGGGATTGCAAAGCGGGCAGAATTGAGCGGGTATCAAATTGTCCTTTTCCAGACAGCCTATGACCGGAGCAAAGAAGTACATGCTTTAAATATGATGAAAATGAAGCAGCTTGATGGCATCATTTTTGTGTCAAGAAGCTCTGAAATGCAAATCCTGCTTTCCTATAAGTCATTTGGGCCAATTATTTTATGCGAAGATACTTCACAAAAGGAATTTTCTTCTGTCAGTATCGATCATTACGGTGCTTTTACCACTGCCATCAGCCACTTAGTCCAGAGAGGAGCTTCGAAAATTGGCTGCAGTCTGGGAAGAAAGCAAGGAATCAACAGTCTTTACAGAATCAAAGCAATCAAAGATCTTATGGAATATTATTCATATATGTCCAAAGACGAATGGATTTTTGAAGGCGGACTCACCATGCAGGATGGGGCCGACTTATTTAACAGATGGAATATGTTAGAAGAAAAACCTGATGCCTTCATTATTACAAATGATGACACAGCTGCTGGCTTTATATTAGCAGCCGGGAAGGCCGGAATACATGTACCTGACGATATAGCCGTCATCAGTTTTAATGATGATCAAATAGCCCATATGCTGGAAATCACTACAATTGCCCTGCCTCTCGAGTGGTTTGGCCGTTTAGCACTGGATTTATTCAGAGATTCGGACAAGAAGCAAATTCAGCTGGACCATCAGTTGACAGTCCGTAAAAGCACCTGATTAGATTTATCCAAAAATAACTTTTTTCCGTCTATTAAAACCCAAAAAGCCCATAGATTAAAATCTTCCATTGAAATATGAAAGGGATTCCTTTATAATTTTACTATAATAAAATTTTATATTCCTCATTAACCGATGAGGTAGAGGCTGCAGCATATAAGAGTAAACCGGACGAGATACAGGAATATCCCCGACTCCGGCTGAAAGGATAGGCTGCCGAAGCATAGATGCATTCCCTGGGTATGTATGCTGGTCGTGTTTTCGAATAGGAACACTACTGTCACGCTGGTTTATGCGTGGAGAGCTATCTTCGGAAGGATTACACGGGTTTATGCATATAAACAGCCGTCGATCTTTTTCGACGGCTGTTTTTTATTGATTTTGCTCAGATTAATAACTGAACTCCGTCCCTTCCAATAAAAAAGGAGTGTTATACAGTGTCAAATTCAGAAAATACTTCAAATGTCCCTAAATTAAAAAGACATTTAAAGGCGAGACATTTGATGATGATATCTTTAGGAGGTACGATCGGTACCGGATTATTCCTGGCCAGCGGCGGTGCGATTCATCAAGCTGGACCTGGCGGCGCATTGGTTGCCTATGCTGCCATTGGTTTAATGGTCTTTTTCCTTATGACAAGCCTGGCAGAAATGGCTGCCTATATGCCCGTTGCAGGATCTTTCCGGGTGTATGCGTCCAAGTTCGTCGATCCCTCTTTCGGATTTGCGATTGGCTGGAATTATTGGTATAACTGGGCCATCACGATAGCCGCTGAACTCGCTGCCGTCGTGCTTATCATGAAGTTTTGGTTTCCGGAAACCCCCTCTATCCTGTGGAGCGGTTTAGCTTTAATCCTTATGTTTCTCTTTAACTATATGTCCGTAAAGGGCTTTGGCGAGGCTGAATTCTGGTTCTCCATGATCAAAGTCGTCACCGTTATCATTTTTATCATTACAGGTTTTCTGATTATTTTAGGAATCATGGGCGGAGATGATCCAATCGGCTTCTCGAATTTCCTTGCCAATGAAGGACCTTTTAACGGAGGCTTCTTTACCATTTTAGGTGTATTTATGGTTGCCGGTTTCTCTTTCCAAGGAACGGAGCTTCTCGGAGTTACTGCAGGGGAAAGTGAAGACCCTGAAAAAAATATCCCGCGGGCGATTAAATCTGTTTTTTGGCGAATCCTATTGTTCTATATTTTGGCTATCTTTGTCATCGGCATGATTATTCCTTTCACTGATGATCGATTATTGAGTGAAAACATTGCAGTCAGTCCTTTTACCCTTGTCTTTGAACGGGCGGGTCTTGCCTTTGCTGCTTCCATCATGAATGCCATCATCCTGACATCTGTCCTGTCTGCAGGAAATTCCGGGATGTACGCTTCTACAAGGATGCTCTGGGATTTGGCCCGTGAAGGAAAAGCCCCGAAATTCTTAGGGAAATTGGATAAAAGAGGCGTTCCAGTCAACGCACTTGTTGTTACTGCCTTAGTCGGAACCTTAGCCTTTCTGACTACATTTTTTGGCGATGGTGTCGTTTATACATGGCTATTGAATGCATCCGGTATGGCCGGTTTCGTGACTTGGGTCGGCATAGCCATTGCCCATTACCGTTTCCGGCGTGCTTATATTACCCAAGGTCATGATCTGAATAACCTGCCATACCGCTCAAAGCTTTTCCCGGCAGGGCCGCTTTTAGCCCTGATCCTTTGCCTCTTCATCATTATTGGACAAGGATATCAAGCATTCAGTACCACTGGAATTGATTGGGAAGCGATGACAGTTTCTTATATTGGACTCGTTCTGTTCTTTGCTGTCTGGTTGATTTACAAAGTGAAACACAAGTCAAAATTAATCCCATTAAAGGATTGCGACTTAGACAATAAGGATATGTAATACCATTCTTTATTCCCTGGACTACGTGGATTTCCACGAAAAGCGGCTCGCATGTCTTATTCTTATTAAACAAATAACTATTTTGCAAGAGACAGGCCGGTATGGTCTGTCTCTTGTATCTTTTAACAATCAATTCCCCTATTTATTAGCTAAAAACACCCTGCATTCATATGGCCGCAATGCTCCGCTTATAAACTCTTCATCCTCTCGATAATTAGACAGCAACAGCCTGCAGGCATCTATTCTTTCCTGATTGGCAACAGGAGAAGGCACTTCATACTCTGTAAAATTGCAAAGCACCCATAATTTTTCTGCATCCAATGTCCGTGTATAGGCGAAAATATTCTCATCGTCCGGACAGAGCAATTCATACTCCCCATAAACGATAACCTTATACTTCTTCCTAAGTTCAATAAGTTTTCTATAAAAATGGAAAACAGAATCAGGGTTGCTCACTGCCTCTTTCGCATTGACCGATTGATAATTCGGATTGACCGCAATCCATGGGGTACCCTTGGTAAACCCGCCATGACGGGTGCTATCCCATTGCATGGGCGTCCGCGCATTATCCCGGCTTCGTGCATGAATGGCTTTCATCATTTCTTTTTCCGTCCAGCCTGATTCAAAAACCAGATCCTGATAAGCATTTCTCGTTTCAATGTCCCGGTACTCTTCAATGCTGGAAAATCTGACGTTGGTCATCCCAAGCTCCTCCCCTTGATAAATATAAGGAGTCCCTTTCATTAAATGGAGACAGGCAGCAAGCATTTTAGCGCTTTCCACCCTATATTCTTTATCCTGTCCAAACCTGGAGACAACCCTGGGCTGATCATGATTATTCCAGTACAGACTGTTCCAGCCGTCATAAGCCAGATCCTCCTGCCATTTGGACAGGATTTTCTTTAAATCTGTCAGCTTCCATGGTTCATTGCTCCATTTTCCATGAGAATCATTGCCAATTTCTGTATGTTCAAATTGAAAAATCATCTGAAGTTCATGCCGGCCGTCACCAGTATATTTGATTGCATCTTCTGTCGTTACTCCGGGTGTCTCTCCTACTGTAATAATATCCCGTCCTTCGATGACCCTCCGATTCATTTCCTGTAAATATTCATGAACCTTCGGACCGTTCTTAAAATAAGGGCTTCCGTCTCCATATTTTTTTCCTTTAGGGACTTTTCCGTCCCGAAAGGATCGGTCCTTAGAAATAAAATTGATGACATCCATCCGGAAACCATCTACACCCTTGTCGAGCCACCAGTTCATCATTTTGTATATTTCTTCTCTTACCTCAGGGTTTTCCCAATTAAGGTCAGGCTGTTTTTTGGTAAAGAGATGCAAATAGTATTCACCGGTTTCTCCATCGTACTCCCAGGCTGACCCTTTAAACATCGATTCCCAATTCGTCGGCTCTTTGCCGTTATCCCCTTTTTTCCAGATATAATAATCTCTTTTCGGATCGGTTTTGGATGTTCGGGAAGATTGGAACCATTTATGCTCATCTGATGTATGGTTCACAACCAGATCCATCATCAGTTTCATTTGTCTGCGGTGCAATTCAGCGAGCAATTCGTCGAACTCTTTCATTGTTCCAAATTCGCTCATAATGGCGTAATAATCACTGATGTCATATCCATTATCATCATTTGGCGACTGATAAACCGGGGACAGCCAGATAACATCTATTCCAAGCTGTTCGAGATAATCCAGCTTAGAGATAATCCCTTTTAAATCGCCAATGCCGTCATTGTTGCTGTCCATAAAACTCCGCGGATAGATTTGATAAACTGTTGCTTCCTTCCACCACTCGTTTTTCAGCATGTCCACATCCTTTAATCTGAATATTAGGATAAATCAATTATAAAGGAAACATAGCTGAATTCAACCAACCTGTTTACTCGGAAATTCCTTCCTGGATAAATTGGATATTCACCTTCACATCAATGGGGATATCAGGGTAAACTTCCTCCCAATGTTTAAAATTAAAACCGCGTGTTTTGCTTCGGGCGCGGTCTCCTATCGCAAGCGGATCAATATGATTTTCCTGAAAAAACCTCACCATTTTTTTTATTCTCTCTTCAAATTCCTTTTGCGCTTTTTTCTCAATTTTCCCCAATGAAACTTCTTTATTAATATCGTATCCCTGCGCTTCAAGTAAGCCGCCTTTCATGTTAACCTCGATCCTAACCCGAGGGTTTTCATTTGCATTCTCTATCCTATAGCGAACTTTTGATTTGATATTATTTATATTGATATAATCGTTATTTTTCCATTTTAATTCGTATGTCCCCTTTCTAAAGCTTTCCATGATCATTTTGAATAAAAAACCGTCCATATATGAAACATGCTTGCCTATATAGCGATCATCCCTAAAAAGAGCAATCCCCTTTATCCTAATCTCTCCTTTTTTCGTAATGTCCAGCAATGGCAGTACAGGATCCAGACCCTTTCCTCCCCAGGAATATAGAAATCGCTGCAGGCTTGAAGCGGGCAAATTAGTAACATTGTTTTGTTCAATCAGTTCCTTCGTATGAATTCTGGGCATGTCAGTCGATTCCTTTTCTACTTTTATAACATCTTCTGCCCTGCTGTCCACAACAGCCAGAAATAAATCAGTGCCTATATTTGGATCGCGCCGATACGTGTCCACGTAATCCCGGAGTCCTTTCTTTGCCAGTTCTTCCCCATATAAAATAACTTCGAGTCGTCCTGCCGCAATCGGCAATGGAGATTTACCCTTATTTTCCTGCTTTACATTCTTCAGACTGTGCGTAACAGACTGAATCATTTCCTTTGACATAGTCGCCTCTTCTCCAGGCTTAGCAAAACTAACAATAACGCTTCCCTTGACCTTATCCTGACCCTCTGCATCAAACCCAACAACTTCAGCCATATAGATATCTTCCAGAATACTTGTCTCCGTTCCGCACCCAATCAGCAATAAGGGAATGCTCAAGAGTATCATCCATTTCTTTTTCATCGGTCCGCTCCTCTCACTTTAAGTACAATCGTCTGCACAACGAATAAAAAAGGAAGATAGAAATAGATCAAATAAAAGCCAATCTGAGAAATAAGGGTATTTATCTCATTGATATTTTGGCGGGTTTTCCCAAAAAAGGTAGTGACCAATAAAAGCACCAGAAAAAAAATGACGGTTTTTCTCTGGCTGACTTTGCACATCCTCTTCATACATCTGCTTGCCGCCCAAACCCCAAGGCAAGCATTCGGAAGAATCATAAACAGCCAAATAGAAATCCCGATATATTCAAACCTTTCTACAAAAGGAAGATCCACAATCTTCCATAATGTCAATGTTGCCCAAATGACGGTCTTTAATTGGTCATGGTGGTAATACACCAGAGAAACCACAACGGATATTACATAAATCATCGTGGAAAATAAAGATCCGAAATGCGCCCATTTCTGCGAGGATTCCGGCTTTCTAAGAAAGGGGTAATACACAAGCAGCATTTCAAAACCCAGTAGATTTAAGGCCATAGCCTTTACGCCCCTCATGATATCGCCTGCTGAATGAGCAAATACGGGCGTAAGATTATAAAAACGGGCCTCTTGAATAGGAAAATATTTTAACCCAAGCAGTGTCAGCCCCAGTAACGTGCCAATCACACAAAAGCCTACTAAAGTCCTGAATCCGCCTGATATAAAGCCATACATCAAGATCAGAAGAATCGCCATAATAACCGGGATGTTAATGCCTGGGAACATCCAAACCTGGATGACCTCCAAATATGTTCTTAATAACACGAAGGATTGAAATAGAAAATAAATGACAAAAAGGAAGGTCAAAGCATTTCCAATCCATAAACCGAATGTTTCTTGATGGATAGAGATAATGTCTCTGACTCTTCCTCCCCCGCCTAGCATTTTGTAGCACATCCAAATAAGCAGGTTTATGGTCAGCCCAGATATGATCACAGATATCCAGGCATCATGTCCGGCCTCCTTCGTAATAAAACGCTCGAATCCCAGTATTCCTACGCCGACTTGCATCTTATATATTAAATAGAAGACGAAAAAGGCAGTCACTTGCTTATCTATAGTCGGTCTTATCTCCAACATTCCTCACCTCCTGCTTTGTCATTCATCAATATCCCTGTGACTTTTCTTTTCTTTCGGTTTTGCCCTGATTGGATCTTCCGGTCTCATGAACAGCGGGCGTTTCCCCATCGATTGAAATCCTTTTCTGATAAAGGTATCTTTTAAGTCCTGCATTCTTAATGGATATAAGGGCTCAAGATAAGGCCTGCCTAACGATTTAAGTCTCAATAAATGGCTTAGAAAAAAGGCACTGCAGATAGCAATTCCAAACAGCCCATATAATTGTGCTGCTACAAGAAAGGGGAATCGAATTAAACGGACCGTATTGCCAATCTGATAGATCGGAGTTGTAAATGACGCTAATGCCGCCAGGGCAATCATCATTAATAAAACGTTACTGACAAACCCTGCCTGTACAGCAGCGGTTCCGATTACGATACCTCCTACAGTACCAATGGTTGTACCGACCTTGGTCGGCAGGCGTACAGATGCCTCTCTTAACAGCTCAATCGTCCCTTCGAGCAAAAGTGCTTCAAGAATAGGCGGGAGCGGGATAACAGCACGGGAAGCAATCAGCATGGGCATTAGGTCTGTAGGGATAACTTGGTAATGGTAGGTCAAGATGGCGACATACAGAGGAGAGGAGAAAATCGAAAATGTCACGGCGAACAGCCGAAGCATTCGGAAGAAGGTCCCGATATTCCATGGCAGATAATAATCCTCGAAGGATGAAAAAAAGGTTGTGATTGTGCTTGGACCGATAAGGGTGTGAGGAGCCCCATCTGCCATAATCCCAATTTTCCCTTCAGCCAAAACGCTCGCCAGCCGGTCTGGCCTCTCGGTATCCACCAATTGCGGAAACATTGAGTTTCTGTCATCCGTAATCATCTGCCCGATGAAAGAAGTATCCACAATGACATCAAAATGAATTTCTTCTATTCTTTGGACAACAGTATCTACAAGCTGTTGATCCGCAATCCCTTCTAGATAAATCACTACTACTCTTAAATGCGATAAATCACCGACCCTGAATTCTTTCGTTTTCAGCTGTGGAATAGGCAGCCGCTTACGGATTAAATTAATATTCGTTTCCAAAGATTCAACAAATGCTTCCTTCGGACCGACCACACTAAATTCTACTTCTGGCACAGACGGCTGTCTTTTTTCACTGCTTGCACAGGGCAGCAAAAGGCAAACATCGGCTCCTTTATAAGGCTGAATCACCACAGCCCCTGTCATAACCGATTCCTTTATGACTTTCAAATCATCTGTCAGTTTCATTTCTTCTACAGGCAGCAGCTTTTTAAGTTCCTGCAGCTTCTCTCTTGGATGCTTTGCAAGCAATGGGAAAATGTCTTGGTGCATTTGATCGGGATTAACGACCGATTTATAATAAGAAACAACATATCCATTCTTGTCAGGGTACGGAAATGAAAGGAAGTCAGCGGAACCTTTAAACTTCTCAAAAAGCTCATTTATATTTTTAACAGGCTGCTTGACGGAGGCATTTGCCGTTTGCGAGTTTTTCGTTTTATTTTTTTTCTTAAAGAAATTCATCTTAGACCTCCTGCACTGTTAGATGTCACTTATTGTATCCTTTGATGAAAATGTTACTCTTGAAAATCAAGCAAAAATTTATGATTCATTTCTACGCAAAAAAGCGAGAGGAAAAACTTAAATCGTTTTTCTTCCCGCTTTTTATATTTATTCTATTATGATACACAGAAGTTTTTTTATAAAAAGAACGCTTCCTTACCTGATTTGCCCATTTCCGGTCATGATATATTTTGTCGTAGTCAGAGCCGGCAGTCCCATAGGGCCTCGTGCATGAAGCTTCTGTGTAGAAATCCCAATTTCTGCACCGAATCCTAAAGCTCCGCCGTCTGTAAACCTTGTAGACGCATTATGGTAAAGGGCGGCTGCATCTACTAATGCTGTGAACTTTCTCGCAGTCATTTTATCTTCCGTAATAATCGCCTCTGAATGTTTTGTTCCATACTTTTCAATATGTTCAATGGCTTCATCTACATTCTTCACCGTCTTAATAGCCAAATCCAGACTTAAATATTCATTCGCCCAATCTTCTTCATTGGCAGGAAGAACATTTGGCAGGGCCTCTATTGCCTCCCGATCACCATGAAGGATAATTCCGGCCTTCTTTGCCGCATCGGCGAGCTGTTCTTTATGTCTCTCCAGCCATTCACAGTGAACAATGATCGTTTCGACAGCATTGCAGACAGCAGGGCGGTCCGTTTTTGCATTCACAATAATGTCTAATGCTTTATTCACATCAGCTTCTTTATCCACATAGATATGGCAATTCCCGACTCCGGTTTCCAGAACAGGCACTGTTGCTTGTTCCACCACTGTTTGAATCAAGGAGGCCCCTCCCCTTGGAATCAGAACATCTATAAAGTTTTTCATAGTGAATAACTGTTTGGCCGTGTCCCTGTCTGTGCTCTCAATAAATTGAACAGCCTCTAGAGGCACTTTCGTTTTGCTGATTGCCTTACGCAATACCTTTACAATGGCCTTGTTAGAATGGATTGCAGAGGATCCGCCTTTCAGGATAATGGCATTTCCAGATTTGAGAGCCAGCCCCGCAGCATCCACTGTAACATTTGGCCTCGCTTCATAAATCATACCGATTACTCCAAGCGGCACCCTGACTTCTTCTACTTTCAATCCATTTTCTAACTTCCAGCTGGAAAGAACATCACGGATTGGATCCGGAAGTTCTGCTACAGTCCTTAAACCATCTGCAAATTCGTAAATCCGTTCTGCGGTCAAAGCCAGCCGGTCCATAAATGCCTGCTCATAGCCTTTATTCTTGCCTTCCTGCAAATCCTGCTGATTTGCATCCAATATGAACTGCTGATTCATTTCTAAAGCTTCTGCCATTAGGTACAGTGCTTCATTCTTTTCTTTTGCGGACAGGAGACCCATAGATTTGGCAGCCTTTTTTGCAGCAATTGCTTGCTCTTCCACTGCCGACATTTTTTTCATTACCGTTGTCATAATACACACCTTCTTTTCTATTTTTTCTACAACTGTGCCGGCAGCCTGTAATCGAGGAAGCAGACGAAGCTGCCTTGATCTATTATGACCGCCTCTTGATTTTCACTGGATTCTCTGTCTATCCAATCCGAAGAACAATTCATTCTTCCAAGGCCCAATTCTTTCTCATTTTCATCATAAATCCGCACAACTGCTCCTTCATGAAAAGAACCGCTTACTTTAATCACATCTCCCGGCTCAATGTCCCCCTGTTGATTCACAAGCGTCTCTCTTCCTTCAAGAGAGATGATGATCTTTCCTTCAGGACCGGAATGAAAAGCAATCCATTGGCGCTCGTTATCAAGATTGGCAGCATTGGGTTTCAATTCAAAGTAAGTCCCTTTGGCCGTTCCCGCTAGAGCATTCATCAATATATCAGGAGTGCCCGCTTTCCCCAAAAAGGAGTTTATCCCTGAGGCCATGGCGATTTTTATCGCGGAAATCTTGGATTTCATACCTCCTGTGCCGACAGTGCTCCCTGAATCTCCAGCTGCTGCTTCAATTTCGGGTGTAATGGTATGTACTTTTTTTACTAGCTTAGCATGAGGATTTTTTCGGGGATTATCACTATAAAGTCCATCAATATCAGAAAGAATGATCAGCCTGTCAGCATCTATCAGAGCCGCCACCTTGGCAGACAAAGTATCATTATCCCCAAACTTTAAACGATCGACCGTAACCGTGTCGTTCTCGTTAATAATCGGAATGATCCCCCTGCTTAACAGCATATTTAAGGTGTTTTTCATATTGGTATACCGTACTTTATCTGCAAAATCTCCTCTGGTAATCAAGATTTGTGAGGCAACATAGCCATGAGATAAAAAGAGTTCTGAATAAGATTCCATTAATAAACCTTGACCAATCGAAGCTGCCGCTTGCTTTTCAGGAAGGGAAGACGGGCGTTCCAGGCAGCCAAGTTTCCGATATCCCGCTGCTACCGCTCCTGAAGACACCAGAACGGTTTCATATCCAGCATCCTTCAAAGAAACAATTTGATCAGTCAATTTTTCTAATTTTTTATGGCTGATTTCACCATGCATGCTCGTTAGCGAGCTGCTCCCTATCTTAATGACAACTCTTTTTACCTTTTTTTGCTGCTTTGACATCCTATCCCTCCATGTAATTTCTCTTGAATCCATTTCCTTGTTTATGATTCTACAAGACTGCTGTCTAACTCTTGACTAATTTCTTTAGAACGTTCCGCTGCGTAATAGATAGCCTGAGTAATGGCTTCTCCTCCGCGATATTTCTCCAGTGCTTCCAGCCCAGATGCCGTCGTGCCATTAGGCGAGGTTACATTTTTCCGAAGAACCGCTGGATCTTCTCCTGTTTCCAGTACCATTTTTGCCGCACCATACAAAGTCTGGGCCACAATTTTCCGGACAGCCTCGTCTTCCAATCCAGCTGCTTTTCCTGCACGTTCCATCTGTTCCATTAAATAATAAAAATAGGCTGGACCGCTTCCTGCAATACCGGTAAAGACATCCATTTCTTTCTCATTGATCAAGAAAACCTTTCCCATACATTCAAACAATTCACGGACCGTCTCTATATGATCCTTTTGAACCGCAGACCCTGGGCTTAATGCAGTTGCAGATTCTCGGACACTGCTGGACGTATTTGGCATAATACGCACCACCTGCTGTCCTTGCTTTAACCTTTTTTCCATAAAATCGATTGAAATTCCAGCCAGGACGGAAATTACTGTCTGTTCGGGGGAAAGATTATCTTTTATCTCTCGGAGAATCCCTTCTGCTCCCTTAGGTTTCATCGCCAAAATGATTAAATCTGCTTCCTGGTAAGGAATTTCATTTTTGGGGAATGTCCTGACTCCGTACCTTTCCTTTATTTCGCCAAGCCTTTCATGATTTGTGGCATTTGTTACGTGAATTTGTTCGGCAGGCAATTTCTGAGCGTTTATAATTCCCGAAATCATTGATTCAGCCATCGAACCAGCACCTAAAAATATAACAGTTTTATTCTTCAGCATCTTTTCACCTCGTCATTAATGAATGCATTTTCTTCAACAGTATTAATCCTAACATCCCAAAAATCAGATGCAAGCAGTTAGCGCAAATAACGAGGAAACGAAAGAGTGAGACAGTGAAAACGTTTCCAACTAGAGGTAAGAGCACCCTCATCCTGATAGAAGGGAAATAAACCTGAATTATCGGAAAATATGGTAACCGTTTTTTCCTGAAAGCAATGAAATACCTTTTATAGAATGTTTGAGAAAATAAAAAAAGCTTGATGACGTTTCCGCTGAAACATTCATCAAGCTCATTTCATTATTTAGAGTCGGGAAATACCATTTTTACAACCTCATGGAAGTCATTCTCCAGTTCTTTAACAGACTGTCCGCCTCTCATCTCATTTACGAAGCTGTCCATCCGGTGGACAAAGCTTGGATTTGTAGAGATGTATACGTCACGAACCGATAAATCTCCGCTTTGAACAGCAGCAGCCATCTTTCCTTCCAGTTCCTTTGTCAGATGTTTTCCTCTGTTCAGGACAGCGGCAACATATACCTGTTTTCCCGAAAGAATAACCTCCGCTCTTTTTACTTCTTTCATTCCTTCAAGCCGATTCGTGATATCTTCAGAAGTTTGTAATGCTTGAGAGGCATGCTGATTCCTTCCTTCTTCAGCCCTTGAAACTCTTTCTGTATCATGAACATTCATCAGTATATCCTTCTGCTGCCCCGGTTGTTCCAGACCCAGATCAGCATCTTCATTCTTCGCTGCACAGCCAGTCAGAATCACAAGGAAGCAAATAGACAGCCATTGAATTTTCAAGTATTCCACTCCTTATTTTGAATGTTTTGTCCTTACTATTTGCAAAATAGGACAATTTATTCAAACTGAAGTGAAATCCCTTACTTATCTTCCATTTAAACCCAGATTCTGTTATGCCTCTCTTCTGATTTTCTTTTTATATTTTTCTCCTTTAACAGCCAGCCAGATGTCTTTAAAACCTTTAGGAGCATTTTTCGCAGCATCTATCGTGATTTGCACTTTCTCCTTTTTGACTTGGATATCCTCGGTAATTTCCTGCTGATTTTTTGTCAGCTGGTCAGTCTCATCTGTTATTTGTTCCGCTTTAGCCTGCATTCTCTGTACAGTTTCTTTTGCACTGTCAATAGAAGGTTTTGTCTCCTTATAAGTTTTAAACCCAATAAATCCAAGATACAATAATGAGCCAACAATGACAGCAAGGCTCGCATAGACAATGATCATCTGAATCCCTCCGTTACGTTGTTTTACGTATTATACCCTTAATTACGAACCAAAAACGAATAATACTATAGTAGAAATCAATCTGTTCAGAGGGACTTAGAATATGTCCGTCCCAAACAAAATCCCCAATCTGAAAAGGACTGGGGATTTTTTATTTATCTGATTACCATTTTGTTTTAGTGAAGTCCTCATCTGGCAGTGTATTATGCAGACTAGGCGGAGCCGGTGAAAGAATTGGTTTTGGTGCTTCCGGCTGAGGATTCGGTTCATACTTATATTCACCTTGTCCATCAAGTGCCGCTCCGTTTGCCCAGCGGCCGGCTGCAGCTTCTTCTCCCTCTGAAAGGTTGTACAATGTATAAGCGATATCAAGTCTTTCTTCTTCACGCGGGAAGGTGCTTGGCACTAATAGACCTTCTTTTTCTTCAAGCTCGGCAATAGCTGCGGCCCATTGATTCTGATGATAGGAATCGCGCGCTAATAATACAGCAAGCAGATCTTTTACCCCACGGTCTTCAGTCATCTCATAAATACGGGCAGCCTGAAGGCGTCCCTGCGATTCAGCATTGAGGTTAGCACGGAAATCAGCAAGCAAGTTTCCGCTTGCGATAATATAGCTTCCCATCCATGGGTTGCCCACACTGTCTGCAGGTCTTGCTCCAAGTCCGGAAACGATGGCATGCTGAGGATTCATGCCCCCCATTATAGAACCGATAACTGGATCTTTGGCCGCTTTTTCTTGCTCCTCGATTGATGTGCCCTCTAAAAGACGCGCAACCATGGTAGCAAGCATTTCAACATGTCCAATTTCTTCTGTTCCGATATCCAATAGAAGGTCACGATATTTTTCATTTCCTCTGGTATTCCAGCCTTGGAATAAGTATTGCATCGTCACGCTCATTTCACCGTACTGACCGCCGATCAGTTCCTGAATCTTTTTGGCGAGCAACGGATCAGCTTTGTCTGGTTTTGCTTCGAATTGCAATTCTTTTTTATGAAAAAACATATAATCAATCCCTCCTGTATTGTAATGAATCACAATATCTTGAATACCCCGGAGTTCTTCAAAAGAAACAACTTAAGCAGAAAAAAATTCCGCTCATTCAGAAAATTCATGTATAATCTATTATATAACAGGTTAGCAAAAGGAGGATGAAATATGAATAGTAATATAACAGAAGTAAGATTTATTCCGACAACAGCAATCTCAGATGCAATGAAAGGGATTTATAATCTTCATCATACTATCAAACCTTTAAAAGAGGAGTATATCTTGGCCGGCAGAGCCTTTACCGTTCAAGTTCCGCGCGGGGACAATCTTGCAGTCCTTCAAGCGATTGGAGAGGCAAAGCCAGGAGATGTCCTGGTTGTTGACAGCAAAGGTGATTGTGAGCGTGCCATAGCAGGAGACTTTGTTATAGGCATGATGAAAACGATGAATTTAGGCGGACTGGTCGTTGACGGAGTGATAAGAGATCAATTGGCCATTAAGGAGCTGGATTTCCCTGTCTTCAGTAAAGGTACAACGATGGCCTCCAGCGGTAAAGCCGGAGGAGGAAGTACTAATTCCCCCATCTCTTGCGGAGGGGTTGCTGTCCATCCAGGCGATCTTATTTTTGGCGATGCGGACGGTGTGACAGTGGTGCCGAAAGAAAAAGAAAAAGATATTATTGAGAAAGCCCGAAAAAAAATGGAAAGCGACGAACTTCGAGAACAAAAATATGCTGGAAATCCTGAAGCCATTAAACAATATATTGCCAAAATGCTTGGCCAGCAGGATGATTGATCGAGTAGGAGGGGGTGATTAACCCCCGACCTCTCACACCACCGTACGTACCGTTCGGTATACGGCGGTTCCATTAAGTTTGACGCAGAAATTCATATCGATTATATAAACTTTTCAACCCTCGGTGACTCCAATACAAGTTATTGAGGGTTTTGTGTAAGATTGGACTACAGGCTATTCTCCAATATTTCTTTCTGGAGTTTCCCCATTCATATGCCTTTTGGTCAGGGACACCTAGACCTTTGAGTTTTCTTACTCTTGTCCTCGGTTTCTTCCATTGTTTCCATTCAAGCATACGGAGTCTCCGTCTAATCCACTCATCAAATTCTTTAAATTTACTTGGTGTATCAGCCAATGCAAAATATCCACACCATCCCGTTAGATATTGATTTAGTTTCTCGATTCTAACTTCCATAGGAATTTGTTTAGAACGGGAGGTTAACTCCCGTATTTTAGCCTTAAGCCTTTTAATACTTTCATTGGCTATTCGAACCTTCGGTTTCTTATTGACCGTAAAGCTAAAGCCAAGAAACTTTCGTTTCCACGGGCGATCAACTGCTGACTTTTCTCTATTTACTTTGAGCTTTAATTTCTGCTCAATAAAGCATGTAATTGAGTTCATCACTCGTTCTCCAGCTTTCTTCGATTTCATGTAAATATTACAATCATCGGCGTAGCGGACAAACTTGTGACCTCTCCTTTCTAACTCTTTATCAAGTTTATCCAAAAGGATATTCGAAAGAAGGGGGCTCAGTGGACCTCCTTGTGGTGTTCCTTCTTCTGCATCATAGACTACACCATTCATCATAATTCCTGCTTGGAGATATTTCCGTATAAGTTTCAAGACCAGCCGGTCTTGGATTCTACTTGCTAATATCCCCATTAACTTATCATGATTGACTCTATCAAAGAATTTCTCCAAGTCCATGTCAATCACCCATCTATAACCTTCACTTATATATTCCCTTGCTTTACGAACCGCATCATGACCTCTTCTATTTGGTCTAAACCCATAACTATGTTCTGAGAAGGTTGGGTCAAGAAGTGGGGTTAGAACTTGGGCGATAGCCTGTTGAATGAACCGGTCTGTCACGGTAGGTATTCCTAGTAATCTTACTCCACCGTTCGGTTTCGGGATTTCGACTCGACGGACTGGGTTAGGTTGATAGGTACCTTCCCTTAATGAATCACAAAGAGTTTCCCAGTTCTCATAGAGATGTCTTCGTAGGGATTTTACGGACATTCCATCTATGCCGTGACTCCCTTTGTTCTTCTCCACACGTTTAAGTGCTTCTATTAAGTTTTCCCGTGACAGAATCAGATCCATTAACATGTGATATTTCCTTTCGACGTGAACGTAGAAATCTAATTATGTTATTCCTGCTCCACCCTCATGAAGTCCCCTGTGGAATTCACCACTTCCTCCTTCAAGTAAGTCCTTTCGGATTGTCTGCTTCTATACAGGAATTATATGCCTAGTTCTCGTTCTTCCTAATAGTTCAGTCCTTCCCATTCCATCTCGAGTTGGAATGGTACTATGACCTCGGCTGACTTCTGATTGTTCAGCTGTCCATCGCTGGATAGGTTACCAAGGGAACTTGGCGTTCCAATCAGACCTCCCCGGGTAAGAGTACAGTCTTTCCCTCCATCTATCTGCTTCATTTACTCTGTACCACCTTCGGCAGTAAGGACTTCGTTTTGTTGTGCAAACTCATCCAATGGTACCTAGCCTTATATGAAGTTCGTGTTCCTCAGACCGGAGGTTTGCCGCTCGCTTCCTTCAGATTCTGCGTCACCACAGACACCCTTGCGTTAAGCTAACCATTACTACTGCCTTCATGGTTCGGGACTCTCACCCTATAGACTGCACCCATGCCGGGCGNAATCGAGTAGGAGGGGGTGATTAACCCCCGACCTCTCACACCACCGTACGTACCGTTCGGTATACGGCGGTTCCATTAAGTTTGACGCAGAAATTCATATCGATTATATAAACTTTTCAACCCTCGGTGACTCCAATACAAGTTATTGAGGGTTTTGTGTAAGATTGGACTACAGGCTATTCTCCAATATTTCTTTCTGGAGTTTCCCCATTCATATGCCTTTTGGTCAGGGACACCTAGACCTTTGAGTTTTCTTACTCTTGTCCTCGGTTTCTTCCATTGTTTCCATTCAAGCATACGGAGTCTCCGTCTAATCCACTCATCAAATTCTTTAAATTTACTTGGTGTATCAGCCAATGCAAAATATCCACACCATCCCGTTAGATATTGATTTAGTTTCTCGATTCTAACTTCCATAGGAATTTGTTTAGAACGGGAGGTTAACTCCCGTATTTTAGCCTTAAACCTTTTAATACTTTCATTGGCTATTCGAACCTTCGGTTTCTTATTGACCGTAAAGCTAAAGCCAAGAAACTTTCGTTTCCACGGGCGATCAACTGCTGACTTTTCTCTATTTACTTTGAGCTTTAATTTCTGCTCAATAAAGCATGTAATTGAGTTCATCACTCGTTCTCCAGCTTTCTTCGATTTCATGTAAATATTACAATCATCGGCGTAGCGGACAAACTTGTGACCTCTCCTTTCTAACTCTTTATCAAGTTTATCCAAAAGGATATTCGAAAGAAGGGGGCTCAGTGGACCTCCTTGTGGTGTTCCTTCTTCTGCATCATAGACTACACCATTCATCATAATTCCTGCTTGGAGATATTTCCGTATAAGTTTCAAGACCAGCCGGTCTTGGATTCTACTTGCTAATATCCCCATTAACTTATCATGATTGACTCTATCAAAGAATTTCTCCAAGTCCATGTCAATCACCCATCTATAACCTTCACTTATATATTCCCTTGCTTTACGAACCGCATCATGACCTCTTCTATTTGGTCTAAACCCATAACTATGTTCTGAGAAGGTTGGGTCAAGAAGTGGGGTTAGAACTTGGGCGATAGCCTGTTGAATGAACCGGTCTGTCACGGTAGGTATTCCTAGTAATCTTACTCCACCGTTCGGTTTCGGGATTTCGACTCGACGGACTGGGTTAGGTTGATAGGTACCTTCCCTTAATGAATCACAAAGAGTTTCCCAGTTCTCATAGAGATGTCTTCGTAGGGATTTTACGGACATTCCATCTATGCCGTGACTCCCTTTGTTCTTCTCCACACGTTTAAGTGCTTCTATTAAGTTTTCCCGTGACAGAATCAGATCCATTAACATGTGATATTTCCTTTCGACGTGAACGTAGAAATCTAATTATGTTATTCCTGCTCCACCCTCATGAAGTCCCCTGTGGAATTCACCACTTCCTCCTTCAAGTAAGTCCTTTCGGATTGTCTGCTTCTATACAGGAATTATATGCCTAGTTCTCGTTCTTCCTAATAGTTCAGTCCTTCCCATTCCATCTCGAGTTGGAATGGTACTATGACCTCGGCTGACTTCTGATTGTTCAGCTGTCCATCGCTGGATAGGTTACCAAGGGAACTTGGCGTTCCAATCAGACCTCCCCGGGTAAGAGTACAGTCTTTCCCTCCATCTATCTGCTTCATTTACTCTGTACCACCTTCGGCAGTAAGGACTTCGTTTTGTTGTGCAAACTCATCCAATGGTACCTAGCCTTATATGAAGTTCGTGTTCCTCAGACCGGAGGTTTGCCGCTCGCTTCCTTCAGATTCTGCGTCACCACAGACACCCTTGCGTTAAGCTAACCATTACTACTGCCTTCATGGTTCGGGACTCTCACCCTATAGACTGCACCCATGCCGGGCGCACACATAAAAAAGCCCGGATTCAATGAATCCGGGCTTTCTTTTTATTCAGGCACTGTATTATAATCGTAGTCTTTCGGGTCGATTGGAGTAAAACCGTCAGGCGTATAGAAACGCAAGAGGTCTTCATTTACTACCTTATCTGAAAGGTTCAATCTTGTTTCCACGATTTTTTTGATATTCGTAATTTCTTCATTCGGTTCTACTGGTTCCCCGGTTTTCGTGTCATAATATTTCCCTTTGACAGAGGAAACATCAGGTGTGACAAAGTCGCCATTTCGGAAAGGTACAATTTCCTGATGATCTTTTGAAAGCAAATCTGTTCCAAAATGAATGTAATCCTTCGTATCCACTCCCAGAAGATGGAGCAAGGTCGGCATTAAATCAATTTGTCCGCCGTATTGATGCTGAACTCCGCCTTCCACTCCAGGAACATGAATTAATAATGGAACTCGCTGAAGCTGAGCATTTTCAAAATCTCCAACATCTTTGTCTAACACTTTGGACATAGCTTTCATATGGTTCTCAGAGATTCCATAATGGTCTCCGTACATAACGATAACAGAGTTATCATACAGCCCGGATTTTTTTAGGTAATCAAAGAAATCTTTCAGTGCTTCATCTGCATATCGAGCTGTCTGGAAGTAATTATCCACTGACGGATCGCCAGTCGTATGCTTTCCAATCGTTGTTAAATCTTGATTGATGGAATAAGGGAAATGATGCGAAACAGTTATGAATTTTGTATAGAAAGGCTGAGACAGTGTTTCCAGCATTGGAATGGATTCCTCAAAGAAAGGTTTATCCATCAAGCCATAGCTTAACACTTCGTCTTCCTTCATTTCATAATGGCTGGCATCAAAGAATGTATTAAATCCTAGTGATTTATACATTTTATCCCTGTTCCAGAATGACTTATAGTTCCCATGGAATACAGCAGAAGTATAGCCATGCTCACCTAAAATAGCCGGTGCAGCCTGATACGTGTTATTTGAATGAGTAGTAAAGGCCGCCCCTTGCGGCAATCCAAACAAGGAGTTTTCCAGCATAAATTCAGCATCGGAAGTTTTTCCCTGTCCTACTTGATGGAAGAAATTATCAAAATACATAAAGTCATTGCTTTTTGATAAAGAATTCAAGAAAGGAGTAACTTCCTCCCCATTCAATTTATAATCAATCATAAATTGCTGCATAGACTCAAGATGCAGATAGATAACGTTTTTCCCTTTTGCTGCCCCAAAGTACTTATCATTCGGTTCAGCATACATAGCTTTTGTATAGTTAACCACTTCTGATAAATCCGTGCTGTCTGCAGTGGCCTTCTGAGCGTATGTTTTTGTATTCTGTACGGCATCATAAACAGTGAAGTTATAGATTCCCAAGTATTTCACAATATAGTTGCGGTCAAAAGTACGGGAAAGCAGCTGAGGACGATCCTCTTCGGCCATGGCCAAGTTAGCTGCAAAAAACGCAAGTCCGAATAAAAAGGCAGCCGCCATAATTCTTCGCTTTGGCTTCGCTGTTTGCGCATTGATAAATCTTGACCTGTACAAAACAATTAATATGATTGTATCCAGGAAGTAAAGAATATCATGCCATTTAAATAGTGCCAGCACACTCGGTCCAAGATCACCGGCATTTTGCACCTGGGTTAATGTTGGGAGTGTGATGAAGTCTGTAAATGACCGGTAATAGACGATATTGGCAAAGAGCCAAAAAGTCAGTACGAACTGAATCCCAATCATCCATTTATATGCTCTTTTTCCTTTTGCCAATAAAGCAAACGATAAGAAAATAACAGCTGAGCTTATCGGGTTGATGAAAAGAAGAAATTTCTGTATTCCATTTTCAATACCCAGGTTAAACTCACTAACATATCCTATATAAGTTTTTAACCAAAACATGACTACCGCGATTAAGAAGAAACCCAGCAAATTGTTCTTCATGAATTGCCGGCCCTTGTTAAATAAGTTGTCCATGATTTCACCTCTATTAATCTAGTGGTTCTATATAATGAAAGTGCGGTTCCCACTTTCTAAAAAAGCATAAAACTCATGATACCACTAAGTTAAGATTTACGTCAATATTAATTAGATGCCCTGGTAAAACACCTTCTTAAATTATGAATCGCATTGTAAAAAAATAACCGAAAATTTATATAAACTTAATATCCTATCAACCAATATAACGAATTGGCCCGGGAAATGCCAACAAATATAATCATTAAATCCGGCACTTTTATCATTATAAAGGAATTGTAAATAAATATCCACCCAATTACAATATTTGTAAACCAGCACCGAAACGAATTTGCTTCAGCGGTTCTAAATTCATCTGTGCGGCGAACTTTATTTTAATGCAGGCAGCCGGTGTATTCTAGCAATAAATCAAAAATTGCTTGTAAACAGCGTTGAGATTTAGGAAGGAAAAAGGATTTGGCGTCTTAAGCCGGAAGAATTCCTGATGGGACAGTGTGTCAAACAGGATTTTTCACACTGATGAAGGAGGCCGGCGCTTGGGTGCTGTCAGCATCATAAAAGCAAAAAGATAACGAGAATTATCCCGTAACAACAAATAGAAGCCCTGTTTTCCATTATGGATAACAGGGCTTCCATGCATCATAAATAGTAAGGGTCCATTTTATTTTAGGCCGTCGCTGATCTCTTTTACCATCTCATTAACCGATTCTAAACCGCCGCCTGATAGGTACCAGTAATTAGGGTCAAGGTAAACAATTTTTCCATCTTTATATGCTTTTGTATTCTTTACAATATCATTTTCAACTGTTGCTTTTGCAGACGACTCTCCGCCAGAGCTTACAACAGCGTCACGGTCTACAACAAATAGATAATCAGGGTCTTTCTCAGCAATGTATTCAGGAGAAATGACTTGTCCGTGTGTAGAGACTTCCAGATTTTCGTCCACAGCAGGCACCCCAAACACATCATGAATGATGCCAAAACGTGAATCTGGGCCATAGGCGCTTATTTTGCCGCCAGTTGCAAGGACGACTAAACCTTTTTTATCTGCTGGCACTGAGCTTTTTAATTCTTCAATATTTTTGTCTACGTTCGCAAGTTCTTTTTTCGCTTCATCTTCTTTACCAAAAATTTCACCAAGCAATGTTACGTTTTCCTTGAATGATTCCATATATTTCGTAGTATCAACACCTACATATACAGTAGGGGCAATCTTGCTTAATTCCTCATAAGCATCTGACTGACGTCCAGAAATAAGGATTAAATCCGGAGCTGTTTCATTGATTTTTTCAAAATCCGGCTCTTTCAGTCCTCCGGCATTTTCAGTCGTATCCTTATACTTAGCCAGGTATTCAGGAAGTCCCTGATGAGGAACAGCCACAACGTTATCTACTCCTAATTTATCTAATGTATCTAAAGCACCCATGTCGAAAACGACTACTTTTTCAGGATTTTTATTGAAAGTTGTTTTTCCTAACTGATGTTCAACTGTCATTTCCTCTTTTTTTGCAGATGAATCTGATCCTTCATTTGTTTCTTTCTCCTTATCAGAACCGCATGCTGCCGTAAAAATGGCAATAAGGGCGATTAATAATAGTAAGGATAATTTCTTCATTCCATTCACCTCAAAATGTATGATTTTTTAAAACATATATTTTTAAATTGACAATCATTCTCAATGAAGGATGCACTTCGGCCATGAATTATACAAAAACCGACATGTCTTACTTGGGCGCCCGTCAGCAATATGTATCGTTTGCAGGCAAAAAGGCTCCTATTAAAAATGAAAGCAATCAAAAACCCGCATGAAAAAAATTATGCAAAGTATACACAGATCTTATTATCATTAATATCTTGGATTTCTATATCCATATCATAAATATCTTTTAATACAGCAGAATTAATCACTTGGCTTGTAGGCCCGTTATGAATCAGCTTTCCGTCTTTCAGTGCAACAATATAATCCGAATAAACAGAAGCAAAGTTAATATCATGGATAACGATGATGACAGTCTTGCCCAATTCGTCAGTCAATCTCCTGAGCACTTTCATAATTTGCACAGAATGCTTCATGTCAAGATTATTTAACGGTTCATCCAGCAGGATGTATTCTGTATTTTGAGCGATGACCATGGCAATAAAGGCTCGTTGCTGCTGCCCTCCGCTCAGCTGGTCAAGAAACTTATGCTGAATATCCTCTAATTCCATATAATTAATGGCTTCATCAACGAATTTCCAATCTTCTTTCGTTAATTTCCCCTGAGAATATGGAAACCTTCCAAACGCAACCAGTTCTCTGATTGTGAGGCGGATGTTCAGGTGATTAGATTGTTTTAGAATGGCAATCTTTTTTGCCAGCTCATTGCTTTTAATCTTGCTCATGTCTTCACCGTCAATAAGCACTTCACCGGAGTCTTTCGAAATGAGACGGCTGACCATCGACAGCACAGTTGATTTGCCAGCACCATTAGGCCCAATGAACGAAGTGATTTTCCCCTTCGCAATTTTCACAGAAACGTCTTCGACTACATGTTTATTATGATATTTTTTAAATAAATTTTTAATTTCTACCATTTTTTATTCTCCTTTAATAGAAGATAGATGAAATAGACACCGCCGACGAAATTTATAATGACACTCAGGGTCGTGGAAAAAGTAAAAATCCGTTCGACAATGAACTGTCCGCCTGCCAATGCAATAATACTGATCAGCATAGCACATGGAATAATGACCTTATGCTGATAGCTTTTAATATACTGGTACGCGACATTTGCTACTAAAAGGCCGAGAAATGTAATCGGTCCTATAAGCGCCGTGGCAATGGAAATTAAAACGGTCACAACAAACATTATTCTGCTCGTGACTAAGTCGTAATCGACTCCCAGGTTCACAGCCTGATCACGGCCAAGCGACATGACATCTAAATATTTTGCATATTTCATAAAATATAAGGTGGCCCCAATCATCAATACAAAAGATATTGCCAATAAATCCGTATTAATATTATTGAAGCTTGCAAACATTTTATTCTGAATCATTTGGAATTCATTCGGATCAATCAGTACCTGCATAAAGGATGACATGCTGGAAAACAGGGTACCGAAGATGATTCCAACTAACAAAAGGAAGAATATATTTCGGCCCCTTTTTAATAGAAACTTAAAGAGCAGACCTGCAAAAATCAGCATAAAAAACAAGCTGACAATGAAATTCAGGTTTTTATTTAAAATGACGATGCTGGTCGATCCAAAAAAGAAAATCACAGCTGTCTGAATCAGCATGTACATTGAATCAAGACCCAAGATGCTTGGGGTAAGGATCTTATTATTCGTAACCGTCTGAAAGATTACGGTAGAAAAGGCGATGGCACAGCCAACGATTATAATGGCAGCCATTTTCAGAACCCGTCTTGGAAGAGAATAATCCCAATTGGGGCCAAGATCCCAAAAAATATATAACAATGTCAGCCCTGCCGCTAATACGGCAAGTATCATCATCTTCCATGTATTATTCATATGCCCTTCTCCTCATTAACAGATAGATAAACACGACGCTTCCTATTACCCCTACAATCAAGCCAATCGGAACTTCAAAAGGGTAAATGATGATTCTGCCGAGGATATCACAGAAAAGAAGGAAAACGGCACCCAGCAAAGCGGTATGTGAAAGACTCTTTTTCAAATTATCTCCTAAATAAAGAGAGACAATGTTTGGAACGATTAATCCAATGAAAGGAATTGTGCCGACTGTCAGTAAAACAACGGTTGATGATAACGCCACTATAACCAATCCGGAATTAACAACCCATTTATAATTCAGGCCTAAATTAATGGCAAATTCTTCTCCCATTCCTGCCAGCGTAAACCGGTCGGCATACAGATAAGCAAGGATGACAAGCGGGATACTTAAATAAATTAATTCGTACCTTCCGGACATAATCATGGAAAAATCGCCATTCATCCACGTGCTGAGACTTTGAATCAAATCATATTTATAGGCAAAAAATGTCGATATGGAGCCTACTATACTCCCAAACATTAACCCTACCAGCGGGATGAAAATTGTATCCTTATATTTGACCTTTTCTAAAATCCGCATAAAAATGAAAGTTCCTGCAAGCGAGAAGATAAAAGCCATCAGCATTTTGTGAATCAAGGCAGCGGCGGGGAAAAAAATCATGGCCAAAAGCAGCCCCAAGCGTGCAGAATCCATTGTCCCCGCCGTAGTCGGCGAAACAAACTTATTTCTGCTCAATTGCTGCATGATCAGACCGCTAATACTCATAACAACGCCCGCTATAATGATGGTAACCATTCTTGGCATGCGGCTTTGAAACATTATTTGCACTTTATCATCACTTAAGTTAAAGACATCCAACGGTGTGATATCTTTTACACCCACGAAAAGCGAAGTGAACGATAATACAATTAAGCCAATAAATAAATATCTAATCTTCATCCGAAAATCCTACTCTTCCCTTGTCTTAGTGACTAAATACTCAGACTACTTTCAACAAAATGCTACTTTTGTAATAATGAAAATCATTATCAATTACTAGTTTATTTTATCATTCCATTCTCATCTGTCAACCAGCTCCGGACAAGTTTATGTATATTTTCTCATTTAGCAGTAGCTTATTCTGGATTCCAGTCCTAGTATGTACTGTTTGCAGTCTTTGCCGTCTCTTATAGACGCCTATTCTTACATATAGAAAATTCCCAGACTCTCAATGTCCAATTAATGGTAAAATGGTATTGCGATATAAATATATAGAGAAAAGGCAGCGATTCACATGAAGTCTTTATTCAAACGGGGCCAAAAAAGCCCAAAGGTAAGACTTGAGCTTTGTCAGAATAACCTCGACCGTTTTTATACAGAGGATGACCTTCACTCATTTGCAAACTTCCTTGAACATAAGGGCCTTAAACCAAAAGAATATCAATGTTTAAACAATTGCAGCCAATGCCGCATGACCCCCTACGTCAAAATGAACGGCCGTTTACTGTTGGAACAAACCCCGCAAGAATTGCTGAGAACAATGGAACTGCATGTAACTAACAAATGAAGTCCATAACATCTTTATACCCCCTTCCCTTTTCCCGGCCCTCAGCGCTTTCAGTTAAAAATAAGAAACAGATGGAGAGTACCTATTCCAGTTCTCCATCTGTTTTTTAGTGCAAAAACTTATTGGACAGATTCCCTTTGAATATATATGAAAGAGAGTCCCTGTTCATTTGTTTTATATCGCCTTCAATACGTGCAAAGGAGAAGTTGCCAATGCCGAATGCTATTAATATAGAAATAGAACGTCTTATTTTTCTATTAAAAAAGCAGCAATCCTCAGACGGTTCCTGGAAGCACCCCTTCGAATTGGGCATCACTCCGGATGCTTTTATGATTATTTTATTAAAATCCTTAGAGATGGATCATGATCCGCTGATCGATCACCTGGTCAAACGGCTGGAAAGCAAACAGGAGGAAAATGGAGCATGGAAGCTTTATCATGATGAAGAAGCAGGAAATCTATCCATCACTATTGAGGCTTATTATGCCCTTCTCTATAGCGGAAAAAGAAAAAAAAGCGATCCGCATATGCAAAAGGCACGCAAATTTATTATAGAAAAGGGCGGACTAAAAAAGGCAAAGAGCTTCACTAAGGTACTGCTAACTATTACGGGCCAGCAGCGATGGCCGCTCATCTTCCCAATTCCGCTTGAAAGCATTCTCCTGCCGCCCAGCTTTCCGCTAAATATTTTTGATATTTCCCTGTACGGGCGCACCCATTTGATTCCTATCCTTCTGCTTGGACATAAGAAGTTCCAGCTGCGAGTCAGCAGCACACCAGACCTAAGAGATTTGCAGGGATCCAGGGAAGAGGAGGCATGGGGGGAATTTCGTTCAGAAGAAGCCCGTTCTGTCATTTCAAGACTGCAGCAAGGAGTGCAGTCTCTGATTGGAAAGCCATTTCAGCTTCGCTCTATGGCAGAGGAATCCATCAAAAAATATATGCTCGGCCGGCTGGAAGAAGACGGAACCTTTTACAACTTCTTCAGTGCCACTTTCTTCATGATTTACGCCCTTCTTGCAAGCGGCTATTCCAATCGGGATCCAGTGATTTTGAAAGCCGTAGAAGGTTTAAAGGCAACTGCCTGTCAAATGGACAGCAGTGTTCATGTTCAGTTTACGACCTCCCATATTTGGAACACCGCCTTGGTGAGCTATGCTATGCAAGAGGCAGGCGTTCCTTACCATGATTCATCTATCACAAAATCGACAAAATACCTGTTATCCCGCCAGCATTTCAAATATGGAGATTGGTACATTCACAGTCCTCAGGCAAAACCAGGCGGATGGGGATTCTCAGATTATAATACGATTAATCCTGATATTGATGATACGACTGCTGCTTTACGTGCAATCTGGCCTTCCCTTCAGTCAGTCCCTTCCCACCAGTCCAACTGGGATAAAGGGGTTTCTTTTGTCCTCGCTATGCAAAATGAAGACGGCGGATTTCCCGCCTTTGAAAAAGATGTGGATAATATGTTCATCCAATATCTCCCCCTTGAAGGAAACAGATTAGTGCTGACCGATCCATCCACTGCGGATTTAACAGGGCGGGCTTTAGAGCTCCTGGGCAATTTCGCCAATCTAAAAAAAGAGGATCAGAGAATTGCAGAAGCTGTAAGATGGCTGCATCGAGATCAAAAAGGAGACGGTTCCTGGTACGGGCGCTGGGGCATTTGTTTTATATATGGTACGTGGGCGGCTTTAACAGGCCTGCAGGCAGCCGGGGAATCACCGCATCACCCTTCTGTCATAAAAGGAGTAAATTGGCTGAAGGGTATCCAGAATAAAGACGGCGGATGGGGAGAATCCTGTAAAAGCGATGCACGCATGAAGTATGTCCCGCTTTCCGCAAGTAATCTGACACAAACGGCCTGGGCAACCGATGCACTGATCTCCTCTTCACCCAATCCCACTCCAGAGATTGAAAAGGGGATTAACTTTCTGATTCGCGAAGCGGAGAATGATAACTGGACCTTGCATTATCCAGTAGGCCAGGGACTGGCGAATTACATCTACTTTCATTATCATAGCTACCGGTATATATACCCGCTTCTCGCTTTAAGCCATTACAAAAATAAGTATATGAGGTAACAAACCAGAGAATGGGACAAATAAATAAGGGAAATTTGATACAGATTGTCGACAAAAGGGCATTGAGAGGCTCCTAAACTGCCCTCTCGGTGTCTTTGTCATTTTGGGATGATAAATTACACGTTACCTCCGTTGATTTCTCACAATAGATTCTTAACTCTTTCTAACAATTTCCGTTTCTGTTTCAGCCGAGTTTTTCACGCAGATCATTAAATCTGACTATTCTAAATAATTTTATTTGTATTTTATTTGTAAACGCTATCATGTTCTTTGTGATGGGGCTTCTCGTCTTTTTCATTCTTTATTTATTTCCCATATTGCCTTGATGGATTACAAAATCTTTGTTAGGTTAAGTAACCATAACCACCTGCAGACATAAGTTTTTTATATGTCCTGCAGAAAAAGGGAGAGATTTTTTGGATTTCCAAGTTTATATTTCTTTAGCTATTTATTTTTTAGCCATGCTGGGTATCGGTTGGTATGCCTATAAAAAATCGACCGATGATATTTCTGGCTATATGCTGGGCGGCCGCGGACTTGGCCCTGCCGTAACAGCACTTTCTGCAGGAGCTTCAGATATGAGCGGCTGGATGCTTATGGGACTCCCCGGAGCCATGTATGTAGACGGATTATCAAGCTTATGGATTGCCGTCGGTTTAACGATTGGAGCCTACCTGAATTATTTAATCCTTGCACCTCGGCTTCGCACATTTACAGAAGTCGCAAATGATTCCATCACGATTCCAAACTTTTTTGAAAATAGATTCGGCGACACATCCAATGTCCTGAAGACCGTTTCCGCGTTAGTCATCTTCATCTTCTTCACTCTCTATACTTCTGCCGGGATGGTTTCAGGCGGAACATTATTCGAATCTGCATTCGGCCTTGATTACCAAACCGGATTATATGTAACAGCAGCGGTCGTAATCGCCTATACCCTCTTTGGAGGATTTTTAGCGGTCAGCCTGACAGATTTTGTTCAGGGGATCATTATGTTTGTAGCGCTCGTCCTTGTTCCTATTGTTGCGTTTACTAATTTAGGCGGCGTTGGAACAACTTTTGATATCATCCGTGATATCAATCCTGACTATCTGGAGTTCTTCAGAGGAACAACATTACTAGGACTTTTATCTGCGCTGGCCTGGGGACTGGGCTATTTCGGACAGCCCCATATTATCGTCCGCTTTATGGCCATTACCTCTGTAAAAGAATTAAAACCAGCCCGCCGGATTGGTATGGTTTGGATGATTATCGCGATTTTAGGCGCGATGCTGACTGGCTTAGTTGGGATTGCCTATGTACAGCAAACAGGCATTACACTGGCGGATCCGGAAACCATCTTCATTAAATTCGCCGAAGTGATGTTCCATCCGTTAATTACCGGATTCTTGCTTGCAGCAATATTGGCAGCTATTATGAGCACCATCTCATCTCAGCTGCTCGTTACTTCCAGTGCTTTAACAGAAGACTTTTATAAAGCCTTCTTCAGAAGAAATGCAACAGATAAAGAACAAGTGTTAGTTGGGCGAATTTCGGTGCTGGCCGTGGCCATCATTGCGATTCTGCTTTCCATCAATCCAAGTGACACGATTCTTGGTCTTGTCGGGTATGCCTGGGCAGGATTTGGTTCCGCCTTCGGACCTGCCATTCTGCTAAGCTTATATTGGAAGAAGATGACTCGGTGGGGTGCCCTTGCGGGAATTATCGTCGGTGCATTAACTGTACTCATCTGGGTGAACATTCCGGCACTTGCCGACCTTATGTATGAAATGATTCCGGGATTTTTCCTTAGTCTCCTTGCAGTCATCCTTGTAAGTATCTGGACCAAAGATCCATCTAAGAAAGTTCAGACGCAATTTAACGAAATGCAGGAAACTTTAGAGGAAGATACAAAGTCATAAATAAAAGGAACACGGGTTATGCCCGTGTTCCTTTTATTATATTTACCTGATCGGTTCAAGCTTATCGTGATAAAGGTCAATTGCTCTCTGATATTCCTGAATATCAGGATCCATGGATGTATCTGCCACTATCTTCAAAAGATTTTTAATGGATTCTCCATAATGCCCCAGGTTATAAAGGACCATACTGTAAAATACTTGAATAGCCCTATTTTCCGGGAATTTCTTCAAGCCTTCTTCCAGAATCGCCTTTGATTTTTCATACTCTCCTGATATCCGGTATGAACTTCCCAGACCAATATAGGCCCCTTGAGCCTCTCCAGATTCCAATCCCAGCGACAGTGCTTTCTCATAGTAAGGAACGGCCTCTGTTTCAAGACCAAGCAAATCATGGCTGCAGGCGCATTGATACTGGATTATGGCTGCTTCAGGATACTGTCTGGCCAATTCTTTCAGCAGCTTGTTTGAAGCTTGATGATCACTTCTCATCCTTAAATCAAGAGCTCTTTTTAATTCTTCCATTGCTTCTCCCCACGCTTCCTCAGTGAACTTAGACTTGATGAGTATAAATAGAAAACATGCACTCTATATAAACTATTCGCCAATTGATTGCAGACCCCTGCAAGAAATCGCTTTCATTTTCTTTTTTAAAGAAAGAACAGCAGCTCTGGACAGCCTTTTCATATTCATTCCAGCGGCGCTCTTTTCATTTAACAAAAAAAGCAGGACAGCTTTCGCATTCAGCGAAAGTCCAGTCCTGCCTCCGGTTCTTAATCTTGTATGTTTTTTAGCACTTTTCCGGTCACTGCATCAATTTCAATGTCATATTCTATACGGTCTTTTACGACTTCCAATTCATAGACAATGACGCCATTCTCTTCGTCTAAATCCATTTCTGTCACTTTCCCCGGAATTTCTTTAACAGCCATTTTCTCTGCCTCTTCAGCAGAAATTTTGACTTGATCCTTAGAAATCACTTCATCATTTTCATTTTCTCTGGATAAAATGTCTCCATTTTTGGCATCCACTTCTACATCTTCATACCCTTGATCTGTTTTAACAGTCATTTCGTATGTCATAGGATAGTCCCAATCCTTTTCCACTTTTGTTACTTCGCCGTTTAAATCTTCCCCAATGACTTTCACAGCTTCATTTTCTTTCAAATTCCCTTTATTGACCGCATATACAGCAGTCGCCGTTACACCGCTGAAAATAAGTAAAAATGCAACAATCCCAATCATGATCCCTTTTTTCCTTTTACTCAAACCATTGCGAATCTTCATCCATTTTTCTTTCATTCGGCATTCCTCCTATTTGTTATTACATACAGAATACCCGCAGAGAATGATAGAACAATGAGAGTAAGATTAAAATTTGCTGAGAGATCTTTTATATAGTCAAAATCGCCTTAGTGCCCTTCCCTTCTTCACTTTCAATAGCGATATTTATGCCAATGGAGTCTGCTATCGACTTAGCAATGGAAAGGCCGAGTCCTGTTCCTCCGGTTGCTCTTGTCCTTGATGAATCAACCCGATAGAATCTCTCAAAAACGCGTGATAATTCGGACGCAGGAATTCCGATTCCCCCATCCATTACGCTGATTCTGACATATTCCTCAGTCTTGCATAGGTGGATCATAATCTCTTTTTCACTATATTTTTTGGCATTATCAAGGAGGATAAACAGGATTTGCTCGATTTTATTCCGATAAATCGGGAGGCAGATTGATTGACGATCACTTTCAATCTTTATCTTTCTGCCGCTTGCAGACTGAAAGGTGTTTGCAATTCTTTTACAAAAAGCAATTATATCCGTTTCTTCAAGTGTTTCATTATCGAGTGAATTAGAGGCAGACTGAAGAAGATATTCTGTTAGCTCCTTCATCCGTTTGGATTCATGCTGGATAGTCTCAATCGCTTCCTCCTGTACGGCTGGATCATCCTTGCCCCATCTCTTCAATATAGAAGCATAGCTCTCAATGATCGTAATCGGAGTTTTCAGTTCATGGGAGGCATCCGATAAAAATTGCTGCTGGACAATATGATTTTCTTCAAGTTTATCCATCATCCTGTTAAAGGTTTCACCCATCTTGTGAATTTCATCATTCGACTGTTCTTCCAGCGTGATCTTCTTGAACTCCCCGCTTTTTTCGATTTCTGACATCGTTTCGCTCATCGCAGAAATCGGCCGAAGAATCAGTCCTGCAAATCTCCGCCCCGCTAAGATGAACACTAGAATCATCATAAGGGAAGCTCCTCCCAAAATAAAAGCAAGCGTCCATAAATTTTCAAAGACTGCTTCGATATTCTGCCCCATTTCAATCATCCCAGCCGCTTTCCCTTCCTCAGGAAATGGCAAAGAATAAACAAGCAGATACTCTCCGTCCTGCTTGTTTAAAGCAAAGTCTTCTTCCTGAGACATGCCTCCCTGGATTCTCTCAAGTCCTTCTTCATCCGCAAATGAACGAAGCATTTTTCCTGATTCATCATAAAGTCTGACAAAACCGTCATCAGGGGTGTACATCTCAAGCTGCTGAGAGCTGATTTGGCCTGGCTGCAGCGTTCCTATACTCTTTTCAAGAAGCTCTGCCTGCTGCTCTAGTATTTCCTTTTCCCGATCCAAAGAGATCCAAAAAAATGAAGCAGATACCAATACAGATAGTAAAAAAAGCAGAATGAAGAGAAAAATACCTGCATATAGCTGAATCTTTGTTCTGATTTTCATTTCCCTGGCTCCTTAATGCTGTAGCCGACACCCCTGAATGTATGAATCAGCGGCAAGTCATGCTCCTTATCAATCTTTTTCCGCAAGTAACGAATATACACATCCACCACATTCGTATCTCCTGCAAAATCATATCCCCAGACCTGGCTGATCATTTGCTCGCGTGTCAGAACTTGATTCTTGTTCTTCACCAAATACAGCAATAAGTCAAACTCGCGGGACGTCAGTTCCACCTTCCGGCCGGCTCTTTCAATATCTCTTGTCCCCTCATTAATCCGGAGATCATAAACAGAAAGACTGTCAGTGCCGGTAGGATCATCCACGGGGCTGCGGCGGAGGCATACGCGGATTCTTGCTAACAGCTCTTCGATTTCAAACGGCTTGGTTACATAATCATCAGCCCCATGATCAAGGCCGCTTACTTTATCCGGTACAGCATCCCGGGCTGTCAGAAGGATGACCGGAGTATGATTTCCTGCTCTTCGAAGTCTTCTCAGTACATCCATTCCATTTAGCTCTGGCAGCATGACGTCCAAAAGGATAAGATCCCATTGCCTTGCTTCCGCTTTTTCCAGCCCGATTTTCCCTGTATAGGCCGTATCTGTATCATAGCCTTCATATCTTAATTCCAGCGTCAGGACTCTGGCAATTTTTTCTTCATCTTCGATAATCAAAATACGATTGTTCATTCCAGTCACCACCTATTTTCTAGTGTATCTAATGAACATTAAAATAGCATGAGAAAAATGAGCGACAGCACCTGTTTTCTCGATTATTTGATATAGAAGATTTCCCGTGCTCTTTTTTCCATTTGATACTCGGTACTGCCGCCTGTTTTGTTCCAAGATCACCAAAGGTATGTAACGTAAAATAGAACCCTTGGTTTGTCCAAGGGTTCGCAATCACTCATGTATTCTGATGCCTGCCTATTATTTCTGCCAATTCTGCTCGATAAATTCATCCCGTCCGGACTGCTTCCGGTCTTCTTTATAATGCTTTGGATTTTTCTTATGAAAATCTTGATGATAATCCTCTGCCGGATAAAATGTTGACGCCGGCAGTATTTCAGTAACAATCGGGGCTTTAAACTTTCCGCTTTGAGCAAGTTCTGTCTTCGATTTCTCTGCAAGCTCTTTTTGTTTCTCCGTTGTATAGAATACAGCTGTCCTGTATTGACTGCCGCGATCCTGAAATTGGCCCCCGTCATCGGTTGGATCGATTTGCATCCAGAATAATTCGAGCAGCCGTTCATACGGGAATATCTCCGGATCAAATGTAATTTCAACGGCTTCATAATGGCCGGTTGTTCCCTTTTTTACTTCTTCATAAGCTGGATTTTCTACATGTCCGCCTGTATAGCCGGAAATAATCCCGCCGATTCCGGGCTGTTCTTCAAACGGAGTCACCATGCACCAGAAACATCCGCCAGCAAAGAGTGCTTTTTCCATCGTATTCACCATGCCTTTTTTCTAAGTTGATAAAAGAACTATATCATATCTTCATGAAAAATCCTTTATGGTAAAGCTTATATCTTTCCAAGAGCCTGCTTTAGCTCTTTTGCCCCTTCTTCCAATGCAGTAAGAGCAGCCGGAACGAATCCGATAAAACTGGCAAAACCGTGAATTAAATCAGGATAATTCAAGTATGTGACCGGCACTCCATGATTCTTCAGCTTTTCTCCATACGCTTTGCCAACATCTCTCAGCGGGTCATATTCAGCTGTTATGATTGTTGCCGGCGGCAATCCGGACAGCTTAGGATAAAGGATAGGGGAAGCATATGGATTCCTCTCATCTTCCTGATGAGTAAAATAGTGTTTTCTGAACCATTTCATTGTTTCTTTTGTAAGAAGGTACCCTTGTGCATTTTCTTTCATCGATGGAGGTTCTTCTGTATAACCAGTAGATGGATAAATCAGCAGCTGATGGAGTATTTCCGGTGTTTTCCTTTCTTTTGCCATGATACAGGCTACTGCAGCAAGATTGCCTCCCGCACTGTCGCCGCCTACAGCTATCCGCTTTTTGTCTATTCCAAGCCTGCCCGCCTCTCTATAGATCCATAATAAAGAATCATAAGCATCGTGTACTGCAGCAGGAAAAGGGTGCTCAGGAGCCAAACGGTAATCAACCGATATGACGGCACATTCTGCCGTATTGGCAATCACTCGGCATATAGGATCATGACTGTCGATACTGCCCGTCACCCAGCCCCCTCCATGATAATAGACAAGGGCAGGCATTTCTCCAGAACCCTCTGGCCTGTAAATCCTGACAGGAATATTTCTCCCCCCGAGCTGCAAAATCCGGTCTTCCGTTTCTTTAACAGGTTCTTTCTTTTGAGGATAGGATACTTGACCATTCCGAAATTCTTCAGGGGTAATTTCATCCATCGGCTTTCTCTTCACACTGTTATATTGATCTAGAAACTTTTGAATATCCGAATTGACAGGCATAAGCCGGTTCCCTCCTTTTATAAAAAAAGACATCTTCAGATTAAAACAAATTTGATCGAATTTTCAATTCATCCACCTGGATTTTCTCATAAAAAAAAGAAAGGAAAAGAACCTCCTCCTCTCTCACTTATGCCACCCTTTCTCCTTAGAACGCACAATGGCCTCAATTCGGTTGCTTACTCCAAGCTTGTCTAAAATAACCGAAATGTAGTTTCTGACTGTTCCTGTCGTCAAGTAAAGCTGACTTGCGATCTCTTTCGTGTTTTTACCGTCTGCTATCAGCCCCAGCACCTGACTCTCGCGCTCTGTCAGCGGGCTGGTCTCCTCGTAAGCAATGTCGACCAGTTCCGGAGAATAGACGCGCCTTCCCTCCATAATGACCCTGATTGAATTGGCCAGCTCCTCGATCGGGCTGTCTTTAAGCAGATATCCGCTGACTTCCGCTTTTCGGGCTCTGACAAAGTAGCCGCTTCGTGCAAAAGTGGTTAAAATGATGATCTTGCAATCTTTCCCTTTCATTTCTTCTGCCACTTCCAACCCTGTTTTCACCGGCATTTCAATGTCTGTAATACAGATATCAGGCTTGAGGCTGGCGATCATGCCTATTGCCTCTTCTCCATTCCTTGCCTGACCGACAACCTCCATATCTTCTTCTAAATCGAGCAGTGATCCAAGTGCCCCCAGCAGGAGTCTTTGATCTTCTGCTATCACAATTCTGATCATTTCCTCACCTCCTGACTTATATGTTTGATTGCACAAGGAATAAACATATTCAATTCGCTTCCCGATGCATGAGCAATCTCAAAGCTACCGTTCAAAAACTCCAAACGCTCGCGAATGCCCTGTAAACCGTTTCCCTCTTCAGAGTCTCCAATTCCGCAGCCATCATCGACTACCCGAACCATGATGCCGGATGGCTTCTGTTCAATGTCAATCATACAGCGGGATGCCCTGCTGTGTTTAACTACATTTGTAACAGCTTCTTTTATACACATGCATAACACACTCTCTGCCAGCAAAGGCGTATTCGAAAGCTTAGAGTCTCCCTTCAGGATGAACTGTATGCCTGCCGCTTCAAGAATTTCTCTGACATAAACCAGTTCTTCTTCCAGCCTGACTCCTCTCATTTCTGATACCATATCACGGACTTCTTTAAGAGCCAAGTGTGCTGTATGGCGAATATCTTCCATTTCCTTTTTGGCCTTCTCCGGATCGGCCTTGAGCAATTTTCCGGCCAGATCACTTTTCAGCCCAATCAATGATAATTTTTGTCCGAGTGTATCATGGAGATCTCGGGCTATCCTCTGCCGTTCTTCCAGCTTCCCTAATTCTGCGATCCGTTTATAGGCATCTTCAAGCTCATCTTCAAGCTCCACCTGCTTATTTCGATTGTACGCATTAAAAGGGAGCAGGATGACCGCTACCACACAGATGACGATAAAAGGAAACTGTGTTAAAAAAATCGGATTTTGCTGGATAAAGCCTATATTAATAACCGCAATGGTGGCTGCCAGATGGATACCGTAAAATAAATAAAACCCTACTTTATTTCTTATGTTCCCAATGAAAAAGGCAAGAAACAGAGAAAAATAAACGTATCCAAAAAGAATCGTCATCACAACTGAAATGATCAGCTGGACTGCTGTCCACAGATAAACGATGCCCCCTTTGGATATAAAGGCAAAACGATAGGAAATAAAAAAGATAATAATGATGGTAATCCCCACAAAAATCTCCCAAGTTGTCGATGATTTGAAAATAAAATAAAAAGGGAGGATACAAAAAATAAGCCATACATAAAGGCTGAGCCCCGTATTTTTAGGAAATATCTGATACCAATTTTGCATAAAAGCTTCCTTTCCTTCATGTTCTGCTCTTATTGTAATATGGAATCCGCCTATTTGCTATTTAAGCAGGCAGCGGGTCTTTTATAATTTGTCACTTTTTTATGCTTTTCTACAAATGAATTAAAGTCAAACGACCGTGTATCTGCCTACAGTAAAAAACCATTCAAAGAATGGTTTTTCAGCATTATTTCTCTTGTACGATCGGCCTTTTGCCGCCTGCAAGCCTGACCTGTTGTCTTTTTTCCTTTTTCAACAGAGGCTGAACCTCTTTGAAACTGACAAAGGTTTTTTTATCTCCATCCCATAAACGAAAACGGAGCGCTTTTAAGCTGGAACCGACCGTTATCGTTGTTGCACTTTGCAGAGGAACTGCAGACTCATGCACTTTTTCAAGATTATAGTTCGGCACCATCGGGCTTAAATGATGGACATGGTGGAAACCGATGTTTCCAGTCACCCATTGAAGCGGTTTCGGCAATTTATAATAAGAACTGCCGTCAATCGCCGCTTTAACATAATCCCAATTCTCTTCATCCTCAAAGTAAGAATCCTCAAATTGATGCTGAACATAAAAGAGCCAGATTCCTAATGCACCTGAGACAAACAAAATCGGTGCCTGAACTAAAATAAAAGCTTCCCAGCCGACAGCCCAGCACATCAGCGCATAAGAGATTACAATGGAAAGGTTGGTCGCATATAGATTGTTCCGTTCTTTTTTTCTTGCTCCTTTGCGATTAAAACGGTTCGTAATCAGAAATAGATAAATCGGTCCTAAACCGAACATAACGATGGGATTGCGATACATTCTGTAAACGAAACGCTCCTTAAAAGAGGCCGCTTTGTATTCTTCAACTGTCATAATCCAGATATCGCCCGTTCCCCGTTTATTAAGGTTGCTGCTGGTAGCATGGTGAATAGAATGACTTCTTTTCCACTGTTCATACGGGAACATAGTCAAAATGCCAGATATCGTACCGACAATGCTGTTCCATTTTTTATTTTTAAAAAAGGACTGATGGCAGCAGTCATGAAAAATAATAAAAATTCGGATGACAAAACCAGATGCCAGAACCGCAAAAAACAATGTCAGCCAATACGAAACAGTCAAACTTTGATACGCAGCAAACCAGAGCAGGAAAAAGGGCGGAAAAGTATTCAAAAGCTGGCGTATGCTAGACTTCATGTTGGAACCTTCAAAAGGGGCTACTTCTTTTTTCAGCGTTTTTAATTGATGTTTACTCATGTATTCCTCCTAAACAGGGCTACAATCGCCTTTTCTTACCCTTATTATGAGGAAACCAGAGCCTCTCCGACAGTCATAAACGTCAGAAAAGTGATATGACAAATGTCATGAATGTCAGTTATGGTTATAGGCCTTATACCAATGATAGGGCTGTATCTCCTTTAACATTTTATATTCCAGTTTGCCATTTGAATTTGTCACCGCTGCTTTTACCTGGTCTCCCCAGTAAAAAAGCCTTTCTTGGCATACCCCGCAAGGAGTTAGAATAGTAAATTCCGCATGTTCATTTTCTCTTACAACACAAATCGTATGCGTAATTTTTGTATTCAATTTATGCGCTTCAAGAATAGCACCTGTCTCCATACATAATTCTGTGGAGGCATTAATCACCTCCGGGGATACACTTGTTAAAATTTATCCATCTTCTGTATACATGGCTGCAGCCCCGCCCCAGCCGGCAGGATATCTTTTTTTGATCAGCTCTATGGCTGATTGAAAGAGCTTTTCTTCAATGTTCATCACCCGCATCCTCCGTTTCAAATATTTTCTTATTTAAATTAAGTATGTAAGAAATACCAACTTACGTTCCATCATAAACAATAAACGATCATGATGACAGCCGCTTGTTTAAGCACTGAAGTCTCCCATCTTACGAGCCCATTAAACAGATATTGTATATAGAACCTTTTAAACTGTTTTAAAACCCTCAAACATTTCATTCCACAAAAAAACCGGTTCGACGAACGAACCGGTTTTGCCCTCATACGTATTATACAAATTTCAGAGCAATCTTCTGACCGCTTAGATTATCGGACAATATTCAAATCATATCTGTATGTTTCTTCATCTGAAGAAAGTTTAAAACCAAGCTGGGGATTAAAATCCAGGGTGATTCGATGATATAAATACTTCCGGCTTTCTTCGGACACAAGCACCGGAATGCCCTCAAGCAAGTACAGTTCATCATCCGGCTTTTTTATATCAATTCGCAGGTGATACTCTACATAAACTGCACAGCTTCCGATAAATATTGCTTCAATCCTTAAGCCTTCGTTTTCCTCAAAATGGGTTTTCTTCAGCTCTTCAATTGCCTTAGGTTTCAAAGTAATTTCCATTCCGCTCACCTCTCCCCTTCTTTTCCCTTGCTGTAAACTGCTAAACAGACTAAATCAGCCGCCGATATGGGACATCTCTACTTTAGAATTTCTTCTGCGGACACGCAATTCTTCCGTTCTTTCATCTGAATAGCGGTCCCTTCGAAGATTCCAAATGTCCGTAAGCGTTGACGCAACGACCTGGTCGGACTCCTCAGTGCGAAGCAAAGTGCGAAGGTCAAAGCCTTTTTCCGCAAACAGGCAAGTATACAGCCTTCCTTCCGCAGATACCCTTGCCCTCGAACAATTAGAACAGAAGGAATCTGTCACTGACGAGATAATACCGATTTCCTGACCGCCGTCCAGATACTGGTACCTGGTCGCGACCTCGCCGATATAATTGGGATCAACAGGGCGAAGAGGCATCACAGCATGAATCGTATCTAAAATTTCCTTTTTCGACGTTACATCCGCCTTTGTCCAGCCATTTGTATTCCCAACATCCATATACTCAATAAAGCGGAGAATATAATTTTTCTCCTTGAAGAACTTGGCCATTGGAACAATATCCTGATCGTTCTTTCCTTTTTGAACCATCATGTTTACCTTCACTTGAAGCCCTGCCTTTTCAGCAGCTTCCATTCCTTCTAATACCCGTTTCACGGTGCTTCTCTTCCCGTTAAGGGCCTGGAACCGTTCTTCATCAAGGGAATCCAGGCTGACTGTTACACGGTTCAGCCCTGCCTTATACAGATCTCCCGCAAACTTCTTCAATAAAGAACCATTGGTTGTCATCGCAATTTCTTCGACACCTACAATTTGGTTCAGACGCTCAATCAGCTCCGGCAAGTTCCTTCTTAAGAGCGGTTCTCCTCCCGTGATACGGATTTTTTTCACACCTAAGCCTACAAAAATAGAAGTGAGGCGTTCCATTTCATCGAAGGATAAGATCTTATCCGAGGACAGAAATGAATAATCCGGCCCGAAAATCTCTTCGGGCATGCAGTACCGGCAGCGGAAATTACATCGGTCCGTCACTGATAAACGTAAATCTCTCAAGGGGCGCTGCAGCTGGTCGCGTATATCATTTTTCATCTATGGTTGCATCTCCCTTATTGTATGTTCCTTACTTCCCTAATTCTCAAGGACAATTCGTTCGGGGCGGGTATAAATATTCATTGAATCATGGCGAATGAATCCCACTGTAGTAATCCCAAGCTCTTCTGCCGACTGTAAAGCAAACTCTGTCGGTGCAGATTTCGATAAAATTACTTCACAGCCGATCTTCGCTACCTTCAGCAGGATTTCGGATGAGATCCGGCCGCTGAAGGCAATAATCTTACCGTCCATTGAAATACCGTTTCTCAAGCAATACCCATATATTTTATCTAAAGCATTATGGCGTCCAATATCCATCCTGCCAATGATGACTCCATTTACATCACAAAGCGCGGCATTATGGACTCCGCCTGTACGCTGAAAAATATCAGCCGATTGCTGAAGATCATTCATCAGCCTGAAACAGTCATCCGCTGTGATTTTCACTTTAATATCTTTCATTTTCTTCGCAGTCAAAGCGTCGTTCACAAAAACAAACCCTTGCCTGCTCATGCCGCAGCATGAGGTGATATAGCGTTTGTTTTGGAAGTTCTGGTAGAACGGATTCAGCTTGTCCGTTTTCACATGAACATAGCCTTCTTTTTCCTGTACCCAAATCTCCTTGATTTCTTCAAATTTACGGATTATACCTTCTGAGGCAAGATATCCGATCACCATATCTTCTATATATTCCGGCGAGCAAACCATCGTCACAAACTCCTGGCCGTTGATTTTAACCGTTACCGGCTGTTCCGTTACCACCGTATCGTCTATTTGCTCTGCACGGCCATTCTTCACTCGGATGATTTCCCGTTTCGTTTCAATCTCTTTCATGTGCTTATGCTCCTTTAGGCCCTGTTTTCCAAACCAGATTAAAGTATTTTTTTACCTGTATTACCAGAAGAATACTAGCTGTCATATAATGTTTTTATCAAAAACAAATACAGAAACAGCGATATTTTCTTCTACCTTTATATCTGAAAACAAATGGACCAGCTTCGCACCGACCAATTCCTCCATCCCTTCCGGAGGACTGATGTCATATAAATCCTGAATCATTTTTGTGCGTGCAGAATGGACCATTTCCTTCCCTTCTTGAGTGCCTGCTATAAACAGCTCAGTAGGGGTAAGGTTGCCGTAAAGCGTTGAAACCGCCATATTTTCAATGAAAACAGTATGAATGCTTTCCGGACCTTTTCCGAAAAGTTCCTTACGGAGCTTCCTGATTATATCATTAAATTCATGAATGACCTTTGACATAAAGCCGCATCTCCTATCCATGAAAAAATATCTAGATCAAATAGTTTATACTTACAATTGTCTATCATAAATCAACAGCCGGAAAATGAAAAGCGTAACGATCTGTTGCAATATGGTTGTTTCTTTTTATGTTACACGCTATAATAGCAGATGAATTGATGGGTATCTAATACTATGTGTTATGTATCTATCCTTTTAACCACAAAATTTTAATGGTTTGGATTGGTCTTATAGCAAGTTCTGCTATTTAACTATTCCACGATGAGCTACGCGTATTCCGTTATTGGGACACGTGTAATCATGGTGGTTTTTTTGTGTCTTTTTTTATGTCATCAAAGAGGGGGAAAAATGATGAATGAACATATAACAATCAAGATCAATGGTTCCGAGTATCAGGCGGAAGCCGGCAAAACGATCTTGGAAGTTATCAATCAGAATGGGATTCAGCATCCGCAAATTTGTTATGTACCGGAAGTAGATCCTATTCAAACTTGCGATACTTGTATCGTTGAGGTTGACGGAAAACTTGTCCGTTCATGTTCTACAAAGATCGAAAGCGGAATGGACGTTCTATTAAACTCTGACGGCGCGAAAGCAGCGCAGACAGAAGCAATGGACCGTATTCTTGAAAACCACTTATTATATTGTACGGTTTGCGATAACAACAACGGGAACTGTAAACTGCACAATACAGCGGAAATGATGGAAATTGAACATCAGAAATATCCTTACACACCGAAAGTGGATGTAAGCCAGGTTGATATGTCCCATCCTTTCTATCGTTATGATCCAAACCAATGTATCGCTTGCGGACAATGTGTTGAAGTCTGCCAAAGCTTGCAGGTAAACGAAACAATTTCTATTGACTGGGAAGCTGAGCGTCCTCGGGTTATCTGGGACGAAAGGGGCACTTCTATCAACGAATCATCATGCGTAGGCTGCGGACAGTGTGTAACAATCTGCCCATGTAACGCTCTTATGGAAAAATCTATGCTTGGCGAAGCCGGTTTCATGACAGGCTTGAAAGACGACATGCTTGATCCAATGATTGACCTTGTAAAAGAAGTTGAACCAAGCTACAGTGCAATCTTCGCTGTTTCTGAAGTCGAGGCTGCAATGCGCGATACACGTACAAAGAAAACAAAAACCGTTTGTACATTCTGCGGCGTAGGCTGCTCATTTGAAGTTTGGACAAAAGGACGCAAGATCCTTAAAGTTCAGCCAACACATGAAGGACCTGTTAACGCAATCTCTACATGTGTAAAAGGTAAATTCGGCTGGGATTTCGTTAACTCTGAAAAACGAATCACAAAGCCATTAATCCGTAAAAACGGCCAATTCGTAGAATCCAGCTGGGATGAGGCGCTTGACTTAGTAGCTTCTAAACTTGGTTCTGTAAAAGAACAATACGGCGGAAATGCTGTAGGATTCATTTCTTCATCTAAAATCACAAATGAAGAAAACTACGTGATTCAAAAATTAGCACGTCAAATGTTCGGAACAAATAACGTGGACAACTGTTCCCGTTACTGCCAATCTCCAGCAACTGACGGATTATTCCGTACAGTCGGAATGGGCGGAGATGCAGGTACTATTAAAGATATCGCTTCTGCCGGACTTGTTATCATCGTCGGTGCTAACCCTGCTGAAGGACACCCAGTACTTGCTACACGCGTAAAACGTGCTCATAAGCTTCATGGACAAAAACTGATCGTAGCGGATGTCCGCAGAAATGAAATGGCTGAGCGCTCTGATCTTCATATCAGCCCTAAACAAGGTACTGACCAAGTTTGGCTGATGGCTGTTACAAAATACATGATCGACCAAGGCTGGCACGATCAAAAATTCATTGATGAAAATGTAAACTTCTTTGATGATTACAAAAAGGTTCTTGAGAAATATACCCTTGAATATGCAGAACGAAACACTGGTCTTTCAAAAGAAACATTGATCCAAATGGCAGAAATGATTCGCGATGCTGACGGAACTTGTATCCTTTGGGGAATGGGTGTTACACAAAACAATGGTGCTTCTGATACTTCAGCAGCTATTTCTAACCTTCTGTTAGCAACTGGTAACTATCGCCGTCCAGGTGCCGGAGCATATCCGCTTCGCGGGCACAATAACGTACAAGGCGCTTGTGACATGGGAACATTGCCAACATGGCTTCCAGGATATCAGCATGTTACAGATGATGTAGCACGTGCTAAATTCGAAAAAGCCTATGGAGTTAAAATCAGCCCTGAACCAGGTATGCACAATATGCAAATGCTTGATGCCATTGAAAGAGGCGAGATGAAAGCTATGTATCTTGTCGGTGAGGATATGGCACTTGTTGACGCCGATGCCAACCATGTAGACAAAGTGCTTTCAAGCTTAGACTTCTTTGTTGTACAAGATATCTTCCTTTCTCGTACAGCACAATATGCAGACGTTGTACTACCAGGTGCGCCATCACTTGAAAAAGACGGTACATTCACAAACACAGAACGCCGTGTACAGCGCCTATATAAAGCATTGCCAACTTTAGGCGATTCTAAAGCAGACTGGGAAATCACTCAGGCAATCGCTCAGCGCTTAGGTGCAGACTGGAACTACTCTCACCCTAGTGAAATCTATGATGAAATGGCTAGCTTGTCTCCAATTTTCAGTCAAGCAAACTATGAAGTCCTAGAAGGCTGGAACAGCTTCTTATGGGGAAGTCTTGATGGAGCCAGCACACCGCTTCTTTATGTGGATGGATTCAACTTCCCAGATAAAAAAGCTCGTTTCGCTTTAGCTGATTGGACAGAACCGCATGAATTCCCAGAAGAATACGACCTTCATATCAATAACGGACGTATGCTTGAACATTTCCACGAAGGAAATATGACAAACAAGTCTAACGGAATTCAGTCTAAGGTACCTGAGATCTTTGTTGAGGTTTCTCCTGAACTTGCTAAAGAACGCAACATCAAAGATGGGGCACTTGTTCGATTGGAATCACCTTTCGGAGCACTTAAACTTCCGGCTCTTATTACAGATCGCGTAAAAACGAATGAGCTATTCTTGCCAATGAACTCTGTTGACAAAGATTCAGCGATTAACTTCCTTACTGGTCCGATTTATGATAAGCGAACAAATACACCTGCTTACAAACAAACAAAAGTGCGTTTGGAAGTATTAAGTGAAGGCGGAGAAAGACCATTGCCGGCGACAAACCACCGCAGTAAAAAACGTCATCCTCAAAATGGGGTTGAAGTTCAGCGCAAGTGGGCCCGTCCTGGTTATGTTCATTTAACAGATCAATAAGAAGGGGATGAAAACATGGCAGCTCCTATTACTCACATACACAGAGAAGTAAATGAAGAAGCAGCACAGCAGCAAAAGCTTGAAGAATTGAAAATGCTCGTTATGGAGAATGAAGAGACAGTAAGCAACCTTTTCAAAGTTCTGGGCGAACTAAGTGACTCCGGAATGCTGGAAGCAGCTACTTCCATGCTGAAAGGAAAAGAGCAAATTGCTAAAATTGCCCTTCAGCAGGTTGGACGCGAACCTGTCACTAACCTGATCAATACGCTTATGGGTGCAACCGGCGCCTTAATGAAAGCAGATGCTGAGCATATGACCAGACTTCTGTTAAGCACAATGTCAGGGATTGACGAAGCAAATAAATTCCTAGAGTCTGATAAGAAAATCGGCGTTATGAGCCTGATGAAAACACTGAATGATCCCGATATAAACCGAGCGATCGGCTTTGGTGTCCATTTCTTAAAAGGCATGGGCCGGGAATTAAAAGAAGAGAACCAAACAAAACAAGAACAATAATTATGAGAGACGCATGGACTGGGATCGCTATTTCTCCATTTCAGTCCTGCGTCCTCTTTTTGGCAAAAATCAGCAAGAAAGGATGGGTTCCATGCTAACAGAACAAAAAATTATTGATGCCTTGAAGCATGTCCAAGATCCTGAGCTGCATAAAAGTATCGTTGACCTAAATATGGTCCGAAACATTCGCATCAACGGCGGTCAAGTTCAGCTGGAAGTTGTTTTGACCATCTCTGGATGCCCTTTAAAAGCAAAGATTCAAGAGGATATTGAAACCTCTCTGAAAAATATTGGCGCATCAAGCGTGCGTTTGACGTTTGGAGAAATGACCAAAGAAGAACGGGCTGCATTGACCCAATCGTTAAAACAGAACGCCACAGCGGAAAACGGCATGCCCAAAATGCTGCGTCCGGATTCAGGTGTCACTTTCATCGCAGTTACAAGCGGGAAAGGCGGCGTCGGTAAATCTACCGTCACCATTAACCTGGCCGTGTCTCTCGCAAGGGCCGGCAAAAAAGTCGGAATTCTTGACGCCGATATTTATGGCTTCAGCATTCCTGCCATGATGCAGATTGACAAAAAACCGACCATGATCGATCAAACGGTTATTCCTGCTGAAAGCCATGGAGTGAAAGTAATGTCCATGGGCTTCTTCACAGACAATGACAACCCAGTAATGTGGCGCGGACCCATGCTTAACAAATGGATCAAGAACTTCCTCGTGAATACACATTGGGGTGAACTTGACTACTTGCTGCTGGATTTGCCGCCGGGCACTGGCGATGTAGCGATTGATGTAGCCGCTATGATTCCGCAATCTAAAGAGGTAATTGTCACAACACCGCATAATGTCGCTTCTTTTGTTGCTTCACGTGCCGGCGTAATGGCTAAGCATACAAAGCATGAAATTTTAGGCGTGATTGAAAACATGTCCTATTATGAAGAAGCTGACGGCACACGTAAATATCTCTTCGGCCAAGGCGGAGGAGAACTGTTGGCTGAGAAGCTGGAAACAGATATGATTGCCCAAATTCCTTTCGCTAAACCGGAAGAAACGCAAGGTGCAACGATTTATGATGCTGACACGTATGTTGGCGAGACTTTCGCTTCACTTGCAGAAGATATCATTAATCTAAAATAAAGAAGAAATAAGCTATTCACTTCTCTTATACGACACCCCCTGTTCATATAAGAAAGTTTTATATACACATTTAAGGCTATGGCACTGGGATTGCCATAGCCTTTTCTCATTTTATATTTCTTTCTCTTTTACCTTCACTGCTGCCCCGCTCCCAAAGGCAATGCCTGAGTTCCTTCTTTATTCCCACTCAGCCTTCTCTTTTTCAAAGCAACCAAGGTCATCATCTCAAACGCAACAGCCGATGCCAAAGCAGCTGTAATTTCTCCATGATCATAAGCAGGAAGGACTTCAACCAAATCGAAACCGACTAAATTGAGACCATCCAAGGCCCGGACATACTCCAGCGCTTCATGGCTTGTCGGTCCCGCTACTTCCGGTGTCCCTGTCCCTGGGGCATAGGCCGGATCAACAAAATCAATATCAAACGTAACAAATACTGGCTGTTCTGTCCCGACTCTCTCGTGTATGCGGCGAATAACTTCTTTCTGTCCCAATTTTCTCGTTTCACTCATGGTAATCACTTCAAAGCCCAGGTCCCTGGCATCCTGAATATCCCCCGGCCCATATAAAGGCCCCCTCATGCCAACCTGGATAGAATGTTCTGTATCAATGAGCCCCTCTTCCACTGCTCTTCTGAATGGTGTGCCATGTGTATATTTTTCCCCATAATATTGATCCCATGTATCTCCATGTGAATCAAAGTGGACAAGCGCCATTTTCCCATATTTCTTATGGAAGGCCCGCAAGTTTCCTAATGAGATAGAATGATCGCCTCCTAAAATAATTGGAACGACCCCTTTTTCCAGAATAGGCGTCAACCCTTCGACCATTCGGTCATATGTACGAAGAACATTTCCAGGAATAATATCAATATCTCCATAATCCACACCGGAACAATATTCGAAAACATCGATATCCTGCTCTGGATTATAAGGCCGCAGCAAAACAGAAAAGTTTCGTATATGCTGAGGGCCGTACCTAGTTCCGACCCGATTGGATGCAGCTGTATCAAAAGGAACACCTACAATGACAAAATCCACATTATCTGTTGTTCGAATATTTTCTAATCTCATAAATGTGCGAATACCTGTAAAGCGCGGTGACTGGGAAGCATCCTTTGGCTGATACATAAACACTTCATCTCCTCTTCATTTCATAGATTGTTAAATTGCAGCTCGATGCTTCTTTTCAAATAAAAAAGCATGATAATCAATTATCATGCAATCTGCGTGCCAACTTTTATTTAATTTGGTATTTATTAAGCTTTCGAATAGCAGTAGGCTGACTGATTCCTAATTTTTCTGCAATCAAAACGGAAGTATGATACTTTTTCTTTGCCTGCTTAAAAACTTGGCTTTCTACGTTTTCAATGATTTCCTTTAAACTGGATTTCTCTATATCCCAAGTGATTTCAATATCTCCATTGCTGCGGAACGTTTCTGGCAAATTATCCACGGAGATTAATTTCGCCGAGGTTGTGACCACTAAACGCTCAATCAAGTTCATTAATTCACGCACATTGCCTTTCCAAGTATGATTCACCAATATCTCCATTGCCGCTTCATCCATTTCCCGCGGCCGATTGTATTTGCTGCCGAAGTGCTTTAAAAAGTAAGAAATCAACGGCACAATATCCTCACTTCTTTCCTTTAAAGACGGGATGTGAATCGGTACCACATTTAACCGAAAATATAAATCTTCCCGGAATAGCTTGTTTTCAACCATTTTCTTTAAATCTTGATTTGTCGCCGCAACTAATCGGAAATCTACCTTTTTCAATTTTGTTCCGCCTACCCGGTAAAACTGTTTTTCCTGAATCAGCTTTAATAATTTTACCTGATTTTCCATCGAAAGCTCGCCGACCTCATCTAAAAATAAGGTTCCTTGATCTGCCAATTCCACGAGCCCTTCCTTACCCTTCCGGCTCGCTCCGGTAAACGAGCCCGATTCATAGCCAAATATTTCAGCCTCAAATAAGGAAGGCGGAATCGCGCCGCAATTCACTTCAATGAACGGTCCGTCTTTTCGCGCGCTTAGATTATGTATATACTTAGCGATCAAGGTTTTCCCTACACCGGACTCCCCTAACAGCAATGTATTTACATCTACTTCAGCGACTTGTCTGGCCATCTGCAGCGTGTTTCTCATCGTCTTATCACGGGAAATCAGCCCATCCGGAGCATCATTGTCCCCCTTTAACAGTTCCAGCTCTTCCCGTACACGCGTCATTTCATCTTCCATTTTTGCTAAATAATCCTTCATACTGATAAGGTCTGTAATATCATGTGAATAACTGATAATCCGATAGATTTCCCCTTCCCCGTTATAAACCGGGATGCCTGTTACCAGCAATCTCTTGCCGTCCGCCGTTGTCTGGACAATAGTCGCTTTTTTCTTTTTCTTAATGATTAACGGAGTTATAGCGGGCTTAAAGATTCCCTCCTTTTCCAAATCATAAACCGAACGTCCAATTAATTCATTCTCATCCATACCATAAATTTGGGAGGTTGTTTTTGTCGATCTTAATATCGTGCCATCGATGCCCGTTACTAATAAATCATTTTTTAAAGAGTTTAAAATGGCTTCTGCTTCTTCGTAAATGTTTTGTTCCATCGCTCTCCCTCCTCAAAAAATATTCATTATTGAATATCATATTCAAAATTAACTATTTTTTCAAACTATTTTTACAATATTGTAAGAAACTTTTCATTTGTCGCTGTATCCGAAAACTTCTCATGAAAAAGGCGAAGAGAACTAATTCGTTTTCTTCGCCTGTCTCATAGAATATTATTTTACCTGAATAGCCGCCGCTCTCACTGGCGATCCATCCAGGCCTTCGAGCTTTAATGGCAGCGCCACAATGAGGGGATCAGGAAAATCGATGAGCTCAAAGTTCGTGAAGTTTTCCCCAATCACTCCATTAGCTCCCAAGATGGCTTCATGGCCTAAAAAAGAGCTCCCATCAGGAGGATCGATATTCAAGGCATCGATAAAGATCGTACTTATTCCTTGCTCCAATAGCTTTTGGATGACGGATAGATCCAAATACGGATGTTCGAAATATAAATCTGTTCCTGCATATCGGGACCATCCAGTTAAAAACAGAGCAATATCACCTGTCCTGCACTTCTCAATCCCTGGCCTTACATCTTCTAAAGTGACGGCACTCCCTTTTTGTTTGCCCCTTACATCGAATACCTGTCCTCTCCCCATAAATTGAGTAAGGGGCAGCTCATCCATTTTTAACCCATCACTTTTAAAATGAAACGGAGCATCGACATGTGTTCCTGTATGCGAGCCTACTATAAGCTGACTGACGTTATATCCATCCTGATCAATCGCAGCCGCCTGTTTCACAGCAGGCTTCGGGTCTCCCGGATAAACCGGTGTGGCTGCTGTTATCGGAATCGATAAATCTACTATTTTACTTATCTTCATTACAGACTCCTTTTTTAAAATTAGAATATTCTGTTTTTATCCCGCGTGCTTGTCCCTTCTGATTTCTTCATGTCCCTTACGGCCGGATACATCATAAGAAACATACATTAATACCCAGTATACACCGCTTGAGATGATAAATGTAGGAATGGTTGCCCCGACGCTGAGCGGACTTACATAAGTGAAATAAAAGGCAAAACCCGCCCCAAGAATATAAGAAATATATGCTCTTATATTAATACCCTTTTGATATTGATACGTACCTTTCTTATTAGAGCAGATTTCCTCTGCATCATATTCTCCCTTTTTCAAAATAAAGAAGTCTGTCAGTACAATCGCGAACACAGGAATGAACAGGGTTGCAATCAATAAAATAAAATCATAAAAGTTAGCCATTAGAAGTTCCTTAAAAAGAGCACCGATTGTACAGATTACGCCAAGGATCATCCCAATTATCCAAAAGTTCATTTTAGGAACAATATTCATGAAGGACATGGTAGCACTGAACAATGCCATAACATTTGTGGAAATAACCGAAAAGAATACAACAAGGGAAGCGATTAACCCAAATCCATGCTGAGCAAGCAAATAGGTCGGGTCATAGGTTTGTTCCATTCCTCCCAGAATGCTGAATCCTCCGACAACCGCTCCCATTCCCATCGCAATCAGAGAAGCTAAAAGGTAGCCGGCAAATGTTCCGGCAATGCCTGCTTTCTCGCTTTTACAATAACGGTTAAAGTCACATACCGAAGACATCCAGGAGAAGGCTGTAGCCACTACAATATCAAACGCAATGATAGAAGTAATCGCAGGATTTTCACTAAGCTGCAATGTGATAAGGGAACCCGCATCATATTCTGTAAACAGCTTATAAAATACAACGGCAGAGAGTACCAGCATCGCAATAGAAATATATTTCTCGATTGCTTCGACACCCCGATGTCCATAAATCGTAATGGCTACTACCAGTACTTCTGCCAAAATAACGAATAAGTTAATATTGCTGTAGCCAAATGTATAGTGAACAGCATAATTCAGACTCAGACCGGCCATATAAGCCTGTATCCAGCTCCACCCAACCAATACGACAGTATTGACTAAAGCAGGCAATATAGCACCTTTTTGTCCAAAAGAGGCCCTTGCCATCACCATGGTGGATAAACCTGTCCGTGTCCCAATATACCCAGTCAGCGCTAAAGGAATCGCCCCGATAACAGAACCTGCTACAATCGCAAACATCGCCTCTTTGATTGATAAATCAGGAATGAACATCATCCCTGTCATAATGGAAGTGATGACCACATTGGCTGCCAGCCAGAGGGCAAACGTACTCCACAGCCCCATGGTTCTCCCGCTTCTTGTTACCGGCAGAATATTATCCCTGCCCATTCCCGCTTGACCATTCGCCATTCTCGTATCCCCCTTCATTTTTTTAAAAACCGCACCACCCAAGTTTCTCTATTTCTCTTCTGCTGTTGATATGCTTCGTCTCTGTAAACCCGTAGTATCCTTGCGGACCTAATTCCCGGCCAATTCCGCTTTGTTTATATCCGCCCCAGGATGTTTCTACGTATGGTGTATGATAGCTATTGATCCAAATCGTCCCGGCTTGGAGCTTTGCAGCGATTTCTGCCGCCTTCTCTTCATCTGCAGACAGAATGCCGGCTGCCAGTCCGAATTTTGTCCCATTGGCTAATCGAATAGCTTCCGCTTCATCCTGAAATGACTGAATGGTCACAACAGGTCCAAAAATTTCTTCCTGAACGATTTGCATGTCCTGAGTTACATCCGCAAATATCGTCGGCTGAAGAAAATAGCCCGGCTGCTTCAGTGTTTTTCCGCCATATAAGAGGCTTGCTCCTTCCGACAGGCCTTTCGAAATATATCCAGTCACTTTTTCAACATGCTCCGCTGAAATCAGCGGACCCATCTCTGTTCTCTCATTCAAAGGATCGCCTATCTGTATGAATGAAGCCTTTTCAGCCAGTCTTTCTATAAACGCTTGATAGATTTTATCCTGTACTAAAATTCGAGAGGAGGCCACACACACTTCTCCCTGGTTGAAGAACGCACCATATGCTGCCCATTCTGCTGCCAGATCCAAATCTGCATCTTCCAGCACAAGTAAAGGGGACTTTCCTCCCAGTTCCAGCGAGACCCTTTTTAGTGAACGGGCACATTGCTCATTGATCCGCTTCCCTGTTTCCGAACCTCCTGTGAACGAGATTTTGTTCACCTTATCACTTTCTACAATTGTTTTCCCAACAGGGTCTCCTGCCCCCAATATAAGATTGAACACCCCTTTTGGCATGCCGCTCTGATGGATCAGCCCGGCCAGCTTGATGAAAGACAGCGGCGTCCACTCCGATGGTTTAAAAACAATCGTATTTCCTGCGGCCAGAGCCGGTGCCAGCTTCCACATGCCCAAAAGCAAAGGGAAATTCCAAGGTACAATCAAACCGCAGACTCCAACCGGTTCCCGGATCACCCGACTGACTGTCCCATCTTCCATTTCCTTTTGCCAAGGAGTTTCTTCCTCAATAAAATGGGCATAATAGCGCAGGCAGGCAATGCTGTCCTCCACATCTATCCTCGCCTCTTTAATCGGTTTTCCTGTATTCTCTGTTTCGATTTTCGCCAGAGCTTCTTTCTCTAAATCCATTAAATCAGCCAATTGATTCATCACTTTGACCCGCAGTTTCTGATCCTTTGACCAGTCCGAATAATAAAAGGCCTGATGAGCCGCTTCAATCGCAGCCTCAGTTTGTTCCTCAGATGTTTCTTGAATCGTTTGCATGATTTCCCCTGTCGCCGGGTTAATCAGTTCCCGCCGCCTTCCTGCACCCTGAACCCACTCACCGTTAATCCATGCATGCTGTTCCATATGAATGGTATCCTCTCCTTTTGACAAACTATTTTTTATCACGGCCAGCCGTTTCTCTCTTTACTTTCTATGCAAGATTCATACCAAATCGACAAAAAAGGATATCCGTCAAGGACATCCTTTTGATCATCTTTTCATTTTTAAGCCCGCTATTATGTATTAAAGGTCTTTTCTGCTCTTATCATTGTCTCGGATTTTTGTATACAAATAAGACTGCCAAAACGCTAAACACGCCTGCTAAGAGAAAACCGCATGTATACGAATTAAAGAAATATTGTATATATGCCCGCCGCCAAAAGATGCTGCAGCTCCCCGCCTGATGGGGCGCAAAAATCCATCCATATACAATTCCGCTCTTTTTGATGCCAAAGACTTGTCATGCTATGCCGATAGTCGGCGGTACGGTGGCAATCCAGCCGAGACCGTAAAACACCCCAAAAGTTAGATTTTGAAATCTAACTTCTGGGATGCGGCACCATGCTGATTTTTTTATTTTGACCCCAGGCTCAGAAAAAGCAGCTCTTCAGCTAGCATCTTTCTTTTCTAAAGCAATACAAACAATAGTAAGGAGAGCACCTGCCAGTACCATAATGGCAGCAACCCAAGGCGAATGCTGCAGCCCCAAGCTGCCGGTAACCAACCCGCCGGTATATGATCCTAAGGCAATCCCTCCGTTAAATGAAGCAATATTTAAAGAGGAAGCAACGTCTGCCGCGCTCGGTACATAACGCTTCGCAAGACTCAGCACATAAGACTGAAGAACGGGGACACTCATAAACGCTAACAAGCCCATCGCTATAACAGTCATAAGACCAGATATCCTAAACGGAGCTGTAAAGGTGAAGATCAATAAAATAATGGATTGTACAACAAACATATAAAGTAAAGCTTTCAGCGGATTGCGATCTCCGTAACGGCCTCCAATCGTATTACCGATGGCAATCGCTACCCCATAAATAAAATCACACTAATATATTTAGGACTGATTCCCATGACTTCTTGAAGGATCGGCGACAAATACGTAAACGTTACAAATGTTCCCCCATATCCAAGAATCGTTACCGATAATACAAGTAAAATTCTTCCGTTAGACACTAATTTCAATTGTTCTTTAAAAGAGGGCGGCGTTTCTGTTTTTAACTGTTGGCCGGGAATTCCGATAAAGTTAAAAATAAGAGCAATGACACCTATAATGGCAATCCCGAAAAAAGGCAGTCTCCAGCCGAACATTTCACTTATATAGGTTCCTAACGGCGCTCCTATTGCTGTTGCGATTGTAAAACCGCCAAATACGAAGGCAATGGCGCTTGCCTGCCGAGTTTTCGGAACCAGACTTGCGGCAACATTAGAGCCTATCGCAAAAAATACTCCATGTGCGAATGCTGATAATATGCGTCCCGCTAAAACGATACTGAAAACAGGTGCTATGGCTGTGATAACATGTCCGATTATAAATAAAACGATGACAGCCAATAATATATTTTTCCGCGGAAACTTAGCAGTCAGTGAAGTTAAAACAGGACCTCCTATAGCTACTCCAAGAGCATACATGGAGACAATTAATCCAGCCATCGATGTTGTGATGCCAAATTCCTCAGAAACAGCAGGAAGAACACCAACGCTGATGAATTCCGTAACTCCAACGCCGAAAAATGTCACAGCCAAAGCAAATAAAGCAAGCTTATTTCCATTTGACTTTGACACAGTATGATTATGTACGTCCATATGAACGCCTCCTTAGATGCGATGAATTTCTTGAATAGAATACCATTTCAAGACAAATAAAGTGAAGGTATTTGATTGACTTCCCATATATGATTCTTCGTATAATATCCCCCTGCCTTCAATCTCTTTATGAGACAATGAATGGAATAGGCAGCAGAAAATGCAGGGGAATCAGCAAGCTATAGCGAAAGGTATCCCTTGGTGCTTTTGTCTTCATTATGACGGATCTCTCCTGTGCAGGTGCCAAATAACAAGAAAGGTGATAACAAATGGAAAACTTTTATGTATTTGTCCTTATGTGTATTTTACTCATTATTTTACCTGGCCCTGACACGGCCATCGCTACTAAAAACACGCTCGCATCCGGAAAAAGCGGAGGCTTCAAAACAACATTAGGAACGTGCTGCGCCCTTTTGATCCATACCTCTGCTGCGGTATTGGGGCTTTCAGCGATCATTGTGAAGTCGGCCTTATTATTTTCCATCTTCAAATATGTCGGTGCTGTTTACTTAATTTATCTGGGAGTGAAAACATTATGGTCTCTAAGAAAAAAGGAAACTGCAGCTGCAATTGAACATCCCAAAAGTCAGTTTTCTCATACCTCTTGTTTTAAACAGGGGTTCCTGACCAATATCTTAAATCCAAAAGTCGCTGTCTTCTTCCTGACTTTTCTGCCTCAGTTTGTGAATCCCGGCAGCGAGACTTTTATCCCTTTTTTAATGATGGGAATCACTTATACTGCCTTGACTGCCATTTGGTTTTTGCTTTATATCTTTTTGCTTAATCAAATTCGTTCATTCATGAAAAAGCCAAAGACACAGAATATGATCGAAGGAATCACCGGCACCATCCTGATTGGATTCGGCATTAAACTGGCTCTGGAAAAAGCCCACCATTAGAACGCAGCAGCAAACCTGTATAAGGCAAAAAGCCTTGGGAACCAAAATCAATGGTTCTCCCAAGGCTTCTTTACTGAGTACTCTCCCTGATTTACTCACGGGCTTTCTTTTTACTTGCGCCCTTATCCTTCTCCAAGAATACAATGAGCCCCGGCAGTAAGACTCCCCTGATTAAGAAAGTATCCAATAAAATCCCCACTGCAACTATGAAGCCAAATACAAATAGAAGCTGTACCGGCTGCGTCATCAGGACAGCAAATGTGGCTGCCAGAATCACACCGGCTGATGAAATAACCCCGCCCGTGTTGGCAACAGCGATTTCAGCCGCTTCTTTCACAGATTTATTCCTTCGTTCCTCCTGGAACCTGGAGATGAGCATAATGTTATAATCAATGCCAAGTGCAACCAGGAACACAAAGGCATACAGCGGAACTCTGTCACTGACGGAACTGATATCAAAGAATAGATTCGTTAAGAATGTTCCCAGCCCTAAAGCTGCCAGAAAGGAAATCAAGATCGTGCCCATCATGTAAATGGGCATTTTAACTGATTTAGTTAAAAAGATCAGCATCCCAAATATTAAAATGGTTTCAAGGATCACTATAAGGATGACATCCCGGTCGTTCACACTTCTGTCATCGACTTTTGAAGCCGTCTCACCTGCAAAATAAAGCTTTCCCTCTACATTGCCGGCTTCTGTGATTTCTTTGCTGTTTTGAATCATTTCTTCCATCGCATCCATCGTTTGGACGTCATAAGGATTGCCTTCAAATGTCAGTCTGTAATGGATTGCTTTATGGTCGTCTGTCACACCATTTATACGTACATTGCTGACCAGCTCTTGATCTGCCAATACGCTTCTTACTTTTTCCTGCTGTTCAGCCGTCAGTTCCTTCTTTGCTTCCAGCAGCACATTAGTGGGTGCAAGATCGCCTTTTTCAAATTTATTTTCTAAAATTTCATAGCCTTGACGTGAAGGCATATCATCAGGAAAAGACTTCATCGTATCAAATTCATAATGTAAAGAAAATACATTGCTTGCAGCTGCCAGTAATAGGATGCTGATCACCGCAACAGAAACACCTGGCCTTTTTCCAACAAATTGACCGACCTTCCCCCAAAACGTCTGTTTATGAACGTGTTGATCGCCGACTTTAGGAATTCTGGGCCAGAATGATTTCCTTCCGAATAAGGTAAAGAGGGCCGGAATCAATGTAACCGATGCCAACATAATAATCACCATGGCAGTCGCAAAGGTTGGAGCAAAATTGCGATAGTCGCCAGATTTCGCAAAAAACAAGACAAGCATAGCTGCCAGGACCGTCCCTCCCGAAAAGAATACCGGCATCCCGGTTTCCTTCATCGCTGCCTGCATGGCTTCATATTTGCTTAGATGGCTCTTCAATTCCTCGCGGTAACGGGAGAAAACAAATAAAGAATAATCAATGACAGCCGCAAATAAGAGTATCGACATGATGGAGACAGTTTGACTGCTTATCGCCAATCCGCCTTTCCCCATAATCCCCAGTACCTGTGTCACAACTTGATAGACAAATACGGCTCCTAAAAGCGGGATCAGAGCTAATAATGGAGAACGATAGATTACAATTAATAAGACTAAAATGATGCCGACCGTTGAAAAGATCAGAACTAAATCCGCCCGGGAAAACAGATCCAGCGTATCTGCTGCGATTCCGGCAGGTCCCGTTACATATAAGGATAGATCAGATGAATCTTTCACAATTTCACTCATCTGATCGATTGATTTTTTCATTTCCTTTGTTTCAAGGGAAGAATCGAAAGTTAAAGGAATGACTGCAGTCGTTTGATCCTTTGAAAAGAATTCAGCTGCCGCCTGTGGAGGAAGATCAGATATCGGAACAAACTGCTGTATCCCTTTACCCTTTTCAGTTTCAATCTGCTTTAACACATGAGCAAGCTCTGACAGGGGCAGTTCGCCGCTCTTTGACTGAAATACCAGTATAGCGGGGATTCCCTCATTATCCGTAAAATACTTATCTATTTTCTGTTGGGCAATCACCGATTCTGCCTCTTTTGGAAGTGTATCTATTTTTGAAACCTGATAATCCCGCACACTTGGCGCGAATAATGTCAACGCAATCGTTACCGCCAACCAAGCCGTTAACGTGATCCACATGCCTTTTTGGGTTGTCACACGATTCGTGACAGCTTGCAATAATGTTTTCATCCGCCTGCTCCCTTCTATATCTTCAATCCTAAAGTAACACTTTTGTCACTTTAATTATAGATAGGTGACACCTGTGTTACTATCATTATCTTTCAAAGTAACACAAGTGTCAATTAAGCCTTATTGAACATTCCATGACACAGGATCTCTTTTATCGAGCGAACCCATTCTGATTGCGGAACCCCAAAGTGATTGGGAATCAAGATGGATTGAAAAATCATCCCCAATAGTAAGGAGTCCGGTAAGGATGCCTTTAGCTTTTGTTCCTGCCTGCCCAGGTCGATAAACCCTTGAAGATGTTTATACATATCAAGATGCAGCTTTTCCAGCTGAATGATATTCTCTTTGACCTTGCTGTTTCCGTTAATTGGAATCCTCCGGCCAATTTCAATTAGTTCGGGGACCGATGTATGTTTAAAAATCAGATCCAATAAGAAGTCTAATTTCTCATCAAAGGAATCATATTCTTCAATTTCTTTTAACTCTATGAGAAAGAGCCTCATTTCATGCTGCATAAAGTTTGTAATCAGTTCCTCACGATTATCAAAATATTTATAAATGGCTCCTCTGGAAATATCGAGATGTTCTGCTAACAGACCAAAATTAAATCCTTCATAGCCATGCTGAAGTAAAATCTGCTTTGTTGCCTGATAGATATCATCTGTTGAGAATTTACGTTCACGTGCCATTGGGTACACCCCCTGCCATTATTATAAGGGAAGCCAAAGCGCAAAGAAATACACGTTTGTTCATTTAAGGATTAAGGGAAATCTATTATGGACCAAGAACTTCATTGAAACGCTGACACTTATTCACTGAACTAATTTGAACCTATACGCTTCCTCAACAATCATTGGGAATTCAGCCAATTATTCTCTTATCTCTTTGGATTTGGTTCATTTCTTTCTCGCAGAACAGATACGGAGCGAGACTCATTTAAATAAAAATCCCGGCATGAGACAACAAAAACAACCTCATAATGAGGTTGTTTCAGGCTGTAGACAAACTCGTGAAAATCGAGTTTATCTACAGCCTTTTTTATTTTAAAATGGAGGTAACAAATTTACTTGAGGTGACCAATATGCTTTCCAAATATTCTTCTACTCAAAGAAATCAAATTGAAATGATTGCGCTGGATGAACTTGTTCCTGCGAACCATTTGGTTCGCAAACTAGAAAAAGCGATCGATTTTTCATTTATTTATTCGTTAGTAGAGGATATGTATTCAGATGTAGGTCGTCCAAGTATTGACCCGGTAATTCTTATTAAAATGACATTTATTCAGTACATATTTGGTATCCGCTCCATGCGCAAAACGATTGAAGAAATCCAGACCAATATGGCTTATCGATGGTTTTTAGGATTCGGATTTCATGATAAAATCCCCCATTTTTCTACCTTCGGTAAAAACTACGAACGCAGATTCAAAGATACGGATTTGTTTGAACAGATTTTCTATCATATTATAAGCGAAGCTGCTAAGAAGAAGTTAATCAGTGCCGAACATATTTTTATTGACTCTACACACGTTAAAGCTAGTGCGAATAAACGAAAGTTTCAAAAGAAAGTTGTCCGTAAAGAAACAAAAGCATATGAACAACGTCTTCAAAAAGAAATCAATCAGGACCGAGAGGACCATGATAAGAATCCCTTCCCTCCAGATAAATTCGAAAAAAATGAAACGAAAGAAATCAAAGAAAGTACGACGGATCCTGAGAGTGGATATTATGTAAAAGATGAAAGAACGAAGCAGTTTGCTTATTCTTTTCACGCTGCTTCAGATAGGAATGGATTTGTATTAGGGACCATCGTAACTCCTGGTAATACGCATGATAGTCAGATACTTGAGCCTTTGGTTGAGAAAGTAATGGAAGAAGTTGGGAAGCCTGAAGCTGTTGCTGCTGATGCAGCCTATAAGACACCAGTAATCACAAATTATCTAATAGAAAATGACATCACGCCCGTTTTACCTTATACACGTCCGCGTACAAAAGAGGGATATTTTCGGAAACATGACTATGTTTACGATGAGTACCATGATTGCTATTTATGCCCGCAGGGCAATGTGTTGAACTACTCAACGACTACTAAGGAGGGGTATCGTCAGTATAAGTCTGATCCTAAAATATGTAAAGATTGTCCAGTGATCATGAATTGTACCCAAAGTAAGAACCACCAAAAGCTCATTCAGAGACACATATGGGAAGGGTACGTAGAAGAAGCAGATCATCTCCGACACCATCAAACCATAAAAGATATCTATGCCAAACGTAAAGAAACCATTGAGCGAGTCTTTGCGGATGCAAAAGAAAAGCATGGCATGCGTTGGACAACGTTAAGAGGTCTAAAAAAATTGTCCATGCAGGCGTTGCTTACTTTTGGTGCCATGAATTTAAAGAAGATGGCAAATTGGACTTGGGTCAATCCTCAAACCGGCTAATTATGGGGCTCGATGAGCCCTCAAAATTAAAAATACAACGATTAAATAGGAAAANGCAATCGAGTAGGAGGGGGTGATTAACCCCCGACCTCTCACACCACCGTACGTACCGTTCGGTATACGGCGGTTCCATTAAGTTTGACGCAGAAATTCATATCGATTATATAAACTTTTCAACCCTCGGTGACTCCAATACAAGTTATTGAGGGTTTTGTGTAAGATTGGACTACAGGCTATTCTCCAATATTTCTTTCTGGAGTTTCCCCATTCATATGCCTTTTGGTCAGGGACACCTAGACCTTTGAGTTTTCTTACTCTTGTCCTCGGTTTCTTCCATTGTTTCCATTCAAGCATACGGAGTCTCCGTCTAATCCACTCATCAAATTCTTTAAATTTACTTGGTGTATCAGCCAATGCAAAATATCCACACCATCCCGTTAGATATTGATTTAGTTTCTCGATTCTAACTTCCATAGGAATTTGTTTAGAACGGGAGGTTAACTCCCGTATTTTAGCCTTAAGCCTTTTAATACTTTCATTGGCTATTCGAACCTTCGGTTTCTTATTGACCGTAAAGCTAAAGCCAAGAAACTTTCGTTTCCACGGGCGATCAACTGCTGACTTTTCTCTATTTACTTTGAGCTTTAATTTCTGCTCAATAAAGCATGTAATTGAGTTCATCACTCGTTCTCCAGCTTTCTTCGATTTCATGTAAATATTACAATCATCGGCGTAGCGGACAAACTTGTGACCTCTCCTTTCTAACTCTTTATCAAGTTTATCCAAAAGAATATTCGAAAGAAGGGGGCTCAGTGGACCTCCTTGTGGTGTTCCTTCTTCTGCATCATAGACTACACCATTCATCATAATTCCTGCTTGGAGATATTTCCGTATAAGTTTCAAGACCTGCCGGTCTTGGATTCTACTTGCTAATATCCCCATTAACTTATCATGATTGACTCTATCAAAGAATTTCTCCAAGTCCATGTCAATCACCCATCTATAACCTTCACTTATATATTCCCTTGCTTTACGAACCGCATCATGACCTCTTCTATTTGGTCTAAACCCATAACTATGTTCTGAGAAGGTTGGGTCAAGAAGTGGGGTTAGAACTTGGGCGATAGCCTGTTGAATGAACCGGTCTGTCACGGTAGGTATTCCTAGTAATCTTACTCCACCGTTCGGTTTCGGGATTTCGACTCGACGGACTGGGTTAGGTTGATAGGTACCTTCCCTTAATGAATCACAAAGAGTTTCCCAGTTCTCATAGAGATGTCTTCGTAGGGATTTTACGGACATTCCATCTATGCCGTGACTCCCTTTGTTCTTCTCCACACGTTTAAGTGCTTCTATTAAGTTTTCCCGTGACAGAATCAGATCCATTAACATGTGATATTTCCTTTCGACGTGAACGTAGAAAACTAATTATGTTATTCCTGCTCCACCCTCATGAAGTCCCCTGTGGAATTCACCACTTCCTCCTTCAAGTAAGTCCTTTCGGATTGTCTGCTTCTATACAGGAATTATATGCCTAGTTCTCGTTCTTCCTAATAGTTCAGTCCTTCCCATTCCATCTCGAGTTGGAATGGTACTATGACCTCGGCTGACTTCTGATTGTTCAGCTGTCCATCGCTGGATAGGTTACCAAGGGAACTTGGCGTTCCAATCAGACCTCCCCGGGTAAGAGTACAGTCTTTCCCTCCATCTATCTGCTTCATTTACTCTGTACCACCTTCGGCAGTAAGGACTTCGTTTTGTTGTGCAAACTCATCCAATGGTACCTAGCCTTATATGAAGTTCGTGTTCCTCAGACCGGAGGTTTGCCGCTCGCTTCCTTCAGATTCTGCGTCACCACAGACACCCTTGCGTTAAGCTAACCATTACTACTGCCTTCATGGTTCGGGACTCTCACCCTATAGACTGCACCCATGCCGGGCGCACACAAAAAAGCGTAAATTTACATTTTGGGTAAATTTACGCTTCTGAATTCTTCTATTTTATAACAAAAATAAAAACCACCAACATATGTATTGGTGGAGACGGTGGGAGTCGAACCCACGTCCAGACATAACGGCACTTAAGCTTCTACGAGTGTAGTCGATATATTCGCAATTCGCTTACTCATTAGCCTATCGACAGGCGGCAGAGCAGCTAGTCTGATTGGTCTCTTCCTTCATCCTCAGACGGTGGATTCCGGCGTATCCCACTTAAAGTGAGTCCCTTACCCTACCACGTGGGCCATGGAGGGAGGAACAGCTATCGACTGTTGTTAGGCAGCGAAAGCTAGGTTGTTGTTTTGTTTGCCAGTTATAGGCTTTGACGTTTTAACGAGGCCGATCCCCTCGACTCGCAACTTAAGCTCGAACTATCCCTGTCGAATCCGTAACGTCCCCAATATAGAAATGGAGCGTACGAGAGATGAATTCAGCTTAATCGCTGATATTCAGTTGTCATCGGTACATAACTTATTATAACAGATTCCGTCTTAAAATCAATTGTAAGGTCTTGGAACTCCCTACATCTTCTGGCGTTCCCTGAAGGCTCTTTCGATATCGCGTTTGGCTTCTTTTCTCTTCAGGTCTTCACGCTTATCATATTGCTTTTTCCCTTTTCCAAGTCCGATTAAAACCTTTGCATAGCCATTTTTTAAATACATTTTCAATGGAACAATGGTGTAGCCGATTTCTTTTGTTTCGCCGATCAGCTTATTGATTTCCTTCCGGTGCAGCAATAGCTTTCTTGTTCTCAATGGATCATGATTAAATCGGTTTCCTTGCTCATATGGACTGATATGCATATTGTGAAGATACAGTTCGCCATTTTCAATTTTTGCATAGGCGTCCTTCATGTTCACTTTCCCGCTGCGGATCGATTTAATTTCCGTTCCCTGCAGAACGATCCCCGCTTCCCATGTTTCTTCTATAAAAAAATCATGATAGGCTTTTTTATTTTGTGCTAATTGCTTCCCTGCTCCTTTTGGCATCCTGTTCTCCCCTTTACATATGTTCAAGAGAGGGCAAAGGTTCACCCTCTCTGTTTCACTTTATCTCTTTTTAGGTTTTTTCTTTCTTTTTGCAGCAGGAGCGTTTTCGTAGAATTTCTTCTTTTTCTTTTTACGCTGCCCGGACGGAGAATCGCCGTTACGGCCTCTTTCTTTCTCTTTTCCCCGGCCTTCTCCGCTGCTTCCTTTTCTGCGGCGGCCGCCCTGTGCTGCTTTGATTACGCGCTTTTCACCGGTCGGCCTAGGCCTGCTTACTTTCATGCCGATAATTTCAAAATCAACGGCACGCTCATCTTTATTCACATTAGAGACACGGACTGAAATCTCATCTCCAATTCTGAAGACCTTACCGGTTCTTTCCCCGATCATCGCCAGCTGCCGCTCATCATAACGATAATAATCATCCGTCATATAGCTGACATGGACAAGTCCTTCAATCGTGTTCGGAAGCTCGACGAACATTCCGAAATTCGTAACGGAACTGATGATGCCGTCATATTCTTCCCCGATTTTATCCAGCATATATTCCGCTTTCTTCAGATCGTCCGTTTCGCGCTCGGCATCTACAGCCCTGCGCTCACGTTTGGACGTATGGTCGGCAATCTCAGGCAGACGGGCATCCCACTTTTGTTTTGTCGCTTCATTCAGCTTTCCTTCTATCAAGTACGTCCGGATCAGCCTGTGAACGATCAAATCAGGATAACGCCTGATTGGTGAGGTAAAATGGGTATAGAATTCAGTAGAAAGCCCAAAGTGTCCGAGACTTTCCGGATCATATTTCGCCTGCTGCATCGATCTCAGCATAACCGTTGAGATAACCATCTCCTCCGGCTTCCCTGCAACCGCCTCAATGATTTCCTGAAGGGCGCGCGGATGAACGGAATTGGCGGATCCTCTGACAATATATCCGAAATTCGTGATGAATTCAAAGAAACGCTGCAGCTTTTCTTCCTTCGGATCTTCGTGAATCCTGTATAGGAATGGAACATCCAGCCAGTGGAAATGCTCGGCAACCGTTTCATTGGCGGCAAGCATGAATTCCTCGATTAATTTCTCGGCAACAGACCGCTCGCGAAGAACGACATCAGTCGGATGGCCTTCCTCATCTACAAGAACCCTGGCTTCTTTAAAATCAAAATCAATCGCCCCGCGGTTCATCCTTTTCTTGCGCAGAATCGCTGCCAGCTCCTCCATGTCCCGGAACATCGGCACGAGCGGTTCATAGCGTTCGATCAGCTCTTCGTCATGGTCAACAAGAATTTTATTCACATTTCCGTAGGTCATCCGCTCTTTTGTTTTGATGACACTTTCAAAGATCTCATGGTTTACCACTTCCCCGGATGGCGTAATTTCCATCTCACAGGATAGGGTAAAACGGTCGACCTGCGGATTAAGTGAACAAATTCCATTTGAAAGCCTGTGCGGAATCATCGGAATGACCCGATCCACTAAGTAAACACTTGTTCCGCGATCAAATGCTTCTTTATCAATCGGTGAATTTTCGGTTACATAATGGCTGACATCCGCAATGTGTACACCTAATTTATAATTGCCATTGTCCAGTTTTTTCACTGTGACCGCATCATCCAAATCCTTTGCGTCTGCACCGTCAATTGTGACCAGTGATTCACCGCGCAAATCTCTCCGATTTCCAATTTCGCTTTCCTCAATCGTGTCGGGAACCGCATTCGCCTGCTGCATGACTTCTTCCGGGAATTCCATCGGAAGTCCATGTTTATAAATGACAGAAAGAATATCAACACCAGGGTCATTTTTATGGCCCAGTATCTCGATGACTTCTCCTTCTGCACTTGTACGGCCTTCCGGATAAGAAGTAAGCTTTACGACGACTTTATGACCTTCAACTGCGCCGCCTGAAGCCTGCTTAGGGATAAAAATATCACTCGCAATCTTCTTATCATCCGGAATCACGAAACCAAAATGCTTACTCTCAGAGTATGTACCGACGACTTCGGTTACACCGCGCTCGATAATCCGAATGACGGTTCCTTCTCTTCTGGAACCGGAAGTTTCTGTTGACACTCTGACGAGGACAATGTCACCATGCATCGCCGTTTTTGTTTCATTTGGCGGGATGAAAATATCATCCATTTCCGGCTCATCCTCCGGTGTCACAAAAGCAAACCCTTTAGCGTGCCCGGAAAGCTTTCCCCGAATAAGATTCATTTTTTGCGGAAGGCCGTAGCGGTTGCTCCTTGTACGGACAACTAAGCCTTTTTCCTCCATTTGTACGAGCGCTTTCACGAAGTCCTTGAAATCCGCTGAATCCTCAATCCCAAGGGCCCCTTCTAATTCCTGGACAGTCAGAGGCTTGTATGCCTCTTCCTTCATGTATTCCAGAAGCCTGTCTATATGCTTCTGTATCGTGTCTTCCATATCCAAACCCTCCTTGCTTCACAACTTTTAATGTACAGGGCATCCCCTTTTACTCATTCCAGTCCAAACTCTCCAAAAATGCGAATACATCTTCATGAAGCTGATTCTTTTCTTTGCCTAACGTAATCACATGCCCGGACTCTTCATACCATTTTAGATCCTTGACTGCCGATTCTACGGACTGATAGATAATATTGGCGCTGTCAGGATTGATCATTTTGTCATGTCTTCCCTGAACGACAAATGTCGGGGCATAGACAAGATCAGCATGTTCACGGACATCCTTGATTAATGCCTGCAATGCATTCAGCGTCTCCATTGGAGTCTCGCTGAACTTTTTCATTTCCGCTTCAATTTGCTCCTCTGTTTTCCCCTCGTACTTTTTAAATTCCCGGGCATAATCGAGAACTCCCTGATACATTGTATCGAGGGTCTTAATATACATGGGAGCACACATCGTTACGATACCCTTTATAGGTACAGTGTAACCTAATTTGAGAGAAAATACGCCTCCCAAAGACAGTCCGGCTACAGCAATTTCATCATAGCCAAGACTTTTCAAATGGTCATACCCCATCATCACATCCTTCCACCAATCTGAAGGACCGGTCTTCACAAGCTCCTCTGGGGGAACTCCATGCCCTTTATAATGAGGAGCATGGCAGGTATAGCCATTCTTTTCTAAAAAGCGCCCTAACATCCTTACATCGGAAGAATTTCCGGTAAATCCATGCAGCAGCAGAACGGCCCGTTTTCCTCCTTTAAATGTAAAAGGCTGCGGAAGTTTAATTCTCATATGTATAATCTCCTTCAAATGCAAAGTTTGCGCCTGCTCTTTTCAGGGGAAATAATATTTATTCCTTTTTTAGCAAGTATTACTTATTTTTCTCGGCTAATACTATTAAAGCATAAAAAACCGCAGGAACCAAAACGTTCGAATTATGTTTCACAAATGCACAATAGGCAATAGATAAGAGTAATAAAAAAAGCCTGGCCTCCGCCAGACTTCCTATTACAAACCTGCGTATGAAATAAGCAATGTAATGCCAAAGAACAGAATGGATAATACAACCGTTGCACGATGAAGGATTAAATCCAAACCGCGTGCCTTTTGTTTACCGAATAACTGTTCAGCACCGCCTGAAATTGCACCAGACAATCCAGCGCTCTTCCCGGATTGCAGCAGAACACAAGCAATGAGTGCGATTGAAACAATGACCAAAAGCGTCACAAGTAAAGTGTGCATGCCTTACACCTCCAAGTACATTACTTTAACTTTACCATATTGAAGCTGTGACTACAACGTTTCTTCCAGCCAAGGAATTACATTTTATTTTCGGGCTGAACTTTGAGATAATTTACCTAAATCATGGAAGGAAGGTGGACAGATGTTCCAAAACATTCTACGCACCTTGGATATCTTCATTATTATATTATCAGTGATGGCCGCTGTTTCCCTTTGGATGGGGGGCAGCAGCGTAATCAGCATTCTGTTAATCGTCCTGTCACCGGCCCTTCTTTTATTCGCCAAATATAAAAGGAATCGCTTATTACTATTTGCAGCTTACAGCACGACAACCGTTTATTTCACAGCCATTCTATACAACGGACTGACAGACAGTTCTGTGGATTTCTTTCAATCAGAGGCACGTGTTCTCTTGTATGGACTGGCCGCCATCCTGGTCAGCATCATTGCGGCCGTAGTGGGGTTTGGTACAAATACCCTGACTATTCTTTGGCTTTCTTTTTATATCCTGGTTATTTTTGAAACCGTCACTCACTATCCGCTGTCTTCATTCCTGGATCATTTTTGGTCACGTTCTGTCATAGAAGATGCCGTTCGCAAAGATTACCCGTTCCTTTTAATGGTGATTTGGATCGGTTTATTCCTGGATAAATACCAACGGGAATTGACGAGGGATTATTTAACAAGATGATTTACCATATTTTGATTTTCATTTATAGTCAGATGTGCTATAAAGACTAAGTACCTATTACCATAGTTTAATGGAAATATGAAAAACAAGGGGTCTTTTGCATGTTGAAACCAATGATTACAGCAGCAGCTCTTACGTCAATGATGGTGATTGCCTCGGGCTGTTCCGTCAATACCAACACAGATGAGCAGCAGCAAACCGAGCAGCACACGAAAGAAAAAGAGACAGAGAACAACAAACCAGCCGAAAAAGAAAATGGGAAAAACGAAAGTTCACCGCAAGTAGCGATTGATACATCTGTTACTCCCGCTCAAAAAGGGTTAAAAACCTTAGCAGAACCGGAAAGCATTCCTGTCTTGGTCAATAAGGAATACAGTCTTCCTGAAGACTATACGCCGCCGGATCTTGTTTATCCGAATGTACCATTCATTTTTGAAGGAAAAATGGAAAAGATGCTTATGCGTGAAGAAGCCGCCCGTGCTTTGGAAAAAATGTTCGAGGCAGCGGAGAAAGACGGCATGCCATTATCAGGCGTATCTGCCTACCGCTCCCACGAAAGACAAAAAGCCATTTTCGAAAATTATGTACAGAAGGACGGCTATGAAAAAGCACGGACTTACAGCGCACTCCCCGGGACAAGCGAACATGAAACAGGACTTGCAATCGATGTTTCTTCCCGCAGCGGTGTATGCCCTGCCCAAGAATGCTTTGATGAGACACCTGAATCCGCATGGCTGGCTGACAATGCTTATAAATATGGATTCATTATCCGCTACCCTAAAGGAAAAGAAGACATCACAGGTTATAAATATGAAGCCTGGCATATCCGATATGTAGGCAAAGATGTCGCCAGTGAAATCTATAAAGAAGGTTCGACCCTTGAAGAATATTATAATGCCCTGCCTGTTCAGGCAAAATCAGAATAAGACCTCTTCTGGAACATAAATGAACCCCCGCAGTGATTATGCGGGGGTTTTTTATCATTCATTATTTATAAACTTTCACTCTTTCTTCAATTGGCTGGAAATCTTTTTCCCCTGCCGGAGCTGCCGGCTTGCCAAATGGCATTTGGGCAATAAGCTTCCAGCTGTCAGGAATTCCCCATTCTGCTTTTACATCTTCATCAATCAAAGGATTGTAATGCTGCAGTGTGGCCCCCAAGCCTTCACTCTCCAAAGCCGTCCAGACAGCCAGCTGAACCATACCTGATGATTGCTGGGACCAAATAGGGAAATTATCTGCATACAATTCAAATTGCTTCTGAAGACCCTCTACCACCGTTTGATCCTCAAAGAATAGGACGGTCCCGGAACCTGCATTGAACATGTCCATTTTTTCCTGTGTACTTGAAAAACTGTCTGCCGGGACTACTTTCCGCAATGCTTCCGTTGTAATGCTCCATAATTTATTATGCTGTCCGCCAAAAAGAACAACAGCTCTCGCACTTTGCGAATTGAAAGCAGACGGCGTATATTTGACTGCTTCCTCCACGATTTCCTGAATCCGATCTTCAGACACTTCGATCTCGCTGCTGATTGCATAAATGGAGCGTCTTTCTTTAAGTGCTGATAAAAACGCATCTGTATTTGCCATATACATCTCTCCTTTTTCATTCTTTACCACAGATTAGTCTTTCCCTGATTTAAAAGGCTTTAATCTATGAAATGATTATTTTAAACCATGGCATTGAAAAATCAGAAGAATTCAGTAGATCTGTTCAGGCCTTACTGAGCTTTCAATATAATCCGGATACCGCTTGGATCCATGGCTATCCAAGCTTCCTCTTTTTTCTCCAGATGGGCGGCATATTCTTTAAGGCGGTGAACCGTTTGTTCCACGGACTCTTGATCCGGATACTGGATGGTAAACATGTTCATCCCTGCACTTTCAGAAGAGGGTGCGGAAGCATTTACACCATTCCATGTATTCAGGCCGATATGATGATGATAGCTCCCAGTTGATACGAAGAGTGCTTGATCGCCATAATGGGCCGCGGTTTCAAAACCAAGCCCTTTACAATAAAAAGCCTCAGCTTCTGCGAGATTTCCGACATGAAGATGAATATGCCCCATCACAGTCTCTTTGGGAAGCCCTTGCCATGTTTCATCCTTTCTTTCTTTGAGCAAATCTTCAGCATTCAGCTGCTCTGTGACCATATGTACTTCGCCATTGTTCCACTTCCATAAAGAAGAAGGCCGGTCAGCATATACTTCAATGCCATTTCCGTCTACATCCTGAAGATACAAAGCTTCGCTTACTTCATGATCGGCTGCTCCCAGCGGATAATTAATCTTGATTATATGATGCAGAAAGCGAGCCAGATCTGCCCGTTCCGGCAGCAGGAGGGCAAAATGGTAAAGGCCCGTCTTCCTCGGTTCCTTCGGCAAAGCATCGGCAGGCTGAATAAGACTGACAAGCGGCGTCTTTCCGTCAGCAGTCAAAACCGCTCTGTTTTCTTCTCTCTCAAGTAATTGAAACCCTATAATATTTTGATAAAAGGATAAAGATCTCTCTAAGTTTATGACTTTTAATTCAATATGAGTTGGATACACATTTGGAGCTTGATGGAAATTCAAACTTTCACCTTCTTTAATAAGTACTTGTTATCTAGACTTTGATTTTTAGAAGTCATTTAAGGATCATTAAATCTTTATTTCACAGCACGTTTGACAGCATATATCCTTTTTTGACTACGTAACTATATACCCCTTTCAGAAAAAAAAATCATTCTGCATGCGGAAATACAAAAAGCAGCAGCCTCTTTTTATTGAATTTTTGTTTTCTTCCATCTTCTTATCAGAATTCCCACTGAATAAAAAGTATCTAGTTGAATGTTATACTTACTTATATCTCTCTGCCTATTCTGTCTAATATATTTTCCAAAGTATGTTGTAAAAAGCTCATTGTATAACATCAAAAAAAGGAGTAATTGAATGAAGAACATAGTAAAGATTTTTTGCGGGAATGCCGCGGTGCTATTACTAATCCTTTTGCTAGCCGGTTGCATAAACGATCAGCATAAGGAATCAAGAACAGCTTCTACTGATAATTCCGTGCTCCCAGCTGATCCGGAAAATGCTGAATCCTACAATGATACGGAACAAGAAGCCACGCAATCTGAGCAACCTGCCACAACTGAAACAGTTGACCCTGAGAATAACCGCACTCAGAATGAGACAAGCCGAGGAGCTTCTGAGGACGAGCCGAATACCGACAATCATCATTCTACTACTCAAAACGAACCTCAAATTAAAACAGACACCGATGAAAAAGAGAAAGAAAAGGCGATATCCTTTGTTCAAGCCTACCTGCGTGAAAAAGGCGAATTGATTGAAGACGAGAATCATTTTGTTCAATATGACGGAGAAATCAATGGTTATATCATTGTAAGGTATTCAACATTAGCAGACGGGCATTCATCTACTAATGGGCGCTATGCAGCTGACCTTGACAGTGGAGAAGTCACAGATATTACCGCTGATCCAGATTTTTTAAATCAATAAAACGCTTTTTCGATTTTTTATTATGAGCTGCAACAGAAGCTGACCAGTCATTTTTTCGAATTCACAGGAGTCAGCTTCAGGAAACTCAAAAAGACAGGAGGCAATCTCCAGAGTTTGTCTCCTGTCTTTTAGTTATGCCTATAAATAGACATCCTGATTTTGATTTAGAATTATTTCTTCAAGTTGTAGAAAGATTTGATGCCGTCATAGATCGCCAATGCACCAAGCTCGTCTTCGATACGAAGAAGCTGATTGTATTTCGCAATACGGTCTGTACGGGACATGGAACCAGTTTTGATTTGACCGGCATTTGTCGCAACTGCGATATCTGCAATCGTCGCATCTTCTGATTCACCGGAGCGGTGAGATACAACAGCTGTGTAGCCAGCACGCTTAGCCATTTCAATTGCATCGAACGTTTCAGTCAAAGTACCGATTTGGTTCACTTTGATTAGAATAGAGTTGCCCACTCCCTGTTCGATTCCTTGTGCCAATTTCTTAGTATTGGTAACGAATAGGTCATCTCCGACCAATTGGACTCTGGAGCCAAGACGCTCAGTTAAAAGCTTATGGCCTTCCCAGTCGTTTTCATCCAAACCGTCTTCAATCGAGATGATTGGGAATTCATTAACCAGCTCTTCAAAGAAAGAAACCATCTCTTCAGAAGAAACGCCAGTACGTCCTTCTCCAGCTAGATCATATTTGCCTGTTTCTTTGTTGTAGAATTCTGAAGAAGCTACATCCATACCAAGATAAATGTCTTCACCAGCTTTGTAGCCCGCTTTTTCAATCGCTTCAATGATGACTTCAAGTGCTTCACGATTTGATCCCAAGTTTGGAGCAAATCCGCCTTCATCACCGACTGCTGTGTTCAGACCTTTAGAAGAAAGAACTTTCTTCAAAGCATGGAAAACTTCTGCTCCCATACGGATTGCTTCCTTGAAAGTCGGAGCACCAGTAGGAAGGATCATGAATTCTTGGAAATCCACGTTGTTATCAGCATGAGAGCCGCCATTGATGATATTCATCATTGGAGTCGGAAGCTGCTTCGCATTGAAGCCTCCAAGGTAACGGTATAAAGGAAGGCCGACAGATTGTGCTGCAGCGTGCGCACAAGCCAAGGAAACACCAAGAATCGCGTTAGCGCCCAATTTCCCCTTGTTTTCTGTACCATCCAATTCAATCATTGTACGGTCAATGCCCACTTGATCAGCAACATCCATGCCCATAATGGCTTCAGCGATAATTTCATTCACATTATCAACTGCTTTTTGAACTCCTTTACCAAGGTAGCGGCTTTTGTCTCCGTCCCGAAGTTCTACAGCTTCATATTCACCAGTAGAAGCTCCTGATGGAACAATGGCACGGCCGTAAAAACCGGATTCTGTCTGTACTTCTACCTCTACAGTTGGATTTCCTCGTGAATCTAGCACTTCAAGCGCGTTTACATGTTGGATATATGGCATGAATAATCTCTCCTTTTCCTATTCCATTTATTTAATTAGGGATGTCCCTGTCATCTCAACAGGTTTTTCAACTCCAAGCAAGTCAAGCATGGTCGGAGCCAAATCGCCTAAAATTCCATCTGTTCTTAATGTTACCTGATTTTTTGTAATAATAACAGGTACAGGGTTTGTTGTATGGGCGGTCATCGGCTTTCCTTCAAGAGTGACTACTTCATCCGCATTCCCGTGGTCAGCTGTGATGATGGCAGTACCGCCTTTTGACGTTATTAGGTTCACGATCCGGCCAAGACACTCATCAACTGTTTCAATAGCCTTGACTGTCGGTTCAAGCATTCCTGAATGTCCAACCATATCCGGGTTGGCAAAATTAAGAATGATAGCATCAAAACGGTCATTCTCGATTTGCTCAACTAAGGCATCTGTCACTTCATAGGCGCTCATTTCCGGTTTCAAATCATATGTAGCCACCTTAGGTGAATTAATCAGGATGCGTTCTTCACCAGGAAACTTCTCTTCACGGCCACCGCTCATAAAGAATGTAACATGCGGATATTTTTCCGTCTCTGCAATTCTCAGCTGAGTCAAATTGTTCTGTGACAAAACTTCTCCAATCGTATTATCAAGGTTTGTCGGTTTAAACGCGACATATCCGTCAACAGTCTCAGAAAAATGAGTCAGGCAGACAAAGTGAAGATTCTTCGGATGTCCAGGTCCGCGATCAAACGAACGGAAATCCTTATTCGTAAACGTATTAGAGATTTGGATCGCACGGTCAGGACGGAAATTATAGAAAATAACAGCATCATCATCTTTAATGGTTGCAACTGGCTTTTTATCCTCTGCTTTGATGACAGATGGGATGACAAACTCGTCAAAAATCCCGTTTTTATAGGAATCATCCACACACTCTAAAGCAGATGTGTAAGCAGGTCCGTCTCCATATACCATGGCACGGTAAGACTTTTCTACACGCTCCCAGCGCTTGTCACGGTCCATGGAATAATAACGACCTGAAATGGTTGCAAACTGGCCTACTCCATATTCCTTCATTTTTGCTTCGGCTTCTTCAATATAGCCTTTTGCCGTTTGAGGGCCGACATCGCGGCCATCCAAGAAGGCATGAACATATACATTTTTCACGCCATTGTCAGCAGCAAGCTTTAACAATGCATAAAGATGCTCAATGTGGCTGTGTACCCCGCCATCAGACAGCAAACCAAATAAGTGAAGATCGGTACCTTTTTCTTTTACATGCTGAATAGCATCCAAGAATGTCTGGTTTTGAGCAAATTCGCCTGTGCGAATCGCCAGGTTCACCCGAGTAAGGCTTTGATAGACGATCCGGCCGGCCCCAATATTTAAGTGACCTACTTCGGAATTTCCCATTTGTCCTTCCGGAAGTCCGACCGCTTCTCCGCAGGCAGTTAAGTGAGCATGCGGATAGGCGTCCCAATATCGGTCAAAATTCGGTTTTTTCGCATGAGATACTGCATTTCCTTTTGTTTCATTCCGGCAGCCGAAACCGTCCAGAATAATTAAAGCAACAGGAGCTTTACTCATGGCTGCCACCCTCTAATAATTGAAGGAATGAGCCGGCTTCGAGACTGGCACCGCCAACCAATGCACCGTCGATATCTGGCTGAGCCATGTATTCTTTGATATTGCCTGGTTTCACACTGCCGCCGTATTGAATACGTACAGCGTCTGCAGCAGATTGAGAGAATTTTTTCGCAACAACGGAACGGATATGGGCACATACTTCGTTCGCATCCTCGGCACTGGATGATTTTCCAGTTCCAATTGCCCAGATAGGTTCATATGCAATCACCGTTTGTTTAACCTGTTCCTCGCTTAAGCCTTCCAAAGCTTTTTCGATTTGTCCGCCTACAAAGTCAAAAGTCTGGCCAGCTTCCCTTTGCTCCAATGTTTCGCCGCAGCAAACGATTGGAACCAGCTGATGTCCAAATGCTGCATGTGTTTTCTTGTTGACAGACTCATCTGTTTCATTGAACATTTCCCTGCGTTCGGAATGTCCCAATATGACATAGCTCACGCCAAGATCTTGAAGGGCAGCCGGGCTGATTTCTCCTGTAAAAGCTCCGTTTTCCTCAAAATGCATATTTTGAGCGCCGATTTTCACTTCTTTGCCTTCTGTATCTTGAACCAGCTGCTGCAAGAATAAAGCAGGGGAACAAATGACTGATTCAATTTTTTCAGAAGAAGGAACCTGATCCTTCACCTCTTGTACAAATTGAGTCGCTTCCCCTAACGTTTTATTCATTTTCCAGTTTCCTGCAATAATTGGTTTACGCATATTCTCTAACACCCCTTCTTCGGTATTATCCTTCGATGATGCTATTTTACTTATCGTTCAATGCTACGACGCCCGGCAGCTCTTTGCCCTCCATAAATTCAAGGGAGGCTCCGCCGCCTGTTGAAATATGGGACATTTTATCCGCTAAGCCGAATTTTTCGGCTGCTGCTGCGGAATCACCGCCGCCAACGATGCTGTAAGTACCCTCAGAGTCAGCAAGGGCCTGGGCAACAGCCTTTGTTCCTTCTGCAAATTTATCAAATTCAAAAACTCCCATTGGTCCGTTCCAGATAACCAATTTAGAGTTTTTAATGACCTCTGCGTATCTGCTTCTTGTTTCAGGTCCGATATCGAGTGACATCTTATCAGCCGGGATTGAATCGATATCGCAGATCGCCGTAACCGCGTCTTTAGAAAATTCCGGTGTGATGACAGCATCAAGAGGCATATACAGCTTAACGCCCTTTTCCTCAGCTTTATCAATGAAAGATTTGGCCAATTCAATCTTGTCTTCTTCAAGCAGCGACTGACCAATTTCATAGCCCTGAGCTTTGATGAAGGTATAAGCTAAACCGCCGCCGATAATCAAGTTATCAACCTTTTCCAGTAAGTTTTCAATGACACCAATCTTATCCTTTACCTTCGCTCCGCCAATGATAGCTGTGAACGGGCGCTCTGGATTAGATAAAGCCGAACCGAGAACATCCAGTTCTTTCTGCATCAGCAAGCCTGATACTGCAGGAAGATGATGGGCAATTCCTTCTGTTGAAGCGTGGGCACGGTGGGCCGCACCAAACGCATCGTTTACATATATATCAGCGAGCCCGGCGAATGCCTTCGCAAGCTCGGGATCATTTTTCTCTTCACCTGGATAAAAACGTACGTTTTCCAATAATAGAATGTCGCCGTTTTCCATCTTCGCAATTTCTCTTTCTACCGTTTCGCCGTACGCTTCATCCACTTTCGTTACCTTCTTGCCGGAAAGTTCGCGCAATCTTTCAGCTACCGGTGTAAGCCGAAGCTCTTCCACAGCCTGTCCTTTTGGACGGCCAAGGTGGCTGGCCAAAATCACTTTAGCCCCTTGTTCCACTAAATAATCAATCGTTGGTAATGCCGCTCTGATCCTTGTATCATCAGAGACTTTGCCATCCTCCATAGGTACATTAAAATCCACCCTGCAGAATACCTTTTTACCGCTAACCTCGATATCTTTTATCGACTTTTTATTCATGAACCAAAGGACCTCCTCAAACGCTCAAGTTTTATGTTTTCTTTTCAGTCAAAAAGGGAGAGGGCCGAAAATCCCAACTCCCTTTTCATTTGTCATTATAATCCGCTTTCATTAAAATTGCCAAAAGAAACGATAGAATAAGACAAAACTGGATATACCCTCTTAAATAATACCATCTTTATCCAACAAATTCAGCAGAACAGAAAAAACCTCACCTGCGTGAAGTTTTTATATCAGCCGGCCCGAAGACTTAACCTGTCTTCGGGGTCAGCCGCTTTTTCAACCGTTCTTACAGACCTTTTTTAGCAAGATAAACAACTAAGTCTACTACGCGGTTTGAGTAACCGAACTCATTGTCATACCAAGAAAGAACTTTAACCATGTTGCCTTCCATAACCATAGTAGAAAGAGCATCAATAGTAGAAGAAGCAGTATTTCCATTATAGTCAGAAGAAACAAGAGGAAGCTCGCTGTATGCAAGAATACCTTTCAATTCTCCTTCAGCCGCTGTTTTCAATGCTTCATTAATTTCTTCAGCAGTTACGTCTTTTTCAAGCTCCGCTACTAAGTCCACTACAGATACATTTGGTGTAGGGACACGCATTGCCATACCGTTCAATTTCCCTTTCAATTCAGGCAATACAAGGGAAACCGCTTTGGCAGCACCTGTAGTTGTCGGAATGATATTCTCAGCCGCAGCACGGGCACGGCGGTAATCTTTGTGCGGAAGATCAAGAATTTGCTGATCATTTGTATAGGAGTGAACAGTTGTCATCATGCCGCGCTTGATTCCGAATTTATCAGAAAGAACTTTAGCGAATGGCGCTAAACAGTTTGTTGTACAAGATGCATTTGAGATTACATGGTGGTTTGCTGCATCATATTTATCTTCATTAACACCCATAACGATGGTGATATCTTCATCAGATGCCGGAGCAGAAATAATTACTTTTTTCGCACCTGCTTCTAAGTGTTTTGCTGCATCAGCACGTTTTGTGAAACGGCCAGTTGATTCAACAACCACTTCTACGCCAAGGTCTCCCCAGCCAAGCTGTGCAGGATCGCGTTCAGCAAGTACTTTCACTTTATGGCCGCCTACAATCAAGTAGTCTCCGTCTACAGTCACTTCTTGATTCAATGTTCCGTGAACACTGTCATATTGAAGCAAATGTGCAAGCATTTTGGCATCTGTTAAATCATTGATTGCCACAATCTCTAATTCTGAGTTTTCCATTGCTGCCCGGAATACGTTACGTCCAATTCGTCCAAACCCGTTAATACCAACTTTTACTGCCATGAAAAATTCCTCCTTTTATAAGTGAAAAATTACAGCCTATTTCCCTTTATTAATTCCATTGCTGCTGCCTCATCCGTAATCAGCACCGCAGAAGAAGGTGACCCCTTCATATATGATTGAATCGCCTTTGCTTTATGCTCTCCGCCTGCGACAGCAATCACTCTTTTTTCTGATGTAAGATCTTCAAGCTGGATGCCGACAGTGGGGACTTTATGCACCACTTGGCCTGACTCGTTAAAGTAATAGCCAAAGGCTTCTCCCACAGCTTTTCCATCTTCCAGTAATTTTATGATTTCATCAGAAGATTTTCTTCTTTCTGCCATTTTCATGGCTTCACCAATCCCATGTACAATCATCTCTGAAGAACGGATGATTGACATAACTTCCTTAATAGACGGTTCTTTCATGAAGGATGAATACGATTCATCGCTTAATTGATCGGGCACATACAGGACTCGGTAATCTGCCTTTAATTTCTGTGCCATCTTTTCGACAATGGTGTTTGCCTGGTTTTCTGCATTCTGGCCAATTCCTCCGCGTGCAGGGACGAATAAAACTTCTCTGCCTGATTCATCAGGCAGTAAGGAATTGGCTACATCCGCCATGGTAGATCCTCCTGTAACAGCGATAATCTTCCTTTCCTTCCATTCCTGTTTCATTCTCTGTGCACAGGCTTTGCCCATTTCTTTCTTCACCCAGATGGATTCTTCACAGTTACCATAGACAATAATAACCTCATCAACACCGAGCAAACGTTCAAGCTTTTGCTCCATTATGTCTATACCCGATACTTCCCTCATTATTCCGTCTAATTTTCCCAGAATTTCTTGGCCTTCTTCTGTTAAAGACATGCCAGAGCTCAGTACAGCGATTAAATGCTGTTCTTTCAGAAATTCCACTTCACTTCGAAGTGTCCGTTCTGTCAGATGAAGGCTGGCAGCAAGGCTGCGCCGTCCAACCGGCTGCATAAATCTGATGCTCCTTAAAACTTCATAGCGTTTTTGCATAGTTTTCAAAAAATCAGGTAATAATTTTCTTTGTACTTCGAGTAAGGAACGCATATAAAAACCCCTTAAATCACAGAAGGACACTTAGCGTCCCGCATAGACATTTTTTGTCCCACTTCTCTAAAAAAAATATCCCTGCTTTTATATTTGTATTCTAACAGGAATAATTTAGTTCTTCAAATAATTTAACCAATCATTTGATTAAATTTTGTAATAATTGATTTTTATTGATCTGCCCATATCCAATAACATCTCCATCCCTTTCAATGACCGGGATCATCAGCCCATATTTTTCAACTAGTTCATCACTGGAATGAATATCAATTTCTTCATAGTAAACGCTGTGTACCAGACGCAGTTCATCCAGAATTTTTTTTGCCTTTTGGCACAATGGGCATTGTGCTCTGGTATAAAAACGTACTTCCACTGCTCCCACTCTTTTCAATCGTATCTTTTCCTCTTTGTTGAAGAGGGTATACCTAATTGTTCTCTATATTTCGCAACTGTTCTTCTTGCCAGCAGAAGCCCGTGCTCATTTTTCAAACGTTTCATAAGCTCCTGATCGGATAAAGGCTTTCTTTTATCTTCGCCTTGTATAAAATCAGCCAACAGCTTCTTTGCCTTTTGCCCTGATACATCTTCTTCCTGATTTACCGAGGGCAGGGAGACCGTAAAAAAGTTTCTCATTTCAATCGTGCCAAATTGAGTTTGCACATACTTGCCTTTCACAGCTCGGCTGACTGTCGACTCATGAATTCCAAGCTCATCTGCAACCTCTTTCATTACCATAGGTTTTAAATAATCCATTCCATAGTAAAAGCATTCCGGCTGTCTGGCCACAATACAGCGCATAACCCGTACTATCGTCTCTTTGCGCTGCTGAATCCCCTTTGCTATCCAGTGGTATTCCTGCATTTTATCCTGAATGAAACGCTGAACCCCCGGATCCTGGTAGCTTTTCAACTTAGACATATACCCCTGATCCACCGTCAAAACAGGGATTGTGCCATCAGTATGCCCAACCAGCCACTGTCCACTCTTATATTCCACTACAACATCAGGGATTATGTAACTGGATTTTTCCTGATGAAAGCCTGAGGCCGGACGCGGGCTCAGCGTCTGAACATAGTCAGACACATCCTGGATTTCTTTCATGGAAACGCCAATCTTCTTGCTCAGTTCTTTCCATCGCCTTTCTGCAAACTCCAGAAAGTACTTTTCAAGAATCAGCTCAGCCAGCGGACTTTCTCCGTCTGCATAAGCTTGCAGCCAAAGGCATTCCTGCAGGTCCCTTGCCCCAATTCCATAAGGCTCGGCCTGGTGTAAGATTTCAAGACATTTGTCAAGCATCTCCTCTGTCACTCCCGGAAGAGAGATATCCTCAAGCCGGATACGCAAATAGCCGTTTTCATCCAGATTGCGAATCAGAAACAGCAATCCTTTATACTCATCCTTTGACAGTTTATTCAAATGAACCTGTGACAGGATATGCCGTTCCAGCGACGAAGTATCTTCGCTGACTTGCTCAATCCAATCATTTGAATCAAACTTTTTATCATTTCGTTTTCGTTTTTTACGTCCGAAAGACAATGGATAGGCAGAAGATGGTTCTTCAAGGGATAAAATTGGATTTTCAAGTATTTTATTCTCTAAAAATTCAGAAAGTTCTTGTGCTGAATATTGCAAAAGGGTGATAGCCTGAGTGAGTTCCTGTGTCATCGTCATCTTTAACGTTTGTTGTTGAAAAAGACCAGCTTTCATATTCACGTGCAAATCCCTCCCCTATTCATTCTACAATAACAAAAGGAAATACAATACAAAAAATAATGAAAGCGGTTGCTTTTTTTATTAAATCTCGTTTATTAACTATCTCCTCACCGCCCGCTTTTACAATTCGCCAAAAGTGGCAAATTTTTTCTGGGAACACGTTTAAGTTTCCTTTCTTTAAGGTAATCTTTATACTAATCAGCTTCTTTCCCAGCTTTGATTTTTGTATGCCTTCATCCAGCCGTTTTTACATAAGCCAAAACTTAACGTAGCCCCTTTCATTCTTTCCCAAGTGAATATCTAAAACAATCCACGGAAGGGAAACAGGGGCAGTGAAATATACATACATGATAAAAATCAAGCAAGAAGCGTCCGCAAATTCTTAGATAATCGACTTATTCTACTTAAAAGTAAAATTATCATATTATTTGCATTTATAAGAATTCATGGATTAAACTAGAAATGAACTAATAATAATCATTATATAATAATGATTATTATTAAAAGATTCTTATTTTGCATGAAATGACTTACGATTAGGCAAAATAAGGATGATTACTTTAAGGAGGTTTTATCTGTGGGTGAAAACAAAGACAAAAATGCTTCAAACGAACAAGAAGTGAAACGTGAAACGCTGACAACTCGACAAGGCCATCCCGTAAAGGACAACCAAAACATCCGTACAATCGGCAACAGAGGACCGGCAACTCTTGAAAATTACCATTTCATTGAAAAAATTTCTCATTTTGACCGGGAAGAAGTCCCAGAGCGTGTCGTACACGCACGTGGTGCCGGTGCGTTTGGTTATTTTGAAACATACGGAAAAGTCGGCGATGAACCTGTAGAGAAATATACCCGTGCAAAAGTTTTTTCCGGCGCAGGTAAGAAAACACCGCTAATGGTTCGATTCTCCACAGTAGCAGGGGCAAAAGACTCTCCAGAAACTGCGCGTGACCCTCGCGGTTTTGCTGTGAAAATGTATACAGAAGACGGAAACTGGGATCTTGTGGGCAACAATTTGAAAATTTTCTTTATTCGCGACGCCATGAAATTCCCTGATATGATTCACGCATTTAAAGCTGATCCAGCTTCAAACGTACCGAATCCTCAGCGGATGTTTGACTTCGTTTCCCGTTCACCTGAAGCTACACATATGATTACATTCCTATTCTCTCCATGGGGCATTCCTGCAACATACCGCCATATGCAAGGTTCTGGTGTAAACACCTATAAATGGGTAAATGATAAAGGCGAGGCAGTGCTGGTGAAATATCATTGGGAGCCAAAGCAAGGGATTCGCAATTTAACGCAAGAAGAGGCAAACGAAGTTCAAGCTAAGAACACCGGTCATGCGACACAAGATTTATATGAATCCATTGAAAGAGGCGAATATCCAGAATGGGAACTTTTTGTTCAAATTATGGAGGATGACTATCATCCTGAGCTGGATTTTGATCCGCTTGATGATACTAAACTTTGGCCGGAGGATAAATTCCCATGGCGTCCAGTAGGACGGATGGTTCTTGACCGCAACCCAGTTGATTACCACGCAGAAATTGAACAAGCTGCCTTTGGTACTGGGGTTCTTGTTGACGGAATGGACTTTTCAGACGATAAAATGCTCCAAGGCCGTACATTCTCTTACTCTGATACACAGCGCTATCGCGTAGGTGCAAACTATCTGAAATTGCCTGTAAATGCACCAAAAACCGATGTTCGTACAAACCAGCATCGCGGCCAGATGGATATCCGTGATCCTAAAGAGTCTGGAGAAAATCCACATATTAATTATGAACCATCCATGCTCGGCGGTTATCAGGAAGAAGGACAAGAAGTACTCCCTCCGCATCGGCCAACATATAATGCGGCGGCCATGAGTGCACCAATAGACCGCCCGAACAACTACGGCCAAGCCGGTGATACTTACCGCAGCTTTGAAGATTGGGAACGCGATGAATTGATCAAAAACTTGTCAGAAGCCCTTGCGATTTGTGACAAGAAAATTCAAGATGCCATGGTTCATCACTTCACACAGGCGGATGAAGAATACGGACGCCGAGTGAAAGAAGGCATCGATAAGGTAATGAAAGAAATACAGCAAATGGAAAATAAAATCCCAGGCCGTGAAGCCGGTAAAACAAGATTTGGCGAAGGTACATTAGCTGCCAAAGAAGCCACAGAAGATGCTGTGAAGAAAAGCCACGACGCAGACCCTTATTAAGCAGGCTGCATGTGGTCCATACTTAAATAAAGCACTGCCGAATAGGCAGTGCTTCAGATTGTCGACAAAAGGCCTTCGGAAGGAATCCCTTCCGAAGGCCTTTCTCTTATTTTTCCTATTTAATCGTTGTATTTTTAATTTTGAGGGCTCATCGAGCCCCATAATTAGCCGGTTTGAGGATTGACCCAAGTCCAATTTGCCATCTTCTTTAAATTCATGGCACCAAAAGTAAGCAACGCCTGCATGGACAATTTTTTTAGACCTCTTAACGTTGTCCAACGCATGCCATGCTTTTCTTTTGCATCCGCAAAGACTCGCTCAATGGTTTCTTTACGTTTGGCATAGATATCTTTTATGGTTTGATGGTGTCGGAGATGATCTGCTTCTTCTACGTACCCTTCCCATATATGTCTCTGAATGAGCTTTTGGTGGTTCTTACTTTGGGTACAATTCATGATCACTGGACAATCTTTACATATTTTAGGATCAGACTTATACTGACGATACCCCTCCTTAGTAGTCGTTGAGTAGTTCAACACATTGCCCTGCGGGCATAAATAGCAATCATGGTACTCATCGTAAACATAGTCATGTTTCCGAAAATATCCCTCTTTTGTACGCGGACGTGTATAAGGTAAAACGGGCGTGATGTCATTTTCTATTAGATAATTTGTAATTACTGGTGTCTTATAGGCTGCATCAGCAGCAACAGCTTCAGGCTTCCCAACTTCTTCCATTACTTTCTCAACCAAAGGCTCAAGTATCTGACTATCATGCGTATTACCAGGAGTTACGATGGTCCCTAATACAAATCCATTCCTATCTGAAGCAGCGTGAAAAGAATAAGCAAACTGCTTCGTTCTTTCATCTTTTACATAATATCCACTCTCAGGATCTGTCGTACTTTCTTTGATTTCTTTCGTTTCATTTTTTTCGAATTTATCTGGAGGGAAGGGATTCTTATCATGGTCCTCTTTGTCCTGATTGATTTCTTCTTGAAGACGTTGTTCATATGCTTTTGTTTCTTTACGGACAACTTTCTTTTGAAACTTTCGTTTATTCGCACTAGCTTTAACGTGTGTAGAGTCAATAAAAATATGTTCGGCACTGATTAACTTCTTCTTAGCAGCTTCGCTTATAATATGATAGAAAATCTGTTCAAACAAATCCGTATCTTTGAATCTGCGTTCGTAGTTTTTACCGAAGGTAGAAAAATGGGGGATTTTATCATGAAATCCGAATCCTAAAAACCATCGATAAGCCATATTGGTCTGGATTTCTTCAATCGTTTTGCGCATGGAGCGGATACCAAATATGTACTGAATAAATGTCATTTTAATAAGAATTACCGGGTCAATACTTGGACGACCTACATCTGAATACATATCCTCTACTAACGAATAAATAAATGAAAAATCGATCGCTTTTTCTAGTTTGCGAACCAAATGGTTCGCAGGAACAAGTTCATCCAGCGCAATCATTTCAATTTGATTTCTTTGAGTAGAAGAATATTTGGAAAGCATATTGGTCACCTCAAGTAAATTTGTTACCTCCATTTTAATATAAAAAAGGCTGTAGATAAACTCGATTTTCACGAGTTTGTCTACAGCCTGAAGCACTGCCGAATAGGCAGTGCTTTTCATCATGTATAAAAGAAGCAATCTGCCTCTCGATACCTCTTTCAAACTCTATTGCACATCAAAATGTTCCTCGATGAACTTTTTTTCTTCAGCCGTCGATAAAATACCAGTTGCTTTGCCAACATTTCCGTTCTGTAATCCCCATATGGCATTATGATCTTGATCCACCCGTGAAAAATCATTTTTCGACCAACGATTACCGAATACCTAGATATACATTTTTTTCCTTATACATACCAGCTTCTGTTACAGCCTTCAATCTGTCTACACGTTCTTCGGTTAACGGAATAAATCCCCATTTATCATTTGCTTTGATTTTTTGATGGGACATCCCATGAAGCGCATTTCTTAAAGCGTCTTCACTCATATCCATAGGAAACTCTCTTCGGCGGGTTTGGCGTTCGCTTCTTTTATTTCAATCATTTTACCGCCATCACGTTTTGATTCGGTCTCTTTAACCGATAGCGTTTCTTTAGACATTGGGTTAAATGCATACCACATGACGGCCCCGGCAACAGCAATAAAGCTAAAGGTGATTAACAGGACTTTCTTCAATTCTGATCACCCTTGTGTATCTTTATGTATATCATGCCATCCGCTCCCTTTAAAGCTTTTACTCTATTAAAATTCGGAAAATAATAACAATCTATTATTTTTTCCATAATCAATCATTCAAGTTCTAGAAACGATCAACCTGATTCAGCTTTCAGACTAAAAATTCACATAAAAAAATACTATCGCTGTATAAATAGCAGGGCCGAAACCAGATGATCTATCCGTGTCCAGTGGGAAATTCAGATCATCCAGAAAGAAATCTTTGGGTAATATTGAATCTTGAAGAAAGCATAGAAAAGCGTTAACCTACTATGAAGGAGTGAAGAATTGTGAACGATACTATTTCGAAAATTGATTATCGGCAAGTAATTGAATATTCTCTTGATCCGCTGATTATCCATACGGATTTCAAGATACTCTATATTAATAAAGCAGCAGAGAATTTCTTTAGAGCTGCAAAAGAAGAAGTTATTGGAAACAGTCCTTTAGATATATTTAAAGAAACTTCAAAGAAAGCTATAGTGAAAAGAATTGAGTCAGCATACGAAAAACCGGCAGATATTATTGAAGAAACGATTTATAAGATGGATGGTACAACAGTCGATGTTGAATTGTATTGTCATCCTCTATTAATCGGGGAAACCAAAGCCATTCAGACGTATGTACGCGATATATCAGAAAGAAAAGAAACGGAAAAAAGACAGAAAGAAATGATGAAGCAAGTAAACGAACTTTCATCTACCCTTGTCCCCCTCTTAAACGGTATTGCCGTACTTCCCTTAGTTGGATATATAGATGAGGAAAGAGCAAAACAAATTTTAGACACAGTACCAAATAAAGTTCAAAGACAATCCATAGACTGCTTAATTATAGATTTCTCAGGACTGTATACTTTAGACGAAGTTGTTGCAGATTACTTATTTAAAATATCCAGTGTATTATCCCTTTTAGGCGTGAGCTGTATTATCACCGGATTAAGACCTGAATTGACAATAGTCGCGACAAGGTTAAATTTAGATATGTCCTCCATACCAACCATGTCTACGGTTAAAGATGCTCTTACTTCTCTGGAAGTCCGATTAAAGTAAAAAATACAATAAAAAAATTCAAGGCTGGATAAAAAACCCGAACTAATTCAATAGTCAACAATGAGAATGTTGAATTAATTCAGATTTTTTCTATTGTATCCATTGAAAATGAGCATAAAAAAATATCACCGCGTTTATAAACGCAGTGATACCAATGATTTTTTAGCGCCCTCGGCAGGAATCGAACCCACATCTCAAGAACCGGAATCTTACGTGCTATCCGTTGCACCACGAGGGCAGAATATTTAACAACAAAACTCATTATATGATAAAACTAGCTAATTGGCAAGAGGCAATAAAGGTTTAAATGTCCGAAGAATGGGTATTATGGTTAAAAGCAGACGAAACTTTAGGCAAATGGAAAAGAAATAAGCGGAATGCTATCAAATTTGTTCCATTATTAGTTCCTTTCGTTTGACCTAAATTGACCAAAAGTTGTATCATACATACATAGAGAATTTTTTAGTATTCTTTTATCCAAAGGAGGAAATGAACATGAACTTAATCCCAACAGTTATTGAACAGACAAGTCGTGGGGAACGCGCCTACGATATTTATTCCCGTTTGTTGAAAGACCGGATCATTATGCTGGGCAGTGCGATTGATGACAATGTTTCTAACTCAATTGTTGCTCAATTGCTATTCCTGGAAGCGGAAAATCCGGAGAAGGATATTACTTTATACATTAACAGCCCAGGCGGAAGTATCACTGCCGGAATGGCCATCTATGATACTATGCAGTACATCAAACCGAATGTATCTACTGTATGTATTGGTATGGCAGCATCTATGGGTGCTTTCTTGCTTGCTGCAGGGGAAAAGGGAAAACGTTTCGCCCTTCCAAACAGTGAAGTCATGATTCACCAGCCTCTTGGAGGAGCACAGGGACAAGCGACTGAAATCGAAATCGCGGCCCGCCGTATCCTGTTCTTAAGAGAAAAATTAAACCAAATTCTTTCTGAACGCACTGGTCAGCCTCTTGAGGTCATCCAGCAAGATACTGAACGTGATAATTTCATGACAGCTGAGCGTGCCCTTGAATACGGCTTAATCGATAAAGTCATTACGCGTATCGAAGAAAAGAAAGAAGAAAAATAAAAACTCAAAAAAAGATGTCCCCAAATCGGGGGCATCTTTTTTTATCCTTCTTGCGCAACAAACTGTTCCAATCTGGCAAGCGCTTCCTCTTCATCTTTGCCATCTGCAATCAGTTTAACGGAAGAACCTGAGCTGACTGCCAGACTCATAAGTCCCATAATGCTTTTAGCGTTTACTTTTTTTCCATCCTTCTCTAAAAAGACCTCCGAATGAAAGCGGCTCGCTTCTTGAACGAAGAGCGCAGCAGGTCTTGCCTGCAAACCTGTCTTCAATTGTACTTCTATCTCTTTTTCTACCATGTTTCCCCCTCCTCTTCTCTTTTACTTTTTGGCAGAGACCGCTTCGCCGCCGCGAAGCTTGTCTGCTATTTCATCAATTTTCCTCAGCCTGTGATTGATGCCGGACTTGCTGATATTGCCGCCTGAAACCATTTCGCCAAGCTCCTTCAGAGTAACGTCCTGAAACGCCACACGCAGTTCTGCAATTTCTCTCAGTTTATCTGGCAATACACCAAGACCGACCGTATTCTCTATGTAACGGATATTTTCAACCTGCCTTAGTGAGGCTCCGATTGTTTTATTTAAATTCGCCGTTTCACAGTTTACCAATCTATTCACAGAGTTCCTCATGTCCCGGACAATCCGTACATCCTCAAAACGGAGCAAAGCTGTATGGGCTCCGATGACACTTAGAAATTCAGCGATTTTTTCTGCTTCCTTCAAATAGGTGATGAACCCTTTCTTTCTTTCCAGCGTCTTTGCTTTAAGGCCGAAATGGTTCAGTAATTCACATAATGCGTCATTATGCTCTTTATATAATGAGAAAATCTCCAGATGATAAGAGGATGTTTCCGGGTTATTTACAGATCCCCCCGCAAGGAAAGCGCCTCTTAAGTAGGAGCGTTTACAGCATTTCTTCCCTATGATGGCTTCCGAAGGTACATGAAGAATCTCAAAGCCTTCTCCCATTATTTCAAGGTCTGAAAGAATGGTCTGTCCGCCATTGGACATCCTGACTATATAAACATTATTCTTCTTCAATTTCATCTTCTTCCGAACAAGCAGTTCAACCTGAACGTCATAGCTCTTCTTTAAAAGGGTATAAATCCTTCTTGCAATCGCCGCATTTTCTGTTTGGATATCTACTACGAGCTTCCGATTGGAAAACGACAGCGAGCCATTCATTCGGATGAGAGCACATAATTCAGCTTTTGCACAGCAAGGCTTCGTTTCTATTGTTGTCAATTCCTTTTTCGTTTCTGATGCAAAAGACATATTTACTTTCCCTCCTGTCGGCCACTCTGCCATGCACAATCAGCATGCTTATTTTCTAATCATCTCATATAACAGCTTTGCCACTTTCTTGGCATCATGCCGCAAAGCATTTTTCTCATAACTGAATATACGGCCCTGTATAATTTCCAGACCAATCTTTTCAAGATTTTCCATATCATAAAAAACCGGCTTAGCATTTTCCATTTCATATCGTTTCTGGACCTCTTCTGGTATTTCATCAATATTCACCAAAATGCTGTCCAGATAGCCGTTCCCTAAATGGTCATAAATAGCCTGGACATGATTGCTCGCTGTATATTCCTGCGTTTCCCCAGCCTGCGTCATTAAATTGCATATATATACTTTTTTCGCCTTCGATTTTCCAATTTCCCGTCCGATTTTCGGCACAAGCAAGTTAGGCAGGATGCTCGTATACAGACTGCCCGGTCCGATGATGATCAAATCCGCCTGCTTGATTGCCAGAAGAGTTTCACTGAGAGGCTGTATATCTTGTGGCGTTAAAAACACTCTCTTGATTTTCTTTCCGGAGGAAGGAATCTTGGACTCACCGCTGATGATGGTGCCGTCTTCCATTTCAGCATTCAAAACCACACTTTGATTGGCAGCTGGAAGTACCTTTCCCCTGACATTCAAAAACTTACTCATTTCTTGGATGGCATGGACAAAATCGCCCGTCACCGAGGTCATAGCCGCAAGGATTAAGTTTCCGAGAGAATGGCCGGAAAGCTCATGGCTATTGGAGAATCTGTGCTGGAACATCTCTTCTACAAGCGGTTCCACTTCAGAAAGTGCAGCAAGCACATTTCGAATATCCCCCGGTGCAGGTATGCCAAGATCCTGACGCAGCCGTCCTGAGCTGCCCCCGTCATCAGCAACGGTTACAATGGCTGTAATATCGACTGGATGCTTTTTCAAACCGCGCAATAAGACCGGAAGACCGGTTCCCCCCCCAATAACGACTACCTTGGGCGTATCTTCGTTATTTGACATGAATGCTCCCCTTGCTTTTCTCCATATCACGGTGTGCAATATGTGTATTGTAATCCTTACTGAAATAATCAGCTATATATTCTGCTAACGCAACAGAGCGGTGCTGACCGCCTGTGCAGCCAATAGCTACTACAAGCTGTGCTTTGCCTTCCCGTTTGTAATGAGGGAGCATGAAGCCCAGCAAATCAATCACTTTTTCTAAAAATTTCTGAGTTTCCGTCCATTTTAATACATAGCTCGATACTTCTTCATCAAGCCCTGTTTTTGGACGCATATGGTCAATATAATGAGGATTCGGCAGGAATCGGACATCAAATACCAGATCGGCATCAATCGGCAGTCCATGTTTAAAGCCGAATGACATGACATTTACCGTGAAGCTGACCTGTTTATTGGCCGAAAATTCCTTAATGATTTTCTCCCTGAGCTCCCTTGGCTTCAGTTTTGACGTATTATAGATTAACTGGGCTCTCCCCTTCATTTCCTCTAAAAGGCTCCGCTCCTGTTTGATTCCCTCAAGCGGACGGTCTTGCGGAGACAAAGGATGTGTCCTTCTTGTTTCTTTATATCTGCTGACCAGCACAGAATCATCCGAATCAAGAAAAAGGATCTGCGGATTCAGCCAGGATACCTCTGACAGGTCATCTAAAGCGCGAAACAGGCTGTCAAAAAACTCCCTGCCTCTCAGGTCCATGACAAGTGCAACCCTATTCATCTTATTCCCGGAATCCTTCATCAGTTCCAAGAACTTAGGCAGCAGGGCAGGCGGAAGATTATCAACACAGAAAAACCCCATATCTTCAAAGCTTTGTACGGCAACTGTTTTACCTGCCCCTGACATTCCCGTTATAATAACTAATTGAGTCTCTCCTTGCATCTGATTCATTCCCCTGCCCCCTTGGCCATTTTTTTGAATAACGTTTCTTCAGCCCGGATCCAGTCTGTATGAAATCAAATGGAAATCAGGTGTATAGGTAAATGTTCCATATATAATACCTGAACCATGAATCATATATTCCAGGATATGGCGGTCTCCTTCTGCCATCTCAAGGTTCTTCACTTCATCAGCCTGATGCCAGGCAAGCTCTCCTTCTTCACATTCTTCCAGGTTGACTCCATCTGAATCATCTGCAAAGAACGTGAACATCATCCATTCAGACAGAACTTTATCTCCTTCTTTTATAATGAAGGTAAATATCCCTTTAATAGAGGGATTTTTCAAATACACACCTGTTTCTTCACGGTATTCCCGGATACAGGCATCCCTTACTGATTCTCCCGGCTCCATCTTTCCTCCCGGAGCCACCCACCAGTCTCGCCTCGGTTTTTTTAACAGAAGCACTTTATCATCTTTTATAAGCACACAATTTGTGACACGCTGCACGTTGTTCACCTCAATTACCTCTGCTCAACTAACAAGCCGTATTTTACGATTACTTTTCTCATAAAAACAGAATGGCATCCAAAAATCTTTTATATCTTCTTATTATACTATTTTTAAAATAACCTCACAATTAACATGCAGCAGTATTTTTATGCATTTTTCTCTCTAAGTTCCAGAAAAACAAAAAAAGACACAGATGCAAAACCTGTGTCTTCCTACGTTCTATAAATAAGGGGGTCAATTTCTATTCTTAATATACCTTATCTTTGTTTCACTTACGTTACATTCCAATTAAGGAGGAATTACGTTTTCAAATAATTTATGCTTTAATTTTCAACTTTTCTTTTAGCTCTTCTACATAATGCTGAGCAGCCTGAGCAGCTACACTTCCATCGCCTGTTGCTGTTACAATTTGGCGCAGATTTTTTTCACGGACGTCTCCCGCAGCAAAAATGCCGGGAACCTTGGTTTCCATTTGTTCATTTGTCTCAATATACCCTGTGGCATTTGTGATACCCAGGTTTTCAAACGGTTTTGTCAGCGGAAGCATGCCAATATAGATGAAGACTCCATCTGCCGGAAGCTCCTGTTCTTCCCCGTTTTCAGTAGAGACAAGAACAACACTGCCTACCTTGCCGTCCTTTTCCTTAATTTCCTTCAAAGTGTGGTTCCATATGAAATCCACTTTTTCATTTGCAAAGGCACGTTCTTGCAGGATCTTTTGAGCACGCAGCTCATCGCGTCGGTGTACAATCGTCACGTTGGATGCAAACCTTGTTAGATAAACACCTTCCTCAACCGCAGAATCTCCGCCCCCGATCACAAACAATTTTCTTTCTTTAAAGAATGCACCGTCACATACGGCACAGTAGGATACTCCCCGTCCGCCTAATTCCTTTTCTCCGGGAACACCGATTTTTTTATATTCTGCACCAGAAGAGATAATAATGGAGCGGGCTTTATACTCTTTTGAGCCGGCTACAATCGTTTTGTACTCTTCGCCTTCGATGACTTCTTTCACATCACCGTAAGCATATTCAGCACCAAATTTTTTCGCATGCGCAAACATCTTATTGGAAAGTTCCGGCCCTAAGATGGTTTCAAAACCAGGGTAGTTCTCCACTTCTTCTGTATTGGCCATTTGTCCGCCGGGCATTCCCCGCTCCAGCATTAATGTTGAAAGATTGGCCCGTGATGTATAAACAGCAGCTGTCATCCCGGCCGGTCCGGCACCTATAATGACAACATCATAAATTTTTTCTTCAGCCACGTTTTTCACTCCTCCACTGTCCTTACGATACTTTAGTATCTCCTATCTTACTATCCTATATAACAAACATATTCACGTCCAAATATTTGCTCATTGAAGCAGGTTCTGAACATTTTTTACATACTTAGAAAGGGTAGAAACAGATATAAAATGCTTATCCGCAATAGTCTGCAGGCTCTTTTTTTCATTGCGCAGCTTGTTCCATACATATTCGACAGCCGCCGCCCATCCCGTTGTGTTGCTGAGACGGGAGTTTTCCTTCACGGCTTCAAGGAAAACAGAAAACCACATTAAATAAAGTCCTGCTTCCGCCATTTGAATTGGCTGGAAATGCTGATATAAAAGTTCTGCAGTCCGGTCCGCAAACAAAATAGCCGAGTTTTCCCGCTCTTTGTGCGGAAATTTCACTAAATCCGCGTATTCCTTTTCCATGCTTCCGAAATGCTGATTCTTCATTAAGATCTCTTTATTCATCAGATCCTTTTTATGAGAAGAATGCTTCAAGAGGAATATTGCAAACAGACGCTCCTCTATATATTCGCTTTCGAGGCGCTTCACGATGGATGGCAAATGATGTTCAAAGCCATTTGCAGAAACATTCATTTCGCTCCACGGTTCCATTCCCTCTTTCTCGGGATTAATCTCCACAACCTTCTTCCATGCCTGTTCAGCCGTAGCCTGATGGCCTAAATGATAAGCGGAAATAGAAAGCCAGTAGTAAAAGGAGCCGTCGCCTTCAAATCCTTGCTTCAATAGCTGCTTAAGCCATTTATAACCAAGCGCATACTTTCCAACCAGAGCAAACGTTGCCCCCAGCTTAAAACGGTGTTCAGAAAGCATCGGCCTGATTTTATCCAATGTCTGAATCAGTTCCTCCACTTTTTCTTCCTCTTGCTGATAATGATGGAACACTACAAGATTGCAAAGCGCATGAAGATTCCCCGGACTCTTGCCAAGCACTTCTTCCAAGGTTTCGTATGCCTCATCAATTTGGCCAAGATAAAAATAGGCCAATGCCAAGTTATTGTACGCGGTCCAATAATCCTTATATTCGGCGATGGTCGCTTTCAATACCTCGATCGCTTTTGGAAAGTTTCCTGCTTCCAAGTATTCGCGTGCTTTTTCCTGCTGAAGAATCAGACCATCCTGCTGGAATAAAGATTCAGCCGGCTCATCCGATTCGAAGGTAATTAAATCCAGCAAGTCTTCAGCATCCTCGCTGAATTCTCCATCCTCCGCTTCATCCAAATATGTGCTCGCATGCCGGTAGGCCTCCTTGAACATTCCAAGGTGGGCATAGTTATTCGCCAAAAAATAATGGCACTCCGTCATCAGCGGGTCCATTACGTTCAGGATATTCTCAAGAAGACTGTTCGAGTAGTTATATTCTCCCATCTCCGTGCACGTGATGGCGAGCTGGCAGGCAATCATCGGTTCAGCTGGTTCGAGTTCCAACGCCCGTTCAAAATATTTTCTTGCTTTCGGCAATTCTCGTTTATGGTAAGCTTTCAAACCCTTTGCGAAATAATATTCGCCAGTAGGGTGAAAGGATAATATTTTTGCTTGCTGTGTCAGTTTAGAGTCTTTACCCATGCAATCCTCCATTTACAAGTTGATTAACTACAGTAGTATACCACATTTTCGACTTGGTTGAGGAACATTTGAAATTAATGGAAAACAAAGGTGTGAAAGACGTATTACATGCTCACCTTCATTTTAGCAGGAATCTGAAAGAATAGGGAGAATGAGGATTCAAGGGAGATTTTTACACTTAGCAGGTGCTTTTCTTTTAAAAGAAGAAGGTGGATATTCACCTACGGATGTCGCATTCCAGCAATGCTCACCGCCGGAATGCCTCACCCTTAGTTCAATCCACCTGATTTTCATGCGCTTTGTAACTACTGGATGTCATTGAGACTTATCTGTGCCCCATAAAGAATAAGCACCTGGTTTCAATAAGCCAAGCTTTACTTCTTCAGTTCTTCTTTGATTCCGTGCCTTTCTTTTAGGACATCCAATACTGCCTGGAAAGGAAGTTCCTGCTCTTGCAGCAGGACAAACAGGTGATATAGTAAATCGGCGCTTTCCATGGAAAGCTCTTGCGGGTCGCGGTTTTTCGCTGCAATAATGACTTCGGCGGCTTCCTCCCCGACTTTTTTCAAGATTTTATCGACGCCCTTATCAAATAAGTATGTCGTATATGATCCTTCCGGCATTTCTTCCTTCCGCTTACCGATCAGTTTTTCCAGTTCAAATAAGAACGCCGTATCATTTTCGTGCGGCTTCACTTGCTCGCCTTCAAACAATGTCGTTGTGAAACAGCTTGTTGTCCCGTTATGGCAGGCAGGTCCGTTTGGAATTACCTTTACGACAAGAGCATCCTGATCACAGTCATATTTCATTTCCGTAATTTTTTGGGTGTTTCCGCTTGTTTCCCCTTTATGCCACAGCTCGTTTCGGGAACGGCTGAAGAACCAGGTTTCTCCTTCGGCAATGGAACGGTTTAATGACTCTTTATTCATATAGGCCAGAGTCAATACTTCTCCAGTTTCTGCATCCTGAACAATGGCTGGGATTAATCCTTTTTCGTCAAATTGAATTGTTTCTATCATCGTACAACCACTCCTTGTTGTTTAAGAAACGCTTTGACTTCTTTTACGGACGTTTCTTTATAATGAAAGATTGAAGCTGCCAAGGCAGCATCTGCCTTCCCTTTCTCAAATGCCTCTTGGAAATGCTCAGCATTTCCTGCTCCCCCCGATGCAATGACCGGTACACTTACCGCTTCCGATACGGCTTTTGTCAGTTCAATGTTGAATCCTTTTTTCTCTCCGTCACAATCCATGCTTGTCAGCAGGATTTCACCGGCTCCCCGGCTGACCGCTTCCCTGGCCCATTCGACAACCTCCCATTGAGTCGGCGTCCTTCCGCCATGCGTATAGACTCTCCAGGAACCAAGCTCTGCTTCAAACCGGGCATCAATCGCTACGACAATGCATTGCGCCCCAAAATAATCAGAGCCCTCATTTATTAAGTCCGGCCGGACAACAGCTGCTGTATTCAGGGAAACTTTATCTGCACCCGCCCTCAAAATTTTCTTCATATCTGCAAGGGAATTGATCCCGCCGCCAACGGTAAAAGGGATGGCCAGGCTTCCGGCGACTGATCTTACGACATCAACCATCGTTTCTCTGCCTTCATGGGAGGCGGAAATATCGAGGAATACCAGCTCATCGGCCCCTTCTTGATCGTAAAAAGCTGCCAATTCTACAGGATCTCCTGCATCTCTTAATGAGACGAATTGCACTCCTTTTACGACACGTCCATCCTTCACATCCAGGCAGGGAATAATCCGTTTTGTCAGCATTTAATCACGCACCTTCTCTAATGCGTCTTTAACGCTAAAGCGGTTAGTATAAATGGCCTTGCCAACGATGGCTCCTGCTATGCCGTCCGCCTGATGTTCTTTCAATGCCGTTAAATCTTTCAGGGAACTGATGCCGCCAGAGGCAATCACTCTTTTACCCGTTGCACGGGCCATCGCCACAATTCCCTTCACATTTGGGCCGGACAGCATTCCATCTGTTGCAATATCCGTAAAAATGAATGTCTCTGCACCAGCATCCGCAAGAGCTTTGCCAAGATCAACCGCCAGCGTTTCAGAGGTTTCTATCCAGCCATGAGTAGCGACCCGTCCGTCTTTCGCATCTATGCCAATGGCAATATGGCGGCCGTACTTTTTGATCATCTCTTTCGTAAAGGCAGGATCGGAAACTGCTGCACTTCCCAGGATCACCCGTTCAACGCCGTTATCGAGGTAGTGCACAATATCGGCTTCGGAACGGATTCCTCCGCCAATTTGAATTTTCGCCTGGAGTTCCTTCGCAGCCCTGATGACGTAGGAGTCATTAATCCGGCTGCCTTCCTTGGCCCCGTCCAGATCAACCATATGGATCCAGGAAGCGCCTTGTTCATTAAAGCCTTTGGCCATATCAAAGGGCGAATCGCCGTACACGGTTTCCTGGTTATAATCACCCTGAATAAGGCGGACACATTTGCCTCCCCTCATATCAATGGCCGGGTAGATTGTAAAAGCGCTCATGTCTGTTCCCTCTTTTCCACTAATGAAAGATAATTTTTTAATAAGTTCATCCCCATTTGTCCGCTTTTTTCCGGATGGAACTGCATGCCAAAGACATTGCCCTTTGCGACGACAGCCGGAACGGAAATATCATATTCCGCAGAAGCAATAATATAGGAAGGATCTGCATCAGCATAATAGGAATGAACGAAGTACACATACTCTTCCTCAAGGCTCTGCAGCAGAGGCGACGGCTGGCTGAACCCAAGGCGATTCCAGCCCATATGGGGCACCTTATAATTGACTCCATTGGAATCTGTCCCTGAAAAACGGACCACTTTTCCCGGAATGAGTGAAAGTCCCTTTGCCGGTCCGTTCTCCTCGCTTTCATCAAACAGCAGCTGCATGCCAAGGCAAATGCCTAATAAAAGTCCGCCATCTGCCACATACTTTTTCAAAAAAACATCCAGTTTCTGTTTCTCCAGAAGGCTCATCGCATCGCGGAAGGAGCCTACACCAGGCAGAATAATCCCTGCTGCCTCAGCAAGCTTATTCGGATCATCTGAAATAAAAGAATCCGCCTGAAGCCGTTCCAGCCCTTTGCTTACAGAAAAAAGGTTCCCCATGCCGTAATCGACAATTCCGATCATTTATAACATTCCTTTCGTTGACGGAATCCCTTTCACGCGAGGGTCAATTGTCGTTGCCTCATCGAGAGCCCTTCCCAGTGCTTTGAAGATTGCTTCAATCATATGATGGGTATTGTGGCCGTAATGCACAATGACATGCAAGTTCATTCTGGCCTCAAGTGCCAGCTTCCATAAAAATTCGTGAACCAGTTCTGTATCGAATGTCCCTACCTTTTGAGAAGGGAAATCGGCTCTGAACTCCAGATGAGGACGATTGCTCAGATCGATTACAACCTGTGCCAAAGCTTCATCCATCGGGACAAAGGCATTTCCATAGCGTTTGATTCCCCGCTTATCTCCGAGCGCTTCCTGAAGAGCCTGTCCAAGACAAATTCCGATATCTTCCGTTGTATGATGGTCATCCACCTCAACATCGCCCATTCCGCTGACAATCATATCGAATTTCCCATGTTTCGTGAATAAATCCAGCATATGTGTCATAAATGGCACCGCTGTATCAATAGAAGAATTTCCTTCCCCATCTATCGCAAATTCGAGCTTAATATCTGTCTCATTCGTTTTCCTTGCAATGCTTGCCGAACGTTCCATTTCCTGATCCTCCTTATTACAAGTCTGTTATAAGCGGCGGGCCTCAACAGCCCGTGCATGTGCTTCCAATCCTTCCATCCTTGCAAAGGAGGCTATTTTTTCAGCATGCTGATTGAATTTGGTTTCACTGTACATAATAATGCTCGACTTTTTCTGGAAGTCATCCACATTCAGCGGACTGGAAAATCTCGCTGTTCCATTAGTCGGCAATACATGATTCGGACCGGCAAAATAATCCCCAATTGGTTCTGAACTGTACCGGCCGATAAAAATAGCCCCAGCATGTCTGATTCTTGCCATATTTTCCAGGGCATTTTCTGTGATGATTTCCAAATGCTCAGGGGCCAGTTCATTAACAGCGCCAATGGCCTGTTCCATTGTGCCGCAAATAACGATTCGTCCGTAATCTCTTATCGAGGCTGCTGCAATGTCGCGCCGAGGCAGGCTGTTCAGCTGTTTTTCTACTTCCGCTGCGGTTTCAGTCCCCAGTTTTGGAGAAGTAGTAATCAGTACAGCGCAAGCCCTTGGGTCATGTTCTGCTTGGGACAGAAGATCCGCCGCCACCTCTTTCGGATTAGCTGTTTCATCAGCAAGAACGGCAATTTCACTGGGTCCGGCAATCATATCTATCGCTACATCACCAAATACCTCACGTTTGGCTAACGCCACAAAAATGTTGCCCGGTCCGACAATTTTGTCCACCTTTTGAATTGATTCCGTTCCATAAGCCAGGGCCGCTACCGCCTGGGCACCGCCCGCTTTATAGATTTCCGTTACGCCGGCGATTTTGGCCGCCGCAAGCACAGCAGGATTCAAACTGCCGTCTTTCCCAGGAGGCGACACCATGACAATACGCTTAACGCCGGCAGCTTTGGCAGGCATGACATTCATGAGCACGGAAGAAGGATAGGCCGCTGTTCCGCCAGGCACATAGACACCGACCGCATCCAAAGGCGTAATCTTTTGTCCAAGCATTGTTCCTGTTTCATCCGTTGTCATCCAGGAATTTCGCAGCTGCTTCTCATGAAATGAGCAAATATTATCAGCTGCTTCCTGAATGACCTGCCACTGGTCTTTGGTTAAATCAGAAGCCGCTTTCTCCAGTTCCTCTTCAGAAACCCGCAGCGATTCAAGAAGCACTCCGTCAAACTTTTTCGTATATCGCTTCAGGGCTGTATCCCCGTTCTTTTTGACATCCTCTATAATTTCCTGAACAGCTCTTCTTTGATCTGCTGTACCTGAATCAACAGAGCGTTTTAAAGAAAGGCCTTCTGTAAATTGTTCCATTTTCATCTGTTCATCCCACCTTGGCTCATTGCTCAATAATTTCCGCTAAGCGGTCCACAATCTCTGAGATCCTTTTTTCTTTTATCCGATAGCTGACTGGATTCGCTACCAGCCTTGAAGTTACCGGAGCAATTTTGGCATATTCAATCAGGCCGTTCTCCTTGAGCGTCTGTCCGGTCGAAACGATATCAACAATTCTCTCAGCCAGTCCAATCAGCGGAGCAAGCTCAATCGATCCGTTTAACTTGATAATTTCCACTTGTTCCCCCTGTTCGCGGAAATAGGTGGACGCCACATTTGGATATTTGCTCGCAACCTTCGGAGCGACATCGCTGATCTTTGTATCTGGCAAACCGGCCACAGCGAGGTAGCATTCACTGATCTTTAAATCCAGCAGCTCATAAACGTCTCTTTCCTCTTCCAGCATAACGTCCTTCCCGGCAATGCCGATATCCGCAACACCATGTTCCACATAGGTCACAACATCCATTGGCTTTGCTAAAATAAAACGGAGATTTTCCTCTTCCACTTCAAGGATTAATTTCCTGGAGTCGTCGAATTCGGGAGGAAGACGAAAGCCAGCCTTCCTTAATAGCTCTGCCGCTTCTTCAAATATCCTGCCCTTAGGCATCGCAATCGTTAAAAAGCTGTTATTCATCTTTTCCTTTCCCTCCATTCCCTACAAAAAAATGAACTTCTTCAAACGTTTTTGTAAATATATCTACATTATCCACTGCAGTAATATCCTGAATGGTTACCGATTTCCCTTTTACTCTTTGAGACCTCGCAAACTCTACAGCTTCTCTTCGTCGCTGAGGGCTGAACAAAACACATTCCGCTTCCTCCGGCTGCCTTGGCTCCCCTAATGCTTCTACAAGCCTGTCCATCCTGACAGCAAAACCGGTCGCAGGTGCATCCCATCCGAATTTATCTAACAGATTGTCATAACGGCCGCCATTGCCGATCGGAGAACCGACCTGACCGGCATACACTTCAAAAAGCGTCCCGGTATAGTAGCTCATATGGCTGACAAGCGTCAGATCGAAGCTTACATGAGTATCAACCCCAAATTCCTTCAGCTGTGCCGCGAGCTCTTTCAATTCCTCCAGCTTACGTGCCCCCCGGCCGTTCTCTACCAGTTCAAATGCCTGTTCAACCGCTTTTTCACCGCCGCGGAGGGAAATGAACTCAATCAGACGCTGCTTGTCAATCGAAGAGAGCGGAAGCGATTTGACATGTTCACGGTAGCCTACATAATTTTTTTCATATAAAAACTTTCTGAGGACAGCAGCCCGCTCTTCATTTCCAAGAATGCTGATGAAAATTTCTTGTAAAAAGCCAATATGCCCTATCGAAATTTTAAAGTCTTCCAGGCCTGCCGCTTTCAGCACGTCCGCCAAAAGAGCAATCATTTCCGCATCTGCACTGATAGATCCATTGCCGATACATTCAATACCCATTTGTTCAAATTCCGCCGGCCGTCCGCCTTCACGCTGCTGTGCGCGGTAAACATTTGCCGAATAAGCAAGCCGATGCGGAATTCTCTGCATAAGCAGTTTGGAAGCTGCTACACGGGCAATGGGAGCAGTCATATCTGGACGAAGCACAAGCGTATTTCCCTGCTGGTCCAATAATTTGAATAGCTGCTGATCCAAGATGGCAGAAGCCTCGCCGATCGTTTCGTAATATTCTAAAGCAGGGGTCTCAATAAACTGGTAGCCCCATCTTTTTATGACTTCATGCATTTTATTTCGGACGGATGCTTTCGTTTCAAAAAGCACCGGAAGTGTATCTCTCATGCCTAACGGTTTTTCAAACATAAATGGCTTCGTCACAACTGCACATCCTTTTTCCAAATTTCAATCTGACTTTTTCTATTGACCGACATAAATTTACTTATTTATCAGAAATGATATGATGTCCGACATAATCAGCGAAGAAATATTAAAGGGATGGGCCGATTTATCATTCGCGCACCCAAAATCCTTTAGTTCGCTAATATACTACCAAGGTGAAGTTATTTGTAGTGTACTCCTGTACAGAAGAACAGTCAAGCAAAAGCGGCCTATTAAGCTTGTTATTTTTTCATTATCCCTACTTTTCTAAAAATTCACCATACTATTTTTGCAACATTTTGAAAATAAGTGATATATTTTGTGAGAATTTAGATGAAAATCGCCTCACCTTAAACATTGAAAAGCTTTCGTAACACCACAGCCAACAAATTCATATATTGATCATGATTACATGGATCTGTATTTAAAAAGTCATCCATTCTAACAATTAAGGAGTGTTCAAGATGGACAAACAAGCACAGCAGCACTTTTTCCTGCTTCTACAATCTGTTTATGAACGAGTGAAACAAGAAGAAAATTTATCAATGGAAGCCTTGCTTTCACAAATCAAAGGCGAATTATCCCATCTTTTTAAAGAGGCTAAATAAGAAGGGCATGCCCATTGAGCAAGCCCTCTTCCAATCATGTATTGTTTCGCTCCCTTTGTTCCATCTCTTCTTTTGTATAAATCACCTTCATAGGGTTTCCCCCAACAAAAGATCCGGCAGGCACATCTTTATGTACAAGAGTCCCTGCCGATACAATGGCTCCATCACCAATGATTACACCGGGAAGAATCGTGGTATTAGCTCCGATCATCACTTCATCCCCTATCGACACCTCACCCAATCGGTATTCTCTGATTAAGTATTCATGAGCAAGAATAGTCGTGTTATAGCCAATCACTGAATTTCTGCCGACCGAAATTTTTTCAGGAAACATCACATCCAGCATCACCATGAGGGCAAAGGAGGTTTGCCTGCCAATCTTCATTTTTAAAAATCGGCGGTACAGCCAATTCTTCATGCCTAAAAAAGGGGTATAACGAGCCAATTGGATGACGGCAAAGTTTTTAACCACCTTAAGAAAAGGGACCGTTTTATAGACGTGCCATAATGAGTTGGCACCCTTAACTGGATAGCGGACGGTTCTTCTCATGCCTGTGTCCTTTCCACTATATCCAGCAAATCAGACATTTTCTCAAGCATAAAGTCCGGTCCATATCCCTGAAGGAAGGCCCGCCCTTTTAATGACCAGGCTACAGCGGCAGTCTTTGTTCCAGCATTTTTCCCAGCCTGGATATCATGAAAATTATCACCGATCATCAGGGCTTCTTCTGGAGAAGAACCAAGCTTGGAAAGTGCCAGCTGTAAGGGAGCAGGATCTGGTTTTGCCTTTTCTGTATCTTCTCCTGAAACGATCACTTGAAAAAACTGTCCAAGGTTAGCAAGCCCCAATCCTTTCTCAGCAACATCTCTCAGCTTTGTTGTGACAATGGCCAATTTATAACCGGACTGCTTTAAAGATTGCAGTGTCTCATATACTCCCTCGAACTGAGTAACCAAGGCATCATGATTTTCCCAGTTATGCTTTCTGTAATGGGCGATCATTTCATCAGCCAGCTCCGGGTTGATGGAGGAGAATGTCTCCTTAAGCGGCGGGCCGTTAAAGAAGATAATCTCCTCCCTCGAATATTTCCCCGGATAATAATGGTTGAGGGTATCTGTAAAAGAGGCGATGATCAATTCATTTGTATTAATCAGCGTTCCATCCAGATCAAATAGCAAAGTTGTAATGTTATCGTTCATAGACTGCTTCCTTTCTTTCTATTCTGTTCGATCTGTTCCATAAATGGCCGATTGCCATCGTTAACAGAACCGCTGTAATTACCCTAATCAGCAGCAGGGGCAGTACCGGAATTCCCAACGGAATAAAGACCAATGTATCCTCTACCACGGCATGGCAGGCCACCAAAAATATAAAAGCGAGGGTCATGTCTTTTTTGGAGACATTTTCTTCTTTTGCGGCTTGAATCATGACACCTGCTCCATAAGCGAGACCAATGGTCAGTCCCGTAACAAAAGGAAGTGAGGCATTCGGTTTCATCCCGAGGACCTTCATGAAAGGAGCCAAGAACCGTGAAAATTTTTCAAGCCATTTCAGATCCTTCATTAGCTGCATAATCGCCATTAACGGAATGACAATAGCAGCCAGCTGTGCTATCCCGAGCAGTGCCTTCATAACGCCATGAAGAAAAATCGCCCACACTCCTTGGATCTCAGCCGTATCAGGGCTGATAAAGCCATACTGAGCCATATCAGATCCGCCGCTCCAAGCAAAATTTATGGCAGCCGCAGCTGTCAAAGCAAGACCAATTCTGACAGCAAGTATGACCCATAGCTTCACGCCAACCTTCATCGCCACACTTGTCTCAATCAGCAAATTATGAGAAAAAGAGAGCATAACAGCAAGAATGAAAACCTCTTTAACTGTTAAATCCAAAGAAAGAATCCCGGCAATCCCGGCATACAAATTAAGAAAATTACCCAAAACAAGAGGGATGGCAGCGTCCCCTGATAACCCGATCAGCCCCATTAACGGAGCAATCAAATCAATGACCCAGGGCAGTACCGGGGTGTATTGGAGTACTGAAACGATTAATGTAACCGGAAAAATCACTTTTCCCAACGTCCAGGTTGTCTGAAGCCCCGCTATCAGGCCCTTCTTAACAGATTCAATCATCACCCGTCTTCCCCTCTCCCTTTTTTCCTGCTTATTCGTCCAAATATTTTTTATTGGCAAATCCCAGAAGTCTTCGAAGAATAATAAGAGCAATCGCTACAATAATAAGTGTAATCGAGATGACCTGGGCCATCCGGAGCGATTCTGTCAGCATCAGGCTGTCCGTACGCATTCCTTCTATATAATAACGGCCGATGGAGTACCAGATTACATATGTCAAGAATAGCTCGCCCCTGCGCAAATTCACTTTTCTTAAACATAAAAGAATAATAACGCCCGCAATATTCCAGAGCGATTCATACAAAAAAGTAGGGTGATGGTAGGCTCCGTTGATGAACATCTGATTAATTATAAAATCAGGCAGGTGCATATTTTCTAAAAATGCCCGCGAAACTTCTTCCCCGTATGCTTCCTGGTTCATAAAGTTCCCCCAGCGTCCGATCGCCTGCCCGAGCAAAAGGCTTGGCGCAGTGATATCAGCCAGTTTCCAAAAGGAAATTTTCTTCACCTTTGCATATATGTATGCGGTCAAAACCGAACCAATCAGTGCACCATGGATTGCAATCCCGCCATTCCATATTTGAATGATTTCTCCGGGATTTTGAGAGTAATACTCCCATTGAAAGATTACATAGTAAATGCGGGCACAGATGATTGCAGCAGGCACTGCAAACAATATAAGATCTATGTAAGTATCCTTCGAAATTCCCCTTCTTTCCGATTCCCTTAACGCAATAATAAGTCCTAATAATAAACCGAATCCAATGATGAGGCCGTACCAATGGACTTCAAATGCCCCAAGCTGGATAGCAATCGGGTTTAACGGCTGCGGTCCTTGTTCCATTTCTTTCCCTCTTTTCTTAGCTCTTCATACAGAGTATTTTCATCAAAGCTGAATCTTCTCACCGCAATACGGCGCATCATCCAGCTTTTATAGCGATTTCTTACAAATCATCGTGGTCGCCTTCAGCGATCGCATGATTCAGCCGATTCGCGAACTGCTCCGCTGCATTGACACCCATCCGCTTCAGACGGAAATTCATGGCTGCCACTTCAATAATGACCGATAAATTTCGTCCCGGACGGACCGGCACTGTCATTTTCGTCAGTTCTGTATCGATGATCTTCATTTTCTCTTCATCCAAACCAACCCGGTCATATTGCTTGTTTTTTTCCCATAGTTCCAAATGGATCACAAGGGAGATTTTTTTATTACTGCGCACTGCACCGGCCCCAAATAGAGTCATCACGTTGATAATCCCCAGCCCGCGGATTTCCAGCAGATGCTCAATCAGTTCCGGAGCCTTTCCAACTAAAGTATCTTGATCTTCCTGGCGAATCTCGACTGCATCGTCTGCAACTAATCGATGTCCGCGCTTTACCAGTTCCAAAGCCGTTTCACTTTTACCGACACCGCTTTTTCCTGTAATAAGTACGCCAACCCCGTAAATATCAACTAATACACCATGTACAGCTGTAGTCTGGGCAAGCCGGCTTTCAAGAAAGTTCGTCAAACGGCTGTACAGCCGCGTTGTCTTCATATTTGATTTCATAACCGGAACAGATTCACGCTCAGAAGCTTCAAGCAGCTCTGCTGGCACTTCCAAACCTCTTGTGACAATAATTCCCGGCGTAAAATCCCGGCACAATTCCTCCATCCGCTGCCTTCTGTCAGCGGCATTCAGCTTATTAAAAAAGGATAATTCCGTCATTCCAAGCAGCTGAACCCGTTCAGCAGGATAATAATCAAAGAATCCGGCAATTTCCAGACCCGGGCGAGACAGATCACTGGTGACAATCGGCCGGTTAACCCCTTCTTCTCCGCTTACCAGCTCCAGATCCAACGCCTCGATTACATCTTTTATACGGACTTTCGCCATCTTTAAACCTCCTCATGAAGCCATTATGTCTTTATGTACATGCTTTTTCTATTTTAGCATTTTTCTAGACATAACCAAACTATGCATGATAATAAAGTGTGATTATTCAGATCGTTTTTTTGAAAGAGCAATACTTTATCTCTTGCTCCATTGATTATAGAAATGAAACCAGAAAGGAGAATGATGGAAATGAGAATCGTACTTGATGCAGGACATGGCTACTCGACGCCGGGCAAACGCTCACCAAACGGGATGAAGGAATATGAATTTAACCGGGCCGCTGCCAATCATGCTAAAAGCCTGCTGGCAAAATTTAAAGAGATTCAAATCCTCTTCACACATGAAGACACCCGGGATGTACCGCTGAAAGAACGGACTGATAAAGCCAATGCATCCGGCACAGACCTGTTTATCTCCATTCACGCTAATGCATACGGCAGCGGCAGCTGGAATGAGGCAAACGGAGTTGAAACTTATGTATATACTTCACAGCCTAAAAAAGCAGCAGAATTCGCACGCCTGCTGCAAAATAAAATGATTACAGCCACCGGTTTGAAAGACCGAGGGATCAAGACAGGGAATTTCTATGTATTAAAACAAACCAAATGTCCTGCCGTGCTGCTGGAATGCGGCTTTATGACCAATCGGACGGAAGCTGACTTACTGAAATCGGACAGTTATCGTCAATTATGCGGAAAAGCAATTGCCGATGCTGTTACAGAGTTTTTCAGCCTAAGCACAGTTGCTGCCAGTGATCACAGCAAGTTGTACAGAGTCCAGACAGGAGCCTTCAAGGATAAAAAGAAAGCAGAAGCCCTCGCAAAAGAGCTCATAAAAAAAGGCTATGATGCTATTATTAAAACAGACTAAACAAGAGCCGGGTCCTCCCGGCTCTTGTTTAGTCATCACGTGATAACAATTTGACCTGTTTTCGAATCAGCTGAAATGTGCAGCTGGGGCTGAGGTTCTTTTGCTGTCTTAAACCGCATGACCTTTTGAAGTGATTCACTTTTTTCCTCTATAATGGATATCCCTTCTACATTCACTGTAAAACCGCCCAAATTTGTCTTTAGTTCCCCTGAGACTGGTGTCCCCACAGGCAGAAACATCTGAATCTTTCCGGTTGTCGTTCTCACCTTCATGGACTCGCAATCGGTTTTTTTATTCAAAAGATGTACCTGCCCGCTAAACGATTGAACATCTGCCTTTTCAAACGAACCATCAATATGGATGGTGCCATTTAAAGTCTCTGCTTCAAGTTTGCCGTAAGTTGAACTGCCCAGTTCAATTGCACCGTTTCCTGTTTCGAGCTCGCAATCCTCTCCGGTTACTTCTTGGAGCTTAATAGCGCCATTAGCCGTTTTTGCCTTCAGCTTTTCCGCATTCAGTCTTTTTCCGCCGATTGAACCATTGAAAATCCTTACTTCAATTTCTTCATACAGCCGGTCTGGGACATAGATTGTCGTTTCTACTTTTATACTTTTTTCACGAACTCTAAACAGCAATGATCCATCATCTAAAGAAGCCTTGGTGTTCTTAAGGAACGTCTCCCTTGCCTCGTCAAGGTCCTCCATCCGATATACCTTGGCTCTGCACTCTATTCTCACTTCCTGCTGATCCCAGGCCACAATTTCTGTTTTACCGTTAGCTATATCAACCAACACCTTGGATAGATCTTGCGGGCCAAATTGAAAGATATGTGATACATCCACCGATTTGCCAAAATTGAAATCCAGATCCACTTCCTTAATCTTTTTAACCGCACTTTCAATAAAATCCATCACTTTATCCTTTGAAGATTGGATATTCTGCTTCCACTGTTCTTCCTTTTTCCCAGCAGATTCTACTTCCTTTATATCAGCAGATAATTCATTTTTAAGCAGCTGTCCTTTCTGTTCGTTCTCCTTCTCGGATTGTTCTAACTCCTCTAGTATCTTATACGCTGTTTCTGCGGTAATTTTCCCGTCCTGAAGCATGGTCAGGATCCTCTTCTTTTCTTCTTCCATCTGATTTCCCTCACTTTCAAAAACTGTTTGTTTAATAATACGCCCACAAGATGTTATAGTTTCAAAATTCTTTTATAAAGCCCGCAATACGTGGTTCGACACAGTTCCAGCGACAAGCTTCTCATGTTCCCCCTTCTTTATTTCCTTGGAAATAACCATTTTCCCACCCAATTAATCAAACGATTGATTAAACATCATGATACAGAATTCTACAAATCCATCATGAGTCCCTCTACACGACTTTATTCTAAATGCTAATATTTATGACATAAACGCCAGTCCCTTTTCATATAAATTGCCAGTCAGACTGATTTCCCTATAAGCTCAAGTGAAAGGCAATCAAAAAAGCAAGCCGGCCTTCGCCAGCTTGCTGTTTATACTCGTTCCGCAGCCTTTTCCATTCTCTGTTCCATCCGGGTTTTATCCCGTTCCAGCACGGATTTTAAATATTTCCCAGTATGGGAATCCTCTAATTTACAAATCTCCTCAGGCGTTCCAGTCCCAACGATTGTTCCGCCTTTGTCTCCTCCTCCAGGTCCAAGGTCAATAATGTAATCGGCAGTTTTAATCACATCCAGATTATGCTCGATAACTAAAACGGTATCGCCATTTTCCACAAGCCTTTGAAGGACAACAAGCAGCCTGGCAATATCGTCCGCATGCAGACCTGTCGTCGGCTCATCCAAGATATAGAAGGATCTTCCCGTCGAGCGGCGATGAAGCTCAGAAGCCAGTTTCACCCGCTGCGCTTCTCCGCCGGACAGTGTAGTCGCCGGCTGGCCAAGTTTGATATAGCTCAAACCGACATCATAAATCGTCTGCAGCTTGCGTTTGATCTTCGGGATATTCTCGAAAAATACAACAGCCTCTTCTACAGTCATATCCAGGATGTCCGCAATATTTTTTCCTTTATATTTCACTTCAAGCGTTTCACGGTTATACCTTTTCCCATGACAGACTTCACAAGGAACATAAATATCTGGCAAAAAGTGCATCTCAATCTTGATAATTCCGTCCCCCCGGCAGCCTTCACAGCGTCCGCCTTTAACATTGAAACTGAAACGGCCTTTTTTATAGCCTCTGATTTTCGCCTCATTCGTTGAGGCAAATACATCCCGGATATCATCAAAAACTCCTGTGTATGTCGCCGGATTGGATCGTGGTGTTCTGCCAATCGGAGACTGGTCGATATCAACTACCTTATCGAGATGCTCGGTTCCTTTGATTTCTCTAAACGCACCTGGCTTTATCTTCGCCCTGTTCAGCTTTTGGGCAAGTGATTTATGGAGAATTTCATTGATTAATGTACTTTTCCCCGATCCAGATACACCGGTGACGGCTGTGAAAACACCAAGCGGAAATTTCACGTTCACATTTTTTAAATTATTCTCTTTTGCTCCCTTAATTTCAATGAAACGGCCGTCCCCTTTTCTCCGTTCCAACGGAAGCGGCACAAATTTCTGACCGGAGAGATACTGACCTGTCAAAGAATTCTTATCCTTCATAACTTCTTCAGGCGTTCCTGCCGATACTATTTCGCCGCCGTGCGCACCTGCTCCCGGCCCTACATCGATTAAGTAATCAGCCGCAAGCATTGTATCTTCATCATGCTCCACAACGATCAAGGTATTGCCAATGTTCTTCATTTCTTTCAAGGTAGAAATCAGCCGGTCATTATCACGCTGATGCAGCCCGATGGAAGGCTCATCAAGGATATACAGCACACCGGTCAGCCTGGATCCAATTTGGGTCGCAAGCCTGATCCTCTGTGCCTCACCCCCGGAAAGTGTGCCAGATGCTCGGCTCAGCGTCAGATATTCCAAGCCTACATTGGCCAGAAAACCAAGTCTTTCTTCAATCTCCCGTAAAATCAATTTTGCAATCGCCTGTTCTTTCGGAGTCAGATCAAGCCCTTTAAAGAAGTCCAAAGCTTCTTCAATCGAATAGGAGGTAGTTTCACTGATCTGCTTTCCATTGATCAATACAGCCAGACTTTCCTTTTTTAGACGTTTGCCTTTACAGGTTGGGCAGGCCCGTTCTGACATGTACTTTTCCATTTGCTCCCGAATATAATCTGAGCTGGTTTCTTTAAAACGTCTCTCCACGTTTTTCAGGACGCCTTCAAACTTCATATATCCTTCCTGAACCCGGCCATAGTCATTTTTATAGCGGAAATGAATACTTTCATTCCCAGAACCATTCAGAATCTTATCCATTTGATCTTTAGGCAGGTCTTGAACTGGTGTATCCATATCGATATTAAAATGATTGGCAACAGCTTCCAGCAATTGAGGGTAGTATTGCGAACTGGTCGGCTCCCATGGTGCAATGGCATGCTGTCTCAGGCTGAGTTCTTTATTTGGCACTACGAGTTCTGGGTCCACTTCAAGCTTAGATCCTAATCCGTCGCAGTCTGGACAAGCGCCAAAAGGACTGTTGAATGAAAACATCCTCGGTTCCAATTTTTCGATAGAGAAACCGCAATAAGGGCAGGCATGATGTTCGCTGAACAGCAGCTCTTCTTCCCCGATTATATCGATGATGACTTTTCCTTCCCCAAGTTTCAAAGCACTCTCAAGCGAGTCAGCCAGACGGGAAGCGATCTCTTCCTTAATCACAATCCGGTCAATGATCACATCAATCGAATGTTTTTTGTTTTTCTCCAGATTGATTTCTTCTCCAAGATCATACATTTCCCCATCTATTCTTACCCGGACATAGCCTTCTTTTTTAACACTTTCCAGAACCTTAACATGTGTTCCCTTTCGGCCTGAAACGATTGGTGCCAGAATTTGCAGCTTCGTCCGCTCAGGATATTCTAAAATCCGGTCCACCATCTGTTCAATGGTCTGAGAGGTGATTTCTATATTGTGGATGGGGCATGTAGGCCGTCCGACTCTCGCAAAAAGAAGACGTAAATAGTCATAGATTTCCGTCACCGTCCCAACGGTAGAACGCGGGTTTTTGCTGGTTGTTTTCTGATCAATCGAAATAGCCGGCGACAGGCCTTCAATGGCATCTACATCCGGTTTATCCATCTGTCCCAAAAATTGCCGCGCATAGGCGGACAGCGACTCTACATATCTCCTTTGCCCCTCTGCGTATATCGTGTCAAAGGCTAAAGAGGATTTACCGGAACCGGATAACCCCGTTAAGACCACAAGCTTATCCCTGGGAATCGTGATATCTATATTCTTGAGATTATTGGCCCTGGCACCTTTCACTATGATTTTATCCATCGCCATGTCTTCGTCATCCTTCCGCTTTAAGCTCTATTAACAGGTCACGCAGCTCTGCAGCCCTTTCGAAATCCAGTGCCTTTGCTGCTCCCTTCATTTCCTTTTCCATGCTTGCAATCATTTTCTCCCGCTCTTTTTTTGTCATCTTGCCAAGAGCAGGCGTTTTTTTGCCTTTGTAATCTTCTTCCTCCTCTGCAACATAGGTGGCTCGAATCGCTCCCCGAATTTCTTTTTGAATGGTCTGAGGAGTAATGCCGTGTTTTCGGTTATACTCTTCCTGGATTGAACGGCGCCGCTTCGTCTCGCTGATCGCGAGTTCCATCGAATTCGTCATTTTATCTGCATACATAATGACATGACCATTTGCATTTCGTGCGGCCCGGCCAATTGTTTGGATCAGTGATCGTTCAGAACGAAGGAAGCCTTCCTTATCAGCATCCAAAATAGTGACCAAGGAAACCTCTGGAAGATCAAGTCCCTCCCTCAGCAGATTGATTCCGACAAGTACATCGTATTTCCCCATTCTCAATTCACGGATGATTTCAATTCTTTCTAATGTCTTTACCTCAGAATGGAGATATTGAACCTTAATTCCAATTTCCTTCAAATAATCTGTCAGATCTTCCGACATTTTTTTCGTCAAGGTTGTGACCAATACCCGTTCATCTTTCTTGATGCGGTCCTGAATTTCTCCAATCAAATCATCAATCTGTCCCTCAATCGGACGGACATCGATATTTGGATCCAACAGACCCGTCGGCCGGATAATCTGTTCGACCATTTCCGGCGTGTGTTCCAATTCAAATGGACCGGGAGTCGCAGAAACAAAAATGGCCTGTGAAACCTTTTTTTCGAATTCTTCAAAACGAAGGGGGCGGTTATCCTTGGCTGACGGAAGACGGAAGCCATGATCGACCAATACCTGTTTCCTTGCCTGGTCTCCATTGTACATCCCGCGAATTTGCGGCAATGATACATGGGATTCATCTACGACCAGCAGGAAATCTTCGGGAAAATAATCAATCAGTGTGTAAGGAGTGGAACCCGACGGTCTTAATGTCAAATGACGGGAATAGTTTTCAATTCCTGAACAAAACCCCATCTCTCTCATCATTTCTAAATCATATCTTGTACGCTGCTCCAGACGCTGTGCCTCCAAGAGCCGGTCATCTTCACGCAACTCCTTCAGCCGTTCTTCCAATTCCTTTTCAATATTCTGGATTGCAATTTTCATTTTTTCTTCCCGGGTTACGAAGTGGGAAGCAGGGAATATGGCAATATGATCCCGGTCGCCTTTGATTTCACCTGTCAAGGCATCCACTTCCCGGATTCGGTCGATTTCATCGCCAAAAAACTCCACACGGACACACTGTTCATCCCTTGATGCAGGGAAAATTTCCACTACATCCCCGCGGACGCGAAAAGTCCCCCGCTGGAAAGCAATATCATTTCGCTCATACTGTATGTCCACAAGCCTGTGAAGCAATTCATTTCGGCCGATTTCCATCCCAGTCCGTAAGGAAACAACCATCTCTTTGTATTCCTCAGGGGAACCTAAACCATAAATACAAGAAACACTGGCAATAATAATGACATCATCCCGTTCAAAGAGCGAAGAGGTCGCTGAATGGCGCAATTTATCTATTTCATCATTAATACTGGCATCTTTCTCAATAAACGTATCAGTCGAAGGCACATATGCTTCCGGCTGATAGTAATCATAATAACTAACAAAATATTCAACAGCATTGTTAGGGAAAAATTCTTTAAACTCACTATAAAGCTGTCCTGCAAGCGTTTTATTGTGAGCAATGACCAATGTCGGCTTCTTTACTTCTTTAATAACATTTGAAATAGTAAACGTTTTTCCGGTTCCCGTTGCTCCCAAAAGCGTTTGGTACCGTTTTCCGTCCTTTATTCCTTTTACAAGAGCTTCAATCGCCTTCGGCTGGTCACCCTGCGGTGAATACTTTGAAACTAAATCGAACGTGTGCTTTTCCAAAACGCAGCCCCCTATTTAAGAATCATCTATAATTAACATATACCTTCTATTTATTTCCAACGAAAAAGAATCTAATCTATATACTCATTCTACCACAAAGACTTGATCACAAACTAATAAAAGCGAACACTTATTCTTACCAATCGTTTTCCTTCTATTATAAAAAGCGCCCCCATTCAGGCGCTTTGTGACTTTTTCTTAATCATCCTCGAGGCAAGCCAGAAACCTACTGTCAGAGAAAGGGCATCCACGATGATCAGCCATAAAGTGTGAGTGTAGCCTTTATAGGAAGAAGCCGTAATTAAACCTACCGTTAACACAAGACCCACTACATGATGATACGTAACTCTGGTAAAAAACATAACTAGAAGTCCCGGCAAAAATAAAGCAGATAAAAACTTAATCAATGCGTTCATCTCCTTATCCCGAAAAATGTAGGATAGTGAATGTATGATCATTTTATACTATCGGCCTCAACATTTCCAAGTTTTTACTATCATTAGGATTTAAAAGATCCTTACATGGTGATGTCCCACCTTGCTTATTAACAGTCACCTTCTGTGATAATTTTCCATTTTCCACCGAAAACTAGATTTAAAAACATTTCAAAGCTCACCCTCATTAGGTATATAGATTCATTCCTGACATTCTAATACAAAAAAACGGGGATAGTCCGATAAAAACACGAGGGTCAAAGATTCAAAATATAGAGGATCCCCTGCTTTTATCCTATAAAAATGGATGAGAGATGAAAATTCTTGATTCAAAACTAGCATTTTCAGGGAACTGCCTATTCATTTTCCTAATAGTAGAATAATATACAAGTTGTCAGCTAGGTTAGGATCTTTGGCGAATCTTCATTTTTTAAGGAGGACAATTTATTGAAACATCGGAGAAGATTTGTTGCTCTGCTTTTAACTGCAGCTCTCTTTCTATCTAATCTTTCATTTCCAGACGGTCAGGCAGAGGCCGCTGCCAAAGAAGCAAAAGCAGCAGCCGACTCACTGATCATCAGGGAAAAGGCCAGCACTAATTCTAAAAGGCTGGGCGCCATTCCAAAAGGCAAGAGAATCACTATTATCAGTGAAAAAAACAGCTGGATGAAAGTGAGGTACGGAAAACAAATAGGATGGGTTTCAGCTAAATATTTGCAAGAGACAGCCTATGTTAACGTTCCTACTCTTATCTTAAGAAAAACCAGCAGTGCAAACAGCAGCCAATTAACAGCTCTTTCTAAAGGAACCGCACTAGATGTGACTTCCAGCAAAGGAAACTGGCTTAAAGTCTATGTGCCTTCAAAAAACAAAACAGGATGGGTTTCCAAAGCGTACATCAGTTACATAAAGCCTTCTGAAGCAAATCAAGACGGTGCCCAAAATGCCCAGAGCCCATCAGGCAACTATTATGTTATGGCATCATCGCTAAACATACGCAAGTCTGCAAGCAGCGAGTCCAACATCGTAACCAAAGCTCCAAAAGGGACAGCTGTAACAGTCTTAAAACAGAGCGGGAACTGGGCTCAGGTAATGACACCATCAGGCAAAACCGGGTGGGCTTCCATGGTCTATTTAAGTAAAACGAAGCCATCCGGCACAGTCTCTGCTTCCGTTGATGCTCCAGCTGTCCAGACAGCAGATTCCGGACAAACTTATTATGTAATCACAGATATACTTAATATCCGGAAATCTAATTCCACCTCAGCAGCCATTGTAACTAAAGCTCAGCGCGGCACTGCTGTAACATCTGTTCAAAGAAGCGGGAACTGGATCCAAGTCAAAACCGCTTCCGGAAAAACAGGCTGGGCCTTTTCGCAATACTTATCCAGTAAGCAAATGACAAACGGCCTTCAAGGTAAGACTGTCATTTTGGATGCAGGACACGGAGGAAGAGATTCAGGAGCAGTGGGAGTGTACAATAAAGAAAAAGATTTAACATTGCGGACCGCAAAAAAGCTGGAATCCAAATTGAAGGCCTCAGGAGTGAAGGTCATCATGACTCGTTCTGGCGATACCTATCCTAACCTATCAGAGAGGGTTGCCGTCTCGAAGAAATATAAAGCTGACGTATTCATCAGCATTCACAATAATTCAAGTACTGCAAAATCTGCAAAAGGCATCGATACATTTTATTGGAATACTTACGCAGATGAACGAGAATTGGCCGGACTGATACAAAAGAATGTAATCAGGGAAACAGGGCTAACAAACAGAGGAATCAAACCAGGAAATTTCCATGTGATTCGTCAAAACGAAATCCCTGCCATTTTAGTAGAACTCGGCTATATTTCCAATCCTATTGAGGAAAGAACCATTGCCAGCAATACTTTCCAAAATAAAGCTGCAACCGGAATTTATAATGGATTGAATGAATACTTTCATTTATTTTAAGAAAATTAAACTGGAACAAAGCAAAAAATATCCAATTTCTCACAGAGGAATTGGATATTTTTTTGCTTATGCTGCATGAATTTCCGATTATGACTGCTTTCCATAGATACGCTCGAGGCTTCATTCTCTCCCTTCCTCCCAATCCATTCTAAAGGATTGATTTCTTCCGATAGATTCTCCTCCTTTTCTAAAGAGTGTCTGCTTATGTTCCGACCTTCTTTATTTTCCCTTATTGCCCCTCGCTTCCCGGTATATAAAAAAAACTTTTTTAAACGATTGACAAAAGCAGGAAGGAGCCATATAATTACACTATATTCAATAATCTTTAATTAAAGATATTTTATTTTGAGACAAACTAAAACAATGTTAATGGAGGAATATTAAAATGACAAAAACAAAATGGACAATTGACCCGACCCACAGTTCTATAGAATTTTCAGTTAAACACATGATGATTGCAAAGGTAAAAGGAAGCTTCAACGATTTCACTGCAAACGTTACTGCAGACCCTGCTGATTTAACAACTGCTGACATCGAATTCACTATCCAGGCAGCAAGCATCGATACACGTAACGAAGACCGTGACAATCACTTGCGTTCAGCAGATTTCTTCGATACAGAAAACAACCCGGTCATCACGTTCAAATCGACTGATATTAAAAAGACAGACGAAGACGAGTATGATGTTACAGGAGACGTTACCATCCTTGGAGTAACCCGCCCCGAAACCTTCTCTATCACGTTTGAAGGTCAAGGACAGGACCCATGGGGCAACACAAAAGCCGGTTTCAGCGGCAAAGGTAAAATTAAGAGAAGTGACTTCGGCTTGACTTGGAATTCAGCGCTTGAAACTGGCGGCGTTCTTGTCGGTGACCAAATTACCATTTCACTAGAATTCGAAGCTGCTCCAGAAGCATAATAAAAAGGGCATTGGGAATGTTTTCCCGATGCCCTTTTTTATGACTAGAAAGATCCTTAGCTGTCCTTCTCTTCTAAGAAATTTTTTTCAACTTCACTCATATCAAAATTAAACACGGCAGCTGTTCCTAGAAATAAGCTAAAGAGATTAAGGAACCAATCCTTATTTCCCTTTCTTGTACCCATACACTTGAAGATTTCTTGGAACTGATACCTTTCATCAGGAAAAGCAATAGGAGCTGCACCAAAATATTTCAGGACAAAATCATATTCTAGATGCACGGCAAGTTCCAATAGATCCTTTAAGGTTTCTGTGTAGCTATTGATGTTTTTCTGTTGATAGAGGGTCAGAAAATCCGTATTTACTTTGGTTATAAGTGACTCCGTATCGATCTCCGTTTTTTCTGTCAGTTCAAACATTTTATTGAAATTCATTCAATCCGTCCTTACTTTAAATACTGAAATTAACTTTTATACGTTTACTTTCATTATCGTACGAATGGCGAAAAATCATTCTTCCTTTCACACACTTTCGGCACTTCCGATTTGTGAGGAGCTGAATCCTTCTATAAACAGCACGCCCAGTTCATAATGTTCGCCTTCAAATAAAGCTCTTTGGACAAAGCGCATCTGTCCATTTGTACCGATCACTTCCAATTTACAATGAGCCCGATTTTTTTGGAGAGCTAAATAGAATTCAGATTCGTCCTTCACTTTGGTACCATTGATTTTAGAAATGACTTCCCCTTTTTTTAACCCCATTTTATCAGCCGGAGAGTTTGGATAAACTCCAAGCACTTTGACTCCCTTGCTGCTTTTTGAAAAATAAAACCCGGATTTACGGTCAGCAGCATTTTGCAAAATAGCGATCAATGCACGTCCCAGCACTGCGATTCCAGCCGCTGCTATGGCAGCAATAACCGTCCAATAGGATAAAATGGCTGCTGCAGTGACAGCCGCTCCTAAAGTAATGATAAGCCTTCCGTGCGTGCGAATGGCTTCTTCCGGCAGCCTGCCCTTTACCTGCTGGGAGAAGCCCAGCATATATGGAAGAAGAAGAGGAGTGAAAGAAGTTTCACCTGCTGTAAATACAGGGTACCAATCAAAAATGGCTGACAGGCCTTCTCCTGGAAGAAGCACAAACATCGGCACCATCCAGAGCCGCTTGGATAAATAGACTCCTACAGGCTGGCCTCTGGATGACAGCTTCAGATGGGGAGATGGATTCTTTGCAGCATTTTTTTGGATAAGAACACCTTCCGCTATAATCAACAAGCCGATCAACAAGGCGAGGGCGGGATAAATTGCATCATTCATTTGTTCTGAAAAAGACTGAAGATAAGGAATTTCGATATCTAGAGCCTGTAAAAAATAAAGAAGAAAAAAAGTGATTCCTGCTGTGTATGCAGGAGACAGCAGCTTGAAACTCCATGATAGAAGAATACTGAGAGCTCCCATCACGATGACCGCTGGCCAGGTGATCACAATACCGATTCCAAGAGTTAAAATCGATAATAGTATTCCCAATAAGATGCCCCAGGAAAATAATGAACGGATTTCAAGTGTTACAGGAAAGACTTTAGCCGTAAACATTCTCCTCTCACGCTTTACTCGTAAATAGCCGATCAAACAGCTTAGGAGGATCGATAGATAAAACAATGGATGCAGAAATAGTTTACCTGCCCCTATTAAACATGCAATCAGCCAATCAGAAGTCAATTTTTCCCCACCAACCTTATCGTCAATAACTTAGTCTCTATATGCTATTCTATCAAAACAATCACTGCCCTGCATCTGATAGATGAGAAAAAAACCTGTGATTCCAAGGTTTATAAGCTTATAGTCATCTGTTGATTTCCGTATTAGGAATTTATTTCTCCGCTTGGAATGGATGGGCTTTTCTATGGAAACAAAAAAGTTCAGAATGCACCCATTCTGAACTTTTTCTTTCTATTCTTTTCCCGCAATATATTTCAAAGCAGTCAGGAGCTGTACATCATTTGACTCATCTTGAATTTTCTCTAAGACATCAGCTTGCAGCCTTGAAGCCGTTTTTTCATCCAGCTTTCCTGTTTCCTTCAGCTTTTCCCGCTTTTGAAAGGCCTTGACTGCAAACTCCGTTTGTTTGTCAAAATAGCCATCTGTTCTGCCCGTCTCGAAGCCCAGTCCTCTTAGCATATCCTGTGCATATTTCACTTGATCATCATTCATATCGCGCTGCATAGCCTTCTCTACTGTCAGTTGGTGCACATTAAAATAGGAAGGCTGCTTCACTGAAAGATCCGGCTTGATCCCTTTCTTGTGAATCCAATGCCCGTCCGGAGTCAGCCATTTATATAAAGTCAGTTTCAAATTGCTGCCGTCACCGAGGGGCATTGCTTGCTGAACGGTCCCTTTTCCGAAAGTCTTTTCTCCAATCAGCGGGTACCCTCCTGCTTCCTGCAGAGCTCCTGCCAATATTTCTGATGCGGATGCACTTCCTTTATCCGTAAGAACCGCAATCGGATACTCCTTTTTTTGCTTTAATTCAGTATAGAAGGATTGCGTATTTCCATTCCTTTCTGCAATCTGTAAATACGGCTTGTCTTTCGGTATAAGTTCAGAAAGAATTTCCTGGACACTCGAAAGCAGCCCTCCCGGATTGCCTCTTACATCAATCACTAAACCATCTATGCCCTCTTTTTCAAGATTTGTCAGTTCTTTTTTAAAATCGGCTGCCGTATTTTCGGAAAATGAAGTCAGCTCAATATAGCCAATGTTTTCACCTGCTTCTTTTTTCAAAGAAGAAAAGACACTCTGCAGGGGTATTTCCTCTCTCATAATTTTCATGACAATAGGGTCCGCTACACCTGAACGTTTAATCTCCAGCTCAACGGCCGTCCCTTTTTCCCCTCTGATTTTCAACCTGGTTTCGTACAGATCCAACCCTTCTATGCTCTTCCCGTCAATCTTAAGAATCTGATCCTTCGGTTTTAATCCAGCCTTTTCTGCCGGCGAATCTTTATACGGGGAAACGACGATAATTTTGTCATCCTCCATGCCGATTTCCGTTCCGATCCCTTCAAATGAGGAATCCAATGCTTCATTAAATTGCTTCGCTGTTTCTTTGTTCATATAAACCGAATAAGGGTCCTTCAATGTGGAGAGCATGCCTTGGATGGCGCCTTCCATCAATTGCTTGTCCTCTACCTTTTCCACATATTGATTTTTAATTAAGTTGTAAGCTTGTTCCATTTTGCCCCATTCTGCTTCTCCTTCCGTTTGCTTTTGTTCAGTTTGCTTCTCATCCTGTTCAGATGCCGTCCAATACATCCCGCCGGCCGCCCCCACAGTGAGAGAGACAGCCACGCTCAGGGGAATTGTCCATTTTCTCACCATATTACGCTCCTTTTCTCTTTCAATCTATTTCACTATATGATTTCTTTTCTGAAATTATGAGGAGAGAAAAGTGACGAGCCGCGAGTGGCCTAGATCCTGAAGGAAAAACGCCCTCTGACGAATGATTGCCAGACCGAAAAGACACAAAAAAAGGTTCTCCGTCAAATGTTGGGGTGGCGACTGATCGCCATCCCTAACCAATATGTATCCCAATTCCTTTAAACTGATGGGTTAATAATATTTTTGCCCGAAAACGGCTGAAATTCCTGAATCCATACGCATTTCGCTTAAGAACCTTCGTTGAATTGTTGATCCCTTCTAAAAAACCATTCGAATACCCATAAACAAAGCTGTTTAAGATTTCTGTCTGCCAATTTTGGAGCGTGGTAATGGCTTTCTCCATTTCAGGAATGCCAGAGTCCTGGACCCGTCGATAAAAGTCTCTCAGGCCCTGTTTGACCTTCCCTATATCTTCCGATCCAGATTCCTTCGCCTGAACAAACCAGCCACGATAGGTTTCCTTTAATTCGTACGCTTTTTTAAGCTCTTCCGACATATCCAAATAACGATGCAGATGCCATCTGTCTTCTTCTGTCAGGCGGTCGGAGGCCTTGTGAAAGACATGCTTCATACGTTTGCACTTCTTGCGGTCATACGGGTGAAACTCTTTCTGTACCCTTCTCCGGACACCGTCCAGCGCCCAATAGACATACCGGCAGAAATGAAAGCGATCGGCCACAATCACAGGGCGGCCTAAGGCACTTTGAACCGCCGATTTAAAAGAATGGCTCATGTCCATGATCACCACCTGAACCTGGTCCCCATACTTTTGAAGATAGTGTTTAATCGTATTCTTATAGCGATTAGGCAGGATATCTAAGGGCTTTTTGGTGATTCCATCGGCAATGATGAGCTGGTATTTTCCTTCTCGTGTATCTCCTTTATACTCATCAATGGCAATCACAGAAGGCAGCTTTTCCACAGAACGTATTTCACTCCGAGCCAAACGGTCAAACCGGCGGACAATAGTAGAAGACGAAGAACCGTAGGTTTCCCCCGTTTCTTTAAAGGTCTTTCCTTTAATCGCCCGTATGCCCACGGCCTGATTCCATTCAATAGATGTACGCTGGTAACGCTGTACGAACGGGTTTTGTTCCGAAAAACGCTTCCCGCATGCACAGACATACCGTCTGCGTTTGTAGAATAAATCCGTCTTCCTCTCAAACCACTTTAAGTGCTTAACCTTTTGGATCCGGTAGTCGTGAACACGGGAGGTGGGAGCTCCGCAGTCAGGGCACTGCTGGAGGCTGCGTTCCATCTCCACATATACCCTCATCGTTTCCTCCACCTGCTCTACTTTTAAAATGGTAACCCCTTTTAAACCGGGAATATTCATGGTAAAATTCATGTGCACGCAACTCCATTCTCTACTTGTTTCTAGGCAACTCAAGTATAAAAGAATTGGATGTTTGCGTGCATTTTTTATGCAAACAATTGTATGGATACCCCAACAAATAGTATAGAGCCCAAAAAAACAGCCAGGAGCAAGCTCCTGACTGATTTAAAATCATTTAATTAATAATTTACGTAGTTTAATGGATTCACTGCGTTAGATTTTGCAGCATTCCACTCGCCGTTATGAATTTCGAAGTGTAAATGCTGGCCAAATGAGTGACCAGTGTTACCCATGATTCCAATTTGCTGACCTTTTGCTACAACTTGACCTTGACTTGCCATTCTTTGTCTTAAGTGCGCATAGACAGTTGTCCAAGTCTTACCATTGATGCGGTGTGTAATAAATACAACATTCCCGTAAGAAGATGAAGTATAAGAACGGCTCACTACTCCATCAGCTGCTGCTACAACCGGCACAGTGCCAGCTTTCGCAATATCAATTCCTGCATGCTGCTTGTTCCAGCGCGGGCCCATTGAAGATGTTACAACACCCGCACTTGGGTTTGTGAACATACCAGATGATACGGCTGGTGCAGCAGAAACAGGTGCGCTGCTGCTTGAGCTGCCTGAGCTGCTTGAATTGCTGCTTGCACTCTTCTGAGATTCTGCTGCTTTTTGTGCGGCCGCTTCTTGTGCTGCGCGCTTCTTCGCTTCTTCGGCTGCTTTTTTACGGGCTGCTTCTAACTCAGCAAGTCTGCTTTTTTCCAGTTCAATCGCAGCTTTAACTGCACTTTCCTGAGCTGCAAGAGTCTCTTCTTCTTCTTGAAGACTCATTTTTTCATCTTCCGCATGTTTTTTCTGTTCTTTCAGTTTTTCTACTAATGCATCTTTTTCTTTCTTTTGATCATTTAGATCTGCTTTGATTGCTTCAAGCTCTTTCTTCATATCTTCCAGCTTAGCAAGCTTCTCCTCTACAGATGCCTGCTTTTCTTCCAAAGCCTTTTTATCAGCTTCCTGTTCTTTCAGAATCTGTCTGTCTGCCTCGGCAATGGTAGCCACTGCTCCGACACGTTCAATGAAATCACTGAAATCGGATGATCCAAATAGAACAGCTGTATAGTTGGCATTTCCGCCAGATTCTTGGAAAGAAAGGGCTCTCTCTTTCAAGACTTCATTTCTTTTTTCAATTCTTTCTTTAATGACTTCAATTTCTTTTTTCAGTTTCTCAATTTCTTCCTTTGTTGCTGCTATTTCTGCGTTTTTTGCGTCAATTTTCTTATTAGATTCATCAATTTTCGCTGATAATTCTTCAATCTGTTCTTCTGCTGACAGTTTCGAAGATTCAATTTTATTAATCTTCTTATCTGTCTTATTAATATCAGAATTTACGTTAGAACGTTTCTCCTGAATGGAATTCTTTTGATCATTTAAATCGGATAAGGACTCTGCTTTTGCAACCGGCAATGCTGCTACACTGCTCAGTCCAAGCAAAATCGCTGTACTGAATGAGATAATTTTCTTATTCAAGCTGCTGTTCCCCTTCCCCTGGCTTCTGTTTCTATATGTAGTAGAACTTGTTGTCAAAGGCAACTCTCGTTCAGTTACACCCACAACAGAGCATAATTTGGATTTTATTAGAAATTCCCTCCCGGATCACCGGGAGAGAGAGGCAATTAAACTTTCAAGAACTTGCGGACGGACATAACACTTCCCCATATCCCAATCAAGGCACCGATTGCAATCAATATCAAAGCAATTTGATAGATGAATGGGCTCGAAGGAAGCAATTCAATGAATTCAATTGTGATTTGCGGAGTAGCATATTCGTAAAGCTTCTTATAACCTGCTGCAATGAGTGCAATTGGAATAATAGAGCCGAGTATGCCCAACCATAAACCTTCCAGGAAGAATGGCCAGCGGATGAATGTATTGGTCGCACCGACAAGCCGCATAATCTCGATTTCTTTCCTGCGGGCCATGATTGTGATTTTAATAGTATTGGAGATTAAAAAGATGGCTGTGAATAGCAGGCCGATAATAAGGACAATTCCAATATTCCTGGCTATATCCACAAAGCTGAAGAGATTTTCAACATATCCTTGTCCATATTTAACGCTTTGTACATAGTTATATTTTTCTGCTTTTTTTGCAACACTGATCACATCATCCGGAGTTTTTGTCGTAACCACAAACACATCTCGAAGCGGATTATCCTGCTCGAATGGTTTGAATACATCTCCATTTTCTCCTAAATCAGAAATAAGGTTCGATAGCTCTTTTTCCTTCGGAGAGAATGTCACGTTTTGCACACCGGCCAAGGAATTCAGTTTATCCTCTATCGCTTTTCTATCTGCATCATTTGCTGCATTGTCGATATGCACCCTGATTTCTACATCATCTTCAACATTTTTCGCCATATGATTAAGGTTCAGCATGATGACGGCAAATACACCGACTAAAATTAATGTTACTGTTACTGCACTAACTGAAGCAAAGGTCATCCAGCCGTTTCGGCGGATGTTTTTAAAACTTTCACGGAAGTGCCGGAGCAATGTTCTAAATTTCATAACCATAATCTCCTTGCTGCTCATCACGAACAATTTTTCCGCCTTCTATAGCAATTACGCGGTGTTTCATATTATTTACGATATCTCTGTTATGAGTTGCCATAATGACTGTCGTGCCGCTGTTATTAATGGTTTCGAAAATATTCATAATTTCCCATGAAGTTTCCGGATCCAAATTTCCTGTCGGTTCATCAGCGATGACTACCTTGGGTTCATTGACAATCGAACGGGCAATGGCCACCCTCTGCTGCTCTCCGCCGGATAACTCAGATGGAAGCATTCTTGCTTTATGCTTGATTCCCACCAAATCAAGAACTTCCATAACGCGGGTTTTAATGGATTCTTTGTCTTTTTCAATAACTTCCATCGCAAAAGCCACATTTTCATATACTGAATAATTCTGCAATAGTTTAAAATCTTGGAAAACCATCCCGATATTCCGTCTGAATAACGGAACTTTAGAGTTTCTAAGTTTAGTAAGATTCAGCCCATTGACAAGGATACTGCCGCTTGTCGGTTTTTCTTCCCGGTACATCAGTTTAATGAATGTCGATTTTCCTGCACCGCTTTGGCCGACGACATATACAAATTCACCAGGCTTGATTTTGACATTCAGACCATTGATAGCCGAAACGCCATTCGAATACGTCTTCTTCACATCTATCATTTCTATCATTTAAAAACCACCCAACCATTTATAGAAAAAAATCTATCAATCTTGTTCTGGCTAACTACTACTAATTCGACAAAAAATTATATAATCTACCCTTCTTAAGTAACCAACAAACATTATAACATCATTTTTTGACAAAAAAAGCATATTAATATTACAGTTTCATTTCAAAGGAATCGCGTAAATGTAAGAGAGGGATTTCTTCTTTATAAAGAACATAAATAGAGGAGAAGCGCCCCTATCACAGGGACGCTGCAGAACACCTTATCAAGAGGGATTTTACTTCTTTTCAGAAAGCCACTTTGCTGTCTGTTCCAGCGCTTCGCCTTCCAGCAGGCCTCCAGGCATGGCTCCTTCCCCTTCTTCGATAATTTTTTCAATTTCTTCTTTCGACATTCTTGACCCGACATCCGTTAAATCAGGACCAACCCCGCCTTCCAGATTTCCTCCGTGGCAGGACATGCATTTATTTTCATAGATTTTTGCCCCGGCACTTCCATCAGAAACAGCGGAATTATTGGAGGTTCCTGATGATTCTTCATTTTTCGCGGAATCTTCCCCGCCTCCGCAGGCAGCCAAAGCAAGGGACGTTCCAAGAAGTAACGTGATTAGTTTCTTTTTCATTGATCTGCTCCTTTCTGTCTTTGCTCACAATATTCACAGTATACCAACATTTTTAGCAATCAAGTGTGTTTGAACCCTTCTCCAAGTACTTCCGAGGCATCCATAACGACGACAAATGCTTTTGGGTCAACTGATTTCACTAATTGTTTCAATTTAGTGAATTCTGACTGATCAATGACGCACATAAGAATCGGCCGGGCATCATCCGTAAAACCGCCTTGTCCGGACAGCCTGGTTACCCCTCTGTCCAGCTCATAGATAATTGCATCCTTCACTTCTAATTCGTTATTGGTGATAATAAGCGCCATCTTCGACCGCTTCCAGCCAATTTGAACAAGATCAATCGTTTTACTTGTTACGTACAGGCCAATCAGCGCATACAGCCCTTTTTCAATGTCGAAAACAGCGGCTGCACTCAGAACGATCAAGCCATCAATCATCGCGACACAGGTCCCCAAAGATAAATGGGTATATTTATGAATGATTTGGGCAGCAAGGTCTGTTCCGCCCGTCGATCCTTTGCCCCGAAAAACAATTCCAAGACCAAGGCCCACACCAATTCCGCCGCAAATGGCTCCCAGAAGAGCATCCGTGGTCCACGCTTCCCAGCTTCTTGTCAAATACACGACAAAAGGCAAAAACAGGGTGCCTACAAGAGACTTGGCCCCAAACTGCATGCCCAGCAGGAGCAAGCCCAAAATAAAGAGTGGAATATTAAATGCCCATTGTATGTAAGCCGGCTCCCAGCCAAAAACTGAAACTAAAATCGTACTGATCCCGCTTACTCCGCCTGATGCAATTTGATTAGGCAGCAGGAATACATTAAAAGCAACCGCAATAATGGCAGAGCCGGCTAATACCCAGCCATATTCTGTCAGTTTCTCAATAATGGGATGTTTCGGTTCTTTGTACCTTTTTCTCATCATTCTTCCTCCCAGCTCACAGGCAAAAATTCCTTTAGACGTTTCCGGCTGCAATTCATTTACAGCATAAAAAATGAATCCTTTTGGAGATTGCTAAGCACCCTTCAGTGAGGGCTCTCATTAAATGTCATTTTTCTTATTATTCAACCGAAGGTAGTATAGCATCCCGTCCTATTTACGTAAACGATACTCAGATAAAGCAATAAAGGACTAATAGGATGAAGGCCCGCATACCATGAATAATGCCCTACCCGCTTTATTTGTTTGCCGTTCCAAAATAAAAAGGCGGCAAACACACCCCTCTGCAGGAGTTGGTTTGCCGCCTGAATCTTCCCCTCTCAGAAGAAGATGAAGAAGATTAAATTTTAGTCCGTAAATAAGCATCAATAAATGGATCAATGTCTCCATCCATAACAGCCTGCACGTTACCTGTTTCCGTACTTGTTCGATGATCTTTGACCATGGAATAAGGATGGAACACGTAAGAACGGATTTGACTGCCCCAGCCAATTTCTTTCTGTTCGCCGCGGATTTCATCCAGCTGCGCCTGCTGCAGTTCAATTTCACGCTGATACAGCTTTGACTTCAGCATGTTCATAGCCTGTGCTCTGTTTTTAATCTGTGACCGCTCTGATTGGCATGTCACGACTACGCCGGTTGGGATATGGGTAATCCGTACAGCAGAGTCAGTGGTGTTAATATGCTGTCCGCCCGCGCCGCTTGCCCGATACGTATCAATTTTTAAATCCTCTGTCCGGATATCCACTTCAATATTATCATCGAATTCAGGCATAACATCACATGAAACAAAAGAAGTGTGACGGCGGCCTGATGAATCAAACGGAGAAATGCGGACAAGACGGTGAACGCCCTTTTCCGCTTTCAGATACCCATACGCATTGTGTCCTTTAATCAGCAGGGTAACGCTTTTAATACCCGCTTCATCTCCAGGAAGGTAATCGAGTGTCTCCACTTTAAAGCCTTTCTTTTCTGCCCAGCGTGTATACATACGAAGAAGCATAGAGCCCCAATCCTGTGACTCCGTTCCGCCTGCACCCGGATGAAGCTCAAGAATGGCATTATTCTTATCATATTCTTCACTTAATAAAAGCTGAAGTTCAAAATCATTCATCTTTTCGCCTAAAGCAAGGATTTCTTCTTCCAGTTCGCTGCGAAGATCCGCGTCGTCCTCTTCTTTCACCAACTCGTAAGTCAAATCCAGATTCTCATACGTTTCTGTCATTTCTGCCAACTGATTCACGGCATCCTTCAGCGCATTCGCCTCATTAATAACCGTTTGTGCCTTTTGCTGATCATTCCAGAAATCCGGATCGGTCATTTCATTTTCCAGTTCTGCAATGCGAGCCTCTTTTTCATCTAAGTCAAAGAGACCCCCTAAAGTCCGCTAATCGCTTAGCTGTTTTTTCGAGCTCATTTCTAATTTCTGCTAATTCCATATCATTCACCTCGTAAATTATTAGAAAGCCACCCTGATAACGGATGGGTATGTTCTTTACTTAAATCTGTTTGACTCTTCTTCATTCCCTTAACTATATGCAAAAAAAGAGCCCGGTGCAAATCTCATTTAAAGGCTATATTACGTGAAAACGGGGCGCTGATTTCTGCAGATGCCTGCATACTTCACGCCCTGTCCCTTCAAACAGCTTTGAAAAAGGCGGAAAGTCTCCGCCTTTTTATCCGATCATACCAGATTGCCGTGGCAGTTTTTATACTTTTTTCCGCTTCCGCATGGGCAAGGTGCATTCCTGCGCGTATCATCTCTTTTACGTGCGGGCTTTTTCTTCACCTTTCCGTCTTCCTCACTTTTCGGATTAACGGCTTGTCCTTTGATTACCTCTTGGCGCTCAAGGTTGTTGCGGATTTCTGCTTTCATAATATATTTTGCAACTTCATCCTCCATGGAAGCAACCATCGCTTCAAACATCGCGAACCCTTCAGACTGATATTCCCGAAGAGGATCGATCTGTCCATAAGCACGCAAATGGATTCCTTGGCGCAATTGATCCATTGCATCAATATGATCCATCCATTTGCTGTCAACCGCACGCAGGACAATGACTTTTTCAAATTCACGCATCTGCTCTGAGGAAAGTTCCACTTCTCTTGCATCATAGACCGCTTTGACCTTGTCAAAAATGATATCGAACATTTCATCTTCATTTTTGCCTTCCAAATCAGCCTTGCTGATCGACTCTTCATCTAACAGGTTGCCGTGTACATAGTCGATGAGCCCTTGGAGATTCCAGTTCTCTTCGTCGCCCATCGGTGCAAAAACGGCAATATTTCGCTGGATAGAAGAAGTCAGCATGCTTTCTACGACATCACGGAGATTCTCATTTTCAATCACTTCGAATCGCTGCTTATAAATCACTTCGCGCTGCTGGCGAAGGACATCATCATATTGAAGAAGCTGCTTACGGGCATCAAAGTTATTACCTTCTACCCGTTTCTGTGCAGATTCCACTGCTCTGGTAACCATCCGGCTCTGAATTGGCTGCGTATCATCCATACCGAGGCGGGCCATCATATTCTTCATATTATCGGAGCCAAATCGGCGCATCAATTCATCTTCCATGGAGAGGTAGAACTGAGTGATACCCGGATCTCCCTGACGTCCGGAACGTCCGCGCAGCTGGTTATCGATCCGTCTGCTTTCATGACGTTCTGTACCGATTACGGCCAGGCCGCCCAATTCCTTGACACCTTCCCCAAGCTTGATGTCCGTTCCGCGTCCGGCCATGTTTGTTGCAATGGTCACTGCTTTTTGGTTGCCGGCGTTTGCAATAATGTCCGCTTCCCGCTCATGATTTTTCGCATTCAAGACATTATGCGGAATTCCTTTTTTATGAAGATATTCGGAAATGATTTCCGATGTTTCAATGGCAACCGTACCGACAAGAACAGGCTGCCCCTTTTCATAACGCTCTGCGATATCCTCTACGACGGCTCTGAACTTTCCGTCCATGCTCGCATAGATAAGATCCGCTTCGTCAACACGGGCAATTGGCTTATTTGTAGGAATGGCAATAACATTCATATTATAGATGTTTCTGAATTCCTCTTCTTCCGTTTTCGCGGTTCCTGTCATACCGGATAGCTTTTCGTACATCCGGAAATAGTTTTGGAACGTGATGGTCGCAAGCGTCATGCTTTCATTCTGAATTTCCAGGCCTTCTTTCGCCTCAATCGCCTGGTGAAGACCTTCACTGTACCGGCGTCCCTTCATCAACCGGCCTGTGAACTGATCGACGATGACAATCTCACCGTCCTGAATCACATAATCCACATCAAGATGCATGGTCACATGGGCTTTTAGAGCCTGATTTATATGATGATTTAAGGAGACATTGCTTAATTCAAACAGGTTATCTATATTGAAGGCCTTTTCTGCCCGGTTAATTCCTTCTTCTGTCAGCTGCACGCTTTTCGTTTTCTCATCGAGCGTATAATGCGTATCCTTCTGAAGAGTTCTGACAAAAGCATTCGCCTGAATATACAGCTGAGTTGACTTCTGAGCTGATCCGGAAATAATCAGCGGTGTCCTCGCTTCATCTATTAAGATGGAGTCCACTTCATCAATCACCGCAAAATGCAAAGGACGCTGTACCATCTGTTCTTTGTAAAGCACCATGTTATCTCTCAGGTAATCGAATCCTAATTCATTATTCGTGCTATATGTGATATCAGCGTTATAGGCAGCCTGCTTTTCTTCTTTAGACAGGCTGTTTAAATTAAGGCCGACCGTCAATCCAAGAAATTCAAATAGCTGGCCCATCTCAGTCGCATCCCGGTGAGCGAGGTATTCATTGACTGTCACAACATGCACCCCTTTTCCAGTCAGAGCATTCAGATAGACAGGAAGCGTAGATGTCAGTGTTTTACCTTCCCCTGTCTTCATCTCAGCGATATTGCCGTCATGAAGAGCAGCGCCGCCCATGATTTGGACTCTGAACGGGAACATGCCAAGCGCCCGCTTAGCCCCTTCGCGGACAACCGCAAATGCTTCGACAAGCAAGTCATCCACTGTTTCGCCGTTTTGATAGCGGACTTTGAACTCCTCCGTTTTCCCGCGCAATTCATCATCCGACAGAGCGGAAATCTGATCAGCCAATGCTTCTACTTGATCGGCCACTTTTTCCAGCCGCTTGATTTCCCGCTTATTCGGGTCAAACACTTTATTTAAAATATTAAGCATTTAATAACGCTCCTCTATTTAAGAATTATCTAAGCTAGAAAACACATTTATTCAACCGACAAAAATGGTATTCTCAAAAGAATAATATCCTTAATATTACCACTGATAGGCTTCACGTACAACTTACGGTCACTTTCCAGGAAAAAGGGAAGGGAGGAATTTCTAGAAAAGAATGGATAAAAAAACAGGCAAACTGTAAAATAAGGGGAGGATCATGGATAAATAGATAATAGAAAGCAGGGTTCCTGCAATTTTACAAATTTAATCCGATAAAAGTGATAGATTATAGAAGATTTCGAGGTGTAGTACATAATGATTGGCGAACGTGTAAAAAAGTTAAGAGAAGAAAGAAAAATGTCCATGACAGAGTTGGCTGACCGGGCGGGGGTTGCTAAATCCTACTTAAGTTCTCTGGAACGCAACCTTCAGCAAAATCCTTCTATTCAATTTCTCGAAAAGATATCTTCGGTGCTGGGAGTCCCTGTTGATGCTCTGCTGTATGACACTCCAAAGAAAGAATTCTTGGATTCCGAGTGGATGAAACTTGTGGAGGAAGCCATGAATTCCGGTGTTTCAAAAGAACAATTTAGAGAGTTCCTTGAATTTAATAAATGGAAGAAACAAAATGAGCAGTGATTTACCGCAATTATACGCCCATCAAACTATGGCTTTACACCCCTGTTAAGATGGGCTTTACTCTATTATTCTAGCTGTTCTTTGTACCGTTATCTTCATATTCTCCCTGCAGAAACTTCCTGATTTCTTCAAATGTAAATCCGATTTTCTTCGCCCTCAAGATTAACTCTACCCATTCACAATCGAGTGTTTCCCCTTCCATAGCTCTCCCTCCAACTTTATATAGACTTTTTACAGGAATCTCTTTATAAGTTATGTACATTTATATTCTGTTTGAATTATAAACCATCCTTCTTGTCTAGCTTTGTTGGAATCTGTCACTGATTTCAATAAGATATATATATGGATTTTTTTCCAAAATCCTATTTCCAAATACCCATTTTACCCTTTCTCGACTTTTATTGCAGTTATTTTGTATTTTTATATTTTAAATAGGGGAGCAGAGAAGAAAAAAAAGAAGGAACACCGCCAGACTCAAAAGCACGCTGGCTGCTTAAATCTTTTCCGCAGGATGGACAAACCCATTGTCCCCGATCATCGCTGCTAAAAGAAGGACGATTGCATGTATAACAATTTTTTTGAAACATAGGCATCTCCTTTATCGTTTTGTTCTTAATAGTGAATTTATTATATAAAGATTTCCAGCAGATTCAAAACATAAAATAAGCCAATTTTACCAGGTAAAAAGTAATTTCTCTCGCTTTTTTACTTAAATTCTTCCATTTTTATAAGTTTTAAGAAAATTTAGTTTTTAAAAAAGAAGCCACTTAACGATCTTGTTCCTTTCCAGTAAAAAAGGCACCGAGAAATGATCTCGGTGCCTTACATAAGCTTACCAGGCTGCAATACTGCCATCTGTTCTTGATTCCGTCCCGCCCATCAGGACGCCTGTTTCCGGATGCCGCCAAATGATTTGGCCGCGCCCGAAGCTGCCTGTGTCGAGCGCTCTTTCAATCCGGTGTCCCTTTCGGCTTAAGGCCAGGGCCAGATGGTTTGGAAATTCCGGTTCCACCTGAATCCTCCGCCCCTCGATCCACTGCCAGCGGGGCGCATCCAAGGCTGCTTGCGGATCCAGCTGAAAATCGATCGTATTCATAATCACCTGCATATGACCTTGGGGCTGCATGTATCCGCCCATGACTCCAAACGGACCAACTGCCCGTCCCCCCTTTGTCAGAAAACCAGGGATGATGGTATGGAATGTCTTTTTCCCTGGCTTCAGTGCATTCGGATGATCAGGATTCAAAGAAAAATCATGCCCTCTGTTCTGAAGACTGATACCTGTTCCCGGAACGACAAGTCCTGAGCCGAATCCCATATAATTACTTTGAATAAAGGAAACCATATTCCCTTCGCTGTCGGCTGCTGCCAAATAAACGGTTCCCCCGCGAGGCAGCTGATAAGGAGCCGGATTCAGGGCTCGATCTCCGATTTCCTTTCTTCTGGCCTCCCCGTACTCCTCCGTAAGCAGCATATCTGCTGTCATTTTCATATCCGAAGGTTCTGTGATATAGGCCTGGCCGTCTGTATAAGCAAGCTTCATCGCTTCCATTTGTTTATGATATGTATCCACTGTATCCTTCTCGCCAAATTCATAGCCTTTCACAATATTCAAAGCAAGCAGGGCAACCAGACCTTGGCCGTTCGGCGGAATTTCCCATACATCATAACCTCGGTACTTCACTGAAATGGGCTTGACCCATTCCGGCTTATAAGCCGCCAGGTCTTCTTTCGATAGAAAGCCGCCATACCGCTTCGAAAATGCATCGATTTGATCAGCCAGATCTCCGCGGTAAAAGCTTTCTCCTTTCGTTTCCGCAATGGAGCGGAGGGTGGATGCATGCCCCGGAGAACTCCATACTTCGCCGACTTTCGGAGCTCTTCCTTTTGGTGCAAACGTATCAAACCAAGACTGAAATTCATCAGCTGTCAGCAGCTGGCTGTATTTTTGATAGGCTGCCTCCCAGTTTTTTCCGAGAATGGGCGTCAGCGGATAGCCTTGTTCTGCATATAGAATAGCCGGCTCCAATACCTCTTGAAAAGGGAGCTTCCCGAACTTACGGGAAAGTTCTGCCCATGCGGCCGGAGCTCCAGGGACTGTCACCGGAATCCAACCGTGTGCGGGCATGCTTTCATGTCCTTTTTCCTTTACAGCTTCAATAGAGATAGACCGGGGAGAAGGGCCGCTCGCATTCAGTCCATACAGTTCCCCCTTCATCCAAACAAGGGCGAAAGCATCCCCGCCAATTCCATTGGAAGTAGGTTCCACTACCGTCAAAGCGGCCGCCGCGGCAATTGCTGCATCTACAGCATTTCCGCCTTTTTTTAACATATCCAAACCAGCCTGCGCCGCAAGAGGCTGTGAGGTAGCCACCATCCCGTTCTTCGCCATGACCGCAGATCGCTTGCTGGCATACGGCTGCATTAAATGATCAAATTGCATGAAAATTCCTCCTTTTCATACAATTTACTACATCTTGCTCGAGATTTGTACTTTTTTCACTAAAAAGGAAAAAACACAGCCCGGTTTTTAATCAGGCTGTGCAAGGTTCTTAATTCGGTTCGATCAGTCCGTATCGGCCATCCTTGCGGCGGTATACGACATTCGTTGAATTCGTTTCTGCATTGGTATAAACGAAGAAGTTATGGCCCAGCAAGTTCATCTGCAGAATCGCTTCTTCACTGTCCATCGGCTTCAGATCGAAACGCTTGTTGCGGACAACTTCCAGGTCGCTTTCTTCTTCCTCGATTTCCGGCTCAGCCGTTTCGGCAGCAGCGGCTGCAAAGAGTTCAGGCGGTGTATTGCTTCCTCTAAGCTTCCGGTTAATCTTTGTTTTATGTTTACGGATCTGCCGTTCCAATTTATCGTTAATTAAATCAATGGCTGCATACATATCAGGGTGTTCCTCTTCGGCGCGGAGTACAAGATTTTTCATAGGAATCGTCACTTCAACCTTAGCTGCTTCCTTATCCACCCTTAGGTTCACCTGGACGGTTGCATCCGGTGTGTTAGCAAAATATCGTTCTAGCTTTCCAATCTTCTTTTCTACGTATTCTCGAATTGCTGGAGTTACCTCAATGTTTTCACCGCGTACGTTGTAATCCATAAAGTGAGTCCTCCTTTAATAATTGCTTAACACATGCTTTACAATTAGTAGATTCTACAATACCCTTCCTTTTCCCTCCATTAAACCGGAGAAAAATATGTCGAATTTGCAAACGGCCTGTCGGAAGTTTAGAAAGAGAAGATCCTTTCTTGCCCTCAGTATAACAGATGAACAGATAGATTGATAACGAGAAGCAGTTGATATCCGCTGGCGAGTGCTCACTTTGTGCGGGCGGGCGCCAAGCCTCCGCGGCTGGATCTTTTCCGGCTCGCTGATCCCGCTGGAGTCTCGCACCCATCGTTCCAATCTTCTATCGTTTTTTGTCATAAATGGTCAATAACACCTTAAATGAATTTACTGTTCTCCTTCGCTTTAAATGACTTAGTTTTCCATGTCATCAGTGAATTACAATGTTCCTTTAACACTGTGATTGTAGAGGGGACTTTCTTTTCATGCTGCTTGCTTCCCGTGGGAGCATAAAGTTTTTGTAAAACATTTGTCCGGCAATTTTTATCGGTTTCTAACAAAAAAGAGGCAAAGAAAAGTAACTTTTCTCCACCTCTTTATTATGCTGTGTACATCTATCTTATTCAGAAATTGCTACGATATGATGATCGGACGGATGTGATCCTTGGCTGCTTCCGCCCATTCCGTAAAGACAGACAATAATCTGTCCCTTACGGCCAATCTTCTTGCTTCTGCATTTCCAAAATACCAGCCCAGCCTTTCTACTTCGTCCAGTACCGGAGAAAAAGGGGGCAGCTGCAGTACATCTTCCATTTCCTCCAAACGACGTTCGGCCTGCTCCAATCCCCCAAATGCCTGAAGGATTTTTCTCAATAGAACTTCTTCCTCTTCTAATGACAGCTGGTTAAAATGCTCAGCAATATATTGAAAGGTTTCTTCGAGTGTCAAAATAAGCTCATAAATGTCGTAAAAAAGCAGAAAATGGTTTTCTGTCAGAGCTTGCATACGTTCTCCTAATTTCGCCGGTCATAAAAAGCGCCGTCCACTGAAAGATCCCTGTACGGATTCGCATATTTATTCGACATATTTTTCTTTTTGTTCAGTCCGTTTATGTCACGCTGGATGGCCTTCTTTTCAAGCAACAGCAGGCGGTCAACCTCCTGATTCAGCTCGATTAACCGGCTTCCCGTCTGTTTCTCTTCAGCACTGAAGGGAGGCTGTATGCCGGATAACAGTTTCTCCCGCTGGTCAATCAGTTGGGTGATGCGGGTGATTCTGTCCTCGCGCTCTACTTGTTTGTCTTTTAATACGTGCAGCAATTCGACCGTCTTTCGATAAAAGTCCTGAAGCATCTTATATCTGTCCGCTGTCAGAAAATTGCTTTTTGCGGTTGATCTGGATTACTTCTTTCCAGGCGTCCCGGAATTCAGTAATCAACCCTTCCACTTCTTCAAGTGCTCTGATATCGCCTTTTACATTGGCGTCAATCAATCGACGGTTCATGTAATCATATAAACTCATCATATTTTTCGATACGTCAACCTTCATATTGAGGGTAACCATTAACTCTTGAACAATGTTTTGTGCTTTGATGATATTTGTATTCCTCGCTTCTATGTCTCCTGCTTCAATGGCTTTTTTACCGAAAGTAATGAATTTCAGGCAGCCATTATAAAGCATGAGCGTCAGTTCGCCGGGAGAAGCTGTAGTCACAGAATTCTTTTGATACGATTGATATGGATTATTGAGAGCCATCTTTAAAAACTTCCTTCCTGTTTGTTAACTGCTGAAATAGGATGATAAGGATGTACTTTGGCTGTTCGCTTTCTGAATTGCCTGTTCCATCGCCGTAAATTGGCTGTAATAACGAGTTTCAAGCTTAGCCAGCCTGTCTTCAAAGGCCGATATACTTGTATCCAGACCGTTCAGCTGTTTTCCGATGGTAAAGGTATTATTTACAGATGAGGCCTTCCCTGCTTTTTCCGTAATGGCCTTCATCGCACCGTCCAGGTCACTCCGCAGCCGCCGGGCAAGTCCCATTTCACCTTTTTCTGTACCGTTTGCCATAAACAACTGGTAAACCGCATTCGGATCCTCCGATATAGCAGCACGCAGTTTATCTTCATCAATGGTCAGCTTTCCGCCTTCCAAATAATTGCTTGTCGTAGTAATGCCGATTTTACTTAACGCATTCGTGCCGGATATGCCGCTGACTGAAGTATAAAGAGAAGAACGCATCGTTGTCAGGAGGTTTGACAGTGTGGAGTCATTTTTTAATGTTCCGCTCTTCGCTTTTTCTTCCCACAGCTTTATCTCATCTTCTGACATCTCTTTCTTCTGCTCGGCTGTCAGCGGAGCAAAATCACGGTATTTCGTTTCACTGGTTTTGTCTTTAATTTTGGCAATCAGTTCATTGTATTTGCTGACAAATTGCGTGACCGTATCCAAAATCGCATCCACATCTGCCGTTGAAGAAAATGTCACTGGTCCGTCAGTTTTGGCTTTTAAAGTGAATTCTGCGCCATTCAAATTAATTACATTGGAGCTGCGGCTGATTTCCAGGCCATTATAGACAACCGTCGCATTCACTCCAGCTGTCCCATTTGCCGTTTGGTTATCCGCATCCATCTTTAATGTATTGGCAAAGAAATCACCGGTCAGCTTGATCTCTGCTCCATCTGCAATATCGCCGGTATTTTTGGCGGTAAAGGAGAGTTGACCGGACTGCTGATCATAAAACGCTGTTACATCGGTGTTCGAATTGATTTTCGTGATGAGGCTGTTCAGTGTATCATCTGCCGTAATCGTAATTTTCTTGTTTTCACCGAGCACGCCATTTTTATCGATTGCCTGTATGGAAATCTCCTGTGCTGCCGCTCCGTCCGCAAGCAGCTTTACGGCAGGATCGATGCTGAGCTTTTCACTGTTTTTCATCATGGCTGATACAGCCAGGTTCTTTACTTCCATCGTTCCGGAGAAATCAGAAGTGGAATTAATATTTTTTATCGAAAGAGCATTTGGATCAGAAACTGACACGGTTTTCTTAATAAAAGAAGCCTGTTTGCCAATTCCGTCCCGAATTAATGTGTCCAATTCCAGTAAAGAGGAATTGATGGCCCGATAGTCATCACGCTGCCACTCTGTATAGGTTTTCTTTTGATTTAATTTATCAAGCGGAACCCGTTCCGCTTGCATCATGCTTTTTACAATTTCATCTATATCCATTCCGCTTGCCAATCCGCTGACACGTACCATTTTTTCACCTGCTTATCTTTTTTCATCCACCATGATCCCGACAAATTCGGTCATGGCTGCATAAAAGTCCAGTAATTTCTTCGGGGGAATTTCCCGGATCGTTTCTTCTGTATTCTTATCTACAACCTTCACGTAATACTCATGCAGCTTTTCGTGATATTCAAAGCGTACAGATGTTTCAGTAGGCTCCAGAAATAGATTCATGCTGTCGATGATTCCTTTCACCTCAGCGGCTGTCGGCTGTTCGCCGCTTTCTTCAGTATTTTGAAGAGCTTCGATTTCTCTTTGATAATACGAATGAACTCCTTCTGAGATAGCTGATCTAAGCTGTGAGGAAAGGATATTCGTCGATAATTTCTCCAGCATGCCTTTTCCCTCCAGATAAGGTTTGTTATTTCTTATATCGGAATCAGACAGCGAACATTTAGGAAAAAAGGCAAAGAAAAAGCCCTCTCCGGCTTGGATGGGCTACGTATATAAATTTATGATGATTCCTTTTATCTCGCCAACCAGACTCAAGATGCTCTGTCCGTCCTTTTCCTGTCCCAGCACCTGATTCGTCAGTTCCACCACTTTCCTATCCGCTTCCTTCACAAGCTTATACATCTTGGTCGATCCGCGCTGATTAAAACCGCGCTGTTCCTGAAGCTCCAGCCCGTTCTGAAGGGCATCATCCATAAAATCCTTCAGCATCTTCTTATATTTTCTTAGGTTTTCAACCGTCTGGTTGTCCGCCAGCTTCTCCCCCTGAGTTTCCAATGCCGCAAACTTTTTGCTTAACCGTTCATACGTCACATTATTTCGTGTGGTGTTCATTACGGACTGAAAATGCACAGAGCTTTTAGCCGTTTCCTCCGTATTACTCATTTTTGGCAATGAAGACGTTGTTACACGCTGTATTTCCAAATTGCATCACCTTTACCTTTTGTTTATGTCCAGCTATTTTAATATTTTTTCTCGATTTCTTCCAGTAAAATCAATATTTCCGCGATGGCTGCATAGAGCTGGGGAGGAATTGATTCTCCCAGGTCTATATTTAAAAGGGTTCCTAATAAGGATGCATCCGACTGGACTTCTATTCCGTTCCGCCGGGCTTCTTCCAGCATTTTTACGGCCAATTGTCCTGAACTTTGGGCTACGACCGTCGGAGAAGCATCCGGGGTCTCATATTTTACAAGGGCAGCAGAAGCTCCATTTAGCTGCCTCGCTTTTTTCGGGTTAAAATAGGATATATTTCTCATATCGTGAAATCAAACCCTTTCTCCGACTTTTGAACAGCCGGTATATGGCGGGAAATAGGCTGTTTTGGCGGCTGAAGATCACTGCTTTGGGAAGAGCTTGGCTTTGTTCCTAATGACTGTAACTGATAGCCAATTTCCTTAAAACGTTCCTTGGTCACTTCCGTCATTTCCTCAACCGCTTTCTCAAGCTTGTCCTTGTCATTTTGAAACGTTAGACTGACATTCCGATTAGCGGCGGTAAGGACTACGCCCACTTCTCCCAGTTTCTTCGTTTCCAAAGAGAACACCAAACTGCAGTTCTCCCAATCTACCTTTTCCCCATTCTTGCGGGACTGAATATAAATCTTCACATTCTCCACTTGCTTATCGAGTAAAAGCGGGAGCTGGAAGAATAAGTTTTGCTGACCGGAGGTGTCTTGCTTATTAAGCAGCTGCTGCCCTGTAATCTGGTTCAGCACCTGTTCAGCCTTTTGGTGCAGCTGAGGTTTAGTTTCCTCATCCCCCATCAGCCGCATTAATGCCGATTTCAAGTTTTCCTGCTGGGGGTTCCTTTGTCCCTGATCCTGACTGCCGGCTTGCTTCATCATGGATGAAACAGCATCCGTTTCATGCGTCAGTCCAAGACTGCGGACCAGTTCAAATGTTTGCCGGGCAGAAGGATTATTTTCAGCAAACGGCTTTGATACTTGCTGCATGAAAGCCGATACCTGCTGGGCCGGTGATGCCCCTTCGAACGCCTTCACAGACACATAATGCTGTACCTTTGCCACAGAAGGCTTGAAAATCAGCGACTCGATTTGAGTCTTCACTTCTTTGACGATTTGATGAGCCTGGTTCACTTCCCCCTTGGCTAAAAGGCTCTTTGCTTCTGCCAGCCGTGAGGAGGCCTGCAGCATGTTCTTCTCTGTTTTCATATCAGCATATAGAAGAAAATCACTTTGCATAATCGCTTTATCCAGCTTATGAATGGTAGAATCGATGATTTGCTTTACATTCGCCTGCGGAATTTTAGGACTTTCTAATAAGTGGAGCGTATTATCCAAATTCCGGGTGACTTCCTGTTTCACTTTCTTAAAATCAATCGCCATTTGGGACAGCTTCTCACTGATCTCTGTCACGAGGATATTTTTAGAATCCAGCGGCAAAGCTTGAACGGTCTCATTAATTAAATATCGTTCCGCTTCGGTCAGCTGTTCTTTCATAGGAACTGCTTTTGTCGCTATCTCGTTTTCCAGGCTCTCATTTTCCGGTATAAGCGGAGATGGCTCTGGATCATCTGCCAGAATGGGCTTCTGACCAGGGACTTGAGCATCCATCATTTTCACTGGATCTTTTGGAGCCCATAAATCGGGAGCGGGTTCTGACTTGGTATTTCTTTCCGGCAGCTTACTCAAGGAATCGACTTCCTTTTCATTGAATATATATCGATTCGCTTCCATTAACGGTTCCTTCACAGAGAATGCTTTAGTAGCTTCCGGGGCGTTTTCCGGTATAAGCGGAGATGACTCTGGATCATCTGCCAGAATGGGCTTCTGACTAGGGGCTGCGGCATCCATCATTTTCACTGGATCTTTTGGAGCCCGTAAATTAGGAACCGATTCTGACACATCCCTTCTTACTGGCAGCTTAATCGCGGAGTCGGCTTCCTTCCCATTGAATATATATCGATTCACTTCCGTTAGCGGTTCCTTAACAAGGAATCTTTTAGTAGCTTCCGGAGTGTTTTCCGGGTCATCATCTCCAGCTAAAAGCGGAGAGGGTTCTGGATCATCTGCCAGAACAGACTTCTGGCTATCCATCATTTTCACTGGATCTTTCGGAGCCTGTGGATGGTCAGCGAAAATAGGTTTCTGACTAGGAACAGCGGAATCTGCCATTTTCACGGAGTCTTTTAGCACCGGCAAATCGGGAGCTGGCTTGGATTCTTTGCTGCTTTCAGACAGCTTGATGATAGATTCAATTTCCTCCATCAAGACAGGAAGAGGATTGCCGTTCATCGCTTCTGTTACAGCTTTTACGGCTGCCAGCGTAAACGGAATCCCCTTTTCCGCCATCAGCTTGATAGTTTTCATTTTTTCCTCGATTGTTCCGCTGTCTTCTGATAAGTAGGCTTTAATGGCCGTAACATTTTCCTTCGTCACTTCCATTCCGCGGCTTTTGAATTCCCGGACCGCCTCACTTGTTTGATGATCCAGGACATTTGCCGGCACATTGCGTTGACTGGCACTATCCGGCACTTTTTGTTCCGCGACCCGTACAATCAGTTGGCCGTCTTCAGACGTGCCGCTTATGGCCACAGAAAGGCGGTCATCCTTTGGAACACCGCCCTCGAATTTCACCTTCACAAGACTGCCATTTATGGAAACAACAGCTTCCGTGTCACTGACCCTTTCCTTTACCGTCAGCTGAACCATATCCCCTGCTTTTGGCGCCTCTGCCTTAGCACCTGCCTGATTCATCATTTGATTCATCATTTGAAGAATTTGCATGAATACACGCTCCGATCACTTTCTCTTATTCTACATATCGGACAATCGGCCAAGTTTTGCACCATTTTAACAAAACAGAGACGTTCGGCCTATATGGAATACTTTTTAAATAGAATGAACACAATTTCCAGCAAAAAAAATAGCCCTCCGCAGCAGCAGGGGCTATTTTTGTTTTATGGACAACTTTATTGCACTGGATCCTTCTGTTTCTTTAGAGAATGGTCAGCTGCAGACTCCCCAGCCACTTTCCCGAAGACAGCGCCTGACATAAGGCCAGACCCGCCGGGATAATTTCCAAAGAAGATTCCGCCAACCATTTCTCCCGCTGCATATAGCCCCGCAATCGGTGTTCCCTCTTGGCTCAGTACTTCTCCTTCCGTATTTACACGCAGTCCGCCAAAAGTGAAAGTAATGCCGCAAGTCACCGGATAGGCATAAAAAGGGCCCATTTCCATACGCAAAGCCCAGTTTGTTTTTGGCGGCGTAATGCCGACCGTCCCTTTCTGGTCTTTCACTGTCGGATTGTATTCCCCTTCCTGCACTGCTTCATTGTACTCTTGGATCGTTTTCAGAAATTGCACCTTGTTGACTCCCATTTTATCAGCCAACTCTTCCAGGGTATTGCCTTCCAAAACGGTGGCTTCCTCCAATGTATACTCCTTGCGAAGCATCGGATATACTTGGGCGTCAAATAATTGGAAGGCAATATGGCCTGGCTGTTTCAATACTTCACGGCCATATTTCGCATACGTATAATTTCGGAAGTCTGCTCCCTCATCAACAAAGCGGTTTCCATCCTTATTGATCAAAAGTCCGAGCGGGAAGGATGATTTTTTGTATATATCACCAGGCTTATTAAAATCACCCACTTTCGGGGCATGTAAATCCGTTCCTATTGAATGGCAGCTCGACCAGTCTCCGTATCGCTGGGCACCAATCTCTAAAGCCATGGCCAGGCCATCTCCTGTATTATATTCTGTACCCCGTACGATCGCTTTTTCCCATTCATCCCCGATATATTGCGTGCGCATGTCCTTATTGGCTTCAAACCCGCCGCAGGCCAATATAATGCTTTCTGTATTGACCGTTATCGTTCTTTCGCCCTTCTCGATGATCACGCCTGTAATCTGCCCCTGATCCGTCATTAACTTTACGGCCTGAGAACTATACCAGACGTCTATCCCCAGTTCAATGGCCCGTTCATTTAATCGCTTGACAAGCCCTACCCCTTTATTATGTGTTTTTACCGGCAGTCCGCCCCAAAAATGGAACTTCCCCTCTTTCTCAAACGATTGATTTTCATAATTCAGTTCGAATTCAACCCCATGGCTTTGCATCCATGCAATCGTTTCATAAGAATTTGCCGTTAAATGATTAGCTAGTACTGGGTCACTTTTACCTTCTGTCACTCTCATCAAATCATTATAGTAATCTGTTTCGTCATATACAGGAATATGTAATTTTTCTGCTTCTTCATCCGAAATATTTGGGATAATCTTTCGAATCGCATCAGCTCCCCGGTAGGCAAAGCGGATGGCGCCATCTGTGAAAAACGAATTTCCCCCGCGCTTATGTATAGGCGCCTTCTCCAAAACTAGCACACTGGCTCCTTTTTCCTTTGCTGAAATCGCTGCACAGATCGCTGCATTCCCTGCTCCTACGACTACCACATCATAATTTTTCGTTTTATTTTCCATCCCTTATTCCTCCTCCAATTTGTATTTATACTTTTATTTTATGGAGTCATGACCGATAAATAAAATATCAAAATTCTATTTATCTAAATAAAAATAATTTATAGATTATTCAAATATTTATTCTCTTAGTGATAAAATAGGTGAAAAGAAGCCAATCAGAGAGAGGGATTTGTATGGATGAAAAGGATTGGAAGATTCTCCAAACCATTCATAAAGAACGGAATATTACAAAGGCGTCTGAGCGTTTATACATCTCCCAGCCCGCATTAACATATCGTATTAAACAGCTGGAAGAAACTTTGAATGTGAAGATCCTTATAAGAGGAAAAAAAGGGGTCGATTTTACCGCAGAAGGTGAATACCTTGTTCAATATGCCAATGCTATGCTTGCTAATCTGGTAAAAATGAAGGAACATCTCGAAAATATGGATAACAAGATTAAGGGTACATTAAGGCTCGGCGTATCCAGCATTTTTGCCCGTTATGAGCTGCCTATGATTCTAAGCGATTTCTTAAAAATCCATCCGGATATTGATATTGTCCTGAAAACAGGCTGGAGCATTGAAATGAATCAAATGATGCATAAAGAAGAAGCCCATGTAGGGATTGTAAGAGGTAATTACAATTGGCAGGGAAAACGATATTTGCTTGATGAAGAGAAAATCTATGTTGTCTCCAAACATGAGATTGAGTTAACGGAATTACCTAAATTACCCAGAATCTTTTATGAAACAGACCATTCTCTGATGACTTTAATTGATAGCTGGTGGGAAGAAAAGTTTGATGCCCCGCCTCATTATACGATGGAAGTTGATCGGATTGATACATGCAGGGAAATGGTCATTAACGGTCTAGGATTTGCTATTTTGCCAGGCATTTGTATAAAAGGCTTTAATCATCTGCACAAGATTGAAATTTCATCCATCTATAATAACGATGTTTCCAGAAAGACATGGCTGATTTATCGGGAGAACGCATTAGAATTATCGACGGTTAAAGCGTTTGTGGACTTTATACAGAAAAGGTATGCAAAAAAAGGCTATTCAAATAATGAATAACCTTTTCGCCTATTTTATACAAACTGAACGACACGTGAGATAATTTCGTCACATACTTCCTCTGTAGAAGCATTTCCTCCCAAGTCAGGCGTCTTAATCTCACTCTCTTCTAATGTATTCCAGACAGCTGTGGACAATAATGAAGCTGCATGGAGAATGTCCCCATCTTGATACTTATTGCCTAACCAGTTCATCAGCATTTGAATGGATAGAAGGAGCGCAATCGGATTAGCAATGCCCTGCCCTGCAATCGAAGGCGCTGAACCATGGGCTGCCTGGGCTGCCGCAAACTGATCTCCTTGATTTAAGCTTGGGGCAAGCCCTAAACCGCCGACTAACCCCGCTGCTTCGTCAGAGAGAATATCGCCGAACATGTTTGTCGTGACGATCACATCATATTTCTGCGGGTGAAGGATTAAATACATGGCAAACGCATCAATATGATAGTCGTCTATGGAAATATCTTTATACTGAGATTGAACCTTATAACACTCTTCCAAAAACAGCCCGCAGCCTTTTTTCAATACATTCGCTTTATGGACAGCTGACACAAGCCGTTTATCATTTCGTTCCTGTGCCAGCCGAAACGCCGCTTCAGCCACTTTTTTACTGGCCTTTCTGGTAACCAGCCGCATCGAGAGAACAGTATCCGGATCGGGCATAAATTCACTGGAGCCGTCCGCCATATTCCGGTCTGCGTACATCCCTTCTGTATTCTCCCTGACGATGACCAGATCTACGTCCTTAAATTTCCCTTCAGCTTTGGGGATAGAGCGAATCGGACGGATATTGGCAAAGAGATGAAAGTTCTTCCTGATTTTCGCGCTGGGATTGGCCATATTCTCCCCTTCATATTGATGAGTAGAAACTGGACCCAAAATCAGGCCATCGCACTCCTGTAAACGCTGGTTAGTGACATCCGGGTAGGTCGCTCCATACTTTTCAAAGGCCTTTAACCCGGCATCCAGGGGCATCGTTTCGAAAAACTCAACCCCCATCAGTTTCTCCAGTTCCCTGACTACTCTCAATGAGCCGTTTACGATTTCCGGCCCTATTCCGTCTCCTTCAATCACACCAATCTTATAAACCATGATTCGCCTCCACTAAATTAGAATGACATTTTGCCAGGCAGCCATAAAGTAATGCTTGGAAATAAAATAATCAGGATAAGACATGCAAGCATTAAGAAGATAAACACAACACTGCCTTTAAACACTTCACTTAATTTTTCTTTAGCTATTCCTCCTATGACAAATAAATTGAGTCCGACTGGAGGCGTAATTTGCGCGATTTCCATATTAATAATCATCGCAATGGCGAAATGGAAAGGATCAATTCCGACTGAAAGCATGATAGGAAGCAGCAATGGCAGCGTAATCAGCATGATGGAAGAGGACTCCAAGAACATCCCTAATATCAAGAATAAGATTGCTGTAGCAATGAAAAATGTTGCTTTACTTAGGAACTCACTTGATAGCATGCTGCTGGCGATTACCTGCGGAATTTGTTCCTGGGTCATATACAGCGAGAATACAGTGGCCGCTGCAATAATCAACATAATCATAGCGCTGATGCCAATGGTGTCTTTTAAAATTTGATGCCAATTACTAAGAGACGTTTCCCGATAAATGCACAAGGAGACAATTAAAGAATAGGCACAGGCAATAATCGCCGCTTCTGATGGAGTTGTAGCACCGCTATATATACAGCCCAAAATCAAGATGGGTAAAAAAGCTCCCCAAGAGGCTTTGCCTAATGATGACCATCTTTCCTTCCAGCCGGCTTTCTCAAGCTTTCCGTATCCCTTCCTCCGGGCGTAAATCACCGCATACAGAATCAGCATCAGTGTCATGAATACCCCTGGTATAACACCTGCAATAAATAGTTTACCGATGGAGATCTCGGTCACTACCCCATATACAATGAGCGGGATGCTCGGCGGGATGAGGATACCCAGTGTTCCTGCAGCTGCCACCAATCCCATGGCATATCGCTTATTATATCCTGCCGATACCATCGCCGGGATCATAATCGACCCTACGGCTGCAGCCGTTGCCGGACTTGAACCGCTGATAGCTGCGAAGAACGTGCAGGCTAAGATTGTTACAACAGACAATCCTCCTGAAATATGGCCGATCCATGCTTTTAATGCATTAATTAAATATTTGGAAATACCGCCTTTCGCCATGATGGTTCCCGCAAGGACGAATCCTGGAATGGCAATGAGGGTAGTCGAATTAAGCGCTGTAAACATTTTGTGCGGAATCGTCCAAAGGGTGAAGGTTCCAGAAAGTGAAAACATAATAACAGAAGCAAATACCAGGGCAATCGCAATCGGAATTCTAAGAAGAACCAAGACGGCAAATGAGCTAAAAAGCGTTGCTATATTCATCTGATTCCTCCTCGTCTATCTTCATTTGAATCACTGCATCTGTCTTTTTCCTGCTTTTTCTAACGACAATAAAGTTCTCAACAAAGCGGACCAGGAAAAGGACGCCAGATATAGGAACAGCTAAATAGTACATCCACAAAGGAATCCCAGTATCCATAGAGGTTTGACCTGTTTCCAGCGTGTGAATCACAAGGGCGATACCGCTCCAGGCATAAAACCCGCAAAATACAATTCCAACGAGGTTCGCAAAATAATCTACTTTTCTCTGCAAGAACTGAGGGAGCACCGAATATAGAATATCAACGCTAATATGATGTTTATCTCTAAGGGCTACAGAAAGTCCGAACAGAATTCCCCATGTCACCATAACGGTTGAGACTTCCGTAATCCAAGTGGAGGGTGAATTGAAAATATAACGCATTATGACCTCATAAAAGATAAGAGCAAGCCCTGAGAGGAGAAAGAATCCTGACAGTAAATCTTCAAAGAGAGAATAGGTTTTTTTCCATTTTTTCATAGTGAACCTCCCATTTTTCTAGTAAAAAAGGAACCCTTACTCGTTTGCTTCTTCCGCCTTTTTTAATACATCTGAGTCGATCTCTTTGCTCCATTTATTGAATACAGGCTCTAATTCTTCAATAAACGTTTGGCGTTCCCCCTCTGTTAATTCATGGAGCTTGACCTTCCCGCTCTTTTTGATAGCTTCCAATGCATCTTTCTCATATTGCTCTTCGACTTCCCTGCCTGTTTTCGTAGATTCCTTAACCGCTTCATTCATTAGCTCTTTCGTTTTTTCGTTTAAGCTATTCCACCATTCCTGATTCGCAACCAGGACATATTCTGAACGGGCATGCCCCGTGATAGTCATATACTTCTGCACTTCCTGATATTTTTGAGACTCAATATTTACTAAACTATTTTCCTGGCCATCTACGGTGCCAAGCTGAAGCGCCTGATAGGTCTCATTGAAAGCAATCTTCGATGACGCTGCACCTAATTTTTCATATACTTCATTAATAATCGTCCCGCCATGTGTTCTAATCTTTAATCCTTTTAAGTCTGAAGGTTCAGTGACATCTTTTTTATTATTTGTAATATGTTTAAAGCCGTTTGGCCAGAAGTCGAGGCCGACCATCCCCATTTGATCAAGCTTGCTCAGTAATTTCTTTCCGCCTTCTCCATCTTCAAATTGATATAACGCCTCTGCGTCTTTAAACATAAACGGTAAATCAAACACCTCAAAAGATTTTTCAAAACCGCTTAATTTAGCTCCAGACGGGGCAATAATCTGAACGTTATTTGCTTGTAATGCTTCAATTTCATCGTTATCACCGTACAGCTGTCCCGAAGGAAAAACGTCTACTTGAATCACGCCGTCACTTTTCTCTTCTACTATTTCTTTGAATTTAAGAGCGGCCTGCCCTTTCGGAGTATTATCTGTTGCAACATGTGAAAGTTTAATCTCCATTTTTTGATACCCATTTGAAGCTGAGGAAGTACCAGCCGCAGTATCTTTGTTCGATGAACAGCCAGCCAAAGAAAGCGATAACGCCAGTAAAGCAGTTCCGGCAATTGAAAGATATGAAGATTTTTTATACATGTTTTTCCCCCTTTTAAGTAATTGCCAAAAAGAAAGCGTTTTCTTTTTTGAGGTCCCCTAATTCCCCTTGTTGGCAACATTGTATTGACTCTATTATATGAATATTTTTAATAATATTAAAAGTATTGTTTTTTTATCTGCTGTAATAAAAACTTTTTATTTCTAACCAAAACAATAAAGAGCCTCTGCCCCGCTTGATCATAAATTTTATTAATCGATATGAATAAAAAACATGTATTTTTTTTATGGAACTAATCTTATTACACTTACTCCAAAATCATCTATTCCTATTAATTAAAAGGGGTGTGTACTAATGAACAGTTATCTGCAGCGTTACAAACTTCCTGCTGTAATCATGCGGGGAGGGACGAGTAAAGGGTTAATCTTACGTACAATCGACCTGCCATCAGACCAAGCACTTCGGAATCAAGTTATTTTACGGATTTTCGGAAGCCCGGATCCGGGACAGATTGATGGACTGGGAGGCGGAACCTCTTTAACAAGTAAATTAGCGCTGGTCGGCCCTCCTACTCACCCTGATGCTCATATCGATTACACTTTCGGTCAAGTAAGTATCGATCAAAACATGATTGATTACCAAATAACCTGCGGCAACATGGCCACTGCTGTCGGACTCTATGCGGCTGAAGAAGGATATCTGCGCCTAACAGAACCGCAAACCTGTGTACGGATACATAATACGAATACGAACACCATTATCCATGTTGAAATCCCAGTCAGAAATGGCCATATCCAATATGAAGGCGACTTTGCGATTGACGGAGTTCCCGGCCATTCTCCTAAAATTATGCTCAACTTTTTGGATTCTGGGGGCTCCTATACAGGGAAGACATTGCCTACCTCAAACCCGATGGATACAGTCCGCCTGCCGGATGGCAGAAAATTCGAAGTAACAATTATTGATTCTGTAAATCCCGTCGTTTTTGTCCGGGCAGAAGAAGTCGGAGCCACCGGAACAGAATTGCCGGCCGAAATGAACCAGAATAGCCATCTATTAAATACGATGGAACAAATCCGGATTGAAGCGGGTCTACTATCCGGTCTTTTACAAACGAGGGATGGTATTACACCGACCAGCCATGCCCTCCCTAAAATTGCCATGGTGGCTGCTGCAAAGGAATACAGCACGATCACGAACAATTTAGTTAAACCCGAGATGATCGACATTGCGTCGCGCTACTTTTCCATGGGAACGCTACACAGAGCTTTCGCAGTCAGCGGTTCCATTGCACTGGCAACTGCAGCCCAGATTCCCGGAACCATTCCTCACCAACTTAACCGGTCAGCCGGAACAGGGATTAGGATCGGGCATCCGTCAGGAGTCATTTATGCGGAAGCAAACGTTGAAAAAAAAGCGAACAACTGGGAAGTATCAAGAGCGGCCATTGGCCGAACAGCAAGGAGGATTATGGATGGCTATGCTTACGTGCCCATTTCCTTATTAACGGGTGAGCTTGCTGAAGGAGCAGAAACGAGTAAAGATGAGGTACAGAATGTGTAAGGGCATTGGAACCACAAAATCCGCCAAAATCATCAAACTTTGGCGGATTGCATTTGAATTAGCTTGGGTTCATTCCTACAAAAATCTCTAGAAATTTTCTTGGAAAGCTTTTATTAACGAAGCAATTACAGAACGGTCTTCCTTCATATAGTCCTTTACTAATTGCAGCACATCTTGTCTAAGTCCGATTTTTCCGCCTTTTCCCATACTGCGAATTGGCTTGTCAGAAAATCAATATCTACAATTACAATTCACTTACCCTTACACCCGTATAGAGCAACAAATAGATGATCAGCTTGACGTGTGCTAACCTTGTTTCTGTTTTCAACATAGAAAAGCAAATGTTCCACCCGTTCATCCGATAGTGCATCCACATTGTCCTCACTTCCAGCGGCGATTTTAATTCTATCCCGCTTCAACTGAATGAATGACTCTCTTAGGTGTCCTTTGGTTCTTAGAAAATCATTGTAAACCTTTAAACTATTAGTTTTTTTGTTAATCGTTGAAACGGCATAGTCCTCTTTCATCAGGTACTCCTTATACCTAATAAAAGAGAAGCGGGAAAGGACTGGAATGTCCTTCAACTTCTCTTGTAAATAGGATTGGAACCCTTTGACATCGTTCACATAGGACTCGATTGTTTTGGCTGCTTTTCCCTCCGCAAATAACCATTGTTCAAACTCTACTATTTCCAAGATTGATTAACCTCCAATAAAGAGAAAAGGCTATTGATGTACGCATTCATACACCAATAGCCCTTTACGGTTTCTTTATATTCATTTTCCAGTTCCCTTCCTTAATCGCTCACGACAGTTATATAATAATGTCATCAGTTTATTCATACGCAAATCATTCCATTCCCTTGCCGCTCATCCTTTCTGTTAAACATGATTCAATTCCTTTTAGTTTTGTCGTGAGATTGCAGAAAGAAATGTCGTGAATCTCAATTGAAATTAACTTAGTTGATATACATCTCATAAGCAATTTGTTCTCCATTCCTTATCCATACTTCATAAAGCTTCTTTCTCGTTCCTTTTTCTAGGACATAACCAGCAATCCACTCGTACCCTTTATCATCTACATACGAAAGTGTTTCAATGAGCAATGGGTTGGGTAGCTTTTCTTAGTGTTTAGCAGGGATGAGCAAATCATCTATTTCTTCATGATAGAAATCATAGGCTTCGTAGCCTACATCTTCCCTTTTAACCTCAATGTTAAATATCTTTTTCATTGTTCCTACAAACCAATCTATATGCATCATCGTTTCTTCTCCTTTCAAATGTAGCCTTTTTCTTTTAGTGAAACATAGTCTCCGTCACCCAGCACGATATGGTCAAGAACGTCAATCCCAATGATTTTACCTGCTTCTACTAATCTTTTAGTCACCTCCACGTCCTCCCTACTTTGGACGCTACTGCCGCTGGGATGGTTATGACCAACAAGAATTGATGCAGCATTACTCAAAATGGCAGGCTTGAAGCACTCCCTTGGATGTACTATGCTTGCGTTTAGGCTTCCAATGTGACAGATGTTAATGGCTGTTGGCTGATTTTTTGTATCCAAACAAACAAACAACAACAAAGTATTCCCTATCCACGTCTCCTAAGAACTGCTTCAACAATTGATAACCATCTTCCGGGCTTCGTACACTTCGATTTTTGTAAAGGATGCTTGATTCCTTCACCAGCTTTAGGCTAACAATGTTCACACGTTTTGCAGATTGTTTTTTCATTTCCACTCGTCTTTCAAGTAGTTCCAATTGTATGATAGGTTTCATTGCGTATTGATTCATGGTTTTTCCTCCCCCAAAATAGAAATAGCCCTAATTTCCGAAGGAATTAGAGCTTTTAATAAACTTATACATGATAATAATATATTCTTGTTTTTCCAATTCACCACATAGGAATTTCTATATACCACTTGACATCTAGCACAAAAATTTAAGTTTTTACCGAAAGGAAAAACTACTAGGATTCTCGTCTATTTCCAATAAGAATTCTGCTATAGTTTCCAATTGCATTTCTTTAGATGACTCAATTGTAATTCTACTCAATGTTTTTCTAGCCATCTGAAAAACATGATTAACCAACTGATTAGTAGTTGCAATATCGATAATTTCTCTTTCTCTTTCTGGAATAGTCCTAGCAATATCGTATAACCTCACACCTAATCCTTTCAGAAGGGTGGTACTATTTTCAAAATAAAGTTCTTCAATAACACTTGAAATTGTGCTCAAACTAGCTGCCCTTTCACTTAAATGAAGTTCACTTTCTATTTTATAATCATTCTTTAAGCCATTAATGAGAAACCAGTGAGAGATTGCATTATTTATTTCCAATACTAGAAACTCACTTTCTCCCTCATATTCAGAGACAACCATTAATAAACCCTGTTTATTTAATAGAATATGCATCAATTCGTGAGCTTCAGCTTCAACCTTTTCTTTTCCAGTCAATTTTGTGGAAATTACTATACTTCCATCTGGATACACAGCTGCGGCTGCCCCATAATCTAACTCACTATATGTTATAGATGGCAAATCATCTTGTAGGGCAAGTAAGTTTCTTCTTAATTGTTCAATATTCATAAGCTTCACCTCGAATAAATGTAAAAAGAGACCCTAGTAAAACTAGAGTCCCAAATTTGATTAAAAGTATTAACGAAGAAGTTGTAAAACTCCCTGAGGCTGCTGGTTTGCTTGAGCAAGCATAGCTTGAGCAGCTTGGCTAAGAATAGAATTCTTAGTTTGGTTCATCATTTCTTTCGCCATCGTGCGAACATTTACTTTCATAAATGACCAGACTATATCTTCACCCTCTAGTAATCTAGTAGGGGTCGGGCACTTCGGATTCACAATGCTGATGATCCATTGTTTCACCTATGGATTTCATCATCTTGAGCTTAGCCTTTAGATGGTCTATCCTAGTCGTTGAACCTTCTCCACTCTTTCGAGACAGGAGCTTGGCTGCTGATTGCCCAATCTTTTCTTTTTTCAAACCATCACGCCTGTCGTTTCCAACTACGTTGTGGCAAGAAAAGCTCTAAGGGGTTTCCAGCAATTCACCCGATAATAATCTCTAGCCGTTACCAGCTAGGACGACTGTGCTTGTCACTGCTTAAGCAGCTAAAGCATAATCTACGTCACGGATACGAGATTCCGCAGCAGTTAGGTTTTCGGAAGATGTGTTTAGGTTGTTGATTGTGTGTTCTAGACGGTTTTGGTAAGCACCTAATTTAGAACGTTCTGCTGATACATTATCAATTGCACTCTGAATTGCAGTAACAGCGTTACCAGCATTTGCTGCTGTAGATACATCTAATGCCGCTTCATTTGCAACATTATCAGTACCATCTGTAACTGTATCTGCTGATGTAAAACCAGTATTTCCTGCTGTACCAGTAATTCCTAAAGCTGCCGCACGCATGTCTTCAAATTCAAGCGTCATGGTTTGATTTTCATTAGCACCAATTTGTGTTGTAAATTGAGATTTTGCACCAGTTGCTGGTGTACCCGCAACAGCAGCAGTTAAATCAACGGTAAAAGTTCCATCAGCCGTTGCAGTACCAGTAAGACCACTTACATCTACTGTAACACCATCAATAGTTGCTGATGTCCCTGTCATGTCAGAAAAGTTAGTACCATCAGTAGATGTTTGCCATTTACTATTGGTATCATCCCACTTAACAGTTAAGGTAGCATCTGCTGCTCCTGTAAATGTTCCATTAGCTGTTACGTTACCAGTAAGGCCTGTAACGCTTCCAGTCATATTCTGATTTGTTAATGTTGTGGCTGGTGTCCCCGGAACAGCTGGTGTGCCTCCTACTTGAGTACCTGATGAAGCATTTAATAATTTTTGAGTATTAAATTCAGTAGTATTACCAATACGGTTAATCTCAGAAGTTAATTGATTTATTTCCTTTTGGATTTCGCCGCGGTCATCAGTAGTATTAGTATCATTTCCAGCCTGTACAGCTAGTTCACGCATACGTTGAAGGATGTCGTGAGTTTCGTTTAATGCACCTTCTGCAGTTTGAATCATTGATATTGAGTCTTGAGCATTTTTTCCAGATTGGTCTAACCCACGAATCTGTCCACGCATTTTTTCAGAAATTGCTAAACCAGCAGCGTCATCTCCAGCTTTGTTGATACGAAGACCTGAAGATAATTTCTCCATTGATTTAGATTGTGCATTAGAAGCACTATTCAACTGACGAAAAGCAACCTCCAAAATCAAAAATCTTCCTAACCGAGAACCCTATGTGACCCAAGGAAATTGCAGAAAGTGAAGATGCACCATTAGGAAAACCAAATATAATGGAAAGAACTCGTTCCAAAACATTAGGAAATCATAAAAAAATGGAGGATTGAAAAACAGTCAATCAATAGGAAAGCATTAGTTTGTATACTCCCCCCTATTTCTTCCACCTTGGGATAGATAAAATAATGTATAATAAGCTTTAAAAAAGGGGTGGGAATTTATGTCTAAACAGGACAATGCTTTATCCAAAGAAATAGGGTTCTTTACAGACACAGGTCTGGAAATCCATGGTAGTCAGCCGATATTCCCCATATGCCAATGGATAAACCCAGCAAATTCTGAATTTAAATTTGTTGGTACAGCCTTTTTTATATCTCAAAATATTTTTTTAACAGCTAAACATGTTTTGTTAGAGCCTTCTAATGATAAAGTGCTAGATGGAGTATTTGCTTTCTCTTTTCACGAAAATAATACATATTTTCAGAGAAGTATTTCAAAAATTGTAGCTCTCAACAAAGGTGATATTGCATTAGGAATATTAAGACCATTCGTTCATAAGGAGACAAAGGCACAGCTTCAAAATAAAGTCCTAACTCTTGATGTTAGCGATTGTGAGGTTCAGCATCCCGTAGCAACCTATGCATATCCTCTCTCGAAAATAATTTCATCGACTGAAAAAACAATTGCTGATTTTCAATGTAATTTTGAAAAGGGGATAATTACCGAGGTTTTACTTAATGGACGTGATAGAGTTATGCTTCCAGGACCTTGTTATCAAACCAATATGAATATTAGAGGTGGGGCAAGTGGCGGACCAGTATTCAATCAACATGGTAAAGTAATTGGTGTCAATAGTACTGGTTGGGAAGGTTTTGATGACACGATTTCTTATGTGAGTAGAATTCATGAAGCTCTGAATCTTACTCTAGACGATGTTAACATCCCGAATCAGAAAAAAAATCAGTTCAGTATAAGAGAACTAGCTGAACTAGGATTTGTAAGTATTAGTAATGATAACCAATAATACTTGTTATTAAAATTGCAAATTCAAAAAAGAGACTGTTGGTAACAGTGTGAAAACAACAAAAAAATGGAAGAAGAAAAACAGCAGGTCATCGGAAACCAATAGAACTGTTCATCATTTCTTCCATTAGAAATCCATTTGCTAATTCTGTTGTAACAACATCTCAACTTCTCGCTCATAACCATATTTCTGAAAGAACTCAATCAATGCAACCTCAAAGATTTCCCGCTGATTGATGTTCTTTTCCTTGCTAAAATCTCTAACCATTTGGTCAAGGGTGTTCGTCATATGAACCGATTTTGTAACAAATAAACCAGGAAGGGTAAAGCGGGGGATTTGTCCTGACGCTACTGACGCTCCCAAAAGGCTTTGTAAGCCCTCCTTGTTCGAAGCTAACCATTTGAGTAGAGGTAGAAATTGCTCACCGTCACCATTTCCAATGGAAAGGGAACCCTCTAATGAAGCGTCATTACTGACAGTAGCAACCGTTTCCTCTGCATTAGGCAATGTCGGGGAAGTAGAGAGATAATTCCCTGCCTCCTGTGACCATTCAAACCCTTTCGATTTCATATAAGAAGCCATTTCCAAATGATTTTCGAATCCTACTTTCAATGCAACCTTCTTCAAATCCGCTCCTTCCTTATTCAATTCCATTACAATTCTACGAACTCGGTCTGATGGAAAATTCGTCATTGTTTCTAGTGTAGCCTTGATAGAATCCGCGGGTACATACGTCCCTTTTCGCTTGTCCCAAACAAAATTCTTTCGGCTCATATAGCTATCCATTGAACGATAGGTTGAATAGCGATACTGTTCAGCCACGTCTTCCCTTGAAAATCCTTCCCCTAGTAGTTTTAAGATTCCTTTAACCTTTTCATCATAAATTGGTTGCAATGCTTCAGATTCAGCCATTTTTTTCATTCCTCCTTTACAGCGTGTTAACGGCATCTTTCAAATCATCCATGTTGCTATGGACATAGATACTGGTTGTTTTTAGGCTACTGTGCCCCAATAGCTTTGAAATCTTGACCAAATGAACATCATTTTTGACTAGCTTAGAAGCAAATGAATGACGAAGAATGTGTGCAGTCACATGCTTTTTCCATCCCAATGCCTGATTCGTATCCCTAAATATCTTGGACACCCTAGTTTTTGAAAAAGTGCCTGTGTTCCTCGTTGCAAAGAAGTAGTCAGAATTCACCCTCCAGTTCTTCGTGTAGTCCACTAGTAACTCCTTCAATTTCGAATTGATTGGTACAAAGCGGTCTTTGTTGCCCTTTCCATGCCTAATGTGAATCAGATTGTCTTCTAAATCGACATCCTCTACATGAAGGTTTAGGCATTCTGAAATACGCATTCCAGTGTAATAAAGGGTTTGTGCGACTAAACGAGCAAGGTCATGTTGGATAGCATTCACAAATTGATTAACCTCTTCCTCAGAAAGATATTGCCGCTCTTTTTGCTGGCATTTGATTGGCTCTAGTCTTGCGGTCACATTCTTGTCGCACCATTCGCTTTTGTACGCATAGCCAAAGAATGACCGCATGCTTCCTAACACACGTTTTCGACTAATCGGCTGGTACCTCTTAACATCCTTAAGATAATAAAGGTATTCCTCAACATCTTCTTGTGTGATGTCCTCTAAATAAACTGGACTGTTGTATTTTTCTTCCAGATAACGATTCAATAAGGATAAATCCTCATAATAGGCTTTGATAGTAACTACGCTCCGTTCAATGTTCGTTTGGTACTTTCCAAACAGTTCAACTGATTCCATCAATAACATGTCAATGTCCCCTTTCCAATTCATTCAAGTTAATAATATATTTTTGGATTCTTGTTTTGATTCGGGTAAAAATCCCCTCCAATAGCGTCAGTAGCAACTCTTCTTTCGCTACTGACACTACTGTTTGTAAAAGCGGATGATTACCATCCCTCAAATTCATCGTAATCTTCCGATAGTTCAATATCTTTGACTTGATTCGAATCAGTACCTGTAAGTTTCAATACCCCTTGTTGAGGACGAATTGGAATAACATTGCCGCCAGACTTTTGAATGGATACCTTTTTGGAATCTCCTGCATGGCGAATGTCAAAGGTAATCCCTACATCTTCTAAATTGGACTTTACTTCCTTTAGCCTTCTGCTTAGAATGTGAGCCGCTTTTGGGAATGTTTTGACTTTGGTATTAATCTTTTCTTGTTCGGCTACACGTTCTAGTTCACTAAGCAAACTAGCAACGGAACCTGACCATGATTGATTTTCCTTCATTAGAGCAACAACTGTAGCGGCTACTGGATGTGAAGAAATGGCTTCTTCATTGGATTGATTACGATTTTTGCGGTAGGCTTGTAAAAAGCGTTCTCCTCCATAGCCTAAGACTTCTGCAATCGCATATCCCCATCGGGTGAAATCCGCCATTCGTGGGAGCTTGTCTATTTTCACATCAGGGAAAATTGCCATTGCATTTGCCAATGCCTGCAACGCTCCACCAACTATGCGTGCTCTATCCTTTTCAAATGCTTCCCAAACATCTCGTTCTTCCTTCCGTTCAACCTCTGGAATACGGTCTAATTCAATGATAATGGAACGGTCAATCAAATCTGCCCTTGTCACCACTACATTGATACCTGTCAATCCAACACATCTGCGAAGGTCAAGTAGGGTTTCATCATCGTCTGTAAACAATGTACGTTTGCTAAACCCACCACCTGTTGAGGCAATGCATAAAAGGTCGCTTTTTTCGGCTGACAAGCCATCTAAATTATCAAAAGATGGCATATAGTTGTTAGACAATGACAATGCCAAGTCTTGCAAACTATTAGGCATCGTCAGTAAATCTTGTACAGCAGGGTCAACTACTTGTCTTGTCAATCGCATGGAAGTGGACTTGGACGCTCCTTTTTCACCACTAAATACAAGTACAGCATGCGGAATACTCGGAATATTGCATGTGACAAGATAGGTAAGATAAAGAATTTGGTCATCTTCGTTTTTAATTCGGATGTGTTTTAGTAATAGCTTCAAATCCCCCGCAAAATCGGGCAAAACTTGTGCTTTCATATTCTTGTTGCGAGTAAATAGGATTGGCGCATCTTTCAACACTTGGCAAGAACGTGGTTCCACCTTTACAACTTCCCAATCTTCATTCGCTAGGTCATAATAAAATGCACCATTTTTTTCTGTCACTCGTAATTGCAGTTTATGTTCATCACCCTCAAAGGCTGCTTTCATTTCCATGACACCAAGTGCTTGATTCATCGCATCACTGCCTGGTGCCTTTTTCGTAGCATCATAGAATTGCTTCGTTAACCACATTTTGAATTTCTTACTTTTCACCTTTAATACTTCTTTATGACCATTGATAGTTACGGCTGCAAAGGCTTCTCCCAAATCATTTTGAAAGAACTCGGCTTCATCACTCGCTCGAATTAAAATATCTGCTCGCGATTCCTTTTTTGGTTCTTCATTATGGGATGATGGATTCCAATTTGGTTCAAACTTTTTTCGTAATGTTTGCCAGTTTTCTTCTGAACAGCTGTTATGATGGCAACCTGCTGCAATCCCACCATTAGCAAAACGGATGATAAAAGCACTTTGATTTGTATGACTTTCATTCCAAGGACAAGTGGACAATACATACTTAGTTGCTCCATCCTTCCAAGGAGAGGAAAAGGCAATATCTAATTCGTGTTCTTCAATGAATTCTTCCAAATTAAACCCTTCTTCGGTGTTGCTCTTTTTGGAAGATGATTTCCCCTTGGTCTGCATCGTTGGACATAAATCTGCTAATGCCTTTAGCTGCTCCAACGACACTTCTTTCAGTTCTTCTGGATAAGTTAAAATTTGAGACAGCCGATGTGGTCGTTCCTCCGTGTGGTCACCTTTACAGGCCATTGTTCCATAGAGCTTCCAAATTCGAGCGGCATTAAACACACTCTTATCGACATTGACGGATTCGTTACTAAATAGAAAATCCAATGCTTCTAATACCGTTTTGATGAGCAAGGTACTTTCATCATCATTTGGAAGGTCAATAGGATATAATAGGTGTGCACCATTGCCACTGTCTGCCACAATCGGTTCACTCCAACCTCTATCTGTCAAAAACTGTTGTACTTTTTTTGCCATTGTTTGAGCGGCTTGGTGTTCTTCATCTGTTGATGAAATACCTGATGGACGGACAGGGTCAAAATCAATTGGAAACCAGCGTCTGCATTCAATGTCAGCATCAGCAGTCGTATTTTTTGCTCGTTGCACAACTCGGTTTGCCGCCCTTGAAAGTAAGTCAGGATTAACAGGATTTAATGTGAAATAGATAGATGGAACCTTTCCGTCATATTCTTCTACAACATCTGATAGCTTTTGGTAATCATTAAAGTAGCCACTAATTGTACCTCTTGGCGAATTTAGGATGCGTACCTCAGTTAATTCTTTTTCTGATTTAAGAATGGAAAGGGATTCTTCCGTTGTTCTAACTTCTATGTGTGTCATTCTAATGGCTCCTTTTATGTTTTTTGTCTCATGTAGCGTCAGTAGGGACTATAGCAACAACTGCCACTATAGTCGGTACTGTTGCTCCGTTAGGGTGTTACATGTCATCAAAGTCGATGTCATCAACATCAAACAGTTGATTCATCATTTCACTATCTTCTTGATTCGGCTTCTTAGCGTGAATGCCAGCTTCTCCTTTTTGGATTCTGACGATATTACTGTACACAATATCATCACGTTGGACGTTCTCAATCGTTGCTGTTACGTTCATACCGACCAGCCCATCAGTATCTAGTTCTTCCCCTTCCGCTGGAACAGCATCTAGGTCATCTAGCAATTTCATAAGTCTTCCTTTCGGTGACCATGTAATGGTTGGTGCATATTCTAAGTAGATAAATTCACCGTTAGGTTTAATAAATTCTACTTTAATAACTAAGGCATCTCGCTTGCCCGAATCGTGATAGATACTAGGAAACTCTTTAACTCTCACTGAAAAGATTTTCCCATTCTTGGCTCCGTCATCTAAGACATACTTGTTTGAAGGACGAACTAATTTTGATTGAAGTTTTTGCATTTTATGACCCTCCAATGAGCTTCATTTTTTTGAAATAGTTTTAGTAGCTATCTTGCAAGAGTTATCATAAAATAACAAAAAAGATAACGCAAATCGACAAAACCCTTATTTATCAAGGGTTTGAGGCACATCAAAAAAATATTTTTTAAGACGTTTGCACTTGGTCTCTAAGCGTGCACGTTTGAAGTTTTTGATTTCTTAATCATGATTTCCGAACTTTTTTTGTTCCAAAAACTTACTATTTTTACCTTTCAGACGTACAGACTAAGAGACTAAGCAACCCCGACTGACACATTTAGACACATTTCGGAAGAAAGCGAAAAATTTAAAAAAACATGAATCTTCTAATCACCTAAAGTAGCATCGAAGCGTCCCTATTTTCACATCTGACTCTTCATTAGGAGGTCAAAACGGTTCAAAAAAAAACAAGAACCTGCAATGGATTCTTGTTCATTCATAGAAAACAAATCACAATCATTTACCTTTTATTTTTCTTAGACAATTCTTCTAATGTAATTACTAAAATTGCACATACTACTTTTTTGATGATTAGGATTTGCTTAGTATTCATCGTTTTCACTCCAATCAAAAGTCATTTGGGAACAACATTGTGCAGTGGATGCCACCACCCTCATAGTAGATTGACCGCATCCATCTTCTCTTGTTTGGTTGTTTGAATGTAAAACCTTGCTGTCATATTTACAGTAGAATGCCCTGCCAGCTTGCTTACAGTTGTAAGGTCTACACCCTTTTTCAGCAATCTTGTACAGAACGTATGACGAAACAAATGAGGATGCAGCTTGAACCCTAGCTCTTTTGAAATCTTCGCTAGCCAATCCCTCACTGCATCTCGATGCATTTTTTCTGCCCTCTGGCTCACTAATAGATAGTCACTATGGCTGAAATTAGACGCTGAACGCTCTTCTTTCATGTAGCCCCCTACTAATTGAAGCACGTCCTGTCTAAGCCCGATTTCACGTCTCTTTCCTCCTTTTCCAATCACCGTCAATTGGTTCATCATAAAATCAATGTCTGCTATCTTGATTCCAACCAGTTCACTGACCCTTACACCCGTATAGAGCAACAAATAGACAATCAGCTTGTTACGAGTGCTAACCTTGTTTCTGTTTTCAACGAAAAATAGCAATTGTTCCACCTGCTCATCCGAAAGAGCATCCACATTTTCCTCACTTCCAGCGGCAATTTTGATTCTATCCCGCTTCAACTGAATGAATGATTCACTTAGAAGTCCTTTGGTTCTTAGAAAATCGTTGTAAACTTTTAGACTATTAATCTTTTTGTTGATGGTTGAAACAGCATGCTCTCCTTCATCAGATGTTCCTTGTACCTGACAAAAGAAAAACGGGATAGGACTGGAACATCCTCCAATTTCTCTTGCAAATATAATTGGAATCCTTTTACATCGTTCACATATGACTCGATTGTTTTAGCTGCTTTGCCCTCTGTGAAAAGCCATTGTTCAAATTCTGCTATCTCCAAGAATGATTCACCTCCAAAATGAAAAAAGGCTATTGATGTACGCATTTATACACCAATAGCCCTTTACGTTTTCTTAGTATTCAATTTTCCTTGCCATCCTTCCAACTCACGACAGTTATATAATAATGTCGGCAGTTTTTTCATATAGAAACCATTCCATTTCTTTGTCGCTCATACATTCTGCAAAACATGATTTAATTCCTTTTAGTTTTGACATGAGATTGCAGAAAGAAATGTCGTGAATCCCGCTTAGTCAACATAAATCTCGTAAGCAATTTGTTCCCCATTCTTAATCCATACTTCATACAGCTTCTCTCTCATTTCCTCCTCAAGTACATAACCAGCAATCCACTCATACCCTTTATCATCTATATACGAAATTGCTTCAATAAGTAATGGGTTTGGTAGTTTTTCTAGGTGTTCAGCAGGGATGAGCAAATCATCTATTTCTTCATGATAGAAATCATGGGCTTCATAGCCTACATCCTCTCTTTTAACCTCAATGTTAAATGTCTTTTTCATTGTTCCAACAAACCAGTCTAAATACATTATCTTATCTCCTCCTTCAATTGAAAAAGGACTTCCCTCAAAAGAGAGAAGCCCTGCATTTATGAACATCCGAAGCATGCATGTTCCAGTATATAATATATATTTTCGTTCTTTTTCATTACCTCTATATGTAAAAGAGACCCTAGTAAAAACTAGAGTCCCTTTCATATAATCTAAAATTAACGAAGAAGTTGTAGAACTGTATTTGATAATTTAATATTGAGCCACTTTTGAAGGGTTCGATCACATAAAAAATGAGCCACATGATTTCCAATTTTGATAACCTCTCTTATGATTGAAAGTGACCAAACTATCACTTTTAGAGAGAGGCACAAAGGATGATCGATATGGCTCAATTTTATAATATCAAATTCTTACATGAGGTAGAAGGACTATCACAAAGACAAATAGCTAAAAAGCTTGGTATTTCAAGGAATACAGTAAGTAAGTATTTAAAAGAACAGGAAGCTCCAACAACCATACAACGCCAAAGAATCTATGGTGGTACTAAAGATTATTCTGAAGAAACAAAACGGGTATTACCAATAATTGACCAATGGTTAGAGGATGACCTCAACCGATGGGGTAAGCAGAAACATACGGCTACCAATATATATAACAGATTAGTTAATGAATATGACTTTGAAGGTTCGGAATCTAATATACGAAAAATAGTAAGGAAACGCAGAAAAAAGCTTCAGGAAGTCTTCATTCCTCTTGATTTTCAACTCGGCCACCAATTCCAATTCGACTGGGGAGAGGCGGACATCATTCTACAGGGTCGAAAGAAACGTATTTACCTCTTTTGCATTCAGCTTTCCGCAAGTCGTGTAAGGTTTGTGAGAGCTTATCTTCATGAAAAACAGGAAGCTTTCCTTGATGGATTTGTTCATGCGTTTGAATTTTTTGGAGGAGTTCCAACTGAAGGTCTATTTGATAATTTAAAAACAGCTGTGGTAAAAATCCTTCAAGGTAGAGACCGATTGGAACAGGAATCATTTCTTGCCTTACAAACACATTATCTATTCAAATCTGAGTTCTGCAATGTCAGATCTGGAAATGAAAAAGGACGTGTAGAGGGATTGGTAGGCTATGTAAGAAGAAATGCCTTTGTACCTGAGCCGGAGGTTCAGACACTAGATGAATTGAATGATTATTTACAAGATTGGTGTTTTAACGAGGCAGAACGCAAAACCGTTCCTTATACCAAAGAAACAATCGCTGATATGTGGGCTAAAGAAAAGGAATATCTTCACCCACTTCCTGAACAACGGTTTGAAGCCTGTAAGCTAGTCTCTTGTCAGGTAAACAAGACTTCACTAATCTCAATCGAAACCAATCAGTATTCTGTCCCATGTGGTTATGTCGGCCAAGCTGTATGGGCAAAAATTTTTGTCGACCGAGTGATCGTTGTGGCTCAAAACCAAGTGATCGCAGAACATTTACGTTCAAATGAACGAAATCAAATGATTACTGTATTGGACCATTATCTAGAAGCGTTGATAAAAAAGCCTCGTGCGATACGTGATGCACATGCTTTCCAAGCTTCTGACATTCCAGCTGTGTTCAGGCGTTTTCATCGGAAGATGAGAGAACAAGAAGGAGCCATTGGAGATCGAAAGTTCATACGACTTCTCCTCCTTCATCGTGAAATTGGAATGGAAAAGTTAACACAGGCCTTGAGTGAGGCTGAGGAAGCACAAGTTTTTCGTTATGAAGTTGTGCATGAAATCATCCAAAGGCTAACGAATAACCATTTGAAGTCTCACGAGCTCTCTAAAGAGAAGACACCTACAAATCTGCTAGACTATAAAGTTAAAAAGTCAAATGTAGCTCAATATGAACAACTAACTGGAGGTCAGACAAAATGAATGCAGAAATCATGCTAGATCATATTGTAAAGCAACTTAGAATGCCGACAATCGGAAGACAGTATCGCTCTCTCGCTAGAGAAGCGGAGGAAAGAAACCTAAGTTATGAAGAATACCTATTGGCATTACTAGAAACAGAATTAGAAACAAGAGAAGAAAATCAGAGACAGAGGAGACTTAAGCAAGCTGCGTTCCCTGTCCAGAAAACATTAGATACCTATGATTTCAGCTTAATGCCAAGCTTGAATCGAAACCGCTTTATCACCATGGCTAAGGGTGAATTCGTAGACAAAAAGGAAAATCTAATATTTTTGGGGAATAGTGGTACTGGTAAAACTCACTTGGCAATCGCTCTTGGGGTAGAAATGATTCAAAATGGTTATAAAACTAAGTTTATTACAGCATCGGCGTTAGTAGAAGAATTACTTATGGCCAACGAGGAGCATAAGCTTGGGGCATTTGAGAAGAAGTGGCTCAAATTTGATTTGATCATTGTTGATGAGTTAGGGTATGTCCCCTTCTCCAAAATTGGAGCAGAGTTATTGTTCCAATTCTTTTCAAGTCGTTATGAACGCGCGAGCGTTATTGTTACAACTAATCTAGAATTCTCGGAATGGACAAACATATTTGGCGACGATAAAATGACCGCTGCATTACTTGATCGCCTTACGCACCGATCGCACATCCACCTACTTAACGGAGAATCCTATAGATTCCGTCAAAGTATGCAACATCGGGAAGTTGTCGAAGGGTAACAACGGCGGGCGAGGTGTTTGGGTGTCTTGCCCCTCTCCGGGGCAAGGCACCCAAACACCCAACTACTCCCAAATATGGGAGTTAACAGACACTAAGTGGCTCACTTTTAAAGTGATCGCTCTGGCTCAATATAATATTGACAAAAACAAGAACTCCTAGTGATTGTTGGTTCGTTTCTCCCATTCCCTTCATTACACTGAAAGAATATCTTCAATACTAGGTTCTATTCCATTTTCTATCAATTCTTCTATCAATTTTTGTGAATCAAAGCGGTTTACATCAGTAGCAATAGTATTTAATACCCTGGCAGATGTTTCTTTAGTCAAATATGAGAAGCCGTCAGATTTTAAAATTCGATACGCTAACTGTGAGAATACATCATAAGACGGATATGAAAAGCCACAATATTCTTGAAAGGAATCCTCGACCAATTTAATTATTTCTAAACTACGCTTTTCATTGTTTTCAATGAAACTCATAATTGAATTAATAAACTGGGGAATGTTAACCATGTCTCTACATAACTCTATCCCATTTAAACCATAAATATAATTTTCAACATCTTCATCATAAATACCATTTTTAATCTTTTCTTTTACTTCTTGGATTTTTTCACTATTCTCATGATACGAAATTGTTTTTTCTACAGCTTTCAGTAACTCCCTAGCATCTTGAAATCTGTATAAAGGATTTTCATTAGTTGCTTTTTCAGTAACACTTCTAAGTATGTGATTATAAATTCTAGGGTCACCAGCGATTATAAAGTTTATTAATCTTCCTAGAGAATAAACATCACTTTTCTTATCCCCCTCTTTCAGTTGCATAAACTGTTCAGGTGCACAATAGAATAACTGTCCAAATGAGTTCGTATAAGCAGTTCTATGTGAATGGAACATATCTAAATCTTTACCTAAGCCAAAATCGGAAATATGTAGCATTCCATTCACTATCAAGATATTATGAGGACTTATATCTCTATGTATAATATTTCTGTCATGTACCTTATTCATTACATAAAGTATTTGACGTATCATAGTTTTCTGACTATCGAAGTCATGTGTGAAATTAGAAATATAATCAAATAAACTTTGTTCAGCAAATTTCATTGTATAGGAATAATCATCCATATTAAAATCATAAACTTCAATAATTCCTGGTACATCATTTAAGGATTTTGTTATATTATACTCTCTTTTAAATCGGCTTTTAATATCTTGCTTTACAAGAAATTCTTCTCTTAACTTCTTAACTATTAATCCGTTAGACTTTCTCCTGTAAACTGTAGCAAATCCACCCTCTCCTACATATACCAAATCATCATCTTCACTAACTAACTCGAATTTATCTTCTTTTTTAACGATTACAAATCCACTTGGCTTTAGATAATTATTTAACGCTTGAAGTATCTTTTCGCTTAAAATTACAGCCTTAACTTCAGTAATTTGCTTTTCAAGCATGAGGTACCTTTTACTTAGAACAATATCAAAGAAACTATTAATCTTTTTCTTATTAATTAGGTCTATTAGTTTATCCATAGTAAAATACCATCTTGATGGGAAACCTTGCCCATATGAATCTTCATAACCAAAACGGGAGTTAAAAAAATTAACCAACTGAGGTCCAGACTTATATTTAAAGAAATCTCCCTCTATATCTCCATTAAAAAGGTCAGATATATTTCTTAAAGTTTCTTCAGAAATCAATACTATCCCCCCCATAACTGCTAAAGCTATCAACTATTTATTCTTCCTACAAGGTCAATTTTATACTGTCGATTATCAAAAAGAAAGAGACCCTAGCAAAACTAGAGTCTCCTGTATCAAAACTAAAATTAACGAAGAAGTTGTAGAACTCCTTGTGGTTGTTGGTTCGCTTGCTTTGCGACTGTATCTTTCGACTACAGAATAGACTATATCTTCATCCATGTTTTCATGGAGCTGGGCACTTCGAACAGCATTTGCTGCCCTACGAGATTCATAGCCATAGCTTTTTGCCTTAGACCGTTTTCTCTAGTCGTTGAACCTTCTCCATCCTTTCGGAACAGGAGCTTGGCTGCTGATTATCCATTGTGTCATGTGTCATCCTCATCATTTTCAGACCTTCACGCTGACCGTTTCCAGTTACGTTGTGGTTGATGAAGCTTTAGGAAGTTCCAGCAATTCACCCAGTTATACTCTTATCCATTACTAGATAAGACGCCCTTCGTTCATTACCTTAGAAGTTGCAAAACTCCTTGAGGCATTGAATTTGATTGAGCCAACATTGCTTGTGCTGCTTGAGAAAGAATAGAATTCTTAGTTTGTTCCATCATTTCTTTCGCCATATCTACGTCACGGATACGAGATTCCGCAGCAGTTAGGTTTTCAGAAGATGTGTTTAGGTTGTTGATTGTGTGCTCTAAACGGTTTTGATATGCACCAAATTTTGAACGCTCAGCTGAAACAGTTTCAATTGCATTGTTAATTGAAGTAACCGCAGTGTCCGCAGCAGATTGAGAAGAAATATCAATACCTGCTTTCGCCACTGCATCACCAGTTTTTTCGTTACTAGCAAATGTTGCCGCAGTTGCTGCTACAGTTGTAATATCAAGGTCAATAGAATCTGCACCAGAAGAAAGAGCAGTAGCATCACCTACTTCGAATGATAGACCATTGAATGCTCCAGATGTAACGGAAACCTTTGTAGCAGTATCTGCTACTGTAACAGTTTGAGTATTTGAACCGCCATCACTAATTGTAATAATAGTTTCAGCTGCGTTTGCCGCTGCTCCTCCACCTAGAGTAATAGTTCCAGCGTTAGCAAAATCAGCTGCTGTAAATGAGCCTGATTCACTAAGAGTTACACCTGATAAGGATGCATCTGCTCCTTGAATAAGAGATTCAAGTGCAGCTAAGTTAGCAGGGGCATTAGTTCCACTGTTATCCCAGTCTCCAGTAATTGTTACTGTATCAGTACCATTAAATGATGCAGCTGCTGCTGAGTCATCATCTGCAGCAAAAACAATTTTCAAACCATTAAGTGCTGTACCAGCTGCACCTGCGTCAGCTGTAATTGTATTTCCGTTTACATCTAAAGTACCTGTAGCATTGACACCAGTATTATCAGCTGCATTAAATGTAATGTTTGCTCCATCAACAAGCGCTGCTCCTAAAGTATCTCCCAATTTCACATTTGAGATTTCAGAACCATTAGCAGTAGCTGTAGCAGTAGTTGCATCTCTTGCAACTCCTAAAGATGCAGCATCCATAGCTTTAATATTTAAAGTAATATTTTGACCTGAGTTTGCCCCAATCTGGAATACAGCTGCTTTTTCACCACTATCACTAACAGCACCGTTCAATAAAGATTTAGTATTGAACTCAGTGTTATTTGCAATACGAGTAATTTCTTCAGCTAATTGGTCAACTTCTTTTTGAAGCTCTCCACGGTCAGCATCTGTATTTGTATCATTGGCAGATTGAACTGCTAATTCACGCATACGTTGTAGGATATCATGTGTTTCATTTAAAGCACCTTCAGCCGTTTGAATGAAAGAGATACCATCTTGAGAGTTTTTAGACGCTTGGTCTAACCCACGAATTTGTCCACGCATTTTTTCAGAGATTGCTAGACCTGCAGCGTCATCTCCAGCTTTGTTAATTCGAAGACCTGAAGATAATTTCTCCATTGAACTTGATTGCGCTGTTGAAGCACTATTCAACTGACGATGTGTATTAAGTGCTGCGATATTGTGATTGATAATCATTTTTTGTTTCCTCCCTGAGTTTTAACTTCCACATCCGTGTGGAGTAATAAGCGGTGAAACCGATGAAGTCGGCCGCCTGTATCAGTTTCACCGTTCTGTTATTAATATCGTCAGGGAGTGATGTTTGTTAAGTAGGTTTTTATATTTTTTTACGATTTTTTATTTAAAAAAGAAGTTAAGTTAGAAAGCAATTGTACCTCTGTTTTACTTGCTTCGCTGTTTTCCTCTTGGATCGATACATAGACTTCTTTACGGTGGATATCGATCTGTTTTGGTGCTTGGATTCCGAGCTTAATCTGCTCGCCCTCCACTGCCAAAACAGTGATTTCAATCTCATCACCAATCATGATCGATTCGTTTTTCTTTCTTGTTAAAACCAGCATCATCTCGCCTCCCGTACAGTCAGAGGCTGAAGGAGCAGCTGCTTTGTTTCATAGAGTGCGTCATTCATAATGAACTGCTTGCCCAGCTTTTTCTCATTATTTAACACGAGAGGGGCCTTCAAATTAACCGTTGTCTGGCTAAAGGGTTCTCTCACTGTCAAAATAGCAAACACCCACACTTCTTGTTCTGATCCAATCTGCAACGCCGTCTGTGCTTCATCTGATAATTTCACCTCATACTCCGGGAAGTTCTCAAATGGATTTACGACAATAAACCCTAATTCTTTCGTCTGTACAGACTGCAATACCCAAAACGGGGTTTCCTCTATAGGCAGCAGACAGAAAGAGGTCTCGTCAATGAAACCCGGAATCCCTTTTTCAAATGTGTAGATTTCATTTTCAGCAACGCTGACTGGGCCGTGGAATTTTGTTTGAATCTCCATTACCTTATCACTCCTTTTCGTCTGGGAATAGGTTCACAAAATCAATGTCCAATGAATTCTTTTCTTCCAATTCAACATTCACTTTACCTGGTGTATATTCATGAACCGGTTTATGAGTTGTTGCGCTTATTTCCGGTTTTTGCTGCTGTACATCAATCTCTACCCGTGCTGGTTCGTATTGAATCTTGACACTGAAATGGGACGGAACCCAGCCGATATTAAATTGCTTCTTCTCTCTTGCGGCGTTTTGCTTGGCTTGTTCAGAGAAAGGGCTCCCGCCTTTTTCGATATGTCTCAGCTCACGGCCTTGCTCCGACCGTCTTGCCATTCCGGCGAGCCAGTCTTGATACCCCTGGTTAGCGGCTTCTTCTGTTCGTTTGAATATCGATTTCAAATCGACATCTTCTCTTGCTTTCGTCTGGTCGATCGTCAGCTTTCCCAGCATTGTTTCAATGTTCATAATGGCTTTCGGCTGTTCAATGGAAAGCTCTGCCGGTGCTTGCTCGATTTTTTGGACTGGATCTTGAATATCCAAACCGATTTTTGCCGAGTTGGATTGAAGTCTTATTTGCGGTATCTCCATTTTACTCACCTCTTATCAAAAAAAGCTATCCATAGCGGAATAGCTTTATCGTAGAAAATCTAATAATGATGGCTGAATGATTTTGGATCCGACACTTAAAGCAGCATTATGGACACTTTCCTGAGTCGTCAGATTCATAATTACTTTTTCAATATCCACGTCTTCATTTTTTGAAAGAATTTCGGTTGCGAAGATCTCCTGGTCACTCAGCCTTTCTGTCATCATATCGACCCGGTTCTGTCTTGCTCCTACCTGAGCCCTGACATTCAAAAAATCACTGATTGTCTGGTCCAGATCAGCCAGCCGGTCTCCAATGTTCGCATCATTGTTTTCCAGGGCGTCAATCGTTTTCTGAATGCTTCCATCCTGGGATAGAGCTGTTCCAAACAAGGCAGAGCCATCTGTATTGATCTCGATATTAATCCCTGAAAAGACTTCTAATTGAATCTTGCCTGACCCATATATGATATTTCCTTCTGCATCCTTATTGGAAGAAGGCTGCTTATTCGTTTCCAGACCATTGAAAATATATTTTCCGCCTATTTCGGTATCGCCGATATCAATCAAGTGCTCTTTCAGCTGTTTGATTTCTTCCGAGATGTTTTTCCTTTGTTCACCTTCATAGGTCCCGTTGCTGGCCTGAACCGTCAGCTCGCGGATCCGCTGCAAGGCATTAATTGCCTGATCGAGTGCATCGTCTGTACTGTCTACCCAGCTCTCTGCTTCTGCGATATTGCTTTTATATTGCTCGATTTGACTGAGGTCTGTCCGGTACCCCATGCCCATCATCGCAGCAACCGGATCATCCGATGGCTTTGTGAACTTCTTTTGGCTTGATACTTGTTCATTCAGTTTGGCCAGTTTTTCATAGCTGTTGCTAATGTTTCTCAATGTATTATTTGAGAGCATCGATTGCGTTATCCGCATGTGAGGTTCACCCCGTTACTGTTTTATCGTCCTACTAGCCCCATGCCGTTGATAATCTTATCCAGCAATTCGTCCATCATTGTGACCATCCGTGCTGAAGCATTGTAGGCCTGCTGGAACTTAATCATATCTGTCATTTCCTCATCCAATGAAACAGAGCTGACCGACTGCCGGTTGTTTTCAACGGATGAGGCAAGCGTCGTGGCATTCGCTGTATCCTTTAAAGCACTTTGGGAATCGACGCCCATCTGGCCAATGATCCCGGAATAATAGGAATCAAAGCTGCCAGTCAGCCCTTTTGCAGTAAATTCTGCACTGTTATATGTCTGATATTGAGTAAAGTCCAATTTCTTTAATTCAGCCAGTTTCAGCGCATTTTTATTATCACCCGAAGCACCGCTGTCTCCGCCTGCACGGATTAGGTTACTGTTATTCAGAATCTCTGTATTCACTTTAATCGATTTCGCAGGGTTCGTATCATCCATTGTAAAGAAATCTGTTGTCTCCGTTTCAATGTCTGCCAATGTATGCCCCTGGGCATGCTGGTAGTTGAATTCTTTTACAAAAGCCGCCGTCATATTGTTCAGATTCTCAATCATTTCCGGATAAATGCCTTTGACCTCGCCGTTTTCCATATAGCCGTAACTCTTAATGATCCCGGCGAATTCCCCCGAAAAGCTGATATCCTCGACAAGCTGATTCCCGAATTTCACTCCGGATACAGCACCGCTGTCTTGGTCATACTGAACTTCGGCTTTAGCTGTTCCGAGCCGGCCTGTCTCATTCACACTGACCAGATTAACAGGAGGCTGGTAAGAGGATCCGTCTTCACTGACAAGCTCGATATTATATAATCCGGCCGCCCCGTCACTGGCCTTCCCATAATTGGTCGGGATGACGTGGGAAACCTTGATATTGACCATTTTTGAAAGGTTATCAACCAGCAAATCGCGCTCATCATACAAATCATTTGGGATATAGCCATGCGGCTCTACCTTGCTGATTTCGCTGTTAATCCGGTCGATACTCTGGATCAGCGAGTTGATTTCGCTTTCTTTGACATTGATTTGATTGCCGATATCAGTCTGCACATTTGTCAGAGAGTTGTAATAGTAATTTAAGGTATCCGCGACCATTTGTCCTGTCGACGCTACGACAGAACGGGCACCAGAATTTTCAGCATTTGCCGAAAGTCCCTGCAGGGAACTCCAAAATTTGGACATGGTGGCCTGCAGCCCATTATCGGTCGGCTCATTCATGATGCCTTCCATTTTGGTTAAAGATTCACTGAGCGCGCCGTAATAGCCGATTTTATTGTTCTGTGTCCGAAATTGCGTATCCAAAAAGCTGTCGCGAATACGCTGAACCGTTTCCCCGGCTACACCTGTCCCGAGCTGCCCGGCTACGAGCGGACTGTTCATTCCGACGGTCGGAAACGCACTCGTCTGCACCAGATTCAGACGCTGACGTGAATATCCTTCTGTATTGGCATTCGCCACGTTATTTCCTGTTGTATATAATGCGCTTTGCGCCGTATTCATTCCGCGCTTCGCTGTCTCTAACCCCATGAAGGTTGAAATCATAAATGTAGCCTCCTTTTCCCGCTATGCCTTCGAGTCGAACATGCTTCTCCCATTGCCTTTAGAGCTCTGCATTTTATGGTCATACGTATCAGTTTGCCGCTGCGGCTGAAGAAGATCCAAGTTCAAATTGACGAATTGCAGGGATTGATAAATCAGCTGCTGATTCAAATCATTCTGTTCCTTCAGCTTCATCATCTCACCGAGAAGTTCTGTCTTAAGCCCTGTTAATAAAGCCGCTTCTTCCTGCTCCGCCGCGTCTATTACATCATCCAGTACGAATGCCGTTCTATGAATCCCTTTATCTCGTAAAAACGCCTTTACAGCCGATTCCCGCTCTGTTTCCGTCTGGCTGATGGCTTTAATATGCTTTTGTTCATTCATGAGCAGGGCCGTGAGCGCGTCCGTCTTTCCTTCTTTAATCATCCCTGTTTTTTTTTCGGCCAAGGCATTCAGGCTGCTGTGCAGCATGATCATCTTCTTCAGTATGTCAGCAATGTGCTGTGTGGACATATTTCTCTCCTCCTCTGCCCATGGATGAGGACGGCATTAGCCGTCCTGAATTTTAATCAATCGTTTGATTAGTTTAGCTTTGTTGCTTTTAACGATGAAAGACGAACGTTTTCGATCAATCTTGATGTCTTCGTGTCAATCAGTCATTATTTTTGGCGTAAAAATTGATGATTCCTTTAGCTGTTGCTTTTGCATCGATTTTATAGGTGCCGTTTTCGACCTGAACCTTCAGGCTGTTGATTTTTTCTTGTCTCGCCGCTGTTACATTAGCGGCTGAAGCACTTTGCATTTCTTTAGCAGCTGAAGAAATTTCCAGCTTGTCAGTTTTTTTAGCAGAAATCATGTTGGCCTTTTCCGCCTTTTGAGACTGGAGATGATATGGATTGATGCCTTGAGTTCCAATATTATTAATTTTCATTTGGCTTCCCTCCGTTTATTTGATCTCACTCATTTATTTTCATTCTATATGAAGCAGTATGCTTTGTGTTTGATTTACTCTATTATTATCGGCGGTTTAAGCAGAATTTTAACCGATTTTTTCGAATTTCTATCAGCGGCCTTTTGAAAGGTATGTGTTCTGTCTTAACCTCTCTTCGCGTTCTAAGCGTTCCTTCTCTTCTTTCTCAAATTGATTCAATTCACTGCGCAGGTCTTTGCTGCAAGCATCGCAAAGCTTCCCCGCACGAGTCGGTTTGCCGCATTTCTCACAAGGCACTCCAAGATTAGGAAATTGCGATAATCTCAGCTTTCCTGTCTTAATGAATTTAACTATCAGCATTTCTTCGACACCTGTCTCCTCGACTACTTGCTCCATCGTAGCTGTCCGGTTCTTCTTTTTTCGGATAAATTCATATACCTGATCAAATTGGGCTTCTTCTTCCTTATAGCATACTTCACATACGTCCCTGAATTTGGTCTGTACAAACAAGGCATCGCAATTAGGGCAATTCATTAATTCCATAAAACTTCCTCCTGAGTACCTGAGTATTGTATTACTAATATCGTATCCGGGAGGCAAATCTTTAGCATTACCGCGCCAATGTAACAGAAATGACTTTTTCCGCCCCTGCGTCCTTCAGCACCTTCGCAGCCTGTCTGAGTGTGGACCCGGTCGTGTAGACATCATCGATGATCAAAATTGTCTGTCCAATGATTTCCTCCGTTCTATTCAATTGAAAGACATTTGTTTGGGCAATTCGCTCTTTACGCGACTTTTTCGACTGCTTTTCTGTATGGTTTCGAATAAGAAGCGTTTCACTCTTCAAGCCAAGCACATGAATTAGAGCTTCCGCCTGGTTGAATCCTCTTTCCCCCAGTCTCTCTTTGCTAAGGGGAATAGCGGTCAGCAAATCATACTCCGCAGCAGCCAGGCATTCCTTAAGATAAGGTTTAAACACCTCTGCTAATGCATAGTCTCCTCTGTATTTGAATTTGGCAATCAGCTCTTTTAACGTCTCATCATACTGAAAAATGGACCAGTTGTTGGATAGAACTCCATTCCAATCCTTGTTCCCTTCCCATCTGACACAGTCAAGGCAGAGACGGTCTTTGCGGAAATCATCCTTCAATGATCTTGAGCAGATCTCACACCGTTCTCCCTTTATTTGCTGCAGGGTTTCTTTACAGGCCTTACAGAGCTTTTCTTCTTCACGATTAAATAAGAGTGTTTTCCATGTATCCGCTTGGCTTGTTTTTGCATGACATACGAAACAGTTAGACATCAAGGAGACCCCGTTTCGCTGCTTCCTTATTCATCATCTCAATATGCCGGGCAGCAGAAACCATTGCTTCACTTTTCCCATAATGAAAAAAGGTGACATTCCCTATTGGAAAAGAAGCGCTGCGGCCAACCCGCCCCGCTATTTGCACAAGAGCACTTTCCGTAAAGACTTCATGCTCCGCACCAATCACAGCCGCATCCAGCCGTTCAATCGTAACTCCCCTTTCAAGGATTGTCGTTGTCAACAGACCAGGGATTTCACGGTTCCGTAACGATTGAACCCGGCCTTTCCTTTCCGGGTGTTCGGAGTGAACCGATAACAGACGGCGGTCCAGCTTCTGAAACAAAGGAAGGGCGTACTCCATCATCGTGATACTCGGAAAAAATAATAAAAAGGGGATTTCTTTTTCTAGCCGGAATTCAATCCAGTGCTGAAGGGTTTTGGGAATGAGGCCTCGTTCCAATTGTTTTTTCCAATGGCCGCTCCATTTTAATTGCGGAAGCGGTATCGGTTTGCGGTGATAGCGGGCAGGGATTTTCACAGCCTGGAGACGGCCGCGCTGGCGGTCACGTTTCATATCAGGAGAAGGTGTGGCAGTAAGAAGAATGACAGATGCATCTGCTTTCTTTGATTTTTCAACGGCGAATTTTAGAGAGCGGTCCATGGAATAAGGAAAAGCATCTACTTCGTCAATGATCATCATATCGAAGGCATCACGGAATCTGCAGAGCTGATGAGTGGTTGAAATGACAAGCGGAGAATAGGTATGCCGGTCTTCACTGCCACCGTATAGAGCAGTGATGTGAATAGAGGGAAAGGCTGATTTCAGTCTGGGAGCCAATTCGAGTACAACATCAGTACGGGGAGTAGCGATGCAAATTCGTTTGCCTGCTTTCAGGCCTGTTTCAATGCCGCGAAAAAGGACTTCTGTCTTACCTCCCCCGCAAATAGCCGGAAGTGAATACTAAAAAATCCAAAATAAAAGAAGAGCACAACGTGTTCTATGTAGTGCTGGTAACACTCTAGAACCGATCGCCTACTCTAACTAGGCAAACACCTGCTGTACCCTTCACATGCATTTTATTATAGATGCACAAGGTAAGCAACGGTTTGTCTAAAAAGCGAATCGTTGCTTTTCTTATAAAGGGAGCATTTTAGTATGAAAAAACGTATTGATGTAATCGCAAATGAAGAAGCCTTCCACAATCTTTCTTCCTTCACTCAGATTGAAGATATGAATCAAACTGTACGTACTTACAGAGACGTTATCAGGGCGTCTATTAAGCGTGCTGACGTACAAAGCAGACTAATTGCATTACTGGAAATTTTGAAGCGCCACAGCTGCAAGCAAATTGGCGTGAGCTACATGTGCAAAAATACGATTGCGGGTAAGATGGAATTATCCTATAAGACTGTGCAGCGCCTGGTAAAAAAATTAGAAGACCTGGGCATGATCCGTCAGGTAGCAATGAAGCGTAAAAAGGATATGCTACAGACAGCTAATGCTATTATCATTCAACCTGTTGAAAAGGAAATGTCCGGCAAGACCCCTTCCGAAAAGTCCGAGAAGTGTCCGACCATTAAAACAACCCCTGTTTCTTTAAAACAAAAGATTAAAAATATAAATAAACGTAATACTGTTTCCTCATCTTCCGATATGGATAAATCTACTGATCAATTCAAAAAAGCAAATTTTGTAGCCCATTGGGTACCATCTACCTTTGCAGAGTTAGCTGGCTATTTCTATTCGGATGCCAAAACTATTCAGGAATTTTGGAAGGTTGTTAAGCAGAATAATAGAGTTGTGGATCATTATGATAACACTAGGGCTTTTAATAGTGAACAGGAGCTAAAAATAGGAGTCAGAGCAATCAAAGAATTTGTCATGAAGATAAAGTCTGGAGCAAAAATGAAAAACGGCATCTTTGCTTATTTCCACGGAATTGTAAACAATTTGATGAGTAAGCTTTATTTTGACGTGGATTTCATGCAGAACTTTAGCTGATCGATGAGAAAGTGTGGACCTGGCCATATATATTTTTCTCTTTCATCCAGCCTTCTAGTTTTCGCTTTCTTGCTTCTGTTAGTGTGAAAAAATATAGGACAGGGACCAGGCCACGTTCTTCTTTGATAGACGGCAGCACTTTGACGTATGCATCTATTTTCTTTCTGTTATCTGCCATGCCGCGGGTGTTATCGATCTCAACTAAGTGGAGGTATCCATTTCGGGTAAATGAGGCGTCTGCAATGACCTTCTTTTTATCCGGTAGAGAAATGCCTTTGAACTGGATTCCGTACCCTGTAGCGACCGGCTCCTTTGCTTCCAGAGGACATTCACGCTGCCAGTCAATCGGGCAATTGAAATACAGATAAGCGTCATTGCAAAGTAGAGTATGATCCAGCAGCATATTCTTTTTCATTTCCCTTGTGGATCCAATAAGCTCCCGGCCATCTTTATTAAGATACAGCACCTTCTCTTTGTTGTGGAAAGTCTCGATTACATACGGCTGCAGCTGTTTAACTACCCGGCAGGCATTGCGATAACTTTTAAGGTCGTGGGTTTGCTGCAGGTGTTTTATCTTGGCTGCTCCAAGGGTGTCGATTGTCATTAGCAGGCTTTCGATTCTCATCATGGTTGATTGCATCTGCTCTCTCCTCCATTTTATTGAACATGTATTTGTCATCAATATAAGGAACCTGGACAGTGCGATTCTTTTCTATTTTGTAAATAGCGCGGCCTGGAATGCTCGGAAGGTCCTCTGCCCCCACATCATCCAATATGACCCGGCTTCCTACCTGTTCAGCAGCAATAAAGGATAGGCGGGCTACAATATTTGCTTTAATTTGCATAGGAACTGCTTCCCTTGTAGGATACTGAGTGCAAAAAATCAACCTGTAGCCAAGTGCTCCACCTATACGTGCAATTTCTGATAAAACGGCTTGACAAAAAGCTGCGTATTTCTTTGCTTCCTTACCATTTATTATTTGTGGTGACAATTCCGCTCCTTCATCAACGATGATGAACGTTCTTTGATTTATAGGTGTATCCACAATGTTCTTGTACCGTTTAGCTCTCATTTCTCTTTGTTTGGCCTTTAATTGTTCCATAACATCTGAGAGCAATTCTGTGGACTCATATATATCAGAAGCTACAGCCTTCACCTGTGGTATGCCTATATATTCACCAAACTCCATCCCGCCCTTTAGGTCCAGGATATAAAAGTCTACATTCTCAATTTGGTTCATCAGTAGGCTGTAAAAGGCTTCCTTAATAAATACAGTTTTTCCGAACCTGGTCACTCCACCCACAAGCATATGAGGGTATTTGTCAAAGTCATGATAAAGGATCCCTGAGTGATTCCGGCCGACTGGTACCTCCCATGTACCTTTCTGCAGCAGGTCATCTTTATATTTCCAACTTACCGGCAGCTTCTTATTAAAGACGCGTATCAGGAGAACTCCGGTAAATTCTATTTCGATTTCCTTGTTTAATCCATCCCTGATGGCGGGCAATAATTTAATCGCATCATCTGCTGGCATACCTAAAGGCAACGAATATGAGTAAGTTACATGCGACACTTTATCCTCTTTATTGAGCAGCCGTGGGTAGTTCATGGAGTCTCCTTGTTTAATGCCGGCGTTAGTATTTTCAAAAATCCGCTGTATTTTCCCCTCTACCGTCAGTTTCTTTTTCGGGACAAACGCTGCTCCCACCACAACCGCGGGTATGGCCAACCATTCGAGCATTCCCTTCACTCTCCTATTCTATGAATTGTTCAATGTAGACTGCACTGGCCTATTCATTGCACTGTGCATCAAGTGAACTATTCAATGTAGTATGCAATGTTATGCGACACTAAGGCCGAGACTACTATTTCTCTGTGCAATGAAGGAGCAACAGATATACTCTGTATATCTCTTTTTCTCGGCATTCCATACCTCGAAAAAGATTGGAATCATAAAAACAGATGGCTCATTTCTTTTAGTAGCCACAGGATGCCTCCATATTTGGCTGTCTCCATTGCGATTGTCAGCATTTCCATATTGATACCTACCCCTGATTTCTCCAACAATGATATTGCCACCAATGCCCCACCCATTGTTCCCGTAGCGATCAATCCGAATGTAAATGGATCCATGCTGTTCACTCTCCCCTTCTGTGTATACTTCAATGTATGGGGATTCGCCTAAATGATGCTTGTATTTATAAGAAAAGTTATAAAAAACAACAAATTTGCTTATAAAGGTATATAACTTATTTTGGCGAATACCTTTATTGGGTGATCACATGAAATGTTTAATAGGAAACTTGATCAAGGAGCGAGGTTTAAAGCACAAATTCATTGCTGATAAAATCGGCGTATCCACGCAACAAATTTCTAACTGGATAAATATGAGAAACTATCCTACAATTGATAAGGCGTTTAAATTGGCTCAAATATTGGGGGTCAAGGTCGATGATTTATATGAGGAGGAGTAAACGTGAAAAAACTATTTCTAATTGGAATGAGCGTATTTGTTTTAATCCTTGCTGCATGTGGAAATGAATCTACTGAAGATACAGCAAAAGACGAGCAAAAACAGACTGAACCAACTATTGAGAAAAAGAAAGAAACAGAGGATGCAAAAACTGAGGAAACAACAGAGAAATCTGAAAAAGCAGAACCTATCACATGGGAAGATAAAGTGAAAGAAGTTGCAACAACAGATGGTTCTAACACAGAAAAGCATGATGAAATTGTTTCATATGCACGTGATTACAAAGCAACAGATGATGAAATTAAAGAATTTGAGAATTATATCATCCAAGAATATAAGGACAGAAATTACCTAAAAGATGTTACTAACCATGAATACATGCTTGAAAACATCTTTAAAGCTTCTGTAGTTGATTATCATTATGACGATTCCGACAGCAATCCTATACAAGACTTTGCATTTGATTTCTTGCAGAATACAAAATATAACTATCGTGGTGCTGAGACCGCTACAAGTGATTCTACTTTAGCGAATGAAGAGCAGATGAATAAAGCTCTTACTGAAATGAAATAAGAGGAAAGAGTCCCATCTTGTATGGGGCTTTTTTATTTACTCCTATTTTTTTCTTGTTGTTCACGAACAAATGTTTGTATTATACTGAATAAAAAGGAGATGATCGCGTGATTAATAAACTAACTCCAGGGTCTAATATGAAATGGGAATCAAGTAGAATGATGCTTCCAGAACATGTAGCTGCGCTCAGGCAATTAAAAGAAGAAAACAAAAAAGTGGAGAAGCCTATCCTGGATGAGCAAGAATTACAGGAAATTGGCATTGTTGTAATGGACTCATTGTATTACGCTCAATTAATCAGGGTAACTACATGGAAAGACGGTCATTTTACCTCACATGAAGGTGTAGTCAGCAAGGTGGATTACTATATGAAATACCTAAGGCTGGAGCTTGAAGAGGATTTTGAACGGATAATGATTGAGGATATAACTTCTGTAGAACAGTTATAAATACAAAAAGGCCCCACTCAATTGAGCAGGGCTTTTTTGCGCAGGTTAATCCATGGTGTGGATTTATTATTGGTTTATGGTGGTATTCTTATACATATTATGCGAATAACTTTTCGAATGTGTTCGGGCCGGCGATTCCATCCTTAGATAATTTATGAGCACCTTGGAAGCTTTTTACGGCCTTCTCGGTGTTGCTTCCGAACATACCGTCAATCCCTTTAGGATCGTGACCATTGACGTATAGTAAGCCTTGAAGGATATATGTGATATTCCCCTCTGCGCTCTTTCGGACGGTCGGAGTGGCTGCCTTTGTTTTAGGTCCCCACTTTCCATCAACCGCAAGACCTGATTTATATTGTTTGTTTAACTCAGTCTGGAAGCCTTTAAGTGCAGCCTTTAATGTTTCAGGACCGAAATACCCATCCTCTGCAATCCCTGTATTGTATCGGCTGTTCAGTTTCTTTTGAAAAGCTTTAATGTTTGCATCTCCACTTTTTGTTGCAGGCTTGGCTGGCTTAGAAACCTCTGAAGCTAGTTGTGCTTTTGGTGCAGAAGTGCCGTTCACCTTAGAAACAAGATTTGGCTTTTTGCCGGCCAATAATTGAGAGTAAGATAAACCGCCAGTCATCTCTAAGTGTGGATAGTCCTTGAAACTCTTCCAATCTCCACCCCACTTAAACCCAAGTGATTTACCAATGGCAGCCACTCGCTTCCATTTATCGTTAACCGTCCACAGTGCTGTGTTGCCATCATCGCTAACCAGGAAATAGTCCACAGCCAATCCAAAGTTATGATAAGATTGGCCAGGCTTGGCGTTTGTCACCTTGGCTTTAGCAACATTACTGTAATTTACGCCGTTATAGGTATAACCAAGCCTTCCCTGACCATAAAGCTTGGCCTGTTCTGTCATGGAACGATAGCCGGCAGAAATTTGTACAAAGATACCTTCGTCATACGCTCGCTTGATTAATTCAATAGCTGACTCTTTCACCACTGGATGGATGCCACTGCCCATATTTTTAACCGACCGATCAATAAGTGTCTGCAATGCTACAGTCATTAAAATCTCTCCCTTTTTTTAGATAAAATAAAAAGCCACCCGAATGGGCAGCTTATTTGCGATCTTTAAATACTTCATAAATTCCTGTGCCACCAAGACCTGCTAATGCCCCTGCCCACAGACGGAGAATAAGGTCCATATCTGTGAACGGATAAGCAGCTGCACCGATTAAAATCCCTACTCCCAAGCTAACCGCCGGGATAAAATTAGTTGGGATATTAACCGTGCTTTTAATTAAGCTAGTCAGCGCAGTAAGAATTGGCGCCAGCACAGTTGTAAATATTAAAATTTGATTCATCACTTCGTTTTCCAAATTAAACGCCTCCTATAATAACCTTTGAATAATCTCAATTACTCCATAAAAAAGACCCCCGCCACCAAAGATAGCAAGAGCCAATTCCCATTTTTTATTTGAGTTGTTTTTCCTGATTCCCAATGTGTGATCAACTAGAGTTTTGAAAAGTGCATCCTGTTCTTTCCTCTGTTTATTGATCAATTCTTTTTGCTCTTGGCTCTCCTTCAGCAAAGTTCCCTTGATCTCCAGTTGACTGGTTTGGACAGCTGTCATTTCTTTTTTTACTTCGCTGTAATTCCTTTCGAGCGTTAAGATCCTTTGCTCATGATCTTGGACCATTTTTTCCACATCAATCTCCTCCAATGTCCATCCCCCCTAACAAAAATATCTCTCTGTATATCGTGCTGCTGGCATAGATTATTTTCCATCGCAACACCACCTTTTCTGGGCATAATAAAAAGCCACCCAAAACGGGGTGACTTACATTAATAAAAACACCACTATGAATTAAGTGTTTCAATAAAATTCTTTCTATATTTCTTTACATCTTCTTCTAACTCTTTATATGATTCATCTTCTCCAACACAAATTGTATCTTGAATTACATACTCTTGAGCTGATTCCCAATTGGCTAGCACTTTAGTACAATCCCTTGGTTAAACAACTTAACCTTTTTGATAAATGAGAATAAACATAGAAATTTAACCAAGAACCAGAAACGACATCGCGCTACTGTAAACCATTATGCAACAGATAAGTACGGTAATGTCTTTTCGGGCAATGTTTCTATTGGCGGGAACGGGATTGTAGTTAATGGGCACTCACTAGATGATCCGAGTGCTGCAAATAACCCATATTTTAAAAACTATACTGCAACTTTCTATTATGAATTTATTTTTACTAATCTAAACTCACCTGTTAGCGAGACATTATTACAAATCGTTGAAGGTGCAAAACAAACAATAGATGATTTAGCTTTAGCTATAACAGGAGAATAATTCTCCTGTTTTTTTATTGTAAATAAACAATTCGAGGACTCCGTTTGGGGTCCTCAAAAGTCTTCTTCACCTTCCCAGTCATAATCATAATTTTCTTCGTCTGGATTAATCTTTAGATAGTATTTTCTGGCTGTATCTTCAAATCTCATACAATCACCATAACTATAGTCAATGCTCGGAAGAGCTCTTCCGTGCTTGCCTACCATTAAATCCTGATATATTGTTTCGCAATCATATAATTTTTCTTCGGCTTCGATATACTCATCATACCAATACCCTTCATCAAAAATATCTAAGTACCCGAAATAAATACGAGCAACTAAAAAAATGATTAGTAATGGGATACCTACTCCTATACCCAAACCCAATAAAAAATTTTTGTGTTCTTCTTTCATTTAACTATCTCCTTGGGATTTCAATAAATACTATTCATATATCGGAATTAATTTATAAAAATTAAGAAGTAGTTAATTTTAAAATGAGGGCTTTTGATGGAAATCCCCTTAACATTTATTTGAACCTTAATTTTTCTTCTCCCTATAAATACAACTACTAATTAAACGGCGTTTGTCCTTCTTCTAAAACATTAATAGCGTTTTTAAATAGTTCTTCTGTTTTTAAGAAATTATAACCCTGTTTTCTATAGTTTAATGAATCATCTAAAATGTCTGGCACAAAAGTGAAAGATCTTGTATATAATGGATCCTTATTTTCATCTTTCATTTTTTTTGTATAATAAATAAAAAGCTGAAAAGATACTATACTTCCGTCTGTTTCAGTTAGGGATTTTATATACGCATAGGCTGTTTCAGCTACTACTCCATTAGGAGCTTCATACCGTAATTGCAATGCCATATTATCTTCTCCTTATCATTGTGTAAGTATTGTCTTTCCATCCGTGTCACTTGTTGGCTTCCCATTTTTTATTCTGGGATTTCCTGAAGCATCAATCCAAATGTGAAAATTCCCCATTCTAAAGTGTCCCCCGTTATAAGTGCTTTGACAAGCGAGTCCACCCTGATTAACCAATTCATCACCCTCATCAATGGTTAATATAATTTTGCCGTCATTAGAAGAATTAGGTTTGCCAAACTTATATCTTAAATTACCGCTGCCATCTATGAATATTCGATATCCACCCATATGCAGACCGTTCAAATAGGAAGAATTGGTTCTCAATCCCGCTGCAGCTGTGAAATATTTCTCCGTTCTAAAACCATTTGTCCCATCATTAACTGGATCAATATCTAACCTTATATTTTCATTTCCATTCCCTAGAAAAAGGGCTGGCTGATTACTGGATGGTTCTTTATCGATTTTCATAAGTTTTTCATATGTGGCATTAGGGTCTATGACTGACACTGTATTCATCCGATAAACTTCAAATGGTATACCTGAAGCAGTAGCCATAAAAGGGTGGAATCCATATCTTTTTAATATCCCCATTCTCATTTCACCTTCAGCATCTGCTCCCGTAAAAGCAATATTATTAGCTCCTGCATTTTTAGAAGCTATTGCTACCATTAAGTTCTCTATGTTATTTGAATTAGTACCATCTTGTTTCAATCCATCGGTGATAACGTGTTCTGTGCCATAGGCTTTGTTCCCTTTAAATGTACAACGAATTGCATAGCCCATTAATAATGGGAAGTTTAATATCCTTGTTCCGTCTTTCATGGTATCAGTTCGTTTGTCAATAATAATATTCGATTCAACAAGTAGGTCTTGAATTGTGATTCCTGAATTAACATCTAATAAAATTCCGAAATTTTCATTATTGAGTGGTACAGCATCTGTAAATCCATCAGCTTTTTTATTACTTCCACAATCAATGATCATGTTATGACTGCACTGACCTACTAAAAGACCTCGTATATAGATGCCACCTCTAGCCGCATTCATAATTACATTGTTGAAGATACCTATATTTCTTGCGTAATCTTCTACATTTTCTGGTGTAATCGGATAAGTGCTACTTGGATATGGATATACACCTATGCCTATACCTTTTCCATCATCAGGCCCATCTACCGGTCCTTTTCTTACACCATTTATGATATTTCCTGAAACGATACCGTTTTTAGGAGCATCAGCTAACTGGATACCGTTCCATCCTGAATCATTAACAATATTCCCTACACACGTAAAGTTAGAAGGACCAGATTCGTTATTCCCTTCTCCTCCCATCCAACCAGATAACCAAATACCGCAATATGCAGAAGTATTGATAATATTGGCATTACAAACGATATTTTTATTTTTACGACTAATACTGACACCATTATCTGCACTGCGGGAAACAGAATTGTTATTAAAAAACACGTTTTCACAATGGGTATAACCAATATCTAAGCAATTATCAAAATCATTATTTATAATTCTTGCATATCCTCTAATGCCTTGGAGAAGGACTGGCAAAGAAGCGATATTTTTGAAATCACAATTACTTATGGATATATTTCTGACAGCATGTGACTCACCAGGCATTAAGTCACCTGCGAAATGTATGGCAGTGTCAAAGCTTTCAACTGTTGTTCTTTTTCTTCTAGGAACCTTCTGGCCTTCATCAATAACCCCGCCAGTAAATCCTACCCCATCAAAACTTACATCTGATATATCATCTGAAGCAGTAAAAGCTGAATCCATTTGTATTTTTGAAGTAATATAAGTTTCTTTCTTTTTTCCTAAGACAGTTAGTCCGTTAATAGCCTTTACTGGACGATCTAATTCCATTAAATACGGTGGTAATTGAATAGTTTTTCTATAAGACATATTTATTGCTGATTCAATAGCATCTGCCCAACTATTCTGTTCGTTTTTAAAAGGTTCAACCTGGACTCCTATTGTGGCTAGTTGGCCATCTAATTCATCAGCACGTTGTCCCATTGTTTGAAAAACTTTTCCGGTTACACCTGACACATGGAAATCCTTAACTTCAGTAATGTCTGTAGAATTAGCGATTTGCTCATTATATTTCATTTCCAATATTGATTGGCGACTTTCAGTGTGTTTTGTAAGATCTGTAGCTGACTGAGTTTCTTTATTTATTTCTTCTAATCCATCCACTAATGAGCCTCGAACGTCTTGTCCGAAAACAGCAGTTTTGATTTTATTTAGATGTTCATTGATATCTGCCATTATGCTATTCCTCCTTCCAGATTAGTTATTCTTTCATTCATTTGATCAAGATCCTGTGGATGCAAAACAGAAATAAGCTGCAATTTCTTCTGCAGCTCACTTATGACCATTTTCATTTGTTCCAAATCTGTCAGGCTTTTAACAGAGATTAAATTCATTTTTGCTTTATCAGCAGCAGGCATAAGACCTGACTTTTCAGAAGTTGCATTGTCATAGAGAGGGACACCTTCTACAGCATCATTCAAATCATATATTGCTTTGTTTAGGTCAATGATTGCTTGGTTAATACCAGGCAAATCACTATCGATGATTGATTGGTTTATTTGTGCCACACTCTGATTAACTGTTTTTATTTCGACCGATAAAGTGCCTATACGTTGTGATTGCTCCCCTACTCTTGACTCAATTCGAGCAATATTCTTTGTTGCCCTCGTTGCATCTGCTTGATATTCATAAAGCTTCTTCATTTTGTCCCCTATTGTGATGCTTGCTTTCTCAGGACCATTTATGTCAATTGACTTACCGACTATCCTCAGAGTATCATCAATGCCCATTACCGGGTTATACACTGGATGAGAATTATAAACATCAAGGCTGTCAGGATCTAATCCAATGAGAAAAAGATCAACTGCTTCTATGGTGTACTGTGTAAGGACAGTCTTTTGAGCCTCAAGATCCGCTTGTCCTTTTCGAAGAAGATTATTCACATCCGTTACATCATCATAAACGACTGTGCCACCTTGGATTCCAAATTCCTCAATCAAAGCATTTCCATCCAGGTAAGGTTTGCCGCCATTAACTGAGGAAATTGACAGCCTTTCTTCAGAAGCATCTGTAGCATCTGGATTTTCCGATTCAATTCTAGCTCCTAAAGGAGTAAGTCGGGAAATGATAGAGGTAGGATCCACATCAACGCTCATACTTAAAAGGTTCTTTGCAATACGAATCGGTGTCTTTTTCACTTCTCCGAACTTCTTCATGTAATCAAGATACCGGATGCCATTTTCTTTTCGGACTCTTATCTCTCCACCTAAGCGATCCAATAATTTATCTTTGATTGTGTCAAAAGTAGTTGTCTCAGCTGATAAATAAATGTACTGATTATCTGTAGAATTTGTTACATCCATTTCACCGATGTGAAAATGCTTGTAATCTTCTACCTGACTATTGTGATAATCAAGGATAGTTTGGAGCAGTTGCCGCGGTGTGCCTCGGAATTCAAGATGCCTTTGCTGGGAATCATGCAGATAACCAAGCTCCCCTTCACAAGTAAAAGCAGTACTTGTCACTCCTGTGTTCTCCATGTTCTTTGAGGGTTTTAATACACGACCTTCGAAGTCATATTTCCCTGTCTTAAGGTTTAACACTTTGATCAGAGTTCTGAAAGGCCGAATCTTACCGTAACCGGGATTTCCGGGATATATACGAAAATCAAAAGAGTCAATCAAGTTGATTTCCTTTTTGATCGACCCTTCAGGTAATTTCAAATTATTCACTTTAGCATTATGAATCTCAATTTCATCTGTCTGATTATCACTTTGTATGGTTACTCTATACATCAGCGCATCTCCTTATAATACACAAACTCAATGCTGCCTTTACCAGTGATAGTAATAATATTGTCACCTGGCTGAAGAGTAAAATCATCACTCTGAGATGTGCCAGCAGGGACCTGCATTGTCACCTGATCTTTCTTCAAAGTCATGGCAGACGACGTGACAATTCGAGGCGTAACATCCGGTGTACCTGCATTCAGCAGGTTTATAGACAACTGGCCGTTCACATCAAAACGAACTTTCTGTGATACATCTAATTCAAAATTAAAGCTATCCCATATGTCATTACCTTCTGGAAGATCAGCAATCATAAATGGATAAGCAGTAAAATTAGCCGTAAGCAGTCCCGACTTCCAATCATCTTGAAAGCTGCCACCCTCATCAAATTCAGCCAAAAAGTAATAACCCGGTATTGCATCATCATAGAGCCTGACCTTCCCTCGAGTAGAAGACAGCCAATTGAGTAATTTTGTCTTAATTATGTGGACGTACTGAACATTCAGCTGTTGTTTGTTCATAATCGTAAACACATAAGTTAAAGGCCGCGGTTCATAAACCTGCGACCCATACAATTCACTGAAATCATATTGGATATTACTAAATGGAACAGTGATTAAATTTTTCTGTTTGCTTGCAATGCCAATATCACGACTCTCTATTGGTATTTTGAAATCTTGATAAGAATGGCGACCGTTATAAGTAATGCCTAACATTATGTTGCCAGCCCCCTATCTGATCCCTGTACTTTTGTTAATCCCATTCTGTTCAAATGCGGTTCTAATACTTTTGCAAGAGGTATTCCGTCCACATAGAGATTAGGATTTTTCGCAAGAATTGCAGTTAATAATTCTACTTGTTCCTGCAGTAAACGAATAATATTCGCCAGATTCAGGTTATCTTCTGCAGAACTTGAACTTGAGCTTGGCAATTGATTAGGACGCTTATTACCAATATCCTTCCCAGCCAGTGCCAACAGCTTCATAGCATCAGTTCGCCGGCTTGGATCTGTTGGTATTACCCATTCTGGCCAGCCGCCCTCAGCAAGCTTATACAGGCCTTCATTCTTGATTAATCCACCTGTGGCATACCCATGACCCTTACCGATATATTTAAGCATGCTTGTAGCACCGTAACGGCTTTTTGCATAATTAATACCGGCAAGTAAGCTGTCCAAACCGTTCATTTGGTTATTATGGCCAGGAAAGGCATAGGCTCGAAATGTCGGCGGGATTACTTGGACGAGGCCGCGAGCTAAATTTCCGGTCCTGGCATTAATATCATTAACAGCCATAGACTGTACAGCCTTTTCATTACCGCCTGATTCTGTCTTAATCTGCCTTAACCAGGCATTTACATAAGCGTCTGTGGTTGGCAACCCGTTCATCCCTAATGCACGAATGACAGTGCCGCGCCATCTTTCCACACCTTTACCGCTTGGCGATGCAGAGAAATTTTCCAATGTTTTTTTCAAGAAATCAAATGCAGTGTCTTTCACTTTTGTAAATCCAGCTTTAGCAATCTTAGCGATGTTGCCGCTGCCGGAAGGTCCACTAATCCCCAATGTTTCCATTGCTAAGTTAAGAAGCTTTTTCGGATTCGTTGCATACTTCCAAATATCCACGGCTGTATCTTTGACCTTCTTGGCTCCTTTTTTGGTTGCCCCCCAGACATTACCCGCGACCTTTTTTGTTCCTTCCCAGAGGTCTGTACCCCATGCATAGTGTGGAATTAACTGCTTTGTCAGCGAAGCTGGAAGCACTTGTGCTCCTTTTGGTAGGTTCACTAAAGTTGGCTTCTCCGGTGAAAGGAACTGCTGTCCATTTGGCATGATAAGTAATTCAGAGCCAGCATTAGAACCCTTTCCATCACCAACAACAGCTGGACCATCGGCAGGATGTCCACCTGTACCACCTGCATATTGCGGGACTTTCCACTTGGATAGCTGTTTATCATCAGGAACACCAAGCTTACCCATTACCCAATTGACTCCTGTAATGACTCCATTTACACCTGTTCCAAGCCCATCAACCATTTTATTCGCTACCGAAGTGACTCCGGCTTTGATTTTACTTGCTGTTTTCTTTAATCCATCAGACATTTTTTGAGGCATGCCTTTAACAGTCTCAACCATATTGGACACATAATCTTTAACTTTATTTTTTATTGAATTAAAAATGTCCGATACCCCGGATCTAAAGTTGCTGAAACGATTGATCGTATTGCTGACTGCAGTTTTAATTGGATTATAGATTGCGTTTTTTATAGCATTCCAGATATCCTTCGCAGTATCACGGATCTTTCCGAAAATCGAAGAGATCGTATTACGCATTGTGGTAAAGCGATTTTTCACCAAATCGACAATTGCCTGAATCACTGTTTTAAAGAATCCTGAAATGCTATTCCAAATGGTTGATATAAGCTTTTTAACCCCGTCCATAAGGGTGTTAGTTTGATTTTTCATGGAAGTGAATCGGTTTTTCACGAAGTTTACAATCCACTCGATCACTGAGGAAAAGACACCTTTTATACTGTTCCATGAACCTTTGAATGCATTCACTAGGAGTTTTCCTAAAGATAAGATGCCTTTTAGCATCTTTCCCCAGAACATCAATTGAACATAGTTCCAAATAAAAGTTAAAGCCCCAGAAAAGACCTGCTTGATGCCTTCCCACATTTTCGAAAAGTCACCGGTAAATAATCCAGCAAAAACTTTGACAAGGCCCATGATCACATCCAGGGCCCCTGTGATAACGCCCTTAATGTTGCCCCAAATTGACTTTATAATGGCAAGTACCGCCGGCATGATAAATTGGATTACTTTAAAGATCCCGTAAAAAACAGCACCAACCACTGTTCCTAAAACTTCAACAATTTTAAAAATGCCTCCAAATACATTGGAAGCAGCCGCGAGTATCTGTTGCCCATCCGATTCAAAGAAATCTGACACTTTAGCAAAGATTCCGGTAATGAAATTAAGAATGGCTGAAAATGCCTTACTCAGTGAAGATTTGATCCCTTCCACAATTCCATTAATCTTTTGAACGGTACTGTCAGAGAGACCCATACCGCTTAATATATCCATTGCACCTTGATTATCGCCTTTTAGGAATTTAAAAATGGCTGAAAATGAGTCAATAAAATTAGAACGAAATAGGGAAATTTTCTCTGCAATATTATCAAGAGTTGCTACTGTCTTATCAGAAAATCCAAGTCCGCTTAATATAGTCCGACCCTTTTCACCATCATCTTTAAATAAGCCTTTTATCCCCGATATTACATCTCTAACATAATTGCGGAATGATGAAATTCTCTCAGCGATATAATCCATCTTCATCACCGTATTATCAGAGAACCCTAGACTGCTAAGGATATCTCGACCTTTTTGTCCATCATCTTTAAATAGTCCCAAGATGCCAGTGAAAAAGGTTTTTATATTTTTTGCAGCAGAAACTACTGTAGAAATTACCTCTTTCAATCCATTGCGGAATGTCTCCGAGTTTTTATAAAGTGTTATGAACCCGGTCGCTAATAAGGTGATAATCCCAATAACAATTCCCACAGGACCCGTAAGAGCTGCTAGTCCCAACCTCAACCACTTTAACAAACCGCCTGCTCGTGCTATTGAAGGGAAAAGTTTAGCAAGTCCTACTGCTGCATTGCCTAAAAAGCCAATAAACATTCCTCCGGCAACAAGGAGGGGTCCAATAGCTGCCACTACTGCTGCGAAAACAGCTGTTAATATCTTCAATGATGGAGATAGATTTTGCGCCCATTTAACTGCATTAGTCAAACCCTGTATAACGGCTCTTAGAGCTGGCTGTACTATGTCATAAATTTGCAAACCTAATTCACTCAAAGCAGACATTAAAGTTTTAACGTCCCCGGTTGCGTTATCATTCATAGTTTTTGCCATTTCAGCCGCTGCGCCATCGGCTCCTTTTAACATTTCAGTATTTTTCCCGAGATCCTTTGACCCTTTATCTAGTAATACTGCCCAATGTTTATAAGCTTCTGCTCCAAATAAGGTTGTTAGCGCTGCTGATTTCTGTTGAGCAGTCATGCCATCAGTGCCTTTTTCAATTTCTGATATTACATCAGGCATAGATTTCATGTTTCCATTAGCATCGAAAAAGCTGACACCTAATTGATCAATCATCTTTTTCATTGCCTTGGTAGGCTTGGCCAATCGACCTAAAGAGGTAGCAAAAGCACTACCGGCCATTTCCCCTTGGATACCTGCATCAGATAATGCCATTACAGCTGCAGTTGATTGCTCCATACTCCACCCAAGTGTTTTGGCAACCGGTCCTAAAGGCTTCATAGCTTCACCTAATTGCTCAACGTTTGTATTCGCGCTTGATGCTGCTCTAGCTAAAACATCCGATACATGCCCTGACTCATTGGCTGCAATTCCAAAGCCAGACATGATATTAGACGTTATATCCGCCGCTCTCCCTAAATCCAGGGCGCCCGCAGCTGCTAAGTCAAGCATCCCCGGCATAGCCGAAAGTATGTCATTTGTTTTAAAGCCTGCCATTGCTAAGAATTGCATACCATCTGCTGCTTCTGAGGCGCTGAATTGAGTTGTTGCCCCTAAATCCCTGGCTTGCTTTTCTAAAGCTTCTAGATCGTCTCCTGTGGCTCCAGACACCGCGGAAACTTTACTCATAGAGTATTCAAAGTCCATGCCCGTTCTAGCAGCCAATACTCCTAATCCAACCAAAGGAGCCGTTAAATATAAAGACATCGATTGGCCGACAGATTTCATATTTCTTCCGATGTTAGTTAGCTTGGAACCAGTTTGTTCTAACCCTTGGCCGAACCTTGACCATCCAGATTCCGCAATTCTTTGTTCTTCACGTAAATCTCGTAATTCAGCTTCTGTCCTCTCGATGCTACGTTCCAAATTATTTAGAGAAGCCACTTCGTTGTTATAAGCTCTTGCGGCTTTATCGGCCTGTCTCGACCCTTCACCGTGTTCCCTTACCATTTTCTTGTATTCTTCTTTTGCTTCACTGGTAATAGCCCTCTGAACCTCTAATTTACGATTCAGACCAGTTATTCGAGACTCATATTTATCTATTGATTTATCACCGCGGTCAAATGCTGATAAATTTGCTCTCATTTCACTATTAACTGTCTTTAATTTATCTCTTAAGCCTGTTAACCCACGATTCAGCCGGGTTGAATTGAGGTCAAGATCAATGGATAAGCCTTCAATCCTTTCCATCCATTAACCTCCCTTCCGCATACCAAAAAAATCCCTAACCACCGAATGCAGCGATTAGAGATTTTTCTTGTTTTGGCTTATTCTTTTCTTTCAATAATTCGAGCATAAAGTTGAATGGCATATCCATAATTTCTGTAGGATCCTTGCCTTCTTTCATCAGATTCATGAATAACTTATCCATATATTCCTTTTGCTTTTGTGGAGTAAAATCGTCATCCGTTAGCGATTCTTCTCCGCGATAAACTTTTTTGATTCTTCATTTTGCCGCCCCTGAGCAACAAAGATAATTTGTTCCTGCAAAGTGTTGATTGCATCCGGAGCATGCAGCCCGTTGAATAGATCGTCTTTCGTGAATTGTTTGTTATAGACTTTATTGGCCACAAAATCTAGTAATTTATCCATCTGTTCTTTTTCAGATGCAGCACTCTTCTTTTCTCCCTTATCTTCAAAATCATCCATCATATCAATTGCTTCATAGACTACTGCAAAGGGAATAAAAGCTGGGGTCAAATACTTTTGAGTAACGACTTCCCCCTCTTTTACTTCCTTTACCAGTTCAATCATATGTCGTTTTAAATTTGCCATTTTCCATTCTCCTTTTCATAAAAAAGAGCAGGCATAATGCCTACTCTTCAATTTTTTTAATTAATGGTAATCCAATTTTGTTTTTCGTTGAGGATAGTTCTTCCAATCGTTTCTTGCTGATGTTCTTTGTCGCCGGTTTCGGGTAAGAATCACCCTTACGATAAATCTTACTCTTGTCTTCCAGGTCAGTGAAATCATACAGCACAATATATTTATCTTTTTTATTACTCATAATTTACGCCCCCGCCGGTGCAGTTTCAGTTTCAGTTCCAGGGAAAGGTCTGCCGAAAATAGCGAGGAATATAGCATCACGCTGTGTAGTTTCTCCTTTTTCATCAGTACCAGTCAGGATAGATTTGGGTTTGTCAAACCCTTCTATATCACGATCCATAAACTCAGCAGTGACTTCATCAGAAGAAAATTCAACGCCATCTTCCTTTGTTTGTCCTGTGATGTTAGGGCGGAGAAAAATCCCTTTCGGCAATCCCACCCATTCTGTAGATCCATCTTGATAGGTTTTGGCAAAAACACATGCTACATATGGTGGTTCATCATCCGAACCGTAAGCATAAATTCCTCCGTTAACCTCCAAACCAAACAGCACTTGTTTATCCTCTTTTGGTACTTTATGAAAGGCGGAGGTAACAGACGTATTACCACTTGCTACGGCGATTTCTGCCACTCTATTATCACCGTAGGCACGTACTGCTTCCTGCGGCATTTCGATCTCAATATTTTGTAAAAATTCCACACGCTCGGGAGCTTTAGTGGTGATTCCTTCTCCTGTCTCGTCTAACGGGGCATAATAAAACCGGTCTACTCCGGTAGCTGCACGATATCTTTTCATCTAAACCACTCCTTTTGTGTAATAAAAAAAGACCTCTTACAAGGCCTCTAAATCTTCTCTATAAACTTTTCCTCTGTACCTTCTGGCATCACGATAAACGCCAGTATCCTTGTCCCATTCATCCACACCGGTTCCTTGTGAAAATCCTAATTCCCACATAGCCTGCCGGATATGATTCGATAGCTCCCTTGTGGAGGCTCTGTTCTTCGACCAAACTTCTATCTGGAATAGGCAATCATAAGTCATCCAGGTATTATCTCCGAAATCTTTAGGGATTGGAACGTCCAATGGATCAATGACAATATTGGGAGCTGTAACGCTCCCGGCATCAGGAAATTCATAATATTTTATCCGGCCGTCAGCATTTTCTCTGATATACGGATCACCCATAAGCTTTTCATAAATCATTGTGAGAATATCCATTATAAACCTCCAGCAAGAGCACGCCGATATTCTTCTTTAATCGCATTCCTATAGGCAGTTTCTGCATTTCTCAATGATCTGGCAATGGCCCCTTTGCCTGCTGGGTTAGGATTCTTTACAGTGCCAAATTCATTAAGGTGAATGATCCGGTAACGATTGTGCGGCCCTTTCCAGTGAACTTTAATTGTTCTAGCCCCTCTGACTGTAAACGGGGCAGAAATAGTAATTTCATCGATTGAAGCGCCGGTATCCTTAAATGATTCAAACTGGCTTTTCAATTCTCGGACATAAACCTGGGCCGCGCGCTTTAATGCTTTGTCATTGATTTGCTGAATCCGTTGTGGCCCAAAACGACTCTGCAAATTTCGAAGCAACTGATCCATGCCTGTGATTTGTATGCTCATGATACCAACTCCACAATCACATTGATAAATGCTTTATGCTGCAGGTCTGGCTGAACAGATTTGATGTTAAAACGCTTGTCCCTGTATTCAGGAGCATCAATGGATAAATAATGCTCATTTGTCGGGATATACTCTGCCTGCGGGTCTCTGATTGTAATTGTTAAATCAGAGAGAGTTCCGTTAGACTTAGCAATCTCCAAATCTTTCAGCCAGACATTATCAATCTTCGCCCAGGCCTTGTGAAGGATTCTTTTTTCAGACTCCCCTGGCTCAGGACCTTCGTTGGCAGCATACTCATAAAAAATAACCGGAGTTCGTAAATCGCCTGTATTTACCCTTGGCGGCTTGTACTTAAATGGTTGCATCAATGTCCTCCTCCGCTAAGGCAATTGATATCCCCAGACTATTAATATCACTTAGAAAATTTTCATTGAAATATTCTAAAGCATCATTATAGGCATATCTGGTTCGTTCAAATACTAATTCTTTCGCTCTAAGATCGATATCACTATCTCCCTCAATGTTAAAATCTCCGCAGCTGCCTTTTATCGAAGCGATAGAAAAGGACAACAATTTTTTCAGATTGTCATCCTCGTTGTGGGTTATATGCATGCGCTCTTTAAATTCAGCCAATAAATCAGGAGAAACTTCCTGCATTTAGATCACTCCAATCAGGCGCCAGCTGGTTCTTCAGATGCAGGTGCAAAAGAAATGTTAAGGTCATAGACCAAGGCTGCTTTATTATCCTTTGGCTTACCATTAGCAAATTGTTTGATAGTGTAAAGAGTAGCATCTTCCATGGCAAAAGTTTGATCGAATTTTCTGAGCTTATAACCCCCAGCTATTACAGCCAAATACTGTCCTTTAAGGAAGAATAGAGCTTTTCCAACTGGGATTTCTTCTGACTCCACGACTTGAATATTGTACGGTAAAGCAGTTACCCATTGTCCGTTGGAAGTTTGGATGGTATTGCGGAATTGAACACCGATAGCATCCATTGGATTTACAACCATTACAATTTTACCTGCTACTTTTCGGGTCTCTCCTTTTGCATTCGTAGACAATGCTTTGACAACTTCATATAGCTCACCAGCCACAATTTCACCATACTGAGAAGGAGCAAAAGTTAAAGTACCTGATGAAGTTTTATCTGTAACTGCACCTGAATCTGGATCAACATCTTTCATTAATCCAACCGGCTCACTTTGTGCAGATCCACGACCATTTACAAATCCGTATTCCAAACCTATAGAGTAACTTTCAACAAGAATAGTACGAACATAGCGTTCAATCCAAGCCGGACCAAGATCCAACATATCATTCGGAATAACCGCAAATGCTGTTAGTTTTAATTGTCCTACTTTTTCAGAACGGAAAGCCGCGTTAATTTGTCCAGAAATATCGCCGAATAGTTCTTTCCAAGCAAAGGCTTTTGTGGCATCAGAATAAATAAACTTCGTTACCGCTCCTAAATCTTCTAAACCAAGTACAGCAAGCAATGGATGCTCTTTTACCAAATCCTCAAATACGCGCTCTTGTGTAGTTTCTGGAAGAATAGAATCATCTTTAAATCCACCATCAATTACAGCTGCATTAAAGAACTTTGTCTCCTCAGAAGTAAGAACATTTTGTCCGCGTTGTTGAAGGATAGAGCGATCCAGCATTTCATCATTAACTTGGTTACGAATAGATGAAGCTACTTCTGTTTGAAGCGCATTAAAATAATTTTCATACGCTTGTGTCGTTTCCTGTTCTGTAGCATCCTCTTTTGATAAAACAGCTGTTAGTGCTTCTTTAGCACTTTTAAAAGCTTCTGATTTGTTGAATTTAATTGTCATTATTTACTTCCTCCATTTTCATAAAATTAAAGAATCCTTACAGCTCTGTTTTGTTTAACAGGTGCAGGATTCTTAGGTTTCGTGTTTTTTAATTTATCTAATTCATTTTGTAAAGTCTGCATTTGGACTTTCATTTGTGCTAATTCTTCATCGGGTTCTCCCTCCACAGTTGATGTTGTGGCAGTAGCAAAACCAATTTCTAAGGCTTCATTTGCACTAAACCAGGTCTCCTCATTTACCATGTTTCGTATTTCTTCTCGTTCAACATTTGCACGAGTCATGTAAATATCAATGATGCCATCCTCTAATTTTTCAAGCATATCAGCTTCTTTTCGCATAAGTGTTTTACTGCCCCATACGATAGTGGAAGCTTCATGAATCATTAACATGGATCCCGCACCCATAATTAATTCATCTGCTGCCATCGCTATAATAGAAGCAGCTGAACAAGCCCAACCGTCTACATGGATCGTAACCTTCCCTTTATGAGACTTTACACGATTGTAAATAGCTATCCCATCGAAAGCACTGCCGCCTGGAGAATTCAGGTTAATAACTAAATCGTTACTCCCTGCTTCTTTCAACGCATTATCTACATCCTTTGCAGAAGTAAAATCTCCCCACCATGACTCCCCAATATCTCCATAAATGGTTAATTCACTTACGCCCTTTTCTTCGTCATGAACAACAGCAAAATTATGTGGGATACTCGCTAACTGCTCGTTATATTTTTGATTTTTAAAGCCGAATTTACGTTTCATCTGCTTCACTTTTATTCTCACCTCCTTTAACTGCTTCTGTACCGTCTTGGTAATTTTTCGTAATGAAATAATTCTTCATAATGTCTTCGTCCACACTTTCTAATCCCAATTCAGTTCTGATTTCATTACCATTAACTACACCAGAAGAACGCAATTTATCTATTGATGTGGCCAGATCAAAAATGCTCAAATAGGAAGGAGAACGAACTTCCAATCTTGTTCCATTTAAAATATCTTCCTTATCAAAAAACTTGAATAACCCTTCATCCTTGATTTTTTTTAAAATGGGATTAATTGAATACATCATATAATTTTTTGTTACCTTCTCTACATCCGCCATATCACCACGAATGAGAGTTAAAGGAATGCCTAATGCAGTTGCTACTTGATCGAAAAAACCATCAGTCACTTTATTTATCTCGTCCACAGATTGAATGCCATTTCCACTGCCAGCAAAGTGCTCTTTGTATTCGAAGCCTGATTGCTCAGGAATGATTGCTACATCTCTTTCTCCAATAGCCTTGTACATCTTATTGATAAATTCTTGTAATTTCTCCAGGCCATCTTTATTTTTGGCAGTCGTAGCATCCACTTTAACCGTTGAACGTATTTGATTTTTTCGCTTTTGTGAATTAAGAATACGGCCAAATAAATCACCATAATCACTAAACAAACTGTCTACTAAGGGTGTTAATGATTCATTACTATACTTCAAATGAAATACTTCATTTTGCTTGAATACTCGTTTAAAGGTATAGTCTTTAATTTTGACATTTGAAAATGTATCTTCAAAAACTGCATATTCATTATGATCAAAGGTATCGGCAATCAATAAATCTTCATCATCGGATTGAATAACAAGTGCTTCATTGTCATAAATCAATTTGTACATAATTTTTTGCCAAAACGTACTTGCTGTTTGATTTTTATTAGGACGTATATTCAACCGATAATATAATTCATTTTTTATAAATTCATCATTTTGTTTAATCCTAAATTCAGATTGACTTATGGTTCTCGCCAAAAAAGAAGCACATGTATCAATAGCTAACCTTTTCATGTGCAGTCTCTTCGATGTAACTTGAATCAATTCAAGATCAAATATAAAGCTAGCCTCACTACTTTTACGATTTACAATCAAATCCCAAAGCCCCAATTCCTCACCTCCTTTAAAAATTGATATCAGCAAAGGCGAATGATCCGCCTATTACAATTTCATCTGCCCGATACATCCCATGAACAAATGCTTGGAAGCCATCTGTTTTACGCTTTACAGGTTCTTTTTTCTGATACTCCTTATTGCCTCGTTTATCAGTAACCACAAGTACATTATTGGTGTACCAACGCATTAACGGATTAGGCCCAAAAATTATTTGATGATTCGCAAAAGCTGTTTCAATTCGCGGAGCCAATAAACTGTGAATGGCACGTGGATTTCTTATAATCTCCACTTCAAATCCCTCAGTCTCGAACAGTGGCTTTAAAATCTCCATTCGGAAATTATCTGCAACGATTTTTTTAATGACATAATACTTACGCATCTCCACAAACCATTGAACAATTATGTGTGGATCAATAGAGGGGCCATCAAGGACTGATAACAATCCCTCTTCTTCCCATTCTCGAATAGGAGCCAATTTCTTTTGATTTTTCACATTATCGCTCATCTTTTTCGAATAAGCGTAATGTTTATCCACGAATTCTTTACGGACAAATGAATGAGTTTTGAAAATGTAATTTTCTTCTGCATCCCTGAATAAAAGGCCGCATGCTGCAAAATCACGAATCGAAGCATAGTCTAAACACCCTATGCATTCCTCATTTAACAGTTCAGGTACCTCACGATCTGTAGCTTCGATTTCTTCCCAGCTTGCTACAGACCTTTCTAAATCAACCTTAGGAAGGTTCATCCGCTTCGTCATGAATTCTTCAAAGTTTGATGGATCGTCTTCCAGCTCCTCGTACTCTTCATAAATCGTATCGAAAAGACCTTGTGCATAATCGCTCCGAGGTTCACACAACATTGGATTCGCTTTTTCCCATAGTTCCGGATCGTCTGCTTCTGATTCATCATCCAGCTTACAGATGAACGGAAAAAGAGAATTCCACCTTGCTTCACCTTTTAAAACTTTCATGGCCTTTTCTTTTAATTTATCTAAGAAGCCTTCGCGTACATATCCATCAGTGCCAATATAGAACTCTCTTGGATTACGCTTTTTACCAAGTCCTGAAATATGAACCCGTACATCTTTGTTATCTTCATATTGATGGATCTCATCAAAGATAACAGCACCGTCTCGGAGGCCGTCTTTTGTGCCGCCGTTGGACGTGCGGAAGGTGAAGATGGAATTGGTCTTCTTTGATACGATCTTCGTTAATGTGGCTTTAAAAGCCCGCTGCAACACTTCATGTTTTTTCACACATTTATATGCCTCATCAACCGAGGTTTTAGCTTGCTCCTCACTGTTAGCAACAATTGAAATATTATAATCTTCAATACCATGAAGCTCACTAATAAGAAAGTTTGATATAACTGTAATCAGACCATTTTTCCCGCCGCCTCGTCCAAGCATCCAAAGGAATTTTCGAAAGACGACACGATCATTTTTTTTCCAAAATAAAAAAACGAATGCTATTAAGAATTTTTGAAATGCAGTTAATGGGAAGTACCACTTCTCACCAAATGCAATACAATTCTCAATCAATTCGTCATCAAAATAAATATCATCATTCTCGCTAATGTTCTTCAGAACAAAATCTATAAGCAATATTCGTTCTTCATTTAACTTAATTTTCCCTGTCTCATACAGGTGAATATATTCATCTACATATTTCTGAGTGGTCATACTAAATCACTTGATTCATAATCACTTGGTTTCCCTTCCACAGGCGAGGATGAAGAGGAAGGGACAAGGTTTCCATTGGTGAAATTCATGCTCTTTTCCAGCGCAATCAGCTGCGAGTTTAATTTATTCTTTTCATTCATTGCCGGGTGAGCCTTAATAAACCTTTGCGAACCATTTTCTATTACAATAGTCGCCCCATCCCGTTCAATGGCTTCATCACAAGCTGCATCCAACTCCCGTAATTTTATATAACGATTTACTTTATCCACTTCCAGCAAATCGTCAACGTCAATCCGGGTCATTAATTGCGCTTTTAAATTTTCTAATATTTTGTTCATGCTACCCCTCCCCCCTATCCACACCCCCATACGTGCGCGAATTCAGAAAAAATATTTGCGAGTTGAGACCCCTGCCCGGTCCCCGGGTTAAAAAAATTCGGCAAAACTTTTGACCGGGGGGTGTTAATCTTTTCTTCATAAAAAAATACCGACTGTGATTAAACAGTTCGGCATTCAAAAGAAGGCTTTTCATATTCCATTAAAACAATTTCACCTGTTTCATCTTTCAAGTGCCATGTATGTCTTCCTGTCTCATCACAATGATCAATCTTTAATACTTCATACCTTTTGCCATTAAAATTAATGGTACCTAAATGTTCTGGTAAATCATTTAATTCATAGGCCATTATGTCTCCCTCCATCCTAAGTTTAGTTATACATATTATATATACTTCTCTCAATGACTACCATCGTTCGTCATCCCATTTCTTTTTCTTAGCCTGGCCAAAGACTCGACCATGCGCTTTGTTATGACAGTTCAAGCAGACAGTCTCCAGGTTGTCCAATACAAGAGCCAGCTGCGGATAGTGTTCAATCTCATACTTATGATGGACGTTAAGCTCAATGCTCTTGCGTCCGCCCTCGACCTTGCGTGAGTCCGCATGAACTCTGCCCTCACGTTTACATTGCTGGCACTCATAGTTATCACGCTTAAGAGCCTGCTGCCTTAAGGCTTCCCATTCACTTGAGCGATAGAACTTCTTCTTCTGTGCTTCTGTCTTGTACTCAGCAGCCATTGAACATCACCCATCAGTTTCTTTACCAGCAAGGATTTGTTCACCTGGTTCTATTTCAGTATAAATACGCTCAGCTATCTTTCCGCCATCAACATATGCTCGAGTGATGTCATCCTGTTCCTTATCCAGGCGAATACTGTACTCATCTTCCTTTGCATCGTAATCGATGTAGGATACATCGTACTTCTCCAGTAACTCAATGACCTTTTGTTTAGCTGCTTCCTGTACTTTGTTTTGCATCTTATTTCCTCCTTAATTTGTGGTGTTCAACCTGCATCTGACAAAATTAAAAGACCTCATTAACATGAAGTCCTGGCTCGAATAAATGCCGGCTTACGATCTATTACCTGATGTTTAATAAATGCTTTCTGAAATGGCTTATGCTTAGCTGCAGGATGCACTGGATGATTGCCTTCAAGATATTCAGTAACGTGATTCATAAGATGTTCTTTAATACTCTCCCACGTTTCCCGGATTAAAATCATTAGCCTTTCAGCTGCTTCTTTAAACAGCTTTGCGATTTCATCTAATCTTTCACGATAAGTATTCATTCTCCTCATCCTTTCTTTCAATAAAAAAAGCACCCAAATTAATGGATGCCTTTCTTCTTTATGGTCTTGTTGTTCCACCTGGATCTAAATCCTTACTTCCCACTACGCCTGGATCTTTCATCTGATCACTCCTTATCCTAATTATTAAAACCATTATACCCTTGCAAGATATTTGCAAGGTAGTTTTCTTTATGTTTTCTTTATGTTTTCTTTAGGAATCGTGCTCTAATGAAGGAAAAATTTCAAGTGTACTCCACGTGGGTACATTACTGTACTCCATATGGGTACAACTTTGTACTCCACGTGGGTACAAGAAAACGGTGTACTCCACGTGGGTACACAATATATTTTCTCTAAACCAAATGCTCCATAGAGTACCTGCTTTACAAAAAATATATTTGGAGTGCTCTTACCTCCTCGCCCCGCCCGCAGCCACCGCAAACTAGGTGCATCAGCATGAAGATCATGCCTGTTTGACTACTCGGGTTAGCACAACTGATAAGGGACTGTGCTTATCCCAGGAATCACTTCCTGAGATTAATGTTATAAAAATGGGCACAAAAAAAAGGCAGCAACTTTGTCTGCCTTTTTCTCCATATTTTGTTCGCTTTTTGTCCGGAAAATTTTCCTGTTTTACCATTCGTAAGACCTAATATTATTTAGAATGTCACGTGCATAATCTTCATATCCTTGAATGTTTATGCCATCGACCACACTATAAGTGAAATCTTGGTTTCTTTTAAATTCTTCGTCATATAAATGGGGTTTCTCGTTCATCTCTTTCCACGATCTATATATCCAGCATCTATTTACTCTATTTGGATTAAAGATACCTTTGTTATACTCTTCTAGATTTTTATTGATAATTGTAAGAACGCAATAATGACTTCCTATATCCAACGCTATATCCATATGGGCATTAGGCCCATCATTGCCTGTGTTACCCGGAGTATAATAGTTTTGGCAAAAACTTCTGATGCTGTACTCCACAATATCAAAATCCTTTTTATGAATGGGCATTACAATCTTTTTTGCCTTTTCAAGTACATCCTCTATGCGGAAAGGTTTGACTGGAGTTTGAAGTTCAAGAAAATCGAAAATGCTTAGCTGCTCCAATTTCCCTCACTCCTTCCAAAGATCAAATAATATTCAAGCAATGAGCAATCATAAAAATAGCCTGCTTCTTCTTTTCGTAATAAGCTGTTTTCTGCAGGCATAAATCCAAATAAATATCTATGTCATTTTGACGTTCAATCGCTAAGTATTTCTGTTCTATGATTTGCCGTTCGATACAGTCCAAACTATTCAGCGCTCTCTCCATATGGAGCACCTTCATTTCCTTCTCCTGATCGTTATCATTCAATTTTGGAAATATATCAATGGTTATCCCTTTTTCTTTCAGCTCTTTCTTATTAAGCTGCTGTATTTTAAGCGCTCGGAATAATTTAAGTTCTTTTACAACAATGGAGCGTATTTCCTTCTCGTCAACATCCGGAAAGAATGATAATTGATTGCTCATAAAATTCTCCCCCTGTGGTATAATATTTCCACCAAAACATACACCATGGCCGGGAGAAATCCTGGCATTTTTCATTTCAGCCCCGAGCGTATGCCCAGGGCCATTCCTATTAATCTAGCTCATCCGCATCTGGATAATAATCCCCGAATGGATCTTCTTCCTTTTGCTCTGGTTCATCCTGACCCGCAGCTGCTTCATCTTCTTGGCCGTCCACATCTTCCAGGGACAATTGATCAGGAGAAATAGATGCCGTACTATCCTTGTCCACTTTATATTCAAGGCCCTCATGCTTCTCCTCAAAATCATCTGTACTCATTTGTGATTCGACAATAGTTAAAGAGACGTCCGAGCCTGCTTTTCTATAAAAGTTGAATGTATTTTCTGCAGAAGCATCACCTTTGACAATGAACTCCAGAACCGTCTTTTTGCTGTCTTTAGTAGATTTATTAAATTCACAGCGTAATTTTTGTTCTACTCCCTCAATTTCCAAGATGACAACTTCACGGGTAAGATCCCTCAATTCAGGCTTTTTCTCATCGTCCCCTTTAACATGGAACTGAACAAGCTCCTTTTTGCTATCCTTTGTCTGTTTATTGAAATGTGCTTTAACTGATACTTGCATTTGAATCGCTCCTTTTTCCGCATTATTTAATCAAACTTCGTCCTACTTAACGACTTTTAACTTTTGCTTATTGATGTACTTTTGAAGTTGTTTTACCAATGCTTCTGCGTGTTCAGCAGTGCAATAAAAGTTAAACTCGCCTTCCTCGTTTTGTACGATTATCGCTGTTGCACCATCTTCTCCATCAATTTCCGCAAATTAAAAGTTAGTGCTTTCATCTAATGCTGTTTGTATTCTCATAAAATCTCCTTTTAACGCATAGTGTGTGTCTACTTTGTCCGAACCAGCTTAGCAACCCACGGGGAAGAAAAATCCTCACTGGTATAACGTTTCTCAAAAGAATATTGATCTAATTTCTCACTTGCCATTTCCTGCCTCAAAGGAGTCACTAATTCAAATCCCCTGGCTAGAAGATCGTTTATGGCTTGTTCTGCCTCACTCTTCTTCCGGCGGCGGATAAAGACAGGTTGGGTATAAGAAGCCATCAGCTTTTCACCTCTTTTAGATATCCAGATTTAACAAAAATGTTTCTCCACGACCTGGCCAGTTGCTCCTTCTGTCTCTTTTTCAGAGACTTACGGATCCTGCGTTTCTGTTTGTCCGTCATGCCTTGGTAGCCTTCTTTCTCGGCTTTCTAGCTTTTGGCTGAGGATTTAAGATATTTTCAATGACCTCTCGCTGGTATGAAAGTTTGGGATATAACCCACTTTTTGCCCTCCTGATAGCCTTTGCAATTTCAGCCATAATATAAGCGTCCACCACGTTGTCACTGCTGTGAGTAAAGCCGAAATGTTCTTCGACTGCCTTCATGACAGCTAACTTTTTTTCTGGACCTTTCAATCTCCTTTTATGGCCAACTTCACCTTCCCAGCCGGTAACATTTACAAATTTCTTTACTGCATTAGGCGCCGCCTCATAATATGGAATTTTCCTCATATACAAAGCATTACGGATGCTCCCATGTATCCAGCCTGCCTGCGCAGCCCTCTGGGTATCAAAGGGCACACCTTCTATACAGATAAAGTCATCAGGGCGTATATGCTCCATGATTTCTTGTGTTAAAGTAACAATCCTTTTAGGATCCTCAGAGCCGATGCCTTTCAGCTCTTTTCCTCTTAAAACGATACTGCCGGGATCCATTGCCACGAATCCTGTTTTAGTGGATGGATCAATTCCTACAAAACGCATCTTTCTTCCCCCGTTCAACTTTCATCCTTTTTTAAAGGAAGCTCTTCAAATTTTTGTTTCCAGTTCAGAAAGAGTAGCTTGAATTCATTCACTCCAATGTCACGGCCCTTTGCAAAGGTCTGATTGATGATTTTACCGTGTGAGGACGTTTCCCCTTCGGTCCATAAAAACTCCACCACATCGGCGTCCTGCTCTATGGAACTGGACTCTTTCAAATCTGCTAATACCGGCCGTCTTGGAATACCTCCCTTTTCCGAGTCCCTTGTCATTTGGGAAAGCATCATGAAGCAGCAATTCATTTCCATTGCAATCTGTTTCGCCTGACCGGTCACTCTTCCAATTGCCAGCGCCCTGGTATCTCCCTTTGTCTGTGGGATATTCATAATCTGTAAATAATCCACCACGATCATGGCAATCTTTCCGTATTTCTTCTTAAACTGTTTGGCCGTAGCCTTTATATGCTCAATGGTTACACCAGCGCTGTCCTCCATAAAAATCGGAAGGTATTCAAAGTTCTCATATGCACGATCTAAAAGGGCTTGTTCTCTATCATTAAGGTTCTTCATCTTAATCCTTTGAAATGGAATACCAGTTAAAGAAGAGAGCATCCGGTCCTTCAAGGAGTTACGTTTCATTTCCTGGCTCCATACCAGGACAACCCCTTCATTCTGTTTAGCGACTCCATAAATTCGCTGTAGCGCAATGGCTGTTTTTCCGACTGATGGCCGGCCGGCGCTGATAAATAACCACCCCCGCCAAAGTCCGTGCGCCCATCTATCAAACTCCTTAAATCCCGTTTTTATATACTCTGCAGGAGTTTTTAAATGCGTATAGTACTCTTCCTTCGTTTCTGAAAAGCTGAGCATTTGAGAATTGTCCTGCGGCCGTAATTCAGTGATGAGCTGCTCAATATATGAAAAATACTCTTCATCTGATTCATAATCATCCCGGCTCATTCCATCAATTATGTGTGCTGTGTTCTTTATTCGCCGTTCCATGGCCTTAGAGCGTATAATCCGAGCATAATGCTCTATGTTTGCTGTAGAAGGGCAGGAGGCGGCCAATTCTGACAAATAGGTGACGCCCCCGATTCTATCAATATCTCCAAACTTGACATAAGCATCGGTCACAGTAACGATATCCACCGGCTTCTGCTTCTCTTCCAGGAATCTCATAACTTTATAGATTTCCTTGTGCTTAGGAAGCAAGAAATCTCTTTCCTCTAAAAATGCTATTTGATCTAAAACATCAGGATCCAGGAACACTGCACCTAAAACAGATTGTTCTGCAGTAATTTCAGTTCCAGTTAAATTCATCCGGATTCTTCCCTTCTGCTATCCATCTTTGAAACTCGATATCTATGTCCCTTGCATCCCTGCGTTGTGGAGCTGCGGCTTGTTTTGGTTTCTTTTCTGTATTCATCTTGATTGCTAAATCCCCGAATTTTTCACGGAGCTTCTTGGCAGAAAGGACATTCGTTCTCCAAAATGAATCCTTCACAACCCAATCCATTACTTCCTTGGCCAATTTTTTGGTAACACCGTCTAATTCAACCAGCTTTCGAAAATCATCTGCCCAGGTTTGTAAATTTGCTTTTCTGATAAGATGCTCAACGCCCGCCTCTTTCGCCACAGCAGCCACCTTCTCGTGGAAATAAAGAGCCATTTTATAATAGGAGTTATCTTCTCCGTATTTTTGCTTAGCAGCACGTTTCTTTTTTGGCTTTTCTTCCTGCTCGTTATTTTCTATATTGGAGGAAAGAGAGGACTTCCTTTTGCTCTCCGGCTGTCCCCATTCATCATAATTTTTATTAAAGCTCAAAACCCTCGCCCCTTTTTCACCTGTTCCTAATACATTAACTACCTGGCTATCTATTAGAACTTTTAATTCACGATCAACCTGGCTTCTGCTTGCATTTATCTTTTTAGCAATATATGTTATAGAAAAATCATTCTCAGTCGTTTGGAAGCCGTAGGTACATCTCCATATGAAGAGCAATATTCTAAGCTGTGTACCATTGAATGGCAGCTTTATTACGTGTTCCATAATCTCGTTTGCAATTCGTGTAAATCCTTTTTTAAGTTGTGGACTGGCCATAAAGCTTCATCCGTTCTTTATCTCTGAATAGTGTTGATCTGGAATAAAGGAGACTCTTTCATTAAAGTTAAAAGCTCATCGATTTTAAGTTCATGCCCGTTTCTTTCTGCCATCAGCCTGATTAGATTAGTGACAGCCAGAATCAGACGATCATTTTTCTCTTTTTCCTTATCCAGCTGCTCGATATAGTGCAGTTTGATATCTTCAACTTCTTGCTCTGTAAATACATCTTCTGCAGGCTGCTCATCGTCTTCCTTAATCTCCAGGCAAACATCTGGATCAAATAGTTCACCTGATAATGCTCCATCTATAACTTGGTATTTCCAACGTCTGTCTAAAAGAGTAAGAGAATACAACTGACGTACTTCAAACAACTCGCCTTTATTGGCAATTCTCCCTCTGCCTTGCTTATGAATATCTTTTAATAGTTTAATTTTCATTTAAAACACCTCTATTTCATAATCTCTGTTGGCTTTAAATCCTCTTCTGGCCAACTCTCGAATAGTTGTCATCTTGGCTAGATCAGCGAAGTTATTGCTGCTGGATAAGTGGGTCAGATAAATCTTTTCGCCGATTCCTTTAATCAACTTGGCCAGGGCTTCCGCAGTCTGCTTATTGCTTAAGTGACCGATATCAGATAAGACCCTTGCTTTGACGCTGTTTGGATATTGAGAATACTCAACCATGGCCGGCTCGTGATTGGATTCAATAATGAAAAAGTTGCTGTATTTCATGGCTTGAATCATTTCCTCGTCCACCTTGCCAGTATCCAAACAGACAGACACTTTATCCCCAACATTGTCCACAATGGCAAAACCAATTGGTTCATGAGCATCGTGGTAAGTTTTAAAGACCGTTATATCAAAATTAAAAGCTTGCAGATTCCCTTTAATGACTCGTTTCAACTCAGGGTCCACGCCTTTAATGCTTTTCCATTCGCCCTCAGAGGCATAGACTGGAATCTTGTACTTATTGGCTATTGGCAGCCCTTTAACGTGGTCTGAGTGAGCATGAGTGATAAAGATGGCATCTATGGAGTCGGGACGAATCCCGACCTCCAATAGCCTTTTCTCAATTTGCGTCTTAGGAATCCCCGCATCAGCTAAAATCGTGTTTTCTCCTGAACGAATAGCTATTACATTGCCTTTGGATCCACTCGCTATGATGTCTACCTTCATAATTAATCCAGCTCGTCATTACTTGAATTTTGCGCTTCCTGCATGTCTAAGTGCATTTCAAGCAGCTGCAGCAGTCCAACATAATCTGCAAGGGATGGGTTTTCTGGGAAACTTGGAGCATGTTTAGCGATATAAGCTAGCTGTTCCTTTTTAGGGATGCCCAGCTGCTTAAAGGCTTTGCTCACATCACCGCGGATTCTCTTAATCTCTGGATCTTCAACAGGCTTCTTTTCTTCACTGACAGGCTTATCGATAAGATCCTGGTTAGGAGTGATGTCTTTGCGATCTTGCGGTTTATATTCAGGGACGGCAGCAGCATCGGTAACAGTCTCCATTCCTTCAACCACTACGTCCGCGATATCAAATTGTCCTTTTATTGCTCTGGTTCCTACATGTTTTTTGAACATATCAGGGTCCACATCGCCATTATCTTGTTTCCAAAACTTGCCGTTAATCTTCATCCATTTTTGAACTTCTGAAACATCCATGAAGACTACGTAATTACTTCTATTTTCTCGTTTGGCAATAGCATAGGCCCCCATCACCTTGCCTCTAGGAAATCTCGGTTTATGCTTTACACCAACCATTTCACCCTCATCATTTAAAACCACATCGAAGTCATCAATTTCGTTTTCGCAAACAACTTGCGAGAAAATCCCTTGATATCCCTCAGACTTTTGAGCCAAGGATTTCAGCCCTTCATATGAAACCCGAATATCCATCTTTCCTCCATACACAATTGGGAAAGCATGTTTTAGTGATGGATCCAGCCCCATTCGATTACATTGATACATGAAGAGGTTAAACTGTGGGATCGATAAATCTTTACCTACCGTCTCTTTCATAGTCATAAGTTCATTAACGCCGAAGTCACCGATCTGATGTAACTCATTAAGTTCCGTATTTTGAGTAACGATTGAATTATTGTTTGCCATTGTTAAATTCCTCCTTAATATCTATCTTCTTCATCAAATTTGACTGTCAGAGAAGGGTTCCACTTGTTTGATAGATTTTCAACTGTGCTATCTATCATGCTTTTCGTGAAGGCTTCAATACTCCTTTGGCTTGACAACTGCCTCTTAAGTTCTTCTTTAAGAGATTCTCTGTTTTCATCCAAAATTTCTTTAACCATTTCCTTGCAAAGTTCTGTGACAGTCGTGTGGACATGATAATCGATTAAGTTATATTTATTATCACTAGAGTAGCTGCTTACCTTACCGCTCTTATCAACTTTTGTCATAAGCATTGTTTTAATGGCTGTGCTAACAAGTTCATCTTTTTTCCCTAAAGCTTCAGCAATGCTTGATTGAACTACTCCTTGTACGATTTCTCCGATATACTTTTCATCAATTTTTAAATCAAGCCCCATGATATTGTTTGCCATAATTTAAACTCCTCCTATCAATCTGCAATTTTGAATATGAAACCTTTAGCTTCAATCAGGTAATCTTCCAATCTATCTTCCGGAACAGCCTCACCATTCTCCGGATCAAGCACGATGGAATCCCCTTCTAGGATTTCATTGCCAAAGTAATCTGTACCTGAATGCTCCGGCTGGGCGACCATATTGGCATATCCCGTTTTCCTAATCTGGGTAACGTCCGGGTGCTCAATGTGATCTTTACTCATGCGGAACCTCCCGGGTCTGACCTGTATACCGATGGATAATCGTCATGTTTTCCCCTTCTGGATGCTTAAGAAAGAGCCAGTCTTTGCTTTCCTTAATCCCGATGGCTTGGACGGCTTTATGCTGACGGACGGTTAATCGTTTGCCGCGTTTCATTCCGCATCCTTCCCTTCTATTTTCAGTTCCTGCCCGGCAACTACCCGGCTTAATATCATCTGTCCGATAGGCTCCTTAAATTTCGTAATGGACTCAGCATTATCCACGACAACCGGCGTAACAAGGTCACTCTGCTGGCTAAGGACATCCCTTAATTCCAAGCCTGCCCGGATGCTTTCGGACAATGACAGGGTCCTGTACGGCTTACCATCCAGTTCGATTTCAAAGGTGTTTTTCAACTCGCCATTCTTCTGTTCTTCAAACAGGCGGACGGATAAAGTATCAAATAGAGCTTGTACTTTTTCAGCCTGTAATTCGGCTTCCTTGGCCTTGAATGCCTTCACACTGTCCAGGATGAAAATTGATTCATTGAGGGATTTAAGTGTGTCTTTTTCATCTGTCTTAGCTTGTTCAGTTTCTTCTTGTAATCTATTAAACTCAGCATATTCTCTAATAGCAGAGCGCAATGGCTGTCCTGATTCATCCAGCTTTTTGATTTCCTCTCTAAGTACAGCTGGATCGATAAATTCCAGGCCAGCTAATTTTTCTTGCAGTTCGTTCCTTTTGCTAACAAGCTCTTTATGCTGCTTCCTGTGATCAGCTTTGCGTTGCTCGATTTCCGCATTCACCTCGGAAACCGCTTCTTCATCCAAAGGTTGTTTACACATGTCACAAGTATCCTGGGCAACTTGTGTTTTTATTTTTTGCCAACGCTCGAATGACATTTCAATTTGTTGCTGCAGGTTCAAAATCTCAGCCTGAGTCTTATTGAAATCCTGATTTTTATCCCATATGTCATCCATCTGGTTTTCTTTCTCCCGCACCTGCTTATCTATTTGTGCAAGTTCCACTTTCAATGATTCGATGGGAGCTTGAATATCGGAAAACCTATCCAGCTGCTCTTTAAGTGTCTTTGTCCGGCTTTGTGCAGCTATATATTTTTTGTCCAGGCTTGTCTTATTCTCAGCGTGGATTTTCTTAATATCATCTAAACTATGCTTTTTTAATAAAGCAGCTAGGCATTTGTGTTGCTCGTCCGGCATATGCTTTAATACTTCTTTATTTGCTGGAGAGGATACATATTGCAGTAACGTGGCCCTTTGCTTCTCCCAATGTAGAGAGGGAAAATAATGAGGATTGAACAGCGATAGGAATAAATCCTTCGTGAATAGGTTCTCGACAATCTCATTAAATTCGCCAGCTTTTGATGGCACTTCGTTGATGTAATACGCAGTTTTGCCTTTCTTTAGGCCTCTGCCCAGTAATAAAGACTTTTCATCAATATCCAATAAAAGTGAAACCATCGTCTCCTCTGCCTCGTATGTAATAGGCGCAGGATTCAATTTGCTTCCTGTGGCATCAGTGCCGTACAATAGCCATGGGATAGACTCCACAACGGTAGTCTTTCCTTTCGCGTTATCCGCCGTGATCTGTGTCGTGTCGCCAAACTCAACTGTCAGATCACGGTGCGATTTAAAATTAGTAAGGGTCAAAGCTTTAAAGATAATCTTCACTTAGCAAACCTCCAATGCATCATATTGATATCTCACACACAAAACCGGCAAATTGATTTCTGCAATCAGCTCATCGTTTTGATCGAACAGCATGTATTGCCCGTCCCTCTCGATAATGTCCTCAACAATTTTGTCTGCGTATTTGTTTCCAATCTCAATCGAATGAACCCATCTTCTTGCATCTACTTCTATAGACTTGATCGTTCTTTCAGGCATCTCTCTCATCTCCTCACTCAGCTATTTTCATTTCATTGTTAAGAAATTTATTTATGAAATAAATCTGACCCTTTCCAGTTACCTTAGGCGTTCTGGTTGTACGACTGGACCCATCTGGATTGCTGACAATTCTCTTTTTAATTTCAAACAGACCCAAATCCATGCTTTTCTGAGAAGGCAGGTTAAACATCTCTCCTTTTTTCTTAATGAGATATCCTTTCTCCCGCAGCCATTCAAACAGCCTGTTTTGCCCAATTTCAATTCCATTCTGCTTTAGCAGCTTTGACAGCTCTCCGATCAAGATGGATGACTGTGAGACCTCCACCGCCTCCGCAAACAGAACCTTTGGTTTATCCAAAGCAATTTTCTCTTTTAGCTCAATTACTTTTTGATCAGCAAATTGAAGCGCCCTTTTCATTACCATCTCTGGACTGTTCCATAGTTTCTCCAGCTGCAGGAAATACTGACGGGCCTGCTTTCCTTTTTCCGTTCTCTGGATCATGGAGATTTCTTTTGCCATATCTAATTTGATGTGGTGATCTACAATTTCTTGCATTCCTCCAGGGGTCGGACATTTTTGGGTCACCCTTAGGAAATCAATTTTTTCATTAAATCCATACTCGGTCATTCGGCCGAACCATTTTCGATATTCAGTCTTAACTTCCAGAAATTTATGAAGCTCCCGGCCGCTTACAATAATTTCACCCTGTTCATTTTGATTCGTGGTGATGATTTCATTCATTATTTTCACCTCCTTTCATTTCCTCTCTAGCAAAGATTCCACCTAACATAAAACTGAACGTGCTTGCCAACAAAAGACAAAATACAAATGTAGTTAAAGTGACCATGATTACCTCCTACGAGATTTGTTTAGCTTTTCCTTTATAAGTCAACACTGTGGATAGCGTCCCGTTCTCATAAACCACTTTTCTGTCATATTCTTGCATTAAAGAACTACTTGACTTTTTTTCGTCCGGAGCAACATACTCCCATGCGTTGTTCCTATTTAAAACTTCAGCCAACCCTTCAGGTGCTTGAAATTCAAATCCATCAATCGAAACGCTAATGATTTGAAACGACTGTTTTATTTTCATCCCTCCACCTCTCTCTACTTTTGAAGTAAACTCCCTTCCCTCTCTCTACTTAAAGTAGAGTCATGGTTAAAAAAAATAAAATCATAACTTACATCTAAGATTCGACAGATTTTTTTTGCTTCACCGATAGTTACGTTATCCGGATCCTTTTCCATCTTGCTATAAGTTTGAACGTGAATCCCTAGACGTTTAGCTATGTCGCGTTGTGTAAAACCCTTTAGCATTCTAGCTTGTTTTAAAGTGAGTATCATGGTTATCACCTCGCTTTTCATCTTGCTTAACCAAATATTAATCTACTTAAAGTAGAATGTCAATAATAAATCTATCTACTTTTTCTACTTTAAAAGTGTCCTACTATATTAAAAGTAGATTTTTTTCGACTTTAAGTTGAATATATTCTACTTTTAGTTTATGATATTTAATAACAGAAGACCGGGGGGGATATAAAATGAGTATTGGTAAAAATATAAAAAAACTAAGAGAAATGCATAATCTTTCCCAAAAAGACCTTGCAGAGATTGCAGGGGTTACTGATAAAGCAGTCTCAACTTGGGAGAACGGAATTAAAGAACCAAGAATGGGAGCTATTCAAAAAATCGCAGATCACTTTGGAATTAGAAAAAGTGACATTATAGAAGATAAAACTTCAAAAGTTAATCCAATTAGTTTAAAACACCATAATATTGATGGTTTTTCTAAACCAGTACCTTTGCTTGGATCTATAGCAGCAGGTCTTCCAATCGAAATGGTAGCAGTACAAGAATGGGTAAATGTTCCGTTTGAAATTGCTGATAAATATCCTGATGCCTTTTTAGTGAAAGTTACTGGGGACAGCATGAATAAAGTTGTTCCTCCAGATGCCTTAGCTTTAATAGATCCAACTCAAGAGGTAAAGAACGGAGATATCGCAGCAGTGGCTGTGAATGGTTATGACGCTACTCTAAAACGTTTTTATAAATTCCAAGATGGAATTACTTTAGAACCAGAAAGCTATAACCCTAAACATACAACTCAGTTTTATAATTCAAAGGAGCAAGAATTTAACCCAATCCATATTAAAGGAAAATTAGTTTGGTACATGGCTCCTCTAAATATTAAATTCTAAAATTGGAGGTTCATAATGGTTAAAGCTGCACTATATATTCGAGTTAGTACACAGGAACAGATTGAAAATTATAGTATTGAAGTTCAAAGAGAACGATTAGAAGCGTATTGCAAAGCGAAAAATTGGGAAGTTCAGGACTTTTATATCGATGGGGGATTTTCTGGATCCACACTGGAGAGACCTGATTTGCAAAGAATGCTGAAAAATTTAAAGGAAATAGATGCGGTTGTTGTTTATAAATTAGACAGATTGTCTCGTTCACAAAAAGATACGTTAGAACTTATTGAAGAGCATTTCTTAAAAAACGATGTGGATTTTGTATCGATTACTGAAACATTAGACACCTCCTCACCATTCGGAAAAGCGATGATAGGAATTTTATCTGTTTTCGCGCAATTAGAACGAGAAACTATTGCAGAAAGAATGCGAATGGGCCATATCAAAAGAGCAGAGAATGGTTTGAGAGTTATGGGCGGGGATTATGATCCTGCAGGGTATGCCAGGGTAGATGGCCATCTTGTATTAAAGGAAGATGAGTCAAAACACATAAAAAGAGCATTTGATCTTTATGAAGCATATCACTCTATAACCATTGTCCAAAAGAACTTAAAAGAAGAAGGTTATCCAGTTTGGAGATTCAGAAGGTACAGAGATATCCTATCCAATCCTCTATACATCGGACAAGTAAAGTTTGCAGGTGAGCTTTACCAGGGTCAACACGATCCAATAGTCACAGAAGAACAATTCGACCGCGTACAAGCCCTTCTGAGACGCCACAAGGGTAATAATGCTCATAAGGCTAAAACAAGCCTCCTGAGTGGTTTATTGGGGTGCAGTTGCTGTGGTGAATCGTTTGTAGCTTATTCAACTGGAATATCAAAGAAAAATAAGAAAAATTATTATTATTACATATGTAAAGCACGTAGATTTCCGTCCGAATATGAAACTAAATGTGTAAACAAAATCTGGAGTAAAGATAAAATTGAGTCCTTAGTACTTGAAGAATTAAAAAACATGTTATTAAAAAAATCAACTGATCAGAAAAAGAGACCTACTGTAGATTATAATAAGCTCCTTAAAGATGTTGACAGAAAAATTGAACGTTTGATCCAGCTATATACCAATGAGAAAATCGATAATAATTTATTAGAGAAACAATTATCGAAGTTAACCGAAGAAAAAAATCGAATAATCAACAAGCAGACCATACAAGAAGAAGACACATTTATAATTTCTGAGGATATGTTAGATAACATAAAACATAATTTAGATGTACTTGATTTCCCCGACAAGAGAGCAATAGTGCAAAGTTGCATTAGACAAATTTATATCGAACATGATCACGTCAAAATTGATTGGCGTTTTTAATAACACATTTTTTTAGGTATTCATTGTTGGCTATTCAAACCGCCCATACCAGGAGCTGCTCTCCCTTCTCTACTGCCTTTACAACCCGGTTGGAGGCCGTTTGCTGTCCATCTGACAATTCTCCGGTCCAGGCCATGACTTCCTCAAGGATGGGGAATTCGGTTTTAGGCCCTTTCCAGCCATATAGGAAAGAACATTCGCTCACACGCCCCATCATTATGCAGGCACGGCAGTAAGTGCAGGCTTCCTTGCCGCAGATTTGACAGGGAAAGCTATAAAACAGATGGCGGTCTTGATTGCCGCATCTCTCACAAAAAAATCCTGTCTTCTTTCTTATGATGCCTTTTGTTTTGGTTATGAATTCGCTGTCCAACGAGTCATCCGGAAACGGGATTTCACTCCTCAGCAGCTGCCGGCCGGCTAAATGCAGACAAAGAGCTTTTGAACTGATATTTTGCAAAACACTTCCTCCTTTCCCTAACAACCATTCGCTCTAAAAATGAGAAATCCTTTTTTCGGTTATATAGAGGCCGTAGCACAACTTAAGTTGAAATGCATTTCATTAACAAAACCCTGAACCAAAAACTGTGATTGCTGAAGATTGGAACGAAAGGTGTGAGACTCCTGCGGGACTAGAGGGCCAGGTGAGACCCCGGAGGCGGTACGCCGAGAAGGCTCACCGCCCTCCCCGCGGAAAGCGAGCAGCCTGGAGTGGAAATCATCCACTTCCTTGCTTTAGTAACAAAAAAGCCCGTCATATGACAGGCTTTCTCTGTTTATTTTCGATACCAAGTTAAGCCCATCGCACCTTCACCAAGATGTGTGCCGATAACAGGACCAAAATAGCTGATATCAAACTCCACATTTGGATACTGTGCGTGCAGCTCCTCTTTCCATTCCTCGGCTTCCTTCAGCCTTTTAGCATGAATGATCACCGCTTTGTAGCTGCCGCCTGCATTTGCATCCTCTCCAAGCAGCTCATTTACCCGCTTCATCGCCTTTTTCCGAGTGCGGATTTTCTCGAATGGAACAATGACTTTATCTTTAAAGTGCAGAATCGGCTTCACCTGCAGCAGGCTTCCAATCAGGGCCTGGGCGCTGCTAAGACGGCCGCCACGCTGAAGATGTGATAAATCATCCACAACAAAATAGGCCCGCAGTGATTTCTTCATTTCATCAAGCCTTGCGATGATTTCTTTCGGTTCTTTGCCCTGAAGCGCCATTTCCGCTGCTGTTTCTACATAAAAGCCCTGTGCCCCGCAGCTTATTTCTGAATCGTAAGCATACACGTCAATGCCATCTGTCATTTCTCCCGCAGATATAGCTCCCTGGTAGGTACCGCTTATTCCGCTTGATAAATGAATCGAAATGACCGCGTCATATTCTTTCGATAATTGCTCAAACAATTCAACAAATTGACCGATTGGCGGCTGGGAAGTGGTTGGAAGTTTTGCTTCCTTTTTCACTTCCTCATAAAACTGATCAGCAGTTAAATCAATTTCCTCCCGGTATACTTCCTGCTGGAGAACAACCTGCAGAGGGATCATATGTATATGCAGGCGTTCAAGGAGTTCTTTAGGCAAATATGCCGTACTGTCTGTAACGACCGCCGTTTTCATAGGTAAAACCATCCTTCACAATATATTTATCCATAATCCACTATTTTAAAGGAAAGAGCGGGCAATTGCACCGACTAAATCGTTGATATGCTGAATTTACAGGAGCCAGTATGCCAAAAAAGCCCCTCCAAAAGAGGGGCGGTATTTTTGTATAGTTGCTTATTTTACTTCGACCCAGCCATTCTTAATGGCAAGAACAACAGCCTGTGTCCGGTCGTTTACATTCATTTTCTGAAGAATATTGGATACGTGGTTCTTGACGGTTTTTTCACTGATATACAGTGTCTCGCCAATGGAGCGGTTGCTCTTTCCATCTGCTAACAGCTGAAGCACTTCACATTCACGGCGAGTCAAAAGATGCAGCGGACGTCTGATTTCAGGCGCATGGACAGTATCTCCTTCTGAACCTTCCTCGACAGCAAGTCTCCGGTATTCCTTAACCAGGTTATGCGTAACTTTCGGATGCAGATAGGATCCTCCGTCCGCAACAACCCGTACTGCTTCAATCAAGGCATCAGCATCCATTTCTTTAAGCAGATATCCTTGGGCCCCTGTCTTCAGGGCGTGCTGTACATAGTTCTCATCATCATGGATGGAAAGGATAATGACTTTTGTATCCGGATACCGGCTTACAAGCATTTGCGTCGCTTCTACACCGTTTACATTCGGCATATTAATATCCATGATCACTACATCCGGCTGATACGTTTCTACAAGGTTGATCGCCTCGCTCCCGTCATCCCCTTCTGCAACAACATCAAAACTGGCTTCAAAATCCAATATCCGCTTTACTCCCTCTCGGAATAGCTGATGGTCATCAATAATGACAATACTAGTCTTCAATGGCTTTTCCTCCTATAAAAAAACAAATAATATTTATTTAGCATCATGGTAAGGAATTTGGATAAATACAAGCGTACCGGCACCCGGCTGTGAATCGATCGTCATTTCACCTTCCAAGAGCTCTACTCTTTCCTTCATTCCCACTAAACCAAAAGATCCCGCTTTCTGGACGGATGCATCAAATCCTTTTCCGTCATCCTTAATAACAACGGTCGCAGATTCTTTGGAAATCGATAATTTAACTTGAATATTTTTAGGCGATGCATGTTTCAAGGCGTTTTGCACGGCTTCCTGAACAAGCCTGAACAAAGCAACCTCCATATCTCCCGGCAGCCTTTTGACCTGTCCCAAATTGACAAAATTCAAATGAATGCCTTCATTATAATCTTCGGTTGTCTGTAAATATTTTCTTAGGGTAGGCACCAAACCTAAATCATCAAGAGCCATCGGACGCAGGTCATAGATAATCCGCCGCACCTCATATAAGGCATTTCGGACCATCACTTTAAGGTTCTTGATCTCGACCATGGCGGCATCCGGCCCATTCTGTTTATGTACCCGTTCAATCAAATCCGAGCGCATCATGACATTCGCAAGCATTTGAGCAGGACCGTCATGAATCTCCCTCGAAAGCTTCTTGCGCTCCTGTTCCTGAGCTTCGATAATTTTAAAACCAAAATCCTGCTTCCGCCGAGCTTCCTGAAGTACTTCGCCTACATGTTTAAGATCCTGGGTAAGATAATTAAGCACAACAGTTATCTGCGATACAAGATGGGAAGCCCGTTCGATTGTCTGCTGCAGGCTCCTGATCCTGATTTCCAAGTCATCCCGCCGGTTCCTCAGCTGCTTTTCAAGCTGGCGGTTCATCTGTAAATCTACTTGCAGCTTATGGGCGCGTTCATATGCATCTCTCACCTGTTCTTCAGAAAACTGGTTAAAATGCATACTTACCTCGGAAAGACGCTTTCTGGCAAATCGAGCTTTTGAATCCAATGCGTCACTTTCCATGATCACGATTCCGACCCTCGCCCTGATTTCTTCAAGCTCCCTTGTCAGGGATTCATAATCACGGCGGCACTGTTCCTCTATTTCAAAAATAGAATCTTTGCTTTCGCCTACCGTGCTTACCATCGTTTCCAAAATCATGTCCAAGGCCTGAATATCTACTTTTTTTATGGACATATAGATTCCCCCACTAAAACTGCAGTATTGTACATGCTGATGCATATATGTTATGTATACTGAAGGTCCTATCTTCAACACACAGTCCCGCTGCCTCAAACTGTGAAACCGCTGCCTCTCTGAACCCCTTAGCAAAATGCTCATTGCCAGCCAAAGCGAGGCCTCGGCCAAACAAGGGACTCTTTTCTCATAAGACAGCCATTTTCCATCAGTCTGAAGTGACTGCATTCTCATATTTTCAGACTTCATCTACATTCTCTATATTTGTCAAATACGCTGGATAGTATAAATGCTTCTAAAATCAACGATATCTTATTATATATTGTAACAAATATAGCAGAAAAAGACGTGAAATTGTCCCTAAATCATCCATATCATCTATGGAAATATTATCAAGCAGCATTCCTTTCCTGTCTAAGTCCCTATATAACATCCTTTTTTTAAAAATAAGCTGTCTTTTTTACTATAACAATTATATTTCCCTTTTTGTATATATCCATTATCCTAATTGAGAATGATACAGACAATCAAACAGCAAAATCAATCAAAAATTCGGCAATTTGACACTCTATAATGTCCAAATACCCATTCCAGCGCCTAAGGAAAAACACCGGATTGAGGTTTTTATCATTTTTCTCAAAAAATATTCCTTTACGCATATCCCCTGATTTTACAAACTTGAAACCAGTATATTCGACATATTTATTATTGGAATTTTAATTTTGCGAAATTTACAGAACTGTACTGGCTCCAATTGCCACTTTTTAAAGCAAGACTTATAATGAAGCCACAACATTCGGAACCGGAAGGAGAATATCCATGCTGCCCAATTACCTGACAGTAAAAGGACAGGGAAATAATGAAATTATTATCGAAAAATCACGATTTATTGCCCATGTCTCAAGAACAGAAACCGAAGAAGAGGCCCTCGGCTTCATCGCGAAGATCAAGAAAATCCATAAGGATGCAACTCATAACTGCTCGGCCTATATGATTGGAGAACAGAACCAGATCCAAAAAGCGCTGGATGACGGGGAACCGACCGGAACAGCCGGCGTTCCGATCCTGGAAGTCATTAAGAAACGGAATCTGAAGGATACAACAGTCGTTGTGACCCGCTATTTTGGCGGCATCAAGCTCGGAGCTGGCGGATTAATCCGTGCGTACAGCAAAGCAGCATCCGAGGGCATTACGGCCACAGGCGTCGTCCAGCGAAAATTGGTGAAAGTTATCACAGTCGAGGTCGAATACCCGCTGCTCGGAAAACTCGAAAATGAATTAAGGTCCTCTGAATTTCAATTAAAAGAAATCATTTACCTGGATAAAGTGACGATTAACGTCTTTGTAGAGGAGCAGTCCATCCCTCGGTATAAGGATTGGATGGTTGAATTGACCAGCGGACAGGCTAAGATTACAGAAGGCGAACAGTTATACTTAGAAGAAGACTTTTTTTAATCTCCTTCTTTCAGACTGTTCCTTATCTCCTTGTAATTTGATTGAAATGAAACTTTTGTTTTACGAAACAGAGAAATCATTGTAAAATTAGCTATAGTTCAAAAATAGATGAACAGGCTCGAAAAAGATCGATTCCTGCCTGTTATATTTTTAAAGGAGTAGGAAATATGTCTACCACTAGACGTGTCTATAAAATTAAAAAAACGAGGAAGAGACGAAGACGGAAAGTTATGTTCCTCCTTGTTCCCCTTCTTGTTATCGTACTTGGTGCTTCCGCCTATGCAGCCAGTCTTGTGATGAATGCAAAAAATGTCTTTGATGAATCCTATGACCCAGTCTCAGCCTCTTCCAAACGAGATGGCGGTGTTGACCCTCTCAAAGATAATTTCTCTATCCTATTCATTGGAATCGATGACAGTGAGCGACGGAATTATCAAGGAAACTCACGGTCGGACGCCTTGATGCTCGCCACTTTTAACAAAGAGCAAAAATCCGTTAAGCTGCTGAGCATTCCGCGTGACTCCTATGTATATATCCCAGCGAAAAATACAACGACTAAAATCAATGCAGCCCATGCTGCCGGCGGTCCAAAAGCAACCATGGATACAGTAGAAGAACTGTTTGATATCCCCGTTGACTATTATGTCCGCATGAACTTCAATGCGTTCATGGATGTAGTTGATGCTCTGGGCGGGATAGAAGTCGATGTCCCTTATGACCTAAAAGAAATAGATTCAAAAGATAACAAGGGTGCCATCGTACTGAAAGAAGGCCGTCAAACCTTAAATGGTGAAGAGGCATTGGCTGTGGCCAGAACAAGAAAGCAAGACAGCGATATTCAGCGCGGTGAAAGACAGCAGGAAATCCTAAAAGCCATTATGGCAAAAGGAACCTCTGTCGGGGCCGTATCGAAATATACAGATGTAATGGAAGCAATTGGCGACAATATGACGACGAATCTTCGTTTTTCACAAATGAAAGGATTCATCAATTATGTAACTGCTGATTCAGGAATTAAACTGGAAACAGTTAAACTTAAAGGCAGTGACTTAACATTGAACGGAACCTATTATTATCAATTAGATGAAACGTCAGTGGAAGATGTGAAGCTTCAGCTGCAGTCTCATTTAAACTTATCTCCTGCGGAAAGCACGACGGAAACAGAATCCGCTCAGTCTGCCGCCGGACAATAAGAGAAAAAGCCTGAATCCATGTGGATTCAGGCTTTTTCAGCATAATGGACCAAATCCGCATTTGGCTGTTCGAGGGCAGGAAGGACCGAACAAGAATCTTTTGTATATCTAAACCTACAACTAAGCTCTGCGTCAGTCTCTCCTGCCGTCCGCCTTCGCATGAAAAAAGCCCGTCCATTTACGGACAGGCTTTTTTCTATGATTCATCTAATCTATTATTTTTTCATATTTCTCGCACTGAGCATTTTCAAAAGCGGCTGATAGCCGGAGCCAATCAGACCTACTTTTTCCACAAACAGTTCAATAAGCAGCAATAGACCCGCAATAATCAAGAGCGCTCCCCACATTGTAGCAAAGGAGAATATGATGGCCGCCATTCCAAATGATGCCGCCATCGCATAAATAATTAATACGGTCTGACGATGTGTGAATCCGCTGTTCAGCAGGCAATGGTGCAAATGCGACTTATCCGGTGCCGAAATTGGCTTTTTGTGCACAAGACGGCGTATAATGGCAAAGAACGTATCTGAAATAGGAACACCCAGGATAATGATTGGAACAATCAAAGAAATAACCGTGATATTTTTAAAACCTGATAACGATAATACGGCAATAATAAAGCCTAGGAACATCGATCCTGTGTCACCCATAAATATTTTTGCCGGATGAAAATTATATTTCAAAAATCCAAGTGTGCTTCCTAATGTAATCAGAGCAACAGCTGCAACAAATACATCATTCATAATAAGCGCCATAATACCGATCGTGACCATCGCAATCGATGACACACCGCCTGCAAGCCCGTCCAGGCCGTCAATAAAGTTAATGGCGTTCATGATCATAACGACCCATAAAATCGTAAATGGAATACTGAACACTCCAAATTGGATTTCACCGCCAAATGGAAGCTTAATGAATTCTACTTCAAGACCGCCCCAAAGAACAATAATCAAAGCTGCAACGATCTGACCCAAAAACTTAGGAGCCGGACGAAGCTCATATATATCATCCGCAATCCCTACCGCAATAATCACAAGCGCTCCTGTCAGCAGAGGCATATGAAGGGCAGTGTGGGGGATAAACAAGAAAAAGGCAATCATGAAACTGATAAAGATGGACAGTCCGCCCATTCGAGGCATCAATTTCATGTGGACTTTCCGTTCATTCGGTTTATCAGTCGCCCCTATTTTAATTGCCAATTTACCGACATACGGAGTCAGAAAAATGGACAAGATCAATGCTACCAAAAAGGCCACTATTAACATTCTTTCCACCTCTTATTCGACATAAAGCTATCTATTCACAAAACAGTATATTTACGTTTTCTTAATTAAATCTTAACAAATCTTATTTATCCTCAAATACAAATTATAAACGTTTTACCGCTAAATCTCTACTAAAAGTAGTGATTTATATTATTTTGTAAAAAATTAGCTTTATTTGACCTAAAAGGTAATCAGTTTATTAATAAGGTTACCTAATCCACTTTTTTTATCAACGTTGTTTTATAAATGATATAACACGGTATAAATTTTCGCTTTGAAATTCTTTATGTCTTCCATAACTGGATTCTGACATTAACGGCGCTTTGACTTAATCATTACTTTCAATGCAAATCTTGGCAGCATAAGCATTCTTCTCCATCTGGCCGGCTGCTGAATCAGTCTGTACAGCCATTCAAGGTTGGCTTTCTGCCAGAAGACAGGAGCCCGCTTCACTTTCCCTGCGAGTACATCAAAGCTGCCCCCTACACCCATAAATATCCCTTTTTCAAACAAATGATAATGCTTATGAATCCATTTTTCCTGCCTCGGAAAGCCAAGTGCCACTAACACAATATCCGGACGCTGACGGGCTATTTTCTTAGCAAGACCGGCATCATTAATATCAATGTAGCCATGATGGTACCCTGCCAGTTCAATATTTGTGTACTCAAATTGAACCTTGTTAGCAGCCTCTTCAATCACGCTTTCTTCCGCTCCAAGCAAATATACACTGAATCCGTTTTTGTCTGCCAATGAAAATAGATCTTTCATCATATCAAAGCCAGACACCCTTTCCTGAAGGGGCTCTTTCATCCAGCGGGAAGCAAGGATTACGCCAATTCCATCAGGAGTAATATAATCGGCCGTGCAAATGATGTCCTTATATTTTGGATGATCGTTGGCATACTCCACAATTTCCGGATTCGCGGTAACAATGAATGTTTTTTTCTCTTGTTTGAGCCTCGGAGTAATCTCGTCTTTTATAAATTTCTTTTTCGTAGTATTCGTAAAAGGTATGGATAGTATTTCAACTATATTCTTCATTTCCTTCTCTTCAGCCCTTCATAAACGCAGCTAGCATTTTTCTATTTAAGCCTTTGTCAAAAGAATCTAATAAAGTAAAAAGGACAGGCAATACCTTGCCTGTCCTTTTACACAGTGGCCTTGCTCCGTTTTTCCATCTGTTGTTCACGGTATTGTTTTTGTTCTTTTTTAGACATCGCTTTATACTCTTTTAAAAACTTCTCATATTGAGGCATGACTTCTTCAATCGGCCCATAAGCCTTTAATTCTCCATATTCAAGCCAAAGCGCCTTTTGACAAAATTTCTTCATCTGGCCAATTGAATGGCTGACAAAGAACATCGTCTTGCCCCGTTCTTTAAACTCATTCATCTTATCAAGGCATTTTTCCGCAAAGGTTTTATCCCCTACCGATAAAGCCTCATCAATAATCAGAATATCCGGGTCAATATTAACGGAAATAGCAAATCCCAGCCGTGATTTCATGCCGCTTGAATAAGACTTAACCGGCTGATCAATAAATTTGCCCAGCTCCGAAAATTCAATGATTTCGGGTTCTAATTCCTTAATTCTCTTTTTATCAAAGCCTAGCATCAGCATTTTCAATTCAATATTCTCTCGGCCTGACAATTGATTATTTAATCCTGAACTTACAGCAATCAATGCCGTTTTTCCGTTGACCTTCACTTCTCCACCGCTTGGCGGAAGGATTCCGGCAATAATATTGGACAAAGTGGATTTTCCTGAACCATTCACCCCTACAAACCCGATCACATCACCTTTTTCCGCTTCAAAACTGACATTGCGGAGAGCATAATATTCTTCGCCGTAACTCTTCGGCAAAAGTAAATCGAGCAGTTTATCTGAGTTCTTATTATAAAGTTTATATTTTTTCGTCACATTTTGGACGATTACTGATTTATCCAACTCATCACTTCCAGTTTATTTAAAATCGACAAAACGATCTCTAAATTTCACATGCAGATAAGAACCTACAAAAAACAAGACAAGAATTACGATCCAAAAATAAAGCGTATATTCCCAATTATCGATGAAATACCATGACCTGCCAAGAAGCGAAGCCCTATATCCTTCTATAATATAATAAAAAGGATTGGCCATCATAAGCATATGAATCAACGGATAATCTGCCTTTTGCTCATCACTCAACACCCATAGTATCGGCGTCAAATAAAACAATATTCTCATAAGCGACGTAATTAAATTATGGACATCCCTGATGATTGTCGAAAGAGTTGATGTAATCAAACCAATAGACAACAGCAGAATGACTGTAGCTGCCATAAAATAAGGAATCTGTATAATAAACTCTGTAGGGTAATAGCCTGTAAAAGCCAGTAAAATAATAATGACTGCCAGCAGCATCAGATGCTGATAAAGCTTAGCAAAGATAACATACGTCGGGATCACGCTCATCGGAAAGCTCATTTTCGAGACCAAATTCAGACGTGAATAGACCGATTTAGATCCTTGAGTAATGGATGGATTAACGAAAAACCACACCACAATCCCAGAAATCAGCCAAGGAAAGAAAGGAGTTCCTTCTACCTCTCCTCTATTCATGATTCCAAAACCAAACACAAACCAAAAAATACAAATCTGAATAAGCGGGCTGATTATCTCCCATAAGTTCCCCAAATAATTATTATTATTGGCACTTTTCATTTCATATACAGACAATCTTCTTATCAAATAAAAATTACGGATTTGTTCTTTTAATACCGTCAAAGCTGAATTCATAATCATACACGGACCTTCCTGTAACACATAATTCTAAAACATTGTGCTCTTTAAGGGCGAATTTATTAAAAAAAAACATCTTTTTATCTTTATATGGCTAAAAACAGGGTAATGGTTTCAATAAATCATCATGATACTTCTATCATCTGCTCTATTAAAAAAACAGAAGCAAAAATACCTGCTTTTATACAGCCAGACCTAATTATATGTCTTATTATTCATAATATCAATTATAGGTTTCGTTTCTGCTATACACTATTTTTTGTAAATTTTTTCAACGAGAGTATAATACTGTTTTAGAACTTCACATACTTTTGGAACAGCATCCCTAAAAAAAGGAGGCATAAAAAATGGAAGATCCATTACAACAATTAGAAAAATCGAATAACATAATTTATAACTCTGAAGGGCGCTACATAAAAAATAACGGTTTGTTATTTAAAAAGAGCAAGATAACTGTAGTAACTCCTGTTTATAATGCTGAGAAGTTTTTGCGAAAAACGATTGATTCTGTAATAAATCAATCCATTGGTTTTAAAAATATTGAATATATCCTTGTCGACGACGGATCTACGGATTCTTCGAGAGAAATCCTGTTTGAATATGCCAACCAATACAAAAATATTATCATTGTCTTCTTTCAAAATAATACAGGCACACCAGCAGGACCAAGGAATTATGGAATCCAGCTGGCTAAATCCCCCTACATCACCTTTTTAGATGCGGATGACTGGCTAGAACCAGATGGTTTAGAAAACCTCTATAAGATTATCAAACAAACTGGCGACGATTATATCGTAGGAAAAACCATAGAAGTAGGAAATAAAGGCAATAAAATAATAGGTGAACATGAATCCTGGATAGAAAGAAGAGGAATCTCCCCCTTCTCAATCCCTCATATGTTTCAGCACCTTGGTCCCCGTGCCAGAATGATGAAGACAAGCCTGTTAAAAAGGTATGATATCCGGTTCCCTGAAATGAAATATGCCGAAGATAAGCAATTTTTCATTGACGTGCTTATACACTGCCATAAAATTTCCACGACCAGGCATGTTGTTTATTATCTAAATCGTCTTGAAGAAAATAACGAATCTTTAACGAAACAGACAGATGTGATGGAGAAAATGGATACCAATATCCAAGTAATTAAGTATGTTAAAGAAAAGAATCTCGATATACACAAAGAAAAAAGCATCTTAAATCGCTTATATGAATTTGATTGTATTACTCGCTTATTCAATCGGCATCATTTCTTTAAAAGCGAAGATAAAACCTCTTATATAGATAAATTTAGAGAGGTTTTAGACACAACAAAAGATTTGAGTTACGATTTTACTGAGCAATTTTTCCACCCGATTAATAAAAAGGCTTATGAATTGTTTCAAAGCGAACGCTATGACGAAATGGAAAAATTATTCAAGTGGAATAAAAAAGAGAAAGTTAAACAATTTGAAATCATCGACAGTCTTCCGTATTTTCAAGTCCCTTTTCTTAAGGGTACAGATCAGTATATACGTGTCCCTTTACTTGCTGTCTATCAGAATGGCAGATTTCAAAAAGGTGCCTATCATTTAAAATTCGATGTATACGGAGAAGATGCACAAACTGTTCGTGAAATTGTTCTGAGAGACCGAAGTGATTTACTGAATGAACACCGCTTTCCTTTGAATATTAATGAGGCTGGGACAGCAGAAGTGATTTTGGACTTGGATGTTTTAGACAAATTAAAATCATCGAGCTATGAAGTGTTCATTATTTTTAGTGAATATCGAAAAGCATCAATTACAAATCCTGCTATGGTTCAATATAAAAAGAGAACATTCCAATTTTATACAACCATAAACTCAAATATTGGTTTCAAATTGAATTAAAGTTAAGGACGCTTATAAAGCGTCCTTAACTTTAATGTCTTGTCTGCGTTAAACGGAGGTGGTGGTTTTGAAGGCAGGCTGTCAAACTCTATTTTCAGCCTTCCCTCCGCTTCCTGCTGCTTAATGAAATACTGTTTCAACCACTTTTTTAGAGGATTCTCCTGATTCCAGATAACAGAACTTGTTATAAAATTCCTCAAATTCAGGAGGAAGAGCCTTTCCATTATCAATTTCCTTAATATAGCGGATGACTTCTTCTGTTGTTTTGGTCAATGGACCAGGGGCTTTCTTTTCAAAATCAAAATAAAACCCTCTTAATTTATCCCGATATGTTTCGATATCATATACATAAAAAATCATCGGACGTCTTAAGTTGGCGTAATCAAAGAATACGGAAGAATAATCTGTAATTAATAGATCTGAAACTAAATACAGCTCACGAATATCCTCATGATTGGAAAAATCAAAAGCAAAACCAGTATGTGAGCTCAGATCTAAATTTTCAGCAACCAAATAGTGCATCCTTAGAACAATCACATATTCTTCTCCTAATTCCTCTTTTAGCTGATCCAGATTTAATTCCAAGTCAAATTTATACTTTCCTACTGAATAAAATTGGTCATCTCTCCAAGTAGGAGCATAAAGAATTACTTTTTTATCCGCAGGCAAACCAAATCTTTTTTTCATTGCAGTAATTTTCTCTGGATTATTCTCGGTGTACAGAACATCATTTCTTGGATACCCAGATTCAATCATTGTTTTTTCGAAATTAAAGGCTCTGGCAAAGATTTCAGAGGAATAACGGTTCGGAGAGACTAGATAATCCCAATTCCTTGATTCTTTAAAGAAGTTCCTTTTATACTTCTCTGTATTCGTTCCCGGCATATGCACCTCTTCCATATCAGAAGCAAGCCTTTTCAGCGGCGTTCCATGCCAAGTCTGAAGGTAGGTTGTATGCGAGGGTTTTGGAATCCATAATGGAAGACGGCTGTTACTGACCCAATACTTCGCCCTCGCCATTTTAAATAACCATTTAACCGAAAACCTTCGGACATACGGCACATCCTTGCCTTCAAAATTGCGGATGAATTTTTTATCCACACTCCAAAGCATTTCATATTCTGGATTGTTTTCCTTTAGATATTCATAAATCGCACGCGGGTTATCACTGTACTGCTTTCCTAGAAAGCTTTCAAACATGATTAAATTTTTCTTAGCTGGCAGCAGCCCCACCCATTTGAAAGCAGTTTGATACATTTTTTTGACAGCTGATCCTCGTTTAATTCTTAGCACCTTATTCACTATCTTCCTTTTCAATTCCTTAATTAATTTATAATTATAGACTTGCACTGATAAATATTTGGATTTTTTTGTAGGCTTAATCAATACCGCTTTTTTTACACCATTAACCTTCCGTGTTTCAATCTGTTTATGCATCTTTTGATAATTTGATTTAAATTTGATTCTGCCTGTCCTCTTTGTTTCTGGAAGCCCTTCATCCGTCATATAGGTATATTCCAAATAAAACTTATAATAGGTGTGCGATGCCACATTCATCCAGTTTAATAAGTTTATATTGGATTTCCATTTACCGACTAACAGGCTGTTGCCTAAGTCCTTTTCATCCAAATCAATGATGGGTAAACTCTTTTCTTCCTCTGTTTCATGATTTCTTACAATGAGTTTCTTTTCGAGAATAGTGAGGCCTGACATCGGTCTCAAAAAATACCCTTCTATTCCTAAAGTCTCCTCAGTGAAAGAAAAATCATTTATAAACAGCCTAACCTTTCCCCTTCTGGATCTTAAGGATAGATTCCCTTTATTTGTTGTAAATGGATAAAACACATTTCCTTCTTCATACTCAAAGGTAAGTAATTCATGATTTTCAAAATTACTCTTTAATCTAAAGCTTTTTGAGTCTCCCGATTCTGCTTCTTCTGAATTTATGGTTAAAAACAAATCCCAGGTTCCTCTGTGATTAAAGATAGTTTCATACTCCTTAAGCGGAACGGCCGCTTCATAAATTCCAAAGGATTCCTGGGAGTCTACAATAGAAATAGGCACAGCTAATTGACTGTTATTATTTCTCGGAAGAAACAACAAATTTTTGTCCCCTTCGTACTCATCCATTTTTTCTTTTAAAAAATAAAATTGAATACACATGGTCGAATCTTCAAAAAAGATATCTTTGACCATTTTATTTTTGATAAATTTATCCATCATTGGTACTCCTTTTGAACAATTACCCTTATAGTATGAGGGGTTTAACATTTTATTGAAAGAACAAAAAGCCTATCATCCTTATTTCTTCTTATATAAATATTTTCTTGCTCGTTTTCAATAAAAACGATACAAGTACAGAAGGTATAACCGGATTTAAGTTACTTACTATCGACTTTCTATTCTCCTTTTGCTGATAAAAATCACATTGTGATTATACCACTTAATTTCTCTGAACAAAGAATTATCGTCATATGGCCTCTGCTATTATTCCTTCTTATATGCTCTCCCAAAAGTATTGGAAGGGCTTACGAACTGGTTATATAAAATAGACAAAAAATGTTTTTTTCGATAACATATTTACGTCTTTCCTTTATATTGGGGAATAATAGAAAGATTAACCACACTTAACAAATGAAATACAGTTATTCATTGATCAGCTTAATATTATAAGGGTATAAATAATATCTTCAGTTTAGGAAGGTCATTTGCACTTTGTTGGGAGGGAATTATCATTAGCATCTTTAGATTATCTACTCGTTATAAAAAAAGATTTAAAAAAATATTTACAACAAAAAAGAACAACCTGAGAGAATTTGTAATCAATAATTTATTGCCTTATTCCGAATTGCAGGATATTGCTGAAAATGAAACAGAACTGCAATTTTTGGTCACAATTAAAAAAAGTCTGCTTGGCCGCAATCCACATAAGAATGTATCTTTAATTTTTCTAAATCGAAAAAAAGAAACAGCTTTCTCTAAAATAGGATTTGTAAAGGACTCAGATAGCGAAAGCTTTTTATATTCATTTACTATTAATAAAAAAGAATTAGTTCTTGAAGAAAAAAAGAAAAATTATCACCTTTATATAAAAATTGGCAATAAAACTGCTGACGTTCGGATTAAAAAAGAAAAACATCAAGAGATTTCCAACACATTTTTTGAAACTCCGGACTTCCTTTTAAAGCTGCGGTATGACAGACATGGAAGAATTTTTTATAGAGCCAGTTATAAACAAGAAGCTAAGGAACTTTACGATATACCCAACGAGATCGAAAACATACTTTACGAGAATAACGAAGTGATTTTTGAGGGTACTATCTGGAACGGCTTTTTACAGGATAATTTCCCAAATGCAAGTTACCATTTACTTCTAAAGAAAAGAAAGGGAACTTATATTTTAAAAGCTCCTATGAACATTTACGAGAATAAATTTACTGCAACTCTGCAATTAGCAGATTATTCTTTTTTGCCTCAGGATAGGTGGGATACTTATATTCTGCTGAAAGACGAAGACTTCGAATGCAGTTTTCCTTGCTATGTAAATCAGCCTAAAGGTCAACAGCCTTTTGCGGACTCATTTCAAATCTCCTGGCATCGGGAAGCAATTCGTTTTGTACCCTATTCCGTAAATGGAAAACTTTTCACTAAAACGACTAATATAAAAATTGTTCCAAAAGAGGTTACTCTTTCTTACGGTTCAGATACAGTCACTTTTAAAGCAGAATTCGATATGGAAACATTCAAAGCAGGACTGAAAGAGAAAGAAAACCTTTACCTTCGCTTTAGACAGAGAGATTCTAACGAATATCGCTCTTTTCCAATCCATGCTTCCCTTTCAGAAGAGAAAGTTATATTAGAAGCTTCCCTAAATTACGATGACTTGAATTTTGACTTCACAGAAAATGTAAAGAGATGGGATGTTTATTTAAGTAAAAAATGTGCAGGGCAATTTTTTAACTATAGAATTAAAATAAACAGTATTAATAGCAGCCAAGACCTTGTAAACCGAACCTTTTTTAATGAGACGGACTATTATTACTGCATGTTTTATTTAACGAAGAATAAGCGAATGTCTTTTGTCTATTCAAAAGTCCCTTTTAAAAAGCATATAGATAAAGTTGTGCTAGCTGACAAAAAATTATCAATTTACGGTTCCACTTATTTTTCAAATAATATTGAAGGAGCAAGCAACCATTATCAGCTGTCCATCATGCTTCTCAATAGACTCAGTGAGGAATCCAAAGAATTCCCTGTACAAATTTTATCAGGTTCAGATTCGCCTCAAAAACAATTTCGGGTAGATATTCCAACCGATCAATTAGGCGGTCTTGTTCCCAACTTCAAAGAAATTCTTGATTTTTATATCCTTCTAAATCAGGATGTGGTGAACAGAAAATTAAAAATTGGGTTAAAAGAGTTTACCTATTTTAAAGATGCCGTACTTGAAACTTTCAGCAGTGAGACAAAAAATGAAATGATTGAGTATCATTTAACCACTACTCCAAAAGGAAATTTAAAATTGGAGAGTTTTCGATATTCAAAAGAAAGCTATAAGGAGATTAAATATTTCTCTGATAAAAAAACGGAAGATGATATATGGCTGGTGGGAGAAAGACCCGACACTGCTCAGGATAATGGCTATCATTTCTTCCGTTATCTCAGGAAAACACTTCCTGATAAAGAAATTTATTATGTAATAGATCCTAATTCACTGGATAAAGAACGACTAATAGATGATTCAGACCATGTGCTCTACATCGGGAGCGAAAAACATATCCAAAAAAGCCTGCGTGCTTCAAAACTAATCGGAACACATGATTTAGAATATTTTCTTCCATTCAAAGGAATTCAAATAAAAAATTACCGAGAGGCTACAAAGGTATTTTTGCAGCATGGAGTATTGGGAAGAAAGAACGTCGAATATCATAAAAAGTTTTATAAATACCCTTTCGATCTTTTTATTGTTTCATCTAAGCATGAAAAGAAATTAGTAAAGAAAAAACTGGGATATTCAAATAATGAAGTTGTCGTAACCGGACTGGCCAGATTCGATGAATTACAAAAAGACCATTCCCCTAAAAGAGAAATTTTATTAATACCGACGTGGAGAGAATGGATTAATAATGAAGAAAAGTTATTAAAGTCTTTATACTTCAAAAAATACATTACCTTTTTACAATCAGAGGAACTGTCCAGAATTTTAGAACAATATAACCTAACATTAAATTTCTACCCACATTATCGAATGCAGCAATACATCATTGAAAATGTTCAATTAAACAGTTCCAGGATCAATTTGGTAAAACTAGGAGCAAAAACAGTTCAGCATTTATTAAAAGAAAACAGTCTAATGATAACCGATTACTCTTCCGTTTCTTTTGATTTCACATTACTGGGAAAACCAGTGATTTATTATCATTTTGATCAAGATTTATTCTTTTCCAATGGAATTTTAAGACCTATCGAAGAAACTTTTTTGGGTGACATTGTCTACACGCAAAATGAACTTTTAAAGAAAATTGAGGAAATAGTTAAAGGGAATTTCAAAGAAAAACGCGAAGTTACCTCAAGGAAAAAGTTGATTTTTACTTATCAGGATACAGAAAATAATCTGCGAATATTAAACCATATCCTACAGGATCCATCAGTAGAAAGGCAAAATGACATTCAGCCTTCATAAGCTTCTATTCAACTAAACTGAATGTATGATCCTTTTGTTTGGCTGTCGATTTTTGGCAGCTTCTTTTTGTTACACTAGACTGCAAATTGTTAAATATTTGTGGTTTATTTGTAAGGAACATGCGTTATAATTAGAAGAATAATTAATATAAATTTAACCAACGAATATATAAATAGTTTTTAAAAATGCTAGGAGGCGTAGTTATGAAAAAAGTCATCACATACGGTACTTTCGATTTACTGCATTGGGGTCATATTAATCTGCTAAAACGCGCTAAAGACCTTGGAGATTATTTAATTGTTGCTATTTCAACTGATGAATTTAATGCTCTAAAAGATAAGAAGGCATATCATAGTTTTGAAAATAGAAAGATGATTTTAGAATCCATTCGATATGTTGATAAAGTTATACCTGAGAATAACTGGGAACAAAAAAGAGAAGACGTGATCCGGGAAGGCGTTGATATCTTTGTCATGGGAGATGACTGGGAAGGAAAATTCGACGACCTTAAAGATGTATGCGAAGTTGTTTATTTACCGCGCACAGTTGGTATTTCTACTTCACAGATCAAAAATGATTTATTAGAAGTCAAAAATGGCTAAAGATTTTGTTATTGGAATCTATCTTTTCTGCTTTAACCTGCTTTTTTCTCTATGCAAGCTTTTTCCGCTTAAAAACAAAGCGACTTTCGTTTCTTCAATCGGCGAAAATTGCCAGTTTGTGTTGGAGGAAATGGTCAGACAGCAAGCACCTGTTAAAAGAGTTGTGTTAAATAAAGGAAAAAGCAAGATTGAAATGAAGGACGATGGAGATACCATCGTCCTTCATTTTGAGAGTCTTCATATAATAGAGATGCTGCGATCCATTTTTCATCTTGCCACTTCCCGATGGATTATTGTCGATAATTATTTTGGATTTCTTTCGGCTGTCTCTTTTAAAAAAGAAGTCACATGCACCCAAGTTTGGCATGCAGCCGGAGCTGTAAAGAAATTTGGGCTTCAGGATCCCTCTGTAAAGTTCCGAAGCAAAAAAGCACAGAAACGGTTTAAAAACGTGTATCAGCAATTTGATTATGTTACCATCGGATCCGAAAAAATGGCCGGTATCTTTAAAGAGAGCTTTGGTATTGAAGAAAATAATATACTTAGAACCGGCATTCCCAGAACGGATTTCTTTTTCGATATGGCTGCCCGACAGTCTGCCCTCGATAAAATTTATGCATCATTTCCTGAACTGACACATAAGAAAACACTGCTGTATGCCCCTACTTATCGAGAAAGTGACTTACATGAAGGGTATCAGCTAGGTCTTGATATAGATTTACTCTATAAAGAACTGGCAAATGAAGACTATGCAGTCTTGCTGAAGCTGCATCCAGCTGTTTCTGCCACGAATCGTTTCGCAGAAAAATATCCCGGTTTTGTATATACGATCGGCAATGAGTTTCCTGTGAATGAGTGGCTTCTTGCGGCTGACCTGTTAATTACGGATTATTCTTCACTTCCCTTTGAGTACTCCTTGTTAGGAAAACCGATGATCTTTTTTGCTTATGATCTTAAAAGCTATGAGAAAGAGCGCGGATTTTGGGAAGACTACCATCAATCAATGCCGGGTCCAGTCGTGACTGAGACTTTAGAGATTATTCAGAAGATCAGGGATAATGACCTGAAAACAGACAAGATTATTCCATTCAGGAATGAATGGAATCAATATTCAACAGGTTCCTCCAGCAAAAATCTGGTAGATGTTCTTTTCAAAAAATAGATATCTTAATTAAACGAAAGAGGCGCATGTACAGCGCCTCTTTTTTGTGACTCCATTTCCCTCACTCCCCTGCTTTCCGCAACAATGACGCGTAAAAGGGATCTTTCTATCAACCATCAGATATTTGTAAGAAATTTACACATTTAAATGCTGTACATGTAAAAGAAATGTAATATAATAAGTTGAAAATCAATTAAACTATTAAACATACAAGGAGATATAGATGCGGCAGCTAACTATTTTGCTTCTCATTCTTTTGTTCAGTTTCTCTATCCCTCTTACGTCTTTAGCATCAACTGCAGCACCCGGTCCATTTTTAGATAGGGATAATGCAGACTCAGAGCTGATGGTCAAATTCAGACACCCTATCAGCGATACACGGAAGCAGTCGATCCTCAGCTCCGTCCATGCTAAAGAAATACAGTCCATTGGAGCAATTAATCTGTCTCTCGTCTCTATATCTTCTGATAAAAATAAGAATGACATGATCAACATCCTGCTATCTTTCCCTGAAGTCCAAAGAGCCGAGCTTAATAATGAAGTGAAACCAAGCTATATTCCTGCTGACAGCGGATTTGCAAAACAGTGGTATGCCAAAAAGATTGGCATGGAAACAGTTTGGGATACATCAAAAGGAAACAGCAGCATCAAAATTGCGCTTATTGATGGCGGGGTTCAAATGAGCCACCCTGAATTAAAAGGAAGTTTTATCAAGCCCTATAATATCATTACAAAAAAAACGACGCTTCCCTCCAATGAGCACGGAACGCATGTAGCGGGAATCATTGCCGCTTCCATGAACAAAAGCGGAACAGCCGGCATTGTGCCTGAAGTAAAATTGATGCCCATCAACGTGTTCAAAGATAACGAGGCAGATATTTACACAATCATTGATGCCATTGAATATGCTTCGCGTTCCGGAGCGGATATCATTAATTTGAGTTTAACAACAGAAGATTATAATGAAGAGTTCGATCAGGCTATACAGCGGGCTTATAAAAAGGGAATTATCATTGTTGCGGCGGCTGGAAATGAGCACACTTCTAAACTCAGGTATCCCGCCGCATTTAAAAATGTAATTGGCGTTAGTGCGACCGATCAAAAAGACCGGGCAGCTCCTTTCTCAAATTATGGAAGCTATATCGACCTATCTGCACCAGGTTCGGATATCTACTCTACCCTTCCCGGCAATAAATACGGTTTTATGAGCGGAACTTCTATGGCCGCTCCGATGGTAAGCGGCATTTCAGCTCTCATTTTATCGAAAGATCCCTTTCTTACTCCAAATGAGATCTTGAAAATTCTAAAGTCATCCAGTATTGACTTAGGTCCAAAAGGCTGGGATGCACACTTTGGAGCAGGCAGACTCGATGCCTCTAAAGTACTGGCAAAAACACCTGATCCGATATCAACAATCACAAAATCCAGCAGCTCACTGACAGCTAACGGAAAAAACAAGATGTCTTACTCCTTTCAAACAGAAAATGGAGTTAAGCTCTCTGTCTATATCAAAAATTCGAAAGATCAGGTAATAAAAAAACTAGTGACGAATAAAAGCTGGGACGGCGGCACCTATACGGTCAAATGGGATGGAAAAAAGGATGATGGCTCCTTTGCCCCCACTGGGACATATAAATTAAGAGTCAAAATAAATAACTCCAGGCACTCGGCCTATAAAGGTGTTTCTTTCGGCTTAAAAAACGAAGTGACTCCCGAAATCAAAGCAGCAAAAAAGGAATATTCTTTTTCTCCTTCAGTGACCAAAAAACTGAACATTGATTTGTCACTGAATACAAAAGCGGCTCTGTCCGCTGCGATCTATAATAATCTAGGCAAGGAACAAAAAAGCCTGCTTGTGAATAAAGGATTCGAGGGAGGCAGCCATTCTCTGGTATGGGACGGGAAAGACAGCAAAGGAAAAATAGTGAAGGATGGCATCTATGAGTTGAAACTCCAGGCTGCTGATGCTGCCGGCCGCCAAAGCAAGCAGGCAGCTGTCCGAATCGCTCTCGATACGAAAGCACCTTCGGCCGTCATTAAGAATGCCGCTGCCTCTTTTAAACCAAAGAACAAGTCGGCATCTGCAAAATGGACCGTATCTGAATCCGTAAATGCCAATATATCCATTGTTCAAATAAAAGACGGAAAACAAATAAAAACCCTTTATACGAAAAAGGCATTTAATAAAGGCAGTCATACCGTAACCTGGAACGGAAAAAATTCTAAAGGACAGACAGCCGCAAGCGGAAACTATCAATTTCAAATGGAGCTGATTGATCCTGCAGGTAATCGCAAGATTGTGAAAGGTCCAAAATACAAATTAGTTCGCTAAGTAAACCTTGATGAAAAGCCTTCATCAAGGTTTTTCTTTTCTCTAACCATCTTCAGACATATTGCGACTTTACGAATATAGTTCTTAATTACTATTATATTATACTTCTTTTCATCTTTTTCTCTCTATTTCCATAATGTAATATAATTGTAATGTTATTCCCCCGCCTTTTATTGCTAAAATGGTTAAAAAGACATATTATGGGGTGAAATGATTTGAAAAAGAGTATTGTCACATTTTCTGCGGCGGCCCTTCTTTCGACTGCTTTTGCCAATTCGGCATTTGCAAGTTCATATACAGTAAAAAAAGGCGACACTTTATCAAAAATCGCCAACGAAAAAAAGACAACTGTCAGCAATTTAAAGAAATGGAACCACTTAAGCTCTGATTTAATTCTAGTAAATCAAAAGCTAGTTGTTTCATCATCTGATTCTAAAGCCAAGCAGGCCCAAGTAACAGTGCAAAAAACAACTTCTGCTACCTATACAATCGTTTCTGGAGATACATTAATTAAAATCGCTAATAAGCATGATTTAACTCTTGGAGAGCTTAAACAGCTTAACAGCCTAACATCCGATCGAATATATGCCGGAGATAAGCTCGTTGTTTCGAAAACGAAACAAACAACGACCGCTTCCCTTCCATCTGCTGCTAAGCAAGCCAGTAATTCTCCGTCTGGCACTTACACTGTTGTAGCGGGAGACAGCCTTTCCAAAATCGCTAAAAATAAGGGAACTACTGTATCTAAACTGAAATCAATTAATGGATTAAGCTCTGACTTGATAAGAGTCGGCCAAAAACTGAAATTGACTGGCAGTGCAAGTGCGGCTTCCAATACATCTGCTGCTAAGCCAGCCAGCAGCTCTTCCAGTAATTCTCCGTCTGGCACTTACACTGTTGTAGCGGGGGACAGCCTTTCCAAAATCGCTAAGAATAAGGGAACCACTGTATCTAAACTTAAGTCTATTAATGGGCTAAGCTCTGACTTGATAAGAGTCGGCCAAAAACTGAAATTAACTGGCAGCGCGAGTGCCGCTTCCAATACACCTGCCCGAAAGGTGAGCAGCACTACTGCTTCTTCCAATGCCAGCATTGAAAAAGTAGTAGCTGAAGCTAAAAAACTAATCGGAACGCCCTATTCATGGGCAGGAGCCAGTCCATCCGGATTTGACTGCAGCGGATTTATCTACTATACCTTTAAACAAGCAGGCTATCAGATTTCAAGAGTTTCCTCTTCCACTTATTATGATTTAGGAAAGAGTGTTTCATCCCCTCAAAGAGGAGATTTAATATTCTTTGCTACTGGATCAAACAAATCTGTTATCTCTCATATGGGAATCTACCTTGGCGGCGGACAGTTTATCCATGCCAGCTCCAGCCAAGGGGTTATGATCAGTGATACAAGCAATTCCTACTGGAATCCTAAAATCATCGGCTATAAAAGATTATAGAAATATGTTCAAAAAACGGGCTTTCTCAGTCCGTTTTTTATTTTCTTCATTCAGCCAGTCTCCTTCTGCTGCCTTCACTTTTTCATCTTTTGTATTTTATTCCCACTTCCTGCTATTATTTAAACTCCATAATTCATTCCAGGGTTTCTTTCATCCCTAAACTTATGAACACTCCTGCCGATTCTATTAAAGATGGTAACTTAAAAATTACAGCTGCCCCTTTCACGTATTATAATGAAATGGGCTCTATTTGATGCACTGCGGAAAAATCCAACCGGCTTTTTATATACCATAGAATATATTGAAAAAATTGATAAAGAATATAGACAAGAAAGCATATAAGTCTGTCCTCCCTCCATTGAAATAGTGAAAGACCCATATAAAATGGCGGGATATAAACAGGGGGATAAAAAAATGAGATCAGATTACCATAAAAAGAAAAAGAAAAAAGGCAGAAAAAGAAAAGTAATAGGCATTATATTTTTAATTCTCTTAATCGGCGGGGGAATTTATGCAGCCTCTTTTTATCAATCATTAAAAGACGCTGTTAGCACGATGCAGGGAACGGATTATAAAAGCGATAAAAGAGCAGAAGACCTTAAATTCAAACGGCAGGACCCCTTCTCGCTGCTCATTCTGGGAGTGGATGAGCGAAAAGGAGACAGGGGACGCTCTGATACAATGATTGTCATGACAGTAAATCCTAAGAAGGAATCCATTGAAATGCTAAGCCTGCCGCGTGATACCCGTACAGAAATTGTCGGTCACAATAGCACAGAGAAAATGAACCATGCTTATGCATATGGCGGAATTCCTATGGCTATTAATACAATTGAAGCTTTCCTCGATATCCCTATCGACTATTATGTGAAGATGAATATGGAAGGCTTCAAAGATATTGTCGATGCTGTTGATGGAGTGACCGTTGAAAATGACATGAATTTATCACATGGCGGTTTTAGCTATCCAAAAGGCACGTTAACGTTATCCGGGGAAGAAGCATTGGTTTATTCCCGTATCCGGAAGGAAGATCCCCGCGGGGATTACGGCAGACAAATGCGCCAGCGTCAGGTGATACAAGCCATCATGAAAAAAGGAGCAAGCCTCTCCTCCTTAACGAATTATCAAGATATTTTTAAAGCGCTTGGAAAAAATGTAGAAACAAATCTGTCCTTTGATGAAATGCTGAGCATCCAAAATCATTACAAACCGGCGCTCGGGCATATAGAGCAAACGACGATTGAAGGGGAAGGGCAAAGAATCGACGGCCTTTGGTATCTGATCGTATCAGAAGAAGAAAAACAGAAAATACAGGCCGGTTTAAAAGAACAGCTGGAGCTTCCATAAGTTCTTGAATCCGTTAATTAATCGTTTGATTAATAACTTATATGTAAAGGGGACTCTCATCATTAGAGACGTCCCCTTTTTGCGTACCCAGGAAAATGTTTCTTCTTCGTTGTTTCCGAGCTTTTTGCATATACTAACTAACAAAACAGCGGAAGGAACAGAACGATGAAAACAAGAAGAACCCACTATTTACTTGCATGCGGTCTGATCATGGCCCTCTTATTTTTTTGCTCCTGTCCGTCATTCGCTTATGCCGAAACCCCTCCTGCCGCCAAAAACGTCATTCTCCTTATTGGGGATGGAATGGGAATAGGACAGCTGGAGATAGCCAGGCAATTCGAATATGGCAAAACAGGTACGCTTAATGTGGAAAAGCTGGAACATACAGCCCTGATGAAGACCTATTCAGCTAATAATTTTGTCACAGATTCGGCTGCAGGAGGATCGGCGATTGCGACAGGCGTTAAAACAAAGAATGAATCGCTGGGAGTCGATCAGAGCGGCCAAGAGGTCGACAGTATTTTGGATGCCTTTCAGGCTGCTGGAAGGAAAGTAGGCCTGGTTACCACCAGCATGGTCGTTGATGCCACTCCGGCAGCCTTTGGCGCGAGTGTTCCGAATCGCTGGACTGGCAGTGCTGATATAGCCAGACAGCTTTACCATCATAAAATCGATGTGATTCTTGGCGGCGGAGCGAAGTTTTTTTCACCGGACAAGCAGAATGGCCAGGATCTTGTTGACCAATTTAGAGCGGATGGTTACCGTTTCGTTAAAAATCGAAGTGAACTGAATCAGCTTAAAAAAACGAAGAAGCTCCTTGGATTATTTCATCCATCCTATATGAATTTCAAATTAGACAGAGAAGAATACCATTCCGACGAACCTTCTTTAAGCGAAATGACCTTAAAGGCCATCGAGACGCTGTCACAGGAAGACAGGGGTTTTTTCTTAATGGCCGAGGGAGGAAGAATTGATCATACAGCCCATGCCGCTGATCTAACCGGTATCTGGAAAGAGACGATTGAATTTGACCAAACTGTTCAGTCAGTAATGAATTGGGCTAAAAATAAACAGGATACCTTGATTATTGTGTTGGCCGACCATGAAACAATGGGGATATCCGCTACTGAATCCATGAATATTCCCGCCTTGAAAAAACTCCGTGTCAGTACGGAATATATGGCTAAACAGCTTAAGCCTTTACGGGACGGAACAATGGATCCAGAACAGACGGCCGCTATTTTTAAAAAATATGCCCAAATCAATTTATCTGAAAAAGAAGCACAGCATTTTATTGAGCAAGTTAAGGAAAACCGGGGGATGGTCTATCCCCAGCATCAAATTGACTGGATGATCGGCAGTACAATTGCCAGCTGGTTTAAAGCAGGAACGGCTGGTTTTTCAACCCGCTCCGCAAGTTCTACCGGCGGACATACTGCTAATATGGTTCCGATTTTTGCAACAGGGCCCGGCAGCGAAAAAATTAACGGGGTCCTCGAAAATACAGACATATCCCGGATCATCGCCTCAGCTGCTAACATTCCATTTACTCCCGGACAGCTTCAAAAGGAATAGAGATGATTCTGTTCTTCCTGCCAGTTCATGAAATAGGCGCTCATTTCCACTTAGAATGAGCGCCAGCATATAATTTTATAATTGACTATTCTCCTGCTGTAATTGCTGATTATAGCGGTCCGCTGATTGATATGCATCATACATACCATACATCCAAAAGAGTGGATATGTAATGAATCCAATAAGAATAAACATAAGAAATACATTAATGACCTGGATGATAATCAATAAGATTCCTTTTCCAATATGGCCGTTATAGATTTGACCCAGGCCCGAAAAGAAAAAACTTAAAATGGCGGCCAAACCGGCATTCTTCTGCTGCATTCTCATTCTCCTTTCATTATAAAAAAATCAATTCAGAATTTAGTGATGCCGACCGTTCTTTATGAGTATATGAACAAAGACAGAAAGCATTCTTGCCTGAACAGCAAGAATGCTTTCTTGATCCAGTTCTATTTTGTTTGAATTTGGATTTTTTCCGTATTCTTCACATATTCCTTATATTGTTTATTAATCCGTATGAACGATTCAGTCGTTAGAAGAGCATGGTTGGTCATCAATGCTTTCTTATTGGCGCTGCTTAGCCGGTTATAAGTAATGGCGTATTGAGAACCCGGTCCATCATTCTTCCATGCCATAAATTGCATCGCCCTTCCCACTTTTGAGAAGGTGTTCTTTTGGAATAGAGGGTTTTTAGTCCCGCTCGCAAGTATTCCTCTTATACCAGGTTTTCCATTTGCTACACGCAAAAAAGAATTTTTTTCGATAATTGAATTGGACCAATTCAAGACCCTGATTGCATCTGATCGGGTATTCTCGATTTTATTATTTCGAATGATAATTTTATTATGATATTTACCGCCTGAATATTTATGAGTTCCCACAGCGCGGTCTAAATTTTTGAAACTATTTTTTTCAATAAGAACATTCTGATTAGGCGTTTTATCAAACTTACTCCATTCCTGGCTCCAGCCATTTGTTGACCGGTCTGGTGTATCGATGTTAATCGCTTCTTTCACTTTATTCGCAGAGGCTTTGGAATCCTGAAATGTATTGTTTTGTATCTTCACTCCGTTCGAAGCATCCATTTCAATAAAATGGCCGGAGTTCATGTTTTTAAATGTAAGATGTTCTACCTTTATATTTTGATTATGCCCCATAATGATTGCAATCCTGTCCTTCAAATATTTCAAATCAACAGATGCATTGCCTTCCCCTATAAAGCTGATATTTTTCTCTCCTTGGTGAAGACCAAATACTGCCTTTTTCTTGGATTTCGAAGGCCGTATCAATTGAAACATAGATGTGGAAGCCTTGAACTTCGAAGTGCCTGTCTGGTTTCCTTTTACAAGCTTAGCTCCGTCCTTAAGACGTATCGTGACATTTGAAGGCACATAAAGGGTGTTACTGATTGTATACGTTCCTTTTGTCAGAACAAGGGATCCTCCTCCCTTTTGTTCAAGTTTCTCGAGATAGGAGCGCAGCAGATAATAGTGTTTCGTATGGGTATTATACGTCGAAAATTTTAACATGGATGTATCAGCAGGCTTACTTCCCGGCTTTATCGTATAAACTGGATTCGCTGCATCAGCTGAATTCGTGCCGCTCAAACACATTGCAAAAATGAAACTGCTAAAGAATAAGTAAATAACTTTTTTGGTTAACATTCTCATGGTGTTCCTCTTTTCTTTGATGATAATAAAAAAACTAGTAATATTTAATTACCCTACTATTCTTATTCACAAAACAGGCGCTCATTCAAAACCATAGTGAATGAGCGCCTGAAAACTAAACAATACCAACATTTTATTTTACATATTTCTTTAAGATCGGTTCTGCTTTGGCAATCGCTGCTTTGCTTCCTCCCCTGTCCTTCACATCTTCTACCATTAAGGTCATAAGCAGTTCAGGGTTTTCAGTATTCATGACGGCGATCCAGCCATTTTCAGTTCCTTTTGCATTTTTGGAAGCTTTGATTTCCGCTGTTCCTGTTTTAGCAGCAAGCGGGATATCCAGCCCATTCAATTTATGGGCACTTCCGTGAGGATTTTCAACTACCTGTGTTAGCATGTTCTTGACCAAATCTGCCTGCTCTGCAGAAAGGACATTCTTCTTCCAGACTTTCGGTTCCATCTTATCTTTGACAATCAAGGACGGAGCGAGCATATTTCCTTCATTTAAAAAGGCGGAATACGCAGACGCCAAATGTATAGCGCTCATTTGAATTTGTGCCTGACCGTAGCCGCTGTCGGCAAGCCTTCCTTCTGAGCTTATGTCACCAATTTTAGATGAAGTAATGGGGTAGTCAAAAGGCATTTTTTCTTCAAATCCGAACGCCTTTAGTCCTTCTGTGAACTTCTTTGTTCCCAAGCCGAGCGCTTTTTGCGCGAAATAAATGTTATCTGAATAAATCAGCGCTTTCTGCATATCGATTGGGATTCCCGGATCCGCCACACGTGTTATCGAATGGTCTTTCCAATTCTTTTTCTGCCACGTTTTTCCTTTTATACTGATAGCTTCTTTAGGGTCTACCCCGTTTTTCAGAGCTACTGAAGAGGTGATAGCCTTCATTGTCGATCCAGGAGCAAAAACAGAACTGAATCGGTTGATTAGCGGCTTGTCTGGATTGTCAGTTAATTCCTTTTGTTCAGACGCACTGATTCCCAGCACATATTTGTTAGGATCAAAGGACGGGCTTGAAACAAGGGCCAGCGTCTCTCCTGTTTTAGGGTGAATCGCTGCTGCCGAGCCTTTATCTCCTTTATATTGATTGAAGATGTCTTTTTGCAGCTCTGCATCAATTGTCAAAACAATTGTTTCTCCCTCTTCCGCCTGCTGTTCTGCTATGACTTTCTCTTCACCATTTTCAGCCTTAATGTATATTTTCGCTCCGCTTTTCCCTTTCAGCCGATCTTCCAGGATTTGCTCAAGCCCTCTTTTTCCAATGACATCATTAGCCGAATATCCCTTGTCCTTCATTTTTTTTAAATCCTCTGCTGATACGGGTCCTACATATCCAATTAAGTGAGCCGCCGCCTCTTTATACGGATATACCCGCTCTTCTGTATTATGGATAGAAACGCCTGAAATCCCTGTCAGCTTCTCTATAGTCGCTGTATCATCTGCCGCAAGCTTCTTAATCGGAACAAAATCCCCCGGTCTTACCCATGATTGCGAGAGTTTTTGATTGATTTCATCATCTGTCATATGAAGAAGACTTCCCGCCTGGCTGATGGTTTCCTTTTCATTGGCCATTTGTTCTGGAATAATTCCGACTTCCGCCACCGTTCCATTCATAGCGAGTCCCCGTTCATTGCGGTCGACAATCTCTCCGCGAATGGCAGGATATGAAGTAATGCTGATCTTTTCACCAGCCTGTAACTGAGGGAAAATATAACTCTCATCCCATTGTATATACCAGTTTTCTTTATCATCCTTTTCTTCTTTCACTAAGCGGGCCTTATGATCAGAATCCACAGGACCAGCCATCGTGTTCATCGACACTTTAAAGTTTAAAGATGTTTTTTTGGCATCCTTATCTATAGCACTTTCCTCTGGCTGCTTATAGTTAACCTGAAGGTCTTTCACTTCGATATCTTGATAAATTTTTTCATATCTGCCTGTAAACTCTTCTAATGAAACCTTTTTCTTTGTATCGGCAGATAAGTAATCGTACATTTTTGCGAATTCCTGCTTATTCCATAAGTTTGTATAAGCAGCAAATCGCTCTTCCGGCGTTGGTTCATCATCTGAACATCCCGCCAGCCATAATACACTGATGAACAGTAAGCTGGATAGTAAAAGTAGTTTTTTCATGCTTTCCCCCTATAAACTCTTCAATCTTCTAAGGTTATTTTATCAAAATATATACTGATTTTGGCAAATGAAATCACTTATTCTAACATTTTCTCGAATAAAACGACAATTTCCCCATTAAAAATGCCCCGCCATCCAAGAACGGGACACATCTTATAAAATTTGTTTTTTGCGGGATTTCTTCTCGACCATCCAGTCTTTCAAAAATATGAGACCAAGAATGAGTGATACGGCCACACCTGTGGTAGTGACCAATACCGCAATCCACTCAAACACGGAGTAATCATTCATTTTGGCCCAATCCATCTTGCCTTTCCAATCCTCAATGACAAGATTCATCCCAAAAATACCCGAAATCGTAGTAAAAATCGTTAAAATTTGCAGCAAATAGTTCATACTCTTCCCGGATATGTTATTTTGATTTTGATAAAGGAAGGTAAGCGTTTCCTTTACATCCCGGTAAAGTTCATCAATCAGAAAGGTTGCTTTCAATTTGCTGAATATCTCTTTCCCCGAGGCCGTGCTGTTGACTTCCGGTATGTAGTATTTTGCTGTGAACTGAGTAATCATCAAAATCAGACGTTCTGTACTCCTTTTTCCCTTCTCTATTTCAATTTGAGAATGGTCATGCGAAAGTTTCAATAAAATGATTTTATAATAATAAAAAAGCAGAACGGAGTAGAAATATTCACCATATAAACGACCTGCCAGATTTTGCTCCTTCTTCCCTTCTGCTTTGGTGAGGCAGGAAAAATGATATTCACTCATGATGATATACGTCTCATCTGCCCAGCGGTCGTACACAATATTCTCACAGTACCGATCTATATATCGCTGGTTCCTTGCACCTTCATATTTCTCGTCATCCACTCTATGCCCCTCGAGATCTGCTGCCCGGTAAAGTTCCATTTTTGATATGTAACTGTCTGAATCGAGATTGATATAACTGATGACATACATCCTTTCATCGACGAAAAAAGGAAGACTCCCAAAATAAGAAGGATCTAACTCCGGATCATCTTCTAAATAGGCATCGATCGGCGGAAGCAGTTTTTTAAAAATAAATTTCTTTACTTCCTCATATGTTTCCCCGCCTGCCATCACTTCGATTTGCTCTTCATCTTCCGTAATCGGCTCTAATACCCGAAAAATGTCACCGAAAGACACGGCATCCAGATAAGAAATATTTTCCGGAAGACGGACGCGGATGTTCACCATACCGATCCGGAATGGGCAGAGGAAAACATCAGTGGATTCTATAAAAAAAGGAGTATCAAGCTGTGAAGAAGTCAAACGGCATTCCAATTCAAATTTCTTGGAAAATCTGCGAATCCCTTCCTTATCATGCTGTGAGCCAGGGAATAACAAGGGTTCAATATTCGGCATAAAAGATTTTTCGAGCTTCCTGTGCGAAACTTTGTCTCCTCCGTAGAAGGCCTGCTGAAGGTCCAAATCTTTAAAATCGAAAAAGATAAAGTTTTCCTTCCGTAATTTTCCCGTTAATTTTTCAATGTCTTCTTTATCATCCAGCATAAACGGAAAAAGAAATTGGAATTTGGCACGTTTAACTGTATGGTCATGGGTCTGTGCTTGCAGCTTTTCACCTGTGCCGCTCATGAGCCCACCCTCCCTGCATTATTATTACTTTATTATTCCCCTCAGCCTAAAAAAGCAAACGAACCGTCTTAACTAAAAAAATCCCGCTGGCAAATGCCGGCGGGCCATCGAAGAGGTGTTGGGTAATACCTCTTCACTGCAGGTAACTAGTAACTAAGGGTCTTCATGAAAATCAGGAAATACGAGAAACCGTTATGGTTTAATTCCGTAAACTCCAATGAAGTTCTTCTACAGCCGATAAGCCGTATAAGAATACATTTATTTAATCATGTTTTCCATAGCTAATAAACTCGTAAGAATTGCGTTTCTAAAGGTTTTCAGCGATAATAGACAGCCATTTATGATGAAGAGCAGGTTTTTTGCAAAAAAATATAACTCTAAGCATATTTTACATAAAAAAAATAAATGAAAGATGTTTGATCAGTTAAAAAAGGGGTACTAGTTAAACAGAATATGCAGCAAAGGAGCCATTCACAATCATGAGAGCAGCCACTGCGGAAAGTTCGAGAAAGACTATTTTTCGAGATACACAAAAATCTAATAACCTAACGGACCGTCAGCGAATGAGTGACTTTATCAGAAGAAAACGCTTATCCGCTAAAAAGCAAGGATAAGACCCGTGACTGTGTATCGGTCATGGGTCTTTTGACATTTAATTTACCTGTCCGAATTCTTTGCCGTATACATCACTGATACATCGCTGAATGCCGATTATGTTCATAAAATGCTGGATTTTTTTCATAGTCAAAGCCTTATACTCATCCATAATGGAGAATTTTTTTATATAGGCTATTTTTTCACAGGAGCTTGGGGCTGAATACAATGCTGACTGATCAGGTCCTGTATACTTTGTATCATTGCATGTATAGATAACTGCTTCACCAATCTTATTCGCTTCCTCACTGAAGGAGAACGAAAAAACAATCGCACATTCCTCGTCATAAAAAGAGGGTATTACTTTCATAGAAACGTTTTCCATCATCTCACACCTCTCTGATTTGATACATTTACTATATCAAATAAAAGCGCTCTGCCTGCGCGGCTGTAAGCGGCTCCATTTCCTGAAAAAACTGAACATTTATCCCTTCAGCTCACGAAACTTTACCTATTATAACTAAAGGAATATGCTTAAAAGAATAAGGAAGCCAATAGATGTAAAGAGGGTACGAAAAAGTCTGCCGCAAGAAGAATCCTCGTGGGGCAGACTTAATCTTTTTGTATAAAATCTGAAAGAGAAACGATAAAATCAGTAGACAGACGGCAGCTCATATACACTTGGCAATTCTGCAGGAGACACGCCGCCAATTAAGACTAAACCAGCAACTAAAAGAAATGAAACAACGAAACCTTTGACATTTTTTTTCATAGGTACATCCTCCTTTTTTCTTTTATAAATATTGGTTTTGATAGAAATAAATTCTATAGTTATATTTAAACATACAATGTTAGGCCGTGTTTTTACGGCTATCTTTCTAAGCCGTGTCCAAATACTTTCATTACCTTACCATGCTCTGCTTCTCCGATAAAAATATAACTATAGGAATATTAAGGAGAGAACCATATGGACTTTTCAGCCGTCGGAAAAAAAATAAAAGAATTACGGAAACAGGCAGGTCTTTCACAGGGTGAGCTCGCCGAAGGAATCTGTACACAGGCCCAAATCAGCAAGATCGAAAAGGGCGATGTTTATCCTTATGCTTCCACGCTCTATCTGATCTCTCAGAAGCTGGGGGTAGATGTGAACTACTTCTTCGATATCGGAATGACACCAAGACTGGATTATGTAGAAGAAGTGTTCAATCAGCTTAAATTGGCGCGGAGGAATATGAATTACGAAGATATCCGGGATATTGTAAAAGTGGAAGAAAAGAATCCCCTGTTTCTGCAAAATAATAAGAACTATCAGATCCTGCTTTGGCATAAAGCCATTTATGAATATGAAATGAAGAAAAATGTAGATAAAGCACTCTCCCTGTTGGATGAAGCAATATCTCTCACTAAGTCCTCCGAGAAATTATATTCGGAAAGAGAGATTGAATTATTGCTTACCAGAGGGGTTTTCTATTTTGAAGAAAAAAGATATGCGGAAGCACTGGCTGCCTATAAAGATGCTCTTCATCATTTAAAAGTCCTTCCCTTCCTGAATGATAAATCAATCAGGGCCCGGCTTTTTTATAACACCGCACGTGTCCTCACAAGGCTTTTAAAATACGAGGAATCCATACAGTACTGCTATGATGCCATAAAATGGTGTCTGCGGGAGGATCATCTCTATTTGCTTGCTGAACTGCATTACCAGCTTGGCTACAATCTCGAATTGCTAGGGAATTATACGGAAGCAAAAAATTATTTATCCAAAGCTCTCTTCCTTTTTGAGCTTCAGAAAAACTACCGATTTACTGCATTTATTAAACAAAAACTTAAATCTTGGGAAATTGAAGATCAAATCCATTCATAAGCCACTCCCTGCTCGTCAAAGGGATGGCTATTTATTATGTCTCCCTCCTGCTCTCTCAATAGATTCCCTCCTTCCTGCAAAAAAAGCAAATCGATGCTTACACCGTTTTTTCCAATCCATGCTTGGAGCTAAATTTTATTCGCAAAATGCAGTATAATAAATAGATGAGTATTTTTAGCCCGGGTCAGCCGGCCGTGTTTCAAGAGATCACCTGTTTTAAGACCGTCCATTATAGACGATATTGATGGTATGCAGGTTATCGGTCAGGAACCACGGGACCAAAAGCAATGAACTAACTTAACTGCCTCTAACAAAATGCCACTTGAATTGAATCATAATGAAGCATGCGAAAAAAGCCTTTGGTTTTTATATAAAGCAAACTGAACCACGAACAGGAGGCGTTAGATATGGAAGCCAATTTAGTATACGCAGAAGAATGGAAATCCTTTTTTAATCCTGAAGACCAAACCGATGCCGACATGGTACAGGCAGCCTTAGAGCTTTATTTTCAGGAATTAGTTTATGATAAAAAAAGGGAAGACGGTTTTGATTATATAACAGCTACGGTACAGGATATTCAGCCCTATCAGGTTACGATTGATATTACATCCCCTCTGGGCGGCAGCTGCTCTGGTAATGAAACAGGTATCTGCAGGCATCAGCTTGCTTTATTCTTTTCTGTTTACAGTGAACAGGCTAGTGTTTTTAAATGGGTAAATGACTGGAAAATCAGCCGTTCATCAGAAAATGCTCTGCCTGCTGATTTAGGAATCAAGCGGGCCAGTGAGATCTTAAAGGAACAAACAGAGGAAAAAACTGCACTTGGAAGGGATTACTCTTCCTGGAAATCATTTGTCCGCCGTACATTTGAAGAGCAGATTACTCCAAAGATCAATCTGCCGGTATATTTGCTGGAAGATCACCTGAGAAGCTATTTTAAAAAGCTGCAGTCCAAGGCTCCCATGGAGACTGAATGGCGGAGCCTCTATCAGTTCACTACCCTTTTCTGCACCTTCCTGGAAACGGCCAAACTGATTCAATTGCATGATAAGGAGCCGCAGAGTGTGCGTTTCTTTTATTCCCTTGCCAATGACCTTGCGGATGAAGCGCACGAACTGATTCGCGGCCTTAGCCGGCAGGCAAGACCGTTTGCCTTTGATCCATTTGTTTCAAGTATTAAAGATGATGTCGCTCAGCTCCTTCAAGGGGAAGACGGCCTTGAATATGAGCGGGTAGATTTATACCGCGAGCTATGGAGCTATCTTTTTACAAAGCCGGAATGGCGCGGTCAAGAACTGGAAAGAATCCTTAACCAGCGTTCCAAACAATATCCCGGCACCGTTATTAGAAATTCCCATACACTTGCAGCGATCCATCTGTTTTTATTAGAAGGCCAGGACGCGCAAGCCATTGAACTGCTTAAAGAGCTGCCAGAGGATCATTGCCCGTATATATTTTATTGGCTGAATTTCCTTGAAGAATCCCGGACTATTCCATTCATTGAATATATCAACAGCCATATCAAAGCTTATTTGGCCCGAATGACGGATTACTATAAGCGCGTTGATTTTGTCAGAACCTTCACCAGCCCTGTCACCAGCATTTCTTATAAACTGAAACGAACTGATTTGCTGGATAAATTCTATAAAGCAGCTCTGCCGCACAGTTACTGGAATTATGCAAATTTCCTATTTGAACAGAGACAGTATAAAAAGTGGGTGGAAATGCATATATTTTCGGAAATCAGTATTGATTTAATCAGCAATGATTCCATCAAAACCATTGTCTCCGAACAGCCTGAGCTGATTCTTCCGCTGTATTATCATGCTGTACAGGAAAAAGTATCACTGAAGAACCGCCCTGCATACAAGCAGGCTGTCCGATATCTGAAAAAAATGCGCACCATTCATAAGAAGCTGAAAGAAGAAGAAAAATTCGAGAAATATCTGGAGTATGTAACCGATTCAACTAAGCGGCTGCGTGCATTTCAAGAAGAATTAAAAAGGGGAAAGCTAATCGATGTTTAATCCAGGGAAACTCCAAACCAAAATCGCCATGATGGATAACGGGCAGTACCGCCTCTCTATCATTGATGAAACAGGCCGGCATTTACATTCAACCTATGTCCGCAGGCTGCTTTTCAATTGGGATGACACCAGTTACTATGGAACAAAATTAACGATCGACACGGTGGACGGCCAAGCATTTTTCACGGTCGACGCATGGGGTCTGCTTACCTTATTTGCCAAAGAAAGCTTCAACTCCTTCGTTGATTGGGAATGGTCTGAGCTTTCCTCTGTATGTCTTGCAGCTGCTCCTGTTCTACATGAATCCATTGAAAACGGGATTACAATCCCTGATTTCTCGAGCCTTCAGCAAAATAAACTGGCCTGGGAACTCCCTGAAGAGGTAGAGGAAGAATTTCTCCACTCTTTTTGGGAAGAGCCCGTAATCCCTGACTTTGATCAATCCCATTCCATGACAAATAGGACTTTTGTACAAAAATGGTATAACGATGCGGCCAATATGTATATGCAGAAATATTCTCCTACAGGGAAGCACTGGACGGAAGCCACAGAAGCGCTCAGGGACAGCCGTCTTTCACCCGAAGAACTGCAGGCCTATTTTGACCGGGAAAGCTGGCGTACCTGGATCGGTCTCGAGGAGGATAAAAAGCCCTTCTCCGTCGGTCTTCGCCTTACTGAACCGCCGGAAGGAATCGGCCCATGGAAGCTGGAGGTCATCCTCCGTTCCAAAAAGGACGAAAATATTTTGGAAACCTTCACCTCCAAACGGCTTCCGAGGGGCTGGAATAAATTCCGTCCTGAGGTCGATACATTTATCCAGCGCTTGCTCAAGTTAATTCCCTGGCTGGAAGAAGACGGAAAAGTAAAGCAGAATTTAAATGAAATGGAAGCATGGGACTTCCTGACAGAGGCAAGCGAAAAGTTGCTATTCCTTGGTATGGAAATTCTGCTGCCGTCTTGGTGGATGGCTTTAAAGGAATCCTCCTTAAAAGTGAAAGCAAAAGTGAAAAACCAGAGCACCCGCGGTCCTGCTTACGTCGGATTGCAGGCCTTAATGGATTTCGATTGGCGTTTTTCGGTGAATGGCGAGGAGCTCTCCGAAGCAGAATTTGAAAAGCTTGTAGACGAGAAGCGAAGATTGATTTATGTTCGCGGACAATGGGTAAAGCTCGATCCTGCCTTTATCAAACAAATCCAGGAAATGATGGAGACCGCAAACGAAAAAGGTCTGATGCTCACGGACCTGCTTCAGCAGGAATTCCTGCAAGGTTCTGAGGAGACGGAAGAGGAAGACGAAGATGCGAATGAGCTTCTCCGCATTCAGTTTGAATTAAACCAGGAACTCCGCAAAATGGTGGGCCGGCTTCGAGAAACAAAAAATATTCCGATTGTTCCTGTCCCGGCTTCTCTGCAGGGCGATCTCCGGCCTTATCAGAAACTTGGCGTCAGCTGGCTTCTTTTCCTTCGTGATCACGGTTTTGGAGCTTGTCTTGCGGATGATATGGGTCTTGGAAAAACCATTCAAGTTATCACGTACCTGCTCCATATCAAACAGACAGAATGGGCAAAACCAAGTGCCTCCGGTGATGGAAGGACAGAGAAGAAGACTCTGATACGGAAAGAGAATAGGGATGCCCTCGAAGCAGACGTCCATACTTCGGAACCTTCCGAAAATCAGGCAGCCTTAATTGTCTGCCCTACTTCTGTCCTTGGCAATTGGCAAAAAGAACTGGAAAAATTCGCACCAGACCTGAATGTTCTGCTTCACTATGGCAATAACCGCGCCAAAGGAGAGCGTTTTAAAGAAGCCCTTGAAGGATATGATGTTGTGCTGACTTCCTACGGCCTGACCCATCAGGATCAGACAGAACTCTTATCTCAAAAATGGAGTTCTATTATCCTTGATGAAGCTCAAAATATAAAAAATTCTCAAACAAAGCAATCCCGTGCGGTCCGCAAACTGCAGGGACGCCATCATGTAGCTCTGACCGGCACTCCTATGGAGAACCGTCTCAGCGAGCTTTGGGCCATCTTTGATTTCATTAATAAAGGGTACCTTGGAACACTTGGGCAATTCCAAGAAAAATATGTGGCTACGATTGAACGGGAAGAGCAAAAGGATAAAATCAAGGAACTGCAGCGGCTGATACAGCCATTCTTACTGCGCCGCACCAAGCAGGATCAAGAAGTCGCCTTGAATTTACCGGCTAAGCAGGAACAGAAAGAGTTTGTCCCGCTTACATCTGAACAGGCCTCTCTTTATGAACAGCTGATTAAAGATACGTTTGCGGATATTGAGCAGCTTTCTTCCTTCGAACGAAAGGGAATCATTTTGCAGATGCTGAATAAACTCAAACAGCTTTGCAATCACCCTTCCCTATACTTAAAAGAAACAGATTCTCCCTTATCAAAAGCGGCCGGCCGGTCAGGTAAACTCGAGAAGCTTTTGGAATTAATTGACAGTGTGCAGGAACAAAAGGAAAGCTGCCTGATTTTCACACAATATATCGGAATGGGTGAAATGATTAAAGAGCTTCTCGAAAATCGATATAAAATTTCTGTTCCATTTTTGAATGGGAGCGCCAATAAAAAACAGCGTGATGAGATGATTGAGAAATTCCAAAACGGAGAGTTCCCTATTTTCATCCTTTCCTTAAAAGCCGGCGGCACCGGCTTGAATTTGACAGCCGCCAACCATGTGATACATTATGACCGCTGGTGGAATCCGGCTGTTGAAAACCAGGCTACTGACCGTGCCTACCGAATTGGTCAAAAACGGTTTGTTCATGTCCATAAATTGATTTGTACCGGTACATTAGAAGAGAAAATTGACCAGATGATTGATAAAAAGCAGGCACTGAATGATGAGATTATCAGCGGAGAGAATTGGATTACAGAGCTTTCCACCGATGAAATCAAAGAACTCGTTTCCCTTCAATAAATGGATGTCCGGTTAGACAAAAAAGCAGCTGCCCAAAAGTGTGGCGGTCTCAAAAAGTCAAATTGAACTTTTTGGGATCCATACCAATGGGAGCTGCTTTTTCTGTTATTTTGCCTTAATGGCAATCTTTTTCTTGGTTTGATTTCCTGCAAGATCGGTAACTAGGATTTCAAATTGATTCTTTCCAGGTTTTATAGGCAATTCAACGTTTTTGATTGTTTTACTGAACCCTCTCATTTCATAAGGTTCTTTAAAGGCTTGGCTGAACACTTCACTGCCGTTAACATACACTCGGATTTCATCAAAATTATCCTGTACCTTCATGTTTACTTTAGCTGTTCCATCCTCGGCGCTGACCTTTTGAGGGATATTACTTATGATCAGCCTTGGTTTTTCAGAATCCACCATAATGGTTCTTTTAAATGTGCTGGTATTATTTTTTTTATCCACAGCTGTCACTGTGAAGCCTTGCACTCCATCCGTAAATGTTTGCTTATGGGTAAAAACATAGCGCTTTTGCCCTTCATCATAATTTGTTTTCACTTTCTTTCCGTCAATCTTAAACTCTTTCAAACCAGATGGTTCTTCAATATAGCCTGTAATTTCCACTTTCTTTTTATTGGTTATACTTAAGGTTTTAGGTGCTGTAATATGGACTGCAGGACCGGCTGTATCCGCTTCTTCTGCTCCCTCATCCATATTTACCTTCACCGATGTTTCATTGCCCGCAAAATCTGCAGCAATGACTTGTACTTTCCTGCCCTCGATTTCTTTTAAACTATATTCCTTTATTTTAGGAGAGAGCGGCTCTGTCAAAATTGATTTGCCGTCCACTTCAATATCATAATAGGCAATTCCTGAGCCTCCTGCATTATCTGTTCCTTTTATTTCAAGCATATCGCCTTGTTTCACTGCTTTTAAAGAAGGGGCAGCAGTATCAACCTTCACAGGAAATTTATAAGTCTGCCATTCTGCACCATCATAATCAAGTAAAGCTCTGATTTCATAATAATAGTACCCGTCTTTGGCCGTTTGATTATTGATTTTCCCATCCCATCTGCTGTTCTCCAGAATGCTGTAGTAACTGCCTCTTCCTTCATCATAATAATCCTTGGTAACAAACTGGTCGGTCCTAATTTTTCTTAATGAGCGTCCCGCCGCATCCAAAATACTGTACTCAACACTTTCTGCATTTCTTAGGAAAGACATGACCGGAATCAGATCGTCCTGCACTCCGTCATTATTCGGAGAAATGGCAATGAACTTGCTGTTGAACGTCTGGGCAACCGGATCATAGCCAAGATAATCGAAAGTATTTGTATCAATGGTCGTGACCATACCACCCATTCCATAGAACGACTCTTTATCATATTTGGTTTCGTCTAGAATTGGAGCTTTATCCCATTTCCCTTTGAAACCTTCATAGGGAACATTTAGTTCTGGATTTGTGTCAGCCGGGTCGGTTAACGTAACATATCCTTCAACAAAGTAGCCATTTGGGAAAACAGAGTCAATTGGAACCTGGGTTTCTAAATCATCCCCAAGAACTTTTGCTTTTGACAGGTCGACATCCACTTTGAACGTGACTGACCCATTTGCCGGAACCTCAATCGTTTTTTTATCAGAGCCATTGATTTGAATCGTGGCACCGATAATTTTTTGTGCCTCCAATTCATTAGCTAAATAGCCCAATTGTCCTTCGATGGCAAAATCCGTTTGTACGTTTCCAGCTACATCGTATTCCACTGGTTTGCCGCTGAGGTTTTCAGCCTTCAAGGTAAAGCTGAACGTATTTCCCACTTCTTTTAAAGCTACTTTTGCTTCCTTTTTATCAGCCTCTGTAACGACAACAGGAGTTGAAAGGGCCGAGTGCAGCTGCATCACACCGGCTCCCTGCCGGCGAGGAGAATAGGGGATGTCCCATTCTAAGGCTTCATTCACGATTCCCTTATCAATCAGCGGCTGGGAGGTATTCATCATAAGGTTTTTAGCTAAATTTACGCGATCGAAGCCTTCCAGCTTAAATTCTTGATCTGCTCTTTCCAGCACCAGCGCTGCTCCTCCGGAAACATGCGGAGCCGCCATAGATGTCCCGCTCATCATGCCATACTTGTCATCATTGAGCGTTGAATAAATCTGACCGCCGGGTGCCGTGATCTCCGGCTTGAAGTCCAAGTTAGGTGCTGTTCCCCATGAAGTGAACGAACTCATTTTCCCAGCTTCCGGGTTAGCCGCCTTCGTCTTCTCTCCATTGAAGGTTACCGTAACTTTCTCACCGGCAGCTAAGGCCTGCTGCAGCTGATCTCCGTCTGCCTTCAGCATGAAAAGCTGCGGAATCACGATATTTGGATCAGTGACCATCGATATAAATCCATCAGCATTATTGTAAATGATGACACCTGCTGCTCCTGCTGCCTGAGCATTCAGGGCTTTTTCTGTAAATGCGAGAGTGCCCCGCTGAATTAAAGCAAACTTCCCTTTGACATTAGCCTGTTCCAGCTCTTCAGGTGTACCTATGCCTGCATAGGCCAGTTCATAGACCTTTTCCTCCAAGGAATTAGGATGCACACTGCTTGCAGACATATAAGGGGCTTTAGACGTCTCTCCGTTAACAGTGTATGTAACAGCATCCAAATCCAAAAAGCTGTTTTCAAGGGAGGCTACCTGCAAAGAATCGTAGGCAAGTCCGGGAGTGCCCGCTACACCTATATCTGGATTTTCTGTATCCGGGTTTGCAAATCCGTTTCCAAAATGCGCTGAATTCCCAGAGGAAATCGACATTAATATCCCATTATCAACAGCCCTTGCAACAGCCTGCTGTTCAGGATCTTCAGGTGATACAAATCCTGCTGTGGAGCCCAAGCTCATATTCAGTACATCTGCACCGAGTACAATGGCCTCATCGATTGCCTTAATATAGATATCTCCCCATGTTGTCTGCTCATCCTGATCATTCCCGAATACCTTCAGGGCAAGGAGCTGGGCCTCAGGTGCGACACCTTTGATGCCCCCGTTTTCTTCATCTCCGTTGGCAGCTACCGTTCCGCCAACATGCATTCCATGCATAGAAGCGCCTTCTCCCAAATCCAGAATTTCTTCATTATCATCCATATAGTTATATCCATATGGCACTTTGTCGGTATAATAGTTTCCTCTCAGGCCGTCTGTTTCCTTCAAGGCATACACTTCACTCTCAGTCAGCTCAGCTTCCTCTTCATTACTTAATACCATATCCCTGTGAGAAGGGTCGATTCCTGTATCAATAATCCCGACAACCATCCCTTCCCCTGTATACCCATAATCTCTCCATGCCTCCTGTGCCTGCACCAGTTCTTTGCTATAGATCATATCCGGCTTATCCTTAGGACGCTCATATTCATTTACAATATGTACGGCAGAGACCTCAGGGATCGATTCAATCTCAACAATTTTTCCATATTTCATTTCAGCACTGAAACCATTAACTACAGTTGTAAAGTTCTCAAGCTCTTTAAACCCGATTTTCTTTTCTTTTACTTTCGCTTTTACTTTTTTCTGTCTTTCCAGCTTTTGTGCTTTTAATTCTTTTTTCTTTGCTTTCGGTAAATCCTTATACCGCTTGCCCTTTTTAGTTGCATATTCTATTGCCGGGGCCTCCTGCAGTTCTACCACAACCCGGACCTCATCATCACTCTTATACTTTTTGTCCAGCTCTTCTTTCTTTAGCTGAGTGATCTTACTGTTTTTCTTTCCCGCGTCCGTACTGCCAGTTGGTTCTTTAGAAAGCGGAGCAGCTGCGGAAACGCTTGCCGTAAATACGAGCATAATGATGGCGAAAATAGACAAGCTGCGTTTAAACAAGGATTTTTCCTCCCTTTCAATGTTTGAATTTTTAGAATTATTTACCTATAATTAAAAATACCACAATTTACCTGAAATGTTTAAGGACAAAAAGTCCCTGCCCCTCTTATAATCTACTAGGCTAAATCTATTATTTTTCTATAAAAACCTCTGCTGATAGACCCATAGCAAAGAGGCCTGCTGAACATCAGCAGGCCTCAGAGTATGATGGAATAGATAAAAGAGAGTCTTTCTCTTCTCTTTTCAACGGCAATGCCATTTTAATTTTTCATTCGAGGGTCAAGTGCGTCACGCAGCCCATCTCCCATTAGGTTAAAGCCTAAAACGGTCAGCATGATCGCCAGTCCCGGAAAAAGCACAGTCCAAGGTGCTTCAATGATAAATTCCCGAGAATCTGCCAGCATTTTCCCCCATTCCGGTGTAGGAGGCTGTGCTCCGAGCCCCAGGAAACCAAGTGCTGCGCATTCAATAATGGCGGTAGCGATCGCCAAGGTGCCTTGAACAATGATAGGGGCAAGACTGTTAGGAAGAATATGATGGACAAGAATTCGTGCATCAGTCATCCCAATCGCCTTCGCTGCGGTTACGAATTCCTCTTCTTTAACAGATAATACTCTTGAACGGAGCAGCCTTCCAAAAGTAGGAACATTAATAATTGCAATGGCAATCAATGCATTTCTTAACGACGGTCCCAAGACAGCAACAACGGCAATCGCCAGCAGGATGCTTGGAAAAGCCAGGATAATATCAAAAATCCGGGAAATGACTGTATCTATGATTTTGCCATAGTATCCGGCAATAATCCCCAGGAATGATCCCACTACGACCGACCCTGCAACAGATAAAAAACCAACCCATAATGAAAGCCGCGAACCATAGATAATTCGGCTTAATATATCACGGCCAAATTCATCCGTTCCAAACCAATGGTCAGCAGATGGGGCAAGATGCTTCTCACTGAGCTTCTGCACATCATATGGATGCGGGGCAATCAATGGAGCAAAAATAGCCAACAGGATAAAAAACAGGACAATGCAAAGCCCAACCAGCGCTATCTTGTTTTTCTTGAAATTTTTCCATCCCTCTTTCCATGGCGATACGGCCTTTTCCTCTGCCGCTTGAGGAGGTATGAGCGGCGGTGTATTCGTTACAACTTCAGGCATACTTTCCCCTCCTTATTTATACTTAATCCTTGGATCGATAGCTGCATACAGCAAGTCAACAATCAAGTTAATCATGACAAATAAAAATGCAATAACCAAAATCCCAGACTGAATGACGGGATAATCCCGATAATTGATTGCTTCATAAATATAAGTTCCGATTCCCGGCCAGCCAAAAATCGTCTCCGTCAGGATCGCCCCGCCCAGCAGCAGTCCAGTTTGAAGACCGATGACTGTGACAACAGGGATTAAAGCATTTCTGAGGGAATGCTTATACACAACCCAGAACATCTTCATTCCTTTGGCACGGGCAGTCCTTATAAAATCAGAACGCATAACTTCAAGCATCGATGATCGAGTCATTCGGGCAATAATGGCCATTGGAATCGTCGCCAAAGCGATACCGGGCAAGATTAGATGCTTAATCACTTCAAAAAATTGATCAACGCGCCCATTTACCAGGGTGTCTATTAAATATAGACCGGTCACCGCTGCTACAGGATCCCGGATATTATCCCGGCCTGTTGTCGGAAGCAAGTCCCAGTGAATTGCAACCAAGTATTGTTCCATCAGCCCCAGCCAAAAGATTGGCATGGACACGCCGATTAAAGCGATGATCATGGCCGCATAATCAAACCAGGAATTTTGGAACCAGGCTGAAATGATGCCCGCATTGACGCCAATTACGATAGCTATTATCATCGCAACGAGAGCCAGCTCCAATGTAGCGGCCAAATAGGGCCATATTTCATCAGTAATTGGTGTTCTCGTTTTCAATGACACTCCCAGGTCTCCTGTCAGAAGTCCTTTTAAATAAGATCCAAATTGAATGAACCACGGCTGATCAAGCCCCAGCTCCTTAGTCATTGCTGCTACTGCTTCTTTTGTGGCTTGCTGTCCTAAAATAATTTGGGCAGGATTACCGGGTATTGCCCGAATCATCATAAACACGATAAATGCCATCCCTAATAAGACAGGGACTAGTGAGCCTAAACGCCGTATTGTATAAGAAAACAAAAGACCTTCACCTGCTTTCTGTCAAAACATATAATGCATGATTCTTTAGTGTTCAAAAAGGAATAACAAACGGGAAGCATGGATGGAGCCATACTCCCCGTTTGTATAAATTAATTATCTAAAGAAGTATTTTCAAAGGATTGCGAACCTTTTGGATGCGGCACAAATCCTTTCACAGCTTTAGATCCAGCCAGCTGAGGCTTAGAATATACAAGCGGAACCCAAGGTGCTTCATCATGAATGATTACTTGTGCTTCTTCATAAAGCTTATTGCGTTCTTCTTCATCCGGTGTTGACTGGGCTTTAATCAATAGATCATGAACCTCGTCATTGGCATAGCGTGCATAGTTATTCGAACCAATGTTATCTTTATCAAGCAGCGTATAAATGAAGTTGTCAGCATCTCCATTGTCACCAGTCCAGCCCATCATAAATGATTGAGCTTCTCCTGCCTGAACTTTTTCTAGATATGCTCCCCATTCAAATGTTTTGATTTCTGCATTGATATTTACTTGTTTCAAGCTTGCCTGAATCGCTTCAGCTACTTTTTGTCCATTTGGCATATATGGACGAGGGACCGGCATAGCCCAAAGCTCCATATCAAAACCATCTTCGTAACCTGCTTTCTTCAGCAGTTCTTTTGCCTTTTCAACATCGTAATCATAATCTTCTATACTATCATTGAATCCGCTGATAGAAGGCGGGATCGGGTTCTTCGCAGGGTCTGCAGTCCCTTCGAAGAAGGTATCAATGATTTCTTGCTTATTAATCAAATGAGAAACAGCTTGCCGCACCTCTTTATTATTAAACGGTTCCTTTTCAACATTGAAACCAAGGTAGCCAACGTTCATGGACGGACGTTCAATTAATTGAAGATCGCTGTCCCCTTTGACCTTGCTGATATCACTTGGATTTAATCCATCCATCAAGTCAATTTCCCCTTTGATCAATGCATTCAGGCGGGCTGAGTTATCTTTAATAACTTTGAACGTAACACCGTCTAATTTCGGATAGCCCTCTCTCCAGTAATCTTCATTCTTCACTACTTCGATGGTATCGCCTTGTTTCCATGACTTAAACTTAAATGGTCCCGTTCCCACCGGCTCTTTCGTAAACTTCTCTGCATCTTTTTCAAATGCTGTCGGACTTCCGATTGCAAACGGGCTCATCGCCAAATTTTTCAGGAATGGAGCTTGAGGACGCGTCAAAGTAAATACTACTGTATTTTCATCTGTCGCTTTTACCTCTTTGATTACATGCCCTTCATCTCCTTCAAAACCGCCAAACATCGATGGATAATAAGCAAATTTTGCTTCATCATGGCTCTTTGCCCAACGCTGGAAGTTCTTCACGACTGCCTCTGCGTTGAAATCCGTGCCATCATGAAATTTCACTCCTTGACGCAAATGGAATGTATACGTTTTATTATCATCTGAAATCTCCCACTTTTCAGCAAGTCCTTCCGTAATTTCCATGCTGTCTTCCTCATAATTTACAAGGGTATCCATAATTTGTTCTGTGACAATGAAAGATTCCCCATCTGTTACAGTGGCTGGATCCAGTCCGACCGCATCGCCGCCTTTACCATAAATTAAAACTCCGCCGCCTTTTTCACTGCTCTTGCCGCCGCTCCCTCCTGTTTCGGAAGACGAACAGCCGGCCAACGCAAGCGAAATGGCAAGGATACTCGTTAATAATAACGATAATGTCTTTTTCAAAGCATTTCCCCCTAATTATTCAAATTTATGTATACATCACTTTCACGTATATAAGTGGCAAGCGACGTAGTGACCTGATTCATGCTCCGCAAGAGGCGGCTTCACTGCACTGCAAACATCCATCGCTTTCGGACACCTTGTATGGAACGGGCAGCCTGCCGGCGGATTGGAAGGACTCGGAACATCACCTTCCAGAACAACCCGATTCCCCTCATACTCTACATCCGGTATCGGTACGGCTGACAGAAGAGCTTGTGTATAAGGATGCAGCGGGTTCTCATATAATTCCTCACTTTCCGAGAGTTCGACAATATGGCCGAGGTACATCACGCCTACCCGGTCAGATATGTGACGCACAACCCCTAAATCATGAGCAATAAATAGATAAGTGAGATCAAACTCTTCCTGTAAATCCTGCAGAAGGTTCAACACTTGTGCCTGTATGGAAACATCAAGAGCCGATACAGGCTCATCCGCTATAATTAATTTCGGATTAACTGCCAATGCCCTTGCAATGCCAATTCTCTGGCGCTGCCCTCCGCTGAATTGATGCGGGTAGCGCTTTGCATGGTAACTGCTCAGACCAACTACCTCAAGCAGTTCCTTAACGCGCTGCTTACGTTCTGCCTTACTCTTCATTCCATGTACAATCAGCGGTTCTTCAAGAATTTTTTCCACAGTATGACGGGGATTCAAAGATGCAAATGGATCCTGGAAGACCATTTGCATTTCCCTTCTTTTCTTTCTCATTTCAGAAGCGGACAGGCTTGTTATATCCTGTCCTTCAAAATATACCTTCCCATCACTTGGCTCCAGAAGTCTGAGCAGCAGCCTTCCTGTCGTTGATTTACCGCAGCCGCTTTCCCCCACCAATCCCAAGGTCTCCCCTTTTTGAATGGAAAAGGATAAGCCGTCAACTGCTTTCACTTCACCAACTGTCTTCCCAAGAACTCCTCCCTTGATCGGGAAATGCTTCTTTAAATTTTCAACTTTAACTAATGTTTGATTCATGCCTCGCTGCCCCTTTCCCCTCTTCATACAGCCAGCATCGCACTCTCTGCCCGTCTTCAAAATCCTTCAGGTCCGGAGTCTTGCTCAGGCATTGCTCCATAGCATGCTCACAGCGCGGAGCAAACTGGCAGCCAAGCTGTTTAGCACTTGGCTTTGGCACATTGCCCGGTATGGAATAGAGCCTGTCCTTTTTTGTCCTCATATCCGGTATAGATTGAATCAGCCCAATTGTATAAGGATGCTTCGGATTTTGGAAAATCGTTTGCACGGACCCTTCTTCCACAATCCTCCCTGCATACATAACGATGATTCTCTGACACATTTGAGCTACCACACCCAAATCATGTGTAATCATCATGATTGCTGTCTCCGTATCTTGGTTTAACTTTTTCATGAGCTCGAGAATCTGTGCCTGTATTGTTACATCCAGGGCAGTTGTCGGCTCATCTGCTATCAATAGCTTTGGGTCGCATATCATCGCCATCGCAATCATTACTCTTTGCCTCATCCCGCCGGACAGTTGATGAGGATATTCCTTCATAAGCTCTTCAGCCCGTCCAAGGCCGACCATTTTAAGCATTTCAACAGCTTTCTTTCGGGCCTGTTTTTTATCCCATTTTCTATGTATGCGAAGCGATTCAATCAGCTGTTCTCCTATTGTAAAAACTGGGTTTAGACTCGTCATCGGCTCTTGGAAGATCATTCCTATCTCATTGCCCCTAATTTTCCGCATTAGCGCTTCTGAAGCATTGGCAATATTTTTTCCATTAAAAAGAATTTCACCTTCAATTTTTCCTGTCTGCTTAGGCAGCAATCCCATAATGGATAAAGAGGTGACACTCTTTCCGCAGCCTGATTCGCCTACAACACCCAATACTTCCCCAGGATTGACATGAAAATCTATCGAGTTAACCACCGGGATCTCTCCCTCTTCCGTGCGAAAACTCGTGTTAAGTTTCTTCACTTCTATAATTGGCCTATTCATGTTTCACTTCCTTCATGGTGAATCACTGATATAGTTTTACTAATTATTACATCATTATGTCTATTTTACAATATTTTTTCTGAAAATTTATTCTTTAAAGAATAATAATTATATTAAAAATAATCTAATATCTAATCTGGTATAAAACGATACATATTTCAGTTATTAAGATATTAGGCAATCGAGTAGGAGGGGGTGATTAACCCCCGACCTCTCACACCACCGTACGTACCGTTCGGTATACGGCGGTTCCATTAAGTTTGACGCAGAAATTCATATCGATTATATAAACTTTTCAACCCTCGGTGACTCCAATACAAGTTATTGAGGGTTTTGTGTAAGATTGGACTACAGGCTATTCTCCAATATTTCTTTCTGGAGTTTCCCCATTCATATGCCTTTTGGTCAGGGACACCTAGACCTTTGAGTTTTCTTACTCTTGTCCTCGGTTTCTTCCATTGTTTCCATTCAAGCATACGGAGTCTCCGTCTAATCCACTCATCAAATTCTTTAAATTTACTTGGTGTATCAGCCAATGCAAAATATCCACACCATCCCGTTAGATATTGATTTAGTTTCTCGATTCTAACTTCCATAGGAATTTGTTTAGAACGGGAGGTTAACTCCCGTATTTTAGCCTTAAGCCTTTTAATACTTTCATTGGCTATTCGAACCTTCGGTTTCTTATTGACCGTAAAGCTAAAGCCAAGAAACTTTCGTTTCCACGGGCGATCAACTGCTGACTTTTCTCTATTTACTTTGAGCTTTAATTTCTGCTCAATAAAGCATGTAATTGAGTTCATCACTCGTTCTCCAGCTTTCTTCGATTTCATGTAAATATTACAATCATCGGCGTAGCGGACAAACTTGTGACCTCTCCTTTCTAACTCTTTATCAAGTTTATCCAAAAGGATATTCGAAAGAAGGGGGCTCAGTGGACCTCCTTGTGGTGTTCCTTCTTCTGCATCATAGACTACACCATTCATCATAATTCCTGCTTGGAGATATTTCCGTATAAGTTTCAAGACCAGCCGGTCTTGGATTCTACTTGCTAATATCCCCATTAACTTATCATGATTGACTCTATCAAAGAATTTCTCCAAGTCCATGTCAATCACCCATCTATAACCTTCACTTATATATTCCCTTGCTTTACGAACCGCATCATGACCTCTTCTATTTGGTCTAAACCCATAACTATGTTCTGAGAAGGTTGGGTCAAGAAGTGGGGTTAGAACTTGGGCGATAGCCTGTTGAATGAACCGGTCTGTCACGGTAGGTATTCCTAGTAATCTTACTCCACCGTTCGGTTTCGGGATTTCGACTCGACGGACTGGGTTAGGTTGATAGGTACCTTCCCTTAATGAATCACAAAGAGTTTCCCAGTTCTCATAGAGATGTCTTCGTAGGGATTTTACGGACATTCCATCTATGCCGTGACTCCCTTTGTTCTTCTCCACACGTTTAAGTGCTTCTATTAAGTTTTCCCGTGACAGAATCAGATCCATTAACATGTGATATTTCCTTTCGACGTGAACGTAGAAATCTAATTATGTTATTCCTGCTCCACCCTCATGAAGTCCCCTGTGGAATTCACCACTTCCTCCTTCAAGTAAGTCCTTTCGGATTGTCTGCTTCTATACAGGAATTATATGCCTAGTTCTCGTTCTTCCTAATAGTTCAGTCCTTCCCATTCCATCTCGAGTTGGAATGGTACTATGACCTCGGCTGACTTCTGATTGTTCAGCTGTCCATCGCTGGATAGGTTACCAAGGGAACTTGGCGTTCCAATCAGACCTCCCCGGGTAAGAGTACAGTCTTTCCCTCCATCTATCTGCTTCATTTACTCTGTACCACCTTCGGCAGTAAGGACTTCGTTTTGTTGTGCAAACTCATCCAATGGTACCTAGCCTTATATGAAGTTCGTGTTCCTCAGACCGGAGGTTTGCCGCTCGCTTCCTTCAGATTCTGCGTCACCACAGACACCCTTGCGTTAAGCTAACCATTACTACTGCCTTCATGGTTCGGGACTCTCACCCTATAGACTGCACCCATGCCGGGCGNAATCGAGTAGGAGGGGGTGATTAACCCCCGACCTCTCACACCACCGTACGTACCGTTCGGTATACGGCGGTTCCATTAAGTTTGACGCAGAAATTCATATCGATTATATAAACTTTTCAACCCTCGGTGACTCCAATACAAGTTATTGAGGGTTTTGTGTAAGATTGGACTACAGGCTATTCTCCAATATTTCTTTCTGGAGTTTCCCCATTCATATGCCTTTTGGTCAGGGACACCTAGACCTTTGAGTTTTCTTACTCTTGTCCTCGGTTTCTTCCATTGTTTCCATTCAAGCATACGGAGTCTCCGTCTAATCCACTCATCAAATTCTTTAAATTTACTTGGTGTATCAGCCAATGCAAAATATCCACACCATCCCGTTAGATATTGATTTAGTTTCTCGATTCTAACTTCCATAGGAATTTGTTTAGAACGGGAGGTTAACTCCCGTATTTTAGCCTTAAACCTTTTAATACTTTCATTGGCTATTCGAACCTTCGGTTTCTTATTGACCGTAAAGCTAAAGCCAAGAAACTTTCGTTTCCACGGGCGATCAACTGCTGACTTTTCTCTATTTACTTTGAGCTTTAATTTCTGCTCAATAAAGCATGTAATTGAGTTCATCACTCGTTCTCCAGCTTTCTTCGATTTCATGTAAATATTACAATCATCGGCGTAGCGGACAAACTTGTGACCTCTCCTTTCTAACTCTTTATCAAGTTTATCCAAAAGGATATTCGAAAGAAGGGGGCTCAGTGGACCTCCTTGTGGTGTTCCTTCTTCTGCATCATAGACTACACCATTCATCATAATTCCTGCTTGGAGATATTTCCGTATAAGTTTCAAGACCAGCCGGTCTTGGATTCTACTTGCTAATATCCCCATTAACTTATCATGATTGACTCTATCAAAGAATTTCTCCAAGTCCATGTCAATCACCCATCTATAACCTTCACTTATATATTCCCTTGCTTTACGAACCGCATCATGACCTCTTCTATTTGGTCTAAACCCATAACTATGTTCTGAGAAGGTTGGGTCAAGAAGTGGGGTTAGAACTTGGGCGATAGCCTGTTGAATGAACCGGTCTGTCACGGTAGGTATTCCTAGTAATCTTACTCCACCGTTCGGTTTCGGGATTTCGACTCGACGGACTGGGTTAGGTTGATAGGTACCTTCCCTTAATGAATCACAAAGAGTTTCCCAGTTCTCATAGAGATGTCTTCGTAGGGATTTTACGGACATTCCATCTATGCCGTGACTCCCTTTGTTCTTCTCCACACGTTTAAGTGCTTCTATTAAGTTTTCCCGTGACAGAATCAGATCCATTAACATGTGATATTTCCTTTCGACGTGAACGTAGAAATCTAATTATGTTATTCCTGCTCCACCCTCATGAAGTCCCCTGTGGAATTCACCACTTCCTCCTTCAAGTAAGTCCTTTCGGATTGTCTGCTTCTATACAGGAATTATATGCCTAGTTCTCGTTCTTCCTAATAGTTCAGTCCTTCCCATTCCATCTCGAGTTGGAATGGTACTATGACCTCGGCTGACTTCTGATTGTTTAGCTGTCCATCGCTGGATAGGTTACCAAGGGAACTTGGCGTTCCAATCAGACCTCCCCGGGTAAGAGTACAGTCTTTCCCTCCATCTATCTGCTTCATTTACTCTGTACCACCTTCGGCAGTAAGGACTTCGTTTTGTTGTGCAAACTCATCCAATGGTACCTAGCCTTATATGAAGTTCGTGTTCCTCAGACCGGAGGTTTGCCGCTCGCTTCCTTCAGATTCTGCGTCACCACAGACACCCTTGCGTTAAGCTAACCATTACTACTGCCTTCATGGTTCGGGACTCTCACCCTATAGACTGCACCCATGCCGGGCGCANCGGAGGTTTGCCGCTCGCTTCCTTCAGATTCTGCGTCACCACAGACACCCTTGCGTTAAGCTAACCATTACTACTGCCTTCATGGTTCGGGACTCTCACCCTATAGACTGCACCCATGCCGGGCGCACACATAAAAAGTGACTGCAGCTGCAGCCACTAATGAAGGGGAATCCGTCAAGATTCTAAAGTCGTGGAAAAAAACGGAGAGTTATTCGGGGCATTTGCTTTCATGCCATTCTATATAGAGGGAAACAATGAGGAATAATGGAGTATTTCTGATTTCATCAAGGTTTCGTATACCTTACTGACTCAGCAAAGCCACCTCCTCTTCAAGCTTCTTCATTTTCCTTCGAAGACATTCTGCATATTTACTTAGTTCACTATATTTATCTTCAATTGTGCAGACCATACTTTCAAGAGCTGCAATCCTGCTTTCCTGTATGGAGGATTTTTCATGCGATTTTGCAATAAAACGAATTAAGTTTCCGATCAGGATTTCATTTCTTTCCGGACAGTAAGCTCTGCTCCCTTGCTTACAGCCGCTTTCAATAGATGCTTCTGTCCTGTTCATGTTTTCCGCTCCTTTATAAGCCAATATGTTCATATCTATCCGGAACTGTTATCTCCTCCGGTTTTTTCCCAACAAACTGTACCATGTCAGCTATTACTTCTGTTACATATACTTTTTTCCCCTCCTGATTTTCATAATTCCTTGTTTGGATTCTTCCTGTTACTCCAATGATTGAGCCTTTCCGGCAATAATTGACTGTGTTTTCGGCCGTCCGTTTCCAGATAGTACACGGAACAAAATCGGTTTCATATCCTCCTGATGAATTCCGGAAGTGCCGATCGACAGCTAAAGTAATGTTCGTAACGGCCTTCCCATCTCCTGTGTATCTTAATTCAGGATCCTTTGTCAGCCTTCCTACAAGGGTCACTTGGTTAATCATCTTTTCAACTCCTTTCCTGTTTACATCATAAACGGCTATAAGGCATATGCAAAATCAGAGAAAATATCATATAGAAAGAAGGAGTGCTGAATTAAATCTTTTTGCATGCCGGGAAATATAATTTTCTGGATAGCAGCTTAGTAAAAATCCATTTTTTTGCATTTTTAAAAGAAATTGAATGAGACTGTCGAACTCCTTATTTGCCGGCTGACCTATGTGTTATAATCAAAACAATCAGGAAGTAAAATACAGAACAGAAAGAAAATGCAGGGAATTTCTCCCGCTGGTTTATAGCTTATTCAATATTGGATCATCCTATTTTATGGAGGGATAGCATGAAGTCATTTAAATTAATTTCTGTTCAAATTGTCACACCCCAATTGGAATTAATCGATGTTCAGCTTGTTGACGGATTGATTATTAATAAAGAGGATGATGCCCGCACATGGCTTTTAGAAGCCTTCGTACAGGAAGGCCATTATAAGCAGCTCGAGAATAACCTCCCAAAGCTGAATGAAGAAGTAAATATTCAGGCTGTTATCACAAAAAAAGATAATGATCCTGCTTTCTTTCATACCGTGCTGCGCACCCTCCGGTTTATCGACGGCCATGTCAGCCTCTTATTTGTGGGGCATTTACAATCGGCGAGAAACAGGTATGCTGAAATCTTGCTGGAGGATTTAGTGCGGAAAGGGATAGAAGGGCAGCAATTAGTAGAAGAATTCAAAGAGAAGATCCACTCAAAGCATAAAGTGGCTGCAAAAAACGTCAAGTAAAGCCGGCTCCGCAATGGAACCGGCTTTGTTTCAATTATCGATTTTTGTCATTATCGTCATTATCGTCAATAATGTCATTGTTTTGATCTGCATCATCAATGGTATCATTTGGAACTTGTGTATCATCAAGAGCGTCATCTGCATTGTCTTCCGCATCATCGATGATACCATCATCATTATTGGTACCATTATCATTGTTGTCCAAACCGTCATTCTGGTCTTCGATTTGATTATTGTTATCTTCAGGTGCCGGATCGTTATCATCGTTCGTTCCGCAGCCTGCCAAAACAAGCATGGACATAAATGAAGCACCCAGCATAGCTAAAAGCTTCTTTTTCATCATGAAAACCTCCTTTCTTCTTGGTCCTTTGTATTTTGTCCCGAAATCGAAAATATGTTGCGCTGCTTTTAAAGGTTCTCCGTCAAATGTTGGGGTGGCGACTGATCGCCATCCCTAACCAATATGTATCCCAATTCCTTTAAACTGATGGGTTAATAATATTTTTGCCCGAAAACGGCTGAAATTCCTGAATCCATACGCATTTCGCTTAAGAACCTTCGTTGAATTGTTGATCCCTTCTAAAAAACCATTCGAATACCCATAAACAAAGCTGTTTAAGATTTCTGTCTGCCAATTTTGGAGCGTGGTAATGGCTTTCTCCATTTCAGGAATGCCAGAGTCCTGGACCCGTCGATAAAAGTCTCTCAGGCCCTGTTTGACCTTCCCTATATCTTCCGATCCAGATTCCTTCGCCTGAACAAACCAGCCACGATAGGTTTCCTTTAATTCGTACGCTTTTTTAAGCTCTTCCGACATATCCAAATAACGATGCAGATGCCATCTGTCTTCTTCTGTCAGGCGGTCGGAGGCCTTGTGAAAGACATGCTTCATACGTTTGCACTTCTTGCGGTCATACGGGTGAAACTCTTTCTGTACCCTTCTCCGGACACCGTCCAGCGCCCAATAGACATACCGGCAGAAATGAAAGCGATCGGCCACAATCACAGGGCGGCCTAAGGCACTTTGAACCGCCGATTTAAAAGAATGGCTCATGTCCATGATCACCACCTGAACCTGGTCCCCATACTTTTGAAGATAGTGTTTAATCGTATTCTTATAGCGATTAGGCAGGATATCTAAGGGCTTTTTGGTGATTCCATCGGCAATGATGAGCTGGTATTTTCCTTCTCGTGTATCTCCTTTATACTCATCAATGGCAATCACAGAAGGCAGCTTTTCCACAGAACGTATTTCACTCCGAGCCAAACGGTCAAACCGGCGGACAATAGTAGAAGACGAAGAACCGTAGGTTTCCCCCGTTTCTTTAAAGGTCTTTCCTTTAATCGCCCGTATGCCCACGGCCTGATTCCATTCAATAGATGTACGCTGGTAACGCTGTACGAACGGGTTTTGTTCCGAAAAACGCTTCCCGCATGCACAGACATACCGTCTGCGTTTGTAGAATAAATCCGTCTTCCTCTCAAACCACTTTAAGTGCTTAACCTTTTGGATCCGGTAGTCGTGAACACGGGAGGTGGGAGCTCCGCAGTCAGGGCACTGCTGGAGGCTGCGTTCCATCTCCACATATACCCTCATCGTTTCCTCCACCTGCTCTACTTTTAAAATAGTAACCCCTTTTAAACCGGGAATATTCATGGTAAAATTCATGTGCACGCAACTCCATTCTCTACTTGTTTCTAGGCAACTCAAGTATAAAAGAATTGGATGTTTGCGTGCATTTTTTATGCAAACAATTGTATGGATACCCCAACAAATAGTATAGAGCCCTTTTAAAGAACATATTGGAAATCAGGATTCTCCCTAAAAAGAACACTAAAAAAGGCCAGACTTAAAAGTCTGACCTCAAAAAGGGAGAATAAAAAGAAATGGTTAAAAAAAGCACAGCACTTGTTTCACTCTTTATTTTACACCCTATCCAAGGAAAATAAACTGATAATTACCAAAATCATCCTTTTTACACAGGGATATTGAAAGAGACATTATAAAAGGCTTACTCCCTTTTCCTTACTTATTTATCACCAAAGGCAAACATAATCTCTGCTTCGCAGGCTATTTCACCATCTACACTGGCAACTGCTTTTCCTTTTCCTATGGAACCTTTCATCCTCAAGATCTCCACTTCCAGTCTCAGCTGGTCACCTGGTTTCACCTGCCGCTTAAATCGGCATTTATCAATACCCGCAAAAAACGCCAGCCGGCCTTTATGCTCTTCCTGTTTCAAAACAGCAACAGCTCCTACTTGGGCTAAGGCTTCCACAATTAAAACTCCAGGCATAACTGGATAGTCAGGGAAATGTCCATTGAAAAACTCTTCATTGGCCGTCACATTTTTAATCCCGACTGCTCTTTCCCCCTCATTGATTTCAATAATCTTGTCAACAAGAAGAAAGGGGTATCTGTGTGGGATAATTTCTTTAATTTGTTGGATATCCAGCATAGTATGTCTCCTTTTCCATTAAGCTTATGTACCTTGATTCACGATGTCCACGATGTGCGTCCATGTGGACTTTTTAAATACATCGACGAATTCACCGCCGCCAAATACACTATAGCCTACTATGGCGCCTAAGACAACTGCCGCTGCTGCAAACAAACATATGAGAATCAGGCGAAGCCAAATAGGCAGAAGCCTGACACGTATCCAAGGTCTGCTTTCTGTATTTGCCTGTTCATTTTTCTTTTCATCAAACTGCTGCCTTGTTAAACTCTTTTGCTCCATATTAATAATGAAAACTCCTTTTACATATTATATGTGAGAAGGGACATCTCCTGCATTACAGTCCTGGAGATAGGACAGTCTCTCTTTTCTCCCTTCTCTATCGTAACATGTTTATCGGATTCCGTTAATAAGCCCCATCATTTGGTCTGCTAATGTAATGGAACGTGATTGGAGCTGATAATGTCTCTGCACATTCATTAAATCTGTCATTTCCTTGCCCATATCCACATTAGACGCTTCTAAGGCGCCTTGCCGCACATTGATGCCTTCCCGCAGTCCGCCGATAAGCGGAGTCATGATTTCTTCCTCATTAATGTCCATTGCTGTATAATCTTCCGGCAGTCCAAGCAAATTTCCGCCAAATTGGTCCAAAAACTGAGGCTTTTTAACTGATACCACCCCAAGCTCAAAAGTCTGTTCTCCCGTTTCCGTATGAGCGGTCAGTCTTCCTTTATCGGATACCGTAAGACTGTTTACCGTCCCGTTAATGACAACCGGCTCTCCGTTTTGATCAAGAACCGAGTTCCCTTCAGCCGTTACCAGCTTCATTCTGTCTGAATTAGCGCTCTCCGGTGAAAGATAGAAAGCGCCGTCTCTCGTAAGCCGTGTTTGTTCGCCCAAATTATCTTTCACAGAAACAGTAAAATATAATGACGGATCACCAAGAGCTAAATCCAAATCTCGATCGGTGGTTTTAAAGGATCCTTGCGTCAAAATAAGCTGAGCCTGTCCTAATTTAGCTCCAGTCCCCTGCCTGATTCCCATTGGTGTCAATCTTTCAGCTTCTTTTTCGGTATTCTGCTGATTATCAAATTGCTGGGCTAAAAGATCTGAAAAAGTGGCTTCTTTTCTTTTATAACCGTTTGTATCAGCATTGGCCATATTATTACTGATCATGTCTAATTTATGTTGCAGCTGGCTAAGTGTATTTGTAGCTGTCAGCATCGTTCTGTTCATAGATATTTCCCCTTATGATTGAAGATTATAAACGGTTACCCGATTCGGCCAACTTCATTTACTGCTTTTTCCATACTTTTATCATAGGCCTGCAAAACCTTCTGGTTGGCTTCAAAAGATCGATAAGCCATCATCATTTCCGTCATTGTTTTAGATTCGTCCACATTCGAGCTTTCAAGAAATCCTTGTTTTAAGCTAAAGTCCGCGCCATTCACATTATAAGCATCCGGAAGAACTATTCCTTCTGCCGCTCTGTATAAGCCGTCTCCCTCTTTCTCCAATTGCCCATATGGATTGCTGGAAAAGGCAATGCCTAAGCGCACATCTTCTCTCCCTGCCTGAGAAAGGACGCCTTCTTCATTTATGACGTATTGATCATTGTCCAGCTGAATTCTCTGATTGTTCGAGTCGAGTACATACGATCCCGAAGCTGTGGTCAAATACCCGTCTGCATCCAATGTGAAATTTCCGTTCCTCGTATACCTTAGTTCTCCCCATTCATCTTGGACTGTGAACAAGACCGTTCCCCGCATCCCTGTTTCTTCATCAATGGGCATATTCCCGTCTGCAAGCGACACGTCTGTCTTTAAACTTGTTTCAGTCAGGTCGCCCTGTGAAAAAAGCGGAGAGACATCCTGGATATAAACCCCCGTGTTTAACCCGCCCACTTGCTGTGAAGAAGAGATACCTGCTCCATTTTTCCCGGGAATGGCATTAGTGTCCATCCGATTTAGAAGCATTTCCGGAAAAGCTCTGACACTGGTTTGATCAGATTTATAACCGGGAGTATTCGCGTTGGACATATTATTCGTCAGGAGTTCCGTTCTTCTCTGCTGAGCAATCATACCTGACGCTGCTGTATAAAAACCTCTTAACATTCTTACACTCCTCTGAACAGGTTTCGTTTTTTTCTGTTATATAAAATATCGGACAAAAATGCATGATCTTAAGGATTTTCACAATGGTATATTTTTCAAGTTCATTAGGGTCAATTGTAAAGGAATCATACCGAATAGCAGAAAAAGGGCCCTAGCTCGCTCTTACATTGATACGCACGCTTCATTGGTACCTCATGTCTCCGTGAACCATAGACCCTCATCTCTACATTTTCTTATTTAATTTTCCGTGCCGGTATCTTATCAATATTATCCAGCATAATGCCTGTACCCATAGCGACACAGTCCATAGGCTGTTCAGCCACCAGTACTGGGACCTTTAATTCCTCCGCTAAGAGTAAATCCATTCCGTGAAGCAGAGCCCCGCCTCCCGTCAGGATCACCCCGCGGTCGATAATATCCGCAGAAAGTTCCGGCGGTGTTTGCTCCAGTACGCTTTTGGCAGCCTGTACAATGACTGCGACTTGTTCTCTAAGCGCTTCTTCGATTTCGGCAGAATTTACGGTGATTGTCCGCGGCAGGCCAGATACCATATCGCGGCCGCGAATTTCGATTTCCTCTTTTCGTGAACCAGGGAAAACTGTAGCAACCTGGATTTTTATATTTTCAGCTGTACGCTCCCCAATCAGAAGCTTATATTTTCTTTTTATATAATTAAGGATTTCTGCATCAAACTTATCCCCTGCCATCTTAATTGATGCCGAAGTAACGATATCCCCCATGGATAATACCGCGATATCTGTGGTGCCCCCGCCTATATCGACAACCAGGTTTCCGCTTGGCTGGAAAATATCCATCCCCGCTCCGATTGCAGCTACCTTAGGCTCCTCTTCAAGGTAAACCCTTTTACCGCCGCTTTTTTCCGCTGCTTCTTTGATCGCCTTCTGCTCAACTGTTGTAATATTCGTCGGGCAGCATATTAAGATGCGCGGCTTAGAAAGAAAGCCTTTTACATTCAGCTTATTAATGAAATGCCTCAGCATAGATTCAGTAACATCAAAATCTGCAATTACACCGTCTTTAAGCGGACGAATTGCTACAATATTACCAGGCGTTCTCCCTACCATTTTCCTAGCTTCCTCACCTACAGCAAGTACTCGGTTCGTATTTTTATCAATCGCTACGACTGAAGGCTCATTCAACACGATTCCTTTACCTTTGACATGTATCAGAACATTTGCTGTCCCAAGATCTATCCCAATATCCCTAGCAAACATTTTTAAATTTCCTCCTTGAATATCCTCACATAATGCTACTTCTGTCCTAATTGTTTATTTTACCATATCATATATACAATAAATAGTAGAAAAAATAAAATTAAAGTTACTTCAATTATAAAAAAAAGATCCCTTCAGCAAGGAAAACCGAGGGATTTTATACTTTATTTTGCCTGTCATCTTCCGTCCTGTACCATTAGGATTTCCAAAGTACGGTAAATTATTTCACGACTTCTTCTTCTAATTCAGAACGCTTATATTTCAACTTAGTCGCTTCCCCGCCGCGCAAATGGCGTATCGATTTATGATAATCCAATATGTCCTTTACTTCATTAGCCAGATCGGGATTTATTTCAGGAAGCCTTTCTGTAAGATCTTTATGCACTGTACTTTTTGAAACGCCAAATTCCTTTGCAATCACTCGCACTGTTTTCCTTGTTTCCACGATATACTTTCCTATCTTGATAGTTCTTTCTTTGATGTAATCGTGCACACCACTCGACCTCCCTAAATTGGATGTGAGGAGTGTGAAATGAGATCCGTTCTGTCGAATCAAATATAGCATCTTAAAATATATGAATGATAAATTCCGCCATTAATAGGATATTTGTAATTTACGACCCCTCACCTCAAACACTCTCTTTATCGGTTTATACATCTTATTAGCTTGGTTAAGAATTTATGACAAAAGCAAAAGTCTTTTCTTGATTTTCTTTCGTTCTGTGATATATTCACCTGCTTATTTCCTGAGAAATATGTCGCTTCCAGTCCATTTAGCAGGAATTTTTAGAACACTGATTTTCACATACAAAAAGAAACCGCCCCGAAGGACGATTTCTTTTCACCAATTTTCAGTTGCTGCGCTGCATGTATCCGTTTTGATTATTATTATTCTTCGTCTTCTGCTGGCTGTGTTTGATCATCCTGACTATCTGGTGTTTCCTCATCGGCATTTGGATCAGATTTTCCGGCATCGCCTTTCGTATCAGCTTCGTCAGAAGTCTCTTCTTCCGCTGCCTTTGGTGCTTGTTCTTCCTTAGCAATGTCTATTGTAGAAGCCTGCTTGCCGTCAAATTCAATTGGATTAACAGCAATGTTTTCTTTGCGGATTTCAAAATGCACATGATTTTCGGCTTCTTCATTGATTTGGCTGGTTCCTGACATAGCAATCGCCTGCCCCTGCTTCACTCGGTCTCCAACCGCTACCTTTATATCTTGAATGGATTGATAGCGTGTCATGACCCCATCTTCATGTTCTACTTCAATTAAATTGCCAAGAAGCGCATCTTCCTGAACGGTTTTTACAGTACCGCTTAGAGAAGCTTTCACTTCAAATTCTTTGCCGTCTTTTTGAGCAATATCGATTCCTTTGTTTGGCTCATACCTATTATTGTAGAAAACTAAAGCTGCCTCTTGCTCTTTTTCATCGGCATTGACATCATAGAATTGTTTCTTGATCACTGTCTCGGACGAGTCGGCAACCGGCATTTTCACATTTTCCAAATTACTGTTTACTTCTACAGACGGCTCATCGAATCCCTTATTTTCTGTATACTCTTTATTGCCTTGATCTGCAGAATCCCTGAAGCTCATTTGCACCAAAAATGCCGCGGCTAAGATAATGGCTGCACTTGCAAGATAGATAGCTGGTAACGCCCAGCGTTTTTTTAGAATACGCTGGATTTTGGAAGTTGTTTTTCTTTCTTCCTCTCTCATATTTATCACCTCTGCAATCATTGTGAACAGTTTGCAGAGAATATATACCTTTCCGAAAAAATATTTTTAGATTTATTTTGTGAACAGGAACAGCCAATTATGCATGGAATATTTCCCAGTATCATCGTGCTGTAAAAAGAAACCTTTTAAAATGATGAAATCCCTATTTTCCTTCTGGATGATTTGATAAAATGACGTATATCAAATTTTTTAGACTGAAGGATGTTTTCACTATGAAAAATACAGCTCGTATCATTATTTCCCTGCTTCCGATTCTTTATATGGGGGCGGTATGGACAATGTCCAGCATGCCAGATGACGTGATTATGGATCTTCCATCTTCGGCTTGGGACCGATTTATAAAAGAAGCTCTTCACTTAGTAGAGTTTGCAATCCTCTATATACTTTTTGCTGCTGCCTTAGCAGCCAATCAAAAATTGACAGCTAAAAGCAGCCTTTATGCCGCAATAATAGCAGGATTATATGGGATTACCGATGAAATTCATCAGTCTTTTGTTCCTTATCGCTCTGCTACCTTGATTGATGCCGTAAAAGATAACATTGGTGTACTTGCTGCCTACTTTCATGTTCGCTATCATTATTTCAAGCATCAGAGAGGATTTTTAACACAGATTGAAAAACTCGCAAAAAAAAATAAGAGAGCATAACGCTCTCTTATTTTTTTGCTGTCAATGTATTAAGAAGATGGCCTGAACTCTGGATGTCTATCCCTTGATAGTAGTATTTCACAATATCTTTATAATTTTTTCCTTCTTTCGCCATTCCATTCGCACCATATTGGCTCATTCCCACACCATGTCCGAAGCCTTTTGTCAGAATGATGATCCGATCTCCCTGCCGCTCCCAACTGAAATCGGAGGACGTTAAACTTAATTTTTCCCTGATTTGCTTCCCCGTCAGTTTCACTCCGCCAATATCGACAATTCCTACACGGTTCCCTGAAGTTCTTTTCGTAATCGTACCAATCTGGCTCCCTTCCGGAACATTCACGCCGAGTTTATTTTCGAACTCAGACACTGTTACAGCCACCTTCGTTTGAAATTTCGGGGAACTTTTGTCCCATGGGCTTGAGACACTTTTCAAATAAGGCCGTGCCGCTTTCCAATAATCCTCTGAGTTTTCCGTATAGCCATTACTGGTCGAAAAAAAGGAAGCTTCAATAGGCTGCCCGTCATAAGTCAGGATCTGCCCTTCTGTTTCTTTTACCGCCTTTTTAATTTTATTCATTTTTTCTGTATAAGTGGAACCCCATAGTTCTTTTAATTCACTGTCATTTTTATAAACTTGATGCAGCTCTGTATCCCCTACATCTGCCCCTTCAGGCAGCCCGATTTTTTTCTCGGACAGTAATTGACTGACAATGTATGTACGGGCGGCGAGCGCTTGAGCCTTCAATGCTTCTTTTTCAAATTCTGCCGGCATTTCGGCTGCGACAACTCCTGACAAGTAGGTTTCAAGCGGCAGCTTTTGAATTTTTTTCTCCGATGACCTGTAGACAGAGATTTCAATCGATTCGTTTTTGCTTGAATCCACTTTTTTCCCTTCCTTTCCATCGGTTTGCTCCGTTTGTTCTGATAATTCGCCGGTTGTATCGTTCTTGGAAAATGGAAGCACAAGCATGGCTGGAATCATAATAATAACGAATACTGTGATGATCAATACTAGTATCATTGGTTTCATGGTCTTCTTCAAATTCCCTGGCCTCCCCATACATTGAACTCTGCCTATTGCCGGCAGGTAATTGCTCTTAACAATGTATGGGACTGGACAAGCACTTATGACTAAAAGAATCTTAGATTCTCTCTATAAAAAAACCCGTTCACTGGGAACGGGTTTTTATATCATGCGTTTAAGTCTGCGGCAACAGATGGTGTTTCCGCTGGAGTGTCTTCTTTTATTCTCTCAATATCAGCGCCTAGCGAAGCCAATTTTCCATGGAAATTCACATAGCCTCTGTCAAGATGCTTAAGCTCTGTTACTCTTGTCATCCCGTCAGCTACTAAACCAGTTAGGATCAGTGCTGCAGCGGCACGTAAATCAGTAGCAGACACTTCTGCGCCCTGAAGAGAAGACGGGCCATTGATAATGACTGAACGGCCTTCAATTTTCACATCTGCATTCATGCGGCGGAATTCTTCCACATGCATAAATCGATTTTCAAATACAGTTTCAGTAATCATACTTGTGCCTTTTGCACAAAGCAATAAAGACATCATCTGGGACTGCATATCAGTCGGGAATCCAGGATGCGGCATTGTTTTAATATCAACCGGCTTTAATTCATCCGGTCCAATTACACGCAAACCATCCTCTTCCTCGCGGATTTGAACACCCATTTCCTCCATTTTGGCAATAAGGGATGTGAGATGCTCAGGAACAGCACCCCTTACTAATACATCTCCGCCCGTAATGGCCGCAGCTGTCATAAATGTCCCAGCTTCGATGCGGTCAGGAATAATAGCATGCTCGGCACCATATAATGTATTAACGCCTTCGATTTTCATAGTACCAGTTCCGGCACCTTTTACCTTAGCTCCCATCTTGTTCAGGAAGTTTGCCAAGTCTACGATTTCCGGCTCTTTTGCTACGTTTTCAAGGATGGTTGTGCCTTCAGCCAAAGTAGCTGCCATCATAATATTTTCAGTTGCTCCAACACTAGGAAAATCAAGATAAATCTTTGCACCTTTCAATCTTCCATTCACTTTGGCATCGATAAATCCATTACCTACCTTAACCTCTGCACCCATCGCTTCGAACCCTTTTAAATGCTGATCGATCGGACGGGAACCAATGGCACATCCTCCAGGTAAAGCTACCCGTGCACGGCCGTTTCTGGCTAATAATGAACCCATCACTAATACTGAAGCTCTCATTTTTCGAACATATTCAAATGGTGCTTCTTCTAATAACTCTCTTGATGCATCTACAGTAACTTGATTATCATGAAAGGCAACATCTGTATTTAAGTTGCGCAATACTTCATTGATTGTATATACATCGGAGAGAGTAGGAACGTCTTTAATGACACTTTTCCCATTGCTTGCTAATAATGTTGCAGCGATAACCGGCAAAACGGCGTTTTTAGCACCTTCGACTTTAACTGTTCCGCTAAGCCTTTTTCCGCCGCGGACGATGATTTTTTCCAAAAGTATTCCCCTCCGCGTCCATTTTCTCTATATTAATATTCAAACGTCACGATTGGTGTGCCAACTACAAAGCTTGTCCGCCCGCCCAATCCGTCTGTCCTGAGTCCTACCTGCAAATTCAACTGTTCTTTTGTCAATGTCTTCTCAAACAACTCTGAATGTGCTGTCACAGAAATAAAATTCTCTTCCTGCACACTTTCAATTTCCCTGGCATTAAACCGTTTCAATACTTGTTCCATCTTGGCAGATAAAACCGAATCCATATTATCACTGAAAGACCCGCTTATACAAGAAAAAATTGTCGGATTACCTCGAAATGTGTCATTTACACTATTATGGAAGGATGAAGAGACAAATGACCTAGCTCCTTTATCCCAATTCTTTCCTTTTATTTCGTAAATGAGGTATGTAACCATGCCATTTCCTTCCTGCGCAGTCATCATGGAAAAAGATTCAGCAATGCCATATTTAGCATTAGTATGGGATGCGGCTGCTTTCCAGCCATTCTCATCAACTTCTACACGGCTCCATTTGAATTGAGGCAGTTTTTCTTTCAAAACAGAAAGTTCTTTTTGAAAATTTTCTTTTGTCTGAATCTTATCATTTCGCTCTCTCATGTATATAGACCAGTTTTCTATCTCCAGGCCCTTTATCGCTTCTAGATGTTCAGCAATTTTTTCGATATCTGTTTTTTCATTTGCCACAATCGTACTATTCCCATATAGTGCAGGTATCAAACCGATCGCAAACACACACGATAGCATTTTTATCCAGTTTTTCATTATAATCCCCTCCCATCTTCAGTATTGCCCGAAGAAAAGGGGACATACGAGCCGTTCATCGTCAATTGACGACATACTTTGACGTCAGGAGACCTAAATGGCTGACCTTTTAAAAATAGCGACCGCTTTTTACACCCATCTCAATTCCATAATAGTGGAAGCTGAGACGCAAAACCGAGATAATCAAGGAAGAAATTACTCACAGCTGATCCTACCGCTACAGTTATCAAGATGTAAAGCACTCTGGCTTTCAATACTGAATTAGCCCGTAAAAACTTGTCCAAGTTCAGTGATTGTAAAGCCCACCATGTAACTGAAATAAAAAACAGATGCGAGATGATACCAATCATGGCTTGAAGCCCCATGCTGCCTGTTAACATTTTCTAACCTCCAAAATTAACCCAAACTTGATTATACCACAAACAACTGATTAGGTTGGAATAAAAAAGGAAAATAAAATAAAAAAAAGCTTGAACCTGAAAAGGCCCAAGCATCGGCTCTGCAGCTGATCAGTTTCCCATGAAATCAGCAAACCCGCCAAAATGCTGATGAAGAAAATCCAAACCTACATTTGGGTACAGCCCGAAGAGCACTGTGCCCGCCGAACAAATCAACACAACGAAAATCATGCTGGCAGGCATTCTTTTCTTACTTTCCAGCTGCCCCCGCCGAAAATACATTTCTGCTAAAATTCTAAAATAGTACATATAGGAAACAACCGTCATAACCAGCATCACAGCTGCCAGCATATAATGGGCTGGTTCTGCCAGAAAAGCTCCCAGAAAGATATGAATTTTCCCTATAAAACCAGCAGTTCCCGGAATTCCGGCCAGCGACAGAAGAAAAACGGACATGGCTGCAGCGAGCAATGGAGATCGTCTTCCCAGCCCGGCAAAGGCTTCATATTCCACTGACCCCGTTTCCGCAGAAATATGCTGAAGAACGGTGAAGGCTCCTATATTCATTAATAAATAAGCAAGTAAATAAAACCAAAGCGTATCCAGCAGAAAGTATCCTCCGCCAACTGTCGCAATAGCCGTCAGGATATAACCGGCATGAGCGATACTGGAATAGGCAAGCAGCCGCGGCACACTTGTCTGCCTGAGGGCAATCACATTGCCAATTACCATAGTCAGCCCAGCTAGAACTGATAAATAGATGCTGTTTTTTTCCAAGAAGGTAAATCCTCCATAAACATCACCTGAAGCGGTAAAAAAAACTGTAATTATAATTCTCAATAAAAGCAAAAGAACGGCTGTTTTTGATATTGTACTAATAAAAACAGCTGCCGGAATGAAGGGACCTTCATCTCCATTGCAGGTCCATATATGAAAAGGAGCTGCCGCTGCCTTGAGGGAAAAACCAGCGAGTATCAACAGAAAAGCGATGCTTAATAACTGAAGGATTTGACTGTCGGTTATACGGATTAATACCTCGTTTATTTCCCTCAAGTTCGTGGATCCAGCGATTCCATACAAGTAGCTCATCCCAAACAAGGTAACAGCTGATGCGATCCCTCCATTTATCACATATTTCATGGGCGATTCATTAGATGCTTCATTTCGTTTCTGGATTCCTGTCATAATATATGCAGAAAGGGAAAGAAGTTCTAATCCTGCAAATAACGTCACTAAATCACCGCTCGAAGCGATAAACATTGCCCCAAGCAGGCCCGTCAGAAACAAATAGTAAAATTCACCTCTGTACTCATTGAATCCTTCCTTTGAAGAAAATCCCGCTGCCAGTAAAATAACCAGAAAACCGCCTCCTAAAAGGAGCAGCTTAAACGCCTTGGCGAATGAATCCAATAAAAACGTATCATACAAAATGCTTTCCTTACCTGTTGAAAGCAGGCCAAGCAGTGACACAAAAGCAATCAGAACACCTGTCAGGGCCAAAGGGGCAAGCCGCCGTCTTGAAAATGTTTTAGGCGCCAGCCCGTCAAGAAACAACAGCAGCAAAATGGTTACTGTAATGATCAACTCAGGCACTGCTATTCCCCATTCATTAGAGAGCATAATTTTCATATTCCCCATCCACCTCCCTGCATCCTCATTTAAACACTGCCAGTACTTCCTGGAGCGGTCCGCTTAGCACGACGGGATATAAACCAATCAATACAATCAGAGCAAGTAACAAAACGGATGGAACATACTCTGATATCCGAAGGTCCCTTCCCTTATTTTCAAAAGCAGGCTTTCCGCGCACAATCATTAAAATGGCTCTCCACATATAAGCAGCCATCATTATCAGTCCCAGAATCCAGATACAGGCCAGAATCACATGGGATTTAAACAGCTCGGGAAATAAAGCAAAGCCACTGCTAAACCCAGCCAGAATGGGCATACCGAGCGAAGCAATTCCCGCTGTCACAAAAAATACTGCGAATACCGGCATAAAAAACGCACGTCCTCCTAACTGTATCATCGAGGCTGTTAAAGGCCTCTCCTGCAGCACACCTGTTAAATAAAACAATAAAGCAGCAATCAAACTATGTGTAACCGTCTGATAAACAGCACTCTGATACCCTGACACGCTTCCTGCACTCACTCCCATAAGAACGATGCCCATATTTGACATCGAAGAATAAGCAAGCAGCTTTTTCAAATTGGTTTGGAGCAGAGCCAGCAAAGATCCATATAAAAGTCCAATAATGCCAAAGAGCGCCAAATAAAAAGACAGATCCTTAAACGGTTCAGGGAACAGACCGGATCCAAAAGAAAGGATTCCATAGGCTCCTATCTTCATTAGGACACCAGTAAGCAGCATCACAATTGGAATCGGCGCTTCTTTATGTACTCGTACCGCCCATCTGTGAAATGGAAAGATTGGCAGCTTCATCCCAAAAGAAATAACAAGAGCTATACACAAACCCATTTTTAATGGCTCAGAAATCGGTGCAAATAAGGAGACTCCTCCTACCGTTAAAATCTGAATGAGTGCATCAATATTGGTTGTCCCTGCCCTGGCGAATAAAACCATGATGACCATCAGCAAAATGCCAGATCCGAGGCCATTATAGAATAAAAAGTGATAAGCAGCCTTTTCCTTTTCAGCCAGTCCCCATTTTCCGATCAAGAAGAACATTGTAATGAGAGTAAGCTCGAGGAAAATAAACAATAGGATAAGGTTTTCAGCTGTAAATACGCCGAGCATTCCTATTTCCAAAATGAAAAACAACATAAAATAAACTTTACTATCTTTTTTTATCTGGAAGGATGCCATTGCTGCAGCCAGTGCCAGAATGGTTGTCAACATAATAAATAATAGGCTCAGTCCATTTACCCCAAGCTCAAAATTAATGGTATATAATTGTGGATCATACTCTTCCAGGCTGCCAAACCGAATCCATCTGAATTTCATTGAAAAGGCTGTCAGGTCTTTCCCCAGCCAATGCAGGACATACATATATATAGATAGCAAAAAAGGAAGAACGGTTCCGGTAACGCCAAACTGCTTAATTGTTCGTTCTTCCGTACGGGGCATTAACGCAACCATCATAACTCCGAGCAACGGAGAAAACACAAGCACCATAAGGAAATAGCTATTCATCGGTCCGCCCCCTCAAATAGACAACGGGGGACATACAGTATTCTTTTCATAATAAACACGCCCCAATCAACCAGGCAGACATGTAAAACGCCTTCGGCAAAAACGGAAGGCCAAAGCCTATTTGTAGAGGAAAGCTGAAAAAAAGGCACCAGCCACGGGAATTCCTTCATTCTATCAACCTCCTTTAATGCTGTGTTTTATCCTTTTCAATATGCACAGTGTTTTTATTGCGGTAAAGGACGATTAAAATAGCCAGTCCGACTGCTGCTTCGGCCGCAGCAATGGCCATTATAAATAAGGAAAAAACTTGCCCGGAAATAGAGGGAGACCATCCAAGTTTACTAAATGCAAGCAGGTTAATAATAGCTGCATTCAGCATGAATTCAATAGAAATCAGCCTGATGATTGGATTTCGTTTTGCCAATGCCCCATATAGACCAATGCTGAATAACCCCAAAGCCAAAACCAGATAGGCCGCCAAAGGAACAGAAGTCATGACCGCCCGCTCCTTTCCATTGAGTCTTCTTTTGTAAGAAAGAGAATCCCTGCAAAGGCAGACAGCAGCACCGCCAATGTTAATCCAAGAGGAATCATATATTTAGAGAAAAGCTCGATGCCCAGCTTCTTTGTATTCTTCACATCAAAATCAGACGGCAATACCGAGATATTAAGGTCATGAATACCTGCATATACCGCGATGGAAAACCCTGCAACCCCTGCCGCCAGGAAGAACTTTTTCCATTTTCCTGTTTTACTCGCTTCATTATTACTGCGTCCTGCCAACTTAACACGGAACATCAAGGCAGATATAACAACTCCCAAACCAATGAGAATCTGAACCAGCGCCGCAAACTCAGCAGACAATAAAACAAATATTCCTGCTATGCTGATTATAGTAACAGCCAGTGTGATAACCACATGTGTCCACCTCTTTACTTGCAGCAGCATAACAGCCCCTGTGACGGTAAGAAAAGCTAAAATACTAAAGGCAATCATTTCTCCCGAAAATCCCATACCACACTCACCTTCCGAATATTTAGAAAATTTTTTCCGATTAACTTGACTGGCTTGTCCTCACAATCGACATATAAAAATTATATGTGATTTTTAAGTAAAAATAAGGGAGTTTGGTCCATAAACGGGATTTCACATACTATACACCTAAAAATATACAGGGGTCCGGGCAGACATGCAAACATCTATATATCTGTGAGTTCGTTCCCGTCAGGAGGTCTGCTCTTTTCAAGGGCCAATTAAATCATATTAATGATTTTCGTTTGAAGACTAATTTATTAAATAAGCGGAGGAATAAGGTCAGAAGGATGATGAGGTCTAAGAGGTCATCAAATTGAGCCGGATGAATACATGCTTCATACTAAGATACTTAAAACAGCATATCTGTACACTCTATGAAGTGCGTGTAGAATTTATGTATGTTGCCAAAATTGTTCCCTCTTACCATAAAGGAGTTGATCAATAAAAAAAAGCACCTGTGCTAGAGACAGGTGCTTTTTTCAAAGTTATCGCATATTAGCGATTTGGATCCGGTTTACTGCACGTTTAAGAGCAAGTTCTGCTCTTTTAGCATCGATCGTATCTTTGCTGTTTTCCTGCAGTCTTTCTTCCGCGCGGGCTTTAGCAGCCTGTGCCCGGTCCACATCGATAGATTCAGCTCTTTCAGCAGATTGAGCTAAGATGGTTACCACATCAGGACGGACTTCTAAGAATCCTCCATTTACGGCTACATAGTCTGTTTTGCCGCCATTTTTCAGGCGTACTGCACCGATTACTAAAGGCGCAACTGTCGGTACGTGTCCAGCCATGATTCCAAGCTCACCGCTTTTTGCCTTTGTGCTTACCATTTCAACTTCTGCATCATATACTGGGCCATCGGGAGTAACTACATTGACTTTAATGGTCTTCATTTCATTCCCTCCTTGGTCCCTTTAATTAAGCCATTTGTTTTGCTTTTTCAACGACTTCTTCAATTCTTCCGACTAGACGGAAAGCATCTTCTGGAAGTTCATCATATTTACCTTCAAGGATTTCTTTAAATCCTTTAACTGTTTCCTTAACAGGAACATATGAACCTTTTTGACCAGTGAACTGTTCAGCCACGTGGAAGTTTTGTGACAAGAAGAACTGGATTTTACGAGCACGGGCAACAATCAGCTTGTCATCCTCGCTCAATTCATCCATACCCAAGATCGCAATGATATCTTGAAGCTCTCTGTATTTTTGAAGAGTTGATTGAACTTGACGTGCTACTTCATAATGCTCAGCTCCAACAATTTCAGGGCTAAGAGCACGCGAAGAAGAAGCCAATGGATCAACCGCTGGGTAAATACCCATCTCAGATAATTTACGCTCAAGGTTAGTTGTTGCATCTAAGTGAGCGAATGTTGTAGCCGGAGCCGGATCGGTATAGTCATCGGCTGGTACATAGATCGCTTGGATAGAAGTAACAGAACCTACATTTGTTGATGTAATACGTTCTTGTAACTGACCCATTTCAGTTGCAAGTGTCGGCTGGTAACCAACCGCTGAAGGCATACGGCCAAGCAGGGCAGAAACCTCTGAACCAGCTTGAGTAAAACGGAAAATATTATCGATGAAAAGAAGAACGTCCTGTCCTTGCTCATCACGGAAATATTCTGCCATTGTCAAACCGCTCAATGCTACACGCATACGCGCACCAGGCGGCTCATTCATTTGACCGAATACCATGGCTGTTTTCTTGATAACGCCTGAATCACTCATTTCGTGGAAAAGGTCATTACCTTCACGTGTACGCTCACCAACACCGGCAAATACAGAGATACCGCCGTGTTCTTGGGCAATGTTATTGATCAATTCTTGAATTAATACAGTTTTACCAACACCGGCACCACCGAACAAGCCGATTTTACCACCTTTGATGTATGGTGCAAGAAGGTCAACAACCTTAATGCCTGTTTCAAGAATTTCTACTTCTGTTGTTAAGTTTTCAAATGAAGGCGCTTGTCTGTGAATTGGGTCACGACGATTGTCTGCTGGAATAGCTTCTGCAAGGTCAATGCTTTCTCCTAATACGTTGAATACACGACCAAGAGTAACTTCTCCTACAGGAACAGAGATTGGAGCACCTGTATCTACAGCTTCTGCACCGCGGGTTAAACCATCAGTGGAAGCCATCGCAACTGTACGGACAGTATTATCACCTAATTGAAGGGCTACTTCTAGAGTTAATCCTGCACCAGACGCTGCATTTTCGATTCTTAAAGCGTTATAGACCTTAGGAAGTTGGCCATTCTCGAACTTAACGTCAACAACCGGACCCATAACTTGGGTAACGCGTCCTAAATTCATCGTTTTCCCTCCTAACTTACTTTTGACGATTGAATGATTTTGGAACAGGCGGCAAATCGTCGATGCCCCCTGCTCCCTAAGCCGTACTTTTTTATCCAAAAACGGATGGAATATCCTATTCTAAAGCCGCTGCACCGCCGACGATCTCTGTAATTTCCTGAGTGATCGCAGCCTGACGCGCACGGTTATACTGCAAGGAAAGCGAATTAATAAGATCCTTTGCATTATCAGTTGCATTTTTCATGGCTGTCATACGAGCAGAATGCTCACTGGCTTTACCATCAAGCAATGCACCGTAAATCAAGCTCTCCGCATATTGAGGAAGCAATACTTCCAGGATTTCTTCTGCATTCGGTTCGAATTCATAAGAAGTCAATTTGCCGCTGGCTGAACTGATTTCTGATAAAGGAAGCACTTTCTTTTCCGTAACATCCTGCTGGATTGCACTGACGAAATGGTTATAATACATGTAAATTTCATCACAAGCACCATTTGCATACAAATCAACAGTTGACTTGGTAAGAGTATTGATATCTGAGAATGTCGGTTGGTCCGGCACGCCCACTACTTCAAGTTCGACAGGCATATCACGGCTGACGAAGAAGTCACGGCCCACTCTTCCGATCGCAATGATGAGATACTCATCACTGGATTGGTGACGCTGCTGGATCGTTTTGTATACATGACGAAGCACACTGCTGTTATAAGCACCTGCTAATCCCCGGTCAGATGTAATAACAAGGTAACCGGTTTTTTTTACAGGACGTGATACCAACATTGGATGTGATGCATCTGTACCTGTAGCGATACTCGCAACGACTTCCTGGATTTTCTCACTGTATGGTACGTAAGCTTTTGCATTCATTTCAGCACGACTCATCTTAGAAGCTGAAACCATTTGCATTGCTTTCGTTATTTGACTTGTCTTTTTGGTTGAAGTTATCCGTGTTTTTATATCGCGTAAAGAGGCCATTCATTCTCACCACCCTTTTAAATTATTTAGACCTGATTACTCAGAGATAACGAATGACTTTTTGAATTCGTTAATAGCCGCAACGATGGAAGCATCTTCTGGAAGGTTGCTTGTCGTACGGATGACATCTAATAATTCCGGATGAGAATTGTCTAAGAAGATATAGAATTCTTCTTCAAAACGGCGGATATCAGCCACTGGAATATCATCTAAATGACCTTTAGTCAATGCATAAAGGATCATAACTTGTTTTTCAACTTTAATTGGTTTGTTAAGATCTTGTTTAAGAACCTCAACAGTACGGGCACCACGGTTTAGTTTAGCTTGAGTGGCTGCATCAAGGTCAGAACCGAACTGAGCGAATGCTTCCAATTCACGGAATGCCGCAAGGTCCAAACGAAGTGTACCCGCAACTTTTTTCATTGCCTTGATTTGTGCTGAACCACCAACACGTGATACGGAAAGACCGGCGTTAATCGCTGGACGTACACCTGAGAAGAACAAATCAGACTGCAAGAAGATTTGACCATCTGTGATGGAGATTACGTTTGTTGGAATGTAAGCAGAAATATCGCCTGCTTGCGTTTCAACGAATGGAAGAGCTGTAATTGAACCTGCACCAAGAGTGTCATTCAATTTAGCTGCACGCTCCAATAAACGTGAGTGCAAGTAGAATACATCCCCTGGGAATGCTTCACGGCCTGGAGGACGGCGAAGAAGCAAGGAAAGTTCACGGTATGCAGATGCCTGTTTAGAAAGATCATCATATACCACTAACACGTGCTTGCCTTCGAACATGAAGTGCTCACCCATAGATACACCTGCATAAGGAGCCAAGTATAATAATGGAGCAGGCTGTGATGCAGACGCAGATACAACAATTGTGTAATCCAACGCACCATTTTTACGAAGAGTTTCTACTGTACCCCGTACTGTAGACTCTTTTTGGCCGATTGCAACATAGATACAGATCATGTTTTGGTCAGCTTGGTTAAGGATTGTATCGATGGCTACAGATGTTTTACCTGTTTGACGGTCACCGATGATCAATTCACGCTGTCCGCGTCCGATAGGAACAAGCGCATCAATCGCTTTAATACCTGTTTGAAGAGGTTCATGTACAGATTTACGGTCCATTACCCCTGTAGCAGGGCTTTCAATTGGACGAGTTTTTGTTGTGTTAATCGGACCAAGACCATCCAAAGGCTGTCCTAGTGGATTCACGACACGTCCTATTAATTCTTCACCTACAGGAACTTCCATGATTTTACCTGTACGGCGTACTTCACTGCCTTCTTGAATATCTCTGAACGGTCCAAGGATAACGATACCAACATTGTTTTCCTCGAGGTTTTGAGCTAACCCCATTGTTCCATTTGAAAATTCTAAGAGCTCTCCGGCCATTGCGTTATCTAACCCGTGAACACGTGCGATACCATCCCCTACAGAGATTACTGTACCAACATCGCTCACTTCAATTTCAGATTGATAATTTTCAATCTGCTTTTTAATCAGCGCACTGATTTCTTCAGCTTTGATGCCCATGAATTTCACCCCTATCTGTAAATATTAACCTAATAGTTGTTTGCTAAGACGATCAAGCTTTCCGCTCACGCTTCCGTCAAAAATACGGTTGCCAATTTGAAGCTTGATTCCGCCAATAATGTTTTTATCCGTGACATTTGTAATCCTTAAGTTCCGCTTTCCTACTTTTGCGGCAAATGCGGAAGAAACAGCCGCTTCTTCTGATTCAGTAAGAGGACGAACTGTATAGACAATTGCATCAGCAACTGACTTTTCTTCATTGGCAAGTTCAATATACTCATCTGCCATTACGCTGACTTCATCAATACGATGACGGTCAGCCATTAACAGGATTGTATTCTGAAGTGATTCGGAAAGACTGGAAAAGGCATTAGAAATGATTTCTTTTTTCGCATCGCCTGTTACTTTAGGATGCTTAAGAAAATTCAATAATTCCTGATCGTTTGTGAATACTTCTTTTACAGCACGAAGCTCTTCTTCAATTTGGTCGAGGAGATTTTGCTCTTTCGCAAGTTGGAAAAGAGCTACGGCATAACGCTTTGCTACTGTTATATCGCTCATTTAGTTTCTCCTGCCTCTTGAATGTATTCATTAATCAGCTTTTCCTGATCGGATTCAGATAGTTCTTTTTCAATGACTTTAGAAGCAATCAATACAGATAAAGAAGCCACTTGCTCACGAAGTTCCGCAACTGCTTTTTCTTTTTCCTGTACGATTTCGCGCTTCGCAGATTCTTTCAGACGTCCCGCTTCATCACGTGCTTGTTTAATAATATCTTCACGCTGCGCTTCGCCTTGTTTCTTTGCATTTTCAATAAGCTGTCCCGCTTCAGTGCGAGATTGCTTTACGATTTCACGCTGTTCTTCTAAATATTGCAAAGCTTCTTTCCTGCTTGCTTCAGCAGCTTCGATCTCGCTGGCGACATGCTCTTCACGTTGTTTCATGATGCCCATTAATGGACCCCAAGCAAACTTTTTAAGCAAGGCAAGCAAGATAAGGAAAATTACTAGTTGGTATAACACATCACCGATGGCGATACCAGGTGTTGCTCCGAGTACAAAACCGTTTAATAACACGCTTGGTTCACTCCCTTCACGAGTTTCACTTGCAAAAATTTATCGTTCATTCTGCCCCATGGGCCGAGAAAAATATTCTGTAGACATAAAGGAAAGGCGAAGGCTCTCCTTAGATGAACTTCGCCATTATGAAAATTCTTTAAGTTTCTAAACTTATTGTCCTAATACGATGAACGCGATAACTACCGCGATAATTGGAAGGGCCTCAACCAAAGCGACACCGACGAACATTGTAGTTTGAAGCATACCGCGAGCTTCTGGCTGACGAGCCATCCCTTCGATTGTACGACCAACGATAAGACCGTTACCGATACCAGCACCTAATGCACCTAATCCTACTGCGATAGCAGCAGCTATAAGACCTATTGAACCTGTCATGATAAAATTTCCTCCTTGAAATTTGTTTTATTTTAATAGCTTGTCCAATAAATATTGAACAAATATATATTAATGGTCGTCACTTACTTTGTGAGAAAGATAAACCATCGTTAACATAGTGAAAATAAAAGCTTGAATGGAGCCGACAAAGACACTGAATCCTTGCCAAGCAAGCATTGGAATTGCACCGCCCAATGCGCCTAAAAAACTGCTAGTTCCTAATCCAACAAGCAAGGACAGCAAGAGCTCACCGGCGTAGATATTACCGTAAAGACGCAATCCAAGAGTTAGAGTATTTGAGAACTCTTCAATAATTTTCAGCGGGAACAAGAAACCCATTGGCTGAACGTAAGTTTTCGCGTAATTCTTGGCACCCCGCATCTTAACGCCATAATAATGAGTAAGACCCATTATCATAATCGCCAAAGTCATTGTGATTGCAGGATCCGCAGTTGGGGATTTCCACCAAAGGTGATGATCCACGGTAATTGCGAAAGGCAATCCAAGCATATTAGAAACGAAAATGTACATGATCAGCGTCATTCCAAGCATAAGGAAATGACCGCCTGTACGCCAATCCATTGCGCTGTTGATGATATTCTTCACGAAATCCATAACCCACTCGATAAAGTTCTGAATTCCGGTCGGTCTCATGGCAAGTCTGCGGGTTGCCGCGAAGGCAATTAAGAAGACAATTAAACTCGCTATGGTAATCATCAGTACGTTAGCTAAATTAAAATATATTCCAGTATTCATCAATTCCCACATGGGATTTTCATGATTCAACAGTATTCACCTCTCTTCTTTACTTTCGACGTATGTTTTGTATAAAATAATCTATCATAATGACAATATAAACTGTCATTAATCCCAAAACCACGAAGACCACTCGAAATTCCTCAGGATACCTCAAAGCGATCATAGCAGCTATAGCAGCTGCAGACATTCTTGTTAAATTGCCAAGAGAACGTGCTTTTTTCCCTTCAGCTACCGCCTGGGAGAATTTCTTGTTCTTATTGACCAATGACAAGAAAATGATCATGCTAAAGATTGTGCCGAGCAGCAGACCCTGAAAAATGTCATCAAATGGCGTAAACACGATTCCCAGCAAGTACAGTCCCATTAAATAAAGCATGGACTTCCGCTGCCTGTTGAACATTTTGTCTAATTCCGGCATCTCGTCACAAAATCTCCCTAAAAGTTTGTTATCAAATGAGTTTTCAGCATGGCAAACACGCCTTTGATACCCTGTCAAATAACCCAACCGTCATTATTATGTAAACAGTTCGGCAAGATTCCACCTTACATCCTACAAAAAGAATGTCTGTCAAATTCAGCGTATATTTTTCGGAAAAATACTGACATCAAAGCCGTGGCCAATGGATTGGCATTTGATAATGCATAAGTTGCATCCCCGCAGTTAGTAGTGGTGGTAAAAAAGGATATATTTTCATGCAAATTAGTGTTAAACTTGCATGTAGATGCGCCTGAAAACCTTCTCATCTTACATCCTTTGTTAGCATACAATAGGCCAGTATCAATGTCAATGAAGTGGTTAGTGAAATTTGTCACAGATTTGTAATTATTAACGAAACGTTCACATTTTATTTTATTTTTCCTCTTGACACTCATTTTTCCGCCTCAATTTGAATGGTTGTCTCAATCCGATCTTCTTTTCCCGCTCTTTTTGCAAATATGACCGCTTTATACAATCCAGGCCGAGGAAGCTTTTCACTATTCACATCTTTACTGATCATTCCTCGCGGAGCAGCCTTCCCCCATTCTAAATACCCTGCAAATCGATATCCATCCGCTTCATACAATGCGATGCCATATTCATCGGCCCCTTGCGGCAAATACATTTCATAGCGGTACTTTCCAGGTTCATCCGCCTGTACAAATTCAAATCCCATTACCCTCGGATAATCTGGTTCTTCTTTGACATACAGGTAAGGGAGCTGAAGCTTTTTCGTTCCTTCAGATAACGTGACATACCCATCATAAATTCCTTTCTCGGTTTCCTTCGATTCTGCCTGAAGCCCTATTTTCACTTCTTTCTTTTCTCCCGGCTTCAGATGAAACGATGCGGGAAGATGCCAGGTCAGACCCTTTTCCTTGAGCGGCTGCTTAAATGAATAGTGCTGTTCCGATTCACTGACATTTTCGACCGTTATCACTTTTTCATGTTCCTCAATCCCTCCCTTCCTCGTATACATACCAAAGGCAAGAGAACTTGGCGACAGCAGAGTGCTGACATTTACAGCTTCAGGAATCTGTATGCGTCCTGCACCTTGATCGAACGTATGATACAGCTTGCCTTCTTTATCTGTTATAGGCTTCGCAGTATTCATCAATGCTGACTTCACTTGCTCCGGCGTCCATTCCGGATGCATTTGCAAAATCAGCGCACATGCTCCGGCAACATGCGGCGCCGCCATACTTGTACCGGCTAATGCCTGGTAACCGGACGGAACGGTACTGTTAATGGCAACTCCGGGAGCGACCACATCTGGCTTGATTCCCCAGTTTACCGTCACAGGGCCGCGGGAGCTGAAATCTGCCAAAAGATCCCTTTCTTCCTTATATATATATTTGCCGCTCGGGGATACGGACTTTTTGATCCATCCCCGCAGCTTCTTTCCTTCATATTTGGTAATAGAAGCTGCCGGAATACCTATCCCTTCCCCAATCGTTCCCGTAAATTCCCCGTCCGTATTATTGTAGATGATAACAGCAGCAGCCCCGGCTTCCTTTGCGTTTTTTACCTTTTCAGTAAAAGTTAGTTTCCCCCGCTCTATAAGGACTACTTTTCCCTGTGCATTCCCAAGATCGCTCTTCTCTCCCCTGCCGCCAAATACAAGCTCTTCTGAAAAATGCAAATCCCAGGGTTTTGAGCCTTGAAGCTGGCTTAGAGGAACCTCAGACTCCGAACTTCCGAGTCCATACCGCAAATAGGGGACCTTCAGCGGCGGAGTAGATGCACCGACAGAAATAGCTTTTTCAGCTGTTCCAGGGGATCCGACTGTCCATATCCCCGGTCCTGAATTTCCGTTAGAGGTAACGGCAACAATCCCTTTTTCTACCGCTTTGTTTAATGCCATGGAGATAGGCAGATCTGGACCATTTACTGCATTTCCAAGCGATAGATTCAGAACATCAATCTCATCCTTTATGGCTGTTTCCAATGCCAATAACACTTGTTCCGTATCCCCGCTCCCGCCAGGTCCCAAAGCCCTGTATGCATAAATTTCTGCCTCAGGTGCCACACCTTTCAACTTTCCATTGGCCGCAATAATACCGGCTACATGTGTCCCATGAACGGTCGCCAGCTGCTGAGGACTTTTGGTTTCCATGGGATCGTGATCATGGTCAACCAAATCCTCTCCTCCTTTATATGAGTTTTTCAGATCTGGATGGGTATAGTCAATTCCAGTATCAATTACCCCTACTTTCACTCCCCGGCCGGTGAGCCTTCTGTTTTTCAAATCATAATAGCCTCTAATATCCTCCCCGCCTATAAACGGAACACTTTGATCTAAGGCGGGGAGATATTGTTTGACCTCTGCCACATATTGAACATTCTTTTCCTTCTTCAGCAGTTCAAGCTCCTTTTTCAGGCCAAAAACGGAAAATCCACGCAGTGCATGCTTATATTCATGCCTGATTTGCACAGAAGGATATTTTTGTATCATCTCAGCGCTTTCACGTTCAGAAGTTTTTGGTTTTAAGACTATAATGGCTGAATTTTTTTCTGCCTGTCCCCCCTCGGCATAACAGCTGATAGTATGTATGAATATTAAAAAGATGACCGTCAGACCCGTTAGTTTTCTCACGATAATCGCCCCCTAGGATTTATCCTTTCACCCACCCCGGGGACTATACATAAAAAAGAAAGCCCTCAAGCTTTCCGTCATACAGGCCTCCTTCGCTCACTTTGCGGGCAGGAGAATTTCTGAGAGCTGTCACTCAAGAATAAGACACCCTTATCAGGAACAGAAAGCTCGGCGATCTATCCTCTTCCGAGCATAACAAAAGGTATCGAGAAACCTCGATACCTTTTGGGAAACCCACTCTAATTTTCTATGGTTCAAATCTTTCTGGCGGCGAATCCGAACGCTGAAAATGATAACGGATGGCCTCTGCAATTCTCTCAGAAGCACGGCCGTCTCCATATGGATTCGATGCTTTAGCCATTTCCTCATATGCCGCAGGGTCATTCAAAAGCTTGTAGGCCATATCATAAACCGCCGCTTCATCTGTTCCGGCAAGTTTAAGGGTTCCGGCTTCAATCCCTTCAGGACGCTCCGTCGTATCCCGCAGCACTAAGACCGGAACACCCAATGACGGTGCTTCCTCCTGAATTCCGCCAGAATCCGTCAAAATCAGATAGGCACTTGCAGCAAAATTATGAAAATCCAAAACATCTAAAGGCTCAATTAAATGAATCCGCGGATCATCACCGAGAAACTTATCGGCAAGTTCTCTGACTGCAGGATTCAAATGGACCGGATATACTACTTGAATATCATCGTGATCTCCGACGAGCTTTTTGACGGCTCTGAAAATGTTTTTCATAGGTTCTCCAAGGTTTTCCCGACGGTGAGCTGTCATTAAAACAAGACGGTCATTGCCCAATTTGTCCAAAACAGGGTGGGAATAAGAGTTCCTTACAGTTGTTTTCAGTGCATCAGTAGCTGTGTTTCCCGTTACAAATATTTGCCCGTTCTTCTTTTCTGCCTGAAGATTCTTTTCTGCCTGAGGAGTCGGCGCGAAATGAAGATCGGCCATCGTCCCTGTCAGCTGCCGGTTCATTTCCTCCGGAAAAGGAGAATATTTATTCCAGGTCCGTAATCCCGCCTCAACATGACCGATTGCAATTTGATTATAAAAGGCGGCCAAACTGGCAGCAAAAGTCGTTGTCGTATCTCCGTGAACAAGTACAATATCCGGTTTAACCTCTTTCATAATCTGATCCAGCCCGGAAAGCGATCTGGTTGTGATATCAGCCAGCGTTTGCCGGTCCTTCATAATATTCAAATCATAATCAGGACGGATCGAGAATAAATCAAGGACCTGGTCCAGCATTTGCCGATGCTGAGCCGTCACAGCAACCACAGATGTAAAGTCCTCAGGACGGTTCAGGAACTCAAGAACGAGCGGAGCCATTTTGACCGCTTCAGGCCTTGTCCCAAAAATCGTCATTACCTTAATCGGTTCTGTCACTGCCGACACTCCCATCTCTGCTTATTTCGTTCCGAACAGTCTATCTCCAGCATCTCCAAGACCTGGTACAATATAACCATGATCATCAAGCTTTTCATCAAGTCCGGCAATATAAATATCAACATCAGGATGCGCCGCTTTCAAAGCTTCCACACCTTCTGGAGCAGCAATCAAACACATAAACTTAATATTGACAGCTCCTCTGTTCTTAATAGACTGAATGGCTTCAATTGCTGATCCCCCTGTAGCAAGCATCGGATCGACGACGATACATTCACGCTCTGCAAGGTCGCTCGGCATTTTTACATAATATTCAACCGGTTTGAGTGTCTCTGGATCACGGTATAAACCGACATGTCCGACTTTAGCTGCCGGTATAAGTTTAATGATTCCATCGACCATCCCGATTCCCGCACGCAGGATTGGCACGATCCCTACCTTCTTCCCTGACAGCATTTTCACTTTCGCTTTGCTGACCGGTGTATCAATTTCAACTTCCTCAAGCGGCATATCCCTTGTAATTTCAAATGCCATAAGAGAAGCTACTTCATCCACAAGTTCTCTGAATTCCTTCGTCCCTGTTCTCGCATCGCGTATGTATGCTAATTTATGCTGAATTAAAGGGTGGTCAAAAACGTATACTTTACCCATTTCCATCTCTCCTCATCTTTAAAATAACGGCCTTTTCCCATAAGAAAAAAGATTTTTACGTACATGAATCCATTCATCTCACTTATTTTACAGAAAAAGAACGCATACTTCAATAAAGGTTTAATGGTCGGACCTTTAAAACTGAAAAAGCCGCTCCCCTTAAGGGAACGGCTTCACATTATAATTAAAAAGAAGGATATAGCTCAAATTTGTTTGTTAATTCGCGTACACGTGCATCGGCCTCTTTCAATTTGTCCGCATCTTCATGGTTTTTCAGAACAAGACCTATAATAGATGCAATTTCATCCATATCTTCCAAGCCGAATCCGCGGGAAGTAACAGCAGCTGTTCCTATCCGAATACCGCTTGTCACAAATGGACTTTCCGGATCAAAAGGAATCGTGTTTTTATTCACTGTAATGCCAATCTCATCCAGCGCGTGCTCAGCGACCTTGCCTGTCAGGCCTGTAGAGCGAACATCCAAAAGAAGCAAATGATTATCAGTGCCGTCTGAAACAAGCGTGAAGCCTTCTTTCTTCAGCCCTTCTCCCAAACGTTTGGCATTATCAATGATTTGCTGGGCATACGTTTTGAACTCTTCCTGAAGCGCTTCTCCAAAAGCAACTGCTTTCGCTGCAATGACATGCATAAGCGGGCCGCCTTGAATGCCAGGGAAAATAGATTTATCAATTTTCTTTGCAAATTCCTCTTTGCAAAGGATCATGCCGCCGCGCGGTCCGCGCAATGTCTTATGAGTAGTCGTCGTTACGAAATCAGCGTATGGTATCGGACTTTCGTGCAGTCCCGCTGCTACAAGACCGGCAATATGAGCCATATCTACCATCAAATAGGCGCCTACCTCATCAGCAATTTCACGGAATTTCTTAAAGTCGATCGCTCTCGGATAAGCACTGGCTCCTGCAACGATTAATTTAGGTTTATGCTGACGTGCTTTTTCCAACACATCATTATAATCAATTCGATGATCCTCTTTACCAACGCCATACTCCACAAAGTTATACTGGACACCGCTGAAGTTAACCGGACTTCCGTGCGTTAAATGTCCGCCATGGGAAAGATTCATTCCAAGAACCGTGTCCCCCGCTTCTAAAACCGTAAAATATACAGCCATATTTGCCTGGGCGCCGGAATGCGGCTGAACATTCACATGTTCCGCTCCAAAAATCTGCTTTGCACGCTCTCTTGCCAAATCTTCTACAATATCCACGTACTCACAGCCGCCATAATAGCGTCTGCCAGGGTACCCTTCTGCATATTTATTCGTTAGTACAGACCCTTGCGCTTCCATTACAGCTTCACTGACGAAATTTTCAGAAGCAATGAGTTCGATTTTTGTCCGCTGGCGTCCCAACTCTTGCTCGATCGCCTTAAAAACCTGCTCATCTTGCTTAGCTAAACGATTCATAGTAAATCCTCCTCTGATTGTACTGCCATGATTTTTTGCTGTTACAGGATAAAATAAACCTATGTAAAAACATAAAGTTAAGCTTACACACAGACAGCAAGCTGAACTGCACTGGTTTTATGGCATAAGTGTCCGCCGCCTCTTCTTTTCTAAAGGCGGAAAGTGCTGCTGTTAACCGGCATACATAAGCTCTCTCTTAATTCAATTTCATTTTAACATGTCTCCAACAGAAGTTATAGTCTCTTTTTACGCACATTTAATTAATTTTATGAAAGATCGTTCGTAATACAGATAATAATTTAAGATTATTACAAGTCACGACTGATAATTCATCATGAAATCTAAACGTCTCAATCCATTAAACATTCGCAAAAGACTGACATTTAACGGTCAGTCTTTTTTAAGAACAGCTCTTATTGATTCGATTGTCTATATACACAGCTCTTTCGCCCCCAATTAATTTAGGACGTGACTTGGCCATCGTAACATGCGCATGGCCAATTTCCCGGATAGAAGTTCTCACCGGCACAGCCACATGCTTCAAATGCATGCCGATAAAAGTATCACCTATGTCAATGCCAGCCTCTGCCTTAATATGCTCAACAACAACAGCATCTTTCATATTCTGAAAAGCATAGGCTGCCATTGAGCCGCCAGCCTTTTTAACGGGCACTACAGAAACTTCCTCATACCCTCTTCGAAGCGCCGTCACCCGGGAAAGCACAAGCGCCCGATTTAAATGCTCACAGCACTGATAAGCAAGTTCTGCACCGGTTTCGGCTTGAAAAGAAGACATCTCTTCAAATATCATCCGGGCAATTTCCTCTGCCCCTTCAGTTCCAATCCTTTTTCCTCTTACCTCGCTCGTGCTGCAGCCTACGACGACCAGATTGCCTTCCGATAATTGTGCTATGTTTTGAAATTCAGCGAGCAGCCTTTTAAGCTGTCCCTGCCAAGTCTTCAGCATCTCTTTAAAATCGTCCCCTTGATTGTTCATCTTCAGCGCTCCCTTCTCCAGCGTAAAAAGAATCAGCTATTCTGATCTTCATATTTCTTAATTTTTCCAAGGCGGTTCTCATGACGGCCTCCTTCAAAATCTGAAGTCAGCCATGCCTGGGCAATTTCCCTGGCCAGTCCCGGCCCAATAACCCGTTCACCCATAGCCAGAACATTTGAATCATTATGCTGCCTTGTTAATTTCGCACTGTATACATCATGCACAAGCGCACACCTGATCCCTTTGACTTTGTTAGCAGCAATGCTCATTCCGATACCTGTCCCGCAGACAAGGATTCCTCGGTCAAACTCCCCTCTCGCTACTTTTTCGGCTACAGGAAGCGCATAATCCGGATAATCTACAGATGTGCTGCATTCACAGCCAAAATCTTCATAAGGAATATTCAATTCTTCCATTAGTTTTTTTATTTCTTCCCTAATTTGGATGCCGCCATGGTCAGATGCAATTGCTACTTTCATCGTCTTCCTCCTCTATTTTTCCTTACTATTATTGTGTCACAAATAGCCAAAAAGATAAAGAAATGGGTTCATCCCGTAACCATTAAAATGACTGAAGAACCATCATCACTTTAGCTGTTTACAGAAAGAGAAGATGCCTCACTCCGCTGCGTAACATAAACCTTTTCCAGCTGCTGCTAAAAAAATAAAAAAGAGAAATCAGCTAATGTGATTTCTCAGAGAAGGGGTGAGTCTTTTTGAGCAGGCTGGGACAACAATTAAAAAACATAGATTTCCGTTTCAAGGACGGCTTTCGACAACCCCGGGAGTCTCTCCCTTATGCTGTTCCGGCGGCCGCCCTTATCCGTTTCTTATGATAGATTCTTATCCTTTTTCTAAGAATTTTCTGCTTTTATTTCGTGCTCGATCGATGAACAGCAATCTCTTATAACTTGAAACGGCTGATGGTTTGCTTAAGCTGATCAGCCTGAGCTTTAAGCTCCCGTGCCGCTTGATCTACACTGCCCATAACAGAAGCCTGATCATGGGTAGTAGCTGTCACTTCCTCTGCACCTGCGGATGTTTCTTCCGCAATGGCCGCAACTTCCTGTGATTGCTGGGAAGTCTCTTCTATACTCGCCATCTGCCTGTCTACAAGTTCAGTTATATCCGTTACAGCCCGGGCTACAACATTCACCGTTTTCGACATCTCTTCAAGGGCAGCATCTGTTTCAGATCCTTTTTGCACTTCCTGATTGACCGCCTCTACCTGCTCTGTAATCTGCTTCACCACCGCTTTTACTTCGGACTGGATATTCTGAATCAATCCGGAAATATCCTGAACAGCTCTCGCGCTTTCATCAGCGAGCAGGCGCACCTCTTCTGCCACTACAGCAAAGCCTTTGCCATGTTCACCCGCACGGGCTGCTTCAATAGACGCATTAAGGGCAAGCAAATTAGTCTGAGCAGCAATATCTCCGACAAGCCTGATAACCTGCTCAACTTTTGCCGCATTTTCCTCCAAACGCCTTGCCTCTGTTAAAGATTTCTTGTTTCCTTGTGCCAGCTGCTGAATCCCTGAAACTAAAGAATGAATGACATCTTTGTTCTTTCCAAGCTCAGTAACCATTTCACCCGAAAATGAAACAGAAGCATTTGCCTTCCTCTGCACTTCTTGAGCTATTTTCGTCACATCTTCCATCGCTTCAGCTGTATTCATAATAGAGACCGCTGAATGGTCTGCGCCTTTGGAAATTTCTTCGATCGTCCTGGCGATATTTTCAGCCTGCTCCGAAGCTCTGCTCGCCTCTCCGGATATATGAACAACCTTATCATTCGTTTCATGAAAATTATCATCGATTCGATGCACCATATCCCGTAAATTGAAAAGCATATGATTAAAAGCCAAGCCTAATGAACGAATTTCATCGTCTGTTTTATGTACATAGGCTTCCTGGCTAATATCGCCGTCTGCTGCACTCAAGGCAGCCGTTTCCAGTTTTTGAAGAGGCTTTATAATCAGCTGGGCGGCAAAGTAAGCCAAAATTCCGGACCAAATAATCCCGAGTGCCAGTGTCGCGATGCTAAATAAGAGGGTGTTTACACCCTCAAAAAATAAAGGATGAACAACAAAAATAAAAAGTGCCGTTGTAGAATATGTTATGAAGGCTAAAACGGAAATGAAAAGCACTAACTTTTTTCTTAAGCCAAACTTATATCGTTTTCTCTCTGTCATCCTCAATTCCCCCTGTAGCGTAACTACTCAGCTAATTTTCGGACCAACTCCCCGATCAGGCCTTGCAGTTCATGATAGGTTTCTCTATATAATTCAAGCGGGCCGCCAAATGGATCTAAAATGTCTCTGTTTTTCTTATCGTCATAGATAAACTCCTTTAAAGTAAACGTTTTATCAATGGCAAAAGGGAAGGCCTGGCCAATTGCCATCTTATGACTCTCTGTCATCGTAAAAATGTAAGTAGCCCATCGCACCTCATGCTCTGTCAAAGGTCTGGATGAATGGGAATGCAGGATATTATGTTCATCAAGCACCCCTTTCGCATGTTCAGATAGATCTAGGTTTGGCGCTGCATAAATCCCGGCAGACCTCACATCGATACCAGGGATTTGCTTGCTCTTCAATATAGCTTCTGCCAACGGGCTCCTGCATGTGTTCCCTGTGCAGACAAATAAAATGTTCATCTTTTTCACACTCCTCTTTACCTTCATTCCTTTTCTAATTATATAGTACACGGCATGAATATTTTCAGCAGTCATACAGGAAATAAATAAAGAGGGATTTTCTATCCATTTTTTCTGTACTTTTAAAATACCATATCCATGTACTCATTTTCTTGTATAAGAAAGATAAAATATTACATTCTTGTGAATAATTATACCTATAACAAAATACCCTGGTTAGTCTCCAGGGCAGAATGCATCTTTATACTCACTTAAAATGAGAGCAGCAGCTTTAGGCCAAAGGCAAGTAGAATGCCCCCTCCGAGCATTTCACTGTAGATTCCGAGGACTCCCTGCATTTTTCTCCCTAATACTAAGCCGCCCCATGTTAAAACAGCCGCGGTTACACCGAAACAAACAATGGTCATTACCGTTTTTGCTCCAAAAATGCCCAAAGTCAGCCCCACTGAAAAACTATCGAGGCTTACACTCAGCGCAAAAATTACCAATCCCTTGCCTATAGGCGCCAGGATGGCCTCTTCACTGCCTTTTAATCCCGATATAAACATCTGGACACCTAAAATAATCAGCAAAATCCCTCCGGCATATCCCGCTACCGTTCCGAATTGATCTGATAAAAACCTTCCTGTTGCCATCCCTAAAAGAGGCATAAACATATGGAATGCCCCGACTGTAAGTCCAATGATGAAAATTTGCTTGATCCGCAGCTTGAACATTCCCATGCCGAGGCCAATCGAAAAGGCGTCCATTCCTAAGGCAAATGCCATAAGTATTAATGTAATTAATGCTCCTATGACTGATTCCAAATCTAACACCCTCCCCGGACTAGCCTTATACATGGTATGCATGTCCGAAGAATGTTAGAAGATTAGATTGATTATCCTTGGATTTTTTCTGTCATTATCTTCTGCCCGGCTGCTTTAGTCAGGCGATTCATGATAGCCGCACCTATTCCGTCTGTCGGAAACACTTCGCTGTATATAACGTTTACGCCTTCCTGATCGAACTTTCTCAGCGTCTCATATAAACCAGCAGCGACTGTGGACAAATCCGCTAATGAACCAGGTGATAAAATAGAATCTGCCTCATATCGTTCTTTATTCTCCTCAGCTGCTAATACACCCACTTTTTTTCCCTCAGCCCTCTCGGCATCTATTACACGCTGAAAAAATCCCTGCGATCCTTCCACCAATGTCAGAGGGGCTTTCGGGGCATAATGTGTATATTTCATTCCAGGAGCCTTCGGTGCTTCTGCAGGATTCTTCAAAGCAGCATCCTCAATCACCTTGCCAATCACTTCTTGAATTTGTTCTTTTGTAATTCCGCCCGGACGAAGAATGACGGGAATTTCACCTGTACAGTCGACTACAGTTGATTCAACCCCCACTCCTGTAGGTCCTCCATCCACAATTCCCGCGATTCTTCCATCTAAATCATCTTTCACATGAGCAGCTAACGTAGGACTTGGCTTTCCTGATGTATTAGCGCTGGGTGCTGCAATAGGCAATCCGCTTGCCTGAATTAAAGCTGAAGCAACCGGATGATTCGGCATTCTTACCCCCACTGATCCAAGGCCGACTGTTACTAATTCAGAAAGAACTCCAGCCTTCTCCTTTAAAATAACCGTTAAGGGTCCCGGCCAAAATTCTGCCATTAACCTGGCTGCAGCTTGAGGAATTGACTCTGTAAATTCCTCAAGCTGCTGCTTAGACGCAATATGAACAATCAGCGGGTTATCACTCGGTCTTCCTTTTGCCTCATAAATTTTTTTGACTGCTGTACTGCTTTTGGCGTTTGCACCAAGTCCGTATACCGTTTCAGTTGGAAAAGCTACCACTTCATCATTCATCAGTAAATCAGCAGGCTGCATAATTTGTGGATAACCTTCTTTTTTATCCACACTTTTATCCACTTTCCAAAATTTCGTTTCCAATATGAGCACCTACCATTCTATTTATTGCCAAGCGGAATGAACCGCGTAAATTAAGCCTTTTATATTAAAAGATACCATGAAAGTATAAAATACGTTCAGCTATAACACAAGGGTGCTGCACATATTGTGGGTAATCAGTGGATAACTTTTGCAATAAATGAACTCATTTGTTAGTTATATGTGGATAAAATTGTGGACAAGTGGATAAATTAACGCCATTTTTTGAAAAATGGCGTAATTCTTACCTTTTTAAAATAGATTTGTGAATAACTCTCCAAAAAAAGATTTAACTTCAATCTCCTGCGGTTCTTCTCCGTTATACACAGTTGTCCTATTTTTAGCCGGCTTATCCACATCCCCTGCACTTTGCTCCGGTTCTGATTTTTCTTGCACCGGCTGCTGCAGATCTGATCTTTCTTCTTTTTCTTGTTTTTCCTGCTTCTCTTCACCAGTTTGTTTTGGTTCATCTGCTTTGACGGCAGCCTGCTCTTCCGTTTCTTCTTGAGTCACTGGAACATTTTCTGCTCTCTCTTGCACAGGAACTGACGTTTTTTCTTTTGAAACAGTCTCCTCTGCACTTCCCTGATCTTCCACAGGACTTTGGCTTACAGCCGTACCATTCGAAAAATCCAAGAAACATAATGGAGGGAACAAGACACACCACCAATTTGCTCCTTCTCCTGCGCCTAATGTAATGATAACTGCTTCATAATCTCCAGCAGGATATAAGTATTGTCCATAAAGCTTTGTCGGAAAGTCTGCCTGACCGAATTTCACCGAAACAGTCTGCTTCAGTCCTTCTTCCTCCATCACTTCTTTTGCAATCTGCTCCACTTCATCCAGGTTTCCCCGAATCACGTTTCTGGCCTCTTCAATCGATGTTAATTCGGCGACCCACTCTGTGATGGATTCATTTACCCGATCACGAATCAGTCTCTTCACTGCCTGATCCTCTTCATGGTCACTATTAGCCAAAATCCTTAATCGAATCGCCTCATCCGGTATGACCATTACCTCGTCCGATGTCTTAGCAGCTTCCGTCTTCGGTATATATAAACTAGCAATTGTTCCAATCGTTAAAATTAATAGATAGATAATAGCTGAATATTTTCGTTTTAACATGACCCTCTCCCCCTTACACCAGACAGTCTGGCCATGTCTGCCTTATCTTAAACTATCATTTTTAAAAAAATCATCTTCACGATGGAACAACAGAGAGTTTCCGCTCATATCAGCCTGTTTGAAGAACGAAAAAAGAGACCAAGACAAATCCTTCACGATGTTTCACTCATTAGGGACGAAAAAATCCGCCTAAACAGGCGGATTAACGAAGCAAGGCGAAAACCATACGGTCTTTCCCATTAATATCATATTCGACGTCTACCTCTGCAGCCGGAAACGTTTCTTTCAGCATCGCGGCAATTGTTTCACCCTGTCCATAACCGAATTCGAATCCTATCAGTCCCGGCGCTTTCATAACAAGCGGAAGCTGTTCCATAAAACGGCGGTAAAAGGCCAATCCATCTTTGCCGGCAAAAAGTGCCCGATGCGGTTCATGGCCAGTCACCACTTCCGACATCCACTCTTTGTCGCGCTCTGGAATATAGGGAGGGTTGGATAGCAGAATATCAATCTGCTTCCGCCGGTCCAGTAAAGGCTGCAGCAAATCCCCTTGTACGAATGTCACATCAGCTTTTAAGTTTTCCGCATTATGCCGGGCTACTTGAAGAGATGTTTCCGCTATATCTGTAGCCATTACATGAAGGTCCGGCGCTTCAAGCTTCATCGTGATGGCGATAGCGCCGCTTCCCGTACCTACATCCACCAACTCAAGATTCTTCACTTCCCCAAACACGCCTTTTATCTTATTCAGAGTATGATAGATCAATTCCTCGGTTTCCGGACGGGGAATAAGCACCTCTTCATTTACCAGAAACGTCCTTCCGTAAAACTCTTCTTTCCCAGTAATATACTGTACCGGCCGTCCTTCTCCATGCATACAGACTGCCTCTTCAAATTCACTCAGACGGCCGGCAGGCACTGCATCCTGAAGGCTGGCTAATAATTGGGAACGGGTCAGTCCCAGGATAGACTGCAGAAGAATTTCACCGGCATTAGCCTCTCTTCCGCGCTCCTTTAAAAAAGAAGAAGCCCAATTCAGGGCTTCATATATTTTTTTCTCACTCATCCGCATGCTCCAATCGTGAAGATTGGTCTTCTAGGATCAGTGCATCAATCACTTCATCCAGTTTGCCTTCCATAATCTGATCAAGCTTCTGAATGGTAAGTCCGATCCGATGATCTGTTACACGGTTTTGCGGAAAATTATACGTGCGAATTCGCTCAGAACGGTCGCCAGTACCTACAGCCAGCTTCCTGTTTTGATCATATTCCGCCTGAACTTCCCGGTTAATCTTATCATATACCCGGGCGCGCAATACTTTCATCGCCTTTTCCTTATTCTTGATCTGCGATTTTTCATCCTGACAGGAAACGACTGTATTGGTCGGAAGGTGAGTCAGCCGGACAGCTGACATAGTCGTATTGACACTTTGTCCGCCAGGTCCGCTGGAAGCAAACGTATCGACTCGGATATCCTTGTCATGGATTTCGATTTCCACCTCTTCTGCTTCAGGCAGAACTGCCACCGTAGCAGTCGAAGTATGAATACGGCCGCCCGATTCGGTTTCAGGAACCCGCTGAACACGGTGGGCGCCATTTTCAAATTTCAATTTGGAATAAGCGCCATTTCCATTGATTATGAAGATAATTTCTTTATATCCGCCAAGACCTGTCGGGCTCGCTTCAATAACTTCCGTTTTCCATCCTTGCACCTCTGCAAATCGGCTGTACATCCTGTAAAGGCTTCCGGCAAATAGCGCTGCCTCATCTCCGCCTGCAGCCCCTCTGATTTCCATGATCACGTTCTTATCATCATTTGGGTCTTTAGGAATCAGAAGAATTCTCAGTTTTTCCTCTAACGCTTCCATGGCTGCTGCCAGTTCATTCATCTCTTCCTTAACCATCTCACGCATATCACTGTCCAATTTCTCATCCAGCATCGCTTTAGCGTCTTGATATTGCTCTTTCGTTTCTTTATATTCCTTATAGGCCATGACCGTTTCCTGGATCCCTGATTGTTCCTTGGAATATTCCCTTAACTTTTTTGAATCATTAATTACTTCCGGATCGCTTAATAGTTCATTCAATCTTTCATATCTATCTTCTACTGCCTGCAGTCGATCAAACACGTTATTCACCTCATAATTTATTCCCCTTCAAAACAGGGGGAAATCCAGCTTTTCACAATTACATTTATTATAGTATAGGTCAATAAACATCGTCAAAAGGCACGGAGCTGCTGTCACCTCGGGGAACATTACTCCATTTATCCAAGCAGCCTTTTGAAAGAGGTCCGTCTTCCCTCCCTCCGTTGGATGGGAAATAAAAAACTGCCTGCCATCCGATGGCAAGCAGAGTAATCATATGGTATCTCAAACTGTGTCAAGGCAGCTGATCAGCAGTCTGCTACATTTTCTCTTTTATAAGCGCCTTTTGTCTGCCTGGCACCTCATGATGATGACGGCATCTCGGTTCATATGATTCAGATGCACCAACAAGGATAACGGGATCATCATACGAAGCAGGCTGATCATTTATCAATCTTTGTGTCCTGCTTGCTGCAGAACCGCAAACAGAACAAACAGCCTGAAGCTTAGTCACCGACTCCGAAAGAGCTAATAAATCAGGCATCGGGCCAAATGGCTCTCCGCGGAAATCTTGATCCAAACCCGCAAGGATAACCCGATAACCGCTGTCCGCAAGATGCTGGGCAACATCCACAATTTCTTCATCGAAAAATTGGACTTCATCGATCGCAATAATATTAAGATCTTCCTGAAGATATTTAAAAATCTCAGTGGAATGCGCAATCGGCTTTGCCATCACTGATGTTCCATTATGGGACACAACAGCCTCTTCCGCATAGCGATTATCAATAACCGGTTTAAAAACCGCAATGTTTTGCTTAGCAAACTTCGCCCGGCTGACCCTTTTGATTAATTCCTCTGATTTTCCAGAAAACATACTGCCGCAAATTAATTCAATCCAGCCTGATTGTTTCATCTCATACATCGAAACGATGACTCCCTTCCACCTTACGATCCTGTTTCTTCGGTTCATTCAGGATCCCGGTTATCTATTCCTTCAAAAGAGGTATCTGCAAAAGAAAAAACAGGCAAGTAAAGGTGCTTGCCTGCTTCCTGCATGTACAAAGTGTAATTCACTAACGGTGCACATATCGGCAACCCGAGAGGAATTTCCCTCTGCTGAACCTTATTTAAGGTTATATTTTTTATTGAAACGGTCAACACGTCCGCCAGCTTCAGCGAATTTTTGACGGCCAGTATAGAATGGGTGGCATTCTGAACAAGTTTCCACTCTGATATCTTCTTTTACTGAACCAGTTTCAAAAGTGTTACCACAAGAACAAGTTACTTTTGCAAGTTTGTAATTTGGATGAATTCCAGTTTTCATTCTTTTCAGCTCCTTCTGCCCTGAATCATTCGAAACAGAGTTATATACTTCAAGATAAGGCCGCAATGGACCCTCTCAATTATTGTAAAAACACATGGGTTCATTATATCAACTTCACTCAGCTTGTGCAACCTTTGTTTTGGAACAATCTTAGGAACGCTTGACTGCCGCTCCTTTTTTCATTTCCTCATCCAGTTTACTGAAAAATTCTTCATTACCCTTAGTTTGCCTTAAGCGGCGCAAAAATTTCTCTACAAAATCAGGCGTGTCAGACATTGTTTTCCGAATCGCCCATAGTTTATCTAAATGTTCTTTCGGAATCAGCAGTTCTTCTTTCCTTGTTCCGGAACGCCTGATATCGATAGCTGGGAAGATTCTTCTTTCAGCCAGCTGACGATCCAGATGCAGTTCCATATTGCCGGTTCCTTTAAATTCCTCATAAATGACATCATCCATGCGGGAACCAGTATCAACGAGGGCTGTTGCCAAAATGGTCAGGCTGCCCCCTTCTTCAATATTACGGGCTGCTCCGAAGAAACGCTTCGGCCTGTGAAATGCAGCCGGATCGATACCTCCGGAAAGAGTTCTTCCGCTCGGAGGAATGACAAGATTGTAAGCCCTCGCCAAACGGGTAATGCTGTCCATCAGAATAATGACGTCGCGCTTATGTTCCACAAGCCTCATAGCCCGTTCTAAAACAAGCTCCGCTACTTTAATATGATTTTCCGGCACTTCATCAAACGTCGAGCTGACGACATCACCTGCTACAGAACGCTCAATATCCGTCACTTCTTCCGGACGCTCATCAATAAGGAGAACGATCAGTTCAGCTTCAGGATGATTTGTTGTAATTGCATTCGCAATTTCCTTAATCAGCATGGTTTTACCGGCTTTTGGAGGGGCTACAATCAGTCCACGCTGTCCGAAACCAACCGGGGCAAGAACATCCATAATCCGTGTAGACAGGTTTTTCGGCGTTGTCTCCAGCCTGATCTGGCGGTCTGGATACAAAGGCGTCAATCCAGGGAAATGAACCCGTTCCTTTGCGCTTTCCGGGTTATCTCCATTAACCGCTTCCACATGAAGCAAGCCATAATACCGTTCATTTTCCTTTGGAGGACGGACTTTTCCAGATACCTTGTCCCCATTTCTGAGGTCGAATCTTCGGATTTGTGAAGCTGAAATATAAATATCCTCCGAGCTTGGAGAATAGTTAATCGGACGAAGGAAGCCAAACCCTTCTGATGGGATGATTTCAAGTACTCCTTCCATGAAAAGAAGCCCGTCCTGTTCTGCCTGAGCCTTTAAGATCGCAAAAATAAGTTCCTTTTTTGAAAGCTTGCTGTAATAGGAAACTTTATATTGGCGTGCGTGCTCATATAAGTCTTTCAGTTTCATGTTTTCTAAATTGGAAATCGTTAAATTCATTATGACACCACACTTTATATAATTAACATCCTCAACCGATGGACAAGCAGTCTAAGGCATGGCCATATAAAAACCACACCTGCTTTCCACACGGCGAACATGCTATACATCCGCCGAAAATAAAAGGCCGTATAGCGGAATATATTTGCTGTAAAAATTAGCCCAGGCCTCTGGCTTCACCTAAAGCTTGCCTAAACGGCAACATTTCTTTAGAAGGGTATTTAAATTGAAGAAAATGGATGGAAGACTTCGTGAAGTTAGAAGAAGAACAGATTTTATTTTTTTCTTAAAACAAGATTTATTGTACTTCCTTTATTTCAATTATTCAACTGAAAGTTTTTGAGAGGGAAAGCGGACGGAAAATCCGCCCGCTCGTTTTACAGAAGAATGGAATGCCCCTGTCTCTCTTAACCTATTATGCCATTAGGTTTGATTTTTAAACTATGCCGTCCGTCTATGAACCGTACCGTACCGGACTGGGCACGCATAACGACAGATTGGGTTTTACCATAATTCCCTTTGAACTGAACCCCTCGCAGGAGTTCTCCGTCCGTCACGCCTGTCGCAGCAAAAATTGCATCGTCACCGCGGACTAAATCTTCCATGCGAAGCACACGGTTCAGATCAATTCCCATTTTTCCGCAGCGTGCCACTTCTGTTTCATTTTGAGGCAGAAGCTTTCCTTGGATTTCTCCGCCAAGGCATTTTAAGGCAACCGCTGAAATAACGCCTTCAGGAGCCCCGCCAGAGCCGAAAAGAATATCAACACCGGTTTGGTCAAAGGCCGTATTGATGGCCCCTGCCACATCTCCGTCATTGATCAGCTTGATACGGGCTCCCGCTTCACGTAATTCATGAATAATCTTCTCATGGCGTTTACGGTTTAAAACAGTTGCCACAACATCCTGAATATCCTTATTCTTTGCTTTGGCCACTGCCTTCAAGTTGTCCAGAACAGATGCATGAATATCAATTTGTCCGACCGCCTCCGGTCCTACTGCAATCTTCTCCATATACATATCGGGGGCATGAAGAAGATTTCCCTGGTCAGCGACCGCCAATACGGCAAGCGCGTTCCAGCCTCCAGAAGCGACGATATTTGTTCCTTCAAGCGGGTCAACAGCAATATCTACAGCCGGTCCCATTCCGGTACCCAGTTTTTCTCCTATATAAAGCATCGGCGCTTCATCCATTTCCCCTTCACCGATTACCACTGTTCCTTGCATAGGAATGGTATTAAAAACATCCCTCATCGCTGTTGTTGCCGCGTCATCCGCTTCATCTTTTTTTCCTCTTCCCATCCAGCGGGCTGAAGATAAGGCTGCAGCTTCTGTTACACGGACCAGTTCCATTGATAAACTTCTTTCCATTTCGGCTCCTCCTCAGTGTCAAACGTGCTTTTTCTAATCTACGATTAATAGTATAACACATTATACTATATCTTGTAGCACAATTAGACAGCAAGGAAACGGTCAATTTTTCAATTGTTCTACCTCATCCTTGGTCATTTCTTCCCGCCAGATTGTAGCGCCTAAACCTGAAAGCTTTTCAACAAGATGACTGTAACCGCGGTCAATATGCTCAAGACCTGTCACCTCAGTAATTCCTTCAGCCATAAGGCCGGCAATTACTAATGCCGCTCCGGCCCGAAGGTCACTTGCCTTGACTTTTGCCCCTTGCAGCGTAACCGGCCCATTGATAATAGCAGCCCGGCCTTCGACTTTAATCTTGGCGTTCATTCTTCTCAGCTCATCAATATGTTTAAATCGGGCTCCGTAAATTGTATCTGTCACAACACTTGTCCCTTCAGCCTTGGTAAGCAGCGAAGTGAAAGGCTGCTGAAGATCCGTTGCGAATCCAGGGTATACCAATGTCTTTATATCTATAGCCTTATACTCTTTGCCCGGAGCAACGAAAATCTGGTCGTCGCTTGTCTCCACATGGACACCCATCTCCCTAAGCTTAGCAGTGACGGATTCCAGGTGCTGCGGAATGACATTGTCGATGACGATTCCTTCGCCTGCCGCAGCGGCCAGAATCATAAAAGTCCCCGCTTCAATTCTGTCCGGAATGATAGTGTGCCGGCAGCCATTCAGATTCTCTACGCCTTCAATTCGAATGATATCTGTACCGGCTCCTTTGATTTTAGCTCCCATGTTGTTTAATAATGTCGCCACATCAATGATTTCCGGCTCTTTGGCAGCGTTTTCGATAATAGTCCTGCCTTTAGCAAGAACAGCAGCCAGCATGATATTTATGGTAGCCCCCACGCTGACGACATCTAAGTAAATCCGAGCCCCGCGCAATTCATCGGCGCGAAGGTAGATGGCCCCCTGTTCATTGGTCACATGGGCTCCTAAAGCCTCAAATCCTTTAATGTGCTGATCAATCGGCCGCGGCCCTAAATGACAGCCGCCCGGAAGGCCAATAACAGCTTTCTTGAATTTTCCAAGCATGGCTCCCATTAAATAGTAAGAAGCGCGCAGCTTTTTGACACGTCCGCTCGGCAAAGGCATAGAAACCATCCGGCTTGGATCTACGATCATCTCTCCATCGTTAAAAGATACATCGCCGCCAATTTCCTCCATTAAAGCTTTGAGCATGCGTACATCAGAAATATCCGGCAATCCTTCGATCGTCACTGGCGAATCAGCTAATATTGTGGCAGGGATAAGAGCAACCGCACTATTCTTTGCCCCGCTTACTCGGATGTTCCCTTTTAAAGGATATCCGCCGGCAATTTTAAGTTTTTCCATAATAAACTCCCTTCTAAGCTAAGCACTCAAGAAGAATAACAGTCATTTTTTTCCATAAACAATCCACATATTTCGACAGCTTTCAATTTCTTGTTTTAGTTTACACAAAAAACTCTATTTTATGTAAAAAAATGTTAAATTTAACAGAAAAATATGAATGAAAGAAGTAGAGGAGAATTCATAAAATCGTTCCGCCTCTAAAAACAGCCAAGAGACGGAACGGAAGAAATTACACGCTAAGTTCAGAAAACAGAATGGGATTAAGCTTCCGTTCTGTTATTCCAATCATTAATAAATGCCTCGATGCCTTTATCAGTCAGAGGATGCTTGAACAGGCTCAAGATTACTTTGTAAGGAACTGTAGCAATATGCGCACCTTTTAGCGCCGCTTCTGTAATATGCATTGGATGGCGGATCGATGCAGCAATAATTTCAGTTTGGATATCATGAATGGCAAAGATATCTGCTATATCAGAAACTAATTGCAGACCATTTTGACCAATATCATCCAGACGTCCTAAAAATGGAGATACATAAGCCGCTCCTGCTCTCGCAGCCAATAAAGCCTGATTGGCATTAAAGATAAGTGTCACATTTGTTTTGACTCCTTTTGCCGAAAGGGCAGCAACGGCCTTCAGGCCATCCGGAGTCATAGGTACTTTAATGGTAATGTTAGGCGCGATGGCTGTAAGTTCTTCAGCTTCCTTCATCATGCCTTCAAAATCAAGAGAGATGACTTCTGCAGATACAGAATCCTTTACTAAGCTTGTGATCTCTCTTAAACGATCATGGAAGGATACTCCCTTTTCTTTGGCAACAAGGGATGGATTAGTTGTCACGCCTGCCAAGATACCTAATGCATGAGCCTCACGGATCTCGTCAATATTTGCTGTATCAATAAAGAATTTCATATTTGTCATCCTCCATATGTAGTATGTGTGTCTGTAAAAAGAGAAAGGACCCTTCCATTTAACAGGGCAGTCCCAGGCTGTACGCCTTAAGCACTTGCACAAAAGAAGGGTCCGCCCATTTCCAGCTATCCGTTTTGTTAATTACGCCTTGCCGTTTGAACCAAACTCACGGATTTTGCCTATAACAGTTTTTTTGATTGCCTCACGTCCAGGAGCAATATATTTCCGTGGATCATAAACATTTGCATCCGCATTCAATACATCGCGCACCGCTTGAGTAAAGACAATCTGATTTTCAGTATTTACATTGATTTTAGAAGTTCCCAAAGAAATCGCCTTTTGGATATCTTTTGTAGGAATTCCTGTTCCGCCGTGTAATACCAATGGTTTTTTTGTTAAATCACGTACTTCTTCCATCTCTTTGTATCCTAAGTTCGGTTCACCTTTATATGGACCATGAACAGATCCAAGTGCTGGTGCGAAGCAGTCCACATTTGTTTCTTTTACTAACTGCTCACATTCTTGGGGATCAGCATAAATAACGCCATCAGCAACGACATCGTCTTCCTGACCGCCTACTGTACCGACTTCTGCTTCTACAGAAACATTGCGTTCGTGTGCGTAGGCTACAACCTGTTTAGTGGTTTCAATGTTTTCTTCAATCGGATGATGAGAAGCATCAATCATGACAGAAGTAAATCCTGCATCGATTGCTTCTTTACATTTTTCAAAGCTGGAACCGTGGTCCAAATGGATTGCTACAGGAACACTGATGTTCATATCCTTCATTAGGCCCTTAACCATCATAACTGTTGTATAGAATCCACCCATGTGACGGGCAGCACCTTCAGATACACCCAAAATGACAGGAGATTTCTCTTCTTCAGAAGCAGCGAGAATCGCCTGGGTCCATTCAAGATTATTGATATTAAATTGCCCTACTGCATATTTCTCTTCTAAAGCTTTGTTTAACATATCCTTCATAGAAACTAAAGGCATTGAAGTTTCCTCCTAATAGTAAAGTTGGTCATAGAAAGCGAGTCATACTAGATATCCCCAGAAATGAGATAAACCATTCGTATAAGTATCGCAATTACTTCCCTTTTAGAATATCAATACATGGAAGAAACAGCAACAAATATAGACTGCCGTCTCTCCTAATTTTTTTGATAGGAACAGAAAGAAAAGGCTTCTTATCACCTTGTAAAACAGAAATTTATGACAGAAAAAAACACGGCCTGCCTGAAATGACAGCCGCTGCGGACGAATGGTTTTCAGCTCGACTTAATAGGAAGATGATCTCGTACCGCTTTTCTTATATCATCAATATCGAAAGGCTTTGCAAAATGGGTAAGTGCCCCAAGATCCTTTGCTTCCTGAATCATATCAAGCTCTCCATAAGCGGTCATGATGATAACACGGATATCAGGATTTACTTTTTTCATTCTTTTTAAAATCTCGATGCCGTCCATCCCCGGAATTTTCATATCCAGCAGCACCAGATCAGGAGCATGCTGATTCAGCGCCTCAAGGGCTTGTATGCCATTGGCCGCCTGGAACGTCGTATATCCTTCTTTGTTCAGTACTTCATTTAACAAGATCCGTATACCGAACTGATCGTCCACTATTAAAATTTTCCCTGTCATGAAAGCCACCTCGTCCCCTCTAGCAATTTTTTTACCCTGCCTTAAAGCTCCTTTATAAATTCGATAGCCGGCTTACATTACCTGCCAGTTCACAGAACTTTTTAAATTTTTTCTTCTATTGTTATTTTACCATAGCAAAAGCGCAGCTGGCATACAGAATCTGCCCCCTTAAGTTTGGAATTCGAGAAATTTGTTAAGTTGCTTTATAATAAATCTAAAAAAAGAAGGAGATTCGCTCCGTATGTTAAAAATATTTTCTACACAGATGAACGGGATTTTCAAAAAAATCACCGATGAAGAGGAATTCAGCCTAGAAGATGCCGGACGCCTTTTAGCCCAAGCAGGCATTGGTGAGGGAAAAATATATATTTACGGCCTCAAAGAAATGAAAGGGATTCTGCACGAGGCATTAGAAGGAAAAGAGCCATTTCCGTATGCAGAAGAATTCGCTGAAACTGCGCTGGAAATGGGAAAGGAAAATCGTTTCCTTATATTCAGCCGCCATTCGGACGATGTGGCTGCGGTAAAATTGGCAGGCCAGCTGCGGGAGGCTGATCTCCCCTTCGTTGCCGTCTCTTCCGTAAAAAAGGAAAAGGACAGCGTTGAAGACTTAGTAAGTCTTGCTGATGTTCATATCGACCTAAAAATACAAAGAGGTCTGATACCGGATGAATCCGGAGAAAGATTCGGTTATCCATACTTGATGGCTGCCCTTTATGCCTATCATGGAATCAAATTTACTTTAGAAGAAATTTTAAAGGAATATGAAGAATAAAAGGCTGCAGGGATTCAACAAGTAGAATACAAGAAGGTTCTGGGACAAAACAGAATGGGAAAGCTATGGCCTGCAGGAGTGAAAGGGCTCTTTTGGGACAGCAAGACTTCAGGCGACGGGCTGTGCTTTGAAATGGAAATCCATGCAGCAAATAAATATCAAATTGTCGACAAAAGGCATTGAGAGGCTTGAACTGCCCCTTCTCGGTGTCTTTTGTCATTTTTGGATGAATAAAGTTAAAATCCACAGCTTTCCGCTCCAGGCACTTGCTTTCCGGAAAGCGTCCATCCTACGTTCCAATCACCCTGCACAATTTACATAATTCTATTTTAAAAGAAAAAAGAGTATAGACACACTCGAAAATCTTCGAGTGTGTCTATACTCTGAATTATTAAATTTCTCCGTGAGAAATTTGATATTTTTATTTTGGTCCCAGCTTTGTTTATCTTTCGCCTTGCTGAATGGCCATTCCTACAAAATCCCTGAATAATGGCTGAGGCCGGTTTGGACGTGAGATGAATTCAGGATGGAATTGAGAAGCCAAGAACCAAGGATGATCCTTAAGTTCTACAATTTCAACCAAACGGCCATCCGGGCTTGTACCGGAGAATACGAATCCTTCAGCCTCCATTGCCTGGCGATACTCATTATTAAATTCATAGCGATGGCGGTGGCGTTCATATACGACATTTTCCTGATAAGCCGCATAAGCTTTTGTACCTTCTTCAAGCTTGCATGGATACAGACCTAAACGCAAAGTTCCGCCTAAGTCCTCAATATCTTTTTGCTCTGGAAGCAAGTCAATGATCGGATTTGTTGTTTCAGGATTGATTTCAGCTGAATGAGCATCTTTCAAACCAAGAATATTTCTCGCAAATTCAATCGAAGCCAGCTGCATCCCTAAGCAAATACCGAAGAAAGGTTTCTTTGTTGTGCGGGCGTATTCTGTTGCAACGATTTTCCCTTCAATTCCTCGGTCGCCGAATCCGCCGGGAACCAAAATGCCGTCCACATCATTCAATAGCTCATCGACATTGTCTTTTGTGACATTTTCAGAGTTAATCCACTTTACTTCCACATCAGCACTGTATGCAAAACCTGCATGTTTCAAGGCTTCCACTACAGAAAGGTAAGCATCCTGCAGTTCTACATACTTTCCAACAAGACCGATTCTTGTTTTCTTTGTTAAAGAAGTCACTTTAGAAACAAGTTCTTTCCAGTCTTCCATATCCGCTTCGGCACAATCCAGTTTTAAATGGTCACAGACAATTTGGTCCATACCTTGTTCTTGAAGTGCTAAAGGAATCGTGTATAGCGTGTCAGCATCTTGGCACTCAATAACGGACTGTGTATCAATGTCACAGAACAAAGCAATTTTATCTTTCATATCCTGAGAGATTGGCATTTCGGTACGAACGACAATAATGTTTGGCTGGATACCCAAACTGCGAAGTTCTTTAACGCTATGCTGAGTTGGCTTTGTTTTCATTTCACCAGCCGCTTTAATGTACGGCACAAGAGTACAGTGGATATACATGACATTTTCACGGCCAATATCACTCTTGATTTGACGAATTGCTTCCAAGAACGGAAGGGACTCAATATCCCCTACTGTACCGCCAATTTCTGTGATGACAACATCTGCATTCGTTTCTTTGCCGGAACGGAAAACTCGGTCTTTGATTTCGTTTGTAATATGGGGGATAACCTGTACCGTTCCTCCTAAATAATCACCGCGGCGTTCTTTACGAAGGACCGTTGAATAAATTTTCCCTGTAGTCACATTGCTGTGCTTTCCTAAGTTAATGTCAATAAACCTTTCATAGTGGCCCAAATCAAGATCTGTTTCAGCGCCGTCATCTGTTACAAAAACCTCACCATGCTGATAAGGACTCATTGTACCTGGGTCGACATTGATGTATGGATCGAATTTTTGAATCGTTACATTCAATCCTCTATTTTTTAAAAGCCTTCCCAATGAAGCGGCTGTAATACCTTTTCCTAATGAAGAAACCACTCCGCCTGTTACAAAAATATATTTTGTCATATGCATCCCCCTTAATAATTTTATTGTAAGACTGCCAAATGAAAAAAAGACTGTAACCTTGCCGACACTTGCGCCTCATTCTAGTTTTCACCTTTTTGAAGAATTCATGAAAAAATAAAAAAATGATGACTGAACCATCATTAAAAATAAAAACGCTCCGCTTACAAAAGTAAGGGAGCAATATAATTTTTCTTTATGTCCTTTTTTAAGGAGCCCAAAAATGATTCTACAAATTCCGACCTAAAAAGTCAAGCAGCATTTGCTGTTATATTATTCATCCTTCTTTTTCAAGTCATCATCGTCTTCATCTTCATCATCTTCGTCTTCGTCTAAATCAAACTCTTCGTCGTCAATGATCTCTTCATCGTCATCCACAAGATCATCATCCAAATCTTCATCATCATCCAGAAGGTCATCGTCATCAAGATCTTCTTCGATATCATCCAGTTCTTCGTCAAACAATTCTTCATCATCCGCATCTTCACTAAAGTCATCAACCGGCGCAGCCTTTTTCGCTTTCTTCTTTTTCTTAGGTTTTGCAGCTGAATGAACGACTTCTTCTTCAATTTGATCGACAGGATACCAAGCTTTTAAACCCCAGCGATTATCACCTAAAGAGGTAAACCGGCCGTCAATATTTAAATCAGTATAGAATTGAGCAATTCTTTCCCTGATTTCTTCTTGGGATAAATTTTGCATTTTGACGATTTGATCCACCAAATCACTGAATACAATCGGTTCATTCTTATCTACCAAAAGCTCATAAGCCATTTCTAATAATGACATTTCCATAATCTGCTGTTTGGAATAATCTTTTAAACTCAAACCCTGCACTTCCCTTCTCTATTGCAAACACTTTTCGTGTTCTTTAACCTCACAAGTAATCTAAAACAGGATTCGGTCATTCAGACAGCTTTTCCTGCTAGACATAATATCCATTATAAACAATAAAAACGACTTTATGCTAGTTCTATCTTCAGCAAAACATGTATTTCCGCAAACCAAAATCTAGTCATTATTACCCTTTTCTTCTTGTTCTTTACCAGATATGTATAGACGATACGCACATACAAAGAAAAAAACTGCCACTATAAAGAATGAAATGGCCCCCAGCTGGTGGTCATATAAGACATATAAAATATAGATGGCTATTAAAAAACCGATCATTATCAAAATTTTTTTTATCATTGATCCACTCAGCTCCAAGACCATTTTTTCCTTATTTTCCCCTTATTATAAGGGAGTTTATAGAAATTGTGAAAAATTTAAGCAAAAATATTTATCATCCTATGTAAAAAGCGGCCGCAGTCAGCCGCTCACCGCTTACATATTCCTTCTATACTGCCCCCCGACTTCATACAAAGCATGGGTAATTTGACCAAGACTTGCCGCTTTTACGCATTCCATCAAATAAGAAAATAAATTTTCTCCGTTTAATGCCGCTTCCTTCAGCTGTTCAATCAGCTCCCTGCCTTCTTCTTGATGCCTCTCCTTAAAGGATTGGAGACCGAGAATCTGCCCTTCCTTCTCCTCTTTGGATGCTCTTGCGATTTCCATGCTGTCTAGCTCTTGTTCAGATGGAGGATTAGGGTTTAAATACGTATTTACTCCGACAATCGGCAGCTCTCCTGTATGCTTCTTCATTTCATACAGCATCGACTCATCCTGGATTTTCCCTCGCTGATACTGCGTTTCCATTGCTCCGAGAACGCCTCCCCGGTCATTGATCCGTTCGAATTCCTGGAGCACCGCTTCTTCCACTAAGTCTGTCAGCTCTTCAATGATGAAAGAGCCCTGCAGTGAATTTTCATTCTTGGCCAGCCCAAGCTCTTTTGTAATAATCATCTGGATAGCCATCGCCCGCCGCACAGATTCCTCTGTCGGTGTAGTGATTGCCTCATCATAGGCATTTGTATGAAGCGAATTACAATTGTCCTGCAAGGCCATTAAAGCCTGCAAAGTCGTTCTGATGTCATTGAAATCAATCTCCTGTGCATGAAGGGAACGTCCCGAAGTCTGAATATGATACTTAAGCTTCTGGCTTCGTTCATTCGCTCCGTATTTCTCTCTCATCACGATCGCCCAGATTCTTCGGGCCACCCTTCCAATGACAGTGTATTCGGGATCAAGCCCATTTGAGAAAAAGAATGATAAGTTCGGAGCAAAATCATCGATTTTCATGCCTCTGCTCAGATAATATTCCACATAGGTGAATCCATTGGCCAATGTGAACGCAAGCTGTGAAATTGGGTTGGCTCCCGCTTCAGCAATATGATACCCCGAGATGGATACAGAATAATAGTTCCTGACTTTATTTTCAATGAAATATTCCTGAATATCACCCATTAATTTCAAGGCAAATTCAGCAGAAAAAATGCAGGTATTCTGCCCTTGATCCTCCTTCAGGATATCAGCCTGAACGGTCCCCCTGACTGTCTGCAGTGTGTACGCCTTTACCTTCTCTATCTCTTCCTCTGTCAGAGTGCGGCCCAATTCCTGCTCCTTCATGTCAAGCTGCTGATCAATAGCCGTATTCATATACATCGCCAAAATGATGGGAGCCGGACCATTGATCGTCATAGAGACAGAAGTGGAAGGATGGCAAAGGTTAAAACCGGCATACAGTTTTTTCATATCATCCAATGTACATACACTTACACCGCTTTCACCTATCTTCCCATAAATATCCGGCCTGTAATCAGGATCTTCACCGTATAGGGTAACAGAGTCAAACGCAGTACTCAACCTCTTCGCATCATCATCTTTGGATAAGTAATGAAAACGGCGATTCGTTCTTTCAGGAGAACCTTCTCCCGCAAATTGACGCTTTGGATCCTCACCCTGCCGTTTGAATGGAAAAACCCCTGCAGTATAAGGGAAGGCTCCTGGTACATTCTCCCGGTAGACCCAGCTTAAAATATCGCCATAGTCCTTGTATCCGGGAAGAGACACCTTAGGAATCATCAACCCGGATAAACTCTTCGTCTTAAGTTTCGTAACAATTTCCTTATCCCGGATTCGGGTTATAAATTGATCCCCAGCATACTTTTCTTTTAAAACCGGCCACTCTTCAAGATTTTTCATGGATTCCGGCGTTAGTTTGGAAGCGGTTTCTATTCTTGCTTCATCAAGTACTTTCAATGCGGAAGTTTCTCCATTCATTTCCCGGACCGCCTCAATCGCTCCCTCCAGTTGAAAAAGTCTGCGGGCGATACCGGTCTGCTCATCCGCTTGTTTATGATACCTCCTTATCGTTTCGCTAATTTCGCGAAGATAATAGCGCCGGTCGGCTGGGATAATCACATCCTGCTTCTTTACCTCTGCGTGTTTGGAGAATCTCGTTTCCCAGGCTGTGTCTGATTTTTCGTTCAGTTTTCCAGCCAATGCGGCGAACAGGGCATTCGTTCCCTGGTCATTAAATTGAGAAGCGATTGTCCCGTAAACAGGCATCTCAGAAAGCTCCCGGTCAAAAAGCATCCTGCTGCGCTGATATTGTTTCTGCACCTGGTTTTTAGCATCCTCAGATCCTTTCCGTTCGAATTTATTAATGACAATCAAATCGGCATAATCAATCATATCGATTTTTTCCAGCTGAGAAGGGGCTCCAAACTCGCTTGTCATGACATACATGGAAATATCGCAAATCTCCGCAATTTCGGCATCTCCCTGACCGATCCCGCTTGTTTCCAAAATAATCAAGTCAAAACCAGCGGCTTTCGTAATGGAGATCGCATCTTTAATCGCCAATGATAATTCACTTCTTGAATGTCTCGTGGCCAGACTTCTCATATACACTCTGTCAGAAAAGATGGCATTCATGCGAATGCGGTCGCCAAGCAGTGCGCCGCCTGTCTTTTGCTTAGTCGGATCTACTGACAGAACGGCAATCCTCCGATCTGAAAACTCATTGAGAAAACGGCGGATCAATTCATCGGTAAGGGAACTTTTACCCGCACCCCCTGTTCCGGTAATACCTAAAACAGGCGCTTCTTTTTCAGACACTTTGATTTGCTCCAGCACACTTTCTGCTGTTGTGGCCGTTTCTTTTTCAGCATCCAGCTGGTTCTCTGCAAACGTAATGAATTGTGATACTGCCCGGATATCTCCTGACAATAAATCTTGAACTTTATCATGGAGAGAACTTTGGACAGTAGAAAAATCGCATTCTTTCATGATTACATCAATCATCCCCTGCAATCCCAGCCGGCGTCCGTCCTCAGGTGAAAAGACCCTCTTTATTCCATAGTCATGAAGCTCTTTCATTTCTTTCGGAAGAATGACTCCTCCTCCGCCAACATAAATGCCAATATGTCCGGCTCCTTTTTCCTGAAGCAAATCAAACATATATTTAAAATATTCTACATGCCCGCCTTGATAGGAAGACACGGCGATTCCCTGCACATCCTCCTGAATAGCCGCATTCACGACCTCTTCTACCGATCGGTTATGCCCTAAGTGAATCACTTCAGCTCCGCTTGCCTGCATAATCCGACGCATAATATTGATCGAAGCATCGTGTCCGTCAAATAAACTGGAAGCCGTCACAAAGCGAATATGATGCTTTGGCTGATAAGCCGTACCTTGAGTCATTCCGCTCTTCCCCCTCTTAATGCAGATTCGTTTCCCTCGCTGCCTGTCACGAAACCGTGGATTAACATGTCTGTCTGCAGGCTGATATACTCTTGAAGGCTAAACGTCTTTTGAAGCGCCCACCGCCGGAAACTCCACATCTGTCCTTGAACAAAAATATTATGGGCCATCAGGGAAACCTGTTCCTTTTTTACAGAAAGCTCACCGTTTTCCACACATTTTTCCAACAATTTCTCGAACATGGAGACCATCTGAAGCTCTTTTTTTAACACATAAGGCAGTGCGTCCTTCGTCAAGGCTTTGACCTCTTGGTACATGACAAGAACTTCATCCTGCATTTCATCCATCACTTGGAAGAAATAAGCAATGGTTACTTTCAGACTTTCCAACGTGCCCTGTGACTGGTCAATTTCCTTTTGCAACTTCTCCTGCACCTCGTCATAAATAAAGTCACAAACGAGATAGAGAACATCTTCTTTGGATCTGATATATTCATATAATGTCCCGATGCTAAAGCCGGCAGCTTTTGCAATTTCTCTCGTGGTTGTACGGTGAAATCCCTTTTCTTTAAAAAGAGTCACCGCTCCTTTAATCATTTGCGTTCGGCGCTTCTGAATCAGGCGCTCATCCTTAACAGACGCATGGATTTCCCGTTTACTCATTTCCCCTCCCCTTTTCAGCAGGAAAATTCATTCCGCAGTGCGGAAATGCAATGGAACTAAACAGCCATTTACCGGCCGGTTCTTTACTTTGTAATCATCCTGGATATCACCAATTTTTGTATTTCCTGGGTTCCCTCATAGATTTGCGTAATTTTGGCATCGCGCATAAACCGCTCAACTGGGTAATCTTTTGTATATCCATAACCGCCGTATACTTGGACAGCCTCCGTTGTAACCTTCATAGCGGTATCTCCTGCAAACAGTTTGGACATCGCTGATTCTTTCCCATACGGAAGCCCCTCTGATTCGAGCCATGCCGCCTGATACGTCAGAAGTCTTGCCGCCTCTACACTTGTCGCCATTTCTGCAAGCTTGAAGCTAATCCCCTGCTGAGCTGCTATCGGCTTTCCAAACTGAATCCGTTCCTTAGAATAACGGACAGCAGCGTCCAAAGCCCCTTGAGCAATGCCGACCGCCTGTGCTGCGATACCGTTGCGCCCTCCGTCAAGAGTCATCATCGCAATTTTAAACCCTTCCCCTTCCTTTCCTAAGAGATTTTCTTTAGGCACACGGCAGTCTTCAAAAATAATTTCCGTTGTAGGAGATGAGCGAATGCCAAGCTTTTTCTCCTTCTTTCCAATCTTGAACCCTGGGAAATCCTTTTCCACGATAAATGCGCTCGTTCCTTTTTGCCTGGAGGCCGGATCGGTCAGGGCAAATACAACATATGTATCCGCCACTCCTCCATTTGTAATGAAAATTTTAGAGCCGTTCAGAATGTAGTCATCGCCTGACTGCTTAACGGTTGTTCTCATGCCTCCAGCATCTGAACCCGAGCCTGGCTCTGTCAGTCCATAAGCACCTATTTTCTCCCCCAGCGCCATTGGCCGAAGATATTTCTGTTTTTGTTCTTCAGAACCAAACTTATAAATTGGCCAGCCTGCCAGGGAAGTATGGGCAGACAATGTTACACCTGTTGAGGCGCATACTCGCGATAATTCTTCAACCGCAATGCAATAAGCCAGATAGTCGCTTCCGATCCCGCCGTATTCTTCCGGCCATGGAATGCCGGTAAGTCCTAATTCTGCCATCTTATCAAAAATATTTCGGTCAAAACGTTCTTCCTCATCTCGCTCGGCTGCAGTGGGAGCCACTTCATTCTCTGCGAAATCGCGGACCATTTTCCGAATCATTTCATGTTCATCACTAAGCTTGAATTGCATGATTATCCCTCCATTGTACGTACCCGGTTTTTATAAGTTTTTTTGGATAACAATTTTTTGAATTTCACTTGTTCCTTCATAAATTTCAGTTATTTTGGCATCCCGGAAATAACGCTCCACTGGATATTCCTTGGAGTATCCATAGCCTCCGAAAACCTGAACTGCCTCCACAGCAGTCTCCACCGCTGTACGGGAAGCGAAAAGCTTTGCCATCGATGCCTCCTTGCTGCAGGAAGCGCCTTGTGCTCTAAGATCAGCAGCACGGTAGACCAGCAGCTTTGCGGCTTCAATAGAGGTTGCCATTTCAGCAAGTTTAAAGGCAATTCCTTGCTGTTTTGCGATTGGTTTGCCGAATTGAACGCGCTGCTTCGCATAGTTCACTGCATGCTCATAACTTCCTTCCGCTATCCCTAATGCCTGAGCTGCTATTCCGATTCGGCCAAACTCAAGGTTAGCCATAGCAATTTTGAAACCCTCTCCTTCTGATCCTAATAGATTTTCAGCAGGCACCATCATATCTTCAAAAGACAGCTGAACTGTCCGGGAACCAAGAAGGCCCATTTTGTGTTCATCTTTTCCGATAATAAGCCCCGGTGTGCCCTTCTCCACAATAAAAGCAGAAATCCCTTTGCGGCCGAGTTCGGGCTGAGTGGCAGCAAATACAATATATACATCGGCTTCTCCGCCATTCGTAATGAATACCTTTGAACCATTTATCCGGTAAAATCCTTTCTCGCGAACAGCCTTTGTTTTCAAACTTCCTGCATCAGAGCCGGCACTCGGTTCAGTCAGACAAAAAGCCCCTAAGTATTCACCTGACGCTAACTTCCGTACATACTGCCTCTTTTGTTCTTCCGTTCCAAAATACAGAATAGGATTCGTCCCAACCGAAGTGTGAACAGAAAGGATGACACCCACAGTCGGGCTGACTTTCGAAATTTCATGAATAGCAATGATATAGGAAATGTAATCCATTTCAGCACCGCCATACTGAGCCGGGACAGGAATTCCCATCAAGCCAAGCTCCCCCATCCGGCGAATCACCCCGCTTGGAAATTCGCCGTTTTCCATTTTTTCGATTTGCGGCTCAATTTCATTCCGGGCAAAATCCCTGACCAGCTTCCTCATCATTTCCTGTTCCTCTGAAAATCTTAGTTTCACTTCTATCCACTCCCAGATGCGTCCTTTTAATCTAGTTATATTCGTAGAAACCCCGTCCTGATTTCTTGCCAATCCAGCCCGCTTTCACGTATTTCCTCAGCAGAGGACATGGCCGGTATTTGTCATCTCCAAATCCGTCGTGAAGGGTCTCCATGATGTACAGGCATGTATCCAGCCCGATGAAGTCTGCCAGCGTAAGCGGTCCCATTGGATGGTTCATCCCAAGCTTCATCACCTCATCAATGGCTTCTTTTGCCGCCACCCCTTCATACAGCGTATAAATAGCCTCATTAATCATCGGCATCAAGATCCGGTTCGATACAAAACCAGGAAAATCATTCACTTCAACCGGCACTTTTTTCAGCGATCGTGCCATGTTCTCAATGGCGGTATACACTTCATCTGCAGTGGCCAGCCCTCTAATAATTTCTACTAATTTCATAACTGGCACCGGATTCATAAAGTGCATGCCAATAACACGCTCCGGCCGATTGGTAGCGGCTGCTATTTCAGTAATAGGCAGTGATGAGGTATTTGTAGCAAGAATGGCATGCTGCGGAGCTATTCGGTCCAATTCAGCAAACAGCTCCGTCTTAATCTCCATATTCTCCACCGCTGCTTCGATAACTAGATCTGCCTCTTTTGCAGCCTGCAAATCAATAGAAGGTGTCAGCCTGCCGAGCACCCCGGCCTTCTCTTCTTCTGTCATTTTCCCTTTATCCACCTGACGGGACAGATTTTTGTTAATAGAGGCCATGCCCCGCTCAACATAGACTTCTTTCAGATCATGGAGAAGAACTTGATATCCGCTCATGGCACATACTTGGGCGATTCCCGACCCCATTTGTCCCGCTCCTATAACAAGCACTTTCTTCATTTCCATAAAATCATCCCTCCTTCTCTCTGAATCTTTTACACTTGTTTCGGCACTTCGATTAAAAGAGCATCCCCTTGGCCTCCGCCGCTGCAAATGGCTGCAATACCCAAGCCGCCTCCCCGTCTTCTCAATTCATGCATTAAGGTAATCACCACTCGTGCCCCGCTTGCTCCTATTGGATGTCCTAACGCCACGGCCCCACCATTGACATTGACTTTGTCTGGATTGATCTTGGCTATTTTTCCGCTGGCAAGCGCTACGGCTGCAAAGGCTTCATTTATTTCAAAAAGGTCGATTTCCTCTATTGTCTTTCCTGTCTTTTTCAATAACTCATTAATCACAAGGCCCGGCGTTTTCGGAAAATCCTTTGCCTCGACAGCAATCTCTGCATGGCCTGCTATATACGCAAATGGCTTTTTGCCTTCCTGTTTTGCTCTTTCTTCACTCATCAGGACCAATGCCCCCGCTCCGTCATTTACACCAGGAGCATTTCCTGCCGTAATGGTCCCTTGATTGTTAAAAGCAGGACCGAGCCTTGCCAGTTTCTCCATGGAAGTATCTTTTCTTGGAGCTTCATCCTGTTTTATGACCACTGGTTCTCCTTTTCGGACCGGTACTTCGACAGGAACAATCTCTTCAGCGAGGATTCCGTTTTCCATCGCTGCAACAGCCTTCTGATGGCTTCGATAAGCCCAGGCATCCTGCTCCTCTCGCGAAAAGCCGAACTCCTCTGCTGTGGCATTTCCATAGGTGCCCATATGAGCACCAGTGAAGCTGCAGCTTAAGCCGTCTGAGATCATCGTATCCTGAAGCTTTCCGTCCCCCATTCTCAGTCCCCATCTTGCTTTAGGAAGAATATAAGGAGCATTGCTCATCGATTCCATTCCCCCGGCCACAATTACGTCTTCTTCTCCAAGACGAATGAGCATATCCGCAAGTGTGATGCTTCTCATGCCTGAAGCACAGACCTTATTAATCGTTTCCGTCTTTACTTCCCAGGGAAGTCCGGCATGGCGCGATGCCTGACGGGAAGGAATTTGGCCCTGCCCTGCCTGAAGCACATTGCCCATAATCACTTCGCCGACATTGCTTCCCGCTATTCCCGCCCGAGCCAAAGCCTCCTTAATCGCAATACCTCCAAGCACTGATGCCGTCAGACTGCTCAGTCCTCCCCCAAATTTCCCAAAAGGTGTTCTCGCTCCGCTTACAATTACGGTTTTCTTCATCAAAACGCCTCCCTTTTTATATTTCACATTGATTGAACGCTCGCTCAATTATATGTAAGCGCTTAACTTCATTTTACTTCCATTTCTGTAAATATAATAGAATTATATGAACGAACTTCTGGATTAAAAAAAGCCCGCTTTCGTTCAAAGAATAAAAGCAGGCCTATTTATGCTAATCAAGATGCCAGCGTGCCCGTTTCACCTATCACGGATTTCTCAAGCAATTCTGCTACATCGTACGTTTTAACGTTCTCTTCCACTTCTTTTGCTTTCGTCCCGTCTGAAAGCATGGTCAGACAGTACGGACAGCCGGAACTGATCACAGAAGGATTAACCGCCAAAGCTTGTTCTGTCCTTGATACATTGATCCGATGGCCGGTTTCTTCTTCCATCCACATCAAACCGCCCCCTGCCCCGCAGCACATTCCATTTTCCCGGTTTCTTCCTTCTATTTCTGCCAGTTCAACTCCTGGAATGGATTGAAGAATTTCTCTCGGCGGACTGTAGACGTCGTTGTAACGGCCAAGGTAACAGGAATCGTGAAACGTGATTCGCTCATTGACCGGATATACCGGCTTAAGTCTCTCTTCACGGACCAGCATCGCCAGCAGCTCGGTATGATGGTACACTTCTGCTTGAAGACCAAATTCCGGATACTCATTCTTAAAAATATTGTAAGCATGCGGATCGATTGTCACGATTTTTTTTACATCATTTTTCTCAAACTCTTCGATATTTTTAGCCGCCAGCTCTTGGAAGACAAATTCATTTCCCAGCCGTCTCGGCGTGTCTCCGGAATTTTTCTCTTTATTTCCAAGGATGGCAAACTTCACACCCGCCTCATTCATCAGCTTAGCAAAGGAAAGGGCTATTTTTTGGCTTCTGCTGTCATATGAACCCATAGACCCCACCCAGAACAAGTATTCAAACTCTTCTTCTGCTTTCTTCATTTCTTTTACTGTCGGGACGGTTACATCCTTGCGCAGTTCTCTCCAATCCTCTCTTTCCTTCCGGTTAAGACCCCAAGGATTCCCTTGACGCTCGATATTCGTCATCGCCCTCTGTGCATCAGAATTCATTTTTCCCTCGGTCAATACAAGATAGCGGCGCATATCAATGATTTTATCCACATGCTCATTCAGTACAGGACATTGATCTTCACAGTTTCTGCAAGTCGTGCATGCCCAAAGCTCTTCCTCTGTAATTACTTCGCCAATCAGGCTTTTGCTGTAAGGCTCTGCCGCTGCGGCTGTTTCCTGTGCTCCTCGTGAAGCACCTGCCATAGCAATTTGGTTTCCTTCCGTATGGCCGAAGACATAGGTTGGCACCCATGGCTGTTTTCCCGTAACAGCAGCTCCTGTATTAGTTAAGTGGTCACGCATTTTCACTAGGATATCCATCGGTGACAGCATTTTCCCTGTATTTGTTGCCGGACACATATTAGTGCACCGTCCGCATTCTACACAGGCATACAAATCCATCAATTGATGCTGGCTGAAATCCTGAATCGTTTTGGAACCATAGTATACTTCTTCCTCTTCACTTTCAGGCTCTTCTTCAAAATTAATGGATCTTAGCTTCCCCCGATTACCCAACCGCATATAAAATACGTTCAGAGGCCCTGTAATCAAATGGAAATGCTTGGATTGCGGAATGTAAACAAGGAAAGTAAGGATGATCAATAAATGAACCCACCAGGCAATATAGAAAATGACAGTCGCAGCTGCGGGACTGATCCAGCCAAAAATGAACGAAATGGCAGAGGCAACCGGTTCGGACCAGACAGCCTCATGGCCATGCCAGATCATCGCCATGCCATTGCCAATCAGGACGGAAGCCATGATGCCTGCGATGAATAGAACAACTAGCATTGCTTTAAAATCGCGCTTCAGACGGACAAGCTTCTCTATATAACGGCGGTAAAAGGCCCACATGATGGCGGCGAGAACCATTAACGTTACTAATTCCTGAAAAAAAGTGAAAGCCGGGTAAACCGGACCAAACGGCAAATGTGCCCCAGGTTTTATTCCCTTGATGATAAAGTCGATTGCACCAAATTGCACGAGGATGAAACCATAAAAGAGCATGACATGCATCGGTCCGCTCTTTTTGTCTTTCAGTAATTTTTCTTGCTTAAACACATACCTCCAAACATTTCCCCAGCGCTCTTTTACTTTTTTATCAAATTCAACCTTTTTGCCAAGTTTCATATAAGCAAATCTTGTTCTAAGCAAATACGTAAATAAAAAGATTCCGTAAGCGGTTACAATTATAGCTGCAATAAGATTTACCCAGAGCAATCCGTTCATTTCCATCCAATAAGCCCCCCTCTAAGTGATGAATCTGCCAATGCCTGATTGGTATTATTTGAAAAAATGGCATTTTCTGATTTTAGTTACTTCTATTATATAATGAATGAGCATTCAGTCAACTTTTTTCACTGATATTTTTTCATTTTTTTATTGTCTGAAATCCTCTCTTTTAACACAAGCTATAGACAATACTTCTAAGGAATGAAAAAGGAGGGAAAAGGATGAAAGCTATAGGCCGTATTATAGGATTCCTTATCGGAATTCTCGGTTTGCTGTTCCTAGACTTCAAATTAGGCAAAAAGCGGAATAAGTCTCTAAACAGCAAATGTACGATGAGTCCCGGACAAGTCAGCCTTTTCACTTCAGGAAAACATCTCTTTGAGGACTTTTTTAAGGAAATCAAACAGGCAAACAAGCAAATCCATATCCTTTTTTATATTGTGAAGAATGATGAATTCAGCAAACGCTTTTTTCACTTGCTGGAAGAGAAAGCACGAAGCGGCGTAGAAGTCCGTCTCCTTGTCGATTTTCTTGGAGGGCTCAGTATTCCTCACAGCCGGAGAAAATCTTTAAAAGAAAGCGGTGTTCTTTTTGCCTATAGCTATAAGCCAAGGCCCCCTTTTTTCTTTTATTCGCTGCAAAAAAGGAACCACCGGAAAATTGCGATTATAGATGGAAAGATCGGATATCTTGGCGGTTTTAATATTGGCAAGGAATACATTGACCAAGATAAGAAATTAAATCCTTGGCGGGATTACCATCTTAAAATGACTGGCAGTTCGGTTATACCATTACAGAATGTCTTTCTTCATGATTGGAATCTAGAGCGTAAGCCAGAGCAGCAGGAAAACCATTCATCTCTTCCTTCAACAGGGGGGCGTTATCCGATTCAATTGCTGGTCACAGACGGCAATGGTTTGGAGGACAGCCTAATTCAGCTGCTTCATTGTGCAAAAAATAGAATCATCATCGGTACGCCCTATTTTATACCCGGGCCTTCTTTCTTCCAAAAGCTTAGAGAGACGATCCGCCGCGGTGTGCATGTCACCATCATTATTCCTAAAATAGCGGATCATGCTTTTGTAAAAGAAGCTGGGCATCGATTTTTGCGTCCCTTACTTGAAGAAGGGGCGCAGATTTTGGAATATCAGAAAGGGTTTTACCATTCTAAGGTGATGCTGATTGATGATACGATATGTGATATCGGCACAGCAAACCTTGATAAAAGGAGTTTTTACCTTAATGGGGAAATCAATTGTTTAATTACAGATGCAGACTTTATCAAAACCTTACAAAGGGAATTAGATAGGGATATTAGCGAGTGCAGGCCTATTGAAATGCCCAGTCTATATACACGCGATCCAGTTCGATTCATAAAGGAACGGGTGGCTGATCTGTTATCTCCTTTTTTATAAAGAAAATTTCTTTAGGAGCCGCAGATAAGACTTGCAACAAAATAAAGGCCATCTAATTTCTCTGTGAGAAATTGGATGGCTTTTGCTTATCTGACCATTTTCTGTTCCGGTTTTTACAAGTCCGCTCTTTTGTCTTACATTTTTTCCGGTGCTGAAACACCAATCAATTGAAGTGCATTCTTCAAAGTAATTTGAACGGATTTAACAAGGGCAAGGCGGGCCTTGCTTCTGTCTGCCATTTCCGTATCAAGCACTTTGTCTGCATTATAGAAGCTGTGGAAAGTAGAAGCCAATTCAAAGATATAATTGGTCATTCGGTGAGGCATCCGTTTTTCAGCAGCTTCCGCAATAGCCTGCGGAAACTCTCCTAATTTCTTCAGCAATTCGATTTCTTTCTCGGTTGAAAGCAAAGAAAAATCTGCGTCTTTTTCCAGACTGATCCCCTGTTCTTCCCCCTGCCGCAGAATGCTTGAAATCCGTGCATGAGCATATTGAGCATAGTATACCGGATTATCATTAGACTGAGATACTGCCAAATCCAAATCAAAGTCCATATGTGTGTCTGCACTGCGCATCGCAAAGAAATAACGAGTTGCATCCAAACCGACTTCTTCAATTAAATCACGCATCGTCACAGCCTTGCCGGTACGTTTGCTCATTTTCATTTTCTCGCCGTTTTTATATAAATGAACGAGCTGAATGATTTCTACTTCAAGCTGGTCTCTCTTATAGCCAAGAGCTTCGATTGCCGCTTTCATCCGCGGAATATATCCATGATGGTCGGCACCCCATATATTAATTAACTTATCAAAACCGCGTTCCAATTTGTTGCGGTGATAGGCGATATCAGGCATTAGATACGTATAAGAGCCATCCTTCTTGATCAAAACGCGGTCCTTATCGTCTCCCAGTTCTGAAGAGCGGAACCATGTTGCACCATCTTCCTCATAAACATGTCCATTCTTCTTCAGTTCTTCCAATGCACGGTCAATCTTCCCATCCTCGTACAAGGAAGTTTCAGAATACCAAACATCGAATGCCACACGGAAATTTTCCAGATCCGTTTTCAATTTTTCCATTTCATACTTCAAGCCATAGTTGCGGAAAAAGTCAAAACGTTCTTTTTCATCAGCCTTTACATATTGATCTCCGTATTCTTCAGCAAGCTTTTTACCGATACCGATGATATCTTCCCCACGATAGCCGTCAGCAGGCATCTCTTTTTCAAGACCCAATGCCTGAAAATAACGGGCTTCTACTGACAATGCCAGGTTATTGATCTGATTGCCGGCATCATTGATATAATATTCCCGGGAAACATTGTAACCTGCTTTATCAAGAATATTACACAAAGAATCACCGACTGCCGCTCCGCGGGCATGTCCCAAATGCAAATCACCGGTAGGATTGGCAGAGACAAATTCCACTTGGATCTTCTCTTCTTTGCCAAAATCACTTTCTCCATACCGATCTTCCGCTTCCAAGATCGCAGGGACCAGCTCTGTGAGATATTGATTATTCATATAAAAATTGATAAAGCCCGGTCCGGCCACCTCAATTTTCTCAATGGATGCCTTTGAGCGGTCAAAATGTTCAATAATCGCCTCCGCGATCATTTTTGGAGCTTTTCTCGCAATGCGTGTCAGCTGCATCGCCATATTCGTTGAATAGTCCCCGTGCGATTTGTCCTTAGGCAATTCCAGAATTGCATCAGGTATTTGGCTTTCCTCCGCCAAACCAGCACGTAAGACAGCCTCCTTGATCTCCGCTTTTAATTTTTCCTGCACCTGTTCAACTATGTTCATCTTTTATACTTCCTCCCTGTAGGAAATTGTCAGCTCATATTTACCGGGAGAGCCCCCCTGCATATGCATCTGATAGCGCAAAGACAGTTTGCCTTCCTTAAGACGCTCATTCCATGTATGATCTATTTTCGTTGCCGTTGTCGTAAGACCCAGAATTCCATACACACTTTCATACTGTCCATTCGTTTTTTCCTGTAAACGAAACAGCTGCCTCATTTTCACCGACCCGCTCCGAAGAAGCAGCGTTTCGTGGGGCTTGTGTTTAATCGTCGTCTGGACAGTTCCCGCTTCATTTTCCTCACGGTACTGTATATAAATATCGGAACCTTTGGATAACAGCGTTCCAAAGGTAATCAGTTCATAAGATTCGGTTTCCCTTCCGTGTGTAATCTTAGTATGTAGGGTCACCTTGATATTTCTTTTTTCTTGTCCCTGAAGAGTCATTGCCCCACTTCCTTACCTGTCTCCATCCGCCATCATTAGCGGAAAGGGACTGCCAATGGCCCTTCCTCATCTAACGGGTACGCCGGATATTCTTTACTAAGTATAATTATTATGACAGGAAGTTTCAACTTGAAGTCGAAGCAAATACGGATTCTGCTCTTGTCTTTTGTTCATTTATAAAAAAGACCGGCTGATATGGAGCCGTATAACGGTCCGAAGCCATACATCAAGGGGCCGGACAAAATGAAAAAAACATCCATTTCCCTAGAGAAATTGGATGTTTTTCGCTTATCTGATAGATTTCTATTATAGTCTCTGGGATAACCAGTTATTTACCTTGGTGAATCCAGCCCAGAATCATTTCGCGAATCAGTTTACTTGCCGTATTCGCTGTTTGTTCTGATTGATCATAAACCGGCGCCACTTCTACTAAATCGCAGCCAACCACTTTTATATCAGAATGAGCAATTTCATGAATGGAGGCCAGAAGTTCCTTCGAAGTTATGCCGCCTGCATCCACCGTTCCCGTTCCCGGAGCATGAGCCGGATCCAGAACATCAATATCAATCGTTACATATACCTTTCGCCCTGCAAGCGAAGGAAGGATTTTCTTTAATGGTTCAAGCACTTCAAATTTAGAAATATGCATACCATTCTCTTTTGCCCATTGGAATTCTTCCTTCAGCCCGGAGCGAATTCCAAACGAATAAACATTGGATGGTCCAATCAAATCGGCTGCCTTCCGAATAATAGAAGCATGAGAAAGCGGCTCTCCTTCATAATCCTCACGCAGATCCGTATGGGCATCCATATGGATGATGGCCATATCTGGATATTTTTTGTACATGGCCTTAATAACAGGCCATGAAACTAAGTGCTCTCCGCCCATGCCTATCGGGAATTTCCCGGCATCCAGTACACCGTCAACAAACTTTTCAATTAAATCAATGCTTTTTTGCGGATTACCAAAAGGAAGAGGGATATCCCCTGCATCAAAATATTTAACTTCTTCCAGCTCACGATCTAAATAGGGGCTGTATTCCTCAAGTCCAATTGAAACTTCACGGATTCGGGCAGGGCCGAATCGGGAACCCGGACGAAAGCTGACCGTCCAGTCCATCGGCATCCCATAAAGCACAGCTTCAGATTCTTCAAAAACTGGATGGCTTTTTATAAATACATTTCCTGAGTACGCTTCATCAAAACGCATGCTGTCTCCTCCTTACTTCACTAAATCCTGAACAAATTTAGGCAGGACAAACGCTGCTTTGTGAAGCTCTTTTGTATAGTATTTCGTTTCAATTTCATGGAAACGGTCTTCGGCAACTTCAAGCGGGTTATATTTCTTCGAACCGATAGTGAACGCCCACAATCCGCTTGGATATGTTGGGATATTAGCAAGGTAAAGATTCGTAATCGGGAAAATTTCCTTTACATCCTTCTGCACATTGCGAATCAGATCCGCTTTGAACCATGGATTGTCTGACTGGGCTACAAAGATTCCATCCTCTTTCAGCGCTTTTGAAATTCCTGCATAAAACCCTTTTGTAAACAGGTTCACCGCCGGCCCTACCGGTTCCGTTGAGTCGACCATGATGACATCATATTCATTTTCGCTTTCCGCAATATGCATGAAGCCGTCTCCTACTTGGACATCCACGCGGGGATCGTCCAGCATGCCGGCAATTTCAGGCAAATATTTCTTGGAATATTCAATGACTTTTCCGTCAATATCAACCAATGTCGCTTTTTTCACACTTGGATGCTTAAGCACTTCGCGAATAACTCCGCCGTCTCCTCCGCCGACTACTAAAACATTTGCTGGGTTTGGATGTGTAAATAAAGGAACATGTGCCACCATCTCATGATAGACGAATTCGTCACGCTGGGATGTCATGACCATGTCGTCAAGAAGCAGCATGTTTCCCCACTCTTCCGTTTCAATCATGTCAAGCTTCTGGAAATCTGTTTGTTCCGTATGTAAAGTGCGATTCACTTTCATTGTGATCCCAAAATTTTCAGTCTGTTTTTCTGTAAACCAGATACTCATTTATATCGCTTCCTTTCTATTCTTCGATTCATCCGTTTCTATAAAACGGTGATACATAAATTTGTCTTTAGCTAGAAAAAGTATAGTCTAATCTAGCAGAAATGCAAGTGAAATATTTTGCTGTCAGTCTCCATGGATAAAAAGATACTTTTTTTTCCATACTAGTTAACAGACCATACCTGTTTAGGAGGAGAAAGCCATGGAACTAGTGACAGGGCAGCGCTTTAAACAAGCGATCAAATATATCAGAGCTTTCGTCATCCTTTCTATTGCCAGTCTGGCTATCATGATTATTCTTCTTATATCCCTTCTGGTTTATGCTAAACTTTTGGGTCCGCCTCCCATTTCGGTACCGCAGTCCACTCTCTACTACAGTGCGGACGGAAATGTGATCGGTGAATCCAATAATGCACAAAAACGCTACTGGATACCGCTTAATGAAGTTTCTCCTGCCTTAATTCAGGCAACCGTTGCGATTGAAGACAGGCAGTTCTACAATCATTATGGTTTCGATATCAAACGTATCGGCGGCGCCATACTCGCTGATCTTAAAGCAATGTCAAAAGTGCAGGGAGCCAGCACAATCACCCAGCAATATGCAAGAAACCTGTTCCTATCTCACGATAAAACATGGAACCGTAAGCTGAATGAAGCCTTGTACACCATCCGTCTGGAAATGAATTATTCAAAAAAAGAGATTCTGGAAGGCTATTTGAATACCGTCTACTACGGCCATGGGGCATATGGTGTTCAAGCAGCCAGCCAATATTATTACGGCAAAGACGCAAACGAACTCACTCTTGCAGAAGCAAGCATTCTAGCAGGCATTCCAAAAGGCCCTTCCATTTATTCTCCGCTTGAAAATTTGGAAAAGGCCAAAAAGAGACAGAACATTGTCCTTCAATCGATGATAGCAAAGGAATATATAGATAAAACAGAAGCAGAGAAAGCAAGACATTCTGACCTTTCTTTAAATGGAGAATACCATATCGTTACACACAGAATGGCTCCCTACTTTCAAGATGCTGTTAAACGCTCTTTAAAAAATGAACTGCAAATAGATGAGAGAACAATAGAACTTGGGGGATTAAAAGTTTATACCACCCTTGATGAGAATCAACAAAAGATTGCTGAAGAGACGGTATCAGACATTATTTCATCCACTTCAGAAATCCAAGCCGGTTTAGTGGCCATGAATCCGAAAAATGGACATGTGAAGGCATTGATTGGGGGCCGCAATTATGAGGATTCGCCCTTTAATCGGGTCACCCAGGCTGTCCGGCAGCCGGGTTCAACCATGAAACCCCTGTTATATTATGCGGCACTGGAAAAGGGATTTACACCTTCCACTACATTAAAAAGTGAGGAGACAACCTTTTCTTTTGAAAATGGGAACCCTCCTTATTCTCCGCATAACTACAATCATCAATATGCCAATGGCGAAATCACCATGGCTCAGGCGATAGCTTTATCGGATAATATTTTTGCGGTGAAGACTCACTTATTTCTCGGGGAAAAGACCTTAATCCATACTGCCCGCAAATTTGGGATTACGACCAAAATGGAAGAAGTCCCTTCGCTTGCCTTGGGCACTTCCGGTGTCCGCCCGATTGAAATGGTGAATGCATACAGTCTTTTAGCCAATGGCGGGAAGGAAGTCCATCCTGTTTTCATTACAAAAGTTGTGGATCGACAAGGCGAGGTTCTCTTTGAGCAAAAAAACAAAAGCGAACAAATTTTGAAAGAAGACAAAGCATTTGTCATGACAGGCATGCTGACCGGTATATTTGATGAAGCATTGAATGGCTATACCAAGGTGACAGGAAGCACAGTGGCAAAAAGCCTGCACCGTCCTTACGCCGCAAAGTCAGGTTCAACATCAACTGACAGCTGGATGATCGGCTATGCTCCCCAGCTTGTAACAGGCGTGTGGACCGGATACGATAAAGGACAGCAGCTGGATAAACCCGCCGAAAAGGTATACGCCAAGAAAATTTGGGCCCAATTTATGGAACAAGGCTTAAAGGATCAGCCTGTTAAGAAATTTAAACCGCCTTCCAATGTCGTCGCTGTACAGGTCAATCCTGCAAGCGGCAAGCTCGCAGCAGCCGGCTGTCCTGTTTCCAGAACTACTTACTTCATCAAAGGAACGGAGCCTGAGGAATATTGTATGGAGCATTTCAAAGGAGAGGGGACATCTAAAGGAGATTCTCCTCCAAAAGAAAAAGAAAAACGGCCATGGTACAAACGAATCTTGAAGCCATGGGAATAAGATACATTTAAAAACCCCCGAAGCATAATGCTCCGGGGGTTTTCAGTCCTATGCTTTATAGCGATAAAGCTGTCTTTAAGTTTAAATCATTTTCTATGAAACACACAAGTCTTTCTTAGATAAAAAACGAATTCGCCGGCAGACAAATCATTTATTCAGCATCCAGGTCCCGCTTTAACTGTTCCGGCGCTCTTTCCCACATGCCAGCGTCATGATTTTTCAAGAAATCCGCAAGAATCTTCTTGGACTTCTCATCCATAAAATCAACCATGATCTTCCGCTTTAAGGATTTATCCATTTTATTGACATGTTCCGGCAATGATTTATATCCTCTTCTAATTGAACGGTCAACCGTCATTTCACAAGCCGTGACGCCTGCATACATCGGTCCCTCCTGTACCGTTTCAATCGTCACCCAGACAAGCCAGTAAGGCTTCCCATTCGGAACTTCTTCCTTTGTTTTCAGGAATTTAATTCCTCTTTCGACAGTACTCCGGGCATGCATGGCTCCAATATCTACTTCCGCTTCTCCAGCCTCTACATCAATAATAACCGGGGATATATTATCGAGCGTCAGCACACCGGCTCCATACCCGCCATGTCCTTCCGTCGGGTCATTCTTGATGATATTGAAGCCTATTTTTTTCTGTGGTTTTTCTTCCATCTTCCTTCCTCCTTAGATAAAGCTCATTAAAAAAATATCTGTGAAAAAAATTCATTTAAGTGATTAATAATGAACGGCAGCACAAACGTAAAGATAGGCTGGATTGTGTAATCGCCGAGCGGGGTGAGGACCAGGATCAAAAAGATCAATGAACCATAAACCTCATATTGAGTCATCTTCGTTCTGATATGATTAGGTGCCAGGTCCTCAATAATCCGGTAACCGTCCAAAGGGGGAATCGGAAGCAGATTAAAAATGAACAGAATGATGTTCAATTGAATCAGCATTTCCAGAAATGGCTGAATAAAGAACGGCAGCTGCGAGAACAGCCCGGCAGCCAGCAGACTAAAAAGGATGGCATATCCAAGACAGGCAACTAAAAAATTGCTGAATGGACCTGCAAATGAAACAAGAATGCCTGCCAGTCGCGGCCGTTTAAAGTGAAAACGGTTCACAGGCACCGGCCGAGCCCAACCAAATCCTGCGATCAGGAGAAACAGTGTCCCCAGAGGATCCAGATGTGAAACCGGGTTCAACGTCACTCTTCCCTGCTGTTTAGCTGTAGAATCCCCAAACTTATAGGCAACATACGCATGGGAAAACTCGTGGACAGTAAATGCAATGATCAGAACCGCTACTACATAAGGCAGCTCCTCAAGATCAAAAGCCAGAAATCGTTCTAATCCTTCCAAATTTCTTCCCCCATCCTATATAAATGTAAGTATACATGAAATTAATCATATGTAAAAAACTCTGTTTCCCAGTCTTGCAATTCAGAATTCAGTATGAAACACTACAATCATAAAGGAAAATTCTACATAAGGGAAGTACAGCTTCCTGTTCCTTAAGAAATGGCCTGCCTATTTAGTAAAAGCAGGCTTACCTGATATGAAAGGAGGGAGAAATACATGCCATATGTAACCGTTAAAATGCTGGAAGGCCGCACCGATGATCAAAAGAAGGCCTTGGTTGAAAAAGTGACAGAAGCTGTTACAGAAACAACCGGAGCTCCTGCATCAGCTGTAACTGTTTTTATCGAGGAGATGACAAAGAATCATCTCGCTGTCGGCGGGGTCCGTAAAAGCGATCAATAAGCACGGCATAAAAAAAGACATCGCTGGTGCTCAGCGATGTCTTTTGGTTTAGCTGCTTCAGGAAGCTTCGTCCTGATCCTTTTTGTATTCCGTTTCCCAATAAGTAGCGTTTTTAATTCCAAGCTCTTTCGGATCAAATACCGGATCAAGACCTGCCTTCTTTTGTCTCTCATAGTCTTTCAGTGTCAGAATAGCCGGTTTGGCCAATATGAGAATGGCAATAATATTCAGCCAAACCATAAGTCCTAACCCAACATCTCCAAAAGCCCATGCCAGCTGAGCTTCATTGACCGTCCCGTAAAACGTTACCCCTAACAGAACGATAGGCAATATTCGTCTCAGAATATAGTAATAGGCCATAATAGTCGTAAAAGCGAAGAAGAAGAGAGCAACCGCTACAAAGCCTGCGCCAAAGCCAGGCAATACATCATTAATGGCTGCCTGCGTATACATTGGACCGGGTTCAACATCGCCAAGTCTATTTTGAATGAAAGAGCCATCTTCATTCTGGACATTGTACATCCCTGTAAATAAAATCATAAATGCAGTTGCGGAACATACGAAAAGCGTATCAATATAAATGGAAAATGCCTGACAAGCCCTTGCTTTGCAGGATGCGAAACTTCTGCCGCCGCTGGGTGAGGCCCTGTTCCCTGCCCCGCTTCATTGGAGTATACACCCCGCTTAACACCCCAGGCAATAGCCATCCCAAGCAGCCCGCCAAAGGCTAAATCATATCCAAAAGCACTTCAGATAATCAGCATAATCACATCAGGCAGTTCAGTAATATTGAGGGCGATAATGATCAAAGATAAAAGAATATACCAGACCGCCATGAACGGAACGGTAATTTGTGCAGCATTAGCTATCCTTTTAACACCGCCCAAAATGATGAAACCTAATAACAATACAAGCACAATACCTGTTACATAATTCGGAATATGAAAGGCGTTATCAACTGCCACAGCAATGGAGTTGGCCTGAACGCCAGGCATTAAAACTGCCATTGCAATAAGAGCCGCCAAAGCAAAAAGCACCGCAAACCATTTCCATCCTATTCCCTTTTCAATATAAAAGGGCCGGCCCTCCGCGGTAGACCCCTTCATGCTTTTCCTTATAAATCTGTGCAAGCGTTGACTCTATGTACGCACTTGATGCCCCAATAAAGGCAAGCACCCACATCCAGAATACGGCACCCGGTCCCCCGAAGGCAATCGCCGTAGCAACACCTGCAATATTCCCAGTCCCTACTCTTCCGGATAAAGATAAAGCAAGTGCCTGGAAGGAGGATACTCCCGCTTCCGAACTCTTTCCCTGAAACATGAGACGGATCATTTCCTTCACATGACGTATTTGAAGAAAACGAGTTAAAATAGAAAATAAAAGTCCGACACCAAGCAAAATATAAATAACCGGTGTGCTCCAAAGAATCCCATTCAGATAATTTACGAATGCCTCCACTCCTTAACCCCCTTGTATATTTTATTTAAAAAGTCTTAATATTCATTATACTTGACCCATCCTCTGGTCACAATGTCCTAATAAGCATTTTTTAACTTTCGTGCAAAACTCACAAAAATCATAAAAAAATAGACAAAGCCAAGCGATTAATTCAGCTTGGCTTTGTCTTTTAGCATTTCTATATATTCGTAGGCCTCATCAATTTCTTCGAGCGTGTACTTTTGCTTGCTCTTTAAAACGAAGATTTTTTCTATCACTTCTGCTTTAGACAGATTATCGAAATATAAGACTGTGGAAACGAGCTCTAAAAAGCGGGCATTCTGTCCATTCATATCATTCAGGCAATCTTCCAAGTGTGGCATGTCCATCTCATGCATGGACAGAAAATCTTTCCCTGACTCCGTGATCGAATAACAATATTGATAATAGCCTGCCTTCTTTTCTTTTACTTCATTTAAATATCCCATGTCACAAAGCTCTTCTATTCTCAGTGTCAGTTCCTCAGAGTAAGGACCGTAAAAGTGAAATTGGAATTTCTCCTGAAACGGAAATGACAGCTTCTTGGCGATGAAAACAATTTTCTGCAATTTTTTCCGACCATTAATTTCCCCTGCAGTGGAAATCGCATTAATGATCTTAGCATGTTCCTTAAACAAGGTTTATTCACTCCTAATCATGAATGCTCAGGGCATTCTTTCATCACTCCGGAAAGTCCAGCAGCTTCCGGATTTGCCTTTTGATTTTATTATGAACTGACTCATCCTGAAGGAAATCCGCAGGAAAATATAATTTATGATCAGTCCTTCGCTTGCCTGATATGGCATCTACAATTTCCGACTCCCGTGAAAGCTCCCTGATTTCTCCATTGCTCTTCATTAAATGAATAGGCAGGCGCTCTTCCTCTTCTCCCGGACGGTAAAAGTCATAGGGCAGATCAGAAGAAGAATCGACAACCAAATAATACTCCGGATCAATTCCTGCCTTCACAAATAATTTATTTAATTCAACAAGCTTGTTCATCTGAATATTTGAAGGGTGGAACTCCGTATACTGGAACAGCCTGCGGTTCATGAAACGGCTGCAAAGGTCGCTGAGGACTGTATCTTCCTCTTCTTCCCATATCTGAAAATAATAAAGAATAACCGATTCATCCATTTTCAAATAGTCCTCAAGGGTCACCTTGCCATTGAACAGGGAATAGAAATGAACAGGATTTTGCCTGAAGTGATAACCTGATTCATATAAGTGCTTTGCTCTGTGAAGGATTTTCGTCAGAATCACTTCCGCACTCCGGGTAACCGGGTGAAAGTAAATCTGCCAATACATTTGGTACCGGCTCATAATATAATCCTCAACCGCATGCATTCCGCTCTGTTTGATCACAACCTGATCTTCTCTTGGACGCATAACGCGAAGGATTCTTTCCATGTCAAAATGTCCGTAGCTCACACCCGTAAAATATGCGTCTCTCTGCAGGTAATCCATCCGGTCAGCATCAATCTGACTTGATATTAAGCTGACAACTAGCTTGTCCTTATATGTTTTCGCAATGACTTCCGCTACTTTTTTAGGAAAATCGCTGCCGACTTTGGACAGAACCTTATTGACTTCCGTTTCCCCTATAAGGATTTGCTGGGTAAATTGCTCATGGTCCAAATCAAAAACCTTTTCAAAGGAATGAGAAAAAGGCCCATGGCCCAGGTCATGGAGCAGCGCTACACAAAGAGACAGCAGACGTTCCTCCTGCTTCCATTCGGGTCTTCCGTCAAAGACATCATCGACAATTCTCCGAACAATCTCGTATACCCCCAGGGAATGACTGAAGCGGCTGTGCTCTGCTCCGTGAAACGTTAAGTATGTAGTGCCCAACTGTTTGATTCTTCGAAGCCGCTGAAATTCCTTCGTTCCTATTAAATCCCAAATCACTCTGTCCCTGACATGAATATAGCGATGGACCGGGTCTTTGAAAACTTTCTCTTCACTTAATTTCTCTTGGGAATAATCCATACACTGCCCTCTTTTTCAATCTGATATTTCTCATTATACCTTTTTTCAACGGCAAATCCCATTGCCTGGTACAGGGAAAAAAACCTATTATTGGCGAAAACAGCCGAACAGCGCCGCTTTTCCCCCCATATATTTTTTCTCCTTGAAAATTATCATTCCCTCTGACCATTTGGAAGAAACCGGACACGGAAACGTCCGAATAAAAAATCACCTCGGACTGCTGACAGTCAGGGTGATTTATATCATAAATGGTTATTTAAGTTTAGCATCTACTTTTACCATTAATTCATCCTCAGTCGGGGCAGCGACTGGACGGTTATTGACAAAAGCAAATGATTTCTTCCTGCCTGGGCCGCAATAAGATTGGCAGCCTATTTCAATTTTTGCATGCGGATCGAGCTTCTGCAAACGGGGAATTAATGTCTTTATATTCACCGCCTGGCAGTCATCACAAACTCTGAATTCATTCGGCATACCTCTGCACCAGCCTTTCTCTCTTTTATGTCCACCGAGCTAAATTGACAGCTAAAAGGTATTTTACCGCTTCTAATTACTTATTTCAAGACGGCAATCATGGCAGAATCAGGAACATTCTTCTCATTAGCAAAAAATAGTTTCCTATCTGATTTATAAAAAAATTGATAGCCTCTTAACTTGATGGTATAAATCTCAGCCAGCCTGTACAAAATAGTGATAGAAATGTCCATCTTATAAAAGAAGCCCAACTACTAATTAAGATAAAATAGCAGAAAGGAAGGATATACAATGAAAGTACGTCAAGATGCATGGACCGAGGAAGACGACTTGCTTTTAGCTGAAACGGTCTTACGCCATGTGCGTGAAGGCAGCACCCAGTTAAATTCTTTCGAGGAAGTAGGGGATAAATTAAACCGGACATCAGCCGCCTGCGGATTTCGATGGAATGCCGTCGTCCGCCATAATTATACGAAAGCACTGTCTCTAGCAAAAAAACAGCGAAAACAACGGCAGCGAATGCTTGGCAAGGAACAGGGCGGGAAGAAAAAGCTTCTCTACACGCCGCCTGCTTCTCCAATGGGAAGCTTTGACGTCGCTCAGACAGGAGAAATGAATCTTCCTATCATGGAAGAAAGCCAAGAATTAGAAACTAGCAATACCGGAATCATGGAAAATCCGGAATTACAGGCCGAACAGCTGCCGCTTACTGCGGAACGTCCTACTTCATTTTCTTCTCTAACATTAGAAAGCGTCATCGCCTATTTGGAATCTATGAATGGTAAACTGCTTCAGGCAGAGGCCCTTCAGAAAGAAAATGAAAGATTAAAACTTGAATTACACGAGCTGAAAATGTACAACGAAGAACTGGCAGGAAAAGTGAATAACCTCGAGCAAAATACCGGCCTAATTCAGGAAGATTATGAAACTTTAATGAAAATTATGAACCGTGCCCGGAAACTCGTTCTGTTTGATGAGGAGGAACGTCCTTCTACTGCATTTAAAATGGATCGGAATGGAAATCTGGAAAAGCTGGCTGAATAACATACCCGCAGCCCGCCGATGTATCATTCTCTTATAAATGTTAAAGGCCAGCTGCCAGTAAGATAAAAAATCTGTCTTCCAAAAAGGAAAACAGATTTTTTTATTTCACAAGAACAGCACCTTATTATTCCGTTCCGTGACTCTTTCTAAGTATCCTTCATATAGAAGAAGCTCTTCCGGCCTAAGAGAGTCTGAATAAATTCTTCCTGACAGTTTTTGCAAGGTCTGTAATAAACGCAGCATCACATCAGGGACCGTAAGAGGCTGTTCCATCAGTTCAGAAAGGGAGGCCATTACTTCTGGCCTTATATCCGGATAGTCGAATTTAGTCTCCTGCCCGCCCTTAGCCAGCCGGTAAAATTCCCGAACCAATTTGGCCCGTTCTGAGCCGCTGCCCGACACACATAAATAAATTTGGACAGCAGCTCCATTACGGATTCTCCGCTGGGATATTCCTGCAAATTTTCGGCCTCCGATGCTTAAATCATAGCTCCCCGGACAATAGGAACCTATGATTTCCCTCGCCTCAATATCGGCTGAAAAATCAGGGAACATAAGCCGGATCAGCTCCCACATCGCATCATATCCGCGGTTAATTCCAATCTTCTGTCCGCTGTCCGGGAAGACTAAGGAAAGGTTCAAGACTCCCTCATCGAGAACTACAGCAAGCCCTCCCGAATTTCTGACGATGGTCTTAAATCCCTTTTCCCGTAAATAATCCACACCGCGGTCAAGCTGCGGAAGTCTCGTATCCTGAATTCCGAGCACAATCGTCTTGTCATGAACCCAGGATCTTGCCACCGCTCCGGATTCGCCTGATCCAACGGCAGCACAAAGCGTATCATCCATTGCAAAGGACTGAAGCGCCTGAAAATGCGGGCCGATGGAGGACTGGTCAATCACCCTCCACTCAGGCTGATTTAATAAGGTTTTACTATCATTCATACGATTTTCTCCTCTTGTTGAACTGCCTCATTATTTAGAGGCGAAGGACTGAACAGCTGTTATGAGGGCAAGCTTATAAACATCCTCTTCGCTGCATCCCCTCGAAAGGTCATTGACAGGTCTGTTCAGCCCCTGCAAAATAGGTCCGACCGCTTCAAATCCGCCCAGTCTCTGAACCATTTTATAACTGATGTTGCCGGCTTCAAGGCTAGGAAAAATAAAGACATTGGCATCGCCCTGTATTAAAGAATCAGGTGCTTTGCTTCTCGCTACAGAAGGAACAAAAGCTGCATCAAATTGGAATTCTCCGTCTACTATCAGCTGCGGTTCCCTGCTCTGGGCTATTCGAACCGCTTCGACTACTTTATCGGTTTCAGGAGAAACAGCCGAACCCTTCGTAGAAAAACTTAATAAGGCTACTCGTGGATCCACATCAAACAGCTGGGCCGTTTTCGCGCTTTCTATAGCAATTTCAGCTAAATCATTGCTGTCTGGTGCAATATTAATCGCACAGTCCGCAAAAATGTATTTCTCCTCTTCCCGGACCATAATAAAAACACCAGAGGTTTTCTTAACGCCCGATTTTGTTTTAATGATCTGCAGCGCCGGCCGGACAGTATCCGCTGTAGAATGCGCAGCCCCGCTCACCATTCCGTCCGCCTGATTCATATGGACAAGCATTGTCCCAAAATAATTGACATCCAGAAGAATCTCTCTTGCTTCCTCTTCGGTTGTTTTTCCTTGACGGACTTCAACAAAAGCAGCAGCCATTTCATCTTTCATAATATAACTGTACGGATCATAGATTTCAACAGCCTCAAGGGAAACCTTCAAATCCTTTGCCTGCTCCTGAATCCGCTCAATATTTCCTACCAAAACCGGCGTTAGCACCTGCTCTTTAGCAAGCCTGCCCGCCGCCTTTAATATCCTTTCATCGTTCCCCTCCGGAAATACAATTCTTACATTAAGCCCTGATGCTTTCCTTTTTAAATCATCAAAAAGATCAATCATCCATAACATCTCCTTATTCAGTACTTCTCTATCTATACCCTTAAGCCGTACAGTGAATAACACGTCCAATCCCTTTTCATCTTAAGCTTAAGTCCAGACAAAATACAATCCTTTCCTGGTTGACAGAGGGTTTGAAAAGCAAACATAGGGGCCATGCTAAATATGGATATTCTTTGAACAAAACGGTGCAGGCATGCCTTTTTAAGGGCCTGTCCAATAAACTGTGTTATATTATTGTTATATTAGACTATAGGAGTGATTGTAATGAGCGAAGCAGCACAAACATTAGATGGCTGGTACTGTCTGCATGACTTCCGCCTGATGGACTGGTCATCATGGAAAACCCTTTCAAGCGACGAAAGAGAAATAGCTATTTCCGAATTTCAAGGATTGCTAGATAAATGGAACACGGTTCAAAATAATAACGAAGGCAGCCATGCCCTCTATTCCATTGTAGGACAAAAGGCAGACTTTATGCTGATGTTCGCCCGCCCGACAATGGAAGAACTAAATGCCATTGAATCCGAATTCAACAAAACGAAGCTGGCTGAGTTTACAATTCCTGCCTATTCTTACGTTTCTGTTGTCGAACTGTCCAATTATCTGGCAGGACAGAGCGATGAAGATCCATATCAAAATCCGCATGTGCGAGCTCGGCTGTACCCGACTCTGCCTAAATCAAAATATGTCTGCTTCTATCCAATGGACAAGCGCCGCGAAGGCAATGACAACTGGTATATGCTCGAAATGGAGGAACGTAAGAATCTTATGCGTTCACACGGCATGATTGGCCGAAGCTATGCAGGCAAAGTGAAACAAATCATTTCCGGATCTGTCGGCTTTGATGATTATGAATGGGGCGTAACCCTTTTTGCTGATGATGTCCTTCAATTCAAAAAGTTAGTTTATGAAATGCGTTTTGATGAAGTAAGTGCCAGATACGGTGAATTCGGTTCTTTCTTTGTCGGCCCTATTTTGGAAGAAGATAAAGTTCCTTCTTTCCTTTATGTATAAATTAGCAAAAGAAACAGAGGATTCAGAGTCACATCTGAACCCTCTTTTTTTAAGCATGCAAAACTGTTTGGTCTAATCAGAATCATTCCTCCATACATATGAAACAGAGATAATTTCAGGATTCCAGATAATCAGAGCCAATCCATACAGAAAACTAATTCATCGGAAAAGAAACTTGGATCACAGTCTGATTGCAAGTTCCTTTGTCTCGACCTGATAGGATGGCTTTTTTAAGGGAATTATCAATTGTTTTTATTATGCAATTTTCAGGAGGGAAAGAAATGACTCAAAATGGTTCTAATCCTTATGGCGGCTATCCTTATGGTACAAATTCAAATACGAATTCCTATATCCCGGCTTCAGACCCGTCCTCTGGATACCGACAGTCTGGAAGCCAAATGAACCCGTACCAGCAGCAGTATCCGCAAATGCCCGTGCAAGGCACTGCAGGGGGAACCGGAGGATCATTCCAGACCAGTCCTTCTGCAGGAGGGCCCCAAGTTCCCGGGATGCTTCCCGTGCAAGAATCTTACATTGAGAATATACTGCGTCTGAATAAAGGGAAATTAGCCACCGTCTATGCCACCTTTGAAAATAATACAGAATGGAATGCCCAAATTTTCAAGGGATTAATAGAGGCGGCTGGCCGGGACCATCTCATCCTAAGCGATCCACAGTCCGGAAAAAGATATTTAATCCCGATGGTGTACCTTGACTATATTACGTTTGATGAGGAAATTGAATATGAATATCCATATGGGGGAACAGGGCTCGTTTCTTATCCGCCGAGATAAACGACACTCCTCCTCAGACGATAAAAAGCAGTGCCGCTTATGCAAGCGGCACTACTTTTATATCATACAGCCTAATGTCTTATAAATGCTTATAGGCAGCCGCAACAATCAGAATCCATGCAACCAGAAACGATATTCCTCCAAGCGGAGTGATCGCTCCCAACACTTTGATTTGGGTGAGACTTAAGACATACAAGCTGCCTGAGAACAGAATAATGCCGATAAGCATCAGCCAGCCTGACCAATTTAAAAGTGATCCCGGTATTTTAGCAGCCAGCAGACCAATGATCAGCAAACCAACCGCATGAAACATTTGATAGGTTACACCAGTGTGCCAGATCTGCAAATATTTATCAGGAATTTTCCCTTCAAGGCCATGCGCTCCAAAAGCCCCCAATGCGACAGCCAAAAAAGCATTAATTGCCCCTATAATAATGAACACCTTCATCTATGCTCTCTCCTTTAAGTAAAATCAAGTCATTTTCTTGTTATGTAATTCGCACCTATAGGCTATCCAAAAGCTTTTGCGGACTGCAGATTCATCTCAAATGATTTTCTCCTCTGAAGAAAATCATTAATCTAAGAACAACAAAAAATTAAAAATCAAATAGAGATGGACCGTTTGCTTCATCCATCTTGACTGGTTCAGGCTGATGCGGAGACGGGAAAGCCTGAGGTTTCAGGCCAGCCTGAAAGACCGGGGCCGTTTTATCGTCAGTCATCACTTCGCAAAGGGACTGAATTGCCAGTATATACCCCTTAAAGCTATCATTAGTTTCTGCTTCTCTTGCCTTAGAGATCAGTTCTTCCATTTTGCTGAGCAGCAGCTTTGATGGAATATCCATAAACATTCACCTCGTATCATTCCGCCTATGCACCCGATGATCTCAGGTTTTTAACAGGGGGCTCTTTGCATTCAGTTTAACAAAATCCAAAACAGAAAGGAACTTTCCATCTCCCTATCTTTTTACGGAAGATGATTTAGGTTCAAATTTAAGACAGGGCTGTCCCGAAGAACGAAATACCTCCGCCGATGGAAGTTTTGCAGTCTTGAACTGGAAAGCCCTGCATCCTTTCGGAAAATTCGGATCCCACGTTACATAATAATGTTTGCAAGCCATGCAATTAATGCGCTTCACTTGATTCAGTCCCCTCTTTGAGCCGTTCCCGCTCCTTCTTATGGATGAGAAATGTCGGAAAGCTGCCAATTAATCTCTTCTTCGCCTATTTCCTTCAGATACTCATTCGTTTTCGAAAAGGGCCTGCTCCCAAAAAAACCACGGCTGGCTGAAAGCGGACTCGGATGCACAGACATAATGATTTTATGTTTCTCCGTATCTATTAAAGACATTTTCGTCTGTGCCGGTTTTCCCCATAAAATAAATATGACCGGTTTTTCCCGTTCACTCAGTTTGCGTATAACCTGGTCTGTAAAGGTTTCCCACCCCTTTCCCCGATGGGAATGCGCCTGCCCCTCCCTCACGGTTAATACCGTATTCAGCAGCAGAACCCCTTGCTTAGCCCAATCAATCAGGCAGCCGTGATTCGGTACACTGTACCCCAGATCCTCATGCAATTCCTTAAAAATATTGCGAAGCGAAGGAGGCAATTTGACACCCGGCTGTACGGAAAAGCTCAGTCCATGGGCCTGATTTGGTCCATGATAAGGATCCTGCCCCAGTATAACCACTTTTACCTCTTCATATGGTGTGTAATGAAGAGCATTAAATATATTTACTGCTTCCGGATAAATCCGTTGTTCTCTATATTCTATCTTCAAAAATTCCCGAAGACTCTGATAGTAAGGTTTTTCAAACTCATCTGCCAATAATGGTTCCCAATCATTTTTCAAGATTTTCTTGCTCATGATTTTTTCACCCTTTCATCCATTTCCAAAGATTAATCTAGCATTCTATTCTTTTTATTACCCCATTATAGGACAAACAAAAGAGAGATGCCTTATTCGGGCCGTTCATGTTTATCTCGTACGATGAACGGCTACATATATAGTAGAGCCGCTAAAGGCGATGACCTTAGAAGATACCAAAATTAAAGGAGGAATTGGATATGTATCAAGTACACGTAGTAGAAAACGGAGTCCAAGCTAAAGAAAAAATTGATCAATTAGTGCATGCCGGAGGTTTTGAAAAAGACAATATTTACTTATTCGCCCATGATAAGGACCGCTCAGAGCACCTGACAGAAAACACGGATACAGAAAGTGTTGGATTGAAAGAACAGGGATTAATGGATTCGGTCAGCAACCTTTTCAAATCGCGCGGAGATGAACTTCGCAACCGTTTTGAAAATCTTGGATTAACAGAAGCAGAGGCTGCTCAATATGAAGTGGAACTGGACAAAGGCAAAGTAGTGGTAGTAGCTGCTAATTAATTCACATAGATTAGGGCTGTCCTTCAATCGGACAGCCCTTTTTTGCTTTATCCTAAAATACGATGGTAAATCGATTTGGCTTGATCCACATTCTTCGTTCCATGAATCAGCACCCGTCCGTCTTTAAATATGACTATCCGCTGATTATCCTGTTGGACAGACAGAAGAAACGGATTTCCTTTTACCGAGAATCCGCTTTTGGACAGCGTTTCCGCAAGCCTGTCCAACCTTAAATCCGCCTGTTTCGGCGGACGTATCTGAACCGTATCCCGGCCGCAGAGGACTGCGGTTTTTGTAGCATTTTCAGCCTTTAGAAAAGGATATGTCGGTTCTTCTCCGCATGAAAGGCAATCCCTCTTTTTTGCCTTAGAAAGCTTAATGGTTTGATATTGATTCTTCCAGAGATCGAAGGTAACAAAGCTAGCCCTGACGGAATCCCAATCTTCGGTCAGGATTTTCAGCGCTTCAGCTGCCTGATGTGCCACCACCATGGTTACCGCCGGCCCAATGATGCCCGCAGTATCGCATGTAAGTCCTTGTATCGGCAGGGATTTCAGCAGGCAATGCAGGCAAGGCGTCTTTCCGGGCAGAATGGTCAGACTCATTCCTACGCTTCCGACACAGGCGCCATAAATCCAGGGAATCTTATGTTTCTGAGATAAATCATTCAGCATCATCCGTGTTTCAAAGTTATCTGTTGCGTCTATGATTAAATCTGCCCCTTCAGTGAGAGCATCCATGTTTTTCGGATTAGCATCCATAACCTTGGCGACCACTTCCACACTTTGGTTGATCTCATTCAAATGCCGCTTCGCAGCTTCTGCTTTTGGCAGCTGATCCCTGACATCCTGTTCGGTATAGAGCTGCTGTCTCTGCAGGTTGCTCTCTTCTACATAATCCCTGTCAATAATGGTCAGTTTGCCGATACCGGCCCGGACCATAGCCTCTGCATTTGCCGAACCAAGCGCACCGGCTCCGACCAGTAACACGTGCTTACTGCCGATTCGGCGCTGTCCTTCTTCTCCAATGGGGCTAAATAGCTCCTGCCGTGAATATCTTTCGCTCATTTTCTCTCTCCTGCCTTATCCTCCGCTGACCGGCGGAATGAAGGCAACTGTGTCCCCATCCTCCAGAGCGGTTTCATCATCTGCAAACTCTTCATTCACAGCCGTCATCACAGAGTCGAGACCCTCTAAATGAAAATCAGTGGAAAGTCTCGCTTTTAATTGGGCAATCGTCAGGCCGGCGCCATCAAGAGAGACCTCTGATTTGCCGGCAGACTCTTGAAGCTGCGCGAACAATAGTACTTTAATCATCCAAATCCTCCTTTTCCGGTTTGCCCGATGGATAAGAAACCGTTTCAAGCTGATTTCCAACCCATTCTTCGCCATCTTCCCAGTGTTCTTTTTTCCAAATTGGCACGATTTCTTTAATCCGCTCAATCGCAAAACGGTTTGCTTCATAAGCATCATTTCGATGAGGGGTGCTGACTGCAATCACCACAGCTATATCGCTAATGCCTAATTTCCCGACCCGGTGGGTGATGGCGGTTTGCGCGTCCGGCCAGCGCTTATTAATTTCCTGGCCAATCTGCTCCAGTTTTTTTACAGCCATTGGCACGTAGGCTTCATATTTTAAGAACAAGGTTTTCTTATCCTTGGTCATTTCCCTGACAGTCCCAATAAATGTAGTTACAGCTCCTGCGTTGCGGCTGACTACTTTATCAATCACATCTTGTATTAAGATGGGTTTGTCCGTAATTTCGTAATTCATGTTCCTCATCCTTTGAGTGGAGTTTCATCATAGATCGTTTATAAGTCCATCTACTATTTATATTGTAAATCAATTTGAAGAATAATAATACTAAGATGCCCGTTCTTCTTCCTTTTTAGCAGGCTTTTCTCACTTTCCCAGAGAAGGACTGAGTCGATGCAGGAACGGCCGGGCTGTATGGGAGTCTTCTGTCGGTTTTCTTGTTTTACATTCATTACAGAATATTATATTCTTAAACTAAGATATATCGATCCTTTCTGATATTTCGCACATTTCTATTCACCCAAGGGGGATTTAAAATGACATTGAAGAAAGCAATGACAGTAGCCGGATCGGATTCAAGCGGCGGTGCCGGACTTCAGGCTGATATAAAAACCTTTCAAGAGTTCGGCGTATACGGCATGTCCGCTTTAACAACCATTGTTTCAATGGATCCAAAAAACGGCTGGGCCCATAACGTTTTCCCGACACCGGCAGAAGTGGTAGAAGCACAGATGGAAACAATCCTTTCCGTCGGAATTGATGCTATGAAAACCGGCATGCTCGGTTCTGTAGAGATTATTGAATTGGTTGCCCGGAAGATAGATGAATTAAAATTGGACAAGGTTGTTATCGATCCGGTCATGGTATGTAAAGGCGAAGATGAAGTTCTTCATCCAGAGACAGCTGTTGCACTCCGTGATGTTCTTGTTCCAAGAGCAACCGTTGTGACACCAAACCTTTTTGAAGCATCACAGCTTGCCGGAACAGCTCCAATTCGCACCATTGACGATATGAAAGCAGCTGCTGAAAAGATTCATGCCCTGGGCGCAAAATACGTCCTGATCAAAGGCGGAAACAAACTGGATCACGAAAAGGCAATTGACTTGCTCTACGACGGAACAGAATTCGAAATCCTCGAATCCGAACGGATCGAGACCACTTATACCCACGGAGCAGGATGTTCTTCCTCTGCAGCAATTACCGCAGAGCTTGCCCAAGGAAAATCCGTTAAAGAAGCCATTTATACGGCAAAAGACTTCATTACTGAAGCGGTCCGCCATGGATGGAAAATGAATGAATTCGTAGGTCCTGTTAATCATGGTGCCTATCATAAATATGGAGTCAAAAATAAGTAAAAAAGATGAGGAAAAAGGCTAACTCAGACTGTTGAGCGGCCTTTTTCGCTTTTTTGGCTTCTATTTAGTACAATGTTCAATAAACAGCTCTTCTTGGAGGAGGAACTATATATGATGATACCTATCGAACAGAAAGAGGTTCAAAAGGCGATTGACTCTTTCGCAAAAAAGGATGTCTACCTTCATTTAGAAACAACGAATGGAGCATACGCAAGCCATCATGACGAATCATTTTTTTCAGCTGGCGCCTATATCCGAAATGCTTTCCTGCAGTATGAACACGGAAAGATTATAGGAGAAGGCCCTTACCGTGCAGGCCTGAAACTTGCGATTGGCTGGGTATATGCAGAAGGACTGACCCATTACGAAATCGACAATGAGGGCCGCTTGCTGCTTGCAGGACTTGATTTCACCGGCAAACTCGCCGTTTCTTTACAGGTAAGCGAAAGCCCGTTTGAATGAAAGAAAGGAGATTAATTAAAATGGAAAAAGAACGCCATGTGTTAGTAGCTTTTCCGCATCCGGATGATGAAGCTTTTTCAGTATCCGGCACACTTGCTTTACATATTGAAGCAGGCACACCTGTCACTTATATGTGCCTGACCCTGGGAGAAATGGGAAGAAATCTCGGAAATCCTCCTTTTGCCACCAGAGAATCCCTGCCAAAAATCAGAAAACAGGAGCTCCTTGATGCTGCGGAAGCCATCGGGATACAAGATTTACGGATGATGGGACTTAGGGACAAAACGGTAGAATTCGAGGATGATGAAAAGCTGACAGAGATGTTCAGCAAAGCAATAGAAGAGCTCCAGCCATCCTTGGTCATCACCTTTTATCCTGGCTACAGCGTCCATCCAGACCATGAAGCAACCGGGCGGGCAGTCGTACGGGCAGTTGAACGAATTCCTGAAAAAGACCGTCCGAAACTATATTGCGTAGCCTTTTCCAACAATTGTGTTGAAAAATTAGGAGAGCCTGACATCATTCATGATATTACGGCAGCTGAACAGAAAAAGATTGATGCCATCACGGCTCACCGTTCTCAAACAGAGGCCATGGTTTCTACTTGGAAAGAGAAATTCGAAAATCAGGATGCTGAATTGCTGAATTGGATTCGGCTTGAGCGTTTGTGGACCTACAAATTTTAAAAGAATCTCAACTGGCCCCATATGGAAGCCTGCCGGGCAAAATAAAAAACAGCCCGGGTCTATTACAAAAAATCAAATTTCCTCAAAGGGAAATTTGATTTTTTTGTTGGGGCTGTATGGATTTCCGTTTCAAGGACGCTTGCAGGTGGGCACAGCTCGGGTCTGCCTACATCTGCTGATTGTTACTCCTCTTCTCTTTTATATTCTAATATGTCTCCTGGCTGGCACTCCAATGCCTTACAGATAGCCTCCAGTGTTGAGAATCGAATCGCCTTTGCTTTTCCATTTTTCAAAATAGAAAGATTCGCCATTGTGATTCCAACCTTTTCTGAAAGTTCGGTAACACTCATTTTCCTTTTAGCCAGCAGCACATCGATATGGATTATAATCGCCAAAGTTTTTCACCTCAAACTGTTAAATCATTTTCTGATTTAATATCTATCGCCTCTTTTAAAAGCTTCTGCAGAACCGCTGCAAAGACGGCAATCACCATTGATGCAAAAATAAGGATCAGTCCGATGAGAATGATGCCCGGTGCGTCATCCGCCTCCGCGATAAGATAGAATAACGGCAGACCTAATACATAGAGGACACTGATTGTAAGGGCACAATTTTTAATATTTTTCAAAGCCCATACTGATAAATCCGAAAACGCTTTGTTCTTGTCAATATAACGTAAAAGTTTAAAAGCCTGAAACAGAGCCAAATAAAAAGGAATGGCCGTTGCATACAAATCAATGAAAATAAGATATTTGAGATACGCATGATCTGGATACAATTCTGCTGTAAAACCCGCTATTTCCGGCACTAAAAAAATACATAAAGCAAGAATCGGAACACCCATAAGAATAACAGCTATCTTTAAGGGAGAATGTCGTTCCGCGTTTCATAAAAAACACCTCACAAAATTATCGTCCATTTGATTGTAGTTCATTTTTTATCGTTTTTCAATAAAATATTTCTGTTTTTCAATCAATACATATTGTTTTATATTATAAATTCTGTGTACACGGAAAGTTTTAAACCATAAAAAAAACCCGCCCAAAATGGACAGGTTAAGAAAAGGGGGATTACTTTGGAAAAAATAATCATGATATAAGTATTCCCCCCTCTCGTTCCTTTTTATACATCCTGATAAAAATTTAATTCAAAATCTCTTTTGAAGCATGATGCCCTGATTTTCTCTTCTGTGCTTTTTTTCCATGAACAAAATAATAGACCAGAATGCTGAGAGCAGCCAGACCTGCCATAGCTAAATACAGGCCGCGGAATCCTGTATACGGAACAGCAAATCCTAAAATAAACGGCCCTACTCCGATTCCTGTATCAAAAAAGACAAAGAACGTAGATGTTGCAAGGCCGATTCGATGTCTTGGCGCTTCTTGGACAGCAATGGTCTGGGCACTGGACTGGAATGTCCCGTAACCAACTCCGATAATAGCTCCTGCAATCAATAAACTTAGGCCAATATGAGTCTGACTTAACAAAAACAGACCAATGGCAAACAGTGCAAGAGAAGGATAAATGACTTTGTTTTCGCCTTTAATATCAAACATCCGTCCAGTGAAAGGCCGTGAAATCAATAAGAAGATAGCAAACGATACAAAGAAAAAGCTTGCCGTGCTGACCAGATTAATTTCCTCTGCATAAGAACTGAGATAGGAAAGAATACTTGAATAAATAAATCCGATAATAAGCATCAGCAAGGCAATCGGCATCGTCGTTTTTTCGAAGAAATCACTAAGTTTAAATGATTTCCCTCTTTCTGCAGCAGCCTGCACTTTCGGTACTTTCAAGAACAAGGTAGCGGCAAGTGACAGCCCGGAAAAAACAACCGCCGTCATAAAAATAGCATTGTAGCTGAAATGCTGAGTAATAAATAATCCAATAAACGGACCGAAGGCCATTGCTAGGTTTGTACTCATGGCAAAATACCCCATCCCTTCCCCTCGGCGCTGATCAGGGATAATGGAAGCAGAAATCGTACCAGTAGCTGTTGTTGCCAGCCCAAAGGCAATCCCATGGATAAAGCGAATAACGAATAGGGATGTTAAACTGTCAGCTTGGAAATAAACAATGGAGGAAAGAAAGAATATAATAAGTCCGATTAACAGAAGCTTCTTTCGTCCGACCTGATCGATCATTTTACCGGCAAGCGGTCTTACGAGAACCGCTCCCAGAACAAAAATACTAGAAGCAAGTCCAGCCAGGCTGGTAGATGTATGAAAAGATTTCACTGTATAAATCGTCAAAGTGACCATCAATACATAAAAGGTAAGAAAAACAAAGAAATTAGTCGAAGCGATGATTAAGAAATCTTTCGTCCATAATTTTGGTTTTGAATTCATATTGCTATTTAACTCCCCTTTATTGCTTTAATTTCGTTTCTAATTGATCGAGGGCTCCCAGTATCGTCTTTCTCTCTTCCTCCGGAATCCCTTCAAGCAGATTCGCTTCAAAGCTGTCGACAATCCGGCATCCCTCTTCATAAATATCCTTGCCCATCGATGTCAGCTGAATTTTCTTTTCCCGTTTATCTTTAGCTGAAATCTGCTCAACTAACCCCCGTTCTTCCAGCCGATTGACTGTACGGGTAATCGTCGGTTTTTCAACATCCAGATAGCTGCTGATCTCCACAAGTGCAGAAGGGCCATAATTGCTTAAATAAAATATGATAGACCATTGCGATTGATAAAGATTAATCTCGGCAAGACAGCCATTCAGGGCTTTAGTAAAAGAACGGGAAACTTGTAAATAACGATGGAAAAACTGATCGTGAAATGGCATCGAATTCTCCTCCGAACAATAGTTACCTAGGTAACTATAATGCTTTTTGATTAAAATGTAAAGTCCTTCACAAAGATATTTTACGTTTTTCTGCAAAAAAAACACCCCGGTTTCCCAGGGCTTGAGTTAATCTCTACTATAGATTTTTGGTTAAAACGGGCCTTTTTTCCATTAATCGAGAACTTTACGAATAGCCAGCGCTACCCCATTTTCCGTATTTTTTGCTGTGACTTCATCGCACAGTTTTTGAATTTCAAGCGGTGCATTTCCCATCGCTACTGATCTGCCGACACGCTCAAACATGGAAATATCATTAAAATTATCCCCTATGGCCATCGTCTCTGCCATCGATTTCCCCTTTGACTTTACATATTGCTCAAGGACGATTCCCTTTTGAGCATGTTCACTCGTCATCTCAATATTTTCCCGTCCTGAAGAAGTAACGGCCACTCCCTTAAAGCTTTTTAAACCGGAAGCTGTTTCGCCAAGCATCTCGTAATCATTAGAGAAGATGAGGAGCTTATAATATTCAATCGTCTCATCTTCCAATAGATCCTCATACCGATGAACTTTTTTCATTTGTCCCAACGTTAGTCTTTCTTCCGCAAATTCCTGTACTTTTACAGGGTTGAGGTCCGGGTTGGCCGAGACAAAAATATCAGTCAGGACCGCAACTGACACCTCAAACTTCCTTGTAAAAACTCCTTGATTCGTATAAATTTCAAAATATGCATCCCGGCTTTCCAGCAGGGAGACAGCTTCCTGAACGATAGTTCGATCAAGTGGATTAGAAACAATTATTTCATCTTCTGTATTTAAAAGAGCTCCGCCATTCATGCAAATGACAGGCATTTCGAGCCCTGCCTGTTTTAAGGAATAGCGCGCTTCCTCCTTCGACCTTCCTGTTGCTATAACCACTTCAATTCCGCAGTTCTGGGCCTCTCGTATAGCAGCACCATTTGCTTTGCTGACTTGCTGCACCTCATTTAATAGCGTTCCGTCCATATCAATGGCAATCGTTCGAATCACAGCTGCTCCTCCTTCCGTATATCCCTTCCTATATTTTAACCGATATACGATAAGGACACACGAAAAACCAGCATGAATAATCCAGATAGCCTTTATATTTTCTCTTGCCGCTTCTTGCTGAGTTTTTCAAACGTTTTATCCATCTCTGTCTGAAGGTTTTCAATGACTGAAAAATCTGTTGCCTCTGTATATATTGCGGCTAATTGATCATGCGCTTCTTTTGCCTTGCTCAAAAAATCTGTCGCTTCAGTCATTTTAGACTTATATCTGCCGGATACATCTTTGATTTGCTCTGCATATATTTCATCTGTCCCGGGAAGAATCGCCTGGCTGTAGATATCGATAATCTCATCTCCTTCACGGACCGGGAAATATTCATGAGGGGCTGTGCTGTCAAAAATGGCCGCGCCTATTTCCCGTACAATGACCATATCCAGACTGTTGGGATCAAATCCGCAATGATACATTTCCGTATCAAACCCACGCTTTTCTGCTTCTTTTGCAATTTTCTTAAGCATCGTAGACTTGCCTGAACCAGGCCGGCCTTTAAGAAAATAACGTCTCTTGACCGTTTCTGTCAGATTGGGAACAAAATCGACAGCACCGGAAGGCGTGGCTGAACCAAGAAAGCGGTGTTTTACCTCTGCCTGTTTATTTAAGTATATCTCTCCAAAAAAAGAGTCAATCAGCTTATCCGTTAAAGCATTCAGCTTCGAAAATTCAATATTGGCAAGATAAATCTTTTCCCATTCATCATGAATTTCCAATGCTTCTTTAAAACAGGCATAAGCTGTATCGAAGGCTTTGCTTCTTGTGTTCTTCAGCCGAAGTATAGACGCTCTCTCAGCAGCCAGCATCGCTGAATCCCAGGCAGATCCTGCATTTACATACTCTTCGACCGCTCCCGGTGCCTTAGGCTCAATCACATGCGGCTCCGTTCCATCCACAATTCCGGCTTTCAGGGCAGGAATCACAAAACCCTCAATGGAATCAGAATCAAGCGATGAATGCAGGTATTCTACGTCATAGCCTTTCGCCTGCCAGCTTTTCGCTGACTTTTCCATTAAAGTTGATTTTCCTGTACCCGGGCCTCCCTTTAAAATAAAAAGCTTTTCAAGCCCTGTAAAATTAGATTCATATAAACTGCAGTATCCTCTCGCTGTGTTTCCTCCTGCAAAATAATGTAATGCTTTCCCAGTCACTCTGTGCACTCTCCTTTATGACCGCTTTGCTTTCCAGGTAGCGTATGCTTCTTAACAGGAATGGGTGAAAGGCCCAGCCTTATAATTTGCCGGCATAAAAAAAGACTTCCCAAAGGTTCGGAAGTCTAAGCGCTATTTAATTAATGGAACGAAACGTGCTTTTACTGCCTGGATCAGACCCTCTGGCTTCAATTTCATCTGTGTACCGATTTTTCCGCCGCTCACAATGATGAAGGGCTGTCTTTCTGCAGACTGATCGAGAAATGTTTCATACTGTTTTTTCATTCCTACAGGAGAACAGCCGCCGCGGATGTAACCTGTGTTTTTGAGAAGATCTTTTAATGGGAGCATTTCTATTTTCTTCTCTCCGGCAGCCTTTGCCGCTTTCTTTAAATCGAGTTCTTCAGCACCCGGTATGACAAATACGTACAGCTGACGCGAAGTTCCAATGGCTACAAGCGTTTTAAAGACACTCTCAGCCTGCGCCCCAATCTTTTCAGCGACCGATACACCGTCTATCTTTCCATCATTGCTTTGGTAATGCAGCAATTCATAGGCTATGCCCAGCTTATCAAGTATTCTCATTGCATTTGTTTTTCCTGAAGCCACTGGCGCTCTCCTCCCTTTATAATTCCGTAAAATGCCGGCCAGCTTTCTGACGGATTTCTGTTTCCAGATTCTGATGATAGGAGATCAGAAAGCAAGTGGACGGTCCGGAAGATTTAGTCCATGGTATATCCGCTTTGCTCACAGAAACATCGCCCCTAAATCTTTTCCATTCATGAGCGACTCCTTTTGATCCGACCGGCCAAACATCCATTCCTGCTGTATCGCAGCACCATTTAAATAATGAAAGAGGGGCAATCCAATCTTCCTCATCAATGACCTCTTGTCCCACAAGAGGCCGGCCGATCAAGGCAGCCTTTTTTCCTTCAGAATCAGCTGTACCCTCGGGCGCTATCATTTTTTTGCCAACAATCATTATGCCGAGAGCCGATTGAAGCAGAGGAATATTGCTCTCCGTACTTCCTGTTACTTCAAAATGCATACCTAATTCCTTCATTCCCTTTCGGACCCCAGCCCGCAGTCCTTCCCAGGCTTCTGTCCCGCAGAAATTTTGAATAACAGCTGCAATCGGCTCGCCTCCTGCTGCCATGCATTCCATGACTGCCACCCTGAAAGAATAGTACGATAATGTTTCATGTGGAACATGAACAGCATCGCATTCTTTCAGCCCGATTCCCCCGCTGTTATCCGCTGTCACAATCAGAGAATGGTCAGATGAAAAAGGAAGGACAAGCGCATCCCTCATTCTTTCATCCCTCCATTTTCAAGTTTTCCAAAAATCGGTTTTAGGCGAGGCAGCAGAATGAGCGCAAGCAAAAGGTTTATAACGGTTGCCGCCAGCATCCCTGGAAGCAGCGCTGCATAAAAGCTCATGCTGATAATATAGATAAACGGGACCGACAGGATAAACCCATTTCCTGCAAAAAACAGAAGACTGGCAGCAAATGCTTTTCCCGCCCGATACAAATACCCGAACAGCCAAATGAGTACGGCCATCTCCAGCATGATTAAAAAATGGAAGGGACCGAGCGGCATGCTGGCCATTAATGCGGATAGCAAATGGCCGAGCCCTCCCGCAATTGCTCCGGCCCATGGTCCCAGTAAAACAGCTGCAATCAGAGCCGGAAAACTGTCCAAGGCTATACTGCCGATTATTGAAGGGATTTTCAGTATGCCCCCTGCGCCAGACAGGGCTATGAATAGGCCAAGCAAACTAACTGTTCTAATATTCAATTTCATTCTTTTTCCTTTCTCTTCCCGCCTTTAAAAACATTCGCACTGCGGATATACTCTACATCTCCGACTCCAAGGCGGAAATTGATGACTCTTGCCGCAGCAAAGAAATAATCGGACAGCCTGTTTAGGTATTGTAAGGAGAAAGGAGAAACGGCCGCACCGGATTTCATTAATGAGACGACCGCCCTCTCTGCTCGCCTTGCAACGGTCCTTGCAATATGGATAATGGCAGCTGCTTTTGAACCTCCAGGAAGAATGAATTTTTCCAAATCAGGTGCTTCTGCAATAAATAGATCAATTCGTTCTTCTAAATAAGTAATCGCCTCTTCTGTCATTTTTCTAGGCGCCTTTTCAGATACCGTGGCTAAATCTCCGCCGCAGTCAAAGAGCTCATGCTGAATTTTCTCCAGGTCAGCCAGAATATCAGCAAAAAGTGAAGGATCCAGCTCTGCTGCAGCTAATCCAACATAACTGTTCACTTCATCAACGGTTCCATAAGATTCCACCCGAATATCATCCTTATCCAGCCTGCCGCCGATTACGCTTGTCTGTCCCTTATCACCTGTACGTGTATAAATTTTCATTTAGGCAACCCCCTTATTTTATCTTGGATGCGATGCCATACCATATAACATCCACCCGGTCAGCCACTGATACAGCATCTTGGAATATCCATCCCGCTGCATCCCGCCACACTCGTTTTTCCTGCTCAACAGGAACGATCCCTTTAGTGATGTCCGTGCCTATCCAAACTGCCTGCCGTCCCGGCTCCTCTTTCTCCCATATTCGCCATAGGCGAAAAATCCCCTGCCATTTCCTTCGAATCCCAGCGGCATCCATGCAGGCAGCATCCTGCCGAATCCATGTTTCCAGACCTTCAAGAACGGCATATTGATTGTTAGTTTTGGGAAGATTTTCAGGAAGCGGGTCACCCTGATAGGCCGAAATCCATAAAACATCGTTTGGAATGTGCCGTTTCACCCATCCTGCCTTTCCATTATAGGCACCGCCCGTAACGAAGTGCATCGCTCTCCCCTCCTTATTGATTCTCTGTCAGGCCATAGAAGCCTAAAACCTTTATGATGAGGAATAAGCCAGTCCCAGAAAGATTGTTCATAGGGAGCATAGTGAGTAAGCAGCTCCCTGATCACTCCTCCATGGCTCACGACTGCCAGATTCCGAAAATCTTCCTTCACCATTTGCTCCCAAGCTTTCTTTACTCTCGCTGAAAAAACCGGATAGCTCTCCCCCTCTGGAATATTCATTTTCAGGGGATCTTCCAGCCACTCCAGATAGGCTTTCTCCTGTTTCAGCTCCTCATAGGTTCTTCCTTCCCATCTTCCAAAATTCATTTCCCTCAGGGAGCTGCTTACGCGGCACTCCTGATTCGGAAACAGGATCGAAGCCGTTGCCGTGCTGCGTCCTAAGTCGCTGGAGAAGAGCTGATCATATGGATCAAGTTTCCCGCTCAGTTCGTTCAATGCCGCAATACCTGCCGCCGTTAACGGCGAATCGCTCCAGCCAAGGTAAGCTTTACGCTCATTTACCTCAGTCAGGCCGTGACGAAATAATGTAACAGCCACACGACCATCCATAACCCTAATTCCACTCCTTCCACGGAAGCACCGATCACATCTCCTGTAATGCCGCCAAACCAGCGGATAATTTTTCTTTGTAAAAAGAAAAGGATCACAAAGCAGAAAACAGAAAGCAGGATCAGCATGCTGCCCAGCTCTTTATCTGCGATCACTCCGGCCAAAATGCCTGCCAGTATAAAGAACCCATAAGGAGAGAGACTTCCTTTCCCGGCTCCGTTCTGAAAAAATGCGCCGAATCCTCCCTGCTTTGCGAGCGGCAGCCTGCATAATAAATAGCCCATAGCCGATCTGCTCAGAACAGGCAGAAACATAATCAAAAAGAAGCTCCATTGATGAAGATGTTCCGCTATTTCATATATGAATAGAAAACGGGCTCCCAATAAAACTATAACTGAAATGACTCCAAAGGCGCCCGTTCGGGAATCTTTCATAATGTCCAGGCGCCTTTCTTTATCCTGATAAGAAAAGAACGCATCACTGACGTCGATCCAGCCGTCAAGATGGAGCCCGCCTGTCCAGATAATGGTTAAAAGCCAAAGTAAAAAAGCAATCGCCAAGGCCGAAAGCGGTGTCCATTCTTCCAGTATATATAAGCTTCCCGCCATGACTAGCCCAAACAGCAGACCGATCAGCGGGAAACATTGAATAGCCCTGTGTATATAGATTTTGTCCATGGGGAGCTCCCTGCGGACTGGAACGATCGTAAAAAACTGTAAATCAATCAGAAGGCCAATCAAAAAACTTCTCATGCTGTCCCTCCTTTCATCTTGAGGGGAAGGCCCGACTCAACTAAATAAGCCTCATTTGCCTTCGAAACAAGGCTTTGATGAAGCAGGCCCAGCAGTCTTTTATACATATGCAGCACATCATTGTCAAAGGCTGTATCCATGGTCAGCTCATTACTGACAACAATCAAAAACTGAACCTTGTCTTGAATCGCATGGATACCAGATAAGATCTTACGGATGACAGCCTGCTGATGTTCTAGATCCAACGCTTTCCCAGGTAGAAATAGTTCATTATCAAGCAAGGTGGTCAAACAATCCAACAACACGACCGACTTACCGCTTACTTTTTCAGCAGCAAGTGTGATATTCAGCGGAAACTCCCAATTAGTCCAAGGAATTTCGCTTTCTGTGCGATCCTCCTGATGTCTCTGTATTCTTATTTCCATTTCCTGATCCGTCCGCCTGCCGCAGGCTATATAGTGAAGACGGCTGCCTGTATCATCGAAAAGCCGTTTTGCCTCCTCTTCAGCAAAACGGCTTTTCCCGCTGCGGACCCCGCCTGTTATGAAGATGAGTTTTCCAGAGGCCATTGCTGCACTCCCTCCATTCGTCTGTCCGCCTTTATTATCTATTTGCAAAGGTCTCCATGATACAGTCATAGATTCCTTTTTGAATCTGCTGCATAAGCAAACCTGTATCCGCATCCTGCAGGCCTTTTTGTGTCGCTGCTATCAGAATGCTGTCAGAACCAGCAGAAGCGGCATTTGCATGTAAATCTTGCAAAGCTTTCATTTTTGCTTCAGTCGCTGTAACAAGGCTGTGAAGGAAGACTCCCTCCGAAATTTGGCCATTTATAAAAATCCAGCTATTCACACAAGACCCCTCTGTCTTTTGATCAGCACTTACCATGATGAATACCGAAAAGCCAGGCCCCTTCAAAAAACGGCAGGAAGGAATGCCCGAGCCTGCTGCTGTCATACTGACTGTCTCATCAGGGTTAAAGCCTCCTGCCCTTAAATCTAAGCAGCCTTTAGCAGAATCAGAAGGCAAGTACCAATTCACGAAGTTCCGGTGCCAGCCTGTTCCCGCCAATGACATTGTCTTCAGCGGAATGGGCGACCGCAATACAGCCATCTCCTGCGAAATTTTCACACAGGTTCCGTCAATCAGCACCTTTTGGTCCCTTTGATCGTTTTCCGGCATGATGAACATTTGCGGCTTCGGCAGCTCAGGATGCGGCTGCTTTACGATTTTTGTTTGATAGACTTGCTGCATATGCTCTTGCTGTAAGACTTCATCCGGAAGCCCGATCCGGACAATTTTTCCGTTTTCCAATAACATAAGGCGGTCACAATACAGGCCGGCCAAATTCAGGTCATGAAAGATGGACACTACGGTCAGCCCTTCTGTTTTCGCCATCTTGCTCAGCAAATCCAGCAGTCCCTTTTGATAAGAAAGGTCTAAATGGTTGGTCGGTTCATCCAAAATAAGGACTTCGGGCTGCTGTGCAAGCGCCTGCGCCAGCAATACCCTTTGCTGCTCTCCTCCTGAAAGCTCATCAAAGGACATGTCCTGAAAGGCGGAAACGCCAGTCTGGTTCATCACGGTCTGGACAATGAATTCATCTTCCTCGTTCCAGCTGTGAAACCAGCCTGTTTGGTGGGCATACCTGCCAAGAGAGACCGTTTCTTTTACTGTATAAGAAAAAGCAAGGCTGGAATGCTGGGGCAGGACAGCAATCACTTTTGCCAGCTGTTTTGAAGTATAATCACTTAAATTTTTCTCTTTGATGCTGATTATTCCTTTTTGATAATTCAGGACGCCGCTCAGCATTTTCAGCAGTGTTGTTTTGCCGCTTCCATTAGGGCCAAGAATTCCGAACATCTCTCCCTTATTTACATGAAAAGAAACGGTATCTAAAACAGTCTTTTTATCATATCCGCCGGATAACCCTGTCACCTCAAGCATACTACCCAACCCTTCTCTTCCTGCGATTCAATAATATAAGGGCAAATACAGGAGCCCCTATTAAAGAAGTAATGACTCCAATCGGAAGTTCCGAAGGAGATATGATGGTCCGTGCCAGCAAATCGGCCAATATAAGGAAACCGCTGCCTGTCAGCATGGACAGAGGCAGCAAATGCTTGTGGTCGGGACCCCGCAGTTTCCTGACCAAATGCGGGACAACCAGCCCTACAAAACCAATGGTACCAGAAACAGCCACAGCGGCACCCGTTATAATCGACCCTCCCAGCATAATGACCAGCTTCCTTTTCTGCACATTCACACCTAGATGCTTAGCACGTTCCTCTCCAAATGTCATCGCATTTAATTCCCGGGCATTCATCAATAAAAGAATAGAACCTGCTAAAAAGAATGGCAGAATAATCCGGACATAGCTCCATCCCCTCATCGAGACACTGCCCATCAGCCAGCTGATGATTTGCCGAAGCTCTTCCCCGGTCAACGCAATCATTAAAGAGATAAAAGCGCTTAAAAAAGAACCAACAATCACACCTGTCAGGATAATGGTTTCCACCTTTAAAGCAGGATCGATCTTCTTGGCAAATCCCCTGACACAAAAAATCGTCAGAATCGCAAAAAAGATACTCATAGCCGGCAGGGTCAGCACACCAAAAAACGGCAGGGAGATATGAAGGAAGATGGTTAAAACGGCCCCAACCGATGCTCCTGATGAAACGCCAAGTGTATAAGGATCAGCAAGCGGATTACGCAGCAAACCTTGGAAGGCTGCCCCTGCAATCGCAAGAGAAGCCCCCACTAAACCGGCCAGAAGCACTCTTGGAAGCCGGATATTCATCACGATATTTGCCAGCGTCTCATCAGGAACTGCAGCAATCGGCAGATGCAGTGCTTCTTTCGTAAAAATTTGTAATAATACCGGCAGGGGCACAGAAACCGAACCTGCCGCTATTCCCAAAAGAATAGAAACAATCAAGAACAGAATAGCCGTAAGATAGGCAAACGTGCTTTTATTTTTCAAACGTATCCGGATAGATGGCTTTTGCAAGTTCCTCTACTCCTTCAACAAGACGCGGGCCTGAACGGGTCACCAAATCAGAGTGAACATCGTACACCTGTTCATTTTTCACTGCCCCGACATTTTCCCATCCCTTGCGGCTCAGTATCTGTTTCTCTGGATTTTCCGTGTAGTAGCCATAAGTAGTAATAATAACATCAGGATTTTCCTGAATCATACTTTCTTCATCCAGTTTAGCCCAGCCATCGACCTTTTCAGCTGCGTTATCTGCATGAATTAAAGCAAGCATCTCATCCATAAATGTATTTTTGCCCGCTACATAGACTTCCGGAGCAGGAGAAACTTCAATAAGCGCTTTCTTACGATCCGACTCTGGAATCGCTTTTGCCTTTTCCTCTATCTTGCTCAGCTTTTCCTTCATATCCGCAACAAGCTGATCTGCCTTTTCTTGCTCCCCTGCTGCCTGCCCAATCATTTTAATTGATTTATAAACATCTTTGAAGCTTTGTCCATCATTGACGATAACTACCTTCAATCCTGCGTCCTTCAGCTGCTGGACACCCTCATTCGAATTATGTGTACTTTCATGAGCCAGGACTAAATCAGGGTTTAACGAGATGATTTTCTCGACATTCAGCTCTGTTCCGCCAACCTTTTCTATGTCTTTCGTCTCTTCAGGGTAATTGTCATAGTCAGAACCGCCGACTACCTGCTTCCCTCTTCCCAGAGCAAATACCACTTCCGTATTGCTTGGAATTAAGGAAACAATCCGTTCTGGCTTCTTTTCAATCGTTACTTCTTCTCCAATAGCATCCTTCACCGTTACTGGGAAGGATTGAACCTGTGCCGGCTCTTTTTCCTTTGAAGGATCAGCATTCTTCGTTTCATCAGCTGTATTACAGCCGACAAGCAATACAGCCGCTGTTAAAACAGTCAGCCAAATTCTATACATTTTCTTCATTTTTGCCTCAGCACTCCTTTTTTTCACTGTCAGACAAAATAAAAATGCACCCCCTCCCGGAAGATGCACGCATGGCAATATATAATCGATCTTTCGTCTGCCACACACTTCCCCATCCTCGTAGGTTACAGGTGTTTGAATCCGGGCAGGTCTCCTGGCTCATGATCATTATCCTCAGCCCCTTCCCGCACAAATATGCAGTGGCATGGCTGATGACTCCCATTTACAGTGGCGGGACCGCGTTGGCATTTCACCAACTTCCCTTTTAAGTCTTAAAAAAGACACCCGATTCATTCAGTTATTTTACTATTGTCCTATGACTTTGATTATACAACAAATCCCTCCCCCTGAAAGAGTTTATCTGAAATTCTTCCCCCTCTCTCCTTTCATTCCTCGGTATTAAACACTTGAAATCTTTCGTTATTAGAAATATAATAGTTGAGTCGGTTCATTATATTTCCATGTCCCAGTAGCTCAGCAGGATAGAGCGACAGCCTCCTAAGCTGTAGGTCGTAGGTTCGATTCCTATCTGGGACGCTTCTAAAACAGCCCTGTTATAATGCGGTTTCTTCCGTATTTATAACAGGGCTGTTTCGTTTGCCTCCTTCAAAAGAGACTTAGTGAAACCCGGTCCACTCTCTAGCGGCCTATCTCCTCAAACCACCATACATATTATGGAATAATAGTTTTTATTTGTTATAATGGAGTATAAAAAAGCGAGGTTGGGGGATTTGTTCTTTCTTTATTTGATTCTTGCCGCTACCGGAATCACTGTACTAATTAATACATTTTACTCTTATAAAAAGAGAAAGGAAGTTTTCACTCTTTGGGATCGGAATGCAAAGCTGGACAGCAGGATCAATTACCACCAAACATTTAAAAATTTTTATGAAAACATGAAAAGGAATTCTAAAGAAGATTATTGCGTGGATGATATTACCTGGAACGATCTTAACATGAATAAGATATTTGAAGAAATCAATTATACGTTCACTTCGCCCGGAGAAGAGACCCTATTTTACAGACTGAAAAAAGCCCATGAATCGCATCTCTTTGACGAAAATTTAATTAATAAAATAACAAATGACAGAACGTATAGAGTAAAGCTGTCCCTGATTCTATCAAGATTAGGGAAATCTACTTACGCCGACTCTTCCAAGTATATATTTGGCAACCCCGATTATTTTGTCAAAAAAAATATTTTATTCTCGGTGCCCTCCCCGTTATTGGGCTGATTGCCATGTCCTTTTCATTCTCAATCGGAATTACCCTCTTTATATTGAGCACCTTCATAAACTCATTCCTTTTCTATATGACCCGTTCCAAAAATGAACAAGAATTTGAAAGTCTATTTTATTGTTTAAATATCATTCTGACATCCAGAAAATTAGCAAAGCTGAATAACAATACCGCATTTTTAAAACAAACGGCCAAATTAAAAAGAGCGTCTCTTGTAAGTGTATTGCTGTTAAAAGATGACCCCACTGCGAGTAACTTGGCACTTCAGCTCTTCACACTTATTAAATCCATATTTTTAATTGATTATTTTGTCTTCCATTACATCATTCATTTTTTAAACAATAATCGGGAAATTTATAAATTAGCATGGCAAAACACAGGAAATATAGACTGTTCTATTCTATTGCTTTATGGAGAAAAACATTGCCGTTTTACAGTTTCCCGACATACGCGGATCATAAGGGGCTTACCATTCATAATGCCTACCATCCACTGGTAGCCGAGCCAACAGGAAACGATTTTGACTTTGTGAAGAACATTCTGCTTACTGGTTCCAACGCTTCAGGAAAGTCTACATTTATTAAGACAATTGCTCTTAATGTCATATTGTCTCAGGCCTTAAATACCAGCACCAGCACAAAAATAATCCTAACACGCGGATTAGTCTATTCTTCCATGGCCATGTCCGATGATATAGAAAAAGGCCAATGCTATTTTTTGAGTGAAATCTCCGCTTTAAAGAGAATTTTTGAGATAAGAAATGACAGCCCAGATACTTTCATGTACTTATTTTTTGATGAAATTTTCAAAGGTACCAATACAATAGAAAGAATCGCCGCAGCAGAATCTGTATTAACTGATTTACATCATAAAAGAGAAACAAGAATTATGGCCGCCACTCATGACTTAGAACTGACAGATTCATTATCGCCCCACTATGAGAACCATCATTTTAGAGAGCAAATCATACAGGATGAAATTATTTTTGATTACTTAATCAAAGCCGGACCTTCAAAGACAAAAAATGCGATTGAATTATTAAGAATTATGAATTTCCCTGAACAAGTATATAAAGAAGCCCTGCTCCGCTCTAGGGAACATGTTAATTAAAAGGACTATTTTATTCATAAAAAATCTCTCATCAGAGGTTTTATATCCATAAGAGGTGGTATACATACTACTGTAAGACATTCTCACCAAAGGAGATGATTCGACAATGATTACGATCAGCAACCGATGGAATCATGAGAATGACAGTGCAGTTTTCAGTCCCGGTGATCTGCATTAGACGAATCTCCGCCTTATGCTTTTAAATGAAAGAAAAAATTTCGTTTCCAAAGGAGTGAGCGGCTATGTCCCAGAACCGCCTTAGGAACCCAGAAATTTTTGAAGCGATTTTCAGTCCCGGTGATCAATGCTAGCCGTAACCGGAGCCCTATGCTAGAAAATGAATAAAAATTCGTTTCCCAAGGAGTGAGCAGCTATGTCTCAGAACCGCCTTAGGAACCCAGAAATTTTTGAAGCAATTTTCAGCCCCGGTGATCAGCGCTAGCCGTAACTGCAGCCTTATGCTTGAAATTAATATAAAAAATTCGTTTCCCAAGGAGTGAGCGGCTGTGTCCCAGAACCGCCTTAGGAACCCAGAAATTTTTAAAGCGATTTTCAGTCCCGGTGATCTGCATTAACTAAAAGGGACCAAGCATACCCAAAACTTTTAACACACAATTAAACAGCACACGCTCAAGAAAAGACCGGAACGCTATGTTCCGGTCTTTATTTTGGTACAGCAATATACCCCCGCTAAAAGTCAGACTCTAGAAAAGCTTGCTCCCCTTTTCAAAAGCTCAGCCATTCCAGTTGTGTTATATTAATGGGTACAAGATATTAAAGGAGTATGAAAACATGGCCAAAAGTTTAGTATTAGCAGAAAAACCATCCGTGGCCCGCGATATCGCCAATGTGCTGAAATGTACGAAAAAGGGCAACGGTTATTTAGAAGGCGACAAATATATTGTGACGTGGGCGCTGGGACATCTAGTAACCCTCGCAGATCCGGAAACATATGATCAAAAATATCAAAAGTGGGAACTGGAAGATTTGCCCATGCTTCCTGAACGATTAAAATTAACCGTCATCAAACAGTCTGGCAAGCAGTTCAATGCCGTGAAAACTCAATTGAACCGCCACGATGTGAATGAAATTATTATCGCAACTGATGCCGGACGTGAAGGCGAGCTGGTAGCGCGCTGGATTCTTGCTAAATCCAAAGTAAATAAACCTGTAAAGCGCCTATGGATTTCTTCCGTGACTGATAAAGCGATTAAAGAGGGGTTTAAAAATTTGAAGCCCGGCCAAGCGTACGAAAACTTATACTACGCAGCCGCAGCCCGTTCTGAAGCAGATTGGTATATCGGCCTAAATGCAACAAGAGCTTTAACAACGAAATATAATGCACAGCTGAATTGCGGCCGTGTTCAGACCCCTACTGTTGCGATCATCGCTGCACGCGAAGACGAAATAAGGAACTTTAAGCCTCAAACTTATTATGGCATCGAAGCAAAAGCTGACCAAATCAAATTAACGTGGCAGGATGCCAAACATAACAGCCGCAGCTTCAACAAAGAAAAAATCGAAACCATTGTTCAATTATTAGATCGTAAGGATGCCAAAGTAGTGTCCATTGACCGCAAAGCGAAAAAATCCTTTGCGCCGGCCCTTTATGATTTAACGGAACTGCAGCGGGATGCCAATAAATTATATGGCTACTCTGCGAAAGAAACACTGAGGATTATGCAGGGTCTATACGAGACTCACAAAGTGCTGACCTATCCTCGTACAGACTCCCGCTATTTATCTTCAGATATTGTCAGCACGATACCTGAACGCCTAAAAGCATGCGGAGGCCGCGAATATCGTTCACTGGCTAACAAAATAGTAAATAAACCGATTAAGCCTTCCAAAGCTTTTGTAGACGACAGCAAAGTCAGTGACCACCATGCCATTATCCCTACTGAGGGGTACGTGAATTATTCTTCTTTTTCGGATAAAGAGCGTAAAATCTATGACCTCGTCGTAAAGCGTTTCTTTGCTGTCCTGCTCCCAGCCCATGAATACGAACAAGTGACAGTACAAGCCCTAATTGGCGATGAAAAATTCATTGCGAAAGGAAAAACAGTCCTTCATGCCGGCTGGAAAGAAGTATACGGCCATTACGCTGATGAAGAAGAAGCGTCAGAAGAGATAAAAGAACAATTATTGCCTCAGATTAAACAAGGCGATGTATTAAAGATTAAGCTGCTGGCACAAACAAGCGGCCAGACAAAGCCGCCGGCCCGCTTTACAGAGGCCGCATTATTATCCGCCATGGAAAACCCGGCAAAATATATGCAGACAGGCAGCAAAGAACTCGCCCAAACGTTAAAAGCGACCGGCGGACTCGGTACAGTTGCTACACGTGCTGATATCATAGATAAATTATTTAATTCCTTCTTGATCGAGAAACGCGGCGGCAAAGAGATTTATATCACTTCCAAAGGCCGTCAGCTGTTAGATCTGGTTCCAGATGAGTTACGTTCTCCTGCTACAACAGCTGAATGGGAACAAAAACTTGAACTGATCGCTAAAGGCAGGCTCAAAAAAGATGTATTTATTAATGAAATGAAAAAGCATACGAAAGAAATCGTGGCCGAAATTAAAGCAAGCTCTAAAAAATACAAGCATGAAAACATCTCTACAAAATCATGTCCGGACTGCGGCAAGCCGATGCTCGAAGTAAATGGCAAAAAGGGTAAAATGCTTGTTTGCCAAGACCGGGAATGCGGGCACCGCAAGAATGTATCCCGTGTTACGAATGCCCGCTGCCCGAAATGCAAGAAAAAGCTGGAGCTTCGCGGCGAAGGCGAAGGCCAAATCTTTGTATGTAAATGCGGGCATCGCGAAAAGCTGTCGGCCTTCCAAGAACGCAGGAAGAAAGAGTCACGCGGCAAAGTCGATAAACGGACCGTTCAAAAATACTTAAAACAGCAAAACAAAGAAGAGCCAATCAACAATGCATTGGCAGATGCACTAAAAGGATTTAAGTTTGACTGATGACAAAAAGCTGAGCATTTTCATTAGGCTCAGCTTTCCTATTTCAGTACATCGTTATTTCACAATTAACACCGGACAGGTGACGCGCTTTGCGACTTTATGGCTCACACTGCCGAGAACCATTTCCTGGAGAGTGTTCAGTCCCCTGCTGCCGATCACAGCCAAATCAAATTTTTCCTTGTTCGCATATTCCACAATAGAGGGGCCAGGTTCTCCGTGTATGATCTTTACCTTGTATGTGACCTGTTCCGCTTTCATTAATTCTTCTACGGGCTGAAGCTTCATTCTTCTAGTGAATTCCGTATCTCCTTGTGAATGCAGTACATCACTTTTGGATTTTTCAAAGTCAGCAACATAAATGACTTCTATCACACTTTCTTGAGTAAATGAAGCCATTTTAATCGCTTCTCTTGCAGCACGATATGAATGATCTGATCCGTCAAACGCCAACAAAATCTTTTTAAACATGATTTTTCACTCCATTCCCTTATCCATTCTTAATGTGCAGACAGCTTTGTATCAGAATCATTAAATACAGCCAGCTTATCGACAAGCTTCTTGCTTGCTGCGTTCAGATTCTTCAAAGTAACGTGATTATGATTCTCGCGTAATTTCATCACCGCTTTATCAATAGCGCCTACAGCTGAATCATCCCAAACATGAGAAGTCGAAAAATCAATGACAATATGTTTATTTTCAGCCGTATAATCAAAAGCATCCACAAACGCGTCTACAGAAGCAAAGAATAATGGCCCTTCCACTTCATAGTTGACTTGATTGTTTTCTGTACGCTTTCTGACCTTCAGTTTTGAAATTTTCGCAACGAAGAATACAGCGCTTAAAATAACCCCGGCGATAACCCCTTTTGATAAATCATGTGTCGCAACGACAATGGCCACAGTGACTAACATGACGAGCGCGTCCGCTTTAGGCGCTTTTCTTACATAAGAAAACGAAGCCCAGTCAAAAGTACCGATTGAAACCATAATCATAATTCCTACAAGTACAGACATCGGAATCTGCACGACTAAGTCCCCTAATATAATAATAAGGAAAATTAAAAAGGCACCAGCAACAAAAGTAGATAATCTTCCCCTTCCGCCTGACTTCACATTAATGACAGATTGTCCGATCATAGCACATCCAGCCATGCCTCCAAAGAAGCCTGTCACAATGTTTGCGATTCCCTGTCCTCTGGCTTCCCGGTTCTTGTTGCTTTCCGTATCCGTCATATCATCCACAATAGAAGCGGTCAGTAAGCTCTCCAGAAGTCCAACAATCGCTAAAGAAATCGCATAAGGAAAAATGATAGCAAGCGTTTCAAACGTGAAAGGAACATTTGGAATAAGGAGTGACGGCAGCGATTGCGTGATGTTTCCTAAATCTCCGACCGTTCTCAAGTCAGCCCCGCTAAAGATTGCAGCCACTGTTAATACGATAATCGCAATAAGCGGTGCCGGAATCGCCTTAAAAAACCTTGGCACGATATAAACGATCAGCAAGGTGACACCAACAAACACATATGTCATAGTAGAAATACCTATAAAGTTCGGAACCTGTGCCATAAAGATTAGAATCGCCAAAGCATTGACAAAGCCAATCATGACCGCCCTAGGGATAAATTTCATAAGTCTCGCTATTTTAAAGACACCAAATAGAATTTGGATAATTCCAGTCAGAATGGCTGCAGCAAATAAATACTCCACTCCGTACTCCCGAGCTAATGGAGCCATTACCAAAGCCATGGCTCCGGTGGCAGCAGAGATCATCGCCGGTCTTCCTCCGGCAAATGAAATGATCAGAGCCATTGTAAACGATGCATACAGACCGACCATCGGATCAACTCCGGCAATGATAGAAAAGGCAATGGCTTCTGGGATAAGGGCAAGCGCCACAACAATTCCCGCCAGGATATCGCCTTTTATATTTGAAAACCATTCTCGTTTTATCTTTTCAATCAATGAATAAACCTCCATTTCAGCTATATGTTATAAATCGATGCACAATCCAAAAACGATGTTAACAGTCTATCACCAATCGGACCAAAAGGGAATCTTTTTGGGAAGATTAATACTTCTCTATATCTTTATTTTTTATAAATAAGATTCCCAGAATCTCCTGCTCTTCATCCTGCTTTATCCAAATGGACAACTGCAGAGCCTCGCGAAATTTTATGATATGATAGGGGTAAGAACGGCAGTTAGGAGAGTATGCAATGCTTATCGGGTATATGAGACCTTCTCAAGAAGATCCAGACTGTTCATGGCAATCTAATGAAATGAAAAATATGAATTGCGATGTAATAATTAAAGAAGAACATTCTTCCGCAAAAAAAAGACTCCTGCTCAATCAAATGATGGATCGCTTACAACAAGGAGATAAGATCGTCGTTACGAAACTTTTCGTGCTCGCTGATTCCACAAGACATCTCGCTGAATTGCTAGATACAATAGACAGCAAAGGCGGATATCTTCAGTCCTTAAAAGAAGAAATCGACACGGGCGAATCTGCCGCCTATTCATTCAAAACAATGGTCCAGCACCTGGTCGAATTCCAGAGTGATGTAATCAGCGAAAAAACGAAGACCGGTTTAAACGAAGCAAAACAAAAAGGAATTATTCCCGGGCGTCCAAGGAAACCCGATGCCAATGTCCAGCGGGCCATTGAAATGTACCAAACTAAAAACTATACGTTAGCCCAAATAAAAGAAGAAACGGGAATCAGCAAATCAACCTTATATAGATATTTAGAACAATAAAACTCCTGAATTCTTATGTATAAAAAGAATAATTTTCAGAAAATCAAGATGCCTAATTTCTGGTTCAGAACCCGCCGGCTTTCCGTGCGGGTTTTTATTAGGATCAGCATCCCTCCAGCCTTATGGCATTGGAGCAGATGGGAAGAAGCATAGCAATCCCGGTCAGTTTCTAGTAAGATAGAATAAGTGTATTTTCTCGCTCAGTTCGAGAAGATGCCCAACTCTAACGTTTATAGAAACTACTGAGGTCTTTCCACACATGTTAGGAATAAACCCGGATGAATATCGTTTTACTTTATATTAATCAGGAGGTTCAATCATGAGCTTACTTTCAATAGATAAATTAGGTCATAGTTTTGGTGACCGCACTCTTTTTAAGGACGTGTCCTTTCGCCTGATGGCTGGAGAACATGTTGGACTTGTAGGGGCGAACGGGGTCGGAAAGTCTACAATGATGAATATCATTACCGGACAGCTCATCCATGATACCGGACGTGTAGAATGGACGCCAGGCACCATTTATGGTTACTTGGACCAGCATACCGTTCTTGAAAAAGGAAAGACGATCCGAGACGTGCTCCGTGATGCCTATCTTCCTTTATTTGAGCAGGAGAAGGCCTTAAATGCAGTCACTGAAAAAATGGGAACAGCCACTCCCGAGGAGCTTGAATCCCTTTTGGAGGAAATGGGCGAAATTCAGGATAAACTTGAGGCTGGCGGTTTTTATAACCTCGATATAAAAATAGAAGATGCGGCGCGCGGCCTTGGGCTGGATGCCATCGGGCTGGACCGTGATGTCTCCGCCTTAAGTGGCGGGCAGCGTACGAAGGTTTTGCTGGCCAAACTCTTGCTGGAAGAACCGGAAGTATTGCTGCTGGACGAGCCTACCAACTACCTGGATGTGGAACATATCCGCTGGTTAAGCAGTTACCTGAAGGAGTATCCTCATGCTTTTCTTTTGATTTCTCATGATACAGAATTCATGAATGGCGTCGTCGATGTCATCTTCCACTTGGAATTCTCTAAGCTGACCCGCTATACAGCTACTTATGAGAAATTCCTGGAGCTTGCGGAAATTAATAAAAACCAGCACATCAACGCGTATGAAAAACAGCAGGAATTCATTAAAAAGCAAGAGGATTTCATTGCGAAGAATAAAGCGCGCTATTCGACAACCGGACGGGCTAAAAGCCGTCAGAAACAATTGGAGCGCATGGAGCGGATTGACAGGCCTGAGACAGCTATGAAACCGACCTTTCACTTTAAAGAATCCCGTGCAAGCAGCCGATATGTCTTTGAAGGAGAAGAACTGGAAATTGGCTATGACCGCCCGCTTCTCCCTAAATTGTCGATGAATATTGAACGCGGTGATAAAATTGCGGTCGTCGGCTGCAATGGGGTCGGAAAGTCTACACTTTTAAAAACAATTCTTGGGAAAATCGACCCGCTTGGCGGAAAAAGGTCACTAGGCGACTTCCTTTTCCCTTCCTATTTTGAACAGGAAGTAAAAGCAGGAAGCACTACACCAATCGATGAAATCTGGAATGCGTTTCCTGGCCTGGATCAGCCGCAGGTCCGCGGAATTCTTGCCCGTGTGGGACTGAAGAATGAACATATCACCCGTCCGATGAATCAGCTCAGCGGCGGCGAGCAGTCAAAAGTCCGGCTCTGCAAGCTTATGCTTACAGAGAGCAACTGGCTCTTGTTTGATGAGCCGACGAATCACTTGGATATTACAGCCAAAGAAGAGCTGAAAAAAGCGATGAAAGAATATAAGGGAACCATTGTCCTTGTCTGTCACGAACCTGATTTCTATGAAGATTGGGTGACTAAAGTGTGGGATGTCGAGGCATGGTCTGCTGACCAAACTCAAAACTAACATACCCCCCTGCAGCATAATGCCGCAGGGGGTATTTTCGGTATTTTATGCCTTAGGCCTCTCAGCTACCAAGGTAAATGTTTTAGGGAGTCCTATATCCTGCAGCTTATGGTTTGGTTCTTCTTCCAGCACCTTAATGACTAAACCAGCCTGGCCATGTCACAAGCTCGCCAATCGTCCATTTCCTTTGAATAACCTCTGACAGACTGTCCCTCTTATCGTCCGGCTTATGCTTTGAAAACGCCACCGAATGCTTTTCTAATTCAGGAGAAAAATAATCCCCTGTCACTTTATGCTTCTTCCCTGTTGATGTAATCAGCTTGGTGGAAATCGGATGAAATTCGTGGAGCACAAAGCGGCCTCCCGGCTTCAGCATGCTTCTTACAGTATTTAAAAGCGGTGCCAGGTCAATCATATAATGAAGCACGCCCAATTCCATTAAAACGATCTCCTGCTGTCCGTCCAAAAGATTTTCCGGCAGTGAAAGGACATCTGAAACAATATACTCAAGGTTTACTCCCGCGGCTTCTGCAAGTTCATTAGCGAAGGCAGCATTTTCCCTTGAGAAATCAGCCACTCTTACCTCAGCTCCTAATACAGCAAGCGATACAGCCTTGACTCCATTTGAACCCATCAAATGGGTTATTTTTTTACCGTCTGTGCTTCCTAAATATTTATAAAACGGGTGCAGCCGCCACCATGGATTGGCCCGAATCTTTTCGGCTAATTCTTCCGGCTTTCCAAATCGGTTCAAAAGAGCAAGATAATTATCCTGATTCCATGCCTGCTCATTCTTTGCGGTAAGTCCCTTCTGCAGGCTTTCAAGGTGCTGATGAATAGACCTTTTAAAAATCGCCATTTCTTTTTCATACAAATAGCTGTAAAGGGAGAGACACCAAAATTCTCCCCCTTCTGATACAACAGATATCCTGTAAGGATTTGTTTTAATTGTCGTATTGTATAAACAAAAAACCGATACATCTATCCTATCGGCTTCGAAACGAAATAACGCTCGGTCCGGCGCCTCCTCCGCTTCGGAAGGGAGAAACTCTTCAAATACCTGCCGGGCTTCTTTAAACAGATCCCACTGGACGGAAACCTTGATCTCACTGTAATCCTGCAGTTCAACCTGCTGCAGGGCAAGTGATGCAGCACCGGTGAAATGATAAGGAATATTAGCTGTTTCAAGAAGAGATCCGATTTGCCGTATAGTTTCTATGTATGTTTTATCCATAAACGCTCCTCCTAAACTCACTGTTTCTCCTGCACTAGTGAATGCCTGAATGCATAAATTACCGCCTGGGTACGATCCTGCACTTCAAGCTTGCTTAAAATGTTACTTACATGAACCTTCACTGTTTTAAGCGCGATGAAAAGTTCATCAGCAATCTCCTGGTTGGCTTTTCCTTCTGCCAACAGAAGCAGAACTTCCATCTCGCGATTCGTTAATTGCCGGTGGGGCTCTGAGATCTGGGATGAACGCATTTTTTTCATCATTTTTCCGGTGACTTCCGGCTCAAGAACGATTTGCCCCCCGTACGTTTCTCTGACAGCCCCGGCAATCTCGCTCGCTTTTGAGGTTTTGAGCATATAGCTTGTTGCACCGGCTTCCAATGCCGGATACACTTTTTCGTCATCCAAAAAGCTTGTCACGATAATAATCTTGGCTTCCGGCCACTCGCTGACAATAGATTTCGTCGCCTCAATGCCATCCATTTCGGGCATGACTAAATCCATTAAAATAATGTCCGGTCTTAGAGCGAGTGCCATCTCAACTGCCTGCTGACCATTTTCCGCTTCCCCGACCACTTCAATATCTTCCTGGGCTGACAAGTAAGCAGCCACTCCTATTCTAACCATTTCATGGTCATCTGCAAACAAGACTCTAATCATCCTTTTCACCTTCTTGATATAATAACGGTATTTTCACTTCAAGCCTTGTTCCCTGGTCCGGCACACTGATTACCTTCATCGTCCCGCCAAGCTCGACAGCCCGTTCATACATATTTTGCAAACCATATGAACCTGCTTTTGAGCCTTCCACCTGAAACCCTATTCCATCATCAATCATGCGCATAATCACCATTCCATCCCTGGCGATCAGAAGCACTTCCAGTGAATCTGCTTTCGCATGCCTCAATGTATTAGAAATGGATTCCTGTAAAATCCTGAATAGATGATCTTCTAAACCTTTATCCAAAGGAATGGTCTCCAGTTTCCAGCTGATATCCATCATCACTTTCTGGGATAATTCTTCAAGCAGCTCTTCTATTCCTTCCTTCAAGCTTTTGCCTTTGAGGGCAAATGGCCGCAAATGGAGGAGCAATGCTCTCATTTCAAGCTGAGTTTGATGAATGACTTCTTCTACCCGCTTTAATTGCTTTATTTCACGATGATCCGCCTTCTTGGATTCTGTCAGGGCAGACATCAGCATAGAAGCAGCAAATAACTGCTGGCTCACTGAGTCGTGTAAATCCCTCGCCAGCCGATTGCGCTCCTGAGAAATGATTTCTTGAATCTTTTGTTCCTGTCCAGCTGCTTTTTCACTTGCCAGCTTTTGAGATAATTTAACCTGTTCACTGACCTGCCTGTGGATTCGGAAAATTCTTTCCGACATGTCCTTCCATTCTTGGATGGTATAGTCCCTCTTGGAAAACGGACGCCCCTGCTCAAGAAGATAAAGATCATCCTCAAGCATCCGCAGCTGCCTTTTCCAATACGTACCCGCAGAAACGCCGTATACGAGACCAGCTGTCATGGTCAATGCCGGCAGGAAGATGATAAACGGAAGTCCCATCAGATGTCTCTCCCACAGCCATTTCCAGTCCGCCAGCGGAAATGAATAAAAAACAATGGCTGCGACCGCTAGAGAGGTAAAAAAAGAAACGAGTAAGGCTGTTATAATATGGCGGGTCATCAGATTCATGTTCATATTCGTTTCACCTCTAAATCCCCAACAATCACAGAGGTAATGATATGAATCCTTTGTACCGCCTCTCCAAAGTCCTCAGTATGACAGGAGATCAGCTGATTAAATACTCTTGATTCCGGTCTGTTTTCAAAAATAATTGCTCTTCCTGCGATAACTGAGTGATGAACATGAATCCCTACCCCATAAGGAACAAGAACAGTAATATTGCCGGCCATTTTACGGATTGAAATAACCGAATCGCCTTTAGGGAGAATCGTATTGCTTAAATCTACAACAGCATCACCAATTGCATCCTGAATATTAATAGAATCCCATTCATAGACATGGTCAGGCGTGCTTTGATGCCCAAATAATTTATTTTCAAAAAGCGGGTTCTTTTTTATAATCGTTTCTTTCTTGTCCTCATTTCCAGAATCGCTATCTGCATGCAAGAGCGGTTTAATCCATTTTGGATGTTTCTTCGATTGATAATAAGACAGCAGCAGATAGAGTAAAATGGCCAAAAGAAAAAACTTAAAGAAGTACATATTCAACACGGTAATAATCATGGAAAAAACACCAATATAGAACATCATTTTTCCTATGATCCGTTTCTTGAACTTTCTGCCCAAATAGATCAGGGCAGCCGAAACCGCAAGGGAAAATAAGGGTCCTCCGTCAAAAAAGGACAATTCCAATACTAACAGGACAATCCCGACTAGAAAAATCCATCCTATATAATCTGTTTTCACTTTGTCCAAACCCGGTTCCCCCTTGCTTGTAAAACTCTTAAAAGGCCCAGAAATCTGCGCCTTCTAAGAATAACATGACTAAGATGCTTTTAGTACTCTCTCGAGGATCTGCCGTTTTCATTTTTCAAGAGACAAGGAGGTTTCAGCTTCCTTATTCTTCTTTTCAAGCAACTCAATCCTCGTGTCAATGGTATGCTGATTATAAGAATGATTCATTTGATGTTCCATTCTCTCAAAATAGCTTTCCAGTTCTGTAAACCTGTCTGCCGGCTGCAAACTCCGACTTTCCGAATGGAGGACTTGATTCACCCGGCTGTTTGCATTAGCCATATTTTCCCTCCCCATCAATTCCAGCCGCTTTACATGCATATCTTTCAGTTTACGTTTCATTTCTTCGTATTTTCTTTCCAGTTCCTCCTGCTGAAGCTTTGTCCTGTCTAACGCCTGCTTAAGGTATTCCGCCCGGTCCTCATAATAGCTGCTTTCCTGAACCGCAAATTCTGCCAATTCCATTTCGGAGGATTGTTTTGCAATAACAGCCTGGCGCTTTCGCTTTTCTGCCAGATACTCGGCCTGCTCCAATTCCCTGCTGAACTCATCTTTCAATATTTTCTGCCTTTCAGCCAGCTGTCCAACCTTTTCTGTCTCCTTTTCACATTGCCGAATATACTGATTTAATAACCCCGTTGGGTTTTTCCGCTCTTTCTTATCCAGCAGATCATGAAAGTCTGCTGAGATTGTATCTTTAATTCTTGTAAATAAATTCATGCATAACACCTCTTTAATTTTTAGTGATTTCTTTCCATTCTTTTTCAAAATTCACAAAAGGATCTTCGTCTTGGTTCACACGTTTCTCCTCCTCATTCCACTTCTTATATACATAATAAAGAAGCAGAGCTGCAGCGATTCCTAAAATAGCCGGCGCATGCGAGACAGCCATTGACAGCACAATCAGAGAGATTATTCCCCAGGCAATTTTCCCGCCTGTTGTTTCGCTTTTCATGAATTGTTTAAAAGCGTAATACAGAATCGTTAAACAGATTGCCAGACTGATTAAAGGACCTGCATTCGCAATCAAAATGATCAAGGCGATAAGTCCGATCATAAACAAGCCAAATTTCTTCATGTCTTGTTCCTCCTTTCTATATTTCAAGCTTATCTCTTCACGTGCTTTCCTATAAGGATCCCAAGCTATATTTTGGGATAAGACCTTAGGCTTAGCATTCCTAAGCCCGAAAGCAGTACGGAATTCGCATAAAAAAACCAGCAGACAGTCTGCTGGTTTTAGCCCATTCAATATAGATTATAAATCTTAGCGTTTTACCTTTGGCGTCCGCCTCGTCCCTGACTTCTACCGGATCCGCGGCTGTTTCTTTCGTTTGGACGGCCTTCTGAAGAACGTCTGCTGCGCCCTTCCGAAGAACGTCTCTCTTCTTTCGCAGCGTTCCGTTTCCTCGGGCCTCTTCCAGTAAGTTCTCCTGCTTGATCGGAACCTGACCTGCTTTTGCTTCGCCCTTGGCGAGGCTCACGAAAACCTTCGCTCCCCTCTGACTGCCGTTTTTGCCGCTTTAATCTCCGTGTCCTTTCCCCGCTTGTCTCTTCTTTATCTGTCCGTCCTTCGACCCTTTCCCTTGACCGCTTGCGTTCTACGATATGCCGCGGCTCAAGATCAGCCTTTTTGCGCCGGTCCTCTTGCCGTTCGGAACGCTGTATCATTTTCATACCTTCAATTTGCCTGCGTTCAATTTTCATGGAAATTTCTGCTTCAATCTGTTCAAGCTGGCGGATGTCTTTCGCTGCTATAAATGTTACCGCTAAACCATGTTCGCCCGCTCTTCCTGTACGGCCAATCCGATGAATATAACTTTCGGCATCTTCCGGCACATCATAATTGAACACATGGGTTACGCCTTCAATATCCAATCCTCTCGCCGCCACATCCGTAGCTACCAAATATTGAATTTTAGCTTCCCGGAAACTTTTCATGACTCTTTCCCGCTTGGCTTGAGTAACGTCTCCGTGAAGTTCCTCAGACAGGAATCCCGCTGATTTCAAGGCATCATTCAGCTTAGAAACCCGGCGCTTCGTCCGGCAGAAGATAATGGCCAGAAAAGGCTGTTCCTCCCGCATAATCTTAATCAAAGAGTCCTGTTTAGCCCGGTCCGTTGTCTCTACGACAAGCTGACGGATTTGCTTGACCGTCACTTGCTTTGTTTTGATCTCGACCGTTTTAGGTTCGTGCATAAATCGCTTCGCCAAAGATTGTACCTGCGCAGGCATGGTCGCCGAAAAAAGGAGCATTTGCCGCTCTTTCGGCAAGCTGGAGATAATATCTTCCACTTCCGGTAAAAAACCAATATGCAGCATTTGATCAGCCTCATCCAGTACCAATGTTTTAACACCGGATAAATCAATGGATTCCCTTCTCAAATGATCCAGGAGCCTTCCAGGGGTTGCTACGACTATAGAAATGTTATGTTTCAGCTTTCTGAGCTGCTGCTCAACATCCTGGCCCCCATAAACCGCCAATACTTGTAGATGAGGAATGTCATCAGTGAACTTCTGGACTTCAGAAGTGATTTGAATAGCAAGTTCCCTTGTCGGCGTTACAATCAACCCTTGAATCTGCTCTGCCTCTGGTTCTAGTTTTTCTAAAATAGGAAGCAGGAACGCAAGTGTCTTTCCAGTTCCGGTCTGGGCCTTTGCAATGACATCATAACCCTGCAGCACCTCTGGAATTGCTTTTTCTTGAATCGGCGTTGGTTCATTTATCCCGTTTTTCTCTAATATTTCACCAATCTCCCGGCTGATGCCAAGACTCTTGAATGTTTTCATGAAATGCCTACCCTCTTTATTTCATTTCAGCTTCATCTTGAGCTGTTTTGCTTAGTATATCATTGTCCTTACAGGAAAACCCCTAAATAGGGAAATTTACAATTCTTCGAAGACTGTGATAGGGCAATAAATAAGAAAAGCCGTCCGGTTTTCACCGCACGGCCTTTCTTATTTATTCATTTGTGCAAGGAAATCTCCAAGCAAATCATCCAGCTGTTCTTCTGGTTTTTCTGGTTTTTCTGCTTTTTCGGATTCAGATGATTCCCATGTGAAATCGTCGAAAGCCAGCTCGTCCAATTCATCATTGGCTTCGTCTTTGACTTCCGCTGACTCCTGAACCGGCTCTTTTTCGATTTCCCTGATTGGCTCAGGCTCCGGTATCGAAGAGGACCCATTCAGCGAAGTCAATAAAGCGGTCGCTCTAAGCGGATCAGAAAGCAGGTTGTACAGGATAGTTCCAAGCAAAGCTTCAGAATGAGCATGCTTCAGCCAATCCCGCTGTGACTTGCTTAACTGATGCGGAAGGGGGAGCGTAACAAGTTCCCTGTCCTGATGGTTTGATCGTTGAACGCCCTGCAGAACCATTTCTGCCAGTTTACTAGAAAAGTTTCGGCGTTCTGTTTCTTTAAGCTTTTGAAGCTGCCGTAAAACATGGTCCGGTGTATCCTGAGGAATACGGAAAGTGATAGCTTGGCCTCTTTTTATCTCAGGAACAGAATTTTTTTTCATTCTGTTTCCTATTTCTTAACAGGACTTGCTACTTGTTCTTTCTTTTTGTCAGAAGCCTGCTGCTCTTTATTTTCACGGCGCAGATGATCACTGATCAACTTATAATAAGCATTGGCCATCATCCAGATACTTTCCTTTTCATCCTCAAAGAAATCAATGTTATATCCATCAAAATTATTGTTCAATGTTTTTAAGTAATCTTTCAATACGACAGAACCGCCTCCGACAAAATAGCAGATTTCTGTCTGGGAATTTTTTTGCCATACATTTCGGAGATGACGGTATTGCTTCTTGGCCAATTCTCCTAAAATCCTGTCCACAATATCGTGAACATTCGTACGGCTTCCGCGCACCATAATATGATTGCGGTCATTTTTCTTCGTAATAATCTCCACTACATCTCTTCGGCTGTCCAGCTCTACTCCGTGCTTCTTCCTGATTTCCTCGCGGATGGATTCTAACGCTTCTGCAACTCCCAAGTTAAAGCCCTGCGCTTTATCATCATCTACCCGGCGGTTTTTGATAACAGCAATATCAGTAGAAAGGCCGCCGATATCCTGAATAAGAATTGGCTTGTCAATCAAGTCACGGTTAATGATATTCAAATCACTATCCATTACTAGATTGATATAAGCGGCAAATCCTTCCGGGTATACTTTCACTTCATCAAATTTAATATTAACCTTAATGCCCTGATACTTCGGTGTAATCAGGAATTCAACCTGGTGAACAGATCCTAGAAGTTTCGAACGGTATCCAACATCTTTACCTTCTTTTACTTCACGTAAAGGAAGTCCTGTTCCCAATGTATAGTTCGCTTCTACTACGTTATTTACTTTTTTGAAGATATTCCCGTTCTCTTCTTTTACAGCATCCAAAGCCAAAGCCGTAAATAGCATGACAAGCGTTTGGTCTTCTTCTGACTTGCTGCTGCCCATATCTAGTTCAGAAGGATTATCACTCTTTGTAGCCAAGTTACCCACTCTGTATATCGCATTATTATCTAAAAGGGCAGGGGAGTGCACTCTAATATGTATCCCTTCGAGCGGATCTTTTTGGTCAAGCTCCTCAATTCCAATAACAGGCCTGTCCTCTATATCTCTAGCAATCACATTTGGTATATATAATTCAGAATCCAGTTTTCCAAATAACGCTTTAATCGCATCATTACCGACATCCACAGCCGCTACTCTTGAATGGCTCATTTCTTCAACATCTCCTTTATCATTTATAGCAGACAGAAACCTAATCATCATCTGCCTATCTTCATCATAGGAAATATTACCACCCCGGTCAATCCTCCATTAGTAGCTGATTATGAATTAATCTTGTAAACAAATCGGTATACAAAAGATACAAAGGTGTACACATCCCTTTAAATCAATATGTATACACTTTTGTTTACATGTTTACACTTATTGTTTACTTGAAAACATATTTGTTTACTTGTATACAAAAAGTGTAAACATCATCATTTTCTTTTTATCCTTCTTCTTTTTCTATCTGAGTATTTTTAAGAAATCTGGTTTGTGCGTAAATTAATAAAAAAATGGGTATGGTAATTAATGGTCAAATGTTTAAAATCTAAAAAATGATTTATTATGCAGATAAAACGGAGGGAAAGAAATGGTCAAGCATAGCAGGCAATTACCGAAATATCCCGAACCATACTGGCGTGAGAGCACACAACTTCCAACATTCCCGAAGCTCGATCATGATATTGACACAGATGTTGTAATTGTAGGCGGCGGAATCACGGGGATTACTTCTGCCTACTTACTGTCTCAGCACGGGATTCAGGCAGTACTCATTGAAGCCGGAGAAATTTTAAATGGAACAACCGGACATACAACTGCCAAAATAACTGCACAGCATGGGATGGTGTATGACCAGCTCATTAAGAAACATGGGGAAGAAAAAGCCCGTCTGTATTATCAGGCGAATAAAGAAGCCATTCAATTTATCCGTTCATTAGTGGAAAAGAATGAGATTAACTGTGATTTCAAATCCCAAGATGCTATTCTTTACACAAATTCTGAAAAGATGGCGAAAAAACTCCAGGATGAGTTCGAAGCCTACAGCAAATTGGGAATTGACGGTGATTTTTCAGAGGAGATTCCATTTACAATCCCCTGTATCGCCTCACTTACAATGAAAAATCAAGCACAGTTCCATCCGCTTAAATATTTAGAGGCTCTCCTTCCTCCCATTACCGAGGCAGGAATCAAGCTTTATGAACAGACAACAGCCATGAAAATAGAAGATGGTGAAAAGCCTGCCATTATAACGGAGAACGGCCATACTATTTCAGCTGATCATGTCATTACAGCCACTCACTTTCCTTTCAATGATGAAATGGGCTGGTTCTTTGCCAGAATGCATGCTGAACGTTCCTATGTGCTGGCGGCAGAAACAGAAACAGACTATCCAGAAGGTATGTATTACAGCGTTGACACTCCTTCCCGTTCCCTTCGCTACACAAATTATAATGGGAAAAAGCTAGTCCTTGTCGGCGGCGGAAACCACAAGACCGGACAAGGGGTGCCGACCCATAATTATTACGAGGATTTACAGGATTTCACTGAACACTACCTCGGCGTTCAATCGATTCCGTACAGATGGTCCGCACAAGATTTGCAAACACAGGACAGTCTCCCATTCATTGGTCCCCCTACCTCAAACCATCCCAATATCCAAATTGCCACGGGATTTGCGAAATGGGGCATGACAAACGGGACAATCGCAGCAAAAATTATGACAGACCGCATATTAAAGAAGGAGAACCCTTATTTTGAACTGTTCGATCCTTCAAGACTAAAAGGAATCGGGCAGCTGGTGAAAGATAATGCGGACGTGGCTAAACATTTCGTAGCCGGAAAATTTGCGATGGTTGACAAAAGCCCTAAGGACATCAAAAACGGCGAAGGAGCCATTGTGAAAGTGAACGGAAGCAAGGCTGGCTGCTATCGCGATCAGCAAGGGCAAATCCATTTAGTAGACTCTACATGCACCCATATGGGCTGTGAACTAGCATGGAACAATGGAGAAAGAACCTGGGACTGCCCATGTCACGGCTCCCGCTTCTCGGTCGATGGAGACGTTCTGGAAGGACCGGCTGTGGAGCCTCTTAAAAAGATCAGCATGGAATAAGACATGTCCGAATGTCCATTTTCGCTTATACTGAATATACTGCCTGCCTCATTATCAGCAGAATACACAGGAAAGTTGGGATGCAATATGAACGGACAAAACAGAAAAGACATTACACCTGGCGCATCTGTCGATATCGTTCTCAAAGCGGATCAGCGCACTGGAAAGCTGACTTCCGGAATTGTCAAAGACATACTGACAAATTCAAGCAGCCATCCTCATGGCATTAAGGTGAGACTGACCGACGGACAGGTTGGCAGAGTGAAAGCGATTCATAAGTAAATAAGGTATTTCATGCAGAAATGCATCGGGCTTCCGCCAACTCCATGTTTACAAGTTTGGCGGAAGCCCATTTTATTAGCACAGAGCCTCTCTCTTAAATAAATATGACTTATGACCAAAACCAGACAAAAGGTTTGAGAATATAAAGCAAGGCCATCTAATAGAATGGAACTATCATAAAAGGCTGGTGAAAAAATAATGGAATCCTCTTATAAAAAACCAACTGCCCCTTCTGGAACAAGGTCAGATATCCGTTTGCTTACGGTTTCAGGTGAAGGCATGATCCAAGCTGCACCAGATGAAGCAGTCATTACTCTTGGCGCGATTACTGAAAATAAAGATTCAAAGGAAGCACAGCTTGCTAATTCTCAAACCATTTCCAGCATTATCGGAGGATTAAGCGCGCTTGGAATTCCCCGCAATCAAATGAAAACGAGCGTCTATCGTATGGACCCTCAGTATAATTATGTCGACGGGCAGGAAATTTTTCAGAACTACAGAGTTCAGCATATGCTCCTCATAGAGCTCCAGGACCTTGAAAGTGTAGGAATGACCGTGGACACAGCAGTCAAGAATGGGGCAAATACGGTCTCAAACGTTCGTTTCACTTTATCTAATCCAGAAGCCGTTTATAATCAGGCACTTTCGCTTGCTTTACGAAATGCAGGTGAAAAAGCAGCAGCCCTATCGCAAACCTTACATATTAATCTTCATCCGGTGCCTGTCCGCATCGAAGAAATTCCTCCAGCTTCTCCCCCTGTGCTACATCAGGCCAGCACCTTCACGAAAGCAGCACCTGTGCCCATTCAGCCGGGAGAATTAACCATCCGAGCCTCTGTTCAGGCAGACTATACCTATTAGCGCTAAAAAGCCTCCTATGAGCTCTCAATAAGCTCCAGGAGGCTTTTTTTAAAAGACAACTGTTTTATTTTGATGAACAAGAACCCGGTCTTCAAGATGCCATTTGACGGCTCTGGCAAGCACAGTACGTTCAATCGCTCTTCCGGCCTTTTTCATATCATCCGCAGAATCGCGATGATCCACACGGCCGATATCCTGTTCAATGATCGGCCCCTCATCCAAATCATTGGTCACATAGTGCGAAGTCGCTCCGATCAGCTTGACTCCCCGGTCGTAAGCACGCTCATACGGCCGCGCACCGATAAAGGCAGGGAGAAAGGAATGATGGATATTAATAATCTTATTCGGATGGGCTGCAACAAAAGAAGGCGTCAGGATTTGCATATACCTGGCCAGAACAATGACATCTATTTGATATTCCTTAAGAAGCCTCAGCTGCTTTTCTTCCGCTTCTTTCCTAATTTCCTTGTTAGCCGGAATGTGATAGAAAGGAATTTGCATAGATTCAACAATTTCCCTGGCATCCTCGTGATTGCTTATAACAAGCGCAATATCCGTCATCAGCTCACCGCTTTGCCACTCCCACAAAAGTTCAAGCAGACAATGCGGTTCCTGAGAAACAAATATAGCAGTCCGTTTTAAATCACTGACATAATTAAACTTCCATTCCATTGCAAACTCATCTGCAATTTCCATGAAGGCCTGCTCCATTTGCGGTGCCTTATCTTTCAAATGAATACATTCAAACTCGATTCTAGTAAAAAAAGTGCCTCCATTTGGATTCATGGAATATTGACTTAATTCAACAATATTCGCATCAAATTGCTTCAAAAAGGAGGAGACAGCAGCCACAATGCCGGGCTGATCCGGACATTTAATAATCAGGCGCCCTGTATTACGATTTTTTTCTTGGAAATGGTGTAATTGTTCCTGCACAAAATTGGTCACTATACTTTCCAACTGCCCTTCTATCTTTTTCTGCTTATTATACTTTAATTTACTTCCCCTTTCACCCTCTCTTTTTCCCCGTCATTTGAACCACTGTCTTACTTTCAGAACAAATTGTACCGCATTTCCCCGGGCCGATTTTCCTCTTTTTTCCCAAATGCGGTTAATCGCTGCTTTCCATGGGTATGGATAAAGAACTTAGCGACTTTTTTACTACATAATCATCTTCACCCCGGCATCCGCTCACATTAGAACCAGCATGCTTGGGGAACGCATTCAAGAAGGGGGAGAAAGAGAATCAATGAAAATGAAAGCCATGCTGCTCCTGTCACTTGCATTTCTCCTGCTGACAGGCTGTGCCGAAAAAGACAAGCTAGATGACGGCAGCCAGCTCATAAACAAAAATCAATTTGTATTCGCCGCTTCAGGTGAATTCAAGCCATTCAGCTACGTTCAGAACGACATGTCATTAACAGGTTTCGACATTGAAGTCGGAGAAGCCATCGCTAAGGAACTCGGACTGGAACCTGTTCCAAAGCGAATCAAATTCAAAGGGATTGTCGAAGGAGTCAAGACCGGACGTGCCGATGCGGCCGTAGCAAGCCATACAATCAACGAACAGCGCAGTAAATACGTGGCTTTTTCTGATCCTTATTACTATTCGGGACCGCAAATTTTCGTTCGGCCCGACAGCGATATTGAAACCACCGATGATTTAAAAGGCAAGGAAGTAGCCGCCTCAAAAGGCTCTACATATGCGGATACAGCTGCAGAGTATGCCACAAATGTGAAAACCTATGACAGTGATCTAACGGCTTTGCAGGCATTAAGCAGCGGGCGTCACAATGCGGTTATTACAGACTTTGTAACCGGGAAAGAAGCCGCTAAAAACGGATTTAAAATTGAAGGAAGGCAATTGATCGAGCGCAGTGAACAGGCTGTCGTCCTTCCACAGGACAACCCGCAGCTGTTAAAGAGAATCAATGGTGCGCTTGAAGCCCTCCGCCAAGACGGGACACTGAAAAAAATCAGTGAAAAGTATTTTGGCGAGGACATCACGACTAAGCCTGAATAAGAAGCAGATTGATAGAAAGGGAGTTTTCCATTTGCCTAGTTTTGCTCATTTTTTCAATACATTATTCAGCTCCACCGACGTGTTCCTCGATGCCATGTGGCTCACGTTAAAATTAACCGTTGTATCGATTCTTGTAGGAATTGTAATCGGTCTTATTTTCGCACTTTTGAAAATATCCAATATTAAATGGCTCGGCTGGATATCTGATGTTTATGTGTTCTTAGTGCGCGGAACGCCACTGATTGTCCAGATCTTTATTTTGTACTTTGGGATCAGCGGTCTGTTCCTTCTGCCGGACTTTTGGGCGGCGTCACTCGCACTCGCCTTTCATAACGGCGCTTATATCTCTGAAATCTTCCGGGGCACCATCCAATCCATTGATAAAGGACAAATGGAAGCAGGTCGTTCCCTAGGTATGAGCAATGCGCTTGCCATGCGCAGGGTTATTTTGCCGCAGGCATTCAGAAGAGCGCTTCCTCCGCTTGGAAACCAATTCATCATTGGTCTGAAGGATTCCTCTCTGGCAGCCTTCATCTCCATGAATGAATTATTCAATGTAGCGACAACACTCGGTTCCAATAATTTTGATGAAATGACTTATTTGCTTATTGTAGCCGTTTATTACCTGATTCTCGTGGCTCTGCTTACCATTGCCGTCCATTTACTCGAAAAGAAATTTGCAGTCAGTGACCGATAGGGAGTGAAAGAACTAATGGAACAAGAAAAAAGAGTGATGATTCGAGTTAAAAATTTAAATAAATCGTTTGGTGACCTTCACGTCCTCAAAGATATCGACATGAAAGTTTTCGAAAGCGATGTCGTCTGCCTGATCGGCCCCAGCGGTTCAGGAAAAAGCACCCTGCTTCGCTGCCTGAATTATCTGGAAAAGAAGGACAGCGGCCAAATTATCATTGAGGGCGAAGAAGTTTCAACCGAAACGCACGATATCAATAAAGTCCGGGAAAAAGTAGGAATGGTCTTTCAGCATTTTCAGCTTTTCCCGCATATGACTGTGCTGGAAAACGTCATTGAAGCACCCATACATGTGAAAAAAGTGCCGAAAGCAACCGCTGTCCAGGAAGCGAAACAGCTGCTTGATAAAGTAGGACTCGCGGATAAAGCTGATGTGTACCCGAGCAAACTCTCGGGCGGTCAGAAGCAGCGTGTGGCGATTGCCCGGGCATTGGCAATGAAGCCTGATATCCTGCTCTTTGACGAACCTACCTCTGCTCTTGACCCCGAGCTGGTCGGAGAGGTCCTCGCTACAATGAAAGAGCTGGCAATCGAAGGAATGACCATGGTTGTTGTTACCCATGAAATGGGCTTTGCCCGTGAAGTGGGAGACTGGATCATCTTTATGCATGAGGGTCGAATTGTCGAAACCGGCCATCCTGAATCGTTCTTCAATACGCCTGAAGAAGAGCGAACCAGAGAGTTTTTGGCCACCACTTCTTTAAAATGAGAAAGAGCCTGAGACAGAAAATCCTTAGAATATAGGGTAAGCATTGATCGAAGAAAGGGATTCTTAATGAATGGATAAGGCGTTCTGGAGGAATAGACGGCAGTTTCGAACCGTGCCTTCCCCTCAAACCTGAAGGACTCCATCCAGCATAAGTAAAAATATCAAATTTCCGTGGGGAATGGTGCTGCACCCCAGAAGTTAGAGTTCAAAATCTAAGTTCTGGGGTGTTTTTCTATGGTGAAATATAGTAAAGAAACGAAATTAAAACTCGTAAGGGAATATCTATCAGGTAGTTTAAGCTATCATCAATTAGCCCAAAAATACGGCATACCAAATCGTACATCCATACAAAACTGGGTACGTTCTTATAAAGAATTTGGAGAAGCAGGCATAGAAAGGAAACGGGGAAAACAAGTTTATTCTGTTCAATTCAAACGTACTGTATTACACTTTATGAAACAAACAGAGGCTTCTTACTATGATACAGCGATGGAATTTAATCTGAATAACCCTTCTTTAATTGCCAATTGGAGAAGGAAATTCTTAGATGAAGGGATAGAAGGCCTCGAAGAAAAAAGGAAAGGACGGCTTCCTATGTCTAAAAAACCAAAATTGAATGGATCTAAGCGGGGAACAGAATCTCGTGAAGAACAGTTAGAGCGTGAAAATGAGCTGCTTCGATTAGAGGTTGCGTATTTAAAAAAGCTAAACGCTTTTCAGGAGAACCCGGATGCCTTCCTCGAAAAGCACAGGCAGCGCTGGCATTCGAACTCCACGAAGAAGGATTCCGATTAATCGATGTCCTTGAAGTAGTAGGGATTCCTGAAGCTACGTATCATTATCACATCCAACAATGTAAGAAAGAAGATCCTGATCAAAAATGGAAAGATATCATTCTAGAATTGTTTAAAAAACATAAAGGACGATACGGATACCGCCGGATTCATTCGGAATTAAAGGCACACGGTCATGTCATCAATCATAAAAAAGTGCAGCGAATTATGGGGGAGCTAGACTTAAAATGTGGAAAATTCACACGTAAATCCCGCTATAATTCCTACAGAGGGAAGGTGGGGAAAGTGGCTAAAAACCGTTTGAACCGTCGGTTTACTGCCCCTTACCGCCTTCAAAAATTAGTAACAGATGTGACAGAGTTTAAATGTACAGGAAATAAAAAACTGTATTTAAGTCCGATAGTAGACCTTTATAACGGTGAAATTATCTCTTTCGGGATTTCTAACAGACCCACACTGGATTTGGTTTTAGCCCCATTGAACCAAGCAATAGATATGGTTAAAAATGAAGCTGGCTATCGCACAACCATTCATTCAGACCAAGGCTGGCAGTATCAACATAATAAATGGGTGAAGGCACTAAAGGTCAACAAAATCTTTCAAAGTATGTCCCGAAAAGCCACGTGTGCAGATAACGCAGCCATGGAGAATTTCTTTGGGATTCTGAAACAGGAAATGTATTACGGGGAAGAACTCATATCGTATGGTGAGCTTAAGAAAAAAATAGCAGAGTACATCGATTACTATAACAACATACGGATTAAGCTAAAATTGGCTGGCTTAAGTCCAGTGCAGTACCGAACTCAAACCAGCCAACCAGCTGCATAATATAAACTCTAACTTTATGGGGTCACTACCAATTTGATATTTTTTTCTGCCTACTTCCCTCCCGATAACTGCTTGGCAAGTGTATCAAAGTAGTCCATTACAAAGGAACGAAAAGTTCTGGCCGCCGGGGTCATATACCGTTTTTCAGACCAGGCCAGACCGATCGTCCTTTTGCATTCAGGCTTCTCTATCCGAATTTTGGTTGGCACCGGACCCGTATGGTGCTGCCAGGACAGCTCTGAAACAAATGCCACACCCAGCCCCTTTCTGACCAAATCCGCAATTACCGCCGGCTCATCCCCTTCAAACGTAATCATTTGCTTAAAACCAGCTTCTTGGCAAAATTGATCTGTCAGGCTCCGAAAACCAAACCCAGTATTCATGCTGATAAAAGCCTCTTCTTTCACTTCTGAGAGAGGAATGCTTCCTTTACCGGCCAGCCTGTGGTTTGGCGGAACCAATAGGAAAATTTCTTCTGTGATCAGAGGTGCCCAGTTAAGGTCCGGACCTTCAATCGGAACAGAGGAGATACAATAATCAATTTCACCTTCTATCAGCATTCTTTTCATCGAAGAAACCGATTCAAGAAATTGCTGAAAGCGTATATCAGGGTATTTGGCTAGAAAAGCCCCCAGCAAATCCGGAAGAACCCTTGGGATTGTAACGGCCAGAGTAATATTTTTTGAACTTCGCTGAGCCAGTTCGTCAAGCTCCCTCTTTCCCTCATTCAATTCTGCTAAAGCACGCTCCACCCTGCTGAGAAAGATTTTTCCAAACGGATTAAGCTGGATCTTCCGATTTATCCTGTCAAAGAGCGGCACTCCCAATTCTTCTTCCAAGCGTGAAATGGTCTGACTCAAAGACGGCTGTGCAATTTGAAGCTCCTCCGCCGCTTTAGTCATATGCTCCAGCTTTGCTACCTTCTGAAAATACTTCAATTGTAAAATTTCCATCATGTCGTCCTTTCTATAGGTTGTAACCTATTATTTCATAACCAATTATGTATTATACAGTATCAAGCTTTCGAATTATGATAGGTGAATCCATATAAAAGAAAGGAAAGACTCGTATATGAAAGGAATACAATTAATTTTTCAGGATGTTAAAGCAATGTGGCATCACTCACATGGGAGAATTGCTTTAATCTTTCTTTTACTCGTGCCATTAATCTATTCGGGATTTTTCCTTGCCGGCTACTGGAATCCCTACGGACAGCTGGATAAGCTTCCTGTTGCCATCGTCAATCTAGATCAGGGCGCCGAAATGGATGGAACTCCCCTTACCGCAGGCGATGACTTTGTAACAGAATTGAAGAAAACGAAAGAACTCGATTTCCATTTTGTATCAGCAAGCACAGCTGAGAAAGGTCTGGAAAAGGGCGATTATTATATGGTCATAACAGTGCCGAAGAATTTTTCAAAAGATGTGACGACCTTAATGGATAAGGAACCTCATCCGGCCAAGCTCTTATATGAGGTCAATCCCGGCAAAAACTTTGTAGCAGCCCAAATCAGCTCTACTGCTGTTGAAAAAATGTCTCAAAAAATCAATGACAATATTACAAAGTCTTATTCAGAAAGCGTTCTGGATAAATTCGGTGAAGTATCCGATGGTCTGGCAGATGCCGGAACTGGAGCTAAAGAGATCCATCAGGGCTCCGTTGATGCCAAAGACGGCAGCAAAGAACTGACCGACGGCATTCATAGCTTAAATGAAGGCATCCAAGAGCTGAAAGGCGGAAGCTCCAAACTTGCTGATGGTGAAGACAAGCTCGCAGATGGGGCATCCGCTCTGACAACAGGTGTCCACAATCTCCATACAGGATTGGAAAAGCTGAATGAAGGAGAGCAGTCGCTTGAAAGCGGAATGAGTGATTTCAGCCAAAATATGAAAACTTGGTCAGAAGGAAATAAAAAGTTAATAAAAGGCCAAGAACAGGCAGCCGATACAGCTGATCAGCTGCAAAAACAATTAGAACAATATATGAACGACCATCCTGATATAAAAGACGATCAAGGATTCCAACAAATCCTCGCCTTATCAAACGGCCTTTCACAGGCAGAATCCTCACTCCAGACAGGTGAAAGGGAATTAGGCGAAGGGGCTGAAAAACTGGCGGCAGGCCAAGAAAAATTACAGGCTGGAATGCAGACTTTCGGCACTAAATTGCAAGAAGCGACAGCAGGGGCTGACCAGCTTAATAAAGGCGCCAGTCAGTTCTCAGCCGGGTTCAGCCAGTGGCAGAATGGCTTTTCCTCTCTAGATGGCGGCCTCACGTCCCTTGCAGATGGCGGAACAAAACTTGAAGACGGGGCAAATGACCTGACAAACGGTCTGGCTTCTCTAGCCTCAGGATCCAATGAACTGGCAGTAAAACTGAATGATGCAGCCAAAGAAACAAGTCTGCACTATTCAGACGCAACCACATCTATGTTCTCGGAACCTGTTCAGCTGGTCGATTCACAGCTTTCAGATGTTCCGAACTACGGAACCGGAATAGCTCCCTACTTCCTGTCTCTTGCTTTTTACGTAGGTGGAATCATGGCCTCTAACATTTTGCCGCTTGGACGCAGACAAAATATGCAGGTTTCGGGAACAGTCCATTTTATAAACAAATTAGGATTAGTTTATTTGATCGGGTTTGTACAGGCATTGTTAGTAGATGCTGTCGTACTTTTAGGATTCCATTTAGAGGTGGCAAGTGTTCCTGTCTTTATCCTGTCAAGCATCATCGTCTCTTTTACCTTTATGACTCTTATTCTCATGCTGGTAACGGTATTCGGACTTGTCGGGAAATTTGCGGCAGTGACTCTGTTAGTGCTCCAATTAGCAAGTGCCGGCGGAACCTTCCCAGGAGAATTGGGTATTTCCGTTTTAACTCATATCGGTCAATATCTGCCGATGACACATTCTCTGAGAGAACTGCAGGAAGTCATTTCACTTGGAGGATGGCATAGCCTTCTTACACAAATCGGCATCCTTATTATTTATTTGATTGCCTCGCTCGTGATTGGCTGGATTGCAAGCCATATACAGCATGCTAAAGTTCCTGAAAAAAAAGCAGCCTAGATCGCTTTTCCAAAAAGCCAAAACAAAAAATCGAATTTCTCATCGAGAAATTCGATTTTTTGCTAGGCTGCAGGGATTTCTATTTCAGGGACGCCTTCCAAAACAGCTGGACCTTCCAATCATCTCTCCTGCCGTTCCACGCAAAAGACGGCGATTTTTTTCTTTCTTATACATGTTTAGGTTTATAGTGCCTTAGCCTTGTCCATACCCAGTAAGTCCTTATTCCGGTTAATTAATCATGAAGGTTTTTAACCGCATGTAAAATAATATGAATATTCCGATAAAAATAGAATATTTGCAACCTAACTTCCTTCCTTGCCCTTATAATAGCCCCATAGGATCTGCAGATACCTTAAATAACCTTAGGGAGGCCGACTGAATGAAAGGCTGGAAAAAGAAGACCATAGCAGGACTGATTGTTCTGCTTGGTGTAAATGGAATAACGACATCCTCTGGTGCTGAGGCAAATGCACGCAAGGTGCCTGCGTATCATGCTCATAAGCAGCAGCTGGACGATGATTTTCTTATCGTTGCCCACCGCGGTGTCAGCGGGCTCGCCCCAGAGCATACAATGGCTTCTTATGACTTAGTCAAAAAAAATAAAGGCGACTATCTAGAAATTGATCTGCAGATGACCAAGGACGGAAAATTAATTGCCATGCATGATACCACACTTGACCGTACAACAAACGGAACCGGTAAAGTAAGCGATCATACCCTGGCCCAAATTAAACAGCTGGACGCAGGAAGCTGGTTTAATGAAAAATATCCGGAGAAAGCCCAAAAAGCTTACGCCGGTCAAAAGGTACCGACTCTGGAAGAAATTTTTACCCGATATGGGAGAAGTGCCAACTATTATATCGAAACCAAATCTCCCGATGTCTATCCTGGAATGGAACAGGAACTTGTAAGATTGCTAAAAAAATATAAGATATCCAGAAATACACCTGGCTCTCATAAAGTTCTTATTCAGTCATTCAGTAAGGAAAGCCTTTTAATCGTCAAAAACTTAAACCCTTCCCTGCCGCTCGTTCAGCTCCTTTCTTATGGGCAGGACGCTAACGGGAAGATTTACGAAAAAAGCGGATTGACCTCTGCTCCTGATAAAGTAACAGCCAAGGAATGGGAAGCTATCCGTTCTTATGCTGTCGGCGTTGGGCCCGGCTATAAGGTTGGCGGAAAGATTGTCTTAGATAAAAGCTTCGTGTCAGGTGCCCACAGCCACCATTTAGCTGTCCACCCTTACACAGTTGACCTTCCAGAAGATATGAAGACACTGATGGATATGGGAGTAACCGGGATGTTCACGGATTACCCTTATTCCCTTTACGAACTTCTTCATAAGAAAAAGTAAAAACTGCCTCCCCTTTCAGAACAAAGAAAGGGTTTTTTTTCGTGATTGATGACAACAATGATAGGCAGAGAATGGGGCCTCAGCCTCAAACCATGGAAAAAAGGCTGTATTTATGGTATATATACAGGTAAAATTAAAAGAAGGATCTTTAAACGAAAGAGGTTGAAAACTGTTGGAACATAACTCCTCGAATAACTTTATCAAGAATATAATTAAAGAAGATTTAGAGGCTGGAAAACACGATAAGATTGTTACCCGCTTCCCCCCTGAGCCGAACGGTTATTTACATATAGGCCACGCAAAATCAATCGTTCTGAACTTTGGAGTGGCGGATGACTTCAACGGACAGACAAATTTGCGATTCGACGATACAAATCCTCTAAAAGAAGATGTCGAATATGTAAATTCCATCAAGGAAGACGTAAAATGGCTTGGCTATGAATGGGACAACCTGTTCTTTGCTTCAGATTACTTTGACACGATGTACAATAAAGCGGTTCTGCTTATCAAGAAAGGCTTGGCATATGTAGACGATCTTAACGCCGATGAAATACGTGAATACCGCGGAACACTGACTGAACCCGGCAAAAACAGCCCATACCGGGACCGAACTTCAGAAGAAAACCTTGAGTTATTCGAAAAAATGCGGAACGGCGAGTTCGCTAATGGAGAAAAGGTTCTCCGCGCAAAAATTGATATGTCTTCCCCGAATATCAATCTTCGTGACCCGGTTATTTACCGTATAAGCCATACCGAGCACCATAACACAGGTGATAAATGGTGTATTTACCCAATGTATGCTTTTGCCCATCCATTGGAAGATGCCATTGAAGGCGTTACACACTCCCTGTGCACGCTGGAATTTGAAGATCAGCGTCCTCTTTATGACTGGGTCATTGAAAAGTGCGAGATGGAAAGCACGCCCCGCCAATATGAATTTGGCCGCTTAAACCTCACCAATACCGTTATGAGCAAACGGAAATTGAAACAATTGGTTGACGAAAAATTCGTAGATGGCTGGGACGACCCGCGCATGCCTACTATTTCCGGCTTAAAGCGCCGCGGCTACACACCGGAAGCAATCCGTGCTTTCTGCCATGAAATCGGGGTATCTAAGGCTTACGGAACCGTCGACAGCCAAATGCTTGAACATTTTGTCCGCGAAGATCTTAAATTAAAAGCACCGCGTACAATGGGAATCATCAAGCCTCTGAAAGTCGTAATCACCAATTATCCAGAAGGTGAAACCGAATGGCTCGACGCTGAAATTAATCCGGAAGTGCCAGAAATGGGGACAAGACAGATTCCCTTCTCAAGAGAAATCTATATCGAACAAGAGGACTTCATGGAGAATCCTCCGAAGAAATATTTCCGGCTCTTCCCCGGAAATGAAGTTCGCTTAAAACATGCCTACTTCATCAAATGTGAAGAAGTCATCAAGGATGACGAAGGAAATGTCATTGAGCTCCGCTGCACGTACGATCCAGAAACGAAAAGCGGAACAGGATTTACAGGACGAAAAGTAAAAGGAACACTTCACTGGGTAGATGCAACACATGCAGTACCTGCTGAATTCCGCAATTACCAGCCGCTGATCTTGGACGAAGAAGCTGAGGAAGAAGAGGATAAAACGTTCTTGGAACGAGTAAATCCAAACTCCCTTGAAATCTTCAATGGTTTTGTAGAGCCAAACATGAAAGAAGTAAAGGCACACGATAAATTCCAATTCTTCCGCCATGGCTACTACAACGTCGATCCAAAACTGACAACAAACGAGCACCTTGTATTCAACCAAATTGTCAGCCTAAAAAGCTCCTTTAAGATTTAAAGAAAAGCGAAAGGGTCCTGTTCATCGCCGTATGACCTGGACTGATGCCGAGCGAGATATAGGAGAACCGAAAGGGCTCTCCTTTCGTTTTCGACTTATCGACCCGAGGTAAGGGAAGGACACTAGGCGATAGGGCCCTGCTGCTGGACAAAAACGAAAAGCGAAAGGGTCCTGTTCATCGCCGTATGACCTGGACTGATGCCGAGCGAGATATAGGAGAACCGAAAGGGCTCTCCTTTCGTTTTCGACTTATCGACCCGAGGTAAGGGAAGGACACTAGGCGATAGGGCCCTGCTGCTGGACAAAAACGAAAAGCGAAAGGGTCCTGTTCATCGCCGTATGACCTGGACTGATGCCGAGTGAGATATAGGAGAACCGAAAGGGCTCTCCTTTCGTTTTCGACTTATCGATCCGAGGTAAGGGAAGGACACTAGGCGATAGGGCCCTGCTGCTGGACAAAAACGAAAAGCGAAAGGGTCCTGTTCATCGCCGTATGGCCTGGACTGATGCCGAGCGAGATATAGGAGAACCGAAAGGGGTCTCCTTTCGTTTTCGACTTATCGATCCGAGGTAAGGGAAGGACACTAGGCGATAGGGCCCTGCTGCTGGACAAAAACGAAAAGCGAAAGGGTCCTGTTCATCGCAGTATGACCTGGACTGATGCCGAGTGAGATATAGGAGAACCGAAAGGGCTCTCCTTTCGTTTTCGACTTATCGACCCGAGGTAAGGGAAGGACACTAGGCGATAGGGCCCTGCTGCTGGACAAAAACGAAAAGCGAAAGGGTCCTGTTCATCGCCGTATGGCCTGGACTGATGCCGAGCGAGATATAGGAGAACCAAATTGATTAAAGTGGAAGGACGACTCTGTGGGAACGAGCACGCGGGAGAGACTTTAGGCTCGAGACGTGCCACCGGAAAGCGTCCCTAAACGGAAATCTATACGCCTAAGCAAAAAAAGAGGCTGAGAACCAAAGAAAAATCCGAACTGAGTTTCATCATTCGATAATAAGAATGTTGAATAGTTCGGATTTTTTTAAAAGGAATTTTTTCCCTTCATATTCGTATTGAGTGATGAACATTTTAGTTATGCCCCAGCCTCTTTTTGTCCCCGCTTCTTTTCATTATTTTTGCTCTAAGTGAATACCGAGCCGTGAAAAGGCCTGTTTTAAGGTACTGTGTGTCGAAATTTGACTGAAGTCCAGCCCCAGCTGTACAGAAGTTTGGGCTACTTCGGGCCGTATTCCTGAGATGGTTGTTTTCACACCCAACAGACGAAGCGCACTGGTAAGATGGAAAATTTGATGGGCCACCATAGTATCCAAAAAAGAGACACCGGAAAGATCAATAAATAAATGAGTGATTTTTAATGAAACACATTTAGCCGGTGTATTTTCCAAAATATGATTTGCCCGATGTGTATCTATTTCCCCGATAATCGGTAAAACACCAATCCCCTCAATGATGGGAATGACAGGTATGCTCAGTTCGCTGATCAGCTCCTGCTGTGACATCAAGCATTGATTCGTCAAGACATAATACTGCTGAGCAAATTCACGGTTCAATTCGTCAAAGGCCTCATGAATCAGTCCGCTCCAGACAACCACGTCTTCCTTTCTGACTTTCTCTGTTTCTGCAAACTCAGCAACAAAAGCCCAGTACGCCTTCCGTGCTTTACTTAAGGCGTCCAGCACTTCATAAACCGGTGTATTCGATTCTACCCGGCTTTTAGCGACAATCTGGACCCATTCCTCTTTGTTCTTCCTAAAAGTCTCCCTATCTTCCAGTAATGCGCTGGAAACGGTCTTGTTGGTTAAAGTATTTTGTTCCTTCAAGAGTGCCTCCAGTTCTTTATCCGCATTTTTAGCATATAGGGTCCCATCTTTCTTCTCCCGGAACTCCAGCCATTTTTCCGTTACGTCTCCAGAATGGTCTAACATATACTGATTTAGCCGTTCATTCATATTAGTCATAGAAGCCTCACCTTTTTATTCAAAGAATTGTTAAAAGGAGAAAAGGAGCAGCAAATCTCCATATCCTTCCTTCTCCATCTCTTCCTTCGGGATAAATCTCAGAGCAGCTGAATTTATGCAATATCTGTTTCCGGAAGGGCCCGGTCCGTCAGGGAAGATATGTCCTAAATGCGAATCCGCATTCTTGCTGCGCACTTCGGTACGGGTCATACGGTGGCTTAGGTCGATTTTCTCCTTCACGTAAGCGGATAATATCGGCTTACTGAAGCTCGGCCATCCGCATCCGCTGCCATATTTATCTTTGGAACTGAACAAAGGCTCTCCTGATACAATATCCACATAAATCCCTTCACCATAGAAGTCCCAGTATTCATTGTCAAAAGGAGGTTCCGTCCCATTTTCCTGGGTAACACGAAACTGCAGATCAGAAAGACTGTCCCTCAAATGGCTGTTATCCGGAGGCCAATGTTCCTTTAAAAAGGCCGCTCTGCCCGACCCCTGATGATATAAAGCGTAGCGAAACGGATTCTTTTTGTAAAAATCCTGATGGTATTCTTCTGCCGGGTAAAAATTTTCCAGAGGACGGATCGGCGTCACTACAGGCTTACAGAAACGGCCGCTACTGTCCAGCTGATCTCTGGATTCCTCTGCCTCTCTCTTTTGCCGCTCATTCCCGTAAAAAACAGCTGAAGCATATTGCCCGCCCCGATCTGAAAACTGGCCATCCGGATCTGTCGGATCAATCAGCATCCAAAAAATGTCCAAGAGCTCCTTATAAGAAATGAAACTTAAGTCATAGACAATCTTTACAGCCTCCATATGACCCGTCAGCCCGGATTGAACCTCTTTATACCATGGATATTGACCTGAACCCCCTGTATAGCCTGAAATTACTTCTATGATGCCTTTCTTTTTATCAAAAGGTTCCACCAAACACCAAAAACATCCGCCTGCAAACACAGCTGATTCAACACTTGGCTCTTTCATCATTCATTCCCTTCTGTTATCTAAAAATCTTATTTTTATTATATCTCTAACTAAACAGAACTGGAAAGTCTCAGCCATCCGCCCGCAATCTTATGCATCAGATATTTCACAAAAAAAGGCTGCTGACAAAGTCAGCAGCCTTAGTGGATAGATGAAAGAAAAATCAATCGCTGATTCAAGCTTTCTGACCAGATGATCCCGTGATACAAGTTGCTCTATTGTAACCATTTCCATTTGATCACGTTCACTTATTTGTTTTTTCGACATCCTATCCATTCACCTCAGACATTTATTTAGAAAAGAGTTGATTGTAGTGCAGGCGGCGACTCCTGCGGGAAAAGCGTGAAGGCCGATACCCCGCAGGAGCAAGCGACGAGGAGGATTGGGCCACGGCCGCTGAAACGAAAATCAACTAACACTATTTTAAAAACTATTACTATTATTTAAATGAAAAAAGACTGTAGGCAACTCGAAATTTCGAGTTTGTCTACAGTCTGAAGCTTAAAGAATGACACTTACAATAATTGCTGACAGCACAGAGACTAAAGTTGCCCCATACAGCAGCTTCAAGCCGAAACGCGCTACCGTATTTCCCTGCTTTTCATTCAGGCCTTTTACCGCCCCGGCAATGATCCCGATAGAAGAGAAGTTAGCAAAAGATACAAGGAAGACGGAAACGATTCCTACAGTACGGTCACTGAGGGTTGATTTCATATCAACCAGACTGAGCATGGCAACGAACTCATTCGTCACCATTTTAACGGCCATGATGCCTCCTGCTGCCACTGTTTCTGAAAGCGGCACACCCATTAGGAAAGCAAATGGGGCAAACACATACCCCAGGATATCCTGGAAGCTGATTCCGAAAATCATATCAAACAAGCTGTTAATCATCGCCATTAAAGCTACAAAACCAAGGAGCATTGCAGCCACCGTAATGGCCACTTTAAACCCATCCATGATGTACTCGCCAAGCATTTCAAAGAAAGATTGTTTCTCTTCCTGCAATTCTGGCTCGATGAAATCTTCTCCTTCTTTGAGTTCATATGGATTGATGATGGAAGCAATGATAAATCCGCCAAAAAGGTTAATGACAATTGCCGTTACAACATATCTTGGTTCTATCATCGTCATATACGCGCCTACAATGGACATCGAAACCGTCGACATAGCAGAAGCGCATAATGTATACATTCTTTGAGACGAAATATTGCTAAGCTGCTTCTTAAGCGTGATAAATACTTCTGATTGACCGACAATCAGGGAAGCAACCGCATTATAGGATTCCAGTTTCCCCATCCCGTTAATTTTACTGATCGCATAGCCAATCCATTTCATGATGAACGGAAGAACACCAATGTACTGAAGAATACCAATTAATGCGGAAATAAAAACGATTGGAAGCAAAACGCCTAAGAAGAACGGCGATTCACCCTCATTTGCAATTCCTGCAAAGACAAACGAGATTCCCTCTCCTGACCACTCCAGAAGCTTGCCAAATCCATCCGCAATTGCATTGATAATGGTGAGTCCAAATTTAGTATTCAATAAGATATAAGCTAGAATAAGCTGAACAATCACCATGACAGCAATCGGTCTGTACTTAATATTTTTTTTGTTATTACTGAACAGGAATGCTAAGCCAAAAACGACCAAAAGTCCTAATATGGCGATTAGATATTTCATTTTAGTAAGCCTCCGAAGGGATGAATTGATAAAAACACAAGGCAGCTGACATTGAAAAGAACATTTGTGCAAACGTTTTCTTTGGGCTGCAAAAAAATTCGTTTACTGTTCGTACCTCTTTTTTTCTAAAATAGATATTATACTATTCTACTAATAATCGCAACAACTCATTTAATATTCTTCATTACAAAGCCTCATTCAATATAGAAACCCCTTGGGAATAAGGGTATTCCCAAAATGTCTCACACAATTTTCTTCTTTTCTAAATTATCAGAGAATAACTTTAAAAAAGCTGTGAGTTTGAAATAGCTGTTTTGTAAAAAAAAATCCTAAAAAAGGTTGTTACTACCTCTTTTAGGATTTTTCCCTTTTTCCCATCAGTTATTCTTGTATCAAGCTGGAATTTTCTTTTCTTTTCCAAATAAAGATTCCTCCGGCGATAGCCAGGATTGCCGATACGAGATGAACGATAAGCCCTGGAACAGTATGACTGAATTGAGAGAGTTTCATTCCGAAATTCCCTTTCTCATTATCTGCAAAATCCGCCTGAACTCCCTGAGGCCCTCTCGCAAAACCGGTTTGCCCCTGTTCATTCCCGCTGCCGTCATCTTGTCCTTCAGCGGCAGAAGAATCCATCGGGTTCTCATTCATTTGCGGTATTTCCCCCCTGTTCATTCTGCCCTGCCCCTGATTGCCGCCATCTGCGTATGCAGCAATCCCTGCAGCTGAATATACGAGCAGAAACAGCATGGCAAGTATTCCTGCCCACCTCAAGATTTTGTCTCCTTTTTTCACTTTGTCTCTCTCCTTTTTCTTAACATACCGTCATTATCACAAGTCAGCCTTAACTTTTCCTTAAGGGAATAAAAAACCAGCTGTACATGCAGCTGGTCTCTGGCTGTATACCACAGGATCTTTTATTTATTTTTCTGGTTTTTAGGAAAAAGGAGTTCAAAACGTGTGCGCTCATATGGGTTGCTTGTGACTTTAATCGTTCCTTGATGCTGTTCACAGATCCATTTGGCAATGGAAAGGCCCAGGCCGGTGCCTTCATGAGTTTCTCTTGACTTCTCTACTTGATAGAAACGATCAAAAATTTTCGGTATTTCTTCCTGGGGGATGCCGATTCCCGTATCTTCTACCGCCAAAAGAATGTTTGACGCACTTTTTGTACATTCAATGGCAATGGCTCCTCCTGGTTCTGTAAATTTAAGGGCATTATCAATGAGTATGACAAGCAGCTGATGAATCCTTTCTTTGTCACCTAAAAATACAACTTTCTGTTCAGAACGATTGATGATGTCTTTTTCCTGAAATGAAGCGATATCCTCGTATTGCTCAACGATATCCGCGACCAGCTCATCGAGAAAAAACGTTGATTTTTCTACCTCAATCTGATTGGAGTCCGAACGAGATAAGGTAAGCAAACTTCCGACAAGCCTATTCAGCCTCCGAACTTCCTTTGATATCACAGAAATATCGACTGCCTTTTCTTCAATCGTGGCATTTGGCGACTGAAAAAGAAGATCTGCTCTTGATTGGATGACCGCGAGCGGTGTCCGGATTTCATGAGAAGCATCTGAGACAAACTGCTGCTGCTGATCCCAAGACTTTTGAATCGGAACCAGGGCCCTTCCTGCCAGAAAGTATCCTGCCCAAATGGCCAGCAGGCTTCCGATGCCTCCTCCTATCAGCAGGATAAGAAGCAAGGTGTCAAGAATCGAAGCCTCTGCATCTACATTCCGAATGAACTGCACGGTAAACTGTCCATAGTCCGTAGCCACTTTCCTCGATAAGGTACGGTAGGAAGCCCCGTCCACCTTAATTTCTTCAATCTCTCCAAATACTTTTGGATAAAACTTTGCTTCGTTCTTTTTAAAGGTGCTTCCCTCAATTTCCCTTGGTTCTACAATAGTTTGATCCGGTCCCCATACCAGCACGCTCGGCCCGGGTCCCAGTCTGAATTCCCCCTGAGGGCGGATTGCCGGCTGGATGCGGTTTCCCTGTGTTAAAGATTCATTGACATCCTTATATATCTGAGTTTCAGTATACAAATAGATCGTCCTGCTCAAAGCGACAATGATGATAATAAATACAATCGAATTGAGTAAAGTAAGCCGAAGCCTTGTCTTTTGAAACATAGTAATCCCCTTATGGTTGTTTTAACATATAGCCGATTCCGCGGACCGTCTGAATATCCTTTTGATAATGAAAAGGCTCCAGCTTTTTCCTCAGATGATGAATGAATACTTCTACAATCGCAATGGTTGTATCAGAATCGAATCCCCAAATCCGGTCAAAGATCTGCTCACGGGTCAGGATTTTCCCTTTATTCTGGATTAAGTATTCCAAAAGCTCATATTGCTTAATCGTCATCTTAACAGGAGTGCCGTCAACCAGGATATCTTGTTCCTTGCCAAGAAGCTCAATGCCCCGATACTGAATTTTTTGTTCCATGGATAGGATCCCGCTTCTTCTAAGCAGGGCACGAATCCTCGCCTTTAATTCCGGAGCTTGAAACGGTTTAATGAGATAATCGTCACCGCCCATCTCAAGACCCTTCACACGATCTTCGAGGGCATCCTTTGCCGTCAGGAATAAAACGCCCGTCTCAATTTTTTCCTTCCTGAGATGCTTTACAATTTCAAAGCCATTCATGCCGGGCAGCATAACATCCAGTATAATGGCATCATGAATATGCTGAAGAGCCAAGAAGAGCCCATCATCACCATTATCCGCTGTGTCTACCTCATATTCATCAGATAAGATCTCCTCAATGGACTGGAGAAGAGAAACATTATCTTCTACTACTAAAATCCTCATAACCCCATCGCCTCCCGAACATGTTCACATACACGTAATCTACTTTATCTTTATCTTAAAACTTTTATATAGTAAAAGAAAGCAGGGCATATGCCTGCTTCCCGCTTATCTTCAGTTCCTGATTTTCATTCATAGCGCAAAGCCTGGATAGGATTCAGCTTGGACGCCTTGTTTGCCGGAAAGACACCGAAAATCACTCCAATGCACAATGAAAATGCAAAGGATAGAATGATGACCGCCCACGAAAAACTGACAGTCAGGTCTGAAACCATCGCGATAAACTCCGCCAAGCCAAGTCCGAGGCCTGCTCCAATAATGCCGCCTAAAGCACTTAAGATGACTGCTTCAATGAGAAATTGAAGCAGAATCGATTTCCGTTTGGCTCCGATTGCCTTTCTGATCCCTATTTCCTTCGTGCGTTCTGAAACAGAAACAAGCATGATATTCATGATTCCTATGCCCCCAACCAACAGAGAAATACTCGCTATTCCGCCAAGCAAGAGAGTCATCGTATCTGACACGGATCCCATCGTTTCCATCAAATCTTCTTGATTGGATACCGAATAATTATCACTCTGTCCAGGAAATAGAGTTGTCATGTATCCCTGAACCTGAAATTGAGCCCTGTCTACCATATCTTCGTTATCTGCTTTTATATAGACCGAGCTGATTGCTGTTGTGCCGGTCGCTCTCATAACCGTACTGATTGGGGCAATGATCACATCATCTCCACTTGTTCCCATGGACGTGCCGGCCGATTTAAGAACACCTACTACCCGATAAGAAATCCCATCGATGAACAGATTTTGGCCTATCGCATTTTGAGAACCAAACAGCGTTTCTGCTGTATCTGATCCGAGGACAGCCACTTTTGACCCCAGCTCAACTTCCATATCAGCTAAAAAGCGGCCCTGGCCCAGTTCCAAATCCCTTACATCCATATATGAAGAATTCGTTCCTATGATCGAAACCTGTGAGGAGTTTTCTCCATTTTTCGCAAATATTCTCCCTGATACCGCCGGCGATACAAGAGAAACACCATTTAGCTCCTTAATACCATCAGCATCTTCTTCCGATAAAGAAACCGTATCGGTATCCGATACATTGACAGTCAAAAGATTTGTACCCAGGCTGTTGATTTGTTCTTTGACAGAATTCGATGATCCCTGGCCGATTGAAACGAGGACAATCACACTTGCTACACCGATGATGATGCCAAGCATCGTTAAAAACGCCCGTACTTTATTTGTTTTGATACTGCGAAACGCCATTTTCACCGATTCAGCTATGTTCAATCTGCTCCCTCCCTTTTTCAAACAGCCGGCCGTCCTGAATTTGAACTACGCGTGCAGCCTCATTCGCCACTTCCAGATCATGAGTAATCAAAATAATCGTTTGCCCCTTTTGATTCAATTCCTTCAGCATGGAAAGAACATCCCGGCTGGTCTTGCTGTCAAGTGCTCCTGTTGGTTCATCTGCCAGTAAAACTTGCGGATTGCCTGTCAGCGCCCTGGCAATGGCGACCCTTTGCTGCTGCCCTCCGGAAAGCTGAGTCGGCAGATGGTCCATTCGTTCGCCAAGTCCTACCTGTTTCAAGCTTTGCTCTGCGGCTTCCCGTCTGTCTTTTGTACTCATTCCGCGATAAACAAGCGGCAATTCTGTATTTTCCCGAGCCGTAAGCTTGGATAACAGATTGAAATGCTGAAAGATGAAACCAATTTTTATATTCCGAATCTCAGCCAGTTCATGATCCTTCATCTCGCTGATTTCCCGTCCATCCAGTAAATACTCCCCGCTGTCCGGCTGATCAAGACATCCAATCATGTTCATAAATGTCGATTTTCCTGAACCAGACGGGCCTATAATAGAAATGAAGTCCCCTTTATAGATTTCCAGGGAAATATTCTGCAAAGCTTTGACAATTTCCCCGCCCATTTCATAGGATTTCGACATGTTTCGAATTGTAATAATTGGTTCAGCCATCTTAGTTGCCGCTCCTTCCAGCACCGTTCCCTGGCATTTGACCGCCTCCAGGCATTTCGCCTCTCTGCATCATTCCTCCTGGGAATCCTTCGCCATTTCCGCCCCGCATCTGTCCGCTCTCCCCATTTCCTGAGCTGTCTCCAGATACAGAAACTGGAAGTGATACAAGTTGGCCTTCTTCCAGCCCTGTCTTAATTTCAATGAATTGGTCATTATTCATGCCCACTTCTACCGTTTGTTTCGTTGTAGTACCTTCTTCGGAATTTGAAGCGGAATTCTGTATGTTTACATATTTTTCATCCCCATTGGTCTGCACGGCTTCAATCGGTACATACAGGACATCCTCTGCACTGGCTGTCAAAATGCTCGCTTCCGCAGACATTCCTATTTTCAAATCGCCCGGCTTATCAAGGTGAATCGTCACATCAAAAGAAGAAACTCCATTTTCATATGTCCCTTCCTTTGCTACACTGGTCACTTTCCCGGTAAAAGTCTTATCTTCAAAAGCACTGGCTGTCAATTCAACTGCCTGTCCCTTTTTAATACTGTTCACATCCAGTTCATCTACACTGATTGTTGTTTTTAAATTTTTATAATCTGTGATATGCGAAACTGCATCTCCCATTGCTACCCGGTCACCCGCTTCTGCCTCCAAAGTGGTTACCGTTCCATCAAAGGGAGCCGTAATCGGATCACTTCCATCAGTAAAAGTGATCAAGTCATCTCCTTTTTCTACCAATTCATTTTTATCGACAAGCACTTCATCTACTTCAGCATTAGAGGATGCCGTCTGATCTTCACTATGGACTGCTTCCACGGCTCCCGACCCAGTGACCTTCACCTCCAGGTCCCCTTTTTGAACAGCCGTAGACATCGCCTTTGCTACTGTCGGTGTATCTTTATCCTTTGAATACCAAAGAGCCCCTCCCCCTACAAGCACTGCTAAAATTCCTATTGCTATCCATTTTTTCATTGCCTTTCTCCTTTCAGGTTGCCTTCAATGTACCCAGTATCGCCCGGCAACCTTAACTTTTCCTTAAGCGTTTAAAAAGGAGAAAAAGACAGGTCAAATAAAAACCATCCAATTCTCAACAGAGAACTAGACTAACCTAAATTAATGAGACACTATAAAACACCTTCGAAATGGTACACTTAAACAAAGTACTAATTCGGAGGTGTTTTTGCATGGGCAAAAATGTATATTCAAATGAAGTTAAGTGGGCAGTTGTGAAAGATAAAATGAGTGGTCAGTTTTCGAACCGTGAAATCATGGAGAAGTATGAGATTAAAAATGTATCTCAAATCAAAACGTGGATGAAATGGTATCGAGATAATCAGGTTCATCGATTTAATCAACCAATAGGAAAACAATATTCCTATGGTCATGGACCAGACAGTTCGAGTCCTGAAGAGAAAAAAGAACGTCAATTGAATCATTTAAAACAGGAAAATGAAATCTTAAAAAAGTATTTGGAGATCGAAAAGGAGTTGAAAAAGAAATCGTTCTCCAATTAGTTCAGAATTTACGAAAGAAATATACAGTATCAGCTATTTTATCAGCTTTAAATGTTCCTAGATCCACCTATTATCGCTGGGCAAATGCGCAACCAGTTGAGTTGTCTAAGGAAGAAGAAGCGATTATTTACCTTTGCGAAAAAACTAAATACCGATATGGTCATCGAAAAATCAAGGAGCTTTTAAAACGTGACTATCATATCAAATTGAACCGTAATACTGTTCAACGAATCATGCAGAAATATCACCTTCAATGTAAAGTAAAACAAAAGAGAAGGTGGAAATCTCAAGGAGAATCTGTCGTTGTCGCGCCAAACTTATTACAGCGAGAGTTTCACGCAAGCAAACCTAACCATAAGTGGGTAACAGATATTACCTACATTCAATATGGGCCAGACACTTTATATTTATCAACGATCATGGACTTGTTTAATAATCAAATTGTTGCCTATAAACTTTATACTCATCAACAAATTCCTTTGGTGATTGATACCTTGAATGAAGCACTAGAAAAGCGAGGAAACCCTAAAGGAGTCATCATCCATTCAGATCAAGGAAGTGTCTATTCTTCTTATGCTTATCAGAATCGGATTAAAGAAAAGAATTTAGTTGGTAGTATGTCACGCAGGGGAAACTGTTGGGACAACGCAGTGATTGAGTCTTTCCACTCCAACCTTAAATCAGAAGAATTTCAGTTTGTTAAATTCCATTCTTTGTCGCTAGAAGAAGTAAAGGAACGTGTGGATCAATTTATGAGTTATTATAACGAAGAGCGTATCCAAGAAAAATTAGGCTACCACACACCAATAGAGTTTGGTGATATGGCAGCCTAAGAAGGTGTTTTATTACTGTCTCAAATGAATAGGTCAGTCTAAACTGGATGGTTTTTATGTAGCATGACTTTTCATTTCATGAGGTTTTCCGGAGGACCACCAGTCCTCCAGCAAGCAAATAAACGGTCTAAATAAATCCTCCATTAACTCTCAGTGTTTGTCCTGTTACCCACTGAGCCTCATCACTGACCAGGAAGGCAACTACCTTACTAATATCTTCGGGTTCTCCCAAACGGCCAAATGCATTCATCTTTTTCAGCGTTTCCATTTGCTGCTCTGTTTTTCCTACTGTAAATAATTCTGTATTCACCGGCCCCGGCGCAACGGTATTAATAGTAATCTGTTTAGGGCCAAATTCCTTTGCCAGCTGCCTGGTAAATTGCTCTACAGCTCCCTTTGTCCCCGCGTACATGCTGTAGGCAGGAAACATCTGCCCAAGAACAGAGGTCGAAATATTAATAATGCGGCCTTTACTCTCCATATGCTCCATGGCCTGCTGACAGGCAAAAAAGGTTCCTTTAACATTAATGGAAAAAATCTGGTCAAAATCTTCTTCAGTAGCCTGGGAAATCGGCTTATTGATCATGACACCGGCATTATTGACTAAAATATCGATTTTCCCAAATAACCGAATGGTTTCTTTAAATAAGATATAGATTTCGTGTACTTTGCTGATATCTGCCTGAATCGCAGCAGCCTCGCCGCCGGCTTTTTTTATTCTCTTTACTGTTTCATTTGCCTTTTCCGAACTGCTAGTATAGTTGATAACTACTTTTGCACCCAAATCTGAAAGCTGTTCTGCAATCTCTCGTCCTATTCCTCTCGACGATCCTGTTACCAAAGCTACTTTTCCATCCAAACGATTGGTCATTTTCATCCTTCTTTCCAACGAATTTTTCCAGTCACTTCTACCCACTATGCCCACACATACCATGCACCTAAACACCGTATTTTCCCTTGCCCTTTTCCCCTGAACCATTACATTTCACTTTCAACAAAGCTCTTTCTTTTCATTTACCGAAAAATCTGTACTATAATGATAAAAAATACTCATGTTAGGAAGATGTTTATGTTCAAAATATCTGATGAGGCCAAACAAGAAATCCTTACAATGCAGCAAGAGATGGGAAGTGAAACCTATTTGAAATATAAGCTTTCTAGTGAATGCTGTAATGAATTACGCTATGATCTGAAATTAGTTTCTGTCAAAGGAGATCAGGAAGAAGTGGCTGATTTTGATGGAGTCAAAATCATTTACCACCCTGCCGATCTCCGATATTTAAATGAAACAGAAATACATTTCCGGGACGGCGGTTTTACGATTAACAATCCAAATCCGTTAGTAAGCCCATTTTAAACAGAAAGTGGGACACTCATACACTATCAAATTTCTCACAGAGAAATTTGATAGTTTTTTGTTTATGCTGCATAGCGTTCAATTTTGAGGATGCTTTCCGGAGCACAATCTTTCCCCAGTGCTGTTCCATCGGAGTCCCCTCTCCCATTTTTTTCTGTCCCATCCTATTTTAACCGCCGGATTCGACTTTTACATGTCGAAAGAAATTTGCCCATTTATTATTTTTTTAATTTACTTTATTTTCTGATAAATATAAGATGAGGATGAAACTGTAAAATGAAATAAAGGGGGAACCATATTGGCTAATTCTGATTCACTTGCAAAGACAAACCATGCTGCCTCTTCCACGGACTATTCTCGAATTGTTCAGTCCCGTTCATTTCAAGAACTTCTTCGCCAAAAACGTGCATTCATCCTGCCTATGACGATTTTCTTCCTGGTATTTTATTTTGCCCTGCCTGTGATCACTGCGTATTCAGATGTTCTTAATAAAGAAGCGATCGGTTCCATATCCTGGGCCTGGGTTTTCGCCTTCGCTCAGTTCATTATGACTTGGACTCTGTGTATTTTATACACTAAAAAAGCATCGAAATTCGATAAGACAGTCGAATCCATTGTGCAAGAATTGAAGGAGTAGGGGGGATTTTATGAATACGCTTGCATTTATTCTATTTTTAGTCATTGTCGGATTAACCTTAATCATTACGTACTTTGCCTCTCGAAGGACAAAAACTACAGCAGATTTTTATACAGCGGACAGCAGTCTCACCGGTGCTCAAAATGGATGGGCGATAGCAGGAGACTATATGTCAGCTGCGTCTTTTTTAGGAATCGCCGGCATGGTTGCGCTTTCAGGATTTGATGGATTCTTTTATAGTATCGGTTTTCTCGTTGCTTATCTCGTCGTTCTGTATATTGTTGCGGAACCGCTCCGAAACTTGGGCAAATTCACACTGGCAGACATGATCGCAGCCCGTTTTAACGAAAAAAAGATTCGCGGTGTCGCTGCTTTGAATACCATTTCCATCTCAACCTTCTATATGATTGCCCAGCTTGTTGGAGCGGGAGCGCTTATTAAATTACTGCTGGGTATTGATTATATTTGGTCAGTTACCATTGTCGGAATTTTAATGACTGTCTATGTAGTATTTGGCGGGATGACCGCTACAAGCTGGGTTCAGATTATAAAGGCTGGACTCTTGATGGCCGGAACCTTTATCATTTCCCTGATCGTGCTGGCTAAATTCGATTGGAGCCTGCTGGAAATGTTCAGGCAGATGAAAACAGCGACTCCGCTCGGAGCAGAATTCTTGAATCCAGGCAATAAATTCAAAGATCCATTGGATAATTTATCCTTAAATCTTGCACTTGTACTCGGAACAGCCGGCCTGCCGCATATTCTGATCCGTTTCTTTACGGTTAAGGATGCGATAACAGCAAGAAAGTCCGTCATCCATGCCACCTGGATTATCGGAATCTTTTATATTATGACGATCTTTCTGGGATTTGGTGCCGCTGCTTTTGTGGGATATGACGAAATTGTCGCAGCAAACGCGGCTGGAAACATGGCTGCACCGCTGCTTGCCAAGGCACTCGGGGGAGACATCCTCTTTGCCTTCGTTTCAGCAGTAGCTTTTGCCACGATTTTGGCTGTAGTGGCCGGACTTGTGCTCTCTGCCGCCTCAGCGTTTGCCCATGATTTCTACGGCCATATCATTCGAAAAGGGAAGGCAACCGACAAAGAACAAATGAAAGCAGCTCGCTGGGCATCTATCGGTGTCTCGGTTCTGTCTATCCTGCTTGCTCTTTTCGCCCAAAACATGAATGTTGCTTTCCTCGTTTCCCTTGCTTTTGCAGTGGCAGCCAGCGCTAACCTTCCAATCATTGTCTTCACTGTATTTTGGAAGCGCTTTAATACAACTGGAGCAATCACCGGTATGCTTGTGGGACTATTTAGCTCGCTTATTCTGGTCGCGATTAGTCCAAACGTGTGGGCAACAGACGGTTCTGCTATTTTTAACGGCGAGGCGCTCTTTCCATTGACCAATCCAGGAATCATCTCCATTCCGTTAGGCTTCCTGGCATCTATTGTCGGAACACTTGTCTCCTCCAGAAAAGCCGATGCAAAAAAATATGATGAAATTGTTGTTAAAGCCCATACTGGATTGAAAGATCCTGTTTAAACAGAAGGCCTCTGATCCTTTTTCGGTCAGAGGCCTTTTCATTTACTCAGGGCTGTTTGCCCCCTGCTCTTTCGTTTCTCTTATGAACCTTCGCAATTACCTGCCGAAGGACCTCTGCCAGCATAAGTCCAAGAGCAATGGATCCCGCCAGCATGAATACTTTCGCTGCAAGCTCCACGGCTTTATAATAGTCGTTTTCCACGAAATGTTTCATTGCATCATAAGACAGCCCGCCTGGAACAAGAGGGATGATTCCGGCTACATTGAAAATAATGACAGGTGTTTTATACCTTTTCGCAAAAGATTGACTGATCACAGATACAACGAAAGCAGCTGCCAGCGTTGCCACAATGCTGTTCATACCCTGCTCAGCAATCCAAAAATAAAGCCCCCATCCAGCCATTCCTACCAATCCGCACTGAACAAGGGAGTTTTTAGGAGCATTAAAAATAACCCCAAAAGCGGCTGATGCAATAAAACTGGTAATCAATTGTTCAGCCAGTTCCATCCCTTTTCCTCCTTTTATACAACGATGAAGGCTACGGCAATTCCTGCCCCGATGGCAAGAGCGGTCAAGCCGGCATCCGCTCCTTTTGACAGCCCGGATACCAGATGCCCGTCAATTAAGTCACGTGCTGCATTTGTAATTAACAGGCCTGGAACAAGCGGCATCACAGCCCCAATAATAATCTTATCCACTTCGGTTCCTAATCCCGCGTGAACAAACCAAAAAGCGGACATCCCGATTACCACCGAGGCAATAAACTCAGCGAAAAATCTAGCCTCTAATAGCCTGTGAAGATACAATAAACAAGAGAAACCCAGTCCTCCGGCAATGCAGGACCAGATAAAATCGATCCATTGCCCGTCAAACATGATTAAGAAACAGCCGCTCGAGATAAAAGCGGCGAAAAGCTGAACCCATAATGGAAAGGAGACATTTGCTTTTTCCAGCTCTTTCAGCTTTGCGTAAGCTTCTTTCAAACTTATTTCCCGATTCGAAATGCTCCGTGAGACACTGTTCACAAGCGTTACCTTTGTTAAATCAGTCGAACGATGAGAAATTCTGATCAGCCTTGAAGCGGCATGCATTCCATCCAATGAGAAAATAATGCCGGTCGGAGTCGAAAAGCTGTGAGAGTCCTCACAGCCAAATGCAGCTGCAATACGCATCATCGTATCCTCGACCCGGTGTGTCTCCGCTCCATTTTCAAGCATGATTTTCCCCGCCAACAGGCAAACATCTATTACTTCATGCGCCTTAATCTGTTCTTCCAAAAAAGACACCTGCCATTCTGATCCGGTTATCAATCTCGTAAATCCATTTCATAATAGCTTATAATTCCCAAAAAGGATATAACAAAACGCACGCAAACAAACAAAAGGCCCGGTTGCCAACCGCGCCCGGGCCTTTCATGACTATCTCATTTTTTTAATAAAAAGGACTTTTAAATAATTTCCTTCACGGAATTCCTTTATGGTTTTAAAGTCCTCCGGCAGTGAAAACTGTTCAAGAACCTGGTAAGAACTGCCCTTTTCTTTAAAGGCTGTATCAATAAATGTCCTGAATTTTTTCATATCAAAAGAACTGGCATTCGTAGAGGCAACGATAATCCCATCATCTTCTGTAATATCAATAGCCTGCTTCAAGAGATCCGTATAGTCTTTTTCCGCACTGAATATAACCTTTTTTGATTTTGCAAAGCTTGGAGGATCCATGATTACCAAATCAAATGCTAAATTTTTGCGTTTTGCATATTTAAAATATTGGAAGACATCCATGACGACAATATTCTGTTCTTCCGGTTCTATTCCGTTGATTTCAAACTGTTCCCGGGTTTTCGGCATGCTTCGATTGGCCAGGTCCACACTTGTCGTTTTTAAAGCGCCGCCTTTCGCAGCAAATACCGAGAAAGCTCCCGTATAAGAAAACAGATTCAAAACCGTTTTCCTCTTAGCATATTTATCCCGAATGGTTCTGCGGACATCTCGCTGGTCAAGGAATACGCCGACCATGGCTCCGTCATTCAGATAGATGGCAAACTGCTCACCATTTTCCTTTACGATTAGAGGAAACTCAGGCTCCTGTCCCCAAACAAAATCATTATCTTCAACATATTGTCCTTTGGAATCAAATCTTCTTTTTTGATAAATGGACTTCACATCTGCCGCCTGTTTCAGGGCATTTAAAACGAGTTCTCGAAAGGCGTAAATCCCCTGGCTGTACCAATGAATGACATAATGTCCGTCAAAGCACTCGATTATTAGGCCGCCAATTCCGTCTCCTTCCCCATTGAAAATCCGAAAAGCAGTCGTATCCTCACTCTTATAAAAGGAAGCTCTGCGGCCCACTGCATGCTGAAGCTTTTTATTAAAAAAGTCTTGATCGATTTCTTCATGCTCCTCGTGAGTGAGAATCCATCCTAATCCTTTATTCTGCCTCCCATAATATCCCTTGGCAATGAATCTGCCATTTCCGTCCGTTAATCGGATTATTGTGCCTTCTTCCTTTAAGACAGCTGGGTTCTGAAGGACATGTTTGCTTATAAGGGGATATCCCTTAGCAATTTTCTTAATTGCACTTTCTTTCAGCTTTACATTGACCGCCTTTTCCATTTTCAAACACCTTTTTCTGTGATTTCTTAACCATCTTTCATTTTACCCTATTTTCGCTGTGCCACAAACAGCCCAGCTGAAAATGCGAAAAGCCCGGGAAGCATTTCCCAGGCTGACGTGAAAATCTGAAAGATTGTGTTATTGAACTTCCAAATGCAGTTCCCCTGCTTTTACTTTTCCCATTGCCTTTAATACCTTATGGAAGGCTAATGTAATAATAGTCGGCAAGACCATTCCAACGATTACATAAACTAAGAATGCATGCAGGCCTTGTCCAGTTGCAATAGTGATCGGTGCAATCATAGAAGATAAACCCATGCCTCCAAGTTCATAAGGAGCCTGGAAATCGAAGATGATCGTTGCAATCGGTGCACAGATGATCGCCGCCACAAAAGTTGGAATCAAATATAATGGATTCTTAATTAAGTTAGGAAACTGTACTTTTGGTGTTACGACAATTTGAGCCAGAATGCCGCCCAGGTCATTGTCTTTTCTTGACATAGCCGTAAATCCTACAAACTGTACCGTACATCCAATCAATGCTGCTGCACTGGAAACCGGGTCAAGCTGGAGTGCGATGGCAAGAGCCGCTGATGAGGCTGGTGTCATCAATAGGATGCTCCATACTAAAGCAATGACGATAGAGCCGATTAGCGGAGAGCCGGTAACAGCTTCTGTAATCTGAGCACTCACTTTAGTCAGCAGCGGTGTTGTGACAGCAGCAAGTCCCACGCCTGCAACCCCTCCGACCAGAATAGCTGAAATTGGAATAGCCATCATATCAAGCTTGGTTTTGCCTGTCAGTCGTTTTCCAATATATGTGGCAATAACAGCTGCCAAAACAGCGCTCAGCGGCTGCCCTGTCACTAAAGTAAAGGTTCCTTCTGCCGTTCGTTGAATGGCTGCCCCTCCGATGGAGCTGCAGACCATGGCACTGAAAAGCACCAATGAGTTTCCGCCCAGCTGATAGGCGACACCCGCCCCAAGTGCAGGTGCCAGCAGTACCTTTGCAGCTCCCCCTATCGCTAGCAGAATGGCGGAGTCCAAGTACCCGCCTATCGATTCGAGAAGCAGTCCCACACCAAGGGTAACCAATACAGCATTGGCGATTCCCGCAGACGCTTTATACATACGATCCATGATATATTTTTTTCTGTTCATCCTGTTCCCACCCTCTGATGTTTGAATATTTAGAATTTTTTGTTCGGTCTATTATTTCTAATACAATCGTCCTAAAAACTAGGTTCTTTCATTAATCTTTATACATAATAACAAAAATATTCTGAAAATGTAAATAAGATTTTTTCATTTAACATAGGTTAAGCGTTTCCAATTTTAAATTTCCTATTTAGGCATAAAAAGACACCCTAAAGCGGGTGTTTAAGACGTTACTATTCAATAATTGCCTCTACAGAAGAGACATGAACCGGATTGATGAAGACTTCTTTTTCCTGATCAATTTTTAGGAAGGTATTTTTCAAAATCTTAACCGAACTCATCGATAATTTATTTTCCCCAAATAGTGCTTCGAGTACATGATCTATACTTTCCTTGATAATATATTCTTTACCGCTATCCATAATGATTTTAGTAGACATATTGTTCTACCTCCTAGTGATGTATGAATAAAAGCTGCTCTTTAAAAGTGAACAGCGTGCTGTGTATACCTTTAAAGCGTACTGGACCCTTCCCTCTTGAAATTTCTAAACAAAGTTCTAATACGCCAAGCGTGTCTCTTTCTCTCTCCCTTGCTCCTTTCAACATGTATCCAATGATTAGTTAATAGCCGGATTTTCGAATAATATGCATATAGTTTTTGAATATTCTGTGACAAATGGAGGCAATGCTGCCCACTGTCTCTGAATGAACTGGCTGCATGTATCTGCTGCAAGGTTATCAGATAAAGAAAGAGACACAAAAAAGACTTCCGCTTTTTCTGGATAATATACGAGTATTCCCCTGCCTAAGCAGGGGAATTTCGTTGAAGCCTTTAAGCTACGTATGTGAGTAATATTATTTTAGGCTATATTTTTTTCAGTTTCAAGATAGTCAGACAAAGGTTCATGTAATAGCCACATTTAGACAGTTTTAAAAAAAAACATTACCCATCATTCTCTTTTTACTGTTTGATTTCACGTCAGGAATCCTAATCTTTCCGAAATATACCGTTCATTATCAACTAACCTATCCTTCCTGTTTTTTCAGCATGACAGCCGCACCTTTACATATAAATCTAACGTTTCATCGCTTTTGAATAGATACCTATTATACATGAGCGCTGAATCCGCTTGGCTTGTCCGCCATTTTTATAAACAGCCTTATCAAAAAAACAAAATGTTAAATGGCTGCTTACCATCTGTATATAAAGGGCAAACTAAGTCTTAGCAGGGACGATCCTTCTATCTAATCATTCGATCCTGTTGTAAAATAAAGGCAGGAAGTACGTATTCTATCTGCCTTCCTTCTAATTAGTCCTCTCTGTTTACTTCTTATTAAAAAAGGGTAAAGAATTTAACCAATTATTTTGTCTGAACGTTTCGATTGTTGTCAAACGTGTCGGTGACTAGGGGGGAAAGAGATGAAAAGAAACCATACCATGATGCAATTTTTTGAGTGGCACCTAGAGGCGGATGGATCACACTGGAAAAGATTAAAAAAATCCGCACCCCTTTTAAAGGAGGCAGGCATCGACTGCGTCTGGATTCCTCCTGTTACAAAGGGAATAACAGCCAACGATGTGGGTTATGGAATATATGACTTATATGACCTTGGGGAATTCGACCAAAAAGGTACGGTGCGTACCAAGTACGGTACGAAGCATGAATTGTTGGAGGCTATTGAGGCTTGCCATAATTACGGAATCGCCGTCTATGTAGACTTGGTCATGAATCATAAGGCCGGGGCAGATGAGACTGAAAGGTTTGAAGTAGTCGAAGTAAATCCCGATAACCGAAATGAAGAGATTTCCGAGTCCTTTGAGATTAATGGCTGGACGAAATTTAATTTTGAGGGCAGGAGCGATCAATACTCTGACTTTAAATGGAACCACCATCACTTCAATGGGACGGATTACGATGAAGAACATGAAAAAATGGGCATCTACCGCATTCTTGGAGAACATAAAGGATGGAGCCAAAAGGTTTCACAGGAATTCGGAAACTATGATTACTTAATGTTTGCCAATATTGATTACAGCAACCCTGATGTTCGGAAGGAAATGATTTCATGGGCGAAATGGCTGGTCGACGCTCTGCACTGCGAGGGGTTCCGTCTGGACGCCGTTAAACATATTGACTATGATTTCATGAATGAGTTTCTAACAGAAATAAATGCCCATACAGATGACAACTTCTTTATGGTGGGGGAATACTGGAAACCGGATGTAGCTTCCCTTGAGACGTACCTCAAAAACATAAATTACGGCATGGATTTATTCGATGTCGCCCTTCATTATAAATTTTACGAGGCTTCCAACTCAGGAGCTGCCTTTGATCTATCTAGTATATTCCAAGATACCCTCGTCCAATCAAATCCTACACAAGCAGTCACATTCGTTGATAATCATGATTCCCAGCCCCATGAGGCTTTGGAATCATGGGTCAAAGACTGGTTTAAACCGCATGCCTATTCACTCATTTTACTTAGACTAGAGGGTTATCCCTGCGTTTTCTACGGAGATTATTATGGAATTGGCGGCCCTGTTCCTATCGAATCCAAAAAGGAAATGCTGGATCATCTTCTATGTGCCCGTCATGAAAAATCCTACGGAGAACAAATAGACTATTTTGATGATCCTAACGTAATCGGCTGGGTGCGTCTCGGGACAGAGGAAATGGAGAATTCAGGCTGTGCGGTGGTCATGACCAATGCCGATGAAGGGGAGAAAAGAATGTTTGTCGGAGAGCATCGCGCCGGGGAAATCTGGACAGATATGACTCGCTCAAGGGACGACCAAATTCAAATTGAAGAGGACGGCTGGGCCACCTTCCCTGTCAATCCCGGCAGTGTAGCTGTCTGGGCTCTCGATACCCGTGAATTTTAAGTCCTTTGAGATTAGCGATCGAGTAGGAGGGGGTGATTAACCCCCGACCTCTCACACCACCGTACGTACCGTTCGGTATACGGCGGTTCCATTAAGTTTGACGCAGAAATTCATATCGATTATATAAACTTTTCAACCCTCGGTGACTCCAATACAAGTTATTGAGGGTTTTGTGTAAGATTGGACTACAGGCTATTCTCCAATATTTCTTTCTGGAGTTTCCCCATTCATATGCCTTTTGGTCAGGGACACCTAGACCTTTGAGTTTTCTTACTCTTGTCCTCGGTTTCTTCCATTGTTTCCATTCAAGCATACGGAGTCTCCGTCTAATCCACTCATCAAATTCTTTAAATTTACTTGGTGTATCAGCCAATGCAAAATATCCACACCATCCCGTTAGATATTGATTTAGTTTCTCGATTCTAACTTCCATAGGAATTTGTTTAGAACGGGAGGTTAACTCCCGTATTTTAGCCTTAAGCCTTTTAATACTTTCATTGGCTATTCGAACCTTCGGTTTCTTATTGACCGTAAAGCTAAAGCCAAGAAACTTTCGTTTCCACGGGCGATCAACTGCTGACTTTTCTCTATTTACTTTGAGCTTTAATTTCTGCTCAATAAAGCATGTAATTGAGTTCATCACTCGTTCTCCAGCTTTCTTCGATTTCATGTAAATATTACAATCATCGGCGTAGCGGACAAACTTGTGACCTCTCCTTTCTAACTCTTTATCAAGTTTATCCAAAAGGATATTCGAAAGAAGGGGGCTCAGTGGACCTCCTTGTGGTGTTCCTTCTTCTGCATCATAGACTACACCATTCATCATAATTCCTGCTTGGAGATATTTCCGTATAAGTTTCAAGACCTGCCGGTCTTGGATTCTACTTGCTAATATCCCCATTAACTTATCATGATTGACTCTATCAAAGAATTTCTCCAAGTCCATGTCAATCACCCATCTATAACCTTCACTTATATATTCCCTTGCTTTACGAACCGCATCATGACCTCTTCTATTTGGTCTAAACCCATAACTATGTTCTGAGAAGGTTGGGTCAAGAAGTGGGGTTAGAACTTGGGCGATAGCCTGTTGAATGAACCGGTCTGTCACGGTAGGTATTCCTAGTAATCTTACTCCACCGTTCGGTTTCGGGATTTCGACTCGACGGACTGGGTTAGGTTGATAGGTACCTTCCCTTAATGAATCACAAAGAGTTTCCCAGTTCTCATAGAGATGTCTTCGTAGGGATTTTACGGACATTCCATCTATGCCGTGACTCCCTTTGTTCTTCTCCACACGTTTAAGTGCTTCTATTAAGTTTTCCCGTGACAGAATCAGATCCATTAACATGTGATATTTCCTTTCGACGTGAACGTAGAAATCTAATTATGTTATTCCTGCTCCACCCTCATGAAGTCCCCTGTGGAATTCACCACTTCCTCCTTCAAGTAAGTCCTTTCGGATTGTCTGCTTCTATACAGGAATTATATGCCTAGTTCTCGTTCTTCCTAATAGTTCAGTCCTTCCCATTCCATCTCGAGTTGGAATGGTACTATGACCTCGGCTGACTTCTGATTGTTCAGCTGTCCATCGCTGGATAGGTTACCAAGGGAACTTGGCGTTCCAATCAGACCTCCCCGGGTAAGAGTACAGTCTTTCCCTCCATCTATCTGCTTCATTTACTCTGTACCACCTTCGGCAGTAAGGACTTCGTTTTGTTGTGCAAACTCATCCAATGGTACCTAGCCTTATATGAAGTTCGTGTTCCTCAGACCGGAGGTTTGCCGCTCGCTTCCTTCAGATTCTGCGTCACCACAGACACCCTTGCGTTAAGCTAACCATTACTACTGCCTTCATGGTTCGGGACTCTCACCCTATAGACTGCACCCATGCCGGGCGCACACAAAGAAAGCCTGGACACTGAAGTCCAGGCTTTCTTCTGCATTATTGCTCCGAAATTTTCGGCAGGCGGAGCGTCACCTTGAATAAATCCCCGTCAATTTGGATGTCCATGTCTCCTCCATGGAGGTCTACAATCGATTTAGCAATAGCCAACCCAAGACCGGACCCCTCGGTTTTTCTCGAAGTATCTCCTCTTTTGAATCGCTCAAAAAGCTCATCCACATTATCTCCCAATTCATATTTCGTTACATTCTTAAATGTAATGACCGCCTCATCAGTTTCTTCATGCAATGATAGATAAACCCTTGAATATTCCATCGAATACTTCAGGATATTCCCAATCAAATTATCAAACACCCTCCACATCTTCTGCCCATCCACTTCTGCGATAACCGGTTTTTCCAGATTGGTCAGTCGGAACTGCAGGCTGGAAGTCCGGATCGCTTCTTCACGTTCAGCAAGCGACTGCTGAAGCAATTGAGCAAGATCTGCTTTTTCCCTGTTCAGTTCTGCATTCCCGCTGGCCATCTTAGACACTTCAAACAAGTCATCAATGAGCACCTTGAGCCTCTTCGATTTGCGGTCAATGATCTGGATATAGGAATCCCGTTCCTCCTCTGCCAATCCAGGACTTTTCAGCAGCTCTGTATACGTAATAATGGATGTTAGCGGAGTCCTTAAATCATGGCTCACATTCGTGATCAGTTCTGTTTTCAGTCTTTCACTTTTCACCTGTGCCTTTTGAGAGGATTTCACTCCATATTTCAATGTATTGATATTCTGTGCCATCCTCGCAAGAACCGAACGGCCTTTTAAGCGTAAATCCGGTTCCAGGTTTCCCGCTGCGAGCTCATCCGTATTCTTTAAGATGGATTGAAAATCAACAATCCGCCTGAAGAGAAATAGAAATACCGGAATTCCAATAAAAATGAGCAAAGGCAGGTAGATGATGATCAAGCTATTTTCTAAAATAACGCCGCCTGCCCCGACACCGGCAAGAAAAACGATAGAAAAGAGCAGAATGACCTGAACACCAATACTTTTGCTGTAAAAATACATTTTTATAGCATTTACGGTCCTGATGATGAAGGAGCGCTGCCATTCAGGTCCGATATCTTCCTTTGCTGCGGCTGCAAATTCGCGCCACTGCAAAAATGTAAAAGCGATCAAGAAGGCAAGCAGAATAAAGGCAGCAACTGCGTCTGCAGCAGCACTTCCGTCGAACCGTCCATCATAAAAAGGCCAGGAAAAAGATCTATTAGGAAAAACATATAAATAAATCATTAAAATCAAGGAAGTTCCGACAGCCGATGCAGCCCTTAAGTCAATGGGAAGCTTACGGTACAGCCGCCCAAACCCTCCTTCCGGCTGCGGTTCCCCAAGCTTTGCTCTTCGAAAGATGAACAAGCTTAACGCCAGCATGACCAGGCTTAAAATACTATAGAAATAGAAGAATTTTTGGGCAATCTGAAAACCTCTATATTCCTTGATAAGCGGGTGTGAGGCGGGGGCGTTTTTCATAATGGTAATATCACCTTCATACTCCCCTGAAAGTGCCTCTTGGACCGGATCTGCGGGATATTCTTCAACACTATCGTTATAACTGTTCGTGATTAAATAATCCCCATCTTCGTATTTTTTTTGAAATAGAAAAGCAGGCTTGCCTGTCTTTTCTTCTGAATGGCTGACATTAGAATACTCTTCTCTCGTCTGAACATTGGTTAAGTTATAGGAAAATACCTTTTTATCATTCTCAAATTGATTCCGTTCATTTTTATCCAGCTGCTCAAAGTAATTTTCCAGCTGCTTTTCTTTTTCCGCGAGAATTTTCTTTTCCACATATTCATCGCTCTTAAAATTTTGAGTGATATCTTTAAGCTTCTTGTCCCGCTCCGCTGTATAAAAGTCGGCCGCTTCCTTATTCCCGGCCCCTTTCATTTCCTTTATCTTGTTATCATATTGAGCATGAATATTAGCCAGCTGCTCCTCCAGTTCCCCATATTCATATCGGTGCGCTTCTATCTCTTCCTTTGTTACCTTTAAATTCTTCTTCGCATCTTCAATATTTTGTCCAGAAAGTTCAAAACTGTTCAGCATAGAAACGAACTGGTCATATCTCCCCTGGAACTCTCCTGAATCAAAATAGCCGCGGCCCAAATACTCACTGCCTTTTGTTAAAATCAAGAGAACACCGCTCAAGCCTATCGTTAACACAGCCGTCCATATGGTCAATGCCCACTTACCTTTCAATTTTGTAGCCAATCCCCCATACCACCTTTACATATCTAGGATTTTTCGGATCGATTTCAATTTTTTCTCTAATTTTTCGTATATGTACGGCAACCGTATTTTCCGCATTAATCCCTGGTTCTTTCCAGACTTTTTCGTAAATATCCTGAATCGAAAAAACCCTTCCCGGATGCTTCATCAGCAGCTCCAATATCTTCAGCTCCAAAGGGGTCAGCCTTACAGACTCGCCATGGACCGTTACTTCCTTTGTTTCCAGGTTCATCTGCAGGCCGTTTAAATCTATCACTTTGTCATTCTGCTGAACGGTGCCAAGTGTCATATACCTCCTTAACTGTGACTTCACCCGGGCAATGAGCTCCAGCGGATTAAATGGCTTTGTCACATAATCGTCTGCCCCTACCTGCAGTCCAAGAATTTTATCCGTATCCTCACTTTTTGCACTCAGCATAATGATGGGGATATTTCTTTCTTTTCTGATACGAAAGGTTGTCATAATTCCATCCAAATTCGGCATCATGATATCCATGATAATCAGGTGAATCTCTTCCTCCTCCAGCACTTCGATGGCCTCAATGCCGTCTGCTGCCTGTATGACTCTCAGTCCTTCATTCGCTAAATATATTTCAATCGCTTCGCGGATTTCTTTTTCATCGTCAACTACCAGTACATTATAGCTATTCACCTTCATCACTCTCCTTTCCTCACTATAGCATGGACCATTTGCTGTATTTACATCATAAAAGCAAAATCTTAAGAGTCAGAAAGGAAAAATCTTAAATATTTCTTAAGATTATGGAATCTGATACTATGAGATCATCAGGAAAAGGAGTGAATAAGATGAAGAATGCAATCATTAACCGGTTCACTGCATACGTAAAAATGGATACACAGTCCAATGAAGAAAGTAAAACGACCCCTTCCACACCGGGACAGCTGGATTTAGCCAGATACCTCGTTAATGAGCTGAAGGAAATCGGCATGGAGGAAGTAAGCATGGATGAAAACGGTTATGTTATGGCCACTCTTCCTTCTACTACCGAAAAGGAAGTCCCTGTCATCGGCTTTCTGGCCCATGTCGATACAGCGACGGACTTTACCGGTAAAAACGTAAAGCCTCAGCTTATCGAAAATTATGACGGTAAAGATATTCCATTAAATGAACATGTCACAATGAAACTCAGCGACTTTCCAGCCCTTAGCGGCTATAAAGGGCATACATTAATCACCACCGACGGGACAACCTTGCTTGGCGCAGATAATAAAGCAGGCATTGCCGAAATTATGACTGCTATGACTTACTTGATTCAGCATCCGGAAATTAAGCACGGAAAAATCCGGGTTGCTTTTACCCCTGATGAAGAGATTGGCAGAGGTCCGCATAAGTTTGATGTCAAGGCGTTTCAGGCAAAATATGCCTATACAGTCGACGGCGGGCCGCTCGGTGAGCTGGAATACGAAAGTTTCAATGCTGCCGGTGCAAAGATTACAGTCAAAGGAACTAATATTCATCCCGGCTCAGCTAAGGGTAAAATGGTAAATTCGATGAAAATCGCCATGGAGCTTCACAGCAGGCTTCCCGTCGATGAAGCACCTGAATATACAGAAGGCTACGAAGGGTTCTATCATTTGCTGTCATTTGAGGGAGATGTGGAACAGACCAAGCTTTCTTACATTATCCGTGATTTTGATCGGGATCAATTTGAAGCGAAAAAAGCCTTTCTGAAGCAAAGCATGGAAGAACTGAAAGAGAAGTACGGACAGGAATCCATTCTTCTGGAATTGGAAGACCAGTATTACAATATGAAGGAAAAAATCGAGCCGGTCATGGAAATAGTGGACATTGCCCACGAGGCCATGACTGCTCTCGGGATCGAGCCAAAAATCTCTCCAATCCGAGGAGGAACGGACGGATCCCAGCTTTCCTACATGGGACTCCCTACTCCAAATATTTTCACCGGCGGAGAAAATTTTCACGGGAAATTTGAATTTATTTCTGTGGACAATATGGTGCTCGCGACAAAAGTCATTGTCGGTATTGCTCAGGCTTACGAAAAGAAAGCTGACTCATGAACAAAAAGAAGCCCGGAATTTTAGGATTCCGGGCTTCTTTTTCTGCTTTTACCGATTCCAATGGCGGTGTTTCGCAATGGCCTGGATAAAGGAAGCGGCATCGTCAGAATTAGAGATGGCAAGAACCCCTAATTCCGGGTCAGGTTTACCGACCCCTGCTGTTTCCAGCAGTTCCATCGTATCCTTTCCTCCAGCAACCGTTTTAAAATGATTGTATGCTTCATTTACAAAATGAGCCGGATCTTTTTCCTTCTTCAGCATCTCAGCATTTTTCTTGCCGCCGGCAACATACACAGCATCATATAAAACAGATGCAGCCGTTAAGAATGTTTGATTCGCTTCCAGCTGCTGCCCATCGGCACTTGTGATCATTCCTGAATTTTGGCTGATAATTTCAGCGGCAAGTCCCGCTTGCTTCAAAGCAGCAAGAACACTTGAAACTTCTTGATAATCGAATCCATCAGCAGCCAAGACCGCCACTTTTCTTGTGCTTGGATCTTGAACAGGGTTCGCAAGCTGGCTGAGGGCCGGAGAGGTTGGAATATCTGCCTCCATTGCAGGAGCTGACGGAACCTTTGCACCGATGCCTTTCGCAACCTGTTCGGCCAGATGCCCATCCACGTTTGAGAACATATCCACAACCTGCTGCTGCACATCCTTACTCTTCACTTTTCCAAGTTCAAAACGGAATGCCTGAATAATATGCTGTTTTTCCACATCCGTCATACTATTCCAGAATAACTTCGCCTGACTGAAATGATCCTTGAAGCTGTCACTGCGCTGGCGTACTTTGCGTCCCTCTACTTTTTCCTGGTAATGAACATATCCTCCTTCTTCAGCCGATGCCGGCGAAGGGGAATTTGCTGCCAGCGAATTTTTATGATAAGCCGTCTGACCGACGTTTATTGTCATTCTGTGCATCCCGTCCCGCTGATTATTATGGAACGGACAAACAGGGCGATTGATTGGAATCTCATGGAAGTTCGGTCCCCCAAGCCGGGATAGCTGCGTATCTGTATACGAGAATAAACGGCCCTGCAGAAGCGGATCGTTCGTGAAATCGATTCCCGGCACGACATGTCCTGGATGGAAGGCAATCTGTTCTGTCTCTGCAAAGAAGTTATCCGTATTATGAGTCAGCACCATCTTTCCGATCCGTTTCACAGGCACCTGCTCTTCCGGCCAGATTTTCGTCGGATCCAATATATCAAAGTCGAACATGAATTCATCTTCTTCTCTGATCATCTGAACTCCAAACTCAAACTCTGGATAGTTTCTGTCTTCAATTGCCTGCCATAAATCATTGCGGTTGTATTTCGCAAGTAAAATTTGAGCCATTTATTAATTAAAAACTGAGCCACTTAAACTGAACTATTTTCTAGCCATTCTTTTGTATCTAATATTCGATACGATGGTCCAACCATGTCTATCATATAAGCTCTATGTGTTAGTCGATCTGTTAGAGCTGCTGTTAAAACTGGATCATGAAAAACTTCTTCCCAGCGATCAAATGATAAATTACTTGTAACGATGGTAGATGCTCGTCCTGCACGTAGGGAAAGATGAGTAAATAATAATTCTGCACCTTCTTTATCAAAAGAAATATAACCTAGCTCATCGATAATCACTAAATCATACTTTTCAAACCTCAACTCAAATGAACGTAACGTTCTTTCAGAACGGCTCTCCTTTAATTGATTGACTAGTGATGAAACGGTTGTAAAATACACCTTATACCCAGCTAAACAAGCTTCAATTCCTAAACCAATCGCAATATGAGTTTTACCTGTTCCAGGTGATCCAATTAATAAGACATTCTGTTTTTCTTGAATAAAATCTAATTTCTTTAAATGTGAGAGGCGAGAGGCCGCATTCTGCGGTAATCTCTCTATCTCTAGTTCGGTTAATAGTTTCTTTTCAGGAAAATTTGCAGAACGAATCCGATTCGCTTTTGCTCGCACTTCTCGATCTTGCATCTCTTGTACCAATGCGTGATATAAAAAATCCTCTGCTGTCTGATGTTGTTTCCACGTTTCATCTTCTTGAATAAATGCCCGAATACTTGGTAGTCGAAGTTCTTTACACATTTCAATCATTTCTTGTCGCTTATCCATTAATGAAGCACCCCTGTCTTTTTAGTTTCGAATAATGCTGTAATGGCTGAAAGATTTTCAAGAGATTGGGTGGTGACCTCATTTTTGGAATGTACAGTTTTATGAATGTGTTCGCCTTGATTAGCTAAGAAGATAATCTTATCTGTTGATATTTGAACCATAGGGTTCTTCTCAAGTTGTTCAACCGCCGCTAAGACTTTTTCTAGATTGTTATGTTCTTTTAAATAGATAAGTAACTCTAGAAAATCTCGCTCATTTCCAATATAATAATCTTTGTATAATTTTTTTATTTTTGTTGGTGCTTGACTCAAACATTCACTTTGAGCCAATGCACCTTTTTTCTTTTCAAATGTCCGTAAATAATGATAGATATCCATTACCCACTGGTGGCTCTGCCAACTTCGTTTATGAGTCGCGATACACGCCTTTTCACTAAAAATAAGTATTTTTTCCGCACTTGCTTTTACTTTGACCCATTCTCCAACATGTCCTTCTGGAACAGAATAACGATTTTGTCTATAAGTAATTGTGCTGTATTTGTCTACTCTAAATTCAAACAACTCAGATGCATCAAATGGAATAATATCTGCACTTACTTGCCGAGCTGCACGTTCTTCTAGCTTTAATTCATGGTGTGTTTGGTTTTTCTTATAATGTTTACGAGAATTTAATTTCATGATGATTTCTGTTAGATAGGCCTGAGCTTCTTCTATACTTGTAAACGCATCTCGATGGGCAAATGCTTTCCGGCGGATGTATTCTACACTACGCTCCACATGCCCTTTCTGATTTCCCTTTCTCGGTTCACATAGTCGTATTTTAAAATGATAATGCATCGATAGATTTTTCATACCATCAGTAATCTCACGATCGGTTCCTATAAAGTTTTTTACAACAGTTCGCATATTATCGTATGTGAATACCTCTGGTACAAAGCCCAAATAGTTAATACACTTTACATGTGCATCTTGTACACAAACTATTGTTTCTGATTCATACAAATAAGCAAATCGATCATTACTATATGGTAGGGTAAAGACCGCCATTGAAAGAGAACGTAAGGTTTGATCAATGAATAATTTTACTTCTCCCCAGTCAAATTCAATCTCATGACCAGCAGTTGCCTTTTGACGAATAAAGACTTCTTTTTGACGTTTCTCCTCACTATTCACAAAATTTCTAACAGTGGTGTAACTAATTTCAAAGCCTTCATCTAATAACTTTTCATGAATATCAATCATTTTTAGTTGTTGCTTGTGCATTTGATGTTGTCGTTTGTACTCGTTGTCTTTTAACATTTTTCGAATACGTTTCATAACGGATGGTGTTAATGCACGTTTATTTCCTTTCCGTTTTTTATACGACGGAGGCGTTAGATAGTTATCTGTAATTGGTAACTCCCTTATATCTAGCTGTCTTTTTTCAAGATCTTCTTGAATATACTTTTTTACAGTATTGCGAGAGATCCCAAGCTCCTTTGCAATTTGACGTTGACTCTTATCTTCTTGATGAAAGGCAAGTAGCACTTTCTGTTTCTTCTCCAATGAAATCACCTCTATACGCTCCTAACTCTATGAAGTTAGGATTATTTTCATATAAAAGTGGCTCACTTTTCAATTGCTATGGTGGCTCAGTTTTAGCTTATCAAATACATGCGGTGGAAGTCCGGGTCTTTTCCAGCAATTTTCTGAGCCTCGTCCCAGACCAGAGAATGAATACCAAGCTTAGGTTTCCAATGGAATTTAACAAAATGGGCTTTTCCTTCCTCATTTACAAACCGGAAAGTATGGACTCCAAACCCTTCCATCATCCGGAAGCTTCTTGGAATGGCTCTGTCGGATAAGTGCCACATAATCATGTGAGCTGTTTCCTGATTATTGGCAACGAAATCCCAAAATGTATCGTGAGCAGAAGCCGCCTGAGGAATCTCATTATGCGGTTCTGGTTTTACGGCATGAATCAAATCAGGAAACTTGATTGCGTCCTGAATGAAAAAAACAGGGATATTATTTCCGACCAAATCATAATTCCCTTCTTCTGTATAAAATTTAGTGGCAAATCCTCTGACATCCCGGACTGTGTCCCCTGAACCACGTGAACCTGCTACCGTTGAACAGCGAACGAAAACAGGCGTTTTAACAGAGGGATCCTGGAGAAACTTTGCTTTCGTGTAAGGAGCCATGGATTCATACACTTGAAAGTATCCGTGTGCGCCGAACCCGCGTGCATGAACAATCCGTTCTGGAATGCGTTCATGGTCGAAATGGGTCATCTTTTCACGGAAATGAAAATCCTCCATCAATGTCGGACCCCTGTCGCCAGCTTTCAGTGAATGCTCATCTTCTGCCATGCGAAGCCCTTGATTTGTTGTCAGCTTCTTTCCTTTATCATCCACCTTAAAACCTTCCAGCTGTTCCTGCTTTTTATTTTCAGGTTCTTTGCTCAATTCTCCATCTTCCTTTCTCTCATTTATTTTTTCGTGCTGTTATGTACCTTAGATGATCACATCTTGGCCCAATTTCGTTTTACCTTGATTCACTAATAAACGTCGATTTGCAGCTTCCAATCAAGGGAAACAAATAACGACCACCCGTGGTAACGGGTGGTTTTCTCTGCGGCTGAAAGCCTTTGTTGCTGACCAGGCCCTCAAGGGCCTCTGAATGGTTCGCCAACTGTACTACTTCCACTGGCCAGACCTCAAAGGTCTTTCACTTACTTTCGTTTCTTTTTCTTTACCTCCTCACCTGTGAACGGATCAATATATTCCATCATACTTAATTGTTCTGCGACTATATCATCTTGTATCTGATTTCGTATGTATTCTTCGATTACCTTTTTGTTTCTTCCCACTGTATCTACATAATATCCCGTACACCAAAACTTGCGATTTCCATACTTGTATTTCAAATGGGCGTGACGATCAAATATCATCAAGCTACTTTTCCCTTTTAAATACCCTACAAATGAAGAGACACTTATTTTGGGTGGAATACTCACCAGCATATGTACGTGGTCTTTACACGCCGTGGCTTCAATGATTTCTACGCCTTTCCTTTCACATAGCGTTCTCAGTATTTGACCGATATCTTTTTTTATCTTTCCATAGATCACTTGTCTTCTATACTTGGGTGCAAATACGATATGATACTTACAATTCCAGGTGGTGTGTGCTAAACTATTAGTGTCTTTTGACATCAAAACTCCTCCGTGATGCTGATATTTTGGTTTGGCGAACCAAAAATATTTTAGCACCATGGAAGAGTTTTTTTAATACCACGCTGAAAGCTTTTCGGAACCCTAGGCCTAGCCTAGGGTTTTCTTTTCCACAAAAAAAAAGGACCATTGTTTTTGAAAACAATGTCCTCTTAATTATCAAGCTATTGAACTCCTTCTAAAAACGTTTGTCGGTTTCAAGAAGACTAATTCATCAAGGCTCTCATTTTCTCATTACGCACAAGACGCTCGTCCTCTGTCACTAAGTCATATTTCTTCAGCAAATGGAACAGCTCATTCAGTTCTTCCTGCGTCCTTTGCTTTTCTAAATAAAGACCGGCTGATTCCAACAGTTGTTCAGGCAGGAAATCTTTCTGGCTTTCCAGCTTTTTTCGAACATCTTCTAAGGAATGGTCAATCGAACATTGGCTCATATTTTTTCCTCCTTACTTCCTTAGTTCACTATATTGGATATGAATCCTGTTCTCTGGTTTCTTATCGATTGTATATAAAACGATCAGGAAAAACCACTCTAATGGTTTCATCAGCAAATAGACTGCATCGGCACTCCATTCCGTCCTTATATGGCGGCTGATTGGATAGCCGTACCTGTCATATGACTGCCGATAAAACGTTGCCATTAAGGCAACGGGATAATGCCCTCAAGGCATTACGGTTGGTAAGGGGCTGTTTTGTCTTCAGGAATGAACAGATTTTCGTCGTTAACCTTATAAACTATCTTGTTTGCTTTCTTGGATTTTTCAACATAAATATTTAATTATTCATCTTTATGTTTTTTCACTCTGCTGTAATCCGTAAGCCACTTTTTCAGCTTGATCTTCACCGATGATATTAAAATACTTCTCGAAAACTGCCCCTACTTGAATAAGCCAGCGTATTCGTTCTTTCCTTTCCTCTTGCTGTTTCTTTGCCTTAATCTGTTCCATCTTCTCTTCTAGTTCTCTTAATCCCTCTTCATCTAATTTCCGAGCCAAGTTAAGAACCCCCTGCAATAGGACGATTCATTTCCTGCATACTCGCTGGACTACTCACTATATATTCCTTGAGGAAGGGAATTTCTCTTCCAAAAATAAATTCTTGTTTATAAAGTTGTTATTGAGGAGTCAAAATAATCTCAACATAATTATGTTCTTGATTCATAGTGTTAGCAATAAACAAAATATTATCATTCTCAAGTTTTACCGTTTGATTTTTATTATTAATATTAAATGATGTTATTATCTCTTTTCCCATTTTTTTTGATACTTGTATAAAAGGTTGTTGTTTACTTATTTCTCCTTTTGGATCACTATAGCTTACTTTATACTGACCTGTTGGTATCTGTTTTCCAACTATATATTGCCCTGAATGATTGATTATGTATTGTTTGTTATTTTTTTTAAGTTTATCAAATGAAGCCTTAATAAATTTAACACTCCCCTTGCCATTTATAATAAGTTTCTCTTCATCAGATAGTTTGAAACCAAGTAATTGGTCCCCTTCATCTAATTTTTTGCCGAATACCTCTATTTCTTGAGTTAAAACTTCAATATCATAAATACCTGAGTTAATATCCTTTCCAACTATATAATTTCCACTATTAAAAGTAATAGATTCTGCATCATTAAATTTTAAAGCATCTTTACTCTTTATGAGATCATTTATGTAAGGTATACCAATAATAAAAACAAATAATAAGATAATTAATATAAAGATTACATATTTACCTTTATCCATTAAAAATCATCCCTTTATCAATACGAATTATTTCATCACAAATACTATTTATATCATCTTTGAGATGAGTTGCAATGATAATTGTACAACCCCTTTTCTTTTCTTCTAATAAAATTTCATTAATTAGCTCTACACCCTTTTCATCAATTGCATTTGTTGGTTCATCCAACAAGAGTAATTCAGGTTTCTCAAAAATTGCTTGTGCTATATTTAATCGTTGTTTCATTCCTAAAGAATATTTTTTTAATTTTAAGTCCTTTACATGAGATAAACCTACTCTTTCAATTGCGTCCTCAATATCTTGATCTGTTGCGACTTTTTTAATTTTTGATAACATTTTCAAATTTTTATAGGCATTAAATTGCGGTAATAATTCCATATTTTCTATAATAATTCCCAAATTGGGTGGGAATGATATATCATTATGCAATTCTTTTCCATCTACTATTATTTTACCACTTGTTGGAATTATAAGTCCGGCTATTGATCGAAGTAACATAGTTTTACCAGATCCGTTTCTTCCAAATACCCCATATATCTTTCCGTTTTCAAATTCTAAATTTATATCGCTTAATACAGAAGTTTTTTTGATCTTTTTACTCAAATTTTTAATTTCTATCATTATGTTTCTCCTTCATGGTAAAATATCTATCTTTTTCAGCCTTTTTAAAACAAATAATAAAATAAGTAAATTAACTGATATTAAAACTGGTAACGTAACATGTCTGTTTATTATTTCTGTGTAAAAGTGGATAATGTTATATCCGGTTTTAAACCCCATGCCATAGTTTGGTACTGTTAAGTATGCAACAAAGTACAGATTTGACCAATTATTGTCATAAATTTCTTGGGTTACAAGTAACGATCCTACAATATATATATTTATACAGAGAAGCGCTATTTTTGAAGAAAAAATTAATTCTAAGACCACTTGAATACCGATTAAAATAAGCAACATTAAATAGTAGTTTATCCATAGAACAAGATGTTCAAATGATATTAATTGATTGTTTGGAAAAAAAAGCAAAAATATTAATGCTTGAAATATTATAAAAAACAGTAAAACACTAGACATAAAAAAAAGCCTTTTTAAAATCCACTTTTTAAGATTTTGGTTTCGTATTATTTCCAGTACACCTTTTTTTTCAAGAGCATCATTAATAAAACCTGAAAAATAAAAGGTTAAGGCTACAATTGGTAAGTACCAATAAATCAAGAATTGATAATTTAATTGACTATTGGAGGTGAGTGGGACACCTAATAAAAAAGGGTATTGTAGTTGGAAATCCAAAAAACCCCTCATGAAAAAGACTTGTAACAAAATGGTGAAGAACACAAATACCATCAGTCTATAGTGCCTATTCATTATAGAAAATATCCTTCCTTGAAAAGCAATAAGAGCCGATTAATTGCATAGCAATTACAAGGGAAAATAACTTTAAAAAGGAATAAGTAATATCCCTTAAAGTCCAATGTTCATAATAGTAATAACTTATTACCCCTAGTTCTTTGAAAAACGACCAATAATTTCCTGGTATGTACAATTTATCTAGAAAAAAATAAGCTCCGATAATAATAAAGCTCAAAAAAATGGCTAGGCCATACTGCCTAACTATATCTTTGATGAATCGATTAAATAATCCTAGGAATGAATAGAATAAAAGAATAGAGAATATATTTATAAAACAAATAAGTAAAAAGTTTGTTTCATGTACAATGCTCCAGCCATAATGTAGAAATGTGAGTATAATATTTACCATGAAATGAATTAGTGAAAAAATTGCTGAAGCAGTTATTATTTGCAGTGTAATAATAAAAAAAGCTGTATCTCTTTTTTTATGTTTAGTAATCAGATTTATGTTATTCGGTAGAAAGAAATGATTTAAAAAAAACAAAAAAGGAAGTGGGTAGAATAACGCATATGCAATAATAGAATTATAGCCACTAGCACTAGAATTCATCAAAAGTAGTGATTTTATTGATGGAGACCAAATTAAAGGTATACCTTGTAGGTACCATACTACAATAAAAAAAATGATCAAAACCAAAAGTGATAATATACGCTTATTCTTCATTATATTTAACCTCATAAATAAATAGAATAAAAGGAACCGTAATAAAAATGAGAATTGCAAGACCTAAGATCGGCAATACTACGTCATAATCATATTCTGTAAAAGGTTGAAAGATAAACATTAACGAATTCTTTCTAAGAACTAAAAGAAACCATGTAAAAAAGGCAGCAGTATATGCATATTTTTTTTCTCTAAAGAAAAAACATACACTTGCACACAAAATTCCACATAAGCCAGATATAAAAGAAGCAATAAAAATGTAAATAAAGTCTGTTACAAATGGGTTAGACATACTTTGTGTATAAAGAAGATTTTGAGGTATATCTATTTCACTGAGGCCATTATTGTATGTGCCGCCATTAAACAATATATTTACAACTGCAAAATTAATACATAGAGATATAAATATAGTGATAAATGATACTATAAAACCTGTTGTCATTTTTTCAATTAAATATCTTTTTTTCCCTATTTTACTAATTAAGATTTTGCGATACCCTGTTTCTGAATCTTGAATACCATCATCGGCAAATAAGATTAGGAGGAAAATTGGTAAAAACCATAATAGAAGAATTTGTATTGCATGTCCTCTAGTCATACCGCCTAAAAAGAAAGCAAAAGCTGGATGATAATTTACACCATATTGTTTTTCGGTTATATAGATTTGTGCAGTATCAATAAGTGGAATCATTGTAATAATAAATAATATAAAAAAACTCTTTTTACTTTGTAGTATTCGGTATATGTGACTTTTCATTAATGTTCCTCATATTCTATTTGACTTATAAAATTTACTAAACATGACTGTAAGAGGTAGATTTTTATTTTTTTAGATTATATTAAAACACATACATAAGATATTATCTTATTACCAAGTTTCTTCATCCCAAACACCACTAACCCAGTAAGTATTTGATGAATAATTATTATTTTCTGCTCCTAAAGCAACATTAGATTGATTTGATCTAGAGTAGGCTTCTGTATATGTAGCATTTTTTGCACCGGCATATACATTTTTTGTTATAGAGCCTTGTGCATAATTGTAGAGAGCACTAGAATCTTTATCCCCAAGCCAAAATGTTGTTATGGTACCATTTCCCTCTCCAGAAGTATCTAATCTAACTTTCCATTCGTTTTCAACAGAAGATGTTTGACGATATCTCTCGCCTGAATAGTTATTATAATGAAACTGTTGGATTTCAAAGCTGTAACCATGATTTTCGTTAGCTGCAAAAACTTTATTAGCTGAAGTGTACCAGAAACTCGCAATTGACAAAACTAAACCAATCTTAACAAATTTTGTGGACTTTATTCCCATTTTCAAGTTAACTCCTCCAAATTTATCATAAAAAAATTCTATCTCCTCTTACAGTTCAGTGGAAATTATACCATAAATTTCCCTTTTTAACTATGTACCAGCATAAAAGACCTACTTGGACTATACTATTTATTCCTTTGACACACTTGCGAGTTTTTCTGAATACAAGGATTCTATGAAGGTTATAGCGTAAAGACTCATAAACTATCAAATTTACTTGTTTTTTGGTAGCAATTGTTGGATTATTAACCACAATAAAATACGGACGAAAAAAAGAACTCCAACGTGTCTAAGTGGTGGTGGTACACCCTTAAACCGTTCCCCCTAATAGCCCTAGGGAAAACACTTGTCAAAGTTCTTTGTTACTAATAAATTTATATCACTTATTTTAGTGTATATTGCTTTCAGTTTCAAGGAAAAAATATTGTTTCTTTCTATTTAGACACAATAAAAAAGGCGCTGTTTCCCTTAATCTTTTTGGGATCAGTGTCTTTTTTATTGTCCTCTAAGGAGGAAAGGCCATGTTAGTCGCAGGCAGAATAGAAAATTTTAAAGAGTACAGCAAGTTTAGCAGCATAAAGGAATTTAACAACACGATTGAAATGTTCCTAGCCGAACATAAAAAAGATTTCAGGTGTAGCCAATGCCAAGATTGGAACACTCCTAAAAGTCATCAATGAAAAATTAATGGGGTTTGGGGTAAGCCGATCCACCTTTGATCGGATGCTAAGAAAAGCGAGTTAGGGATCCTATCCATCGTAAATACGAAGAAATCCAAAGGTGGCAAGGGACATGAGAATAATTGTAACTGTTCGTATCAAGAAAAACCCAGATAAAGCTATCTGGTCTTTGCCCAAACAGAACGAGGACCAGCTGAATCAGTATGAGAACTGGGAAAAAGACCCCCCCAACAGCCTCGGCATTTTTTGATAGCCAAGAGAGAGACGGTAAAAAAAGGCCAGAATCCCGCGGCCGGATGGTTCTCCCAGCTCCTGCTGACGCTTGCTGAATTTGTCCATGGATTCCTTTAATAACGTCATATATAAGAATAGCAGGGAAATAAATCCGATCTGAAAAAAGATCACGGTGAATCCGGTAAACAATCCATCCCCATAATGATTAATCCCTGTATGAGTCAGGAAAAGAACTGCCTGAACCCCGTTCATTACCAATATAAGACTGAGAATGACATATAAAACCGGTGACAGTTTATCACTATAAGAAAAAAGAATTATATAAGAAATAATGCCTGCTATTAACAGAAAGATCACGGAGAAGAGCCCCTCCGCAGCGAATGGGGAATACCCATCTGCGAATGCACCCGTCGCTTCATAGATATGCAGCGGTTCACCGCCTTTTACACCTAACGTGTCGCTATAAAATCCCATGCCGAAAATGAGGCAGATCCCTATCAGGCAAAGGATGTCGAACGTCTCTCCTGCTCTCATTCGTTTTTTCCAAAAGAAAGCCCGAACCATGCTGATGCCTGTATACACAGGAACCATCAATAATAAAACAGCACCAAATAGAAAAAGCAGACCTCCCATGTCCCTTCCCCGCTTTCATTTACTAGTATATGTCCCTTCCTTGACTATATCATTTTTAGGGAACTGTTCCTGGAATCAACAAAAGGTTTTCCTTTATAATACAAAATAAAAGGAGTGATACCATGGTCATTGTAACGAATAAGATCAAAGTAAGAAAAGGGATGGCAGCGAAAATGGCCCCTCGATTCACTTCGCCCGGCCCGCTGGACACAACACCCGGGATCAAAAAAGTCGAAGTGTGGCTGACCCAGAACCTGGAGGACCATGATGAGCTGAATGTTAATATGTATTGGGACAATATGGACAGCTTTGAATCGTGGAAAAACAGCGATGCCTTTAAGCAAGCCCATAAACGCCCTGCAGCCGGATCAGACGACGCAAAAAAAGAATCGCCGATTATTGGCAGCGAACTTGTCACGTATGAAATGGCCTCCATCAAAGAAATTTCCCAATAACCACGCCAAAACAGCGGGACAGGAACAGGCTGCCGAAACCTATTCAGCAGCCTGCTTCCTCTTGGATATAGCATTGTCCTCTTTCTCATAGAACCCATTTATAAATCGAAGCGCCCGGCTGATCACTGCAGGGACAACCGACATATGATTCTCTCCCAGCGCTTCTATAAAATCTGTCCTGCAGCCATACCCTGTCAAACGTGCTGCCAATTCCCGCGCATCTTTGACCATATGGTCCTTTTCCAGCGAACCCACTGTCAGAAAAAGGGGAGCGCAGGCCTTCATACGGGCTTTGGCTTTAGAAGAAGCAAACACTTTTTCAGCCTTGATTATATCCTGATTATTCCACCAAATGGACGGACTGCAGGCCATGTAGGAACGAAACATCTGATGATTTGTAAAGAAAGCATATAAAACAAAAAGACCGCCCAAAGAGTGTCCAAAGAGAGTTTGCTTCTCTGGATCAACAGCATATTTCTCTTCTATTGCGGGTTTTATCCTGTGTTCCAAGAAAGCCATGAATTCTTTTGCCCCTCCAGCTTCCGGCCATGGCCGGCCATTGGGCCGCAGCGGCAGTTCAAGTTTTTGCCCCGGAGGAGTAAAGTCAAATACGCGACGCGGATGAAAATCCATTGTCTCCGGGTAGCCAATCCCCACAATAACCGCAGGATTCACCCCTGTTTTTTCCGCTCTTCTGGACTGGAGCCGGACTGCTTCATATAAAGTATGGGACCACGCATTCCCATCCAGCACATAAATAACAGGATATCCGGTACTCGGTGCCGGAACATCCGGATAGTGCACCTGTATCTCGTACCTTCGCTTTTGTTCTGATTCAAAAATCATCGTTTCGCTTCCCTGCACTGCATTTCCTCCCTTTAGCGGGCCTCCGCAAATTCTGCTTCACAGGCTGTATCAGACAAAACACTTTCATATCCTATACAGACCGGAACTCCCTGATCGTCTATCAATCTTGCCTCAATCTGAAAAACAGATCGTAATACGTTCTTTGTCATGATTTCTTTAGGTGTACCCCTGGCTATGATTTTTCCCTCTTTCATTGCGACCATCTCATGGGAAAACCGCGCTGCATGATTCAAATCGTGGAGTACCATAACAATCGTGCATTTCTTCCGGATATTCAGCTCCTCCACAATTTTCAGGACATCCAGCTGATGGGCCATATCCAGATACGTAGTCGGTTCATCCAGCAATAAGATATCCGTCTCTTGAGCAAGAGCCATGGCAAGCCAAACTTTTTGACGCTGTCCGCCTGATAAATTCCCCAAAGGGCGGTCCCTGAACGAAAGAGTCTGTGTCATCTCCATGGCAGCTTCTATCGCTTCCCGGTCTTCCGAAGTCAGTCTGCCCCCATTTTTACGATGCGGGTATCTTCCATAGGAAATGAGATCTTCCACCGTCAATTCAGCAGGAGCAGAAGGGTTTTGAGTGAGCAGAGCCATTTTCTTTGCAACCTCTCTGGTTGGAATCTTCGATAAATCTTCTCCTTGCAAGAATACCTTTCCTTGCCTTTGTTTAATGATGCGGCTAATCGTTTTCAGCAGAGTTGATTTGCCGCATCCATTCGGGCCAATGACGGTCGTGACAAGTCCTGGTTTTATTTCGAGATTCAGCCCTTCGAATACCTTATGCCGCTCATAGCTTGTTTCCAGCTCTTCCATTCTCAAAATAGACAAATCTCTTCCCTCCTACGCTCTCGTTTTGATCAATAGATAAAGGAAATACGGGACCCCAATCAATGAAATCACAATCCCGGCCGGCAATTCTGCTGGAGCAAAAACCGTTTTTGCAATGAAGTCGGATAAGACGACCAACAGCACACCAATCAGTCCGCAAATCGGAATCATGTACCTATGCTTGATGCCGACGAGCCTTCTGGCGATGTGGGGCGCCATCAGCCCGACAAACCCAATGCTGCCGGATACAGACACACAGGCACTTACCAGACCGATGCTGCTTAATAGAAGGATCGATTTTTCTTTTCCAACCTTCACACCGATACTTTTCATGCTTGCTTCTTCCAGCTGGAACAAATCAAGCATATACGCTTTCCGATAAATAATCGGAACTAAGACTAAAATCCAGGGAAGCATGGCTATAATGTACTTCCAGTTGGCATTATAAATACTTCCAGAAATCCAGACCGTTGCCATTTCAAAGTCGGCCGCCTTCATTTTCAAAGAAAGATACAGGGCCAGAGCACCGAATCCTGAGCCAAGCGCAATACCTGTCAGCAAAAGCCTCTCCGTATCCAATGAACCATTTTTCCACGAAAAAACGAAGATGAGGAGTGCTGCAAGCAGCCCGCCTGCTAAACCGAACAGAGGCATCATCATAATCGACAGCCAGCCTGTTCCAGTGATTTGCCCTTGAAAGAAAAACATAAAGAGCACAATCGCGGCACCCGCGCCTGCATTAATGCCAAGAATTCCGGGATCGGCCAGGCCATTTCTCGTTACGCCCTGAATCACCGCTCCGGCAATGCCGAGACCCAGACCTACCAGACAGGCAATCACCAATCGCGGAAGCCTGAAATCAAAGATAACTAAATCATAGTCCGCCATAGGATTTACACGAAAAAGAGTGCGGAGGACCTCTGAAACCGTCATATCGAAAATCCCATTCGTCAAACTGATATAGGTCATCGTCAGAATTCCGGCAACTAAGATCACCGCAGCCTGGATAAAACGTTTTGCATCTCCTTTAGGCATGATTCCTTCCCCCTCTCGTCCGAATCAGGTAAAGAAAGAAAGGAACCCCTACAATCGCCGTGATAACTCCAACCGGTGTCTCAAACGGCGCATTCACCATACGGCTCAGCAAATCACATAAAGCAAGGAAAACCCCGCCGATTAAACCTGAATACGGGATGATCCGCTTATAATCCACGCCCGTTAAAAAACGGGCAATATGAGGAATCACCAATCCGACGAATCCTATTTTCCCCACAAGTGCCACTGCCGTTCCTGTCAGACAGACTACGGAGAGAATGCCCAGCGCTTTGACCAGTCTGGTACGCTGCCCCAAACTGACAGACACTTCCTCCCCTAAAGAAAGAAGGGTAATAGACTTTGAAATACTTAAGGCTATTAAGATTCCAATGATCCCAAAAGGAATCGCCCATTTTAACATCTCTGGATCAGTCTGATGAAGCTTCGCATTGTACCAGAAACTCACATCTTGTGAAACTTGAAAGTAAGAAGCAACGGCCGCCGACAGACTGCTCAAAAAGGTCCCGATCACCGTACCGATAATCGCCAGACGAACGGGCGACAAGCCATTTCTCATTATTGAACCAAAACCGAAAACAATCCCAGCCCCCAACAAAGATCCCGCCATAGAGAAAACAATCATTTGCAAAGAGGACAGCTGAGGCAGAAACACCAGGCACACCGTAATGATGAAAACCGATCCGTCTGTCACTCCCATGATGGAAGGGGACGCAAGATAATTTCTTGTCATCCCCTGCATGACTGCTCCTGATATGGCCAAGAAAGCACCGACTGCCAGTGCGGCGATTACCCTCGGCAGGCGGGAAGTCATGATAATAGCATGTTTCACATTCGTCTCATCATAGTAAAAAATTGCTTCAAACAGTATTTTTATGTCCAGCCCATCACCGTTATAAAGAACGGAAGCGATGATAAGCAGGACGATCACAGCAGGAGATAAGATAGATAAGATGGCCGGAACAGAATATAACTTTTTCACCGCAAAGGTCTGTCCAATTTATTTGGCCAGGTTTTCCTGGACAGCCTTCAAGAACGCCTGTTTACTCCAAGCTGTTCCGCCTTGGGCAAGTGGATCGACGCTATTAACAAATACATGACCATCTTTTACAGCTTGAGTGCTTTTCCAAATTGCATTTCCTTCAAGCTCTTCCAGTGCTTTTGGCTGCTGACTGTTTTCGCTTTTATCAAACTGTAAAAAGACATAATCGGGATTCATGGCTGCAAACTTTTCTAAAGAAATCGTTTCCTGTGCTTTTGCCGCTTTTATTTCTTCCGGAACTGCCATCCCTAAATCTTGATAAAGAACAGGATTGAAATAGACATCAACCGGATAGATGAAGAGGTTTCCTGCTCTCACTCTGACCACAACAGCTTTTTTGTCCTTGACTGAATCCCCGATTGCTTCTTTAGCCTTCTCCGTATCTTCCTTGTATTGCGTTAAAATACTTTCCGCCTTTTCTTTTGTTCCAGTAATTTCTCCCATCAAAAGAAGGTTATCTTCCCAGTTCGTAGCGATATGGGAAACAGGAATCATCGTTGCTACCTTATTCAGCTTTTCCGCTACCTCCGGCTGAAACTTGGATGAACCTAAAATCACATCCGGCTTCATAGAAAGCAGAGTTTCATAATTAGGCTGAGTCTTTTCTCCAATTGATTGCGCCCCTTCTAAATCCTTTGCCAAATACTCAGGAAGCTTCCCTGCAATCGTAATAGCTCCTTCAGGCTTGACACCAAGAAGCGCTGCGTCTTCCATCGACTCAAGGCTTGCTGCAGCCAATGTATCCACTTGCTTCGGAATTTTATATTCTTGATTTAAATACGTAATCGTCTGCGTTTCCTTTTCTGCTGATGTATCCTTTTGTTCTGTCTGTGTTTCTTTCTGAGCGCTGGATTCTTCCGAACTGTTGCAGGCAGCAAGTCCTAAACTCATTACTGCCGCCATCCCTAATAGCCATACTTGTTTCTTCATACTCATTTCCTCCCTTATCTATTTACAAACCAATAAGAATGATAATCATTATCATTTATAAATTATAAGCGTCTTGGGCAAAATTACAAGGGGAATTTTCAGAAATCTAAAAAAAGATCTGCTTGTTCTATATAAAAAACCTCTAAACATCAGAGGTTCAGAGGTCTTTAGATTCTATTCACTTCAGGAAGAAGCCTGTCCGTTATCTGAGGTGTTCGTTTAAAATTCCTTCTTCTAAAACATCAAACGTGTTCTCAAACTTTCTGCTGATATGTTTCTCTCCCCAAAGACATAAGGCATTTAAAATGTCTTCCAGGCTGCGTCCATATTCACTAAGCTCATATTCCACTTTAGGAGGAACCTGATTATGCACGATTCTGTTAATTACCCCATCTGTCTCCAGCTCTCTTAATTGCTGGGTCAGCATTTTCTGGGTAATGTGGGGCATAAGCCGTTTTAATTCGCTCGTCCTTTTTTTACCATGGGTCAAATGACAGAGAATAACACACTTCCATTTTCCTCCGATGACCTCCAATGTCGCTTCTACTGATATATTGTATTTCTTTTGTTTCATTTTTTCTGTCTCCTCTCGCTACAGGAACTAAAAAGTACCTATAGTACTTTAAAGTACGTACTTTTCTTTATCTCTAGTATACCTGATAATAACATTTGCTTGCAGAATTTTTTGCTGCTGCTTGTTTTGAGACAAGTTCAATTAAATAATTTGGAGGGAAAACCATGGCTCTTGATAAAAAGAGAAGCACACTTGCACTGCTGGCTCTGGCTATGAGTGCATTTGCCATCGGCACAACAGAATTTATCAGTGTAGGATTATTGCCCTTAATTTCCGATGATCTGCAAATCCCCGTCACCACAGCCGGTTTGACGGTTTCATTATATGCTTTAGGAGTAACAGTCGGAGCTCCAATTCTGACATCGATTACTTCAAATATACCGCGGAAAACGCTATTAATTTTTATCATGCTTGTTTTCATAGTCGGCAACAGTATTGCCGCAAGCGCAACAAGCATCGGGGTATTGCTTACAGCGCGAGTCATTTCGGCTTTCTCACACGGTATTTTTATGTCCATCGGCTCAACAATTGCTGTAGACTTAGTGCCGAAAAACCGCAGCGCCAGTGCTATTTCGATTATGTTCACAGGACTGACAGTTGCAACTGTTACAGGTGTTCCATTCGGTACGTTCATCGGTCAGCAATTCGGATGGAGAATGGCATTTGTTATTATTGTCTTCGCCGGAGTTATTGCTTTGATTGCAACCAGCACCCTGATTCCGTCTGACTTACGGAAAGGAACCAAAACATCCTTCAGCGATCAAATGAAATTGATCACCAATGGACGCCTGCTGCTGGTCTTAATTATTACAGCATTAGGCTATGGCGGAACATTTGTAGTCTTTACTTATTTGTCTCCGATTTTGCAGGAGATCACTGGCTTTGCAAAAGAAACAGTAGCAATCATCTTGCTTGTTTATGGAATTGCCATTGCAGTCGGGAACATGATTGGCGGAAAGCTGTCCAATCATAATCCAATCAAAGCGCTTTTTTATATGTTCATTTTACAGGCAATCATTTTGTTCATCTTAATGTTCACAGCACCATTCAAAATCGCCGGTTTAATTACGATCACCTTGATGGGCTTAATGGCTTTCATGAACGTACCCGGTCTGCAGGTATATGTGGTCATGCTGGCCCAGCGTTTCGTTCCATCCGCCGTTGATGTGGCATCTGCCCTTAACATCGCAGCCTTTAATGCCGGGATTGCGCTTGGCTCCTACTTAGGAGGCGTCGTCACAGATACAATCGGTCTTGTCCACACCCCTTGGGTTGGCGGAATCATGGTAGTACTTGCTGTAGCCTTAACCGCTTGGAGCCGGGCTCTTGAAAAAAAGGATCATTTAAAGGAGGTGGGAAACGAATAAAAGGAACCAGAGATTCACTTTTTACTTTCAAGCAATCATCATAAAATGGGGGTTTTATAAATGAACAATCACTTACAGGATACAACAGCCTTGCACAACGGAGTAAACATGCCCCGTCTGGGTTTAGGAGTTTTCAAAGTCGAGGAAGGACCAGAATTAGTCAACGCTGTGAAGTTTGCAATTAAACATGGATACCGCAGCATTGATACAGCGGCCATTTACGGAAATGAAGAGGGCGTTGGACAAGCCATTCGGGAAGGCATAAAGGAAGCCGCGATTACTCGGGAGGACCTATTCGTCACATCCAAGGTTTGGAACTCAGATTTAGGTTATGAATCCACTCTCGCTGCCTATGAAACAAGCTTGCAGAAGCTTGGTCTGGATTATCTGGACTTGTACCTTATTCACTGGCCAGTGGAAGGAAAGTATAAAGACGCTTGGTGTGCATTGGAAACTCTTTATAAAGAAGGCAAAGTACGGGCTATTGGCGTCAGCAACTTCCAGGTGCACCATCTGGAAGACTTAATGAAAGAGGCAGAAATCAAACCGATGATTAACCAAGTGGAATATCATCCGCGTCTGACTCAGAAGGAAGTGCAAGCATACTGCAAAGAGCAAGGAATTCAAATGGAGGCTTGGTCTCCATTAATGCAAGGTGAATTACTGGATCATCCTGAACTGCAGGAAATTGCCAAGGCTTATCAGAAATCCGTTGCTCAGGTCATCATCCGCTGGGACCTTCAGAATGGTGTCGTAACGATTCCTAAATCAACAAAAGAACACCGAATTGTTGAAAATGCTGATGTCTTTGATTTCGAACTTTCTGCTGAAGAAATGCAGAAAATTGAAGCACTGAACCAAAATCATCGTGTCGGTCCAGATCCAGATAACTTTGATTTTTAAACGAAAGAAAGAAAAAGGAGGACCGGGGTACATTACCCGATCCTCCTTTCTGTTTATAGGAGAATATAAATATCGTTTCCTTCTACTTCGACAGGAAAGGTCTTTACACAGCCGTTATCAGGCTTTTGTACCTGCCCGTCCATCACACTGATTTTCCAATCATGCATCGGACAAAACACATATTCTCCGCTGACAATGCCTTCAACAAGCACACCGCCTTTATGAGGACAGCGATTTTCAATGGCTCTGAATTCCCCATTCACTAAATGAAAAAGTGCAATTTCAAGGGAACCTATTTTAACGGTCTTCCCTAAATTCCTTGGCATGTCTCTTGCGTCCCCGACCTTCACCTTTTGAAGAGTGCTGTCCATTTGGATTCCTCCATTCTGTTGTTTTCCAATCTTCATTGATTTGCTATTATCCTAACCATTGTATTTCTGCTCACTTCACCCGCCGCGTGTTATACGAGCACTTTTACCTTTTTATAAAGTTCTTCTTGTGTCGATTTATTCTCGATGACTTCTTTCCAAGGCTCCTGGGCTACAGACAGCGCATCATTTAGGCGCCGGTTGAGTGCATCCCTATTTTCCTTATTGCCGATCACTTCTTTGATCGCATCAAGCCCCAATCTCTCTACCCAGAAAGAAGTTCTTTCTAAGTAATTTGCCGTTTCTCGATAATACTGGAAGTAAGCCCCTGTCATTTCAATGACTTCCTCACTTGTTTTCACTTTGCACAATAATTCAGCAGCCCTCAAGTGGGTACCGCCATTCCCGCCGACATAGATTTCCCAAGCTCCGTCTACACCGACAACACCGAGATCCTTGATTCCGGATTCAGCACAATTCCGCGGACAGGCTGACACGGCCATCTTAAACTTATGCGGGGTCCCGATGCGTTCAAATTTTTTCTCCAAGGCAATTCCAAGGCCGATGGAATCCTGTGTGCCGAAACGGCAGAAGTTCTCGCCTACACAAGTCTTTACCGTTCTCAGCGTTTTTCCGTACGCATAACCGGACGGCATATCAAGATCTGCCCATACTTTAGGAAGATCCTCTTTTTCAACACCAAACATATCAATCCGCTGGCCTCCTGTTACCTTTAGAAGTTTTACATTATATTTATCTGCCACATCGGCTATTTTCCTTAATTGTTCTGAATTGGTAACTCCGCCATACATCCTCGGTACGACAGAAAACGTGCCGTCTTTTTGAATATTGGCATGAAGCCGTTCATTGACAAACTTCGATTCTTTTTCATCCACATAATCAAGAGGATTCACCATTCCGAGATAATAATTGAGGGCAGGCCTGCACTTCGAACATCCATTTTCTGAATTCCAGCCAAGGACATTCATGACTTCTCTCGTATGTGTCAGGTTCTTCTCACGGATGGCTGCCACCACTTCATCCCTGGACAGCGGTGTACAGCCGCAAATAGCTTCCTTCTGATTGGCTTTATTGAATTCATCTCCCAGAGTCAGTTCAAGGAGATCTCCTACTAAGGCTTTACAGCCGCCGCAGGACCTTGATGCATTTGTGCAGCCCTTCACTTCTTCTAAACTGCAGAGCTGCTGACTTTCTATTGCCTGCACGATATCCCCCTTCGTCACACCGTTACAGCCGCAGATAATTTCTTCAGCCGGCATCTCTGCAACAAGACTTAAGCCGCTTTCAGCCGACTGGTCCGTACGGAAATATTCTTCTGCTTTTGTCCCTTTATGGATCATGCTTACCAGCTTTGTACTTTCTTTTGTATCACCGAACAGAACCGCTCCTGAAATCACTCCGTCTCGAATTAGAATTTTCTTGTACGTCCCCGTCCACTCGTTATATTCCTTAATAGACTTAGCCTGTGCATCTTCAAAAATTTCACCAGCAGAAAAGACATCTACACCGGAAACCTTTAATTTGGTTGAAAGCACGGAGCCCTCATAGCCTTTTCCCTCAACTCCGCAAATTCTACCTGCCAGCACTTTCCCCTGCTCATACAAAGGAGCCACCAAACCATACATTGTTTCCCGATGTTCTGCACATTCGCCCACCGCATAGATGTCCGGCACTTTTGTCTCCATATAATCATTCACCAGGATCCCGCGGTTAACAGGGATGCCGCTTGAAATAGCCAGTTCTACATTAGGCTTAATCCCGGCTGCCATAACAACTAAATCCGCTTTAATTTCTGTGCCATCCGTAAAACGGACTCCCTCCACATCCTCCTCGCCAAAGATTTCCTCTGTTTGTTTTTCTAAAAGGAAATTCATGCCTTGTGCTTCCAGTTCCTTTTGCAGCATTTTTCCGGCGGTCGGATCCATTTGGCGATTCATCAAATAATCAGAAAGGTGGATAACATCTACCTCCATGCCCAGATTCAGCAGGCCTCTTGCCGCTTCCAGACCAAGCAGACCTCCTCCAATCACGGCAGCTTTCTTATATTTATTTGAATATTCAATCATTTTTTGACAGTCTTCTATATTTCTGAAACCGGTGACACCCTTTTTATCTGCTCCCGGTACAGGAAGAATAAACGGCAATGAACCGGTTGCCACTATCACTTGATCGTAAGGCACTTCTCGATTTTTATCTGAATAAATGACCTTTTTTAGTGAATCTATTTTCACAGCCGTTTCATTTGAATACAAAGTAATACGATGATCACTGTACCATTTCCAATCATTTATTGTAATATCATCGATTGATGTATCCCCCTGCAATACGTTAGATAACTGTATTCGATTGTAATTAGGGTGCGGTTCGCTTCCGAAAATAGTCACTTCGAAATGGTCCGGGCGAATTTTCAAGATTTCCTCGATACATCGGACTCCTGCCATACCGTTGCCAATGAGCACTAATTTTTGCTTTGCCATGTGATGTCCCCCATTCATATTTTCTGGAAAGGATTATACAGCCATTATAAAATCCTAGCCCAATTACTTCCACACCCTTGTCATATAATCTAACATAATTTAATTCCCATCATGCTGAAAAGACCCCCGATAACTGGATCAGGGGTCCGACAAAGATTCAGAGGCTCTCACAAAATGACAGGCTTGACCGATACCGCACATACTTTAAATCCGGGCATTTTACAGGTTGGATCGAGCTGCTTGCCAATTAATCTATTCACATTTTGAACCCCGCTCCAGTGCATCGGAACAAATACGGTATCTTCCCTGATTTTTTCGCTCCATTTGGTGCGCACAATAATTCTGCCCCTTTTCGACTTTATTTCAACCAGCTGATCGTCCTTTATATTCAGCCTTTTTGCCGTATTTGGATGGATCTCCATAAAAGATTCGATTTGACGGGCAGCGAGTGAATAGCTTCTTCTTGTTTGAACGCCCGTTAAATAATGGCCGAGCACTCTTCCTGTTGTCAGGACTAAAGGGAACTCGGCATTCACCTGTTCCTTAGGCAGTTTATTCTCAACCGCCATCAGCCGGGCTTTGCCGTCAGGATGAGCAAATCTGGATTCGAAAAGCCTCTCTTCACCAGCTTTTTCGGGAAAAGGACACGGCCAATAGATCCCCTCTTCTTTCCTCAGCCTATCATACGTAATACCATAGTAATCCGCTTTCCCTCCGCGGCTCGCCAGCCGGAGCTCTTCGAAAATCTGTTCCGCGTTCTTATAAGAGAAATAGCTTTCTTTGCCAAGCTCTGACGCCAGTTCCGCCATAACTTCCCAGTCTTTTTTGACATTTCCAGGCGCCGGGAGAGCCGCTTCTCTGAGCAAAACCCGCCCTTCCAGATTAGTTAATGTCCCATCATTTTCGAGGTAAGATGCGATCGGAAGCACAACATCGGCGAGCTCAGCGGTTTCTGACATCAGCATATCGGCAACCACTAAGAAATCAAGCTTCTGTATTCCTACTTCTACAAAATCAGCATTGGGATTAGAAACGATTGGATTGGATCCCATCAAAAAAAGCGCCCTGATGTCCCGTGTATGGACCAACTCCATCATCTCATATGCCGAAACCCCTTTTCCCGGTATTTCGTCCGGGTGAACTCCCCATACCTCTGCCACATAATTGCGGTCTGACGGATTTTCAATCGAACGGTATCCAGGAAGCTGATCTGCTTTCTGTCCATGCTCCCTGCCCCCTTGTCCATTCGCCTGTCCCGTAATTGCTCCGTATCCGCTTCCCGGCTTTCCGATTTTCCCTGTCACTAATAAGAGATTAATAAAATTGCGGACTGCCTTATAGCCATCCGTTTGCTGCTCGACTCCTCTGGCTGTCATCACCATCCCTGAAGCGGCTTTTCCAAATGCCCGTGCTGCCTTTTGAATATCAGCGGCAGTAACTCCTGTCAGTTTCGAAAGATCAGCCAGATCCTGGGCCAGTACATAATCCCTGACTTTCTCAAAACCTACTGTCCGTTTCTCTAAAAACAGTTCGTTTGTATATCCTTCTTCAATCAGCACTTTCAGCAGCGCATTAGCCAAAGCTGCATCCTTTCCCGGCTTTATCTTCAAGTGAAGATCAGCCATCTCTGCCGTTGCTGTCCGGCGGGGATCGATTACGATAATAAATGCGCCGTTTTTCTTAGCATCCATAAAATATGGCATCAATGTCGGCTGACACTCAGCAATATTGGTGCCGGCAAGGATCAGACATTCTGACTTTCTGATTTCTGACATTGGATTCGTTAATCCGCGGTCGATGCCGAATGCCCCATTCCCTGCAGCAGCTGCAGCTGACATACAAAAACGGCCGTTATAGTCCACATATTTTGTCCCAAGTCCTATACGCGCAAACTTCCCTAATAGATAAGAGGTTTCATTTGTCAGAGAACCTCCCCCATATACACCGACTGTATCCTTGCCAAATTGCTTTTGCAGCAGACTGAACTTTTCTGCGATATATGCAAAAGCTTCTTTCCATGAAACCGGATGAAATATGCCATCCTTTTTGATAAGCGGCTCTGTCAGCCTTTCTCCATTCAAGGCATGCTGATAGGCATTCATTCCTTTTATACACAAACGTCCTTCAGATGCCTGATTCTTCCTCGGCATCACAGAGAATTCCCTCTCTCCTGCACGGACCTGTTCAATGATTTGCATCTTACACTGGACACTGCAAAATGGACACTGCGTCTCCATCACCTTGCTTCGGGTTCCGTCCATCACCTTTCCCATTCTTTACACCTGCCCCATAATCGCTTCTAACCGTGGTTCTTTTTTATTTATTGAATCATGGAATTTACATTTAAATATTTCCTCACGAACTTGAATGATCCCCATTCTATTCATCCAAATGGCCAGTTCCTCAGCATAATAAGCCGTTTTTCTATAATACTTCAATAACCCGGCCATCATGGACACTGCCTCATCTTCCAAAAGACCTGAAAACAGGCGTGTATCCTTGATAACCAGCTCCCAGCCGGACGGTGCCCCCATCAGTCCCGCATCCTCCCTGCCGACAAAGTCCTGTTCCCCAGGATTGGATGCAATTGCAAGGGTTACATTTGCCGGCAGGACCGTTGCTTCCAAGGTTTGTTTAAGATGGATTCCCAATTTGGCCAAGTTTAGCATCGTGTGATTCCGATTATCGGCTGTGAAGCTGATTTTGATCGCTCCCAGTTTCGCCGCCGGAAAATTGGAAAGTGAATGACCATGAATGCCTAGATAATATTGAAGAGCGGGACGGCAAATATCACAGCCCTTCTCGTCTTTCCAGTTAAGATGCCGCATCAGCTTCTCTGCAGTATGTTCCCCATCCCCCCGGATCGCTCTAATTACATCTTCATGACCCGCAGCAGTGCAGTCACATATCGATGCAGCTGCCAATTCTTCCGCCTCTCCGTTTTGCCGGACATATTCCAACAGGCCGGAGACAAGAGGACCGCAGCCGCCGCATGAACTTGATGCTCTTGTACAAATCCTTATATCCTCAGCCGTTTCCAGTTTGTTTTCTTTAATTGCTTTTACAATCATCTCTTTGGATACACCATTACATTCACAGATGATAGTATGACCGGGCATAACAGCCATAAAATGATCATCGTCTGATTCTGTTTCCTGCACCTTATAGGCCTGTCCGTTTTTGATCATATTCATCAGTTCAGGGCCCTCCTGAATATCACCAAACAGGACGGCACCTGCAACTTTCCCATCCCGGACTACAATTTTTTTATATGTATTTTCCACTCCGTCATATTTCAGGATAGACTGTGTATCCTTCCGGTCCTTCCATTCACCTGCCGAGAAGACATCTACCCCGGAGACCTTTAACCTTGTCGACAAAACACTCCCATGGTAACCCTCAGGATTCATGCCGCACAGGGAAGCTGCCAAGATCTTCCCTTGCTCATAGAGCGGCGCAACCAGTCCATACACCGTGCCCTCATGTTCCGCACACTCGCCGACAGCATGTACATGCGGAATATTGGTTCTCATAAAATCATCAACCAGAATCCCCCGGTTTGTGTTAATCGGTGTTCGCTGTGCAAGGCTGATATTCGGCCGGACTCCAGCTGCCATAATGATTAGATCTGCTTCCGTAAAATCCCCATCGGAAAAGAGGAGACCGCTTACCCGTGCATCTCCAGTGATTTCAGCAGAAGATTTCCCCAAAAGGAAGTTCATCCCTTGTGTTTCCAGTTCCTTCTGGAGCATTTCTGACGCTGTCTGATCCAGTTGACGTTCCATAATATTTCCCCTCAAATGAACAACCTCCACCTCCATTCCCAGATCCAGAAGGCCTCTTGCTGCTTCAAGGCCAAGCACCCCTCCTCCGATGACAACAGCCTTTTTAAATTTTTTGGAGCAATCTATCATCTCTTGGCAGTCACGGATATCCCGAAAAGCCATGACCCCTTCTTTATTTGCGCCTGGTATAGGCAGCATGAAAGGAATAGAACCTGTCGCAAAAATTAATTCATCATAAGATACTGTCCTTTCTTCTGTCCGAACCCACTTTTCCTCCGTATTGACCTCCTGTACAGCTTCTCCTGTATACAGTGTAATCTGTTTTTTTTCATACCATGCCCAGTTATTCAGGATGATGCCGTCCAAAGCCGCCTGCCCCTGCAATACTTTAGATAGCAAAATGCGATTATAGTTTGGATATGGTTCCTTTCCAAAGATTGTAATTTGAAAAGCATCCGGCGCCAGTTTGAGAATTTCTTCTACACAGCGAACCCCGGCCATCCCATTTCCGATCACAACTAATTTTCTTTCCCCCATTGATGCCGCCTCCTTCATTTTCAATCACAATTTACGTTCAAAAAGAAGGCTTATGTTTTCATCCATCCTTTTACTCCCAAAATCATTTTAGTTCCAATGGCGCTATTCAACCGCTGCATGATCCACCGGTTCACCGCACACACCCCTTTGGCGTTAATTTAGTTAACACGATAAAGAAATCAGAAAAGAAAGTCAAACTAATTTTTGAATATTCCGATAAAAATATGTTAGATAACCTTACGTGTTTGTAGATGAAAAAATAGTTTGAATACTATACTTGCTTTAATGCAAAAAAGTCTAATAGGAAAAGGAGTCATGGTTTATGAAATTATTCTCCAGTTTAAGAAAGGAAGGGCATGCTCCTTCCCTTATTGCCTCATTCTTGTATTTTGATGTCAGTTTTATGATTTGGGTCATGCTTGGCGCGCTCGGTGTATACATTACAGCTGACTTTGACTTATCCCCTGCGCAAAAAGGACTGATTGTCGCCATTCCCACTTTAGCTGGTTCTCTGTTCCGTTTAATTATGGGAGTGCTGACAGACAGAATTGGGCCTTACAAAACAGCGATCGGAGGAATGACAGTTACCATGATCCCGCTCCTCTGGGGCTGGTTATTTGGTCATTCAATGACAGAACTCTATTTTATTGGCATTCTATTAGGGGTAGCAGGAGCAAGCTTCTCCGTAGCACTGCCCTTAGCAAGCCGCTGGTATCCTCCGCATTTGCAGGGCGTAGCGATGGGGATTGCCGGCGCAGGAAACAGCGGTACAGTTTTGGCTACCCTATTTGGACCGCGTTTGGCTGAACATTTCGGCTGGAACGGTGTCATGGGATTTGCACTGATTCCATTGGTTCTTGTGTTCTTCACTTATCTTCTGATTGCCAAAAACCCGCCATCACAGCCTGAACCGCAGCCTCTCAAGAATTATTTGACGATCTTTAAATTGAAAGATACATGGTATTTCTGTTTTCTCTATAGTGTGACATTTGGCGGTTTTGTAGGTTTAACCAGTTTTCTAAGCATATTTTTTGTCGATCAATACGGCTTAACCAGTGTGCGGGCTGGAGATTTTGTGACACTGTGTGTCATTGCAGGCAGCTTTGTCCGTCCAATTGGCGGGCTCATATCTGATAAAATCGGAGGAGCAAAATTGCTGACTTTTCTCTATATCAGTCTGGCAATCTGTATGTTCGGAGTCAGCACTCTTCCTTCCCTCCCTCTTGTTATCGCCTTACTGTTCATTGGAATGATGAGCCTCGGCATGGGTAACGGAGCTGTCTTCCAGCTGGTTCCAAAGCGTTTCCAAAAAGAAATTGGCGTTGTGACCGGGATCGTTGGAGCAGCAGGCGGGGTCGGGGGTTTCTTCCTGCCAAACCTGCTCGGAACTCTTAAGCAGCTCACTGGCACTTATGCAGCTGGGTTTGCCATTTTCGCCTTTATTGGGATTTCAGCACTTATTCTGCTCACAATTGCCCGTAATTCTTGGAAAAAATCTATTTCTGTCAAAGAAGGGGTTGCTTAACCTAATCTTTATAAAAAATCGAGTAGGAGGGGGTGATTAACCCCCGACCTCTCACACCACCGTACGTACCGTTCGGTATACGGCGGTTCCATTAAGTTTGACGCAGAAATTCATATCGATTATATAAACTTTTCAACCCTCGGTGACTCCAATACAAGTTATTGAGGGTTTTGTGTAAGATTGGACTACAGGCTATTCTCCAATATTTCTTTCTGGAGTTTCCCCATTCATATGCCTTTTGGTCAGGGACACCTAGACCTTTGAGTTTTCTTACTCTTGTCCTCGGTTTCTTCCATTGTTTCCATTCAAGCATACGGAGTCTCCGTCTAATCCACTCATCAAATTCTTTAAATTTACTTGGTGTATCAGCCAATGCAAAATATCCACACCATCCCGTTAGATATTGATTTAGTTTCTCGATTCTAACTTCCATAGGAATTTGTTTAGAACGGGAGGTTAACTCCCGTATTTTAGCCTTAAGCCTTTTAATACTTTCATTGGCTATTCGAACCTTCGGTTTCTTATTGACCGTAAAGCTAAAGCCAAGAAACTTTCGTTTCCACGGGCGATCAACTGCTGACTTTTCTCTATTTACTTTGAGCTTTAATTTCTGCTCAATAAAGCATGTAATTGAGTTCATCACTCGTTCTCCAGCTTTCTTCGATTTCATGTAAATATTACAATCATCGGCGTAGCGGACAAACTTGTGACCTCTCCTTTCTAACTCTTTATCAAGTTTATCCAAAAGGATATTCGAAAGAAGGGGGCTCAGTGGACCTCCTTGTGGTGTTCCTTCTTCTGCATCATAGACTACACCATTCATCATAATTCCTGCTTGGAGATATTTCCGTATAAGTTTCAAGACCTGCCGGTCTTGGATTCTACTTGCTAATATCCCCATTAACTTATCATGATTGACTCTATCAAAGAATTTCTCCAAGTCCATGTCAATCACCCATCTATAACCTTCACTTATATATTCCCTTGCTTTACGAACCGCATCATGACCTCTTCTATTTGGTCTAAACCCATAACTATGTTCTGAGAAGGTTGGGTCAAGAAGTGGGGTTAGAACTTGGGCGATAGCCTGTTGAATGAACCGGTCTGTCACGGTAGGTATTCCTAGTAATCTTACTCCACCGTTCGGTTTCGGGATTTCGACTCGACGGACTGGGTTAGGTTGATAGGTACCTTCCCTTAATGAATCACAAAGAGTTTCCCAGTTCTCATAGAGATGTCTTCGTAGGGATTTTACGGACATTCCATCTATGCCGTGACTCCCTTTGTTCTTCTCCACACGTTTAAGTGCTTCTATTAAGTTTTCCCGTGACAGAATCAGATCCATTAACATGTGATATTTCCTTTCGACGTGAACGTAGAAAACTAATTATGTTATTCCTGCTCCACCCTCATGAAGTCCCCTGTGGAATTCACCACTTCCTCCTTCAAGTAAGTCCTTTCGGATTGTCTGCTTCTATACAGGAATTATATGCCTAGTTCTCGTTCTTCCTAATAGTTCAGTCCTTCCCATTCCATCTCGAGTTGGAATGGTACTATGACCTCGGCTGACTTCTGATTGTTCAGCTGTCCATCGCTGGATAGGTTACCAAGGGAACTTGGCGTTCCAATCAGACCTCCCCGGGTAAGAGTACAGTCTTTCCCTCCATCTATCTGCTTCATTTACTCTGTACCACCTTCGGCAGTAAGGACTTCGTTTTGTTGTGCAAACTCATCCAATGGTACCTAGCCTTATATGAAGTTCGTGTTCCTCAGACCGGAGGTTTGCCGCTCGCTTCCTTCAGATTCTGCGTCACCACAGACACCCTTGCGTTAAGCTAACCATTACTACTGCCTTCATGGTTCGGGACTCTCACCCTATAGACTGCACCCATGCCGGGCGCACACA
>NZ_LT622359.1:0-217390 GCF_900098925.1 Bacillus massiliglaciei | reverse complement strand
CGACCTCTCACACCACCGTACGTACCGTTCGGTATACGGCGGTTCCATTAAGTTTGACGCAGAAATTCATATCGATTATATAAACTTTTCAACCCTCGGTGACTCCAATACAAGTTATTGAGGGTTTTGTGTAAGATTGGACTACAGGCTATTCTCCAATATTTCTTTCTGGAGTTTCCCCATTCATATGCCTTTTGGTCAGGGACACCTAGACCTTTGAGTTTTCTTACTCTTGTCCTCGGTTTCTTCCATTGTTTCCATTCAAGCATACGGAGTCTCCGTCTAATCCACTCATCAAATTCTTTAAATTTACTTGGTGTATCAGCCAATGCAAAATATCCACACCATCCCGTTAGATATTGATTTAGTTTCTCGATTCTAACTTCCATAGGAATTTGTTTAGAACGGGAGGTTAACTCCCGTATTTTAGCCTTAAACCTTTTAATACTTTCATTGGCTATTCGAACCTTCGGTTTCTTATTGACCGTAAAGCTAAAGCCAAGAAACTTTCGTTTCCACGGGCGATCAACTGCTGACTTTTCTCTATTTACTTTGAGCTTTAATTTCTGCTCAATAAAGCATGTAATTGAGTTCATCACTCGTTCTCCAGCTTTCTTCGATTTCATGTAAATATTACAATCATCGGCGTAGCGGACAAACTTGTGACCTCTCCTTTCTAACTCTTTATCAAGTTTATCCAAAAGGATATTCGAAAGAAGGGGGCTCAGTGGACCTCCTTGTGGTGTTCCTTCTTCTGCATCATAGACTACACCATTCATCATAATTCCTGCTTGGAGATATTTCCGTATAAGTTTCAAGACCAGCCGGTCTTGGATTCTACTTGCTAATATCCCCATTAACTTATCATGATTGACTCTATCAAAGAATTTCTCCAAGTCCATGTCAATCACCCATCTATAACCTTCACTTATATATTCCCTTGCTTTACGAACCGCATCATGACCTCTTCTATTTGGTCTAAACCCATAACTATGTTCTGAGAAGGTTGGGTCAAGAAGTGGGGTTAGAACTTGGGCGATAGCCTGTTGAATGAACCGGTCTGTCACGGTAGGTATTCCTAGTAATCTTACTCCACCGTTCGGTTTCGGGATTTCGACTCGACGGACTGGGTTAGGTTGATAGGTACCTTCCCTTAATGAATCACAAAGAGTTTCCCAGTTCTCATAGAGATGTCTTCGTAGGGATTTTACGGACATTCCATCTATGCCGTGACTCCCTTTGTTCTTCTCCACACGTTTAAGTGCTTCTATTAAGTTTTCCCGTGACAGAATCAGATCCATTAACATGTGATATTTCCTTTCGACGTGAACGTAGAAATCTAATTATGTTATTCCTGCTCCACCCTCATGAAGTCCCCTGTGGAATTCACCACTTCCTCCTTCAAGTAAGTCCTTTCGGATTGTCTGCTTCTATACAGGAATTATATGCCTAGTTCTCGTTCTTCCTAATAGTTCAGTCCTTCCCATTCCATCTCGAGTTGGAATGGTACTATGACCTCGGCTGACTTCTGATTGTTCAGCTGTCCATCGCTGGATAGGTTACCAAGGGAACTTGGCGTTCCAATCAGACCTCCCCGGGTAAGAGTACAGTCTTTCCCTCCATCTATCTGCTTCATTTACTCTGTACCACCTTCGGCAGTAAGGACTTCGTTTTGTTGTGCAAACTCATCCAATGGTACCTAGCCTTATATGAAGTTCGTGTTCCTCAGACCGGAGGTTTGCCGCTCGCTTCCTTCAGATTCTGCGTCACCACAGACACCCTTGCGTTAAGCTAACCATTACTACTGCCTTCATGGTTCGGGACTCTCACCCTATAGACTGCACCCATGCCGGGCGCACACAGAAACAGGCATACGCTGAAAATTAGCGGTATGCCTGTTTTTCTTTTCATTTTTTTCCTCTTCCATTCCATTTCCCCCTTCTCCTTTCAACCGCTTACAATATAAATTACTAAATACTTTGACATCCATCTAAAAATAAGGTAAATTACCAATGGGTCGAACGTTTTTAAATAAATTATATTAAAATATTCGCTTTTAGGGGTGTAATACATGGAAAATGTGTTTGATTACGAAGATATTCAATTAATTCCGGCTAAATGTATAGTAGATAGCCGTTCAGAGTGTGATACAACTGTAGCTTTGGGAAAACATACATTCAGGCTTCCTGTCGTCCCAGCCAATATGCAAACCATTATCGATGAGAATATTGCTGCTTACTTAGCGGAAAATGGGTATTTCTACATCATGCATCGTTTTCAGCCCGAAAAGCGCCAGGCATTTATAAGAGATATGCACAAGCGCGGACTGATTGCATCCATCAGCGTAGGAGTTAAAGAAGAGGAATACAGCTTCATCCAGCAATTGGCAGATGAAAATCTCGTTCCTGAATATATCACCATTGATATTGCCCATGGACATTCCAATTCTGTCATCGAAATGATCAAACATATCAAAAGTCTCTTGCCAGACTGTTTTGTCATTGCTGGAAACGTCGGAACTCCCGAAGCAGTAAGAGACCTGGAACGAGCCGGTGCAGATGCAACAAAAGTTGGGATTGGTCCCGGGAAAGTATGCATTACAAAAATCAAAACTGGATTTGGAACAGGCGGATGGCAGCTAGCTGCATTGCGCTGGTGTGCAAAGGCTGCAAGCAAGCCAATTATCGCAGACGGCGGAATCCGCACGCATGGCGATATTGCAAAGTCAGTGAGATTCGGCGCTTCCATGGTCATGATTGGCTCCCTGTTTGCCGGGCATGAAGAATCTCCGGGAGAAACGATTGAGAAAGACGGGAAACTATATAAAGAGTATTTTGGCTCCGCTTCTGAATTTCAAAAAGGCGAAAGAAAGAATGTGGAAGGCAAAAAGATGTTTGTTGAACACAAAGGTTCCCTTCAGGATACATTAATTGAAATGGAACAGGACCTTCAGTCTTCCATCTCTTATGCAGGCGGGGACAAATTGGAAGCCATCCGGACAGTAGATTATGTGATTGTGAAGAACTCCATCTTTAATGGCGACAAAGTATTCTAATCTATATAATAGGATGATCGGGGTTACCCTAAATGGTAACCCCTTTTCTTATTGCTTCTCATGAATCCATGTTAAAGAAGGAATTACACATGCAGACAAATCCTAAAACTTATATTGAAGAACTCACAAATCGTTATTCAGCCTATACAAATGAACAGCAAGCAAAATGGTCAAAAAAATATTTACGAAATCAGTTTGAATTTTTAGGCATACGGACTCCCGTCAGAAGAAAGCTGACAAACCAGTTTCTGAAAGACTGCGGATTGCCTGCTAAAGAACAGTTGAAAGAAGTGGTCCTCGTTCTGTGGCAACTGCCGGAAAGAGAATACCAGCAGGCAGCTCTCGATATTCTCGGAAAAATGAAGAATCGTCTTGGTCCAGATGAAATGCCCTGGCTGACTGAATTGATCGTAATGAAGTCTTGGTGGGATACCATCGATGTCCTTTCTCCTCACATCATAGGATCCCTTTTTCAGAATTATCCTGAACTGATTCCAGAGTATGCAGATCATTGGATTGAAAGCGAAAACATTTGGCTGCAAAGGTCTGCAATCCTTTTTCAGCTGAAATATAAAGTAAAGGCGGATGAAGAACGTCTCACCCGCTTTATTTTAAGAAGAGCGGACAGCGATGAATTTTTCATCCAAAAAGCTATTGGCTGGATATTGCGGGAATATGCCAAAACAAACCCTGACTTTGTTATTTCATTCGTTTCCCGCCATAGCCTCAAACCCCTCACCAGGCGCGAAGCTTTAAAACACCTGTCATAAACAATGGTCCCAGCTCCCTCTCAGAAAGGAGGGAGTTTTTAATATTACAATCGACCCTTCGCATCCTCTTCATTTTCCCAATTGATCTTTCCGCCAATTTTGATACTGTAGATAATTTCGGTATTCCCGGAAATCTTCTTTTTTCATTCCTGCTTTAACAGCCTGTTCGATCAGCCTTTTCCACTCGGCATCCAGCTCTTTAGACAAACAGCCATGCTGTTTGTCCGCTGCCAGCAAGTCCTCTGCACTGATTTTTAAAGGAACGGATACCTTTTCTAAAAACTGCACAGACGGATTGTTTTTCAGTCCCCTCTCAATCTGGCTAAGATAGGACTTTGAGACATCGGCCATTTGCGCCAGCTTTGAAAGAGAATACCCTCTTTTCTCTCGTAACTCTTTAATTTTTTCTCCTATCATACCCCTTCTCCTTACACTATATTGAATACATTAATTCATTATAAAGAACAATTAATTCTTTATAAAATACAAAATGGTGCGGAAATGGAAGAGAATAAGAGAGAATGCCTCTTTTTTATTTGATATTGGTAATATTTGACTAATTTTCAGATTTTTCAATTTCCTCATTTCGCCCTATACTTTCCTTAAGTGTTCTATAAAAAGAACAAAAATACGAAAAAGGAGGGAACTTTAAGATATTAAAGAGAAAAGCAGGGTAACGCCGCTGCATGAATAGCGGTAAGAAATGGAGGATTTTTTATGGAGGGTGAGGAATGGAGAATGTAGTAGTCCGGGAGAATGAAACCTCCTTTATTTCGAATGGTTTGAATGTCTCCGCTGTCAGGCATACATATATGAAACCGAGAATTGTCGCTTTCATTCCGGCTCATAATGAAGAGAAGTCTATTCGCAATTGCTTAGCCGGGTTAGCGGACCAATCCCTGCCCAAGGATGTGGAACTTGATGTCCTTGTTGTGGCCGATAACTGTACAGACCGTACGGAGGAAGCCGCCTTGGCAGCTGGCGAAGAATTTGGGTTAAAGCTAAAGGTTTTGACAACAGAAAATAATAAACATCGGAAAGTCGGCGCCTTAAATGCTGCATGGAAAAGCATTTATGGGGACCCTTTAGATCTGTATGATAAAAAACCGACCATCTATCAGGAATACTATAAACATTCAGTTAAGGCTGTGCTTGGCATGGATGCCGACAGCAGACTTGCCCCAGATGCCCTGACCAGTCTGTGGGAAGGTCTAATGAGTTCCCGCAACATCGGCGGAGTGATGGCGAAATATACAATGAGAATGCCGAAAAAGAAGAGCCTGATTTCCAAAGACGATGTGTACTATGAAGAGAAAATTCGCAGCGGTGAATATGGGGGACCCATTTCAAGGTGGTGGACACATCAGCAAAAACAGGACATGGCCAGCTGGCTGCTGGATCTTCAATACAGAGGAGGAAGCACCTATGTACTTGGAGGACAGGCTACATTATTCCGCCCGGAAGCCCTGCAGGACATTATCGAGGTCAATAAGCTGGATGGTCCCTGGCAGGATGAAAGCGATGTAGAAGATATGCTGTTGACCTGGCAAATTCAAAAATCAAAATGGAAGACACTGATCAGCCCAACCGCCCGCTGTTTTGTGGATGCGATGCGTTCCTACCATACTTTTAGACAACAGCGGAATAAATGGCAGTCAGGGACGGTTGAATTGCTTACGAATCGGGATATCGATGTTAAATCAAACCACAGAGGAAAAATATGGCGTTCTCAAATTAAGATGTTCATCGATCTTACAGTACGCGTGCTGTTCGTCGCCTTATTATTAGCCGCGATTGCAACCGATCAGTTCCACTGGTCCTGGATATGGATCACACCAGTCGTGTTAGCCTCATTATTAAATACTATGCTTGCCCTCAAAACCCCTATGCACCGAGGAATAGATGTCGTATTGGCAGCTTTGCTTATCAGTCCGGAAATCTACTTATGGGTGAACTTGATAACCTTCGTGAATGTCTGGCTTGGAAAATTGTCAGCAACGAAGAAAGACGGATGGGCAATTCAATATAATGCAGAAAAAGGGAACACACGGAGCAAACTTCTTGAAGGAAGCATCTTCGCCATCCTTTTAATCGCTGCAGGCGTTTTCGGCTGCATCCATTACAGGGATTTCTTAACAAGTGAACCGGTTCAGCTTGCCTTCTCCCCTTACCTACAGACCGGCTGGGTCATGCTTACGTATTTAACTATTTATTCTTCAGCAGTTATGCTCTACCAAATTTGGACTTTGCGAGGCAGACACACCGCTTAACAAAGCCGCATAAGGAGGATTTTATGAAAAAAATCAGAAAAGCGATCATTCCGGCGGCAGGCTTCGGAACTAGATTTCTGCCGGCAACCAAAGCTCAGCCAAAAGAAATGCTGCCGATTATCGATAAACCAACCATTCAGTATATCGTGGAAGAAGCTGTTTCTTCAGGAATTGAAGAAATTATTATTGTCACAGGAAAAGGCAAAAGAGCGATCGAAGACCATTTTGACTTTGCCCCTGAGCTGGAACAAAATTTACTGGCAAAAGGGAAATGGGAACTGCTTGATAAGGTGCGTTATTCAACTAATTTAGCAGATATCCATTATATTCGCCAAAAAGAAGCAAAAGGTCTCGGACACGCTGTATGGTGTGCACGTAACTTTATTGGGAACGAGCCCTTTGCTGTCCTTCTTGGGGATGATATCGTTCAAAGCGATACACCTTGTTTAAAGCAGCTGATGGAAGTATATGAAGAGACAGGCTCCTCTGTCATAGGTGTTCAATCCATTCCAGATGAGGAAACACACCGGTATGGAATCATTCAGACCCATGCCCAGAACGAAAGGCGATATGCTGTAAGCAATTTGGTGGAAAAGCCTAAGGGTCCCGCTCCTTCCAATCTCGCCATTATGGGCCGCTATATTCTGACCCCTGGTATTTTTGAGTTTTTAGACACACAAGAATCAGGTGCAGGCGGAGAAATTCAACTGACAGACGCCATTCAGAAATTAAATCAGCACCAGCCGGTCTTCGCCTATGATTTTGAAGGAAAACGCTATGATGTCGGTGAGAAAATCGGGTTTGTGAAAACAACGATCGATTTTGCCCTTCAGCACGAAGAAATTCGAGATGAAATTATCGATTATCTAAAAGAAATCGTGAATCATAATAAGAATGTCTTAATCTAAACCCGGCACCCGGTATTTCACCTTTGATGTTTATATTGATCAGTCCCTATCAGCTCCCGGTAAAGGAGCTGTTCTTTCTTTTGAAGAGCACTGTTCCAAGTCAGGAATCCGATTTCAAATTCAAGAATTGGACGAGCTGGTTATTTAAATAGCCGGCACTATAAGAAAAATCATGCTGATACCAGTCAATGATCATGCCGATCATCGCATTGGCCTGGTAGGCACAAAGCAGCTCATGATTTATGGCTGTTTTTTTATTCGAAGCTTCATGATCATGAAGCAGCAGCTGTTTGATTTCTTCAAATAATAAATAGTAATACATTAAGGGCACTTGTTTGGAAAAGATTATTCGGTAGAATGGCTTGTAGTTCTCGATATGATGAAAAATCTGAATAGTAGAAGGGTCTAATTCGCTTGTTTTCAACACGGGAACATGTCGGTATGGCTCTTGATAGGAACTTGCTAAATCCGCTGTTATCTCTTTAAAATATTCCTCAAATAAGTCCTCTACCTGATTATAATGCAGATAGAATGTACCTCGATTGATCTTCGCCTTTCTGCAAATTTCCGATATGTCATCACAAACATTGGTTCCACCATGACCAATGTAAGCGAATTTGGAGCTGGACGCCAATCATTGGGACTGGCTATTAACCCAAGGGCCGGCCAGCCGGAGGAAATTGCCAAACTCGCTGTCTTCTTAGGATCTGAAGAAGCAAGCTTCATAAATGGACAAGTCATTGCCGCAGATGGTGGATGGACTGCTTATTAATAGAGATAAGTATATACTGGTACAATAACGTGAAAAGAGGCTGAATCTTCCCAAACTGACCCCTACATTTTACTCAAAAGTGATACTTTTAAAAATACCAGTCCTTTGCTAAAGTTATCAGTAAATTCAAAAATACGAAGAAAGGCTTACCACTATGCAAAAAACACAAAGTAATGCAAATTCACGCATCAAAACATTTGATTTGATCCTAACGGCCATGCTGATTGCACTGGTATTTGTCGCCACAATTTTTTTAAATATCAAACTGCCAATTACTGCAAATGGCGGCCTGGTGCACCTTGGAACAGCCATGCTCCTGATCGCCTCTATTTTATTCGGTCCTAAAAAAGGAGCGATTGCCGGCGCTGTCGGGATGGCTCTCTTTGATTTAATATCCGGCTGGACTTTATGGGCTCCCTTCACTTTCATAACCCGCGGCCTGCAAGGATATATTGTAGGAAAAATCGCTTGGTCAAACGGCCGGAATGGCAGCAGCTTCACTTTCAATCTGCTCGCGGCTATCATCTCCGTTCCAATCATGCTTGCCGGCTATTACGTCTGCGAAACTGTCATATACGGAAGCTGGATCATTCCTGCTGCTTCCATCCCAGGAAACCTCGTTCAAAACGCAGTCGGAATTATTGTAGCCATGCCTGTTTGCATGGCACTGAAAAAAATTTCATTTTTTAAATAAACAGAAGAGAGAGGAAGATTCAGGAATCGAATCTTCCTCTCTCTTTTTTTATGAATGGTAAACTCCATGTACCGCAACCACCTTTTAAAATTTGGCTTTATCCATGACTTTTTTGATAAATGGAGCCTTTGCTGAAGTATAATGTAATCTGTCCATACAGCTGTCAGCCAAGCCGCGCTTTAACCGATCATACTGATTGCGCACATCGGGATTATTCCTTAAATAGTCCCTGAACAAGAGCTGATGATTCCACTCTTCACCTTGATATTGATAGATATGAAGATGATGCGTCCCGGCTCCCCGCTGCCCTTTTCTAAAAAAGCGTCTAAAAAAGAATTCCTTATGATTGACGAATTCATATCTTATCCGTTCCAGCGGCTCAATAAAAGTATCCGTTATAACTAAATCATTCACGCCAGCCATTATGTCAATAATCGGTTTCGCCTCTAAACCTGTAACTGAAGTACTGCCTATATGTTCTATCCCCATAATGTTTTCACCTATAAGAGCTTTTATCTTTCCCGCTTCTATTTCATACTCGGCGACCCATTTTGGATCGTACTTTTCTATTATGACTGAGCTTCTCATTGCTTTCCTCCCCTTTCGTAATTATCGTAAACCCAGTTCGTATTTATGTTTTATAATTGCCGGCTTTTTCATGATATACTTTCAATACACAAGTTTATTAGCGAAAGTCAGCCGGCAGCAAAGTCTCAAAAGCTGCCGGTTATTTGTTCCTGAAAATCAACAATAGTTGAACATTTTCAAGAAATCTGGTGCCCGTTCATAATTAGTTCATATCTTCTGTCTATACTCATGTTTATAATCCAAATGTTGAAAGGATGTAACCCATGTCTATCGTAAAAAAAGAAAAAGGATGGAGGCAGTTCATTTGTTTAGTCAGAGAGACAAAGCCTTCTAAACTGCTGATCTCCCTTGCCTTATTTTTAAGTCTGAGCACAACAGGTGCCGCTTTATTAGTGCCTTTATTCACGAAAGACCTGATCAATGATTTTTCCGTAGATTCTATCAGCAAGGGCGGAATTGCCCTGCTTGTTCTGGCGATTATTGTCCAGGCGCTGGCCAGCGGCTTTTCCATTTATCTATTAAACCACATTGGCCAGAAGGTCGTTGCAGGCATACGTGATCAGCTCTGGAAAAAATTATTAGTACTGCCTGTTTCTTATTTTGATGAGCATTCGTCAGGGGAAACTGTCAGCCGGATGACAAACGATACCGGGGTCGTAAAAGGATTAATCTCCGAGCATTTATCCAATTTTGTCACGGGCGTTATCTCCATTATCGGTTCCATCATTGTTCTGTTTGTACTCGATTGGAGAATGACACTTGTCCTGTTTATTGCCATCCCGTTAGCTGCCGCTGTCTTAGTGCCGCTTGGGAAAAAGATGTATAAGATTTCTAAAGGCGTCCAGGATGAAACGGCAGGATTCACAGCCGTCCTGCAGCAAGTGCTTTCGGAAATCAGGCTTGTCAAAGCTTCTAATGCAGAAAAAATCGAATACGGAAACGGAAAAAAAGGAATCACCCAGCTCTTCCAATTTGGCTTAAAAGAAGCGAAGGTCCAGGCATTGATTGGCCCATTAATGAGTGTCGTCATGATGGCATTACTCGTCATTATCCTTGGATACGGCGGCATGCGGGTATCATCCGGGGCATTGTCTGCCGGCGCTCTTGTTGCCTTCATTATGTATCTTTTCCAAATCGTAATGCCAATGGGCCAGTTAGCTGCTTTCTTTACTCAATTTCAAAAAGCAACGGGTGCAACAGAGCGGATTATTTCGATCCTGGAATCGGATGAAGAAGCGGACGGAAAACAGCCTATACACAATATGAATCAAACCATTACAGTTGAAGGAGTAAATTACAGCTATCAAAATGGCGAAGAAATATTGAAAGATATTAATGTAACAATCGAAGAAGGCAAAGTAACCGCCATTGTCGGTCCAAGCGGAAGCGGCAAGACCACCCTGTTCTCTCTCTTTGAACGTTTTTATCGTCCGCAGCAGGGTACCATCCGTATCGGCGGAGAGGATATTCAAGATTTTTCCCTTCAATCTTGGAGAAGCCAAATTGGCTATGTATCACAGGAAAGCCCAATAGTCGCTGGAACCATTCGTGATAACATTTGCTACGGAGTCGAACAGGAGATATCTGATGCTGAGCTGGATCGGGTAGCTAAAATGGCATATGCAGACCAGTTCATTTCCGATCTCCCTAATGGCTATGATACAGAAGTTGGGGAACGAGGCGTTAAATTATCCGGCGGACAGCGACAAAGAATCGCGATTGCCCGCGCCTTTTTACGAGATCCTAAAATCCTGATGCTTGATGAGGCGACTTCAAGCCTTGACAGTAAATCAGAAAAAGTTGTGCAGCAGGCCCTGAATAATTTGATGAATGGAAGAACAACAATTGTGATCGCTCATCGTTTATCAACTGTCATTGATTCAGATCAGATTGTATTTTTGGAGAAAGGGAAAATAACAGGGATCGGCACACATGATGAGCTTTATCAAACCCATTCGCTGTACCGGGAGTTTGCCGAGCAGCAATTGCACAAGCTGAATCCTGCATAATCTCTGGAGGGGAAAAGAAAAATGACGAATATTTTAATGGCAGATGATGATACACACATTCGCGAGCTTGTTCTTCTCTTCCTAAAAAAAGAGGGTTTCACCTTATATGAAGCAGCAGATGGCCTGCAAGCAATAGAAATCATGGATAAGGTAAAAATAGATCTGGCCATTATTGATGTCATGATGCCTCATATGGACGGCTGGCAATTATGCGAGGAAATCCGCAGCTTCAGCAGCATCCCCATTTTAATGCTGACGGCAAAGGGAGAGACTTCTCAAAAGGTCAAAGGATTCAGCCTTGGTGCAGATGATTATCTCGTGAAACCCTTTGAACCTATTGAGCTGGTCATGCGTGTCAAGGCCTTGTTAAAACGATACCATATTACCGTTTCTCAAACGGTTCAAATCGGGGAATTACACATGGACCGGAATACACTCTCTGTTTCATTTAAAGATAAAAAAATAATCCCGCCCTTAAAGGAATTTGAACTGCTTTTTAAGCTCGGAAGCTACCCAAACAAAACCTTTTCAAGGGAGCAGCTGATTGAAGATATTTGGGGCTATGATTATGAAGGAGACGACCGCACAGTGGATGTTCATATCAAACGGATTAGAGAACGGTTTCCGGAAGCAGACTTCCAATTTCGTATCAAAACAGTATGGGGACTCGGATATCGCTTGGAGATAAACGCATGATAAGAAAAAGAATACTCGGCAGTCTTTTCATGATGATTTTTGCTGCCGGCTGTTTTTCAGCCGGATATGCGGTCATTCACCTGCTTCCCTTAAAGCTGCCTCCATACTCCTTATACCTGGCGGCAACCTTCATGAGCTTTTTCGTCATATTTCTAATCGGTGTCATCTTCCGGTTCTTTAACCGACCCCGACAGCGTCATTTTTATATGGAAATCATTCACGCCCTGCGAAAGATTGCCAGCGGCGATTTCAATGTCCAGCTGGATTTTGGCAGCCAAATGAAGCGGAATAATCAATTCTCTGAGCTCATCAATCATTTCAATCACATGACCAAACAATTAAAACAAATGGAAGAAATGCGCCAGGAGTTCATCTCAAACGTCTCACATGAGATTCAGTCACCGCTCACATCCATAACAGGCTTTGCCCATGCCCTCCAATCGGATCAACTGACAAAACGAGAAAGAAAACACTACCTGCAGATTATTGAAACTGAAAGCCGCCGATTATCTAAATTAAGTGATAATCTCCTTAAGCTTACGTCACTGGAATCTGATCACCATCCTTTTGAGAAACGGGCATATCGGCTGGACCAGCAAATCCGGACCATTCTCTTGGCATGCGAACCGCTCTGGGTGGAAAAAGAACTTGAATTGGATATTGGACTGGAAAATAATGTACGGATTTTTGCCGATGAAGACTTAATGAGCCAGGTCTGGACCAATCTCATTCATAACAGCATTAAATTCACGCCTATGAAAGGAAAGCTGAGCATACAGCTCCAGCTAACAGACGGACAGGCCGCTATCTCAATTTCAGATACAGGGATCGGCATTTCCGAACAGGACCAGCTGCACATCTTTGAGCGGTTTTTTAAGGCAGACCAGGCCCGCGAACGAACAAAGAGCGGCAGCGGTCTCGGCTTATCTATTGTGAAAAAAATTATCGATATGCACGATGGGACAATTCATGTCAAAAGCAAATTAGGAAAAGGCACAATCTTTACCGTTATACTTCCAACAGGAGCTTGAAGGATAGAGAACCATTTACCCTATACAGTGCAAAAAACCAGGGAATATACTTCCTGGTTTTTTGCATGGCTGGCTACATCTTAAACTTGTTCGAATGGACAGAATCTCGATTCACAGGATTCTCAAAAATCGTTCCTTTCTTGAACTTGGAATCCTTAAATGCATACTTCATAAGAAGAATATAAGCAATCCCGGCTACCGTCCCGCCAATGATCCAGGCAAGGTCCACTTCTATAAAGGCAGCCCCTGCACCGATAAGCAGGGCAAGCATAGCTGCTGGATTATATCCGGCAAACGGCCCCTCTTCATCGTACAGATCACGCACATTCACTTTTTGTTTCCTTAAAATATAGTACTCTACCAGTAGAATGGAGACGATGGGACCTAAAAAGGCCGAATAGATCAATATAAACATCCCAAGCCCTTTAGCTGAAGAATCCTGTACAAGCACCCATGGAAAGGACCCTAATGCCAGCAGGCCCGTTACTATGGCAGCAGGTTTGAATTTCAATTTTGTCAGCAAGGTAATAACATACGTCGGCGGAATAATATTGGCAACCATGTTGACCGCCACCACTCCGATTACAATAAACGCTGACACAAAGACAGTAATATACGGATTATCTACAACGACCGCAAATGCTTTGACCGGATTAGAAATGCCGGTTGCCGAAGCGAGCATCGCACCGATTGTGAGTGTCAGACCGTAAGCAATTAAAATAGGGAAAAAGTAGAGAAGACCCCGTTTAGTGTGACTAATGCCTGTTTTCAATTCTCTAGAGTAATCCGCAGCGCTTAAAAAGATGGCTGCATAATTCCCCATGAACATCATGATAAAGGCAAAGAACGGCAAGCCCCATGAACCTTCAGCATGCACCCACTTTTCAGTAATCACTGTGCTGTGAGAAGAAAGCAGGACACCAAATACGTACACTAATGCAATCATAATCACAATAGAAGTAATCGACTCTACCCATTTAACTGCATGGAAACCATACAAGGAAAGCCAAATTTGCACAGCCTGAAGCACAATAAAACAAACAGCCATGTTATCAAAAGCTCCGCCGGTAACAATTTTAGCAATTTCATTTAAGGCCGTACCGCCTGTCCAGCTTTGAAATCCGTACCAAACAATCGCAGGAATTCCGCGGCATAGAGATGAAATGACAGAACCTTTCACTCCGAAGGACATTCGGAGCTGGACAATATAAGGAATCCCTGTTTTATATCCAAGTCTGTCATTTAATGAAAAAACAATAGAGATAATCCCAATAGCAATTATCGCAGCAACAAATGTCTGAAAAATATTCAAAGTCGCCATTCCCGCCACCACTAAACTCGCCCCGAGCGTCATATTGCCTAAGTTAACTCCATCGCCTATCCACATAAACGTATAATTCCATGATCCAACTGTTCGGTTCTGATCTTTTTTTGGATTCAGTGACTCATCCATGCCCGTATCAAATTGCGGCGTTCCCGGTGTTGCTTCCACTAATGTTTCTGCATTGACAGACATATATACCCTCCCATTTTATTATTTTTTTAATAATCAGACAAATAAAGCCGCATAATGTTTATGTAAGTTTATATCACTCCATCTGTTATCTTTACTCATTACTATAATCAAAGGATTCCTCTATTTCATTGTACAAAGTAGACAAAAATGAAATATAGCGTTATTCATATTCAATAAAGATCAAGTGTACCAAGGGCTGAATGGCTTTTCGCATGTAAGAGAATGTGACATAGTTTTTCTCTATGCCTTAGCATGGTCTCAAATGAAAAGGGAAAGTAATAAACACAAACAGAGACATGGAGAATCTATCATCTCCATGTCTCGTGTCTATATTCAATCGTTTCATGTGAAACAATCCTTCATTATTCTTTGTAAGAAAGCTTTATTAATTAAACAAGTTCGGATCCATTTCTTTTGCTAAAGCCTTCATCCCGTCCAAAGAACGGTTTTCAATTTATCGGCACTTACCCCGCCGGTTATCTGCCCATCAGGGATGATTAATACGTCAGGATTCTCCTCATCAGCCTTGAGGCTTATCTCTCCGGTATCATCTTTAAATATGTTATCTAGTTTCACCAGGGCAGCATACACATTCGGTTCTTTTAGATCGCTCATATCCAGATAAGCAAATGTTTTCTAATCTCCCATTTCCTGTTTATGTCCCACTCATATTTTGAAATTTTATTTGCTGTTATTCCTCTCTCTATGGTAAAGTAGTACCGATAATGAGATTCATTATCAATTATATTATGACAAAATGAATGACTAAAACACCATTACTTTTTATACATGTTAGGGCAAAAGATTCACCATAGATAGGAAGAGCGGACGGTATTCACCAAAAGGATAGGGGGATAAATCATGAACCAAGAAGAATTATTTGATGTAACGATAATCGGCGGCGGGCCGGCGGGCCTTTACTCTGCTTTTTACAGCGGCCTTCGTACCATGAAAACGAAGCTCATTGAATTTCAGCCCCAATTAGGCGGAAAGCTTCATGTCTATCCTGAAAAAATGATTTGGGATGTCGGAGGCCTCACACCTACAACAGGCGAAAAGCTAATTGAGCAAATAGTCGCTCAAGGATTAACATTTGACCCTGAGGTTGTCTTAAATGAGAAAATCGTGAAGATCACCCAGAATAAAGACAAGATTTTTATATTACATAGTGCCTCTGGGCAGCAGCACTTCTCCAAAATGGTAATCGTATCTGTCGGCGGCGGAATCCTAAAGCCTCAGAAACTTGAAATCGACGGGGCGGAGAGATACGAAATCTCCAATTTACATTACACCGTAAAATCCTTGAAGCAGTTTAAAGACAAGACCGTTATCATTTCAGGCGGCGGAAACTCTGCTATCGATTGGGCAAATGAATTAGTGCCGTTTGCCAAACACGTGTATGTCACCTATAGAAAGGATTCCCTAAACGGGCATGAAGCACAAGTCGCCCAGCTTGAAAACAGCTCTGCCCATTGCTTCTTCAACTCGTCTATCACCAAACTGACTGCCAGCGAGAACCATGAAGCCATCCAATCGGTTGAATTGACGAACCATCTTACCAATGAAGTCACTCAGCTGCCGATTGATGAAGTCGTCATCAACCATGGCTATGAGCGCGACTCCTCCCTGCTAGATAATTGTTCGCTCGATATAAAGCGCATCAATGATTTTTATATTGACGGAACGGCCAAAAGCGAAACGTCTGTAGACGGATTATATGCAGCAGGAGATATCCTGAAATATGACGGAAAAGTTCACTTAATTGCCGGGGCCTTTCAAGATGCCGCCAACGCTGTAAACCGGGCGAAACAATACATTCAGCCTGATGCCAATCAAGGCGGAATGGTATCTTCCCATAACGAAATCTTCAAACAGCGCAACAAAGAGCTCGTCAGGCAGCTTGTAAAATAGCGATAAGTTCTTTACTAAAAAAGACAGGCTGTGGCCTGTCTTTTTTGATGTGGAACGCTCCTCTTAGCTAAAAACATTGAGACTAAACAGGCCCAATCCCCAAAACTGATAGATACACACTAATCGGCTATACTAATAGTTGAAAATAATCATTATCGATTTATATCGAAAAGGAGTGAATGATTTTGCGCAATAAAGAGGAACTAAAACAAGAAATTCTGGATGCCTTTCATTTTAGACATGCCACCAAGGAATTTGATCCAAATAAGAAGATTTCCGACGAGGATTTCCGTTTTATTTTAGAAACCGGTCGCCTGTCCCCAAGTTCCTTTGGATTTGAACCGTGGCGCTTTGTAGTTGTTCAAAGCTCAGAGCTTCGTGAAAAAATAAAAAATCATTCATGGGGCGCATTCAGTAAGCTCCCTGACGCAAGTCACTTTGTAATTTTCCTAGCCCGGACAAAACGTGACACTCAATATAATTCTGATTATTTGCAGGATCATTTAAAGAATGTAACGAAATTCCCAGAAGAACATTTAGAGAAGTTTTTACAAAGAGTCGAAGAGTTCCAAAGAGATGACTTTAAACTGCTTGACGGGGACCGTCCTTTATACGATTGGGCATGCAAGCAAACCTACGTAGCTCTCGCCAATATGATGACAGCGGCCGCACAGATCGGCATCGATTCCTGTCCGATTGAAGGATTCAACATCGATACTATGAATCAGCTGCTTGATGAAGAAGGATTATTGGAAGATGGACATTTCAGTATTTCTGTTATGGCCGCCTTTGGCTACCGTACGAAAGATCCCCGTCCAAAAACCCGCAGGCCGTTTGATGACGTAGTAAAATGGGTGTAATAATCGAGTAGGAGGGGGTGATTAACCCCCGACCTCTCACACCACCGTACGTACCGTTCGGTATACGGCGGTTCCATTAAGTTTGACGCAGAAATTCATATCGATTATATAAACTTTTCAACCCTCGGTGACTCCAATACAAGTTATTGAGGGTTTTGTGTAAGATTGGACTACAGGCTATTCTCCAATATTTCTTTCTGGAGTTTCCCCATTCATATGCCTTTTGGTCAGGGACACCTAGACCTTTGAGTTTTCTTACTCTTGTCCTCGGTTTCTTCCATTGTTTCCATTCAAGCATACGGAGTCTCCGTCTAATCCACTCATCAAATTCTTTAAATTTACTTGGTGTATCAGCCAATGCAAAATATCCACACCATCCCGTTAGATATTGATTTAGTTTCTCGATTCTAACTTCCATAGGAATTTGTTTAGAACGGGAGGTTAACTCCCGTATTTTAGCCTTAAGCCTTTTAATACTTTCATTGGCTATTCGAACCTTCGGTTTCTTATTGACCGTAAAGCTAAAGCCAAGAAACTTTCGTTTCCACGGGCGATCAACTGCTGACTTTTCTCTATTTACTTTGAGCTTTAATTTCTGCTCAATAAAGCATGTAATTGAGTTCATCACTCGTTCTCCAGCTTTCTTCGATTTCATGTAAATATTACAATCATCGGCGTAGCGGACAAACTTGTGACCTCTCCTTTCTAACTCTTTATCAAGTTTATCCAAAAGGATATTCGAAAGAAGGGGGCTCAGTGGACCTCCTTGTGGTGTTCCTTCTTCTGCATCATAGACTACACCATTCATCATAATTCCTGCTTGGAGATATTTCCGTATAAGTTTCAAGACCTGCCGGTCTTGGATTCTACTTGCTAATATCCCCATTAACTTATCATGATTGACTCTATCAAAGAATTTCTCCAAGTCCATGTCAATCACCCATCTATAACCTTCACTTATATATTCCCTTGCTTTACGAACCGCATCATGACCTCTTCTATTTGGTCTAAACCCATAACTATGTTCTGAGAAGGTTGGGTCAAGAAGTGGGGTTAGAACTTGGGCGATAGCCTGTTGAATGAACCGGTCTGTCACGGTAGGTATTCCTAGTAATCTTACTCCACCGTTCGGTTTCGGGATTTCGACTCGACGGACTGGGTTAGGTTGATAGGTACCTTCCCTTAATGAATCACAAAGAGTTTCCCAGTTCTCATAGAGATGTCTTCGTAGGGATTTTACGGACATTCCATCTATGCCGTGACTCCCTTTGTTCTTCTCCACACGTTTAAGTGCTTCTATTAAGTTTTCCCGTGACAGAATCAGATCCATTAACATGTGATATTTCCTTTCGACGTGAACGTAGAAAACTAATTATGTTATTCCTGCTCCACCCTCATGAAGTCCCCTGTGGAATTCACCACTTCCTCCTTCAAGTAAGTCCTTTCGGATTGTCTGCTTCTATACAGGAATTATATGCCTAGTTCTCGTTCTTCCTAATAGTTCAGTCCTTCCCATTCCATCTCGAGTTGGAATGGTACTATGACCTCGGCTGACTTCTGATTGTTCAGCTGTCCATCGCTGGATAGGTTACCAAGGGAACTTGGCGTTCCAATCAGACCTCCCCGGGTAAGAGTACAGTCTTTCCCTCCATCTATCTGCTTCATTTACTCTGTACCACCTTCGGCAGTAAGGACTTCGTTTTGTTGTGCAAACTCATCCAATGGTACCTAGCCTTATATGAAGTTCGTGTTCCTCAGACCGGAGGTTTGCCGCTCGCTTCCTTCAGATTCTGCGTCACCACAGACACCCTTGCGTTAAGCTAACCATTACTACTGCCTTCATGGTTCGGGACTCTCACCCTATAGACTGCACCCATGCCGGGCGCACACAAGGAAAGGGCAGGCAGAAGCCTGTCTTTTTTTCCTTCACCGCTCTTCTTATGCTAAATAGAAATCAATGATGTTCGTAAGCTCCTCCAAATACAATTTCGCCATTCGGCTTAGCTGTGTTTTTTTGTTGACCACCCAGCCTACTGTAATGATTTCCCCCTCATCAAGCGGAACGGATACAATATTGGAACCATTCAGGTCTTCACTCAATATCCCTGTAGAAATGGTATAGCCATTCAGCCCGATCAATAGGTTAAATAAGGTCGCCCGGTCACTGACCTGAATACTTCTTTTGCTTGGAATCGTACTGAAAATCTCTTCCGAATAATAAAACGAATTAAACTCTCCCTGTTCAAAATTAAGCCGCGGATATTCCTCTAAATCTTCTAAAGTGACCGATTTCTTTTTTGCGAGCGGATTCTGAGAACTTATAAAGATATGCGGTTTCGCTTTAAATAGGACGTGAAAATCTAACCCTCTCTCTTTTAACAGCTGCATCATCACTTTTTCATTAAAAGAACTGATATATAATATTCCAATTTCACTGCGTAAATCCTTCACGTCTTCAATAATTTCATAGGTTCTTGTTTCTCTGATCGTAAATTGGTACTTATCTTCTCCATATTTTTTGATCATATCAACAAAGGCATTTACGGCAAACGCATAGTGCTGAGTCGAAATAGATAACAGCTGCTGGGAAGGGGACGTATTGAAATAGCGGCGTTCCAGCAATTCTGCCTGTTCAACAACCTGTCTGGCATAACCCAGGAATTCCGCTCCGTCTTTTGACAAAGTAATTCCAGTAGATGTACGGGTAAAAATGGTAATTCCAATTTCTTTTTCAAGCTCTTTTATGGCTTTTGAAAGACTCGGCTGCGAGATATATAATCTGCGCGCCGCTTCATTAATGGAACCGCACATCACAACTTCAATAACATATTTCAATTGCTGTAATTTCATACTTAATCCCTTTCCTATTCTTTTTTTCAATGTGTATTTTTCATTTTAACCGAAAAGATCTTAATAAAATAGGAATCTATCAAATGAACATACTCACGGTAAGAACCACTGAACGTTATAACTTTTGGCTATAACAAGCAATCACTTTTATCAGTTACACTATATCCTTTTACTCATGGTAGGATACAAACAACAAAGATACAAAAAAAGAAAAGAGGGATTGTACATGCAAACACTAAATAGTTCTAAAAACACGTCAAAAATTTTTCGTGCCGATCAAGTTGGAAGCTTATTACGGCCTGAGGCTATTAAAAAAGCCCGCTCGCAGAGGGAAAACGGGGAAATTTCTTCCGAACAGCTAAGGAAAATTGAAGATCAAGAAATCGCAAGGGCAGTCGAGAAGCAAAAAGAAATTGGACTTCAAGCCGTAACGGACGGCGAATTCCGCAGATCTTGGTGGCATTTTGATTTCTTGGAAAACTTGGTTGGCGTTGATGCTTTTTGGTCAAACAGCGGCATTCAATTTCAGCAAAAGCAAACAAAATCGCGCGGGATTAAAGTAACAAGCAAGGTAGATTTTGGCAGCCACCCTATGCTGGAGGATTACAAATATCTTCACCAAACAGCAGGAGAGCAAGTGGCGAAAATCACCATCCCAAGCCCTAGCATGCTTCACTTCCGCGGAGAGATTGATCCGTCTGTTTATCCAGATGAGGAAGAGTTCTTTCACGATTTAGGTAACGCCTATAAAAAAGGTATAAAAGCTTTCTATGATGCAGGCTGCCGCTATCTGCAGCTGGACGACACTTCCTGGGCTTACTTATGTTCAGAAGAGCAAAAAGAACAGCTGCGGGCAAAAGGACAGGATCCGGATTATTTAATCGACAGATACTTGCGTACACTGAACCAAGCTGTAGCGGACCGTCCGGATGATTTGAAAGTGACGATGCATATTTGCCGCGGGAATTTCCGCTCAACGTGGATCGCTTCCGGAGGATATGAACCCGTTGCCGAGCAATTATTTGGGCATTTAGATATTGATGGATTTTTCTTGGAGTATGACAACGAACGTGCCGGCGGGTTTGAGCCGCTTCGCTTTGTAAACCGACCGGATTTAGAGATCGTCCTGGGCCTAATCACTTCAAAATTCGGTGAATTAGAAAGCAAAGACACGATTAAAAAGCGCATTGAAGAAGCATCGAAATTTGTGCCGCTGGATCAGCTTTGTCTGAGTCCCCAATGCGGATTTGCCTCTACGGAAGAAGGCAACCTATTAACAGAAGAACAGCAATGGGCCAAACTGCGTCATGTTGTTGAAATTTCTCAGGAAGTTTGGAAATAAGAACGTGATCTAAAAAGACAGGAGGAGAATAAAATGCGCACTGTTTCAACATCTCGGATTATTGCTGAAAGCAAATTTAATAAATTCCATTTAATTGTGTTCCTTTGGTGTTTTTTCGCCATTGCCTTTGACGGATACGATATCGCCCTTTTCGGGATTGGGCTGCCGATGATGATGGAGGACTATCAATTATCTCTTGTTGAAGCAGGCGCAATTGGCAGCTATACGCTTATCGGCATGATGATTGGTTCCTTCTTGCTCGGTTCGCTGGCAGACATTATCGGCCGTAAGAAAATATTAGCGATTTGTATGCTCATTTTCAGCGTTTTTTCCCTTTTAGCCGGTTTAGCGCCGAATGCCCTCATCTTTACGATTATGCGCTTTATTGCATCTCTTGGGATGGGCGGGTTAATGCCTGCTGTCATTGCCCTTATGACAGAGTACTCCCCTAAAAGAAACAGGGCATTAATTGTGGCGGCCATGTATTGCGGCTATTCCATCGGCTCTATTATCGCTTCCCTTACCGGCATGTATTTGATGGAAAGCATGGGCTGGAGATTCTTATATTGGCTCGGGATCATCCCGCTGCTGACCTTGCCTTTCTTTCTAAAACAATTTCCCGAATCGCTGTCCTTTCATATCCTGCGCAATCAGGGTGAGAAAATCGCACGGATTCTGAACAAAATTGATCCGAAGGGAACATATCAAGCAACGGACGATTTTGAATATACGCGTATCAAAGAACGATCCAAAGGATTGCCGGCCAAAAAACTTTTTTCCGATAATCGGGCCGTCAGCACCATCGCTTTTTGGATGATCGTCTTCAGCTGCCTTCTCATGATTTACGGTTTAAATACATGGCTTCCCAAAATCATGCAGGGAGCGGGTTATGGCATTAGTTCAAGCTTATCTTTCAGCCTTGTATTGGGACTTGGACAAATTGGAGGTTCCTTACTCGGCGGCTACTTAGTCGAACGGCTGGGCCACCGAAAAGTACTTTTGTTTATGTTTGCACTCGGAGCGATTTGCTTTGTTTCTTTAAGTGCAACATCCCATCTGATTTTACTGTATATCTTAATCGCTATCGGCGGAGCTTGCACAGGAGGAACACAAAATTTAGTCAATCCCTATATTTCCGAGTTTTACCCTCAAGAAGTTCGCACAACCGGACTGAGTATGACCGTTGGGATTGGACGGATAGGTGCAATTCTGGCTCCCCTTATCATCGGACTTCTGCTTACTGCTGACTTGGCACCGCAGCATGCATTTATGGCGTTTGCCATTCCAAGCTTTATCGGGGGAATTGCCCTCTTGCTGGTTCAAGAGAAATACGGCAGCTTTGACAAAATATCGAAAGCAGCCTCTTAAGGGACACTCATTCTCTAAAAAGTACTCTCTTTTAGAAGAGAGTACTTCAGATTGTCGACAAAAGGCCTTCAGAAGGGTCTCATTCTGAAGGCCTTTTGTCTTTTTGAGATTTTCTTAGGTATTTTATGGTCTGATTTTAAGCAAAATGCTCTTCGAGTATTCTATTTTAGACCATAGCCGAAGCTTGCCATGTCCAATTGGCAAGCTTCTTTAAATTCATAGCAGCAAAAGTAAGCATCGCCTGCATGGACAATTTTTTAATGATCCTGTGGTACAAGTTGCTCTATTGTAATCATTTTAATTTGTTCACGTTCACTTATTTGATTTTTCGGCACCCTATCCATTCACCTCAGACATTTATTTAGAAAGGAGTTGATTGTAGTGCAGGCGGCGACTCCTGCGGGAAAAGCGTGAAGGCCGATACCCCGCAGGAGAAAAGCGACGAGGAGGATTGGGCCACGCCCGCGGAAAGCGACCGCCGAAACGAAAATCAACTAACACTATTTCAAAAACTATTACTATTATTTTAAAAGAAAAAAGACTGTAGGCAAACTCGAATTTCGAGTTTGTCTACAGCCTTTTTTATATTAAAATGGAGGTAACAAATTTACTTGAGGTGACCAATATGCTTTCCAAATATTCTTCTACTCAAAGAAATCAAATTGAAATGATTGCGCTGGATGAACTTGTTCCTGCGAACCATTTGGTTCGCAAACTAGAAAAAGCGATCGATTTTTCATTTATTTATTCGTTAGTAGAGGATATGTATTCAGATGTAGGTCGTCCAAGTATTGACCCGGTAATTCTTATTAAAATGACATTTATTCAGTACATATTTGGTATCCGCTCCATGCGCAAAACGATTGAAGAAATCCAGACCAATATGGCTTATCGATGGTTTTTAGGATTCGGATTTCATGATAAAATCCCCCATTTTTCTACCTTCGGTAAAAACTACGAACGCAGATTCAAAGATACGGATTTGTTTGAACAGATTTTCTATCATATTATAAGCGAAGCTGCTAAGAAGAAGTTAATCAGTGCCGAACATATTTTTATTGACTCTACACACGTTAAAGCTAGTGCGAATAAACGAAAGTTTCAAAAGAAAGTTGTCCGTAAAGAAACAAAAGCATATGAACAACGTCTTCAAGAAGAAATCAATCAGGACCGAGAGGACCATGATAAGAATCCCTTCCCTCCAGATAAATTCGAAAAAAATGAAACGAAAGAAATCAAAGAAAGTACGACAGATCCTGAGAGTGGATATTATGTAAAAGATGAAAGAACGAAGCAGTTTGCTTATTCTTTTCACGCTGCTTCAGATAGGAATGGATTTGTATTAGGGACCATCGTAACTCCTGGTAATACGCATGATAGTCAGATACTTGAGCCTTTGGTTGAGAAAGTAATGGAAGAAGTTGGGAAGCCTGAAGCTGTTGCTGCTGATGCAGCCTATAAGACACCAGTAATTACAAATTATCTAATAGAAAATGACATCACGCCCGTTTTACCTTATACACGTCCGCGTACAAAAGAGGGATATTTTCGGAAACATGACTATGTTTACGATGAGTACCATGATTGCTATTTATGCCCGCAGGGCAATGTGTTGAACTACTCAACGACTACTAAGGAGGGGTATCGTCAGTATAAGTCTGATCCTAAAATATGTAAAGATTGTCCAGTGATCATGAATTGTACCCAAAGTAAGAACCACCAAAAGCTCATTCAGAGACACATATGGGAAGGGTACGTAGAAGAAGCAGATCATCTCCGACACCATCAAACCATAAAAGATATCTATGCCAAACGTAAAGAAACCATTGAGCGAGTCTTTGCGGATGCAAAAGAAAAGCATGGCATGCGTTGGACAACGTTAAGAGGTCTAAAAAAATTGTCCATGCAGGCGTTGCTTACTTTTGGTGCCATGAATTTAAAGAAGATGGCAAATTGGACTTGGGTCAATCCTCAAACCGGCTAATTATGGGGCTCGATGAGCCCTCAAAATTAAAAATACAACGATTAAATAGGAAAAATAACAGAAAGGCCTTCGGAAGGGATTCCTTCCGAAGGCCTTTTGTCGACAATCTGAAGTACTCTCTTTTAGAAGAGAGTACTTTTTCTGTATATTTTTGTTTCAGTCCCCAAGGCTTCCCGCTCAAATGCCCGGTCAGACAGCCTCCCCCTCTCGGCTGATCGGCGGTGTCATTCCTCTTAAATCCTCTGCTGCTGAAGTTTTTCGGTCTGTAAACAGGAACAGTAAGGCCCCGATAATTAATAAGCCGCCTGAAAGATAAAATCCTAATTCTAAGCTTCCTGTACGATCTGCAAAGTACCCTGTAATATATGGTGCAAAAATCGAGGACAGCATCCCGCTGAAGTTAAAGAAGCCATACACCCTTGAATACATCGAAGCCGGTGTAATATCAGCCATATAAGCAATTAAGACTGGATCCAGCGCTAGTTTTCCAAGCAGTCCGTACAGAACAAGCCCTACTAGCAAATACGAATAATTTTCTGTATAAGGAATCGCAAATTGACAGATGGCCCCGGCAATCGCCAGGCCGACGATAATTGGCTTTTTGTTTTTCACTTTGTCTGATAAGTACCCGAATAGCAGTGCACCCGGAATGGATGCCCATGGCACTAAAGAAGAAATAATCCCTGTTTGGGAAGCTTCTACCCCTCTGGCTGTTTCCAGGTAATACGGCAGCCATGTCAGCATTCCGAAAAAGCCGTAAAGGGAACAGAAAATCAAGACATAAACCAAAATATGATTCTTCGTAAAAAGCTTTTTCATCTCTACCTTTTCTTTCTTTACTTCGCTCTTCTTCTTTTTATGACTGTCATCACGGACAAAGACAGCAATTAATATGGCGATGAGGATCGTTGGAATAGCAAAGACATAGAACGGGAATTGCCAGCCCTTATCTAACGTATACGAAAAATAACTGGAGGATATAAAGCCGAGTGATATTCCAAATGCCATCCCGCTGTTAATAATAGCCGCTACAAGACCCCGATATTTTTTCGGAGTGATCGTTGAAGAGATTCCATATTGTGACCCATAATACGTTCCTTCGCCAAGCCCTGTTAAAGCCCGGGCCGCTAAGAAGATTAAGAATGCCGGCGCCATGCCCGTTAACAATGTGGCTACGCCGAATATTAAATAGCCGATGACCAGTACTTTAACCCGTCCATATTTATCTGCCAAAAAGCCTGTAGGAATTTGCATTAGAGCATATGCAGCAAAAAAGACGGTCGACATTAAGCCCAATTGTGTTTTACTTAAATCCCAATCCTCTCCAATACTGCCCATGACAGGGGAAAGAATATTCCGATCTGCATACATAAAGACCCAACCTAGAAAAAAAAGAAAAATGACGAGTGCCGGATGTGTTTTTTTCATAATAACTTCTCCTATTTTCTGAATTTTAAGGTTATTCTATCACCTAATTGTTCGGAAATAAGCAATCGTGTTAGATTATCTAACATTGTTTTTATACACATCGCAACCGTTCTTAATTTTCATCAATCAAATAGATCGCAATCTTGCATTTTTCATTACTAAATGCAAGGTAATTCTTATCCTCTTTGAAGAACCTTACATTTTTCGATTTATTTTCTCACATAAAAAATCATTCTTTCCTTTTGAAAAGAATGATTGAGACTACACGAGTTCTGGGAGTTTGTTTTCAGAGGATATTCTTGCTCCTTCTCCTCTGACAAATGATCCAGCTGCAGACCTTTCATCTCATTTTAAACCTCGATAGTTTGAAACTATGAGATAGTCAATATGAGTGTCAATAAGGTGCCTGCAGATAATAGTACGATTTTCCTTCCATCCTGCTCTTTCGAAGATTTCATAAGTTCTTGAGAGGCCACAATCCATACTACTATTGCTATAATTACCATAATGCCCACAAAATAATTAGTCATATCATACATTAATCCCCATTATTAGCGTGATATCACCAAAATTCGCCCTGAAAAAAACATTGGCAGAAGGACATGAAGCTTCTGGCTATTCTACGATATTCTATAAGTCTTACACATATAAATCATTGATATAAACATAAGGCTATCCATCATAATTTATTTTCTTTTCTTCATCCTACTCAGGTTATTACAATCTATTTTAAAATTACTAAAGGCAAGAAAATAAAAAGCCATTCTTCTCTTTAAAGAATGGCCCTTCATTTCTATTGTCTTACCATGCTGCAACACATCCATCTGTTCTAGGCTCTGTACCGCCTGCCAGAACCTCATTTTCCCCGCGGATGATAATCTGCCCTCTTCCAAACGAGCCGGAATCAAGCGCCCTTATAACCTGATGGCCTTTTCTCGCTAACGCCTGGGCAATGTGATCAGGAACGGAGGGCTCAATTTGAACACTCTTGCCGCTCACCCATTGCCAGCGCGGTGCATCCAATGCCGCTTGCGGATTTAATGAAAAATCAATCATATTCATGGCGACCTGAAGATGGCCTTGAGGCTGCATGAATCCTCCCATCACCCCAAACGGGCCGACTGGCTGTCCGTTTTTCGTGATAAATCCCGGAATGATCGTATGGTAGGTCTTTTTATTAGGTTCCAATGCATTTTCATGCTCAGGATCCAATTTGAATCCATGCCCTCTGTTTTGCAGAGAAATCCCTGTTCCTGGAACCACAACCCCTGAACCGAAGCCCATATAGTTGCTTTGGATAAAAGAAATCATATTCCCTTCCTCATCGGCAGCTGCCAAATAGACAGTTCCACCTTTCGGCGGGTCACCCGGCGCTGGCTCAAGCGCTTCTGATCCGATTAGATCCCGTCTTGCCCGCGCATAATCATCGGACAATAATTCTTCCACTGTCTTGCTCATTTTATCTTCTTGGGTAATGTATTGAAGGCCATCCGTAAAAGCAAGTTTCATTGCCTCAATTTGCATATGATAGGTTTCAGGGCTGTCCTTTTCGGAAAAATAATCTTCTTTTAAGATATTTAGGGCCATTAAAGCAACTAATCCTTGACCATTCGGCGGAATCTCCCAAATATCATGTCCTTTATAGTTCACAGAAATCGGTTTAACCCACTCCGGGGAAAAGGCAGACAAATCTTCCTTTCGTAAATACCCGCCATATTTTCTCGAAAAAGCATCAATTTGTTCTGCTATATCTCCATTATAAAAGGATTCTGCATTGGTCTCCGCGATGGATTGAAAGGTTTTGGCATGTCCCTCAGATTTCCAAACTTCCCCGATTTGCGGCGCCCTTCCTTCCGGAGCAAATGTTTCAAACCATCCTTGAAACACATCCCCCTGTAGCGTTTCCTTATATGTTTGGTAAGCCTTTCCCCAAAAATATCCGGTAGTTGGGGATATCGGGAACCCCTCCCTTGCATATTGAATGGCAGGCTTTAACACGTCAGTTAAAGGCAGACGACCATACCGCCTGGAAAGCTCCGCCCACGCTGCCGGCGCCCCCGGAACTGTTACCGGTGTTAAACCATGCACAGGCATCTCCTTATGTCCCGAGCCTTTTACAGCCTCAATAGAGATACCTTCAGGAGAAGGGCCGCTTGCATTTAATCCATGCAGCTCTCCGTTTGCCCAAACAATTGCAAATGCATCTCCGCCGATTCCATTAGAGGTCGGTTCTACCACAGTAAGGCAGGCTGCAGTCGCAATAGCTGCATCTATCGCATTTCCTCCTATTTTTAATATATCCAGTCCTGCTTGAGCGGCTAATGGCTGTGAAGTGGCCACCATTCCTTTTTGGGCATAAACCGTATTCCTCCTAGACGAATAAGGGTAATAAAGTGCATCGTATACCTGTTCAGCCTTACTCTTTTCTGAGACAATCATCCGTTTTTCCTCCTATTTTCACATAGTAAACTCTTAGTTTGCCTGCATGGATAAAGCCGTAGTAAGTTCATGAATCCGAAGGCAGGAAACCGCATGGCCCTGTTCAACTTCCGAAAGGGCAGGTGCTACGCTGCGGCACTCATCTGCAGCATACGGACATCTTGTCTGGAAAGAACATCCAGGCGGCGGATCAGCAGGACTTGGCAAATTTCCTTTAAGGACAATCCTTTCTTTTTTCCGATTTTTGTGAATCGTTGGCACAGCCGACAGAAGCGCTTGAGTATACGGATGCTTAGGATATTCAAAGAGCGTTTGTTTGTCCGCCATTTCGACAGTTTTGCCTAAATACATGACACAGACCTTATTGCATAGATGCTTAACGACGGATAAATCATGGGAAATAAAAATTAAGGTCAGATTAAATTCCTTTTTTAAATCCTTTAATAGATTTAAAATTTGGGATTGGATGGATACATCAAGGGCTGATACCGGTTCATCGGCAATAATGATTTTTGGTTTGACGATTAACGCGCGGGCGATGCCGATTCTTTGCCTTTGTCCGCCCGAGAAATCATGGGGATGTCGGTCAAGATGCTCTTTTCTTAGCCCAACCTTTTCAATGATATGATGGATCATTATATTCCTTTCCTGCTTGGATTCCCCAATCTTATGGACTTTAAGGGGTTCCATTAAAATTTGGCGGATTGTCTTACGGGGATTTAACGACGCGTATGGATCTTGGAAGACCATTTGGATATCCTTCCGCTTTCTGCGCATTTGTTCGGCAGAGAGTTTGGCAAGGTCCTCCCCCTCAAAAAGGATCTGCCCGTCAGTTGGCTCTAAGAGTCTTAGAATAGTTTTACCGGTGGTTGATTTTCCGCATCCAGATTCTCCAACGATCCCAACTGTTTCTCCTTCATAAACGGTTAACGTCACGCCATCCACAGCTTTCACATCACCCGTCTTTTTATTAAAAACACCGCTGCGAATCGGAAAATATTTCGTCAGTCCTTTAATTTCGAGAAGAGGCTTGGAGCTGCTCATTGGAATCCTCCTTTACATCTTGATAAATCCAGCATCGACACTTATGTTTTTTACCAACAGCTACAAGATCAGGCTGCTGCTGTTCACAGATAGACATCGCATCCGGGCACCTGGGCGCAAAACGACACCCTTCTGGCATTTGATTAGGCAAAGGCACAGAACCGGCAATTGTATATAGATATTCTTTTTCTTCCTCGATATCGGGAATGGATTCAATCAGCCCCATAGTGTAAGGATGCTTAGAATGTTCAAAAAGCTCTTCTACCATCATTTCTTCCACTACTTGTCCAGCATACATTACAATCACACGGTCACACATTTCGGAAACCACTCCTAAATCATGCGTAATCAGCATGATACTTGTTCCTGTTCGTTCTTTAACATCCCTCATCAGTTCAAGTATTTGGGCCTGAATCGTCACATCCAAAGCAGTGGTCGGCTCATCAGCAATAATCAATTTTGGGTTGCATGCCATGGCAATCGCAATCATCACCCGCTGCCTCATTCCACCCGACAGGTTATGGGGATACTCACGATAAATTTCTTCAGCTCTCGGCATGCCAACTGCCTTCAATAATTGAATGGCCCTTTCTTTTAATTCATGTTTTGATGATTTCGTATGCTTTTTAATCGGCTCCTCAATTTGTTTGCCAATTGTATGCAAAGGGTTCAGAGAGGTCATCGGCTCTTGAAAAATCATTCCGATCTCATTCCCTCTTACCTTTTGCATTTCTTTATCGGAAAGGGAAAGAAGGTCTTTCCCTTTAAACCTGATCGTTCCATCATTCTGGCTATTTCCCGGCAAAAGTCTCATGATTGACAGGCTAGTTACACTTTTACCGCACCCCGATTCTCCAACAATCCCCAGTGTCTCTCCTGCCTTAACATGAAAATCAACACCGTCTACAACTGCAATAATGCCATTTTCCGTTTTGAATTTTGTTTTCAAATTTTCTACTTCTAAAATAGTTTCCAAAGCCGTTCCCCCTCTCCCTGCCATTCATTATTTTTTAATTCGAGGATCCAACGCCTGCTGCAGCCCGTCTCCGAATAAATTAAATCCTAAGACCACTATGAAAATAGCAATTCCCGGGAACAACGCTACATACGGAGCGCTTGTTAATAAAGTTTGGGCTTGATTAAGCATACTGCCCCATGAAGGCGTCGGAGGCTGGACACCAATGCCCAAATAAGATAAAGTTGCTTCTGCCAGCACGCTTGAAGCCATTGCCAGCGTTGTTTGGATTAAAATTGGATTTAAGGCATTCGGCAGAATATGGCTAAAAATAATATAAAGATCCTTTACTCCAGTCGCCTTTGCGGCAAGGACATAATCCATATTTTTCAACTGAATAACCTGTCCGCGGGTAATTCGAATAAACGAAGGAATAAATCCGATTCCAATCGCGATCATCGCATTTCCAAAACCAGACCCCATTACCGCCGCAATCGCAAGCGCCAAGATCAAAAAAGGGAAAGCCTGAATTGCATCAACCGCTCTCATCACGATCCATTCATCCCAAAACCCACCAAAATATCCGGCTAAAAGACCAATTGGCACCCCAATTGCAACTGCGATTCCAACAGCAACAAAGGCTGCCTTAATTGATATTTGGGCTCCATAAATAACTCGAGAAAAAATGTCCCTTCCTAAATCATCTGTCCCAAAAAGATGTACAGAGCTGGGAGGGAGCAGTATACTGTCGTAATTCTGCAAATTTTGATTAAACGGGGCAATTTCTTTGGCAAAAACCGCTACAATAATCAGTGCCAAAATGACCATTCCGCCTGCAGGGCCGAAGCCGGTTCTCATAAACTTTTTAAATGCCTTCATTTAGCCGCCACCTGCCCTGCTTTTATTCTAGGATCCACTATGGCATACAGTAGATCAACTGCGAGATTGACCAATACTACCAGAAGAGCTGTAAATAAAATGGCTCCTTGGACTGTGACGTAGTCTCTTTTAAATACCGACTCAATAATCAGGCGCCCAAAACCCGGAATGGAAAAAACTGATTCCGTCACAACAAGCCCGCCGAGCAAGCCAGCAATCATAATCCCGGACGTAGTGATGACAGGAATCATAGCATTCCTCAGCACATGGCCCAAAATTGTCGCCGTCTCATTTAACCCCTTCGCCCGGGCAGTACGCACAAAGTCCATATTCACAACTTCCAGCAAGGTTGAACGTAGCATTCTCATAATGACCCCAGCCTCACGCAAACCGGTTGTGAGGCATGGCAGTACCATTGCTAATAGATTCTGTGCCGGATTTTCGAAAAAAGAGACATACCCGGAGGAAGGAAACCATCCCAACTGTACAGAAAAGAAGATAATAGCCATCATGGCAAACCAAAAGTTCGGAAGGCTCATTCCGCCCAAAGCTGTAAAAGTACTCGTATAGTCAAGCACTGTTCCTCTCTTAACAGCTGACAGAATACCCGCCGGAAAAGCGATCAGCAAAGCCACTATAAATGTGCCGATTGTCAATTCAATCGTTGGCCCTAACCGTTGAAAAATTAAGTCTATCACTGGCACTTGATCTGTAATGGACATTCCCAAGTCTCCCTGCAGAACATTTCCCATCCACGTAAAATACTGCACAATAATTGGCTGATCCAATCCAAGTTCATGTCTTAGCTGCTGGTAAGCCTCTGCAGTAGCATCCTCCCCCAAGATCATTCGGGCAGGATCACCCGGAATTAAATGAATGAGAGAGAATGTCATAATTGATACAAGAAAGAGAATTGGAATCGTTAATAATAATCTTCTTACAAAAAATTTCATGACAGGCCCCTCTCTTTTATTGACTGTTTTTTTAAACCGGCTGCTGCCGCGCCTCGTCTTTTTCCAGAAACACCGCAGCCCATTTTCATTCCTTTATTACTGCTTGCTTAAATCAGCAGTTCGAATAATGCCATCTGAATTATAAACGAATCCTTTAATTTTTTTCGATAAGCCGAAGCGATTGAAATCACTGTAAAGATACACATAACCAGCTTCATCATGTACGATTTCCATTGCCTGATCGTAAAGCTGTTTTCGTTTTTCAGGATCAATTTCTGTCCTTGCATCCTCCGCCAGCTGATCTAATTCTTTATTGGAAATCCTTGAATAGTTATTGCTCTGACCTGTTACTACGAAGGCATAAAAGCTTTGGTCGGGATCTGGTCTTCCTGACCATCCATTCATCAAGCCCTCAAAGTTCCCTTTATCAGCATTATCAAGCAATGTTCCAAACTCAACTTTTTCAAGGTTCACTTTAATTCCCTGCTTCTCAAGCATACTTTGAACGACAGAGCCGACTGTTTCGGAAGCAGGTGATGTATCAATTTGCATTGTGAAAGAGAAGCCGTTTGGTTTTCCTCCCTTTTTAAGCAGTTCTTTCACTTTTTTTGTATCAGGCTGATTAAATTCACCAGAATCGCCATACGCTAAATTCCCAGGATAAAAAGGAGAATTATTTGGCTCAGCATAATTATCGAATGCCACCTTCGCAATAGCCTTTCGGTCTACCGCCTCAGCCACAGCCTCACGCAAATATTTATTATCCAAAGGCGCTTTTGTCGTATTTAGATAAAAGCCCCTGTAGGCCATACTCGACTTGGCAATCAACGAAAAGTTTGGATCATTCTCCAAAGCTTTTGCTTCCTTAATTGGAACAGCATCAATAAAGTCAAGCTTTCCTGTTTTCAAGTTTTGTACTGCAGAAGTACCGTTTGTAAATATTTTGAAAGTGACCTTATCCAGTTTCGGCTCGCCATTCCAATACTCTTTGTTTTTCACCAATGAGACATGATCCCCCTTTACATGCTCTTCAAAAACGAATGGACCCGTCCCGACAGGATTGTTGCCAAATTGATCTCCTTCTTTTTCAATCGCTGCCGGCGACCCCATCATACCGGAACGATCAGTAAGGATGGATAAGAACGGGGAAAACGTTTTACTCAGTTTTACTTTGACCGTTAGTGGGTCCACCGCTTCAACATCTTGAACAAATTGTAATTCGCTTGTTCGGTTAGTCCCTTCTGCACGATAACGGTCCAGATTAAACTTCACCGCCTCGGCATTAAAATCTGTCCCGTCTTGGAATTTAATATCTTTTTTTAAATGGAAGGTATACTCTTTTCCATCTTCAGTCACTTCATATTTATCAACCAGCAGGGGAACGATGTTGCCTTTAGGGTCCAAATCAAAAAGCTTGTCGAAAATGCTGTTTTGAACCTGCCTGTCAACCAGTGCACTCGACCGTGCTGGGTCAAGGTTGGGAGGATCCGCACTCAAGGATATGTTAATCTCCCCGCTTCCCGTTCCTGATGAACTTGCAGTACTGCTTTTGCTTCCTCCATTGCAAGCCGATAAGAGCAGGGCAACCACTACAACCATCAAACCAATACCTTTTCTCATTTTTGTCATCCCATTTCCCCCCAAATATTTTTTCTACCGATATTAAAAATGTAGAAATTGGTTGAATTTTCAAACTTTATAAAAGTATATCAGCCTCTTCTTTATAACAAACAAATCATGTAAGAAAATCTTACATGATTTTTTCGTTTCGTATATAAAAAGTATATTTTTCTTTCTCAATCGTTCCTTTTGTTTTCTTTTATTTACTAAAAGTAAAGAGATTAATAGATTTAATTGCACAGTGGATTTATTTTCTGGTACTTAGTCAGGTCTCGATATTTTATATGTTTCCCTGCAAACTAAAAAGAGGTTCAGAATGATGAATCATTCCGAACCTCTATTCCTCTTACTCTTCCTTAGTCACCAGCTTTAGCGGTGCAGCGATATTTTTTTCAACTTTCTTTCCTTGTATTACATCCCGGCCTGCATCCACGGCAAGTTTGCCGATTAATTGCGGCTGCTGGGCGACCGTTGCATCCAGATTTCCCGCCTCGATGGCTTTCAAGGCATCATCGTTGCCGTCAAAACCGATAACCATGATGTCTTTCCCTGAACTATTGATCGCCTCAATGGCTCCCAGGGCCATTTCATCATTATGCGCAAATACAGCTTGAATATCAGGCTTTGCCTGGATGATATTCTCCATAACTGTTAACCCTTTTGTCCGGTCAAAGTCTGCTGATTGCTTGGCGGTTACCTTTAGCTTTGAATCCGCGATATTATGGAATCCTTTTCCTCTTTCACGAGTTGCCGAAGCACCCGGAACCCCTTCCAGTTCCGCCACCTGGGCATTTTCGCCGATCTGTTTCACTATATATTCCGCAGCCATTTCTCCGCCTTTTACATTATCGGAGGCCACCAGTGCTTCTACTTTTCCTTTATCTGCTGAACGATCCAGCGTAATAACCGGAATTCCAATGCTGTTCGCTGATTGAACAGCTGATGAAATCGCTGAAGAATCCGTTGGGTTGATCAGCAAGAGATCGACTCCCTGCTGAATTAAGTCTTCCACATCGTTAATTTGTTTAGCCGAGTCGTTTTGGGCATCGACTACTTTCACTGACATGCCCTGTTTCTTGGCCTCTTGAACCACTCCATCCTTTAAAGAAACGAAAAATGGGTTATTCAGCGTAGAAACAGATAATCCAATTTTGATATCTTTTACAGTCTCTTTTTTATCTGGCTTTGCCCATCCCGGGGGTTCCATGGAGCAGGCACTTAAAAGTAAAAGTGTTAGTGATATAAGGATTGCGGTTAGTTTTTTCATATAAGATCCCTCCTGACTTACGCCGATTTCTTACGGTCCAGCAATACAGCAATGATAATGACAATCCCTTTGACCACCATTTGATAAAAGGAAGAAACCCCAAGGAGATTCAGTCCGTTATTTAAGGTTCCGATAATCAAGGCGCCTATCAAGGTTCCAACAATTAAGCCCTTTCCTCCTGACAGACTTGTTCCGCCTAATACAACGGCTGCGATGGCATCCAGCTCATAAGATGTTCCGGCTGTCGGCTGCGCTGAATTCAAACGTGAAGTCAGGATTGCCCCAGCCAGGGCAGCCAGCAATCCAGAGAGACCGTAAATCATAATTTTCACTTTCGGGACTTTAATTCCTGAAATCAATGCGGCCTTCTCATTCCCGCCGATTGCATAAGTCTTTCGTCCAAATGGTGTTTTTTGAAGAATGATATATAAAATGACAAACGTGATCAGCATCGTAATAGCCGGTACAGGAATTCCAAGGAAATATCCTCTGCCGAACAGCTGGAATAACCGATTATCCCCTAGACCGGTGATTGGGTTCCCGTCTGTGTAGACAAGGGTGAGCCCCCTGAACAAGGTCATGGTAGCCAATGTTGCAATAAATGGAGCCATTTTTCCTTTCGTGATCAGCAGTCCATTGATCACTCCCATTACTCCGCCAAGAAGGCAGCCAATAATAATGGCAAGGATCGGATCCATCCCAGAAACAATCATGCCGGCAGTCAAGGCACTCGATAAGGCAAGAATAGCGCCAACCGATAAGTCAATTCCGCCTGTTAAGATAACAAATGTCATGCCAAAAGCAATGAGGGCATTGATTGATACCTGCCTCAGCAGATTTAGAATATTCAATGGTTCTAAAAAGCTTGGATTCAAGATAGAAACGATAATAAATAAGATAATTAACCCAAGTAACGGGCCCATTTTCTGCGTTACGGAACTAAACATCGCAGACTTGCCAGCCGATACCCCTTCATTTGCTGCTTTCATCTCACATACCTCCTGTTGCTAATGTCATTATTTTTTCCTGGGTTGCTTCTTCTTTTATTAATTCGCCCGTGATTTTCCCTTCATGCACCACAAGGATTCGGTCGCTCATCCCTAGTACTTCCGGCAGCTCTGAAGACACCATAATGATCGCCACCCCGCGATCTGTCAATTCATTCATCAGTTGATAAATCTCTCTTTTCGCACCGACATCCACCCCTCTTGTCGGTTCATCTAAAATCAGTACCTTGGGACCGATGCCCACCCATTTGGCAATGACCACTTTCTGCTGGTTCCCGCCAGAAAGATTTCCGACGGCTGTCTCTGCTGATTCGGTTTTAACTGTTAAACGCCTAATTAGCATCTCAACGAAATCCAACTCCGTTTTTTCATTAATAATACCTTTCGGTGCAAAGCTGAAGAGAGTCGGCAGGACCATATTGTCTTTTATCGAAAAGTCCAGGATCAACCCCTCTTCCTTACGATTTTCCGTAATAAACCCGATGCCTGACTCCACAGCCCGAGCAGGAGAGGAAATGGAGACTTTTTTGCCATCCAGCCAAATTTCTCCGCTGTCAGTGGAATCCAGACCAAAAATGGCGCGCATGATTTCCGTCCGTCCGGCTCCCATTAATCCGGATATGCCGACAATTTCTCCGGCTCTGACAGAGAAGCTGACCTCCCGAAAGACCCCATTCTTTGTGAGATCCTTTACTTGGAGCATGGTCTCACCCAGCTTTGGTTCCCGCTGCGGAAAACGATCGGTTAACTCTCTTCCGACCATTTTCTTTACGACTTCATCAAAAGTAGTTTCTTTAATCTCCTTCGTATCTACCGTTTTTCCATCCCGCATGACCGTAATGCGGTCGCATATCGTAAAAATCTCTTCCATCCGGTGAGAAATATAGACAATGGATACACCCTCTTTTTTCAGAGAAGAAATCACCTCAAAGAGCTTGCCGATTTCTCTTTCCGTCAAAGCAGCTGTCGGTTCATCCATGATGATCACTTTGGCTTCTGTCATCAGAGCTTTAGCAATCTCGATCATTTGCTGTTCACCGACCGAACAGCTTCCCGCCTCTTTATCTAAGGGAATTGAAACTCCCAATCGGGCAAACTGCTTTTTTGCTAGCGCTTTCATTTCTTTCGTATTGACTAAACCAAAAGCCGTTTTTAATTCCTTCCCGATAAATAGATTATCCAAGACAGTCATATCCGGCCAAATATTCAGTTCTTGATGAATGAAGGTAATTCCATGTTGCTCCGCTTCCTTCGGATTGTTAAAAGAGGTTTCCGTGCCATTAATCAGAATGGAGCCTTTATCTTTTGGATGGAGACCTGTCAGCACATTCATCATCGTCGACTTGCCTGCTCCATTTTCCCCCATAAGGGCGTGAACTTCCCCCTCTTCCAGTTCAAAGTCCACACCTGTCAAAACTTGATTGGTTCCAAACGCTTTGAAGATGTTTTTCATCGTAATTCGCATATGTTTTCCACCTCACTGTTTAGAAAAATACGCCCGATTGCAAGATACAATTCGCATACGGTTTGATTTCTCCGGTTCGAATGATTGCTTTTACCTGCCTGGTCAGTTCCTTAAACTCTTCATGCGGCATGGTTTCCTGACTGATTCCGGAAAATTTCTGCTGCAAATAACGGCAGGTTTCCGGATTAGCCGCTTCTATTTCTGTGGCCATGATCACTTTTTCAATAACCATATCTTCAGCTATGGCATCGACCACTTCCTTAAAAGACGGGGTCCCAGCTTTGATTGCTACATCTATTTTCAGGACACCGTCAGGTACAGGCAAACCCGCATCCGCAACGGCGATATAATCCGTGTGTCCCAAATCCGCTAAAACTTTGGAAATATGGCTGTTCAAGACTCCATGTTTTTTCATGCTACAGAAGCTCCTCCACTTCGTTTCGCAATGGCATGCCGCCCTGAGCCCCGAATTTCGTTACAGACAGGGATGCAGCCAGGTTGGCAAAACGCAGGCTCTCTTTCATGCTCTTTCCCTCTGCAAGCGCGACGGCAAAGGCTGCATTAAACGTATCTCCCGCCCCTGTTGTATCCACAGCCGTTACTGGATTGCCAGGAACCAACACCTCTTGCCCGCCGTCGAAATATCGGACGCCGTTCTTCCCTTCTGTGATAAATACCTTGTTAGGATATCGCTTCAGCGCATCATGAAAGTCTTCCCCTTCAAAAAGAATCGAAGCTTCCAATTCATTAGGTGTAAGATAGGCTGTATTTTCTATTACTTTTTTTCTGATCGGCCTTGCCGGCGCAGGATTCAACAGCAGCGGCACACCGTACATTTTACATATTTCACTGACATGCTCAACGGTATCTTCCGGAATTTCTTGCTGAATCAGGACGATATCAGATGCCTGGATTGTATTCAGTGCCTTGTCTATATAATCCGGAGTAACATATTGATTAGCAGCCTGGACTACGATAATGCTGTTATCGCCTTCCGCAAGCGTGATATGAGCCGTGCCGCTCTCCACACCTGTAACCGGTTCCACATAGTCGGTGTGGACATTGTTTTTGCGGAAATTATCCAGGATTTCCTTGCCGAAAACATCATCGCCGATACAGCCAACCATATACACTTCAGCTCCTAAGCGGGCTGCGGCCACGGCTTGGTTGGCCCCTTTTCCGCCAGGTACTGTTTTAAATGATTCTCCAATAATCGTTTCCCCTTTTTCAGGTCTTCTTGAAGCTGTAACAACTAAATCAATGGAAGAACTTCCGATTACCGTGATTTTAGCCATTTTCCTCCGCCTTTCTTGTCGTCTGCCTTTCAATAAAAGCAACAGGCAATTGAATATTTTTATGTGACACTTTTTCATTATGAATCAATTGAATTAATAATTTTGCGGCTGTCCTCCCCATATCATAAGCAGGCTGCCTAATCGTGGATAAAGGAGGATACAGCCATTTGCTTAGCGGTATATCATCATACCCGATGATTTGGAGCTCTTCCGGAATCGATTTACCGATTCGGTGCGCTTCACGCAATACCGCCGCAGCTGCTATATCATTGCTTGCGATGACTCCATCTGTATCCGGAAAACGTTCGAACAGCTCCTTTGCACTTTCTTCCGCCTCTTCATAAGCAAAAGAGGTCTTCATGACATTGAATTCAACGTCCTTTGAAGAAATCTCTTCCATCGCCCCCCTGAATCGATCCTGAGCAGTCTTAAGTTCCATAGGACCTCTAAGCAGCGTTATTCGCTTGCTTCCCCGTCTCACTATTTCTCTTACAGCCTTTTTTCCGCCATCGAGTCCGTCTGCATACACAGAGGGATGCTGATCAGAAATGCGATCAAGAAAGACAACCGGAAAAGACAGATTCTGATAAAAGCTATTATCCTGATTGCTTGTCGCTGACAAAATCCCGATGACATGATGCTGTTCAAAAGTATGAATATACTCGGATTCTTTTTCAGGCTTTTCATCCGCATTGCCGATCATCACTCTGTAATCATGCGCCTGCATCTCATCCTCTGCACCGCGGGCCAGTTCAGGAAAAAAGGGATTGCGTATATCAGGAAGCAGCAATCCGATCAACCTGGATTTTTTATTATAGAGCGACCGGGCCACTTCGTTCGGCCGGTAATTCAATTGCTGAATCGCTTCATTGATAAGCTTCCTTGTATCATCGTGAACATATCCTTTATCATTCAATGCCCTTGATACCGTTGCTACTGACACGCCAGCCCTTTTCGCCACATCCCGTATCGTCGCCAATTCTGCCACCTCTTTTTGTGTAACCGTTTACATTTAAGTTTAGAATAACACAGGAGATATAAGCTGACAAGGAAAAAATAGATAAACAGCATCAATCCCTGATTAACCATCTTTTATATTAAATTAACAAGCAAGTGAAGAAAATATCACTTCACTTGCTTCATGAATCATCATATTCGATTTCACTTCAATTTATTGTAAGTTAAAGAAAACATGTCCCTCCAAGCATTTTTAATAACGAAGCTGAGCTTTTTCATTCAGTTTAACCAATCCTGACATGTATCCCTCTTTCTCATTTCCTACATACGTTTCCAAAACTAAAATCAGGCTCAGTAGTACCATATAAGTCTCCGCTATAAACGTCACCGTTTTCGCTTACCATTATAAAATTCATGATTCCATCAATGTTAAATGCTATATCTTTTGTTTCTGACTCTGTGAATTTAACCTTTGTCTTTGCTAACACCCATTTATACCCTTGCGGTGCAGGTTCATTAAATTCATTCATTGCTTTTAATTGCTGATATGCTGCTTTACCTTGAGTAACTTCCAACACTGTTAAATCAAACTTGACTGGATAAGACTTACCATTATCATCATATATTTCATCATTTACCGCAGCTGTCTGTTTAAATGGAACTGGATTTGTTCGTCACCTATTACCGATTTTTTATTTCCTGTTTAGGTTTAGTTTCTCCCTGATCAGTATCATTTTGTTTAATAGAAGTGCTTGTATCATCCGAAGAATCTTGTCCGCAAACCGTCAACAAAGTAAGTGTTAAAAGTCTAATAGGGACTATACCTTTAATTTTCTAAACTTAATCATATTCATTTAGAACCTCTTCTCTCCTAAATAGTCATCATTTTGATTCTTCTTCTAAATCATCAGGGTAGAGCATTTCATCAAAAGTTTCCTGAGTTGCTTTATCTTTAATATATATTTTTACTTTCGCCTTTTCTTCATCTGCACCATTATAAATTTGATACATCATTCCTGATATACCAAAACCAATTGCTGCAAAAGCGTCCATGCTATTTTCATAAGAAGCCTTTTCTACTAAAAGGGTAAATTCAGAGAATGATTTATTATGAGTTACATCTTTAATAGATACATAATCCTTACTTGTTTTAGCATCATCAATAGACTCTTGAATGGACGACTCTACTTCTTTTAACATTTCTCTGTGTTTAGCTTTTGACATCTTATAGGTAAGCGATCCATCTTCATTCTTTGTTACTTCTTTTACGCCATCCTTTTTGGCATCAGCAATTACAGTATCTATATCTTCATCTTCAAACATAGAAGCTGGCAAGGTTATCTCAACATTCAGCAGACCCTTATCTACTGAAACACCTTCCTCTTTATCATTTGGTTTTTTTTCGGCTGATTCACTTGCTGAGCACGCAGATAGAAGAGCCGTGGCTAGTACTAAAATAATCCAGCTAATTTTACGCATAAAAAAATCCCCTCACAATTATCATTTAGTCGGGAAGCACACCTTACCTTTATAAATTTATCCTTTTTTCTAAAATAGAGATGTAACTTTCGCACCATGAAAATTATATCAATATTTTACTTTGTTAAACAGTAGGTTTTATAAAAATAAAAATTCTTTATGTCCTCTTCATAACCAACGCATCTAATCACCCTAATAAAACTCTTTATTATATTAAAGATTTAGTGATTTCAATATAAGTAAAAATAACTCAAATTAGACAAACACCTGTAAAAAGAATAATATCCCAGCAAAATGATTTAGTTATACTGCTGGGACATTTGCTTTATTGAAAATATAAAATATTTTTATTCCAGTAAAATCAGAGATATTTATTTTTCAATTGATCGCCGCCAATTCCTCCGGTTACCATGAGAATCAGCGGCAAAAAATTGGTGACTGCTTTTGGCAGGCCGTCGAGTATCATAATATTCGTACCTGCAAAATGATTAGAAGCCATGATCCCTAATTTTGACACCAATAAAAAGGCTCCTATCAAAAAGACACTGTCAAAAAAAAGTTTCCACTTTGGATACTTCAATTGCTTGCTGTCCTGGATCACTTTTTCCTTCAATTCTTTATCACTCCTTAACAGTTCGTCTATCGTAATGCCGAATAAATCACTTAAATCAATGATGACCTCAATACTCGGGTAATTTTTTCCGGTTTCCCATTTGGATACGGACTGGCGGCTGACATGTATCTGTTCAGCAAGCTCTGCTTGGGACCAGCCTTTTTTCTCTCTTTCTTTTTTTAATCGTTCACTAAAGATCATTGTTTTCATCGCCTTTCCTTACAACATTCAGTATGTAGGGTACTTGGAGCGAAAGTAAAGCTAGTTCCAGGCGCATCATGGGGCAACCATACGTTGCACCCCTGAAACTGCCGTTTTTTTGCACTTCTTCAACCAAAATAAAAAAGCATCGATTGGATGATTTTTTCATTTATACGAAAAAATTTCATAAAAATCCGCCGACCTTAAGCTTCTTTTTAAATCGGACCGGCAGCATTTCAAGCAGATAAAAATAGCTATAGAAAAGCCCGGCTGGCGTTGAGTTCCGCAAACTGGGCTTCTTTCATTAAAATGCTTATTCAGTTCAATGCCTCACATTACCCTTTCGAAACATCTGCCAAAATTTCATAAGAACGGAGACGCGCTTTATGGTCATACACTTGCGCAATAGCCATAATTTCATCAGCCTGGCTTTCGTTTAAAAAGGCCTCCAGCTTTTCTTTTACTGTTTGCGGACTGCCGATTATAGATCTGCCTAATTGCTCCTGCAAGGCCTCTAATTCATAACTGCTTGCCAGCTGGCGGATATCATCCACCGGCGGCAGAAGCTTCGTCTCCTGACCGCGGATTAAATGTAAGAACTGCTGCTGCAGCGTAGTCGCAAGATGCTGTGCTTCTTCGTCCGTTTCTGCTGCAATGACATTTAATCCGACCATCGCATACGGCTTATCCAGAACGTCTGACGGCTTGAAGGACCCGCGATAGATATGAAGGGCTCCCATTGTATGACGCGGTGAAAAATGACCGGCAAAAGCGAATGGCAAGCCAAGTTCACCGGCCAAACGGGCGCTGAAGCCGCTTGAACCAAGCAGCCATATCGGAATATTCAAGCCTTCGCCCGGAACAGCCTTCACATGGCTGCTCGTTGCTAAAGAAGGATCAAAGTAGCCGCGAAGCTCGGCCAGCTGCTCTGGGAAGTCTTCACCATTGCTTCTTAGATCACGCCTCAACGCATAGGCGGTTCGCTGGTCTGTGCCCGGAGCCCGGCCTAAACCAAGATCAATTCGGCCAGGATATAATGATTCCAGCGTGCCAAATTGTTCAGCAATAACAAGAGGGGCATGATTCGGCAGCATAATTCCGCCGGAGCCAACCCGGATTTTTGAAGTCCCGGCTGCTACATGGGAAATTACAATGGATGTTGCGGAACTGGCGATGAACGGCATATTATGATGCTCAGCAAGCCAATAGCGCTTATAATTCAACTTTTCAGCCAGCTGGGCCAGCTCTAATGTATGACGAAACGAATCCGCAGCCGTCATGCCGGATGCGATTGGGGAAAGATCCAGCACAGAAAACGGAACTTCTGTTAATGCTTTTGTATTAGACATAAATTCATCTTCTTTCTATAGGACTGTTGTTTTTCCATGTTAGCTGTCTGTTCCATGCATTTCAAATGATCTGTTTACCGGAACTTCTTCAAAAGGAATCGCTCAAAATTGATTTCAATGAGCTTGAAATCTAAAACCTGCTGTTTCCCCAAAGATTGATCCCTATCCCTGCCTTCCCTTTTTGGCGTCTAATGCCCATTTAATAGAGTTCATCATCCTAAAATTACTGAAGGATAAGAAAAACGCTGTTTTAGATTCAACAGCGTTTTTCTTTATGTGATACATTAAGCTCAAAGAATGCCTAAAAATCTCCTACTTCTGATTCACTATGTTTGATAGTTTTTTTACAGCCTGATTAAAGGCATTCATTTCTTCTGATGTCATGCCTGCAGCACTGATCAGGGACTGCGGGATGCATTGCGCCTTATCACGCAATGCCAGCCCTTCCTCTTTAATACGAACGATAACCACTCTTTCATCGGCGGGGTCTCTGAAACGCTCCACCAGCTGAGCTGTTTCCATTCGTTTTAGCATAGGTGTCAGTGTGCCTGAATCAAGATCCAGCAATTGACCAAGTTCTTTCACAGATGCTTCCTGGCGTTCCCATAGTACCACCAACACTAAATATTGGGGATACGTCAGCTTCAGGTCATCTAGATAAGGTCTATATAAACGAAGAATTGCCCGGGAACAAGCGTATAGAGAAAAACAAAGATGGTCTTCAAGTGTTATAAATTCATTCTCTTTTCCCATTTAAAAATTCCTTTCCAATCTAATTGTAAACAATTATCTTTTTAAAAATTATAGAGGGCAAAATCTATTACAGTCAAGCAGAGGCCATTTAAAATTAATTGTGCAAAATTTAATTGTTGACAATACAATTGAACAGAAGTATGATTCTTTCATACACATTAAGTTGTGCAAAATATAATTTTAAAAAATTAATTAGAAGGAGCTGTTTAAAATGAAAAAAATTTTTTCACTAGAAAAAGCGGCACAAAATTTTGTAGATGCAACGGCGAAGCCCCCTTACCTTTTTGATTTAGGCCCAATAGAAGGACGAAAAACGGTTGATTCCGTCCAATCAGGGGAAGTGAACAAGCCTGAGGCTAAGATTACAGATTTAACAGTAACCAGCACGGTATCAGAAAGCATTAACGTGCGAATCGTCCGCCCTGAACACTCTTCAGGCCTGCTTCCGGTTATTCTTTACATTCATGGTGCCGGCTGGGTATTCGGAAACTCCCATACACACGACCGCCTTATCCGTGAGCTGGCTGTAAAAACAAATGCAGCGGTTGTATTTCCAGAGTACAGTCTGTCTCCGGAGGCTAAATATCCTACAGCAATTGAGGAAATATATGCCGTATTGGAATGGATGAAAGAAAATGCAGAGATGCAGCAATTTGATACAGATCGTCTTTTCATTGCCGGGGACAGTGTCGGGGGAAATATGGCTGCAGCCATAACATTGCTGGCCAAAGAGCGGAAAGGTCCAAAAATAAGCAAGCAGCTGTTATTCTACCCTGTAACAGACGCATCCTTTGATACCGAGTCCTATCAACAATTTAAAACTGGCTACTTTCTTCGAAGAGATGGAATGGAATGGTTCTGGGATCAATATACGGCAAATCCAGCAGAACGAGCGCAAATCACCGCCTCCCCGCTTCGCGCCACACCAAACCAATTAACCGGTTTGCCTCAAGCCTTAGTGATCACAGCTGAAGCTGATGTCCTCCGCGATGAGGGAGAAGCCTATGCAAATAAGCTCCGTGAGGCAGGTGTACAAGTGACCGCTGTTCGATTCCAAGGAATTATTCATGACTTTGTCATGCTGAACGAATTGGCCGAAACAGAAGCAGCCAAAGGTGCATTGCTGCTTGCAGCTTCTTGGTTACAGGCATAACCTATTTAACCCGACTTCCATAAAGTCGGGTTTTATTTTTATATTTTGCCCATTCCATATTACTGCAAAAAGGCTTTGTTAATTAATCATCATCAGATAATTTCATAAAATATATTGTCGGCAGAACTTTTCTTCTACTTGTAAAAAACTATAATTGCTTGAAGCCTTACTTCTCAAATGCTTTAAATAACTAGTACCATTTGAATCAAGCTGATTAAAGTTCTTTTGGTATATGACGGAAGTCCTTAATTTAGAAAGCTTGTCTACCGGAGGTAATTTTTCCATTTCTTCAAAACTGATAGAGAAAGGTTTATTTAAGATATACTCAGCCGCTGCATAATAATGCATAATAATAGCTTTTTGACTAATAGGTCCATTTTTGATTTGGCTAAGATCGATTCTTTCATAAAACTTTTCTAAACAAGTAAAATCCTTTGTCTGAATCGCACTGTAAAAAAAGAACATGAGATAAATTGACAATTCAGTCACCGTCAATTTATCAGGATGAATATCCGCCGCTTCCCTTTGAATCTCTACATTCCAGCTCTCTGGTTTCTTTGAAGAAAGAAGCATATTGGTCATTCTGTAGTAATACATAAACACCTGATTCTTTTGAAGCACTTGTTTCATCGTATACCCATCTGAAAATAGCCCTGCAAAATTATATGGGATAATAGTCAGAACAAAAAAGATAATACTGAATAATCCAACCAGTTCAAAGTAAAACATTTGATTGAAATATAAAGGAACAGTCAGCAGACTGAATAATGGCCCTCCTAAGCTGCCAAGAAAGACTTTTTGCGGAAAGCGAGGTTCTTCATATTGCATAAGTACATATCCTCCGGCCTCATTCCACCCTGCATTCAAATGAAAAATCAAACGGCCTTCATCATTGCGTTCCAGTACAAACGGACCAGCGGCAAACTTTAAAAAACGGGAACCTGTTGCCAATCCCAAAATCAAATGACCCAGCTCATGGATAAAGATTGTGGTTAATAAGCTTGCCCCTGTGAGCAAAAGAACAAAGAAAGTATTTGCATAGCTCCAATCAATATATGCTCCAGCTGATAAAACAGCTGACAAAATTACGATTATTGTAATTGGTTTTTTCATCTTTAATCACCTTACTTATAGTTAGATTTTAGAGATTTCGTGATGTTTAACTCTCCTTGGCCATAGACTTCGTCAGGTCCTGGATCACCTAGATCGACCGCCCCGCGATAAAATTGATTCACATATTTTTGCGGATTTGGGTTTTTGGCTTTATCCTCAGCCATTAATAAGGCAAGCGCTGCACTGACCTGAGGCGCAGCCAGACTTGTGCCAAATGATAATGTATACCCTGCGGGCAGTCCTACTGCCTGATCGATAAAATTCTGCCCCATCTTCATGGGTTTAGTCATTAACATCATATAAGTTACATTAATCTGGCCCTCAGAAAAATATGTATCTCCAAAATCTCCCGCTAGTGCAACTAAATCAATCCTGTTTCCGTAGTTAGAATAGTAGGCCAGCTCCTGGTTTTTATTTGTGCTGCTAACTGTAATAACATTTTCTAATCCTGCTTGCTGCTGTAGTAGCTGCAATAGCACAAATTGGAGTTGTTTCAGCCTGCATATCACCGCTTCCCTGAATAGCCTGCTGTGCTGTTCCTATGTATAACTATAAAAGCTATCGAAACATCCATGTTCAAATACTCATATAACCCCTGTCTGTACGAATGAATGTAAAATATAAAGAGTGTACGTAACGCTTATGACATCTTAAACGTTAAAAACGCCATTGGCTTTTTCTGTTGATTTGAATCTATAAATAAAATCCAGGCACAACTAAAACTAAGTTCACTATCCCCCCTATGGCATGCGGGAATTTTCTCCTATATACTTTTAGTAAAGAATGTAAAAAAGTGTGGTGTGATAAATGTTTAAACTCCTATTAATCGAAGATGATACGGTTCTTTTCCGGGAGATTAAAGATCGGCTGTCCGGATGGTCCTATGAGGTTCATGGCATCGCCGACTTCAGCCAGGTCATGCAGGAATTTGCAGCTTTGACTCCTGATTTAGTCATTATCGATATTCAGCTGCCAATGTTTGACGGCTTCCACTGGTGCAGGATGATCCGGGAGCATTCAAACGTGCCGATTATCTTTTTATCATCAAGGGATCACCCTACTGACATGGTGATGTCCATGCAGTTAGGTGCGGATGACTTTGTTCAAAAACCTTTTCATTTTGATGTGCTCATTGCGAAAATTCAAGCGATTCTTCGCCGGGTTTATAACTACAGTACGGATCAGGTTAAGCTAAAAACGTGGAACGGGGCGACAGTGGATTATGAGAAGAATACGGTTTCCAACGATTCTGGTTCAATCGAACTGACGAAGAATGAAATTTTCATCTTGAAACAGCTGGTTGAGCAAAAAAATAAAATCATCAGCCGGGAAAAATTGATTAAAAGCCTCTGGGATGATGAACGTTTTGTGAGTGATAATACGTTAACCGTCAATATCAATCGTTTGCGCAAGAAGCTGGACGGACTGGGCCTTGGGCACTTTATTGAAACGAAAGTAGGCCAGGGTTACATGGCTCTGGAAACGGGGCATGTACATGATTAAAAAGTTTTTATTGGAAAGGCGGAGCTGGATCTTTCTATATTTTTTTATGATTCTGTTCCTCCTCTTTGTCTCTTATATAGATTCATCCATTTCTTTATCATCCGTTCTTTATATCGTCTTTTTGTTTTCCATCGTCTTCGCCATTTTCATCTTTATCCGTTTTCAGAAAGAAACGAACTTTTATAAAAGCTTAGAAGAGTGGGAAACCAATCTGGATTTAGCCAGTATCGTTTCCGCCGAAAGGCCTTTTGAAAAAATCGTGGAAGAAAAAATGACCAGCCAAACCAAACAATTGAAAAAAAATGCTGCCCAAAACCGGATGGCTTTGGAGCAGGAAAAGGATGATTTGCTGTCTTGGATCCATGAAGTCAAAACGCCGCTGACCGCTATGCATTTAATCATAGACCGGATGGACGATGAACAGATGAAAGCACAGCTGACACATGAATGGCTGCGGATTCATTTGCTGCTTGATCAAAAGCTCCACCAAAAACGGATTCTCTTTATGGAAAATGATCTATATATTGAAAAGGTAAACATCCAGCCGATTCTTTTTAATGAAATAAAGGCCCTGCAATCCTGGTGCATACCAAAAGGGATTGGCTTTGATATCGATTTGGAAGTGCAAGAAGTCTACAGTGACGGGAAATGGCTGTCATTTATTATTAGGCAGCTCCTCACGAATGCTGTTAAATATAGCGAAGAAACAGACATTGTCATCAAGACCTATCAGCAAAATGACCAAACCGTTTTGGAAATCAAAGATTATGGACGGGGAATCGAGCCGAAAGATCTTCCCCGAATATTTGATAAAGGCTTTACTTCTACAGCCAAACATCAAGATCATGCAGCAACCGGCATGGGACTGTACCTAGCAAAAAAAGCAGCAAAGCCGCTCCTCCTTCAAATGGATGTCGCTTCAGAACCCGGGATTGGAACGTCCTTCTATCTCACTTTTCCAAAACGAAATGACTTTCACCAAATTTCCAGCATGTGACAACATTGTCACATGCTTTTATGGTTTGTTAGCTGAATCGAAGGATAACGGACGTATGAATCTTTATAATGAAAATATCGAATAAAGGAGCGTGACATAATGAAAATTTTAGAAGCAGCCAAAATATCGAAAAGCTATGGCAATAAATTTAATAAGCAAGAGGTTTTAAAAGGTCTCGATATCAGCGTTGAGGAAGGAGAATTTGTCAGCATCATGGGGGCATCCGGCTCCGGGAAAACAACCTTGCTGAATGTCCTTTCCTCCATAGATAAAGTCAGCGACGGCACCATCCATATCGACGGAAAAGAAATGACCGGAATGAAAGAAAAGCAATTAGCTGAATTTAGAAAGCATCACTTAGGATTTATTTTTCAGGAGTATAACCTTTTAGATACGCTGACCGTTAAGGAAAACATTCTTTTGCCCTTATCCATTACAAAAGTATCTAAGAAGGAAGCAGAACAGAAATTTAAAGAAGTTGCGATGGAACTCGGAATTTATGACTTAAAGGATAAATACCCGAATGAAATATCAGGAGGGCAAAAACAACGTACATCTGCAGCCCGCTCCTTTATCCATCAGCCAAGCATTATTTTCGCTGATGAACCAACCGGTGCATTGGATTCTAAATCTGCCTCTGACTTACTCAATAAACTGAGTGAATTAAATCAGAAGCGAAGGGCAACCATTATTATGGTCACTCATGATCCAGTCGCTGCCGGTTATTGCAGCAGGGTGATCTTCATTAAAGATGGGCAAATTTATACCCAATTAAATAGAGGGGACGAATCCAGACAGGCCTTTTTCCAGGATATTATGAAAACCCAGGCTGTATTAGGCGGGGTGCAAAATGAGCATTAATCACCTGATCCTGCGCAACCTGAAAAAAAATCTAAAAAACTATTATCTCTATGTATTCGCTTTGATTTTCAGTGTCTCTCTATATTTCGCTTTTGTCACACTGCAGTATGATCCAGCGATGGACGGGGCAGAAGGAACTGTAAAAGGCGCAGCTGCCATTAAAGCCGCATCCATCCTGCTTATCGCGATTGTCACTATTTTTCTCTTATATGCGAACCAGCTTTTTATCAAAAGGCGAAGTAAAGAGATTGGCTTATTTCAACTAATTGGCATGACTAAAAGCGGAATCTTCCGGATTTTGAGCGCTGAAAACTTCATCCTGTATTTCGGATCCTTACTGGTCGGAGTCTTAATCGGATTTGCCGGTTCGAAATTAGTCATGATGATTTTATTAAAACTTATGGGGATTGAAACCGTAACCTCTCTTCGATTTTCTGCAGAAGCCCTGATTCAAACCGTTATTGTTTTCGGTGCCATTTACCTTTTCATCCTCTTGATGAATTATGTATTTATTAAAAGACAAACGATTTTGTCCTTATTCAGGGTGACATCTTCAGCAGAAAGCAGAGTGAAGAAGATCAGTATGTGGGACATCGTCTTCGGAGTGCTGGGAATTGTATTGATTCTTTCAGGCTACTATATTTCTTCGAAGCTATTTGATGGGGACTTTTCACAGATGAACGAGCTTTTCATGGCGATGATTTTTATTCTTGGAGCTGTCATCATCGGAACCTATTTCTTTTATAAAGGATCCGTCACTTTTATCACGAATATCATTCGGAAAAAGAAAGACGGCTACTTGAATATTCATGAGGTATTATCCCTCTCTTCCATCATGTTCCGAATGAAATCAAATGCCTTGTTACTGACTATTATCACCACTGTATCGGCGCTTGCAATCAGCTTGTTATCGTTAAGCTATATCTCTTATTATTCAGCGGAGAAAAGTGCTAAAGAACGCATTCCCTCTCACTTTTCACTGGCATCTCCAAAAGATGCTGAAAAGTTTAGAGAGGCTCTGTATGCAAAGGGTATTGACTATCGTGAAAAAAGAATCGATTTTATCCAAGTAAATGCCAATGTTAAGCAAATCATGGAGACAAAGCTGAAAGAAGTAAATTTCGATCCAAACCTTATGACCCTTTCCGCAGTAAGTGAGAAATCCGTCAAAGACCTTAACCTTTCGAAGGATGAAGCACTATTCACCGGTTACGACGATGTACTTGGAAAAGTAATGACCCTAAAAAATACCGGAGAAATTGAATTACAGGGAAAAAAGAAGTCTATTCACCAGAAATACTTAGGGATGAAAGATGAAATTCTTCTTCCCTATACGTTAACAAATGGAGGCCTTCCGGTGGCCATTGTTGACGAAACAACGTTCCAGCGTCTCAAAGCAGACCTTGATCCCGAGATTCAGCATGAGTCTTCGACTTATATTGGGATTAATATTAAAGATGAGGGGCAGCTGAAGGAAGCCAATGCCGTTTTCCAAGAATTGAGCATAAGCGAGAAGTATGAAAATCTCTCCAGACTTGAAATCTTCAACAATCAGAAAGAGAGTATGGGACTTATCATGTTTATCGTCGGTTTTCTCGGCCTGACATTCCTAATTACTTCAGGATGTATTCTGTATTTTAAACAAATGGATGAAAGTGAAGAAGAAAAGCCGAATTATACAATATTAAGAAAACTCGGTTTTACGCAAGGCGACTTGCTAAAAGGAATCCGCGCCAAACAGCTATTCAATTTTGGAATTCCGTTGATTATCGGCCTTCTCCACAGCTACTTTGCTGTTCAATCCGGATGGTTTTTATTCGGAACAGAACTATGGGCACCGATGATCATCGTTATGGTCATCTATACTATTCTGTATTCCATCTTCGGGATGCTGTCGATTCTTTATTACAAAAAAGTAATTAAATCAGCCCTTTAATGCAAAAGCCCCAGATTACGCCTGGGGCTTTTTGTTATTGAGACCTATCACCAAACCTGAAAAAACTTACTATCTATTCTCTGCCCCTTCTACATTGAATCCTTAAAAATCTTCCTCCCTGTTTCTTACGTCATATCTTTTTAAAAATAAGGCATTCTAAACAACAAAGGGTATAACAATTTTCCTTACACAGCCAAGGAGCCATAGAAGGAGGTTCAATACGTGAAATTGTTTCAAGTAAGAAAGGGCATATTTGTTTACCATGAAAATGAATTACATAAAGTTTACGGAGTTAAACCGATGTATAAACAATCCGTTCATCTAATCAGGCTTCGGGATTTAACACAGGTTTTAACGAATGCGGCAAGCGTAGATCGTTACAAACCAAAGATCCTTGACAGCTTTATCTTTAATCATAAAGCCTACACACTGAGTAAAGACCGCAGGGCTGAAGAAGGAGATTATATATTAATTCACAATCCAATGCCTGATTCCCTTGATACGTATTCATTAAATGAAATAGAGGTCGTAGAAAAAGTGGATAAGCAAGGGGTGATTACAGGTAATTCTCATGGAATCAAGCATAATGAATATTTATTAATGGTTCCGGGACGCATAAACGGCAGCAGCCCTATCGATTATCAAAATAATGATGGTGCTGATCCTGCAAGCATGGACGGCATTGAGCTTCAGCAGACAGTTGCCCCAGACAGTGAGCTTTTGCCCGCATTAGGAGACATATATCTAAAAAAGGACGGCCATGACTTGCTTGAATCTATGGTCATCGCTTTAAAAGATGATCTGGTTTATTTAGGAGGCGGCTTGGAAATTTCGCAGGATGAGCTCATGAACACCGACAAGTGGGAATTTCGTTACAATCTGCTGGATAAGTGACTTCTTATACCCACATTCTACTGCCTGATTTTCGCTGCTGTCCATTCTTCCACTTATTATTAGGAGGCTTCTATGAGTAACAAAAATCCCGTTGGAAACAGTGTTTTTATTATTTCCTTAATCCTTACCATCATCTTTATCATTTGGGGTGTCTTTTTCACAGAGAATCTTACGAAAGTCACGAATGCCATCTATAATGATTCAATTGATTATCTTGGCTGGGTCTATCTTGGAGCAACCTTATTCTTCGTTTTCTTTTCCATTTATTTATTATTTTCGAAATATGGAGATATCCGGCTTGGCAAAAAAACAGATCGGCCGGATTTCAACACTGCCTCTTGGCTTGCCATGCTGTTCGGTGCCGGCATGGGAATCGGGATTGTCTACTGGAGCGTGGCCGAACCTGTCACCCATTATACAACCCCTCCCTACGGAAAAGCCTATACGGTAGAAGCAGCTAATACAGCCATGAAATATACCTTTTTTCATTGGGGTCTGGATCCATGGGCCATCTATACCGTAATTGGTTTAGCCCTTGCTTTTTTCCAATACAATAAGCGACTTCCGGCAGCAATTAGTTCGGCGTTCCATCCTATTCTCGGCGACCGAATATACGGCCCAATCGGAAAGACGATTGATGTTCTGTCTGTTTTTGCAACGGTCTTCGGCATAGCAACCTCTTTAGGCCTTGGGGCGATGCAGGTGACGGCAGGAATGCATAATCTGTTCGGAGTCCCAAATGCGCTATCCGTCCAGCTCCTTGTCATTGCTGTCGCAACTGTCCTGTTTATCATTTCCATCAATTCCGGCTTGGAAAAAGGAATCCAGTATTTGTCCAATACAGCGATGATTTTATCCTTTGCCATAATGCTTGTGATTTTGATAGTCGGCCCGACGATGACGATTACTAAAGTTTTCTTTAATACTACGGGTCTCTATATTAGTGATTTTATCCATATGAGTTTGCGGTTAATTCCCTTTGGCGAAGGCAGCGGCTGGATTGCCTCATGGACTTTGTTTTATTGGGCTTGGTGGATTGCCTGGGCGCCTTTCGTCGGAATGTTCATCGCCCGGGTTTCAAAAGGAAGAACAGTAAGGGAGTTTGTCATTGGTGTATTGATCGTTCCCACTCTGGGAACCTGTCTGTGGATGTCTATATTTGGCGGCTCCGCGCTGGAACTCGTACAAAAAGCAGGAAATCATGATTTGGCCGCTTTTATCACGGAAAATGTATCCCTGTCAATCTTCACTTTCTTTGATTATCTGCCATTCAGTTCTTTGCTGAGTATCTTAGGGTTTGCCGTCGTAGCGATTTATTATATAACAGTTGCCGATACCGCTACCTTTGTATTGGGTATGCTGAGTGAAGGCGGGACACTAAATCCGTCCAATAAAATCAAAGTGACATGGGGCATTATTCAATCTGCCGTAGCCGCTGTGCTGCTTGTAGCAGGCGGATTAAATGTATTGCAAACAGCCTCAATTGCTGCCGCGCTGCCCTTCGCCCTTATCATGATCATTATGTGTTTCTCCTTACAGAAAGGGTTAAAAAGTGAAGCTGACTCACAGAGAAACCATAAGAGAAGCATTCAAAAACCTTAAAGGGAAATACAAAAAATCTTCCTGTTTGATTTCATTGCTCAGGAAGATTTTTTATCATGTAATACCGCTCCTTTAAAAGATATTGATCACAGAGACAATCAGGGAACCAATGCCAGCAATAAAGCTGATTTGAGTGATAAAAGCGGCTGCACTTGCTTTGAAGGTCTGAACCTTATAATCACTTTTCATTTGGCTGTCTGCCCGCTCCATGGCATTCGATTTGCGAATCATTCGTTCTCCTATTATTTTAAAACCTTCCGTAACGAGAGATAGAAAGCCTGTTTTTATAATAACTGCAATCCCTGCAATGATAATCAGTAAAAGCCCTGTCAAGAAAGCCGTATCAGATAAATCCGCCTTCGAAAAAGGTGCAGCCCATGCAGCCAAATACCAGCTAAGCATTGTGATGAAAAATAAAGCAGCCTTCCATTTCATATTTTCAATCTCCTATCTATTATGGAAAGGAAAACGAGACCTCAAAAGGCCCCGCTTCCTTGTCATAAACATTCTTTTTACTCTGAAACTTTTTTCGCCCATTTCAGATATGGGTAACGATTTACCGGATAAACAATATCTTCAAATTTTTGTGATGTTAAGTAAGTATTTGTGTAATGGTAAATCGGGTTAAACGGCAAATCTTCCATTAAGACGGCTTCCGCCTGGTGAAGCAGTTCATAACGTTTTTCTTTGTCCTGTTCTACTTTTGCTTCTGCAATAAGGTTGTCGTACTTTTCATTTACCCAGTTTGTACGGTTATTCGGACTGTCGCCTAAGTAGTAATCCAGAATAACAACCGGATCTACCAAAACCCCAATCCAGCCCATACGAGCCATTTGGAAGTTGCCCTGTTTCGTTGTATCCAGATATGTTTTCCATTCTTGGTTCTCAAGCTTCACATCAACGCCAAGGTTCTCTTTATACATCGCCTGAACGGCTTCTGCTACCTTCTTGTTATTTTCAGCCGTATTATAGAGAATGGATACTTGCGGAAGCTCAGTCCAGCCTTCTTCTTTCATTCCTTCTGCTAACAATTGTTTCGCTTTTGCAGCATCCTCTTCGAAATAAGCTCCGCCAGTTTCCCGGAAATCACCGTTTGGCGTCTCTACACCTTGCGGTACAAATGCATACGCCGGTGTTTCGCCTGCTTTCGTAATATTTTTCGTTAATGATTCACGATCAACCGCTAACGTAAAAGCTCTTCTAATTTTTTCGTTGGTAAACGGTTCTTTTTCTACATTAAACATGTACATATAAGTACCAAAGTATGGCACTTCGTTATATTCTTTTGAATCCTTTTCTTGGTCGATGACATCTGTAGGAAGTGTCTGAATTAAATCAAGCTCGTTAGTTTTGAACATTTGATAGTAGGTTGATGCATCGTTCACCATTTTGTATGTTACTTTATTAAGATTGACGGCATTGCGGTCCCAATAGTTCTCATTTTTCTCAATGACCGCTTCACTGTCATGCTCCCATTTTGTCAATTTGAATGGCCCATTGCTCACATATGTATCAGCACCTGCAGCCCACCCTTTATTCTCTTCTACAAGTTCCTGCTTAACCGGGTAAAATGTCCACATTGTTAATAATTCATCGAAATAACCAAGCGGCGCCTCTAATTCAACGACCAGTGTTTTATTGTCTTTTGCTGTTACTCCAACCTCTTCTGCTGAGCCTTTCCCTTTGTTGTAAGCTTCTGCACCCTTAAGATAATACATGTAAAACGCAAAGGAACTGCCGGTGTCCGGATTTAAAACCCGCTTCCAAGCATATTCGAAATCTCCCGCTGTCACATTCGTTCCATCTGACCATTTGGCATCATCGCGAATGGTAAAAGTATATGTTTTTCCGTCTTCCGAGACTTCCGCTTTGCTTGCTGCTCCTAAAACTGGTTTACCCTCTTCATCTTTTGTATAAAGACCTTCAAATACATGATCCAAAACCCAGCCTGAAGTAGTATCGGTTGCCAATGCTGGATCTAAATCCGGCGGTTCACTCAATGCATTAACCGTTATTTCCTGCTTTACATCTGAACTGTTTCCTGATGATCCTTTGCTGCTGCAGCCTGCAGCCACTACCGCAGCGGTAACTAGCATGAGCATCCTGACTAGCCATTTTCTCATTAAAAATCCCCCTTAGCCTTTTAATTATTATAAAGATGACACGCAGTCCAATGATTCTCTTTTACTTCCTTCCACTCTGGCACAGCCGCGGCACAAACATCCATCGCATAAGGACATCTGGTGCGAAAGCGGCAGCCGCTTGGAGGGTTGACTGGACTTGGAGGGTCACCGTCTAACACGATTCTTTCCCTTCTTTGAGCTTCTGGATCTGCGATCGGGATAGCGGATAACAATGCTTTTGTATAAGGGTGGAGCGGGTCACGAAACAGCTCATCGCTATCAGAGAGCTCCATCATTTTCCCTAAATACATCACACCGATTCGGTCGCTTATATGCTTGACCATGCCTAAATCATGTGCAATGAATAAATACGTTAAACCTTCTTGTTCCTTTAAATCTTCCAATAGATTAATAACTTGTGCCTGGATCGATACATCGAGGGCGGATATCGGTTCATCTGCCACGATGAATTTTGGTTCGACCGCCAAGGCTCGCGCAATTCCAATTCGCTGCCTCTGCCCGCCGCTGAACTCATGCGGATAGCGCTTGGCATGCTGCGGCTGAAGACCGACTTTTTCCAAAAGTTCATAGACACGGTCTTGCCTGTGTTTTCCTTTGGCCAGTTTGTGGGCATCGATGCCTTCCGCAATAATATCGCCAATTCGCATCCTTGGGTTTAATGAGGCATGCGGATCCTGGAAAATCACCTGTATTTCCCGGTTGACCTGTTTTTTTTGCTTATTATTTAACTGGCTTATATCCAGGCCATTATAAATAATTTGGCCGGATGTCGGATCTTCCAGGCCTACTATCGTTTTGCCCAGTGTCGATTTTCCGCTCCCGCTTTCCCCGACAAGCCCGAACGTTTCCCCGCGTTTGATTTCAATAGAGATATCATCAACAGATTTAACTGTCAGTTCCTTGCCAATTGAAAAGTATTTCTTCATTTGTTCGATTCGAATGATCGTTTCGGTCATGATTACGCCCTCCCTGCTGCTAATTCTTTTAGGGCTGGTGTTCTCGAATCATTTAACCAGCATTTTGCCTCATGTCCATCGCCGATCGAAAAAGCAGGAGGCATTGCTTCGACACAGACTTCCATCGCATATTTGCATCTCGGTGCGAACGGGCAGCCCTTAGGAGGAGAAAATAAATCCGGAGGTGCTCCATCAATCGGTATTAACCTCTTTTTATCTTCTGCATCAACATCCGGGATTGACTCCAGGAGTCCCCAAGTATATGGATGCCTTGGATTCTTGAAGATTTCTTTTACCGGCGCTGTTTCAACAATCATGCCGCCATACATGACTGCAACCCGTTCGGCTGTCTCCGCAACGACGCCAAGGTCATGCGTGATCAAGATAATGGAAGTGCCGAGTTCATCTCTCAGATTCTTCATTAAATCTAATACCTGCGCTTGAATGGTCACATCCAGTGCGGTCGTAGGCTCATCGGCTACCAGCACTTGCGGGTGGCAAGCCAGCGCAATCGCAATCATAATCCGCTGGCGCATCCCCCCGCTGAATTCATGGGGATATTGATGATACCGTTCGGCTGGATTCGATATCCCAACCAGCCGAATCATTTCAATCGCTCGTTTTTTCGCTTCTTCTCCCTTTATCTTTTGGTGGGTGGTAATACTTTCTGCAATTTGCTTTCCGACTTGCATAGTAGGATTCAAGGAAGTCATCGGGTCCTGAAAGACCATGCTGATCTTCGAGCCTTTCACCTTCTGCATATTCCGTTTCGACAGCTTTAAAAGATCCCGGCCCTCTAATAGCACCTTGCCGTTCTTTATTTTTCCAGGCGGAGTCGGGATCAGACCCATGATGGTTTGTACCGTTACACTTTTCCCGCTCCCGCTTTCTCCGACTATTGCCAGGATTTCTCCTTTGTCGATATGAAAAGAAACATCACGGACCGCCTGCACTTCGCCCCCATATGTCTTAAAACCCACTTCCAAATGATTCACTTCCAGTAAGTGTTTCAAAATCTCACCTCCTATTTTATCGCTTTAGGATCAAGCGCATCCTGCAGACCGTCCCCGAAAGCATTAAACGCAAACATCGTCAGAGCAATCATGAATCCCGGGAAAAAGAGACGCCACCACTGCCCGCTTAGGATAACTCCCAAAGAATCATTCGCCATGGTTCCCCAGCTGGCAAAAGGAGCCTGAACCCCCAAACCAAGGAAGCTGAGGAATGATTCAGCAAAAATAGCATGCGGGATTGTGAAGGTTAAATTTACGATAATAATGCCTGCTGTATTGGGAATCAAATGCCTCCAAATAATTTTAGCGTGGGATGTTCCCATCTTTTGAGCCGCCAGCACATATTCCTGCGATTTCAGCTGCAGGAGCTGTCCCCGTATAATTCGGGCCATTCCCACCCAGCCCGTGACAGATAATGCAATAATAATGGACATCATTCCAGGCTCCATGATCACCATCAGCAAGATGACAATTAACAAGTAGGGGATTCCATATAGAATTTCGACGATTCGCATCAAAAAACCATCAATTCGATCACCAAGCTTGCTTCGGCCGGCCATATAACCAGAAATTCCCCCAATTGTTACACCGATGATAATGTCAATCGCTGCAGCAACAAGTCCGATTGTCAGCGATACTCTCGCCCCATACCAAGTTCTTGACCATACATCACGGCCCAGGTCATCTGATCCAAACCAATGCTCATTGCCAGGTGCCGCATTTGTATTCACCAAGTCTTGTTTGGCCGGGTCGAACGGTACCATATGCGGCCCAAAGATTGCGAAAAAGGAGATGAGAAGCAGCAAGGAGAATCCCAGCAATGCCATCTTGTTTTTTACAACATGCAGAACCGTTTCCTTCCATACGCTCATGCTTGGGCGCTGAATAGGGTCAAGCCCCCTTTTCTCCGGTGATAAGGGGCGAAAAAGGGAATTATCTACTCGTTTTGCTTCCATCCTATTCCCCTCCGCTCGTCAATTTTATTCTTGGATCAATGTAACGATAAGAAATGTCAATTAGAAACAGAGTCACCACTAGCAATGTACTGAAAAAGATTGTAGTACCCATAATGACCGGGTAGTCCCGGTTAAAAATACTATCCACAAAGTAACGGCCAATTCCCGGTATCGCAAATATTTTCTCAATAACGAACGTTCCGGTAATTAATGAGACAAATAACGGGCCGATAAAGGAAATGACCGGCAAAATTGCATTCCGGATGCCATGCCTGATCACCAGCTTCGGCTTTGACAGCCCTTTGGCATCGGCGGTTTTAATGTAATTTTGATTCATAACCTCGAGCATGCTCGATCGCATAAACCTTGCAATGACAGCAAGCGGTGTTGCCGCTAAGGCCAATGTCGGCAAAATCGAATGCTGCCAAGTTCCCCATGAAGCAACGGGGAATATCCCCCACTCAACGGCCAAATACTTGATAAGCAAAGGAGCCAGGATAAAGCTCGGGACAGATATACCGATGATTGCTATAAACATCGACAGATAATCCAATGTCTTGTTATGATTCAAAGCAGCTATAATGCCTAACAGCAGCCCGAGTATTAACGAGAGGACCATTGCCTGCATCCCAAGTAAAGCGGAAGCCGGTGCCCCTTCGGCAATAATCGAGTTGACCGATCTTGTTTCAGATTGAATCGAGAATCCTAGATCAAACGTTATCAAATCCTTCATATACAGCACGTATTGAACGGCCACGGGCTCATCGAGATTGTATTTAGCCCGAATATTCTGCAATACTTCTTCCGGAAGCACATCTGCATCTGAAGCGAACGGATCGCCAGGGATCAGCTTCATGATCAAGAAGGTCAAACTTGCTATTACCCAAATTGTAAGCAGCATGGTAAGCAGCCGTTTTACAATATACATCGATTCACCTCCATTATTTTTCGTCCGCCTTCTTTAGGCATTCACACTGCCCAGCACACCGTTTGTGGCCGTCATTGCTATAATGACGCATCCCCACATATGCTTATAGGCTGTTACGACATCATCACATGTAAAGCGAATGCTTCTTGGGCCCGTTAGTTCAACCGTAGGCAGCGTGGTCGTCATCATGGCCTGCTGCGGTCCTTTAAATTCAATATCGAAAGTTACAGACCCGGTAATCGTTTGCGGCTTAAATGATTGAATTTCTTTAACTGCCTCCTCTGCTTTTTCACGAATTTCCTTTTGGGCAGCTTCTGGGTGAAGCAGCTCTGCCGCAAAGCGGTCAATAGCCCGTTTTGTCACTGCGCCTTTTACATCAGGCAATGTTTCTTGCACCTCTTTTACATAGGCATCATCGCCGCTGATGAAAATTGCCGGTACATTATATCCTCCGGCTACCAGCGTGTTCATTTCCGTTTCACCCACAACCCTGCCATTAATTTTCATTTCATTGACACAGACTCCTGCTAATGTATGACTAATAACCGTGCGTTCGGATCCGGCTTCACGCCCATGATGCCCAACGAACATGATGCCATCAAAGCTATCGTCCAATCCTTCCAGCTGACACATGACACGGTTATTTCCTGATACAAGCCTTGCCCGCGGGTCCAGCTCTTCCACCAGAATATTGGACATATTTCCATGCCCATCTGCCACGACGGTCTCCGTGGCTCCGCCATTAAACGCTCCTTCAATCGCGGCATTCACATCAGCTGTCATCAGTTTTCTAAAACGCTGATATTCAGAATTCGTTTTTAATTGCTGGTTAGTTGCAACTCCTGAAATACCTTCCATATCTGCCGAAATAAAAATTTTCATCATTATCCCCCTTTTATTTTTAAGAATTTTCAAATAATATTTGGTAAAAAAATTGATGTTTCCTAAAAAGGAAAATGAGATTCCTCATTGACACTTAGCACAAATGCCTTCACTAAGTCCTTCGTTGCTATAAGATCTCCTAAGTCTACGAGTTCAATGGCTGAGTGTGTATAACGGGACGGAATAGACAGCACACCGGTTGGAATCCCTTTATTCGCATATGTAACAGCACCGCCATCGGTCCCAATACCTGTAAACACCTCAAGCTGATATGGTATTTGATGCTGTTTGGCCAGCTGAACAAGCAGCTGCTTCATGGTTTTTGGAACTATTAAACTCGCATCCATCACTTTGATTCCGGTCCCTCTACCCAAGCTAAGGGATTGATCCATCGTCTGCTCAAATGTATCGCTGACTGCCGTTGTATCAATCGCGATAGCCACGTCTGCATCAATATGCTCTGAGGCTGTTTTCGCTCCTCTTAAACCGACTTCTTCCTGAACAGTGAACAAACATACAAGTTCGCCCGCAAAGTCTTCCCCCGCTTCCTCCAGCACCTGAAGAATAACAGCGCACCCTGCACGATCGTCCAGAGACTTCGCTCGTATTTTAGGCTTCTCCGCCGTCCCGATTATTTGCATGTCAGTTCCCCACGTTACCGGGGTTCCTGCCTCGATGCCCATTTCCAGCACTTCTTGATCAGAATCTGCTCCAACATCTATGTATAATTGACTGTGCTTTCTCACCAGTTGGGCGTCATCAAATTTAGCAAAGTGTGCGGAAAGGGTGCCGATCACCCCATTGATATGCCCGTTTTCCCCGAGCACCTTCACTGGCTGCGCGACCAAGTTCCGGTCATCGTTACCGCCGAGTTTCTCAAATCTCAAAAATCCATTCTTCTCCACTTTTTTCACGATAAAGCCGACTTCATCCATATGGGCGGTTAATAGCATAACAGGACCGGGCTTTGATCCCTTTTTTCTGGCAATCACATTGCCAATCGGATCTATCTTCACTTCATCTGCTGTATCTGTTAGATATTCTTTTAAAAAATAACTTACTTCCTGTTCATAGCCGCTGGGGCCCTGCAGCCCCGTCAATTTCTTTACTAATTCAATCAATGGTACAGCTCCTTTCTATAGGTATTCAAACGTATTTTTATAGTTTTCCAGCTGAATGATCGTATTGATCGCTATAATTCCCTCGATGCCATCCAGCTTCAGCATGCTGTTTTTAATATCTTCCTGGCTCTGAACATTAATTTGAATGAGCAGCGGATATTCTCCTGAAGTCATCGTAATAAAACGAACCTCTTTCAGCGTACTAAGTTCTTCTTTTACTTTGGCTATCATGCCTTGCTTCGTCTTTATTTGAATGATTGCTCCTGCTTTTAAACCAAGCGCGATTGGATTTACAACTCCCACAACTTCTATAATTTCATGCTGTACCAAATTTTTATAACGAAGTCTGATTGTTTTTTCCGTCACATTCAATGCATTTGCTATTTCTGAAAAAGGCAGACGGCCATCCTTTGACAACATTCGAATAATCCCGCGGTCCAGCTCATCAATTCGATACTCCACAAATCTTCCTACTTTCGTACTTTTTGAACTAATTATTCCTCATATCGATACATATTTCAATATTAACTAATGTTTACATTATTAATTATTTAATTTAATATCGTAATTAGGAATATGGTATAGAGGGTATTATATAAGATTAATTGTCAGAAATCAATGATAATTCAGATATTTATGGAGGGGTATTAATATGAAAGCCATAACAAATGTTTCGGGCCCAGATGGGACAGGAAAGATATTAACCAATACCACGATCCTTATTAAAGACGGAAAATTCACCTCTATTGGGGCTAAAAGCATCCCTGATGGATATGAAGTAATTGATGCCGGCGGCAAATACTTCACTCCGGGATTAATTGATGTCCATACCCATTTAGGCGTACACGAGGAAGGAATCGGTAAAGAAGGCCATGATTTTAATGAAACAAGCGCGGCAGCCACTCCGCAGGTGCGTGCAATTGACGGAATAAATCCTAAGGATCAGGGTTTTGAAGACGCCAGGCGCGCCGGTGTGACAACTGTCCAGGTCATGCCTGGAAGCGCCAATGTGATTGGCGGAGAAATGTGCGTGTTAAAAACAACAGGAACTATTGTTGACGAAATGATTCTCCGCAATCCTTCTGGTTTAAAAGCGGCAACAGGAGAAAATCCGAAACGATTCCACGGTGATAAGGGAAGAATGCCGACGACCCGAATGGGGGTTGCAGCGATTCTGCGTGAAAAATTCATACAGGCTCAAGCCTATATGGAAGACCTCCATTCAGGCAAAGCTGCGAGAAACCTGGGAATGGAGCACATTGCGAAAGTATTGAACAAAGAAATACCGCTACGTGTCCATGCTCACCGAGCCGATGATATTGTCACAGTTTTACGTCTGAAAAGGGAATTCGATATTGATTTAACCATTGAGCATTGCACTGAAGGACATCAAATTGCATCATTTATCGCCGAACATGACATTCGGGTATCCACTGGGCCGACCATGTCATCCCGCTCCAAGATCGAACTTGCTGATAAAGGCTGGAACACCTTACTGGCACTTGCTGATGCATCCGTTCCATTTTCCATTACGACGGATCACCCGGTCGTTGCCATTGAACATTTAATGACAAGTGCCATTCTTGCTGTGAAATATGGATTGCCTGAGACAGATGCTCTTAAGGCTATCACGCTCAATGCAGCAAAACATTTGGGTGTGGAGGATCGCGTGGGTTCCGCTGAAGCTGGCAAAGATGCAGACTTTGTCCTATGGAGCGGCAGCCCGTTCGATTTACGAAATAAAGCGCTGCAAACCTATATAAACGGCCAATTAGTATACGGCCCTAATTCTTAAAGAGCCGCAATGAGAGTTTCCGAGACAAAAAAGATGTATATACACACTAGATAACCGGGAGGCAGAAAACTATGACAACCAACGGTATTTCAGCGGTTGATTTATTTGAATTTTCACTCTTATCGGATCCACAGTTATCCCCTGATGGAAATTGGGCTGTTTTTGTCCAAAAAAAGATTAATGAAAAAGAAAAATATGTTTCCAATCTATTCGTTTTACATATTGATTCCAAGAAAATAACCCAATTCACCCAAGGCAATTTCTCCGATACCCAGCCGAGATGGTCGCCTGATGGAACATCCATCGTCTTTGTATCTAACCGCTCCGGGAAGCAGCAAATCTGGAGAATTGCCTTTAACGGCGGCGAAGCACGTCAAATCACCGATTTCAAAAGAGGAGCTTCCCAGCCCGTTTGGTCCCCATCCGGGTCACAGCTTATTGTCACCGTGCCGCTTACTGCATCGGACACCTTGAAAGAAAAAGAAACTAAGAAGGAAGAGACAGAGGAAAAACTAAAGCCATACATTACTGAGAACCTTCAGTACAAGTCAGATGCAAAAGGCTTTTCAGACGAAACTTACGAGCACTTAGTTCTGATTGACATGGAAACTGACACAAGATCCTTACTGACAGACGGGCCATATGATCATCACTTTCCTGCCTTTTCGCCTGATGGAAAACGTGTCGCATACAGTGCCAACCGTTCGGCGGATCCTGAACAGACGTTTTTCTCGGATATCTATCAAGTCGAACTGATGACTGGCCAAACAGAAAAACTGACAGACAGTGACAAAAGGTTCCGTCTGCCAAACTACTCCCCTGATGGATGCAAACTATCTCTGTTAGGGGATGATTTAACTTATGCAGGAGCGACTCTCTCGAGAGTTTGGTCTTTAGACCTTGAAAGCCGTGCATTAACCTGTTTGACAAATGAATGGGATACGGAATGCAGCGATGTCGCCATTAATGACATGGGGACTGGGACTTCAGGCAAAGGTGCTGTCTGGAGTAAAACCAATGATGCTCTCTACTTCTTAGCCAGTGAACATGGATCGACCAGCATATATCAGGTAACGTTAGACAAGCAAATCACGACCGTTGCAGGCGGGAAACGCCAGGTGTATTCATTTAGTACAGACAGCGACCAGAAGCGGTTAATCTATGCAGTGAGTCAGCCCAACATTCCCGGCGATCTATTTGTATCGGCCATATCAGGCAGTGACGAACAGCGGTTGACAGAAGTCAACGAGGATTTGCTTCAAAAGAAGGATCTTTCCATTCCTGAAGATTTTTATTTTACAGCGAAGGACGGAACCAAGCTGCAGGGCTGGATGATGAAACCGTCCGGATTCAGGGCAGGAGAAACCTACCCGCTCGTTTTAGAAATCCACGGCGGGCCGCATGCCATGTACAGCCATGCTTTTATGCATGAGTTTCAAGTCCTTGCCGGGAAAGGATATGGTGTCCTTTTTATAAATCCAAGAGGAAGCTATGGCTATGGGCAGCAGTTTGTCGATGCCGTACGAGGAAACTATGGCGGCATTGACTATGAGGATGTTATGGCTGCGGTCGACTATGCCTTGGAAAAGTATGAGTGGATTGACCAAACACGCCTAGGTGTGACGGGCGGCAGCTATGGCGGCTTTATGACAAATTGGATTGTCGGCCAGACGAATCGGTTTAAAGCGGCGGTCACACAGCGGTCAATCAGCAATTGGATCAGCTTCTACGGCGTCAGTGATATCGGCTACTTCTTTACGGAATGGGAGCACAAAACAAACATGATGGAGAATCCTGATGAACTTTGGCGGATCTCTCCGCTGCGCTATGTAAAAAACATTCAGACACCGCTTTTGATTCTCCACAGCGAAAATGATTACCGCTGTCCAATTGAACAAGCCGAACAATTATACGTGGCACTGAAGAAGCAAAAGAAGCCAGCTCGCTTTGTACGCTTCCCAAAATCGAATCATGAACTGTCCCGGAGCGGGGAGCCCGCCTTAAGGCTTTCCCGCCTAAATGAAATGACGGACTGGTTCAATCAGTATTTAAAATAAGGGGGCCATCAAATTGAACATCTTACTTACCGGATTCGAAGCCTTTTTGGGGATGGAATCCAATCCGACAGAGATGATTGTCCGCAAGTTAGACGACGAAACAATAAGTGGGAAAAAGATAATAGGCAGAGTACTCCCCGTCGATTTCACAAAATCAGCCGGCATCCTTTTAGAACATATAAAAGAACATCAGCCAGCAGCAGTGATCTCTCTGGGCCTGGCTGCCGGCCGAAACCGGATTACTCCTGAACGGGTAGCAATTAACTGTATGGACGGTGAAGCCGACAATGCCGGCAATCAATACGATGGACAAAAGATTGCGCCAGATGGTCCTGACGCCTACTTTTCAACACTTCCGATCAAGTCTATGGAGGCAAGACTGCAGGAACATCACTTGCCAGCGGCTGTCTCGAACACCGCCGGTACCTATCTATGCAACCAAATCATGTACACAGCCCGGTATCATATCGAAACAAACGCATTGGATATACTGGCAGGATTCGTACATATACCTGCCCATCATGAATTGGCCGTGAATAATCCAAAGCTCCCCTCCTGGTCCATAAAGGACTTGGAAGAGGCTGTCCGGATTATCATTGAAGAGATTTAACTTAGAAAAAACGCATGAACCAGTCTAGGTTTAGACTAACCTAAATTAATGAGACACTATAAAACACCTTCGAAATGGTACACTTAAACAAAGTACTAATTCGGAGGTGTTTTTGCATGGGCAAAAATGTATATTCAAATGAAGTTAAGTGGGCAGTTGTGAAAGATAAAATGAGTGGTCAGTTTTCGAACCGTGAAATCATGGAGAAGTATGAGATTAAAAATGTATCTCAAATCAAAACGTGGATGAAATGGTATCGAGATAATCAGGTTCATCGATTTAATCAACCAATAGGAAAACAATATTCCTATGGTCATGGACCAGACAGTTCGAGTCCTGAAGAGAAAAAAGAACGTCAATTGAATCATTTAAAACAGGAAAATGAAATCTTAAAAAAGTATTTGGAGATCGAAAAGGAGTTGAAAAAGAAATCGTTCTCCAATTAGTTCAGAATTTACGAAAGAAATATACAGTATCAGCTATTTTATCAGCTTTAAATGTTCCTAGATCCACCTATTATCGCTGGGCAAATGCGCAACCAGTTGAGTTGTCTAAGGAAGAAGAAGCGATTATTTACCTTTGCGAAAAAACTAAATACCGATATGGTCATCGAAAAATCAAGGAGCTTTTAAAACGTGACTATCATATCAAATTGAACCGTAATACTGTTCAACGAATCATGCAGAAATATCACCTTCAATGTAAAGTAAAACAAAAGAGAAGGTGGAAATCTCAAGGAGAATCTGTCGTTGTCGCGCCAAACTTATTACAGCGAGAGTTTCACGCAAGCAAACCTAACCATAAGTGGGTAACAGATATTACCTACATTCAATATGGGCCAGACACTTTATATTTATCAACGATCATGGACTTGTTTAATAATCAAATTGTTGCCTATAAACTTTATACTCATCAACAAATTCCTTTGGTGATTGATACCTTGAATGAAGCACTAGAAAAGCGAGGAAACCCTAAAGGAGTCATCATCCATTCAGATCAAGGAAGTGTCTATTCTTCTTATGCTTATCAGAATCGGATTAAAGAAAAGAATTTAGTTGGTAGTATGTCACGCAGGGGAAACTGTTGGGACAACGCAGTGATTGAGTCTTTCCACTCCAACCTTAAATCAGAAGAATTTCAGTTTGTTAAATTCCATTCTTTGTCGCTAGAAGAAGTAAAGGAACGTGTGGATCAATTTATGAGTTATTATAACGAAGAGCGTATCCAAGAAAAATTAGGCTACCACACACCAATAGAGTTTGGTGATATGGCAGCCTAAGAAGGTGTTTTATTACTGTCTCAAATGAATAGGTCAGTCTAGTTCATGCGCTTTTTATTTTTCACTTATAGTTTTGAATAATCTCGATAAATAGCTGTATGGCTTCCGAAAAGACCCCCTCATCCAAGTCAAATTTAGGGTGATGATGCGGGTACATCGATTTCTCCCCGTTCATCCCTACAAAGATGAACGCACCAGGTTTTTTCTGCAAATAATAGGAAAAATCTTCGGAAACCATTACCGGTTCGACATGTTCAAATACCTCTTGGCCAAATGCTTTCGAAATGACCGATTCGATAAAGGCTGCTTCATTCGGATCATTTACTAATGGCGGTGTTCCAACGATAAAGTCCACTTTCCCTTTGGCACTGAATGCACTGCAGATTCCCTCTGTCAGTTTGACCATTTGGCTTTTAATGAGGCTGAATGCTTCCGGCGATAAGGTTCGGATAGTGCCAATGATCTTCGCAGACTCCGGAATAATGTTATAGGTCGAGCCCGATTCAATTTTCCCTACTGATATCACACTGGGATCCATCGGATTCACGTTCCTGCTTACAATGCTTTGCAGGGATTGGATAACATGTGTCGCAATATAAATCGGATCAACTGTTTCATGCGGCATGGAGCCATGTCCGCCATACCCTTGAATGGTGATCTCAAAGTCTTCAACCGATGCCATCATTGGACCCGGACACAATCCTATTTTCCCTTTCGTCATTCCCTGCCATAAATGAAGTCCGAAAATAGCATCCACTGTATCTAAAACTCCCTGTCCGATCAGCTGGTTAGCGCCGCTCGGTGAAATTTCCTCGGATGATTGAAAAATAAGAAGGATATTCGGTTCTATTGCCTGTCTGTTTTCTGAGAGCCACTCAGCAACTGCCAAAAGAACCGCTGTATGTCCATCATGGCCGCATGTATGTGAAACTCCAGGTTTTTTAGATAGATAGGATTTATCGCCCTCTTCCATGATTGGCAAGGCATCCATATCCGCTCTCAAGGCAATCGTTTTATCTCCTTTTGTTCCCTTCACATAACCTACAAGACTTGGAGGCTGAAAATCTATTAGTTCAATATTCAATGTTTCAAGCCGCTGTCGGACGAATGCAGATGTTTCATATTCCTCACCGGACAGCTCCGGATATTGGTGAAAATGCCGGCGGTCTTTAATTGCCTGTGTTACTAGCTGTTCATTTATCATAGGTAAACTCCTTACTGTCACTTTTCGTTATGAATTAATAATAATACATTTATATTAATTTTTATACATATATTCTTTTGTTAGACAGCCAAAAAAACGGCTGCATCATTTCCAGCCGTTTTTTATCCTATGTCTTTTCATTGCTGCACCCACTTAAATAACCGGTCTCATCGTTTCTTTTAGCACGGAAACAGAATGATTGAATTGCTCTTTTTCCTGATCATTCAGCTGAATCTCCACTAATTCCTGAATACCGGCACGATTGATTTTTGCCGGTACTCCGATATATACATCATGTTGCCCATATTCACCGTTTAGATAAGCAGATACAGTCAGGATACAGTTTTCATTATTAAGGATTGCTTTTGTAATCCGAACAAGGGACATCCCGATTCCATAATATGTTGCGCCTTTTCGTTCAATAATATGGTACGCTGCATCTCGGACGTTAACGAAAATGTCATCCAGACACTCTTTGTTAACCTCTCCCTGTCTTGCTAACACCCTGTCGATCGGCTCAATTCCAATCATGGCATGGCTCCAAACGGGGAGTTCCGTATCCCCATGTTCCCCAATAATGGCCGCATGTACATTTCTTGTATCTATATGAAAGTACTTTCCAAGTGCAGACCTCAGCCTGGCAGAATCTAATACTGTCCCAGAGCCAATCACACGCTCTTTTGGCAATCCTGATTCTTTCCATGTGACATACGTTAAAATATCCACAGGATTTGTCGCGACTAAGAAAATTCCATTGAATCCACTTTCCATAATATTTCGGACAATCTGTTTAAATATTCTTGTGTTTTTTTCCACTAGTTCTAATCGGGTTTCACCTGGCTTTTGTGCCAAACCTGCAGTAATCACAACTAAGTCCGCACTTTCACAATCCTGATAGGATCCGCTCCACACATTTATGGGTGAAGGGGCGAACGGCATTCCATGATTAAGGTCCATCGCTTCCCCTTCTGATTTTGCTTCATTTACATCAATGAGGACTAATTCTTCCGCTACCCCCTGGTTAATCAATGAATACGCATAACTGCAGCCTACCGCGCCTGTTCCAACTACCACAACTCGATTTACTTTTTCTTTATTCATAATAGATAAAGCTCCCTTCGAATGATGCATTTTAACTTCTAAGGATTTCAATTATTACGAGTCAATCTTGGACCTATTAAGAAACATTGATTCAACAGAGAAATACCGCAAAATTATTTTCCGAATTTTCACTTACCCTGTAACAACGTAAGTATAACACCTTATTTGTGAATATTTTCACATAAATAGTGAATAAAAGATGAACCTTTTCCTTTACCACATAAAAAAGCAGCCAAGCACGTCATTAACATGTTCTCTGGCTGCTTAGTAGGGTAAGCCCCCAGCGCCTTGCTGTATTTCTACAGTAGGTTTCCAGACACTCCCCTCCGAACCGTACGTACTCCTCTCAGAGTATACGGCTCTCCACTTACAAATATCTATCTTCTAGTTTTATGAATTTCGTTATGACAATCCTTACACACAACTAATGTTTTCCTCTGTTTTGCAATCATCATCATTTCCCAATACGTTTTGCCTTTTAAGTTCTTCACCTTATTAACATGGTGAATTTCAAACTTCGTATCGGGAGAATTATCTCCACAGAGTTCACATTCTCTTGCACTAAGTCTTTGTTCTAAATCTGTTTTACCTTGATATACATAAAGGTTAGGTTTTATATCAATATCCTTTTTGTGACTCACTTTTCTTTTTGTGAAACCGTCTTTATAGAAGAAAGCTATTTTCTCACCATGTTTCGTTTGATACTTAACTCCCCAGTATTTGCCTTGTTTGTACTTTGTTTTCATTTTGGCAACTGTGGACTTGTATTTGTTGGCGAGTGTTTTAAGACAGCTATATTCCATGACGTATTTTAACTGCCACATTTTCTTGGATACATTTTCTGCTAGGGAATAGTAGTTGTATAATCCTCTTAATTCGGCATTGTAAGTTTGTACAATTTCTAAGTCTGAGAGACCTAATAATCTTGGTCTGTGAAGCATATCCCATTGCTTCGCATCGATATCTTTGACCATTTTTCTATCTACGATGACCCTTTCAATAGTTCCCTTAGGAATTCTTAACTGGATATAACCACGGTAACTTCTTTTTGCAACATTGTTTTTATCCTTTGTAACTGTTAGGTCATGGCTAACCATTATGTCATATCCTAAGAACCTTGCAGGCTTAGAACTGTGTGTGATAAGGGTCTTTTCTTCTGACATTTCTAGTTCAAGTTTTTCGCTTAAGAATTTACCAATCATATTTTTTATACATTGGCAATCTTCCTTGCTTCCATTTACTCCGATTAGGAAATCGTCTGCGTACCTTACATACTTTAGACTTTTATATCCTTGATTTTCGGGTTCGTAGTAGGGGAGATTAAGCAGTATCTTCTTATTCTCTTTGTATTCTTGTGTCATGGCTTCTCTTTTTTCTCCGTCAGTTGTCCCATCAATTTTCTTTTTGAGCCTCTGATTCCTCATATCATATTTGCGATATTCGGTATTTCGCTTTCGCTTTTTTGGCTCTCCTTGGTCAAACTCTTGTTTTAGTTCCTTTGTAACATAGTTATCAAATTCGTTAAGGTAAATGTTCGCTAGAATCGGACTGACAATTCCACCTTGTGGCGTTCCACTATACGTTTTGTTATATCTCCAATCTTCGAGATACCCTGCTCTAAGAAATTTCCAAATGAGCCGTATGAAGCGTTCGTCACTTATTTTCTTACGAAGTATATTTATGAGTGCATGATGGTTTATGTTATCAAAAAATCCTTTTATGTCTCCTTCAATGAACCAATTTACCCCTGTGAATGTATTTCGGATTTGAACAAGAGCCGTGTGACAACTGTGTTTTTCTCTAAAACCATGAGAGAACTCCGAGAACGTTGGTTCATATATTGCTTCTAACATCATCCTACAAACTTCTTGAACAATTCTGTCTGTGAAGGTCGGGATACCAAGCGGTCTAGTTTTACCGTTTTTCTTTGGGATATTTACTCTTCTTACTGGTTTTGGTTGGTATGTCTCATCCTTTAATGAAGAGATAATGGATTCTATCTTTTCATCCCCAAAACCATCTGCCGTTTCTTCATCTATTCCTTTTGTTGCACTACCTTTATTTTTGTATATCTTTGCATAGGCTTTGATATAGAACTCTTTGTTGTATAGATTTCTGTACAATCTGTCATAACGGTAATCTTCTTTACTAGCTTGTTTGGATAGATTGTATAACACAACGTCTGAATTTTGCATAGAGCATTTCGCTCCTTTCGTCATTGTTTATACCTTGCAAGCTGTCCTCCTTCGCCATGTGATAGGCTTTCCCTATCTCAGACTACTACGAGGACTCCGTTACCATATTGGATATTCAGTACCTTTGTACATAGCCATTATTGGCATTCCAACTTAGGTAATCCCCATTTAGTATGTTGCATACAGGCTCGATAAGTTCTCGGAAGGAACGTTCATCCTTTACCCACATCTGTGGGTGCGTCCATCCTATTAAATCAGAAACTAGGTCAGCGTATCAATTTAGTACACTTTCCCATGCTTTATCGCATCCATATAGTACGTAAAGCAGGATGGATTCTAGGTTACAGACGGTTTCCTAGAAGGTCGAGCATTGCCCCACTCGGACTGTTCTTCAAGCAGTATAGCCTTCTTCCTTATACTTATCCATTATACCTCGCCACTCAGTCTTAACCTTTCCGTCTAGGCTAACTCGTGACTTATCCCGACATGCTACACTCCCTCTTCGGTTTCCCTCCAAGATAAGTCGGTTGGTATATTAACCGTTTCTGTAGTTAATTCACCGCCTAATGGTGAAATATGCAACACCCTTATGGGCGCACAATCGACTGCTTGAAATCCAATTTTCTCGTTTGTTTCACCTAACCATACTTCTGTTTTTCCATTTCTTATCCCCTCTTAAAACGACAGAATTCTCCTATAATTATACACAAATAGACATAATCATTAAAAAAGATTACTCAGACTTTCCAATTAAATTAGCTTTTTTATTTTCCATAAACCATGATGTCTGCCCTGCACCGCTTATTTCTCAATCCCATTTTATAAATGAGAAATAGATAAGGTGCTTGTTCATCTATTCACTAGTTAGTATTATTTTTGCGACTGAACAAAATAGTACAATAAGATTTTTAAAATCTTACCTATCCGCATAGCAAGGTATAGTCATAGTAAACTTACTTAATAGACGATAAATAAAAATAGTAAAATAATTGTGGCATTCATTGACAAAAATAATAATACCTTTACAATAATTCTTATAAGCAAAAAATAACTATAGATAGATTATCAGTATGGACTGAACAAACTATCTATGGTTTTTTTAATTTCATTATAGGAGGAATTACATATGTCACTAATTGGAAAAGAAGTACAGCCATTCACAGCACAAGCATACAGAAACGGTGATTTCATCGAAGTTACTGAACAAAATTTAAAAGGTCAGTGGAGCATTGTCTGCTTCTACCCTGCAGATTTCACTTTTGTGTGCCCGACTGAGCTTGAAGACCTTCAAGAACAATACCCAGCACTTCAAGAACTTGGTGTAGAAGTATTCTCTGTTTCAAGAGACTCACACTTCACACACAAAGCATGGCATGATACATCCGATGCAATCGGAAAAATCACTTATACCATGATTGGTGACCCTGCCCATGTTCTTTCTCGCAACTTTGATGTATTTATTGAAGAATTAGGTCAAGCAGACCGCGGTACTTTCATCATCGATCCTGATGGCATTATCCAAGCAATTGAAATTAATGCAGACGGAATCGGCCGTGATGCAAGCACACTAATCAACAAAATCAAAGCAGCTCAATATGTTCGCAACAATCCTGGCGAAGTTTGCCCAGCAAAATGGAAGGAAGGCTCTGAAACACTTAAGCCAAGCCTTGACCTTGTAGGGAAAATTTAAGGAGTGCTATAAATGATACTTGATGCAGATTTAAAAGCACAATTAAATCAATATCTTCAACTGCTGGAAAACGACATCGTACTGAAAGTCAGTGCAGGTTCCGATAAGGTCTCAAGTGATATGCTGGCTCTTACTGATGAGCTCGCCGCTATGTCCTCTAAAATCAAAATAGAGCAGGCAGCCCTTCAGAGAACGCCAAGCTTCAGTGTCAATCGTGTCGGCGAAGATGCAGGCATTACATTTGCCGGTATTCCTTTAGGACATGAATTCACTTCACTTGTGTTAGCACTGCTTCAAGTAAGCGGAAGAGCTCCAAAGATTGACCAAAGTGTCATGAATCGGATCAAAGCCATTGAAGGCGAATACCGTTTTGAAACATATGTCAGCCTAAGCTGCCATAACTGTCCAGATGTGGTACAAGCACTTAACATCATGAGCGTTCTGAACCCAGGCATCACTCATACAATGATTGACGGTGCAGCCTTCAAAGAAGAAGTCGAAAGCAAAGACATTTTGGCAGTTCCAACTGTTTTCCTAAATGGGGAAACTTTCGGAAGCGGCCGTATGACATTGGAAGAAATTCTTGCGAAAATGGGCAACGTCCAAGATGCTTCCGAGCTTTCTGATAAAGATCCATATGATGTCCTTGTTGTCGGCGGCGGCCCATCCGGTGCCAGTGCCGCGATTTATGCCGCACGTAAAGGCATTCGCACAGGCATAGTCGCTGAACGCTTCGGCGGTCAGATTTTGGACACACTCGGCATCGAAAACTTCATTGGCACTAAATACACAGAAGGCCCTAAGCTTGCCGCAAGCCTTGAGGCTCATGTCAAAGAATACGACATCGATGTCATGAACACGCAGCGTGCTGCCCGTCTGGAAAAGAAAGACCTTGTGGAAATCGAGTTGGAAAGCGGGGCTGTTCTTAAAAGTAAAACAGTCATCCTTTCAACCGGTGCACGCTGGCGTAACATCGGCGTTCCGGGAGAAGCCGAATTTAAAAACAAAGGGGTAGCCTACTGCCCTCACTGTGACGGTCCATTATTTGAAGGCAAAGACGTAGCAGTCATCGGCGGCGGTAACTCCGGTGTTGAAGCTGCAATTGACTTGGCTGGAATTGTGAAGCATGTCACAGTTATTGAATTCTCAGCAGAACTCAAAGCCGATACTGTCCTGCAAGAACGCCTTTTCAGCCTTCCTAATGTAACGGTCATTAAGAACGCCCAAACAAAGGAAATTACCGGTACAGACAAAGTAAACGGTATTACCTACATTAACCGTGAAACAGGAGCCGAACACCATATAGCATTACAAGGCGTATTCATCCAGATCGGTCTTGTTCCTAATACCGAATGGTTAGGTGACACGCTCGAGCGCACAAGAATGGGTGAAATCGTTGTAGACAAACGCGGTGCTACTACTATTCCTGGAGTATTTGCTGCAGGCGACTGCACAGACAGCGCTTATAAGCAAATCATCATTTCCATGGGATCAGGCGCTACTGCCGCACTTGGTGCATTTGACTACCTCATTCGAAATTAATCTAGTAGAATACTACATGTAAAAGCCACTTTACTTCGGGTAAAGTGGCTTTTTTGTACTGGATTTTAAGATCATTAATCGCAAAAGCTTTTATAACATTAACAAATACCGCTACATATTAGGTAATCAAGTTCTTATAGTTCATTCTGTAGCATAAGCTGGAAACATTACTGAACTGGTCCCATAAATTCAGTAATAATAAGAATATGTTCCTTCAGTTTGACTTTCTTTAGATGCTCTACTTTTTCTGCTCCGCCTAAACCTAATAGAGGTGTATAGCCGAAGCATTCATCATACTCTGTTTCTTTATATTTTTCTATTGCTTCTGGATAAGGAAGCCAATCTAACCCCTTCTGTCTAAACGCCTCTTCCTCTAAAAATCTAAGAAACAAGGAATATTTTGAAGCTACCACTTTTGTTTTACCTTTTCGATAGTTAATCATTACAAGATAGGACTCTTGGTTTTCATCCTTTTCAAAAAGTATAACATCACCCATGGATGTACTGAAAATAGGTATTGTTCCTTTGCTTCTTAAATAAGAGTCATTTACTAAAGAGCTAAATTCATCCGGGTTAATTATTTTTAAATACCCATTCATAAATGTACCATACCCATATGTTTTCCATGCTTGGATAGGCTACACTTAGTTGGACAGAAAAATTAAGGTCAAGTAGACTACACATAATACATTTGAGGAGAATCTACATGACCAAAAGAGAACGCCGTACATTTACTGAAGATTTTAAGAAACAGATGGTGCAATTGTACCAACATGGAAAACCTAGAAAAGATATAATTCGAGAGTATGATCTCACCCCTTCTTCACTTGATAAGTGGGTCAAACAGAGTGAAACATCTGGTTCATTTAAAGAAAAGGACCAGATGTCAGATGAACAGAAAGAACTGTTTGAACTTCGAAAGAGAAATAAGCAATTGGAAATGGAGAATGATATTTTAAAGCAAGCCGGGCTGATACTAGGACGAAAGTAAATGTGATCAAGAATAACCAGCACAAATACTCGATATCAGCAATGTGCAAAGTCCTGCAGATCCCAAGAAGCACTTATTACTACGAATCGAAAGAAAGGCCTTCGGAAGACGACATTACGTCTCACATCATTGGAATTTTCCAAAACAGCCGTCAGAATTACGGTACCCGTAAAATCAAAGTGGAATTAGAAAAGAGCGGACATCAGGTTTCCAGGCGGCGCATCGGAAGAATTATGGCTGAACAAGGGCTAGTCTCATCCTACACAGTCGCACAGTTTAAGCCGTATGCCAAAAGCTGTAACGAATCGGAAACTAAGAACGAACTAAACCGGGAATTTAACCAGGAAGAAGAATTAACAGTGGTAGTAAGCGATTTATCGTATGTAAGAGTCAATCAAAAATGGCATTACCTATGTGTCTTTGTCGATCTCTTTAATAGGGAAATCGTCGGTTCGAGCACGGGGCCAAATAAGGACGCTGCCTTGGTTTATAAGGCTTTCTCCTCTATACAGCAGGATCTTCGTACGATTCAGTATTTCCACACTGATAGAGGCAGTGAGTTTAAGAATAGCATCATTGATGAAGCGCTCAAGGCCTTCAACATCAAAAGATCATTAAGTATGAAGGGCTGCCCTTATGATAATGCAGTAGCAGAGGCGACGTTTAAAATCATCAAAACAGAATTCGTCAGAGCGAGACAGTTTGCCAGTTTAGAAGAGTTGACAAGGGAATTTCAGGACTACGTTCATTGGTTTAACAACATTCGAATTCATGGTACGTTAGGCTATGTGAGTCCCGTTACGTACAAACTTGAACATCTTAAGAAAACTGTCTAGTTTTGTGTAGACAATCCACTATGAGCCACTAGGCGGATCCAACACAAAAAAGAAACCTTGAAAGGCACTTTGCCACTCAAGGTTTGAAAGTGTTTTGTTCCCTATCTCAAAAGGGGGGTAGTCCTTTAATGTAAAACAGGTGCTTTATCATCTACTTTTCTTCAAATTTTTTCATCCTCTCTATTAAGTCTAAATCAAATTGCTCATTATTCTGATTTACATATTTATATTCAAAATATTCAATTCTATCTGAAGGACCAAATTCACTCTCATGCCAATTTGTGTAATCAAAACGAATATTTAGTTTACCCGATGAATTAAGTAATAATGACACGGAAAACCAAGGTTCTTGGCCATTATCAATAAAAACCTGTTGCAGTTTAACTGTTAATTCAAACAATTTATTAAGCTCTTCATCATAGACACTCTCATCTATAGGAAACATATTTGGGATATCATGAGAATAAACTGGTTCATTACTGTCAATAGGTGTAAAAAAGAAGAATACCCCTCCCTCTTTATCCTTCACTTCCCCATTAAAATAAAGATTGCTCCATTCAATTGGAATTATATTGTTAACTTGTTGAGCTATCTGGTTATATAATTCATTTAGTTTAATTTCAAAGCTCATATTCTCAACCTCCTGATTTATTTTGTATAACTAACCTTACTTGTCGTTTTCCTTCAATTTGATATTTTATTGTAAATGAATCTGGTCGCATTGAGTTATTGGAATAAATTGGTTTAATATTAACTGAGACTTTCTTTGGAGGCACCTCTTTTAATGCATTTGCCCATTCAGTCTCCATATTATACCAAACCCCGCCTCTTCTATTAATCTGACTATTTTGTGGTACAAGATTGTCTATATCTCCAGGACCATTAAATTGTGCACCTATTAAATGACCACCGTCATCATCTGGTAATCTATCTTTATCTCCTACATTTGCTTGTGCATATTTGTTTCTGTCAGCCTTTTTTAATGTAAGTTCAGGAGCATCCACATTTACAATACGTCCAAGTTCATCGGTGGTATATTTATAGTTATCATTGGTTACGTACTTAGTATTTGGGAGTAATTTTTTCTTACCATTTTCACCTTTTATTATGTGCTTACCAAAATCAATTTCTTTAACTTCATTGAATATATTACCATTACCCGTACCCTATGTTGTAATCTTAAAAGCTAAAAATAAAAAAATCAGCCATTTTACCACCCTATTAAACTACTTCTTTTTCTTGTACTATCGGCAATTTATAGGTTGTTTTATGTTTCATCATGCCATAAACAATGTTCACAAGCCTTCTCATTATACAAACCAATGCTTGTCCCTTTGTTTTACCTTCTTTCAGCTTTCGTTGGTAATAAGCATGACACTGGGTTCCTTGGCAGTTTACTTCCTTTTGCCACTTGCACTTGTTGCACTGCCAAGTTGTAAAATAAAGCGTGCAGCGCCCGATTTCCCTGTTTGCTTTTTTGTTCCTTGCCTTTCCCACCAGAGCCAAAGTAAACAGGCGCAATCCCCGCAAATCGTGCTAATTTGTTGGCATTAGGAAAACGTCTTACGTCACCAATTTCTGCAATTAATGCCGATGCCGTCACAAGTTCTATTCCCGGCATCGTCTCTAATTGATAATCTAGTAGATTTACTACCTGTTTTAATTCTCTTTCGATGTATTTCATTTCCTTCTTTTTAAACTCAATCTCCCGTACAATACTTCTTACTAAAAAGTTTCGCATTTCTTGATACTCTTTCATTGTTTGTCCATCTTCTTTCACAAGCCTTAATATTTCACTCGCTTTCTTTACTGAACATGTATTGTTGCTAACATCTAATAAAAAAGCTGTTAATCGCTTTATATTCGTCCCCTCCAAACAAGAGGGTGACGGATATTTCTCCCAAAACGCTAATGCTGTTTTCCCATCTAATTCTGAGAAAAACTTTTTATAGCTTGGATAATGATTGTTTAATTGAATATGTAATTGATTTTTCAAAGCAGCTTGTGCTTTTACTAATGCATTTCTTCTCGAAACCAGTTGTTGTATCGACCAAAATAAATCGTTTGGCTTTGCATCTGGCAGTTGATTAAATTTGTTTACCAGTATGCGTGCTACACATTCCGCATCCCAACTATCATTTTTTTGTATCATCACTTGGCTCTTTCGCTCTAAAAATGATAAAGCTGGATTTACTTCTTTCACAACTCGTTCATGGTCTACTAAATATTTCGCTAACGCTCTTCCATAACCACCAACATCTTCTAAACCAAATACAACAGTTATCCCATCACACACATATGTCTCTACTTCTAATAAAAACTTCGAAAATGCAGATGGTTTATTCTCAAATTGTATTTCTCCTAGTTTCTCTTGCCAACAATTAATAATAACAGCCGTATGCTGCTCTTTATGTAAATCTACTCCTACATACAAATAGTTCTGCCTATGATGCATAACTCATCCCTCTATTCAATAATTTAGTCATGTATAAAAATGTCGGCAACCTTAGTTCGAGCGTTCATCTTCCGATAAACGCATAGGTACGCAAGCCTATCCATTTTCATAACTTCATAAGTACATATAGTAAAATGAGCGTTTTTTTAAGTACGACTGTTATAAAATTGCTGAATGTTTACCGTTTGTTTGTATTTGCCCGTATGTATATACCCCTCGATAAAAACTTTCTCGGTCTAACATGCGTTTCACTTGCACTTTCGTAAACAGCTTTCCTTTCTCAGTACGATAACCTTCCCTATTCAGTCGTTCTGCCAATTGAGTTAGCGACCAATGTTTAAAAAAGTGTCTTAATTCAAATAGTCTACGTACAACTACCGCTTTCTCCACATCTACTTCTAACACTTTTTGCCCTTTCTTTACTCTATAACCAAACATCACACCGCCCCCCGCATATCCACCTTGTTCCGCTTTCTTCTTTCTCCCTCTACTTAGTTTTAATGCAATTTCAAGACGTTGGTATTGGTCTAATAGCTCTAACATGCCATTTACTAAAAAGTCATTCGGCTCATGTGCATATATACTGTAATTTGGTTGTTCAATCGCTTTCACATCAACCTTATATTTCTTTAACTCTCGTTGTATTAACACTTTTGCCATATCAGAGCGCCATAACCGAGATGTATTGAGTACAATAACTTGGCTCACTTGATGATATGCCATATCCGACAATAGCTCTTGTAAACCTTCACGTTCAACTGTTAATCCATCTTCATCAACAGTCGCTCCGCTTAATCCTCTATCTTCATACAATATGAAGTAGTTCTAAATTATTTTCGTTACAGTAACGTTCAATCTCTTCTACTTGATACGCTAAACTATACCCATCACGTACTTGTCCTTCCGTTGAAACTCGTACGTAACCAACTACTTTCTCTCCCATCATAAATCCCCTCCCGTTACAGTAATTTGAGTCCCTGTAACGTTTGCCCGTTTTTTTGCGGATAACGTGTTCGTATCGTAAATCCGTTAAAACGTACTTTACGATGACTTCAAAACATAATACAACCCTTTATTTTTTCTTCTACTCTCGTTATACACTTTACAAATCCATTACAATCTATAAAAACTTTAATACTTCGTGCACTTATAAAATTATAATGTGTCTACCTATTTCTATCCTAAAAGCAAAAAAGCACTTGTTGCCTTTAGTTGACAATCAAGTGCTTTAAGTTCATATGTTTTTAAGTAGCATTAAATTTGTAAGTTTTGTAGTAACAGTATGACACCTTTTATATATCATGACAACTACTACGTTAAAACTTACGAGTTTGTACGAGTTCGTTAGTTTTATGTCCATTCCATGTCTTTATATTCGTCGCACAGTAAAATGTCATCTCGCCTAAGCTCGTACTTCGTTTTCTATTCTATCATTGCACACAGTACTCTATGATGGTACAACCATCATGGAGTATGTATTTTCAAACAGCCTATTATTTTTTCTGTCTTTTATTTAGTTAAATAGGATTATTCGGAAATTCACTATAATACTTATCGATTAACGCTTTATAATTTTCATCATTTGGTACTTCGCCTAAGTATTTATTTTTCCAAATAATCATTTGGTCACTAAAACTATATTCCGTATCAAACCAATTTGTATAATCATAATGTAACTTAAATTTCCCACTACTCTCTAGGGACATTGTAAAAGAATACCAAAGTTCCTGCTCATTATCTTTAAAAACCTTTCTAAGTTCCTTACTCAATTTATATAAAACATCTTCTTTTCTCTCAAATTCATCTTCATCAATTTGATATTTGAAAGGAATTTCTACACTATATTTATATTGCTTATTTTCAAGTGTATTATAAAAAAAGTAAGTTCCTCCCCCATTTTCTGATATTTGAGCATAAAAATAAAATTTATTCCAATCTTCTGGAATCATTTCATTAACTGTTTCAGCTATCTCTCTATATAATCTATTCATTTCCTTTTCCATACTCAACCTCCTGCTCTATTTTCAATGGTTTTCTTAAATATTCCTTTACCTTCAATTTCATAAACTACTTTATATGAATCTGGTCTTAATGAAGTCCCAACAAAAACTGGCTTAATTTTTACAGATACTTTTTTTGGTGGAATCTCTTTCAGAGCGTTTGCCCACTCAGTCTCCATCTTGTACCACTCTCCACCAGAGCGATTAATTTGCCTATTCTGAGCAAGCAAATTATCAATATCTCCCGAACCACGAAACTGAGTTCCTATCAAGTGTCAACCATCATCATCAACCAATCTATCTTCTCGACCTGCTGCCACTTGCATTCCCGGGTTTCGCGTTCCTTTTTGAAGTATTAACTCTTCCGCATTTACATCTACTATTCTACCAAGTTCATCTGTTGTATATTTATAATTCTCCTCAGTAATATAACGTACGTTTGGTGCAAGTTCTTTCCTTCCATTCTTCCCTTTAATGATGTGTTCCCCAAAATTTTCTCCTGTTATTTCAGTTATCTCACTATTCTTACCCGTACCCTTAGGTATCCCCCCAACTCCCTTCCCCTCAACCTTCCCAGGAGAGGATGGAACTATCGAATCCATCCGATTTTCGATTGTGTACCTGTTCCATACATTAATGGGCGCTTGATTGGCCGTACTTAGCTGGAAGGGCGGATTGGGCATTAAGGTTCGTCTAAAGAAGTGAGTGACATCTTGGACGTATTGTTGGCCGCCATTTTTTATATGGCTCGGCCATGCGGCGTTTTCTTTCTTGATTCCGCCCAAGCCTTGGACGGATTCTGTTGGCTTTTTGGAGATGGCTGGGCCGGTTCCACTGGCTTTATTGATACTTTTTTCTACTTTTAACAGCTTGAGGTATTTGGCTTGGCCGGCGTATGGGATGAAGGAAGTGGCTGCACTTCATCTACTCCATAATGGTACTACCATCATAAGCTATGAATTTCAGTAAAGCATAAATAACTCATAAAAAAACAAAAAACACTTGTTACCTAATAGGCAATCAAGTGCTTTATAGTTTCAATAATAATACGGCTTGTCAATCAAACCTTAAAGTTTATTATTTTGTATCTCATCAAACCACTCATCAGCAATCTGACTAGCCGTTTTAGTTTCATGATTAGTGTAAACTAAATCATACTTGTATTCAGCTTTGAATTTGCCACTCTTAACATCATATATTAACTTCATTTCTGTAGGCATATCTTTTTCATAAGACAAACATAATTCTTTAATTTTTTCAATATCTTCATTTAGATATCTAATACCATAAACTGGCGTTCCGAAGATACATTGTATCTTTCATCCCCATTCGCCAATGCATCATTCACTTTATGAGGCTTCACATACTTATTATTAATTAAATAAAAAAACTTGCTCGCAATAATACTTTCCTCACATGAAGCGTAAACATATACTTTATCCGCTCTTTCTTCAATATACTCCATACATATGGATATCATATCAGCTTGCAATTCACTAAATCTATCTTCAAAAGTATTCATCTAGGTTTCACTCCTTAGCTTAGTTTAAAAGGACTTCAGAGAACGACTCACCATCAATTTGTATTTTACTAGGAATTTTTCCGGCCTCACATTATCCCTAGAGTATATTACTTGTAGATTAATTGTTACTTCTTTTGGAGGGGTTTCCTTTAAAGCTGCAGCCCATTCATCTTCAATTTTCTTATATTGCTTCAAATTAACATCAGATAGTTGCGAAACCAAATTATCAATTTTAGGTGAGCCTCCAAACCTATCACCTGCCAAATGTCCCGCGTGATCCTGACCTTTCACTTTACCTGGTGTATTTTTACTGTGTGACAATCTATCTGTTCTCAATGTTAATTGTAAATTTTCTGTTTCAAATTTTACAATCCTGCCTGCACTATCTGTTTCATAGAAGTAGTTATACTCTCCAGTTTTATACCAAATATTAGATTTTAATCGATTTTTCCTTCCGTTTGTATACTGTTCTCCTCTTCCCACTAATGTTTTAATATCACTTTCTCCAGCTAAACGATTACCCGTACCCTTAGTGGCACCCTCAGCTCCCTTCCCCTCAACCTTCCCAGGAGAGGCTGAAACAATCGAATCCATCCGATTTTCGATTGTGGATCTGTTCATTATATTGATAGGTGCTTGATTCGCCGTACTTAGCTGGAAGGGCGGATTAGGCATTAAGGTTTGTCTAAAGAAATGGGTAACATCTTGGATGTATTGTTGGCCGCCATTTTTTATATGGCTCGGCCATGCAGCGTTTTCTTTCTTGATTCCGCCCACTCCTTGGACAGATTCTGTTGATTTTTTGGAAATGGCTGAGCGGGTTCCGCTGGCTTTATTGATCCCTTTTCCGGCTTTTAACAGCTTAAGGTATTTGGCTTGGCCGGCGTATGGGATGAAGGAAGTGGCTGCACTTCCCGATGCGTACATGATTCCTTCTTTTTCAGCGGTGTCTGATATGGACTGAGCCATTGATTCAAGGATAATGGCCGGATCTTCTATGGCCAATTCAAGCATTTCCTTGGCACTCTCAATTCTTTTGTCTGAAGCTTTTTTTAGAAAAGGCGGTTCTATCACATCTGGAATCATGCTCGATAAGGAAATGATCCTAGTGTCAATAATAAGCATACTGCTGCCTTTTAGTATCTCCCAAGCCGCTACACCAAACCCTTTTACAAAATTCCAGGCTCCCTCCGCTGTGACAGAAACTACTTCACTTGCCCCTTCAGAGAAATTCGTATAGCGATCTTGGACCGCCGCGGCTTTGTTTGCATATTCGTCATCTGTGTTTTCAAACTTTTTTACTTTTGACTCATAGAGGTCCCATAACTCCTCCATTTTATGTTTAAATCTGGACTGAGTAGATTCCATGTCGTTTCGCCTAATTACCGTATTATTTTCACAAACCAAGTATTAAAAATGCCTGCTTTGAAGGTACACCCTTTATGAGTTATGAATTTCATATATTAATTTTTTATATTGAAAGGTATATATTCCATACAAAAAGCACCTGCTGCCTATAAGACAACCAAGTGCTTTATTGTTTATTTTTTTTCAAACTCCTTCATTCTCTCTATTAACTCTAAATCTAGCTGTTCTTTGTTTTGGCTTATATATTTATATTCAAAATACTTAATTCTATCTGTTGGACCAAATTCACTTTCATGCCAATTTGTATAATCAAAATGTACGTTTAATTTACCTGTATCATTTAATATTAATGTCACTGAAAACCAAGGATCTTGGTCATTATCAGTAAAAACTTTTTGGAGTTCAACAGTAAGTTGAAATAATTTATGTAGCTCTTTATTATAAGCCCTCTTATCTACACTATATAATTTTGGAATATAATGTGAAAAAATGTGTTGTTCCTCACCTTTTGGCGTAAAAAAGAAGAAAACTCCTCCTTCTCCTTCCTTAACTTCACCATTAAAATAGAAATTATCCCATTCAGTTGGAATCATATCATTAACCTGTTGTGCAATTTCTTTATATAACTCGTTTAATTCTGTTTCAAAACTCATCAATATCAGCCTCCTGATTTATTTGCAATCTCGCGAATCACTGGAAATTGGCCTTCAATTTCATATTCGACCATAAAGGAATCTGGTCGCATTGAATTATTAGAATAGATCGGTTCAATACTAACAGAGACTTTCTTAGGCGGTACCTCTTTCAATGCATTGGCCCATTCAGTCTCCATTTCGTACCAAACTCCACCCCTCCTATTAATTTGACTATTTTGTGGTACAAGATTATCAATATCAGGAGGACCATTAAATTGTGCTCCTATTAAATGTCCGCCATCATCATCTGGTAATCTGTCTTTTCCCCCTACATTTGCCTGAGCGTATTTATTTCTATTAGCCTTTTTCAATACAAGTTCGGGAGCATCTACATTTACAATACGTCCAAGTTCATCGGTGGTATATTTATAGTTATCATTGGTTACGTACTTAGTATTTGGAAGTAGTTGTTTCTTACCATTTTCACCTTTTATTATGTGCTTTCCAAAATCAATTTCTTTAACTTCGTTGACTATAGTACCATTACCCGTACCCTTAGGAGTCCCCCCAGCTCCCTTCCCCTCAATCTTCCCAGGAGAGGCCGGAACAATCGAATCCATCCGATTTTCGATTGTGGATCTGTTCATTATATTGATGGGTGCCTGATTCGCCGTACTTAGCTGAAAGGGCCGATTGGGCATTAAGGTTCGTCTAAAGAAGTGGGTGACATCCTGGATGTATTGTTGGCTGCCATTTTTTATATTGCTTGGCCATGCGGCATTTTCTTTCTTGATTCCGCCCACTCCTGGAACGGATTCTGTTGGTTTTTTGGAGATGGCTGGGCGGGTTCCGCTGGCTTTATTGATACTTTTTTCCACTTTTAACAGCTTGAGGTATTTGGCTTGGCCGGCGTATGGGATGAAGGAAGTCGCTACACTTCCCGATGCGTACATGATTCCTTCTTTTTCAGCGGTATCTGATATAGATTGAGCCATCGATTCAAGGATGATAACCGGATCTTCTATAATCAGTTCGAGCGTTTCCGCAGCACTCTCTATCCTTTTATCGGAAGCTTTTTTTAGAAAATCCGGTTCTATACTATCTGGAATCAGGTCTGATACGGCAATGATGCCAGCATCGATAACAAGCGTAACAACGCCTTTCAGTATCTCCAGAATTGTATCCTCTACCCCATCTCTAAAATCCCTGATTCCATCAGTCGTTACAGAAATCACATCGCTTGCCTTTTCATAAAAATTCATATAGCGATCTTGGACTGCCGCGGCTTTGTTTGCATATTCGTCATCTGTGTTTTCAAACTTTTTTACTTTTGACTCATAGAGGTCCCACAGCTCCTCCATTTTATGGTTAAGCCTGGATTGAGCGGATTCCATGTCGTTTCGAAGGCTTGCCAGCTTCTGTTGATTAGATCTGCTTCGCTCTTTTTCTTCCGGATCTGCATCGTCAAACAGACTAGACAGAAGGCTTGGGGACCGATTGGCTTCCAAGATTCCACGGGTAAGGCTGTTCGTTACTGTCCATTCAATCTGTGAGAGATTACCCCAAATATCATTCCGGTCGACTCTCATCATGCCATTCCTGGAAATAGGAGTGATATAGGCAGTGGTATCAGCCACATAGCTTTCAAACAATGTGAATAAATCCTCGATTTGAGTCTGATAGCTTTGGATATTTTTCTTGGATTGCTGCACGAGATCGTCCCAGGCTTCCAGGCTCTTTCCTGCATTCCTCTCTGCGTAGACCGCTATTGTGTTGAGGGAACTCTGCATCTGATGCAGGGCATGCCTATATGTATGAAGCTGTTCAATGATCTGGTCCAGCGTTCCATAGTTGATTTGGATGTCCCGTTTCATGACTGCCCGCTCCGAATCGCCCTGCCCACTTCTTCGTCTGCCTTTTTCATTTCTTCCAAGATTCCTTTACCGGCTGCATGGACGTCATCCGTGTTTTTTACTAAATCCTGATTGATATCATTATTCATATAGTCCAGAATCGCATCCACTTTTTCTATGAAATCCGAATTGAAGTTTTTCAGCTGATTTCTAGTACCCGTGCGAAAGGTGTCTGTGTAACTGCTAAACTCGTCGATACTGGATTGCAGGGTTTGTAAAGTGGCCTGCAGCTCGCGGATATCCATCTTGATATGTGCGTTCCCCAATTTCAAACTCCTCTCTGCTAGTTTCTCATCTAAAATGAACGGATTCAATGGCGGCAATGAGCCGATTCAGTTCAGTGATCATTTCTTCCGTTTTTTCACGCATCTCCTCTTCCACAGAAGCATTTTCTAAGTCCATTTGCTCGAAATTTTTCTGTATCCCATATTTGGCATCTTCCAAAGAGGAGATCATATTGGATGCTAAGCGATAACAAAAACCGGACGTATAGTTTGCCATTATCTTTCACCCGCTTTTTCCATTTCCAGATGAAGGGATTGCATGTCCTGTGCGGAAAATTCGATGGACGTCATATTTTTTTCTACAATCAGCTCTTCTTTCATAAGCAGCTCAAACGCTTCTTCCATTTCATCTTTAAAACCCGTATGGATCACATTTGTAATCAAGGGCTCTGTAAAATAGAGGATGGCATCCTTCTTCATTTCCCCTACAGGGTACACCACACCGCCGTACGGAAAAAACGTTTGATAGCCTGTTGGCACTGTAAAACGTTTGGTGATGACAATTTTGGCCGGTGAGGAAGTTTGCTGTTCCGGAAGAAAGTAAAGCGGGTTCAGCTTCACCACTGACCCTAACGGCAGCACTTCTCTCATAATTTCAATGCAGGAAGTAACGAAAGGGAAGAAAAGAGTTTCATGTAAACAATAATGGGTCCGTTTAAACTGAACTACATGTTCATCATTCTCTTTTCTATAATAAATCGCTTCCCCATTTGTGCTTTTTATATCGCAGGAAGAGAACGCTTGCTTGAAAGCAAAATAAAGTTCCTGAAATACGAGCTCATCCTCCAGGTATAAATCAGCGAACTCCTGGATTGCCGCACGGTATCTGCCTTTTGATTCATCTGATAAGGAGTCCATGATTTGAGCTATTTTTTGCATAGCCAGTGCCTTTAACTGAGTCTTATGATTCAAACCGTTCCCTCCCTCTCATGTTAAATTTTTACATACATATATATTATAAACGAATGAATTGGAAATGATATGGTTAAAAACATTTAAATACCAAAGTCTCACTGATATTTCTAAATTGAAATATTTAATTTTTCCTTAAAGACGGACACCGTGTCTCCTTGAACTTCATCCCTTGCTGTTCCCTATGCAATAATGAAAATCAGGAGAAATACTTATCGAAAATTTTGGAATTGATGGTTTTCTGCCAAACAAAATAAAATTTTTCAAAAGACTAAATAAGTGAATAATAAATCACCTTTGTAATTTCAAATTCACACTACTATATAAACCTAAATACGAAAAGGGGGAAACCGTGTTTAAGTGGTTTCCCCTAAAAATAATAGATTAATCTCAAAAATGGTAAAAGCAGGTACATCCTGTGGATTTGCGCCATCCTCACTTCCTCCTATGGATACAGGTATTGCAATTTCTGTTTCAAGAAAGTTTGCATTAAGCGTTCCCTTCCCCCTTTTACTCCGTCATTCCAAAGGCATTCATATTTACTTTCATAATAGCCATGTTAACATTCCTCAAAAAATAATATATAATGGTTAATCGCAAATTTTTCACGAAAAATGAATATTTCCAAACACGTTGTAATTTAATTTAAAAAATCTATATATAATAAGTTTTAATGTACTCCATCGACTAACTGATTGATTGAGTTTAATTTGGAAGAAAGCTCAATAAACCACGCTTCATCCCGCGTTGATAATGCCAAGTCTATTAGAAATAGAATTTGTTCCTTGTTTACCGCCTTAGAAAGTGGCAGTTTCCTAACATTTTTACTTAAAATCGGAATTGTTTTGCCAAGCGTTTCACGATTGTCACTCGTAGCAACCGTTACTTTAACAACTCCATCCAGAATACTCTGTGACTCAATATAACCAATTATTAATTCCCCATCCACTGATTTTCCCTTAATCCAATCACCTGTTTTCAAAACGGAATTACCATTCGTCAACATCCTTTTTCACCTTCTTAAGTTATTTTTGTATTTTATGAATGTAATCAGGAAAGAACCTTTTTTAAACTGCGGTCAGCGAAGATATATACCCAGATAAATCTGTAATGTTTTTTATTACATTTAATAAAAAGAAGTCTACGGCCATCAGTCACAGCCGCTATTTTGTTCTTGATTTACAAGATCGACAACTTCTTTAATTGTATAGTTCTTTAAATATTCACCCAAATGTTCTTCCGCACCTAAGAAAATTGTAAATAATACTCTTTTCATATTCGCTCCCACAATACACTTTTCATTTGAATCAGGACACTTAGGCTGCAAAGCACCTTCAGAAGTTATCATATATATATCCCAAAGATTAACTTCACTCAGCTCTAGAGTAAAAATAAATCCGCCGCCGGTTCCTTCTTTTGATTTTATAAATCCATGTTTTTTTAGCAAGCTTAGCACTTTACGAATACGTACTGGGTGGACACCAGCACTCTCTGAGATACCATCACTTGTTGACATACGGTCCGGCTGCAACGCAAGATAAGTTAAACTATGAATGGCAAGTGTAAAATCACTATTCATGGCCTGCCTCCTTAGAATCAGCACAGCTAATCACTTTTGCTTTACATATAGCTTCTGCATCTTTTTTTAAATCAATTAACATAGTGTAATAATAAATATTACAGTTTATTTTGTCAAGTAGCTATTAGAAGTGTTGTATCAACTAGGCGTCCTGTAAAGCTTTACTAATCATGTTCCCTTCCTTGTACTGCTTCATGGAACTAGGGAGGAAAATGAATGCAATTCGTGATGGACTGGGCTGGAGATCTAAACAATCCCTTCTTTGCTTACACTGATGAGGATCCAAAATATCAACCTACAAAATATGTTGGCGTTAGTCCAGAAAGTAATCCAAAGCAAATACATTGATAACGGAAACAGTCCGCCTAACGTTGCCCCAAATTCAGAGCAATTACACGACCTAATTAACAAATTTTATCAAGAGTACAACAACCAGTTGGCTTTTTGGTTATAGTATAGGTGCGCTTCCATTATTAACCTAGCCTTAATTACTGTTTATACTATCCTTCGGTATAAATAGCAATTAAAACTTTTGCCTATCATCACCGATATTGCTGATGTAATTATCTCGCAATTTAAGAGAATATATGAAAGAGGAAAACAAAGAAATCACTTTAGGACTCTATTGACAAATCAGAGTTTGAGAAGGGATATTGACAGGTACTCCTAGGCAAAGAGTACAAACCCTTTGTCCTCATTCATTTTATATAATATCCAAAGGTATTTTTCTTGTTGGTTTCGGAAATACCTCGTCAAGTCTGTTCAGATCTTCTATGGTCAATTCAATAGTAGCAGCTTGAGCATTGGCTAAAACATGTTCTTCCTTAACGGCTTTTGGGATAGCTATTACGTTGTTCGAACGAATGGTCCACGCAAGAGCAATTTGTAATGGCTGCATATTGTATTTTTCTGCAATCTCCATGATGGTTGGATCGCTTAGTAATTGTCTTCTTAGGCTCCCTCCCTGGGCCAGGGGACTATAGGCCATAATCGGCATGTTCTGTTCATGATGCCATGGCAGGAGATCATAATCAATTCCTCTAGAACCTAGATGATATAACACTTGATTTGTCACACATTTTTTTCCGTTAGCGGTATCCCACAACTCTGTCATATCATCCGTATCAAAATTAGAAACTCCCCATCTTACTATTTTACCATCCTTGCGCAGTCTCTCCATTCCTTCAATCGTTTCTGCCAAAGGAACACGGCCTCTCCAGTGTAAAAGATACAAATCAAGATGATCTGTTCCCAGTCGTTTAAGACTATTTTCACATGCGCTTTCAATCAAATCTAATCCGGAATGATGAGGATATACTTTCGATACTAAAAAAACTTTATCTCTGCGCCCCTTGATTGCCTCACCAACTAAACGTTCGGAATCGCCATTTCCATACATTTCAGCCGTATCGATTAGCTTCATGCCCAGGTCAATTCCAAGCTGCAAAGCTTTGATTTCTTTGTTTTTCGATTGAGGATTTTCACCCATGTACCATGTTCCTTGACCAATGCTTGGAAGGAAGGTTCCATCAGGTAAAGTTACTACACGTTTTTCAAGTGAATGCTTAATTTTCAAAACTTTTTCATGGTCACGCAAACTCATTTTCATCATTCCTTTCATATTTAACTTGATTTTCTTGAAATCATTACCATTTATGAAAAAATTACATTATTATTTGAAAAATAAATGTGGCTATACATTGTTGTAGTATAGCCACAAAAATAACATTATAACGCTCACTTACACCAAGTGAGCCCCGCCATCAATAAGAAGAACAGTACCAGTTGTAAAACCATTTTTCACTAAGTACACGTAGGCCTCAGCAATGTCTTCAGGCTGTGCCACGCGATTAACAGGTAGCTGCTGTGCAATTTTGCTGTATAAATTTTGTCTTTGCTCGTCAGGCATCCCTCCGTAAAGTGGTGTGTCTACAATACCAGGTGAAACAACATTTACCCGTATAGGGGCCAGGTCTACGGAAAGCCCCCTAACCAATCCATCGATTGCTGAATTGATCGAAGCAAGTGTAGTTGCCCCCTGTGGCGGACGGATTCCATAAACACCAGAGGTCAATGTGATGGAACTGTTATCATTTAAGTATGGAATAGCAGCACGAACGGTTAAATATTGCCCCCAATACTTGCTATCAAACGCTTCTCTAACATCCGCAACAGGTAAGTCACTAAAATGTCCCATTGCACCTTCACCTGCCGTAACGACAAGGTGATCAAAATTTCCTACCACTTTAAAAAAATCAGCTAGCTTTTCTTCACTGCGAAAATCAATATTGTATGCTTCCACATTACCACCAAGTACATTCTTTGCCTCCGATAGTTTTGCATCAGAACGACTTGCAATAATGACTTGAGCAGATTCATCAAGAAATGCCTTTGCTGCAGATAATCCGATACCAGAAGTACCTCCTATTACGACCACACGTTTTCCTTTTAATGACATTGTATGAACCCTCCTTAAAAAATTCTTTTTAGGTTGTATCTGAAAACAATATTACATACTACTTTTAGTGAATTTAATATAAATCAACGCTTCATTATTTTATTTTGCTAATAGTTTTAGCGCTTCACGATTGAATGCCGGGATATCATCTGGAAAACGGCTAGTCACAATATTATTGCTTACCACAACTTCTTCATCTTTGTAGTTAGCCCCTGCATTTTTTAGATCATTACGAATAGATTTGAAACCAGTTATGTCGATGCCTTTTAATAGGTCTGTATCGATCAATACTTGTGGTCCATGACAAATCGCTAAAACAGGTTTGCCTTCTTGGATAAATTCTTTTGAGAATTGACCAAAGCGGTCATCTTCACGTAATAAATCAGGGGAGAAACCGCCCGGAATAAGCAAAGCATCGAAGTCTGCAGGATTAACTTCATCTATGGCTTTATCAATTTTTACCGTTGCGCCTTTTTTACCAGTTACTTCATTTCCTGCATGTTTATCAATTGTAAACACTTGATGACCAGCTTCTTTGAATGCTTCTGCAGGTTCTGTAAATTCAACATCCTCAAATAAATTGGTGATAAGTGCAGCAATTTTTTTACCCAAAATTAAAAACCTCCTTGAATTCCAAAAATGCTTATATTAATGGAAGCGGCGGGTTCGAAATTAACTTCCGAACCCACTCTATCCAACTAATTCTTTTATCTGAATAACTCATCTTCATTAAAACGTTCTGGCGGTATAATGAAGAGTGCTTTTTACTCACTATTTTTCCTTTTCAAAAAGAAAAAAATTGTTGATAGCACATCATACATTCATATGTTTACCTTGGCTGTCAAAAATTTCAGCGATCTGTGCAAGTTCTAGCAATAAGAATGATATCTCCATACTTTTGTATGCTCAGATATAGATTCCCTCGTTTTAAAGAGTCTGCATTACATATGCTTTGAAATTATTTCTGTCAAAGCGTCTTTTGGATAGAACCCGATAACCTTATCTACAGCCACTCCATCTTTGAAAAGAATCAACGTTGGAATGCTCATAACACCAAATTCCCCTACTGTTCCTGCGTTTTCATCTACATTTAGTTTGATAATTCTAACTTTGTCACCCATTTCACCATCGATTTCCTCCAATACAGGTGCAATCATTTTACAAGGACCACACCACGGTGCCCAAAAATCCACTAAAACTAATCCCTCTTTAATTTCAGTGCTAAATGTATGATCAGTTACGTGTGAGATAGCCATTTTTATACCCTCCAATTCATTGCTATAATTTTAATAAAAGTATTTTAATGTTTAAGAAAATACAAACTTACCCCATTTTAATGTACTAAAAAAATTACAGTTTATTTTCATGGAACATACTGTAATAAAATAGTTTACAGATTACGAAGCAATGATCTGGTAAATGTCCCTAACAAATTAAACTATTTTAAAAGCCATTTTTCAAATTAATTGCTTCCTGTTCAAAAGGATTACTGTAATTTTAATATTTACAGTTTATGAAGTCAAGAAAAATCAACTCGCTTCCCTCTCAAAGTATACACCGATGAAAAGCACTCATCGCATTTTGCATTTTTCACCTGAAGGAAGCAAATTTTTTTTATGTTGTTTATGATAATGAACGAAAGTATCTGATTTTTCTAATGCCTTCTATTTCATCTGCGACGATATTTTTGCAGTTGTTCTATTTCCGAAGATCTGGTTGAGGAGGGGATTAGTGATCTTAGGTTTGAAAACGACTAAGGTAAAAATAAACTATTTTAAATGAAAGAAATGAAGGTATCATTAGATATAACTGTCTCCATTGTCTCAATAGAAGTTTATGGGTAAATTTTATGTTTAAAAGAAATACCCCGTCCTATTTTTGATTTAAGGTGCATGAAATAGAGGGACAGCAACGCACTTGATAGTCGAGAGCGATTCACTGACGATTCATCAACATGCAAGCGCATCCGACACAAAAGGTCACTTTTTATTTAAAGTTGAGGACCATTATCGCACTCTTAAATGGCTTTCAAGTCATAGAATGGTTCTCTTTTTTTAATGTTTCATTATAAACCAAGAGAGACTAGCCGGTATATTGCTCGCTATTAAATTATTCAATGGCATCACCTCTATAACTACTTTACGATTCCAGAGTTTCATGAAATTCTGGGAATGTACTGTTGTTTAACAAAGAAACTAAGTCCTGGATCTCAGCAATAAAATACTTATTTAACAACTTTTCTGATGGTTATTTTTTTAGATAATATCAATAATGACAATTACGCTTTAAATCGATAAGGATATGGGGAATAGGCTTGCCGTTTAGGTAACTTTTAAATACAGATTTTCAATAATAAGTCTTCTTCGCCAAAGAAGAAGTCTTTCGCTCATTTTATTTGGTTCTGTTTTTTAACCAGCTGTCAAATTCGACTGCGACTAGGCGTTCACCTGTTAATCCTTCAGATTGCTTGGAAGCAAGATAAACGATAGGTTTTGCCATGATTTCCGGCTTCAAAAGCAGAGAGTTGCCTTCAAGCTCCCATCTCACTTCATCAGGTATCATTCCGGTTACGGTGGCCCCGCCAGGAAGCAGCATATTTACCGTCACTCCAAATTCACGCAGGTCTTCAGCCATGATAAATGACAGGGACTCGGTTGCGGCACGAGAAGGGCCGTATGGGACAAATCCTTTTCGTCTCATGGTTTCATAATTCATTGATATATTGATGATTTTCCCTCTTCCCTGCTCGACCATCAGAGGAGCGAACCCCCGGGAGGTTAGGAAATAACCGGTCACATTTGTATCGATTAGATTTCGAAATCCTTCAGGAGAGACCTGATGGAAAGGCTGTGGTTCTGTAAGGAATTTTGGGTTTACAGTCCTCATGCCTATCCCGGCATTGTTCACGAGGACATCGATTTTACCCCATTCTGTTTTTACCCAGTTCACTGCATCTTGTACCGATTTCTCTGACCTGACATCCAATGGAAGTTCAAAAACATTCGAATACTTATCTTGAAGGTTTTTTACAGCTTCCGTCGTTTTTGCTCCCGGACGGGATGCCACTGCAACTGTTGCTCCTTCATTAAGAAGTGCTTCTGCCATGGCATATCCTAAACCACTTGATCCTCCTGTAACAACGGCATGTACGCCAATTAATTCTTTAGACATTTTTCGACCTCATTTGGGTTAAATTTACATTTCCGAAAGGATTATGATAGTATGTACAATTTTTATATATAAGATCCCCGTGAAAAATTTTATGTACTCGGAAGCGACTAAGTTTTTCCAAACTCATTCTTACTTTCTTTGCTAATAAATCCCCACCTAATAATCCCTTATCTTAAAAAAACTGGAATGGTTAAAGATCAGGAAAATCTCAACCTCTAATTTACTCCTTTTTTTCATAGAAATAAATTCCTTTCAAACTCAAGGATATAACCTTATTATATCTAAAATTCCTCTGAAAATAAAAAAGATGACCCTGTAAGTGTTTATAACCTCGGGGTCAGCCTGATTTATTGATAAATGGATTGGATAATTTTATTTATTAAACCTTCCGCATCTTTTACTTCTACACAGAAAGAACAAAATCGTTAACCGACTTAAACTTACGTCCCAAGTGAGCAACATTCACTTAGGACTTTTCCTCACTTCAAGCACGGTGCCACCACAATGCGGACATTCTGCTTTAACCTTTACACCTTTCTTTTTATCCATCATAAATTTGGGCACATCAAAATCAGGAACATACGGGGGCAGCTATAATTTGTTTCCATTGGGTTAGGTTAGAAATATCAATCTGAGAATGGGACAGGCATCATTTATACATTTTATGCCTGAATTTTTTTGAAAAAATAACGAATAACGAGTTTGCCCCACACACAAAGTGGTCCTTGGATAAGCAATTCATGGTTATCATATGTCTACTGATCGTGAGGATGACTGTATAAAAGTCGTTATTAAACCATTATCCTATTTTCTTATTAGTTTAAATGGATGAATTGAAAGTTAGCATAATTGCGAACCCTAAGCGAAATGTTGAATGGACCTCCATACTGTGTATAGAAGTAGTCTTTTTGTCTGTTATTATTTAGATTATTGGATAATTCAGCTCGTAACTTGGGTAGCAATAGTATGGTGGTCTAAGTGCTATTTTAGACATTGGCCAGGAATCCTCCATATAGACCATCTTTACTTTTTCATTTGAATAGTTTACTAGCAATAGCTTTACTTCTGGATTAAATTCATATCTCATAATGGTAGCCCCCTTCCATTAAGAATGTGTGGATTCTCCTCCATCAACATGAAGAACTTGACCAGTAACAAAACGAGAATCATCAGAAGCAAGATAGACAAAGGTTGGTGCGAGTTCAAAAGGATGGGCAACTCGTTCCATTGGATTGAATGCCCCATATACAGCGACTTGGTCTGACGAGAAACTTGCTGAAATAAGCGGGGTCCAAATTCGGCCGGGGGCGACGGCATTGACTCGGATCCCTTGTTTCACGACATTTTTAGCCAAGGCACGTGTCCAACCAACTATTGCGCCTTTTGTGGCCGTATAATCAATCATTTGCTGCTCACCTACATACGTCACTACTGAAGAAGTGCCAATGATGGAGCTGCCTGGTTTTAAATGAGGAAGCGCTGCTCTTGTTGTGTAAAAATGAGAGTATATATTAACTTTGAAGGTGTCATCAAATTGCTCATCTGTAATGTCAAGCAGACTTAGCTGTTGGAATTGGATACCAACGTGGTTACAAAGAATATCAAGACGTCCAAACGTATTTACTGTTTGTTCTACAATGGAGATACACTGTTGTTTGTCTCGCAAGTCACCAGGCATTAGAAAACAACGTTGACCGAGTTGTTCAATCCTCGTTTTTGTTCTATTTGCATCCTCATGTTCATCTAAGTATGAAATAGCAATATCTGCGCCTTCTTTAGCAAACGCAATTGCTACTGCTGCACCAATACCGCTGTCACCCCCTGTAATAAGTGCTACTTTTCCTGTTAACTTTTCACTCCCTTTATAGTTCGGGTTTTCGATAATTGGAAGGGGTACCATTAATTTTTCCACTCCGGGATGGCGCAGCTGGCGCTGTTCAGGTAAACTTATCGGAATTTCTTCGTAACGTGTAATTTTCCCATAGTTAGGGTACATGGGATAAGGCTGAGTTTTCATGTTTGCTTTAAACATTTGTTGCATTTGCTTTATTTGGTCTAATTGATGGCTTTGATCCTTTTGATCCATGGAAACCTCCTATAGTCATAATTTTCTTCTATAGAATGTATATGTTGTTCACTACAAATAAAGTAAAAAAAGTGTGAAAATAGTTGTTTGCTTTCAACACAGAAGCGTATTCTTCCTCAAAAGAGACACCTTTTTTCTTTATTGAATTGATTTTAAAAAGATGGGCAAAATAATTCTCATCTCTCCGCCACCTGTTCTCTAAGCTAATTTGTGTAGTGCCTTGAAAGCCGTTTCCTAGCCCTGTCTCAAGCATATAATTTGATTTTGGTGTATAACGGAACATAATATAGAGATATCCCAAATTATCAATATTATTTTCTTAGATTAATGAAGATCAGAAAGGGGCGGGCAGCGTTGAATCGGAAATCAAATATGATGAATGACGAACAGGCAGTTGAAATTTTCAAGGCTCTGTCAAATCAAATAAGAGTAAACATTCTGCAAATGTTAAAAGAACCTGATAATAATTTTCCCCCGCGGGCCCATGTCATCAAAGAAAAAGACTTTGCTGGCGGGGTTTGTGTTAGTGATATTCGCAGCAAAGTAGGACTATCACAGCCAACAACCTCTCAGTATTTGTCTATCCTATTGCAAAGCGGACTGGTGGAAATGAAACGAATCGGACAATGGACTTATTATCGACGCAATGAGGAAACCATTAAACAGTTTGAAAAGTATATAGGCTTTAAAATATAACCTTTTAAGGAGGACCAAGAGTGGGTTTGCAAAATCATCACGCCTATAACAGCATGTATCAGAAAGACAAAATGACACTCGGATTCACCCTCCCGACTGCCAGGATGTCTAAAAATCCAATTATGGAGAATCAGCTGGAGCTTGCTCGTAAGATTGAGGAATATGGCTTTGCTTCATTATGGCTCCGTGATATTACGATGCAGAATTTGAATATTGAGGATAACGGCCAAAAGTACGATTTATGGATTTATTTGACGTATCTTGCTGCCTATACGAAGCATATTGCGTTAGTGACAGGAAGTGTAGTTCTCCCTTTGCGTCACCCCGTCAGGGTAGCCAAGGAAGCTGCATCAATCGATCAATTGTTTCCAGGTCGATTGATTATGGGAGTGGCATCAGGGGACAGAGAAAAAGACTTTACAGCTTTAGGGATATCTAAGCAAGAAAGCGGTCCGTTATTTAAAGAAAATTTCGAAATTCTCGACCGGCTGTTAAAAGAGGATCAGCCGACAATCCACAGCCACGCCGGGCTGATCGATGGTACAGATATGAGGTTAATCCCAAAGCCTGTATCTTCGATTCCGACCATGGTGACTGGATTTAGCAATCAGTCTATCGATTGGATAGCCAGGAATGGGGATGGGTGGCTTCAATACCCCAGAAGCATTATTCAACAGGCGCAGCTTATCCAGGATTATCGTGCTTTAACTGAAGTTTATGCTCCAGGAGATTTTAAACCCTTTTCTCAAAGCTTGTTCATCAATTTATTGGAAAACCCCGATGAAATGCCTGTCCCCATACCATTAGGCTTTTCCGTGGGAAGAAACCGTTTAGTTGATCTACTTCATCAATTTCAAGCAATTGGTGTCAACCATTTGGCGTTTGTTCTGTATTTTTCCAAGCGCCCGCCAGAGGAAGTTATCCAGGAACTTGGAGAATTTGTTTTACCCTACTTTCCAACCCATAAAGATACAGGGTTGCTTTAAAAATTAAATTGGATAAAAGGAGGAAGAATTATGCCAAAGAAAATAGAACTTTCAGTACTGGATCCCTCCCCAATTGTCGAGGGAGGATCTGCCGAACTTTCCCTTCAAAATACGCTTGATCTAGCAAAGAAAACAGAGCAATGGGAATATAAACGGTTTTGGCTTGCTGAACATCATAATTGGGCGGGCATGGCGAGTTCAGCATCCCCGATCGTAATTGGACGAGTAGCCTCTGTCACGGAAAAAATGCGTATTGGCTCAGGGGCAATGCTACTTTCCCATTATTCTCCTCTTTCCGTGGCTGAGCAATTTGGAACATTGGAAACCTTTTTCCCTGGCCGGATCGACCTTGGATTGGGGCGGGCACCTGGCACCGACCAACATACAGCAAATGTATTGCGGCAGCGGGTTGCTGGTGAACCTGAATTTGATGCCCGGCTTCAGGAGCTTATCGCATATCTTTATGGCACAGGAACAGCCGCTAAGAATGGTTCATTTAGGGTTCACGCCATTCCCGGAGAAAAAACAAATGTGCCAATTTGGTTGTTAGGTTCAGGGTTTTATAGTGCACAATTGGCTGGAATACTTGGGTTACCATTCTCTTTCGCAGGACATTTTGCTCCAGGTAACATGATGGAGGCCATAAAACTGTACCGGAATTATTTTCGTCCGTCTCAATTTTTGGAGGAGCCTTATGTACTGTTAGCCGTTCAAGTGGTGGCTGCTGATGAGAAACAGGAGGCACAAAGGCTTGCCACTTCGATGTATCAAAAATTTCTTTTGTTAACCCGCGGACAGCCTTCGCCCATTTTGCCTCCTGTTGATAATATGGACGAGCTTTGGAACGATAATGAACGCAGGGCAGTTGAAGAACAGCTTTTCACTTCCATCATCGGGGACCCTGCAGATGTGAAGCAGCAGCTCCATGAGTTAATAGAAAAGACTGACGCTGATGAAATTATGGCTCATACAGAGATTTTTGATCATACGGCACGGCTGCGCTCTTATGAAATTTTGGCTCAGGCGGCCGTATATTAAACAGTGTCTAGTCTAATAAAGGATGTAATTTCTGCAGATGTTAAACAGTTATATTAATGTGACTTAGATTGAAGCAGTAAAAAAAGACAAAGAAAACAACCTGTAAATTCTTTTATAGGATTGAAACGAAATTTTTAAAGAAAGAAGATGAGCATATGCCTGAAAATGATACAAAACAAATTACGGATATTCCATTCTCGGTCCTGGATCTCTCTCCGATTGCAGATGGAAGTACGCCGGCAGATTCTTTTCGCAATACTTTGGAGCTGGCCCGGCTCGCTGAAAAGCTGGGGTATAACCGATATTGGCTCGCTGAGCATCATAATATGCCATTTATCGCCAGCTCTGCAACATCGGTAGTCATTTCTCATGTTGCAGCAGGTACATCAAAAATCCGGGTAGGTTCAGGCGGCATTATGCTGCCGAATCATGCACCTCTTGTTATTGCTGAACAATTTGGCACTCTGGAATCATTATATCCGGGACGTATTGATCTTGGCTTGGGCCGTGCACCAGGCACTGATCAGCTTACCGCACGTGCATTAAGACGTGACTTGAGAAGTTCAGGAGAAGATTTCCCTGAGCAGCTGGCTGAGCTCCGGAATTACTTTGACCCTTCCCTGGCACAAGGATATAGTCATGTTAAAGCAATTCCGGGTGAGGGGTTAAACATACCTATTTGGCTGTTAGGTTCAAGCGGATACAGTGCCCAGCTTGCAGGAGAGCTTGGACTGCCGTTTGCATTTGCGAGCCATTTCTCGCCGCATAACACACTGCCGGCGATACAGCTGTATCGCCGTTCGTTTAAGCCTTCTAAAGTACTGGACAAGCCGCATGCAATGGTAGGGCTAAACATTATTGCGGCCGACACAGATCAAGAAGCTGAGCTGCTCGCTACAACATTGCGGCAGCAGTTCTTGAATTTGATGCGCGGGAAGGAAGTTCCATTGCAGCCGCCAGTGGATAATATTAATGATATAGCGAGCGATTATGAATTAGCTGCACTAGAGAATCAATTAGGAACTTCGATTGTCGGCAGTCCTCAAACCGTAAAAGAAAAGCTGGAAAAGTTTTTGGATGAAAGTCAAGCCGATGAAATCATGGCAATCGCCCAGGTTTACGATCATAAGGCCCGCCTTCATTCCTATGAAATATTGGCAGAAATTACTCAGCTAAAATAGGTCAAAACTGCGCGATCCCTACGGCAAGCTTTTAATGTTTCACAGTGAATTTTTTGTATAGAATATAAAAAAGTGCCTGTCAAAAAAATTGTGTAGTCTATCTTATCGATTTTCTAAATGGCAAAAACCTTTAACAAACCCGATATAAACAAAAGGAGAAAATAAGATGAATCCAAAATATGAAGCTGCTTTTAAACCATTTACCTTCCGTTCTGGAGTTGAAATAAAGAACCGTATTACAATGGCACCTATGACCAATACGGCGGCACATGAAAATGGTGAAGTATCAGACGAAGAAGTTGCGTATTATCAAGAACGTGCCGGTGGTGTAGGAGCAGTAATCACCGCATGCACATACGTTACCAGGAATGGAAAAGGATTCCCGGGTGAATTTGGTGCATATTCCGATTCCCTAATCCCTAGTTTAAGACGTGTGGCGACAGCTATACAGGAAAAAGGATCAAAGGCGATTTTACAAATTTTTCACGGTGGCAGAATGTGCCCGCCTGAAGAATTGCTAGATCGTCAACCAATTGCTCCGAGTGCGGTAGCAGCGGAACGGGACGATGCCGTGGTACCTCGGGAAATGACTGCAGACGAAATCGATGAAATTATTAAAGCATTTGGTGAAGCAACCAGAAGAGCAATCGAAGCTGGGTATGATGGAGTTGAAATCCATGGTGCCAATACGTATTTGATTCAGCAATTCTTTTCTCCACACTCAAATCGCAGAACTGACAAGTGGGGTGGAACTCTGGAAAAACGTATGTCCTTCCCTCTTGCTGTAGTTGACGCGGTTAAAAAAGCAGTTTCAGAACATGCAACAAAACCTTTTATCATCGGCTATCGGTTATCGCCTGAAGAAAGAGAGAATCCTGGCATCACCATGGAAGACACGTTGCAATTAGCGGACAAGTTAGCAGACCAGGACCTGGATTATCTCCATATTTCTGTCGGCGGCTATTGGAAGGGATCGATCCGTGATAATAACGATCAAACATCCCGTGTTGTTATGATTCACGAACGTGTCGGCGATCGTGTTCCTGTGATGGGTGTTGGAATGCTGCGGACACCCGATGAAGTGATGGAAGCATTTGAAACAGGTGTACCTCTAATCGCTTTAGGGAGGGAATTGATAATGGAACCTCAGTGGGTACAAAAAGTACAAGCCGGCGAAGAAGACAAAATCCGTACAACATTATCTAAAAAAGATCAACAAGAACTGGCTATTTCTGATAAAATGTGGGAGTACTATACTGCCATCCCTGGCTGGCTTCCTATTGTATAAGGAGTTCATTTATCTCATTCCATCTCTGCTTCCTTGAATTGTTCAACATAAAAATGGGAATCGTTATATTAATTGTCCTTGCTCAGCAAGTATAAGAATATACCTTATACTAAATAAGACGGACATAACTAAAATGTCCAACACTTAAAACGAATATTTTAGGTAAGAAATGTTCTATACTAGAAAAAATCCGAACTACTTCAACATTCTAATTGTACAAAGTTGAATTGTAGTTCGGATTTTTCTTCAGCGAAAATACTTTTGTCCCACCTCTCCTTTATGGAGTATGAGAGCAGAATATTTGATTATTTGTTTATAACTAGTAATTATTATTAATAAGATAATCAACAATAGACTCCCATAGAAAGGATTGGATCTAAAGTGAAACTGGGAATAAAAGATAAAACGGCACTCGTGACAGGCGGCAGTAAAGGTATTGGAAAAGCAATTGCCGCCGCGTTTGCCAAGGAAGGCACCAATGTGTAATTTGTGGCCGTGGTGAAGAAGCATTACAAGAAGCAGCAGCGGAAATTGAAAAGCTCGGAGGCAATGTGCTTGCCGTTCAGGCTGATTTAACGAAACAAGCTGATGTGGAACATCTGGTCTCCTCTGCAATCGACCGCTTCAAATCAATCGATATACTAGTAAATAATGCAGGAATAGCCAGTGGATTTGATGATTTTGAAACATTGGATATGGAGGCCTGGCAGCATATATTTGATGTGAATGTATTTGGGACTGTCCGCGTAACTAAAGCAGTTATCCCTTTTATGAAAAAAGCCGAATTTGGACGAATCATTAATATTTCATCGGAATCAGGACTTCAGCCTGATTCGTTTATGCCTCATTATAATGCTTCAAAGGCAGCAATTATCAATTTTTCAAAGAGCTTATCAAAGACATATGCCTCAAAGGGAATTCTCGTGAACACTGTATCACCAGCATTTATCATGACACCAATGCTGGAAAATCTTTTAAAGGATAATGCGAAGCAGCTGAATATAAACTATGAAGAAGCTACTCAACAATTTTTAAAGGAAAACCGTCCACATGTCGAAGTAAAACGGCCTGGAACAGTTGATGAAGCAGCGTCTGCTGTGGTTTATCTTGCTTCTGAACAGGCTTCCTTTATTAATGGTGTAAACCTCCGGGTAGATGGCGGTTCGGTTGCAAGTATATAAATTAAGCTAATTTTTAAGAAAGTGGCTGGGACATAACTAAAAAGGTCAACTCAAAAGGCTAATGATTATAGAATATTATAGCTCTTAAACAGAAAATCCGAACTGATTCGATTTCTAACTTAAAGAAATTTGAATCATAGTTCGGATTTTTCATTACCTTGAGTAAATCATTTTGGCGTCTAAAAAAGATTTAAAAATTCTTTTGCTGCTTTTGATAAGTAACTATTCTTCCTCCAAATTACTTTGGGTTCAGATATTAAGGTCTGATCCTTTAGCTGAATGACTCTAAATCCTCCCAACGAATGGAGGGATAATAATGAGAGAGGTAAGATCGTTGCACCAAACCCAGATGAAACGAGACCAAGTAACATAATTAAATCCTGACATTCGCACAGGATATTTGGTTCTAAATCTAACCGTTGAAATTCATTGACAATTTGTCCATACGCACCTAAACCATAGTTTGGCCGCAGAAGAATCAATGGCAAATCGATGATTTCCTCTAACCTGCATTGTTCTGATCCACTCCATGTCCATTTTTCAGGCAAAACAAGCACATATGGGTCACTTTCCAATGGCATTTGAGAGATACTTTTTTCTGTTATTGGACTATTTGTTATCGCAATCTCAATCTGACGTTTAGATAACATTTTTATGAGATGAATCGTTTCACCTTCCCATACTTTGAAAGTAAGACCAGGATTTTTCTCACGAATATCAACCACCTTAGAAAGAATTAGAGATGCACAATAAAGATTGGATCCCACAGATAAAATCCCGCTGGCGTCTTTCCTCAATTCTTGAATTTCAACCATTGTTTCATCAAGTTTATTTAAAAGTTCTTTTGCTCGAAGATGTAATCTTTCCCCCTCCAAGGTTAAATTGAGACTTTTGTTATCTCGATCAAATAAAATGACGCCTAGCTCTTCTTCCATTTGTTTGAGTTGTCTGCTCAAAGGAGGTTGAGCAATATTTAATTTCTTTGCAGCTGTCGTGATCTTACCTTCTTCTGCTATAGTGACAAAGTATTTTAACTGTCGAATATCCAAGATGAAACCTCCATCATACCTAAATTGTATAGTAAAAAGATAAAACAGATATTTTAAGTATTGTTAAATTAAGTATACACTATGATGTAGTTTAATTCATAAGTTGAAGGAGGGTGACTTTGTTGTTCAAAAAAAATATCATACAATTTCCCAAGCTTTTATCGGTTGGGAATATATCGAATGGATTTGTGGCCTGGCTTTTTGGTTCAGCTGGACCATTATTAATTGTTTTACAAGCTGCTGCAAAAGGTCATTTGTCTGATAGCACAACCAGCTCATGGATTTTCGCCATATATGGAATGGGGGGACTCCTAACGCTCATCGTCTCCTTATATTATGGGCAACCCATAGGCTATGCCTTTTCAATACCTGGAGCCATTCTTGTAGGCTCAAGCTTAACCCATTTTTCTTTCAACCAAGTGGTTGGTGCCTATATTATAACTGGGATCCTTATTTTTCTTTTAGGATTATCTGGCGTTGTTACAAAATTGATGAAGGTTTTGCCTATGCCAGTTATGATGGGGATGGTGTCAGGCGTCTTACTCCCTTTCGGAACTGAAATGATCGGCTCGGTTGTAAAAAATCCTTTACTCAACGGAATCCCGTTACTTGTTTTTCTTGCTCTTTCTTTTTTCTTACGATTTTCAAAAAAGTTTCCTCCTATATTGGGGGCGATCATTGCAGCCATTCTTTGTCTTAAATTTTTGCCGAACGTATCTGTACAGTCTCTCCATATCACAATGGGCATTCCCCATTTTATCATCCCATCATTTAGTTTTTCCGTTGTAGGGGAACTTGTTATTCCATTACTCTTAACGGTTATTGCTATTCAAAATGCCCAAGGGATTGCTATGTTAGAGTCCCATGGCTATCGTCCGCCGATCAATGCCATGACCAATTGGAGCGGAATCGGTACCATTATAAATGCTTTTTTTGGAGGCCACCCTGCCTGTATTGCAGGTCCCATGACAGGCTTACTTGTTAATAAAGAATCAGGAAAACTTGAACATAGGTATGTCGCTGCTATTGTATTAGGAGGATTATCCTGTCTATTAGCTCTATTCTCTCCAATGGCTTCGCAAATTCCACATGTCATTCCTGCCTCATTAATTCAATTACTAGGTGGCATCGCCATGATTAGTGTACTGGTTGACTCTTTGAAAATGAGTTTCTCTGGTCCATTCAAATCAGGCGCTCTCTTTTCCTTTATAATCACAATCTCTGGGATTTCTATTCTTCATATCGGAGCGGCATTCTGGGGTCTGATTGGGGGTACCTTGGCCACCATGTTCTTGGATAAACAAGATTTTTATAAAGCCGAATCAAGTGACCAAAACAATGAAACTAACTTGAGTGAAGCTTTTAGCAAGGACAAAATTTCCTAACACCGTTTCTTCAGACCTCGGACTACCTCTCATGTACAAAGAGGCTGAGACAAAAGGATTCTAGCCAAAGAAAAATCCGAACTTGGATTCATCATTCGAGAAAAAGAATGGTGAATCGTTCGGATTTTTTCGACCCTGCGTATTTAGTGATGAGCATTTTAGTTATGTCACAGATACTTCTTTGTATAGAAAAAAACCTCATTTACATATGATACGGTTTTACCGTAATGCATCAAAATGAGATCCATCTTATTAAGAACAAGGCTATGTAACTTTTATTTTCCCATTATGAAAAAATTCGTGTGATGCTATATGTTCGGCGACTTTTCATTTGTTTTTTATGATCATCGAGGATTTCATCTGGATACTGCCAACCATCCTTTTATGACTACTTTTTCCCCGCATTTTCCTTCTACTCTGATTTTATGCTCCATTTGTTTGATAGTCAGAGTTATTTGAACTTCCAAATAAACGGGTGAGGTAAATGTAAATTCATGCTGACACACCCGCTCTTGAGGAGTGAGAATTTCGTTCGAAACCATCATTAACACTTTTGCTGCTGTTAACATACCATGGACAATTTTATTAGAAAATCCTTGTTGTTTTGCCGTTTCTATATCTAAATGTATGGGATTGTTATCACCTAAAACCACCGCATACTGTTCAACCTCTTCTTCGGTAATTTTAAAGGCAAGCTTTTTCATCTCAAACCTCCCAAAATCAAATCCGACACTCCCTCAAAACAAAGTTGTCCATCATTATTATATAAATAGAGAGTTTGTTTAATAAAAGTAAGCTTTTGACGTTGAAATGAATTTGTGACTTCAACTACCGCTCTATAGATCTCATTTATATACATTATTTGATGTAGGGTACATTTCTGTTTTCGATGAATGCTGGGCTGTTGAAGCTCCCATGGAGTTTCAAACCATTTATAAGCCATCATTGGCATGGTCGGAGGAAGAGGAATTGTTTCGAAACCATAGTCTTTTGCCCCCTCAGCACTCAGATAGATGGAATTTTGATCACCAATCAATTGGATAAATTGCAGTACATCTTCTTGAGTAAAAATAATTTCATACTCCTTCGTTTTCATATTGCCACCTCGAATAGGACTGCTGATCCGATTCCTCCACCGCTGCCTATTGCCGCTAGTACATATTTGACATTCTCTCGTCTTTGTACTTCGTAGAAAAGCCTTGTGACCAAGATACTTCCCGAAGCTCCATAAGGATGTCCTAACGATAAAGCTCCCCCGCAAACATTTATTTGGTCACATGGAATAGAAAGTTCTTTCATACAGGCAACTATCTTCGAAGAGAAAGCTTCATTTATTTCGATTAAGTTAATATCCGCAATGGTTAACCGGTTTCTGTTTAATATGGCTTGAATAGCAGGAATAGGGGATGCTCCGGGATAATTTGGATGTACACCTGAGATTTCACTATCCAAAAATCGCAGGATAGGCCGGAAGCCATTATTTAATGCTATACTTTCTTCCATAACAAGAACAGCTGAAGCCCCGTCATGAATACCGCAGCTGTTCGCTGCTGTAACCGTACCGTTCTTTTTAAATATGGGCTTCGCCCTTTTTAATAGTACCTCAAGCTTTCTTTTTTTAAATAGTTCTTCATCCAGATGGTAATCCCCAATCGGAATGATCTCCTGAGTAAAATACCCTTTTTCATACGCCTCCCAGCTACGCTTGTAACTTAATAGTGCATATTCATCCTGCATTTCTTTCGAAATGGAATATTTTTCCGCCACATATTCTGCAGCAACGCCCATATCAGGGTCGCCAATTTTTTCAGGAGAAAATCTTGCTCTTGATGGAAAGGGAGAGGTACTCGTGCTTTCTACACCACCAGCAATGTAACAACGGCCAGCTCCAGCTTGGATATAGTAACATGCCATTCGAATCGCTTCTAATCCTGCACTGCATTGACGGTCAATTGTAAGTCCCGTTACAGAATGAGGTAATCCTGCTTCTAATGCAGCAAACCGGGCTATGTTTCCACCTGGCCCAACAACATTCCCCAAAATGATGTCATCAATCTTTTCTTCTAGTCCATTCACTAAATACTGGAGAAGCGGTACCGCAAGCTCATGTGGCTGAATTCCCGATAAAATCCCACTCACTTTTCCAATTGGTGTACGTTTCGCATGGACAATTACTGCTCTTTTAATCACTGGTCACCTTGCTTTCCATTTGTTTTATTAGCTCAGCACGAGCAATCTTTCCGCTCGTTGTATATGGCATTTCAGATAGAAAAAACCATTTGCGAGGAATTTTATAAGAAGACAAATACTTTTTACAAAGTCTTTTTAACTCTAATGGGCGTCCCTTTCCTTTCACTGCCGCAGCCACAACCTGACCCCAATACAAATCTGGCAGACCAATTACAGCAACTTCCTCAACATCCGGATGCAAGGAAATCACTTTCTCTATTTCTTCAGGAAAAATATTGATTCCTCCATATAAAATCATATTTTGCTCACGGCCTATAATATATAAATAGCCATCTTCATCAAAATAGCCCATATCATCGACTGTAGCCCATCCCTCTTCATCCTGAATTGAATGAACGGTCCTTCCATTGTGATCAATGTATCCATTTATTATCAGCCCGCTTCTTACATAGATCCTTCCAATCTCATTGGGCTTTGCTAAGACCTGATCTTGCTGCCGTATTTGTACCGCTACGCCGTAACATGGCTTCCCAACGGTTGCTGCCTTTTTCATACCATCTCGATTAGAAAGTACAGTAACAAAACTCAATTCACTGGCTCCATAAAACTCATACATGGTTATATTAGGAAAAATATGACAGATTTCTAATTTTAACCTTTCAGGCCATTTTGCACCCGATGAAAGGATTTTTATAGACTTATTGATTTGAATTCCTTGTTTCAGAAATGCCTCTGCCATTGTTGGAACAACATACATCGTTGTAATGGGATAGGATTGTATCCATGAATGCCCTTCAATAGGAGAAAATTTGTCTAATAAATAGACGGTTCCTCCTAAATACAAAGTGCTGATAGCTCCATAAAGAAAGTGAGAATGCACTAAGGCTCCAGGAATTAATACATGATCCGATTCATTTATTTCGAAGTCAAAACGGTTACAATCAAAGCTCGCCAGCCATGAATCCTGAGAACGGACAAATGCTTTAGGATCTCCGGTTGTGCCAGAAGTGAAGCCAATATAAAAAGGCAAATTTTCTTGTGTATGCCTAATTATGTTTGCTTCAAACCGGAAGATTTCCCGTAAACTGTCATCCAAACTCATTACATTTGGAATAATATGTTTAATCTGATAGTAAATCTCTCTTGTTGTGACAATGATCGAAGGATTGGAAAGTATTACTCTCTTTTCTAATTCAATTGTTTTCCATTTCAAATCATACGGAACCGCAATCCAGCCAGCCTTGGATGCACCTGCAAAGAGTTGCAGGAAAGGGATTCCATTAGGCAGAAGGATTCCTATTGTTTTATTTTCTGAATGCAGTGAGTGCAGCCAATTTGCCGTTTGATTGACTAATTCACTCCATTTTTGATAATTGATTTGTTGATGATTAGTATGAATGGCTATTTTGTTTGAGAAAATTTTAGCAGAAGTTTCATATGATTTAGTTATATTGCCCATCATTATCACCTCTATAGAAAAAGACACATCAAGGTGTATCTTTAGGATTTACATATTTTAGTTGCGTTATTAGAGTAGCTCGCTGCCAGTGATCTTGAAAAAACTGGGTGCTTTCTTAGTCTGTAAACTAAAATCGAAGCTAGTACAGCTTTTAACACATCCCCAGGAAGATAAACTAAACTAACTTTTACAGCATTTAATACTGATATGTGCATGATTAATGCTTGAACAGGGATACCAATTAAATAGATAAGCAGGATTCCAACTGTCAGATTAATAAATAAAACATGGTGTAGTTTTAAATTTGCTATACGTGATAAGAGATATCCAATAACGAATGCTGTAATTGGCCAAGAAATTAAATAACCAACACTCGGTCCAACAAATACATTTAATCCGCCTCGGCCTCCCGATAGAAGAGGTACTCCAACAGCAACTAGCAGTAAAAAGACAGTTTGGCTCATTGCTCCTAATCTTGCCCCTAATACTCCCCCTGCAATAAGGACACCTAGTGTTTGCAATGTAATAGGTACGGGTGTAAACGAAAGAGTAATAGGCGGAACGATACCTAGAGCACCCATGACAGCAGCAAACACCGCAACAAAAGTAATTTCTTTAATTTTCATTTTACGTATTCTCCTCAAAATAAATATATAATTAATTCAATTATGATAATATTCAATCGAATGATATATGTCAACCTTATATTAAAATAGTTAACATTTATTAAGTTAGTTAGTTTGGTAGGCAAGCAAAACAGCACCTTCCATACATAATGGAATGGTGCTGTTTCTGTAACGCATCTAAATAAGAATTTTTTAAACGAATTAAGGAAATAATGAAAGAAAAATAAGCGGAGGTTTTCCGATTATATGAAGAATGGGGATCATTTCGGTTATAAATAAGGGGAATTTTTTCCGTTATATGAAAAATCGAGCTCATTTTGAGGCAAATAAGCGGAAGTTTTCCGATTAAGTAGCGAAAACCCCCACATTTTTCCATTTTTTGGATTGATAGGCGGAATCTCTCCGTCTATTTAAGCGTTTTCTTATGATATTTTCATATTAAGCGAAATTTTTCCGTCTATTTATCAGATTGGGCGTTTAACCTGATCTCCCAATCGATAAGAGCGGACCCTCTTGATCCCAGATGCGGGAATCAGCATCTTTTTATCGACGAGTTGAGAAAGCACCTTTTTTACCGTCTTGTCACTTAACTTCAAATACCTCTCCACTTCTTTAGGAGATATGGATTCTCCTTTTCGAACCGCTAGCCGAAGGATTTCCTTTTCGACAATAGACAAAGATGTCTGGTCAAGTTCATCACCCAGCCGTTGGCCAATCACTTGCTGAACAATCTGTTGGCATTGACGAGGCTTCTCTTTCACTTGATCATAAGAAAAGCGGAGCACGGTCCATCCGTCAATCACTAACTGATTTTGACGTTCCAGGCTGTCGGAAAATTGCCATCTGCTCATGTTCTTTAGGTGAGGCCCATACCCGTCGACCTCAAAACATATCCGGACACCAGGACGAATATAGGCAAAATCCAAATACCTTTTGCCATCCTTGAAATCATCGACTTCATATTCTGGGTGAAGATACTTGAAGTGGTAAAATGTTGGCCACCACACTTGCTTCAAAAACAACATTTCAGCCTGGTTGTGACCTTCTTGCAAGCGCCGCAGCCGTTCACCGGTTCTTGCCTGCAAGTGAGCATTCAAAAAGGCCTGATATCTTCTTCAAATCCCATATATTTCCTCCTAGTTAATTATTTGAACTGCGGACAGATTTTTAAAATAAATGATGTTCATGCGAGTGGCTTAGATTGCAGAAAATAGAAGCGGAGCAGCAAATCTAAAAGAAAAGCACAGAAGAATTTGAGGATACTACTATTTTTCAGTCTAGTAAAAATCTTACATTTGTCAATAAAGAGAGGCGTTTGGCTGAAACTATTGAGTTCTCCGCGGCCTCTCTATTTGAGGTTTTATACCATTTTAATCTGGATGCCAGTTCAGCCACAACTTATACCTTCAGTACTTACTTTTTTTCTTTATTGGCATCCAAACTTCGCTATATACATTTTCATAAGTACCATCATGCTTGGTAAAAGAAATTCCAGGCAGGTCGGCGATTTCATAACCCGATGATGGCAGCCATTCTGAATAAGTTTTCGCAGTCGTTTCTTGAAGAGTAGCAGGGAATGGTCCTTGGTTAGGGAAAATTGCCCACAGACTTTCCTCGATAGAAAGTTGTTCTAAATCAGCAAATGGATTTTCTTTTGTTGTTGCAAAGCCAATCATATGCGTTAAGTGACCTTTTTCTTCCAAGTAACCATCATCAAAATTATAAGATACGTTCAAGACTTGATGGGGGTATACATCGGCTAATTGATGCATCTCGTTTCTTTGCTGTTCGGTAATGGACTGAGCTAGTTCTAAAATTGCATGATTGGCACCTTCAAATTGTATGGGCACCCTTTTCGATACACCGACTATATTAAACTTCTCTTTCTTTTCAATTTTGAATTCCATCGAAAATCCTCCTCTTATATCTATAAAGAATGAAAATTTGGGAAATGATTTTTGAATTTTATTCTTCATTACTTCTGAAGGTAAAAAGCCACACCATTCGCGAAAGGCTCTTGAAAACCCTTCGATTGATTGATAGCCATACTTATAGGCAAGATCGGTAACCTTCGCACCGTTTATTAATTCAACATTCGCTGCTGATAATCTTCTGTTTTTGATATACTCGTTCAATGACATTCCTGCCATATACGAAAACATTCTTTTAAAATGATAATCAGACAGCCCGACTATTTTTGATATTTCTTTTCCGGAGATCTCTCTCGTTAAATTTTTCTCGATGTAGTCCATTAATTGATTGAATTCTTGTAACATTTCATTCCCCTCCTTTACAGTTACATCATAGTGTAACCATTGATTTTTCACTCGATATTTTCTATACGGATTTTATCGGATTAAGAAAAGCCCGCACTTCCTAATGATACGGTTCTTCGTAATCTTACTTTCATCATAGTTCTAAAAAATACGCTACGAAAGCCATCTGGCAGTTTCTATCCACTTGTCTGAGCGGGATCCCTCTTCTCAAATGGCTATGAAAATATTGAACTTCCTGGATAAATGTTGAATTTAAGGAGTACATCTAGAATAATAGACAGAAGAATGTCAATACATACATAAGGAAGTGAACAACATGAGAAAACTAGCTTTGCTATTCTCAGGAGTGCTTCTCCTTTTTTTCCTGGTCTCTTGTTCGGAAAACACAGCTACAACTAATCAGAGTGAAAAAAAGGACGAAGAACCAGCACAGGAAGAAGGCAATTCAGACGAGAAGGAAGCCAAAAAAGAAAAGGAAGAAGAGAAGGCCGCTATTCAGCCATTCAAACCGATGGAACCAGCAGAAGATGCTTCTCCTCTAAAAGAACAGTTATCTGAAGAGGATATGGAGAAGATGCCCTCTGCCGAAGCTCGCGGAGGAGATCGTACCAGGATGATTCCAGTTGGAGAAACATTGGTAAAAGGAGCCGAGGATCAAACCGACGGCCCTTTAAAAGATCATAGAATCGTAGCCTATTACGGACATCCGAACTCTGCCAATATGGGGATATTGGGAGAAATGGAACCAGATAAATTAATGGAAAAATTAAAAGAGCAAACACAGGCCTATTCAGATGCAGATCCTTCGCGTCCTGCTGTGCCCATGATTGAACTAATTTCTACCGTAGCCCAGCGTGACCCGGGAACTGAAGGCAAGTACTACCACCCAACTTCACCTGAGCAAATTGACGAATATGCTGCTCTCGCTGAAAAAAATGATGCGTTGCTTATGCTGGATGTCCAACTCGGAACAGATTCCGTCCTCCATCAAGTTAAATTACTGGAAAAATGGCTGAAGCTGCCGCATGTCCACCTCGCCATTGATACCGAGTTTCATGTGAAAGAAGGAGAAACTCCGGGGCTCAATCTCGGTCAAGTAGACGGAGCTGAAGTGCAAGAAGCAGTGCAGTACTTAACGGAACTGACAGCAGAAAATGAGCTGCCAGATAAAATTATCCTTGTCCATCAGTTTATGGACGAAGCATTAACGAACAAAGATGCTATTCAGCCAAGCGAAAATGTAGAAGTAGTCTTAAACTATGACGGGTGGGGCGATTCCTCCACGAAAATGTCACTCTACCGCAAGTTCGTGCGAAACGAAGCAGTCCAATACGGCGGGTTTAAAATCTTTTATAAAAAAGATAAGCCTGTGTTAAGTCCGGAAGAGGTCTTGAAGCTAGATCCCAACCCGGCGATTATTAATTATCAGTAATTTTAGTTGAAAGCAAAAGTGTCAGGTACCTTCAGTGGTACCTGACACTTTTGTTATGTCTTAGCGAAAAATTCCACCAAGACATTAACAACAAACCATTATTCGGCGTATAACCTTGCCCTTATTAACTTCACACCGATCGACTATTTCAAAACCAACTTCATTAAGTATTCCATCTATATCTTCAGTCGTCACGACAACCATTTTTTTTGCAAAGCGACGTGCACATTGGAGCATTTCCAATTTTTCCTCATCGGAAACGACTGAACAAAGGTTATAAGGCATATCGATAATGGCTATATCGTACATTTCCGTTATGTCTCTGATATCCCTTAAAAATACAGGTCCAGAAAACCCAAAATGCGCGAGGTTATTACGAATGCCTTTCATTACTAAAGGATTGTAATCACTGCCTGTTATATTAATGCCCATAGATGAGGCCTCGATCAATACGGTCCCTATGCCGCAGCATGGATCAATCACAGTAACGCCCGTTAATTCTGGAACTGCAATATTCACCAGCGCTCTTGCTACTCGGGTAGTTAAGGCTGTGGAGTAGTTATGAGGCTTTTGTTGATGAATAAGCCACATACCCTCGTTTTCCGAATAACTCCCGAAATACCATTTTCCTTTTACCTTAGTAACGGCCAATACGATCTCCGGATGATCAAGATTCGCTGTACCTTGAATCAAGCATCCAATTTGTCTAGCGATCGCTTTCCTTTCTTGAAACTCCATTTTATCAAGGGGATCGATACCTCGATAATTGACGCCGATTACCTTATAGGTACTCTTCAATGGAGGCATTTCCTGAACCTTTTGCAAGAGGTCTTCCAAAGTATCACACGTAAATAGAACTTCTATTTTCTCTTTTATAAAAGGACTCCTGCTCGGGTCCATATCCATACTGCTCTCTAATACAAATGAATATAAGGCAGAGCAAAATAATGAACGGACCTCCAATTTACATAAATCCTCTTCTTCTTCAGCATAATTAAATGTATATAAAAAGGTGCTTGGCACTAAATGCTCTTGGATCAAGTTCTTTTTTCTCCTTCTTTCTTCAGATAAGCCTTAAGATACTCTGTTTTTCACAAAATCTCAAAACGCCATACTCTTGATTTGGAGTATGGCTGCCTTGTTTTCACTGCATTTATTAACTATTCTCTTTTACAATTGCTCCGGCATAGACATTCCAAAAACCATCCTCTTGAAGGCTATTGAAGGATCTATTCTATGCTTTTTTGTTTATCTTTAAATGATAACATATTTGCCTGCAAGATTTTTGTTTATTATGAAACCTCTTCCCCGATTAATCCGAAATGCACGGTAAATCTGTTAGCCTCATGAGCTAAGGAAGTTATAAATGAGGTTTTAGAACTGAATTATTGAACTATAAAAAAAGCCTATTCAAGATTTAATGCTCTTGAGTAGGCTTGTGTGCACTTTGGAAAAAAAACCTTATTTACTTATGACCGGTTCACCATTTCATTCTATTTAAGAGTCCGCAATCTATAACTTTAATTGCTTCCCTTCAAATGCTTTAACCTCTAATGGGGCAGTCAAAAAGTTCTTTGCATTTGCTACGAACTTGGTAAAGTGCTCGCTTGCATTATGATTGGCAACAGCTTGCATATCCTCCCAAATTTCCACCATCGTAAATAGATTTTCCTTTTCTGTGTCTTTTTGAAGGCGATATGAAATATTTCCGTTTTCTTCTCTTGAGGCAGCAATTAACGGCTGAATTTCCTCTAGAAACAAATCCTGTTTCGCTGGATTTATATGGAATGTTGCATGAATAATAATCATCGAGCGTCAATCCCTTCTTATTAAAATTCCATTACTTCCATTGCGCGACTTGATCAATAGGCAGACGAACGGATTGATATCCGTTATCTGCTGCTTTACCAATTGAGATTAACATAACCGGAACATAACGGTCTTTATCCAATCCAAATGCTTCTGCAATTTTGTCTTTTTCATATCCGCCGATTGGATTTGTATCGTATCCATAAGCGCGGGCAGCAAGCATGAACTGCATGGATACAAGACCGCCATCTACTAAAACAACATCTTCCATTTCTTCTCGTGAAATCGATTCAAAATAGCTTGAAAAGGACGCGTGAATTCTTTCTTTTACTTCTAAAGGCATAAATCCCTTTTCTACAGCTTCACCGTAAATTTCTTCAAATTTCTCAAAATTATTCATATCACCAAATACAGCGATAACTGCTGATGAGGTTTCAACTTGAGTTTGGTTAAAACGGGCCAGTGGAGCAAGTGTTGCTTTTGCTTCAGGACTTTCAATCACAAGAAAGCGCCATGGCTGCATATTAACAGAAGAAGGAGCACGTGTTGCTAATGTAAGAATTTCTGTCATTTCTTCATGGCTGATTTTTACGGATTTATCATAATTTTTAATGGAACGGCGTTCTGTCACAATTTTATTAAAATCATTCGTTATTTGGGTTGTATTCCTAGAAGTCATTGTTATATTCTCCTCTTTTCGTTATGAGTGTTTTTATAATATTGAAGTTCTTTACGTACTTTTATTCAATTTAGACAAACATATCGTAAAGTGTCTAAAATACTAATTGCCTAAACCTTACTCCACTTTCTTTAAGTTGTAAACTGAAATGCATTGGAAGATCAGAATTTGAATGAACACCATTGGATTATGATATAATTTCCTGATAAAAGGAGTGGTAACTTGAGAAAAATTGCACCTGATGAAAGACAGATGATGAGAAAAGCCTATGTAAAAAAGTTAATCCCTATCGTTCGGACTCAAGGATTCCTTTCCCTTACCACTCAAGAGATCGCAAAAACGATGAATTTAAGCCGGGCTTCCTTGTATAACTACTTTTCTTCGAAGGAAGACATTATTATGGAGCTGACTAATCTCTGTATTGATTATATAAATGAAGCTGGTCAAACCATTTCCAATGAAGAGTTATCTTATCCGCTTCGTTTGCAAAAAGTGTATGAACAAGCTGTTTTTTCAGCTGTCTATGCTTCAGATATTTATTTAGCTGATTTAAAAACAAGCTGTAGGCACCTTTATGAAAAAAAGATGCAATCAAGAAAAGAACAACTTTCTGCCATTCATACATTTTATCGAAATGGCATAAAAGCAGAAGTTTTTAATCAATTGAATCCCTCCATCTTAATTATTCAGGATGAAATGGTACTAGGGAAATTGGTGAATACAGCCTTTTTAGCGGAAGAAGAATTGTCCTTGAAACAAGCTATATTCGATTATTATGTAGCAAAGAAAACCCAGGTCCTAAACCCCGTGCACTTGCAAAACACGAAAAATGAAGATATTCACGCAATGGTAGAAAACATCCTAAACAAACTGGCAGCCATCTAGAACTATAAAGGAGACTCTTACGAGACGGTAAGAGTCTTTAGTTATTTTTTTTGCAACGATACGTTAGCAAAACTCGCTTTATATTTCTATTGAATACTGTTTAAAATGGTTGATAGCTTTTGATTTAAATTCTTTAATTCCTTCATGTCTATGGAGAGATTTTCAGCAATTTTGAAGGAATACTATTGGATGAATTGCAAAGAACTGTAGACAAATGCCTACAGTTCTTTGTTTTTGACGTCTTATTGCTTAAGGAATTAAAACTGCTTAAAACCTCATTTACTTATGGTACGGTTCACCGTAGCAGGGCTAAATGAGGTTTTTTCCCTTGTCCATTTTAGTTAGCTGGCTGAAGGATCTCCCAATCTCTCTTACTCCAATATTTCTTCCGTAAGCAGCTTAAATCCTTTAATCATCGTGTCTTCTTCCACCTCGATCAATAAACAGCGTTTGCCATTGTAATTGACCTGTTTGACATATCTCAAGTCTTAAGGACTGATCGCAATATTCGCTATTTTTGTGCTGATCTTAATGGACTTGGACGCGTAACTCGGAACGATATGGCTTGCTTTCATTTCATACGTTTTGTCTTCAACCACCTGCTGAAATGCCCTTTCCACTATTTTCAGTAAATCGTTATCCAACTTAAATTGTTTTCGAATCTCTGCTATATCTTTGTTATTCATCTCTAATTTTAACTCCCTGGCTAGTAAGATTCGTGTTTTGGACAAAAAAGAGCATCCAAAGCTACAGTTAGCTTTAGACACTTCTATATTATAACAATCTTTAAGATGAAGAAGGCCTATCTATTATGGATTGCCTTTGTTCCTCTTGGGTCGTTATGCATCTCTACATGTTTTGTATATTTTAAAATTAAATTGCTAATAATGTGTATGAATATGGAATTTTCAAGTACGACTAGAAATGTTTTTTCTCAATAAGAGGGGTGGGATGTACATGTTTTGGGAAAAAAAACAAATTGAACGTAAGCTTGTTACTCAATCAATAGCTGAATCAGAATTATCGATAGAAGCTCTGAAAAAAAGCCTCGTTCAAATGGATGATGCAGAATTTGTGGAAATTGACATTTCCGATATTCGAAAAATTCATCTTGTTTACATACGAACTCTCATTGACACAGAAAAATTAAATGAAAGCATTATAAATCCTTTAACTAATTGTTCCAAACCGTCTATTCAAGATTGCATTGTGAATTCCTCAATTATTCACATTCCTATTTTTATAGAGGCAAAAAAACAGTTGTTTTCAGGGTCCATTTTGTTATTTGATTCTTCGCAAAACCTTTGGTTAGCTGTGCCATTACAAAATCCTATTGGACGTGCCATTGAAACATCTGAAACAGAAACCATCCTGTTCGGAGCAAAAGACAGCTTTAGTGAACAAGTAGAACAAAATATTACGCTTATTCGAAGACGACTCCCCATACATGAACTGAAAGCAGAGAAGTTTACTGTCGGTTCTATGAGTGAGACAAGTGTTGTTTTAATGTACATAGAGGGGCTGACTAATCCAGATTTTGTTTCAACAGTCAAAGAGAAGATTTCTGAAATTAATTTTGATCTCTTCTTTGACTCCTCTCAAGTTGCGGCATTCATGGAGGAACATCAAAACAGTATTTTTCCTCAGTTTCAGCAAACTGACCGTCCTGATGTAGTTGCTTATTCTCTGGGATTAGGAAAGATCACCCTTCTGGTAGACAATACACCATTTGCTCTTGTTGCACCCATTACTTTTTTCCATTTGTTCCAATCACCCGAGGACTATATTAATCGATGGGTAGTTGCCAGTTTTTTGCGCATCATCCGATATGTCTGTTTTCTTCTGTCAGTCTCATTGATTCCTATCTATGTGGCATTGACAACTCATCACTATCAAATGATTCCTATGCAAACACTTCTGGTCTTGGTCGACTCAAGGAGTAAGCTTCCTTTCACTCCTTTTTGGGAAGCATTTATCATGTTAATTTTTATTGAAATCATAAAAGAAGCAAGTTTAAGGATGCCTACAAAAACAGGTCAAACACTTGGGGTTATTGGTGGTATTGTGATTGGCCAAGCGGCTGTTGAGGCTGGATTCGCTAGCAACGTATTAATTGTCATGGTTGGGATCTCGACGATAGCTTCCTTTCTTATCCCCAACTACCTTATGACAAAAGCAAATTCATTAATGCAATTGATGCTTCTTGTTTTTTCTTCTTTACTTGGAATAATTGGGATTGCACTAGGAATCATTGCTATTTTAGCCCATCTTAATAGCTTGTCTTCAATCAAGCAACCCTATTTTTCACCAGTTTCCCCTTTCTTTAGAAAGGATTGGATAGACTTATTCATTCGAGGGCCATTAACCAAGATGTTGGAGCGTCCAGAGCATCTTAAACCTCTAAAACTGAAGAGATATAAAACTAGGAGATGACTTGATGATGATGGAAACCCACCAATTATTTAAAAAGAATGAAACCTATAATGGGTTCTATGCCATGTTGTTGGTAAATCGCCTCCAAATGCTATACTTTTTTCTGATTATGCCAAATATCTTAATCAATCCATATATGATTTGGGTGCTTATAGCTGTCGGGATATTATCCCAATGTATTTGATAAGCTAAAACTGAGCCACCATAGCAATTGAAAAGTGAGCCACTTTTATATGAAAATAATCCTAACTTCATAGAGTTAGGAGCGTATAGAGGTGATTTCATTGGAGAAGAAACAGAAAGTGCTACTTGCCTTTCATCAAGAAGATAAGAGTCAACGTCAAATTGCAAAGGAGCTTGGGATCTCTCGCAATACTGTAAAAAAGTATATTCAAGAAGATCTTGAAAAAAGACAGCTAGATATAAGGGAGTTACCAATTACAGATAACTATCTAACGCCTCCGTCGTATAAAAAACGGAAAGGAAATAAACGTGCATTAACACCATCCGTTATGAAACGTATTCGAAAAATGTTAAAAGACAACGAGTACAAACGACAACATCAAATGCACAAGCAACAACTAAAAATGATTGATATTCATGAAAAGTTATTAGATGAAGGCTTTGAAATTAGTTACACCACTGTTAGAAATTTTGTGAATAGTGAGGAGAAACGTCAAAAAGAAGTCTTTATTCGTCAAAAGGCAACTGCTGGTCATGAGATTGAATTTGACTGGGGAGAAGTAAAATTATTCATTGATCAAACCTTACGTTCTCTTTCAATGGCGGTCTTTACCCTACCATATAGTAATGATCGATTTGCTTATTTGTATGAATCAGAAACAATAGTTTGTGTACAAGATGCACATGTAAAGTGTATTAACTATTTGGGCTTTGTACCAGAGGTATTCACATACGATAATATGCGAACTGTTGTAAAAAACTTTATAGGAACCGATCGTGAGATTACTGATGGTATGAAAAATCTATCGATGCATTATCATTTTAAAATACGACTATGTGAACCGAGAAAGGGAAATCAGAAAGGGCATGTGGAGCGTAGTGTAGAATACATCCGCCGGAAAGCATTTGCCCATCGAGATGCGTTTACAAGTATAGAAGAAGCTCAGGCCTATCTAACAGAAATCATCATGAAATTAAATTCTCGTAAACATTATAAGAAAAACCAAACACACCATGAATTAAAGCTAGAAGAACGTGCAGCTCGGCAAGTAAGTGCAGATATTATTCCATTTGATGCATCTGAGTTGTTTGAATTTAGAGTAGACAAATACAGCACAATTACTTATAGACAAAATCGTTATTCTGTTCCAGAAGGACATGTTGGAGAATGGGTCAAAGTAAAAGCAAGTGCGGAAAAAATACTTATTTTTAGTGAAAAGGCGTGTATCGCGACTCATAAACGAAGTTGGCAGAGCCACCAGTGGGTAATGGATATCTATCATTATTTACGGACATTTGAAAAGAAAAAAGGTGCATTGGCTCAAAGTGAATGTTTGAGTCAAGCACCAACAAAAATAAAAAAATTATACAAAGATTATTATATTGGAAATGAGCGAGATTTTCTAGAGTTACTTATCTATTTAAAAGAACATAACAATCTAGAAAAAGTCTTAGCGGCGGTTGAACAACTTGAGAAGAACCCTATGGTTCAAATATCAACAGATAAGATTATCTTCTTAGCTAATCAAGGCGAACACATTCATAAAACTGTACATTCCAAAAATGAGGTCACCACCCAATCTCTTGAAAATCTTTCAGCCATTACAGCATTATTCGAAACTAAAAAGACAGGGGTGCTTCATTAATGGATAAGCGACAAGAAATGATTGAAATGTGTAAAGAACTTCGACTACCAAGTATTCGGGCATTTATTCAAGAAGATGAAACGTGGAAACAACATCAGACAGCAGAGGATTTTTTATATCACGCATTGGTACAAGAGATGCAAGATCGAGAAGTGCGAGCAAAAGCGAATCGGATTCGTTCTGCAAATTTTCCTGAAAAGAAACTATTAACCGAACTAGAGATAGAGAGATTACCGCAGAATGCGGCCTCTCGCCTCTCACATTTAAAGAAATTAGATTTTATTCAAGAAAAACAGAATGTCTTATTAATTGGATCACCTGGAACAGGTAAAACTCATATTGCGATTGGTTTAGGAATTGAAGCTTGTTTAGCTGGGTATAAGGTGTATTTTACAACCGTTTCATCACTAGTCAATCAATTAAAGGAGAGCCGTTCTGAAAGAACGTTACGTTCATTTGAGTTGAGGTTTGAAAAGTATGATTTAGTGATTATCGATGAGCTAGGTTATATTTCTTTTGATAAAGAAGGTGCAGAATTATTATTTACTCATCTTTCCCTACGTGCAGGACGAGCATCTACCATCGTTACAAGTAATTTATCATTTGATCGCTGGGAAGAAGTTTTTCATGATCCAGTTTTAACAGCAGCTCTAACAGATCGACTAACACATAGAGCTTATATGATAGACATGGTTGGACCATCGTATCGAATATTAGATACAAAAGAATGGCTAGAAAATAGTTCAGTTTAAGTGGCTCAGTTTTTAATTAATAAATGGCTCAAATTTTACTTGCGAAATACATCCCAACTAAACCTTTTTCTTTTATCGAAGTGGCTTTTAACCCGTTTATCTAGCAATGGATATAATGGATTTGTCCAATTGTTTGGGAAAAAATTGGTACGATTTCTCTCTTTCATCGGGTTGTTCTTTATTCTACTTAAACTTTCCGTCATAACGTTAGGATTCAGCGAAATTGTTCAAACATTTATACTTCCATCAACAGATACAAATTATCTTGTCTTTTTTATTTTGTTGTTCTGTTTTTATGTCGCAGGTAAGGGCGTTGAACATACCATTCGTTTTGTGTTGATTTCTTTTTTCTGTACATTTTGGATAATCACATTTTTCGTTTTTTTCTTCTTTCCCCCAATAGCTCAACTCAGTGATTTGTATCCACTTATTCCAATGGAGTGGAAAGTAGAAAATTGGAAAGCTTTTTTTTTAATTTTGTCTTCCTATTCTGGTCCAGAATTTCTGGTATTTTTGGGGCCATGGCTTAAAACAAATAATAAAACCTTTCGCTATTTGTCTTACGGCAACGCTATCACCGTTGTAGAGTATGTATTCCTATTTATAGCATCCCTATTTTTTTTCGGTTCCAATTATTTAAGTAAAACTCAATATCCAATTATTAATATGTCCCGTTATTTTCAAAACCCAGTGTTTGAACGAATTGATATGATCATGCTTTCCTTTGAATTATTTAACCTAGTTTTTGCAGTTTCTCTATTTCTACTATTGTTTTATGGAGCATCTAAAATAGCTTTTGGTAAAATGAGCAAGCCGTCCAGTGGAAAAGGTTTGTTATTCAGTGTATTCCTTATTTTTATCGGAATGGTTCTTGTGAATGAATTATTTTGGAAGTCTTGGGAGAAGCAGAACTTTTTACTTAATCTTCGAATTATAGTTGGAAGCATAAGCTATTTTCTTGTTCCACTTGTTATTGTTTTAGTAATGAAAAAAGAGGCGGGTAAAAAACATGCGTCTACATAAAAAGATATGTAAAAGATTGATACTCCTTTTTATGACTTTTTGGTTATCTGGCTGTGCCTCTTTTACCGAAAACAACCTTATTGAAGAAATTTCTCCCGTTACCTTTTTGTCAATTAGTAAGGGGGATAAAGGGAAATTAAAAGTCAGTACAATTATGCCTCCTCTAAGTAAAGAAAATAAGTTTGTTATGTCACAAGAAGTCAGCTTATTAAAGGAGGGAGTACAGAAGTACAACTTAAACTTCTACCAGGAAATTAAATCCGGACAAATGCGGATGCTGGTAATTAGTGATGAACTTGGAAAAGACGGGATTATGTCCATTATAAATGTATTATTGACTGATCCGGATATTTCTCCGAGAATCTATTTAGTTATCGTAAAAGGAAATTTTGATGAATACTTGGAAAGTCAATTGGACAAAGATGAAAACTTTGATTACTCGTTTTACCGAATGCTGAAGCATTATGAGGAAAAAAACCAAGGAGAATTAACTGTCGTTAATCTTCATCAATTTAAAAATTTTCTCTATACTCCTTATTCAGATCCTTTCTTGCCTGTATTCAAAATAGAAGAGGATGGGATCAACTATGAAGGTACAGCCTTGTTTAAAGATGACAAGCTAGTTGAAACTATTTCATCTTTAGATGATCGTATCTTCCAGCTGATAAACAACGACCACTACTTAAAAGTTTTACCGATTCAAAAATTTAAAATTGTACTGGGTCATGTTAGATCTAAAATAATAGTAGATATCGATAGCAGCTATTCTACAATGACCTATACCGTGAATATAGACACTAGGATTGAGGAATACCGGGGAGAGAAGCAATTATTTGACCCAAAGCAGTTAGAAAATATGAAAAAAGATATCGAAACCCATCTTGAAAAACAAACACATGAACTAGTTAAAAAGATGCAAGAATTGAAAGTGGATCCATTACAGCTTGGCATACAAACAAAAAGACCATTCTCAAAACCAATGGAAGAAAAAAAATGGATTGAAATGTTTGAGAAGATGGACATTAAAATAAAATACAATATTAATATCGATCCTTTGACGGATGCAAATTCAAAAAGGCAAAACCTTTAATTTTCCCTATCGAATAACCCATAACGCAAACAAAATGCCCTAGAATCTAAAGATTCTAGGGCATTTTGTTTACAATCTATTGCTTTGCGTAATTTCTGTCATATTATACAATAACACAAGCTAGCGTTGTGGTCGAAAACTTTGGAAATAACCATGATTTCATCACATCCGCCTGGCTTTCCTCCAAAAATGTCTGCGGCTATTCTTTTACCATTTGTTTGCTACCAATAATCGATGAGCCTAATTGTTGCTGGAGAGCATCTAAGTAAATCTGCCTTTTTAGATGAGTAAGATACTCTCAATTGAATCTGGTTGAAAAATCAATTATATAAATAGGTGTTTTTCATATTATACAGCTTAATTTTATTGGTCAATGTTAAACTGTTCCTAAAAATTTTCTATAGATTAGGTAAGTTTAATGCTGTATTAATATTATCGAGATCCAAATTGATTTGTTCGTTCATATCCCAAGCGTGGTACCATCCCTTTTCTACCATATAACTAGAAATTTGTTCATATCAAGAGGTTTTAGCTGCATCTGGAGTAAATCTTCCAATACCTCTGTTGACATACACATTCAATCCCCTATCTCTTTGTCTATCCTCTAAAATTTCTATATAATGTCCAAAGGCATTTTTCTAGTCGGTTGCGGAAATACCTCATCAAGTCTATTTAAATCCTCTTTTGTTAATTCAATTATAGTAGCTTTCGCATTTGCTAGTACATGTTCTTCTTGAACAGCTTTTGGAATAGCTAGACAATCGTTAGAACGGATTGTCCAAGCGAGAGCGATTTGTAAGGGTTGTACAGCGTATTTTTCTGCAATCTCTTTAATGGTTGGATCCGTTAACAATTGTCTTCTTAATGAACCTCCTTGAGCTAGCGGGCTATATGCCATAATAGGCATGTGATGTTCTCGCTGCCATGGTAAGAGATCATAATCTATACCCCTTGAACCAAGATGATATAACACTTGATTAGTCATACAATTTTTTCCGTTAGTGGTGTTCCATAACTCTTTCATATCATCGGTATCAAAATTGGAGACTCCCCACCTTACTATTTTTCCTTCCTTGCGTAGCTTTTCCATTCCTTCAATGGTTTCTGCTAATGGCACACGTCCTCGCCAGTGTAAAAGGTACAAATCAAGATGATCGGTTCCCAGCCTTTTTAGACTGTTTTCACACGCTTTGGCAATCATATCTAATCCCGCATGATGAGGATACACCTTTGATACTAAAAAGACGTCATCTCTACGTCCTTTAATTGCTTCACCGACTAAGCGTTCAGAATCGCCATCACCATACATTTCCGCCGTATCTATAAGTTTCATTCCTAAATCTATTCCGAGTTGTAAAGCTTTGATTTCCCTTTCTCTCATTTGAGGATTTTCTCCCATGTACCAAGTTCCTTGTCCTATTCTTGGTAGAGAAGTTCCATCAGGCAATGTAACTACACGACTTTCAAGGGAATTTTTTATTTTTGTTAATTTATTTTCGTCCTGTACACTCATTAAAAATCAACACTTCCTTTTGTATCTTTTTATGTGCCTAATGAACAAAAAAAGGCGGCAATACTCTTTTGCAGTGTTGCCACCAGTAAATCACTCAATTCTTACCTTATTTCTATTTTAGTTAGAGCTGCTGCTTGGTAGGGTGGTAAGCTTCGGTTCAACATCCATTTAGGCATTATACTAAGTGAGCTCCACCATCAATAAGAACAGCCGTCCCAGTAGTAAAACCATTTTTAGCAAGGTATACATAGGTTTCAGCTATGTCTTCCGGCTTTGCAATCCGTCCAACAGGGAGCTGTTGTGCAATGCCGTTGAACAGTGCTTGCCTCTGATCATCTGACATTCCAGCATAGATTGGAGTATCTACAATTCCAGGTGAAACCACGTTTACCCTAATAGGGGCTAGGTCTACGGAAAGTCCTCGAACCAATCCTTCAATGGCTGAATTGATTGCCGCTAACGTAGTAGCGCCTTGAGGAGGACGAACGCCATATACACCAGAGGTTAAGGTGATTGAGCTCTCATTGCTTAAATATGGAAGTGCTGAACGGACAGTAATATATTGCCCCCAGAACTTACTATCAAACGCCTCTTTAGCACTTGCCACAGGCAGTTCGCTAAAGTGCCCCATTGCGCCTTCACCTGCTGTTACCACAAGGTGGTCAAATTTTCCAACCTTACTGAAAAATTCTGCTACTTTTTCTTCGCTTCGAAAATCGATTTCAATTGCTTCTACACTGCCACGAAGAACTTGTTTTGCTTCATTTAATTTGGAAACAGAACGGCTGGCAATGATCACTTGAGCAGATTGATCTAGAAACGCTTTAGCAGTTGCTAAACCAATACCAGAAGTACCCCCTAAAACAACTACTCGTTTACCATTTAATGACATAATAAAACCCTTCCTTCTTAAAACCCTTTTTGTATTGATCATTCATTGTGAAATTTATTTCTAAAACGATACTATTCAGTACCTATTATTCAGCTAATAATTTTAAGGATTCACGATTAAAGGCAGGAATGTCATCCGGAAAACGGCTTGTTACAATATTATTGCTTACCACAACTTCTTCATCTTTGTAGTTAGCACCTGCATTTTTGAGATCGTTCCTTATTGATTTGAAACCTGTTATGTCGACGCCTTTTAATAGGTCTGTATCAATTAATACTTGTGGGCCATGGCAAATCGCAAAAACAGGTTTACCTTCTTGTATAAATACTTTTGCGAATTCACCAAAACGGTCATCTTCACGTAATAAATCAGGAGAGAAGCCGCCAGGGATTAGTAAAGCATCAAAGTCTTGAGGATTAACTTCCCCAATTCCTTTATCTATTTTTACTGTTTCACCTTTTTTACCAGTAATATCTTTTCCAGCCTGTATGTCGATTGTGATCACTTGATGACCAGCATCTTTAAATGCTTGTGCTGGTTCTGTGAATTCTACATCTTCAAATAAGTCTGTTATTAGTGTAGCGATTTTTTTGCTCATAATGATAAGCCCCCTTAAATTTGGAAAAGCATCGTTGGTATTATTCTCATTTAACACAATAAATATAAGTAATCTACCGTGTTTAGTATATGTTACTGCTAGATCTATGGGAGTATAAAAACAATTAGTATCGCTCTGTCACTTGTTTAATGATGATGATGTATTTTGGAAGATTTCGTGATGTCAAATCCTGCTTGCGGCACATAGAAATACTTGATCAGATCTCCTTTTAATTAAGGAATCCTGTAAACAACCTCATAACCTGATCTCACGGTTTCACCCATATTCAATGCCTTAGAAAAATCATCAAGAAGGTTTCCTTGCTGATGTCCTCTTTTTACCTTTCGCTTTTTATAATTTCTGCCAGAAGCTCGTATGAATGCAGGCGAGCTTTGTGGTCGTAAACTTGGGCAATGGCCATGATTTCATCAGCCTGGCTCTCCTTCAAAAATGTATGAAGCTTGTCCTTTATCGTCTGCTGGCTGCCAACAATCGATGTGCCTAATTGCTGCTCGAGAGCCTTTAATTGGTAGCTGCTGGCCACTTCGGATATGTCATCTACCGGTGGTTGAAGCTGTGTAAGGTTGCCGCTCATCAGATTCAAAAATTGCTGCTGCAGGGTTGTGAAAAGGAGTTTTGCCTCTTTATCCGTTTCTGCTGCAATGATATTCAATGCCACCATCGCATACGGCTTATCGAGAACATTCGAAGGCTTAAACGCCTTACGATAGATCTGTAGAGCACCCAGAGTGTTAAGTGGCGAGAAATGGGAGGCAAACGCGAATGGCAAACCCAGTTCTCCGGCCAGCTGCGCACTGAAGCCGCTTGAACCCAGCAGCCAGATTGGAATATTCAAACCTTCACCCGGAATCGCTTTTATAGGATTTCCTTGGGCCAAGGATGGATCAAAGTAACCGCGGAGTTCCGCTAATTGCTCAGGAAAGTCATCTCCGGTACTTCCCAAGTCGCGTCTCAATGCACGAGCGGTCCCCTGATCTGTACCGGGTGCCCGCCCCAGACCAAGGTCAATTCGCCCAGGATATAAGGATTCAAGAGTGCCAAACTGCTCAGCGATGACGAGTGGAGCGTGATTCGGCAGCATGATTCCTCCTGAACCAACCCGGATTTTTAATGTACCGGCTGCCACATGGGACATCACCACAGAAGTGGCGGAACTGGCGATAAACGGCATATTGTGGTGTTCAGCGAGCCAAAAACGGTTGTAGTCAAGTTTTTCAACATGCTGTGCGAGTTCTAATGTATGGCGGAAAGAATCAGCAGGAGTACTTCCGGCTGTTATCGGTGAAAGATCCAGCACCGAGAATGGAATTTCGTTTAGTTTAATTGCATGTTTAGACATAAGTTCATCTTCTTCCCTTATCTAATTTTATTAAAAGCTAATCTCATACTGGAATTTCATGAGTCGGAAAGTAAGGCCGCACAAACTCTCCAAGCTCCTGTATGACTTCCTCGGGAGGGCGCTTTGAAAAATACAATACAAATGCCAGGTGATTGACACCAATGGATTGAAATTGATATAAAATTTCTAATAACTGTTTGCGCCCTACACGAAATCCTAAAGGAATCGGAACAGGAAACGGATCGGGATTTTCCGATAAAACGATAAATAAAGTCTGAGTGAAAGGTTTAAACACTCCTGGGGCGTGAATTTCCGACAACTCGCGATACTCGTTAATCAATTGAGTTTGTTGTGGGATAATCCTCGGGTATTGGATCCAACCGTCCCCATTCTGGGCGATCCATTCAATCGATTGATTGCTGAATCCTGTCACCATGGTCGGAATCGAAGAAAAAGGCTTGGGGATCATTCTCATATCCGTTCCATCGATGACGCCTAAATCGCTGTTGATTGTCGGACTGTCCTCCTTTAATAGCCGTTCAAGGAATGCATAATTCTTTTTAAACAGCCCTCCGCTTTCGAGCTTGGATATTCCCAAAGCTGTGAAATCTTTATCCCGGTCTCCTGAAGCCACTCCCATGATCAGCCGTTCGGGAAACAACCGGTCAATAGATGATGCTTCCTTTGCAACTCTGACAGGATGGCGCAGAGGGAGGGCCACACTAGCCGTCCCAAGTGCAATATCCTTTGTATGGGCCGCAAGATAGGTCAAATAAATCCATACATCAAACATTTGACCATTATCATCAATATTCAAATTCTGAATCGTAACGTCCCGAAGCCACAATGCCGCGAAACCATGGTCTTCAATTTTGCGGGCAAGCGACAGCTGATTTTCCATAATCGGATATTTGGACATCCTTGCCGTCGGAATCGCGAAACCAAGCGTCATTTTATCCTTTTGATACAACCTGTTATATGCTCGATGCTGTAATAAACTCACTTCAATTCTCCTTAAATTTTTGTACCAATGTATTTTTCGAACTTTTTAATCGTCTCCTCATTACGGCGATAATACGTCCATTGTCCGATTCGCTTTATTTCAACAAGTCCGCTTTGCAGCAGAATCGATAAATACTGTGAAGTAGTGGATTGCGAAATCCCCGCCTTGCTTCGGATATCCCCTACGCAAACCCCGCCTTCAAATCCTTCATCAGCAATAATATGGGCTTGCGGTGAAAAATGACTGTGGGGATTTTTTAACATTTGAAGAATGCTCACCCTCGTCTGGTTCGACAATGCCTTAAAAATTTCAACGGCTTGTTCATCATTTAAGCTTTCCAATTCCTGCTTCAATGTCATTTGCCTCTTTCTATATCGATTATCACTATATCCCAATGGAAGCTGCATAGATGATTTGAAAGCATCATGCCAAATCGATAATTTACGATATTACCATATTAGCCATCTGATCCTTCCAAATCAAATGATTTGTTTCGAAGGAGATACAGCGAAAAGCTCCCATCTTAAAAAAGACCACTAAAAAATCTACAAATAACAGGTTTGTTCGACGGTTCCGCCACTCCATCTTTGAACTTATTCCATTTTTTTTAGCTTATACACTACTCTATTTGATACAAGGTCTGCAATATTGTTCCTGTATTCCTGATAATGAGCAGACTGAATATGGTATTCCAGCGCTTCCTCATCCTTTCAAACTTCATATAAAACGAAAGTTTGGTCTTCAGATTGGTGCAAGTCATACTTTATACAACCTGCCTCTTCCCTTGATGCCGCTTGTACCTTTTTGAGTTCTGATAATAGTTGCCCCTGCAGGCCTTCTTTTGGTTTTAATACAGCAGTAATTATAATATGCTCCATTTTTATCCCTCTTAATAATGAGTGGTTTGCCTTTCTTTTATAAAGTTTTTAAGGTGGCAGTGGAGTTTATGTTCTTCCCAGCATCGTGTAAAAAATATACCCTTTTAAATCTCTTATCCGCTTCAATTATGTAAACTTTTAACTGTTTACTCTTAACTTTTTTAGTATGACCAAAAAGTTGAGGCTTGTTTTCGATTGAATTTGATTGATATTCAACTAAAAGACGAACTAGTAAAACTATATAAATATCGTAACACGGTTCATGTTGAATCTGAGTTAATTTTTGGTGTATTTTCCTTACATTTGGATAGCCAAAAGCCTACGGAATTAATTCCGTAGGCTTTCGTTTATATGAAAATTCAGCGAAGAGACTGTAGAATTAGCTTAATGCTTTTACTAAAGCTTCTCCAAATTCTTTAGCGCCATCTGGACCATCACCAGTGATAATATCATCATGAGCAACAACATGTTTTTCAACATATGTTACTTTATTCGCTTTTAATTGGTCTTTTTGTATATCTACTGGATAGCAAGTTGCTTCTCTTCCAATAAGTAAACCCGTTTTAGCTACAGTAACCGCACCTGCACAAATTCCTGTTACAAGAACTTTATTAGTATACGCTTGTTTCAAGTAGTCTTGTAATTCTTGATTTTCCCATAAATGATCGTTAGTACCAGATCCACCAATAACAGATACAACATCATAGTCAGAAGCAGAAACGTCTGAGAAAATGACCTCAGCGGTTGCTTTACCTTCATAATCCCCTATGATTTCACCTGTTTTTGTACTTGCAATTGTCACTTCAATTCCGTTGCTTTCCAATTCCGCTTTTGGTTGAAATAATTCGTCTTCATTGAATCGTTCTGGTGGTATAATTAAAAGTGCTTTTTTACTCATTAGTAGTTCCTCCTCATTAATGGAAAAGATTTGCCGGTAAGACGACCATTTCATTCTACTGCTTGTTTTCTTCACTGTGAAGAATGCACTTTTTTGTAAGGAGGTTACCGACAGGTTACAATTGATATAAATAAGGAGGTAAGAATTTATGCCAGGTACATTTAGAGATGAAGTTAAAGAAAAGATCATAAATGGTGATTATAATTGTGAAAAAGAACTTACCTTATCAATTATAAGTGGTAAATGGAAAATTGTTATTTTATGGCATTTAGGGGTAGAAGGACCACATCGATTCAGTGATCTCCAAAGGCTTTTTCCAAAAATATCTCATAAAATATTAACGAATCAATTAAGAGAACTGATGGAAGATGGAATAGTTCATCGTGAAGTTTATCCAGAAGTTCCACCGAAAGTGGAATATTCCATGACTGAATTGGGGATGACTTTACTTCCTATCGTTGAAATGATGTATGAATGGGGAAAAAATCGGATAGCAGAAATCATAAAAGAAATGGATATTTCGGAATTAAACAATTAAGCATAAGCTTACATTTACAATGTTGCTTTACAAAACCTATTAGAAAAGAAGCACCTTCACTTAACTGTAAGGAAGGTGCTTCTTATGCTTAATTGCGCAGTATTCGGATCATTTATGCTGTGGATTGGTTCAACTGAACGGGGATTGTGTTTTCTTTTATTTAAAATAAATTATACATAAAAGAACTATAGGAAAAAGTTTTCATTCCACTAATGATGAATCAAGGGTCTTATTAAAAAATAACCAAATCATTTCCAAAACTTTATAATCCAAAAGGCTGGCTAAAAGAAATTTCTTTTTTTAGTCAGCCTTTTTGCTTTACTAGCCTGTCAACATCCTTTCAAAGTGCTAGTCAATTTAAAAACTTGATTAGATAAATTAACTGTTTTTCAATGTTTAGATTCTTATATTCCCTCAAAAACCTCATTTACTTATGATACGGTTCACCGTGACAATTTAAGAGGCAAAGAAAACAGTTGTCAACTGAGATTGGCAACTGCTTTTTTATTCGGATTGCTAAATTGTTCATACTAGGGAATAATCTATTACTTTAGTTAATTCCCTAAAGATATACAAATATTCTTTTCAGTTGGTTATTTTCCTATATTAATAGGTAGATTTTCCAATCAAACTTCGTGCTGAGTCATAAAGATTATCATAATGAAAAACAAGAATGTTATTTAATAATTTCATTTGTCGTTTGACTTGATATGTCCTTTCGTTAAAATCACTTCTTCTTCCTGCTATTACTGCATAGTGAATACGAGTGCTATCATATTTAAGAAACTCTGGAGGTAAGTCTTGATTTGGAGATTTATATTTTCTAAACGTTTCATAGAGTGAAGAATAATTTGCTTCTAACCAATACTTCCAGTCAATAACTTGTCTCTCCCCTTTTCTTAAAGCATCACCGATATGACCATTATTTAGGGTAACATTTTTATTCGGATGCTCTAATTCCACAAAGATAAATTCATAGCCTCCTGAACTTTTACCGATAAGAAGATAATCTACTTGATAGGAGTTTCCTAATTGAAATTCTGGAATAATGAAAGCATCATGGTGTCCAAATGAATAGCTTCCTTTCATAATTGATGCCATGATAAAGTATGCCTTTTGCTCTTGAATCCAATTGAGAACAGATCTTTCATTAGAAGAAGGATTTTCTATTAGACTATGGAATTCTTGAATTAAAGCTGATAAATATTCAACATTTTGTAAATCAACAATATCCAGATGATTATTTGGAAAAAGGCTAATGTAATGCCTTACTGCTACAGGGAATTCCCTGTATAAACTTTTCCGTATTGCTAATTTTCCATCACCTATTCTCTGAATAATCTCCTTTTCTTTTAATATTTCCCACTCCTTCATTTCTTCCTGAGTAAGGGAACAGTAATCTCTTGAATAAATCTTCAATGTACCTCTCTCCTTTTTACCAAAGTAAGAAAAAAGAATCGGTGTATACCGATTCCTCCTCTTTTTCAATAATGTTGTATTCTAAAATGAATTACCCGACTCCTAACGCCTTAAATACAGCATCAATCGGATCAGAATAGAATATTGGTTGTACTTTAATTAACAAATCAGATGGAACTGTTTGAAAGTCTACTACCGATGATGCAGGAATTAATACCTTTTTAGCTCCCGCATCGATACAAACCTGGAGGACATTAGCCAGTTCTTCTACCTTCTCTATTGTTCCTCCTACGGTCATGTTACCTAATACAACTGTGCTTTCCTGTACAGGCCTCTCTAAAGCACCAGAACATAATCCTATTAATTCAGCAACAGCTAATTGAGGAGTTAATCCAATTCCTTGCAAATCAGCTATATGCATAAGATAATCTTTTGTTTTAATCGATATCGTACCACTAATGCTCTTACTATTTGCCGTAAAGTAACGATAAGCTGTATCCAAACTTTCTTTTACAGCACGATTAGAACCAACACCCGATTTTTCAAATTTACCTGATCCCGATACAACCTGATTTTCGAGTTTGAAGACACCAATCATACCAGATTCACCTACACCAACTGAATAAACATGACCTGGTTTTCCCATCCCTTCAGGAATTAACTTGCCTCCGCCCTGCTCAGGGACAGAAACATGTTCTTCTTGTAAGGATTCCTTGTCTATGTAGGAGAACATTACATCATAAAATTCCATACCGCCAATTTTCTTTAGTTGTTCTTTTACACGTCTACGACCTTCAAGAGCATATTGTAGAACTTCTTCAACATCCTCTCTTGTATATTCCCCATGAGGGTACAATAACTTTATAAGGCCAGAAACAGTTTTTCTTACACCAATTACATCACGTTGATTTAGGTTATTACCAAGTTTAAAGAACTGATCAATCGAGTCCCCGAATGACCGCTTTCTCATTTCTCTAAAATACTCAGCTAAATAATCTACAATAAATCCATAGCGATCTGTAAAGAAATCAGGTCGCATTTTCGGAATCTCCCAACCAGGCAGGTAATAGTGCATTCGATCAAAGAAAGCTGAGTCGTTATTCATTCCTTCTGGAAAAGGAGCAAATAAATGAGATGTTTTGATTAAAGAATCAACACTTTGGTTGATATTACCTACAAAAACCATGGAGGCACTGGCAGTTTTCTCTTCTTTCCCTCTGGCAAAAGAACCGCTTGCCATATAATCCTTCATGATTTGAATTCCGTCTCTATCCTTAAATTTAATACCCGCTACTTCATCAAATGCCACGACATCCCACATACCAACAAGACCAACCGTTCTTGAAGACATATTGTAAAAGAGATTCGCTACTGTTGTCTGACCACCCGATACCAAGATGGAATTGGGGCTTATCTCTTTATAAACATGTGATTTTCCCGTTCCCCTGGGGCCAAGCTCACACACATTGTAGTTATTTTCAACGAGTGGAACAAGCCGTAATAATAAATGCCATTTTACACGATCATTTATTTGAGTAGGCTCCATTCCTGTTGAACGAATTAGAATGTCAATCCATTCATCTTTTGTGAATTCCTTTCGCCCCTCAATTATCTCGTTTAAATCCATATTAGGCATTTGGATTGGTTTTAAGTTGCTAATGCTAAATGGACTCATATTTTTCTGCTCTTCATCATAATAATAGTCCATTTTTAACATACACCAGATGCCCCCTGCTAAGAGTTTATCAAACTCTTTAACATAGTTTGATGAAATGGGAACATCTTTTAACCCTAAGTTGGAGAATTCCGCTTCATAGGTATCCTTTTTAGGGTTTAGTCGAACAGTTATCTTATCGATGATGGAATACTGACCGACTTCTCGGATCTTACTTTTGATTTTTTCAGCTTCATCAGGGCGTACAAAGTTTTCCGAAAGAATCTTCTTTACTCTGGCTACCCCTTCTTTTATACTCTCTTCTTCATCAGTGGCCGCATACATACCTAACAGATATTCCAAAACATATACAGGTACGTTCGCTCCCTCTTTAATGAGCTTAGTAAGATCTTTTCTGACCACTCGACCAGCAAAGACTTCATTTAATTTCTTATCTAAGTCCAGTGCATTTAGTCCGCTCTCCAATAATATCCCTCCCTTATCTTAAAAATCAAATTCACTAACAATTCCTAAGTTAATTGTAAAAGGTATTCTTTCAAGAATGACACCCGTTTCTACATCTTTTATTGTTAAAAAGTATGACTTATTTTTATCATAGGTAATCGTTTTAAGAGCAAATCGTAGTTTAAATGTACGTTCTTCTGGATTATCCGATGTTCTATCACCAATAATAGTTTCCTCATTGGATATCACAGAACCGTCTTCGTCAGCCATATAAATTAATACTGACCTTGGCACAACCTTTTCTTCTACCTTTTCTGTTTGGAAAAAGGATAGATGGAATAGACTATTGGTAATCTTGCGAGTTGTGTTCGTTAGCTTAATATCTACCTTTACGATTTCACGACTGTTAGTTTGTCCTCTGCGAATGTTTTTGTAAGAGATTAATGGTACAACAAGTTCCTGTAGACTTGCTCCACCATGAACAAAATTAACACCCGAACCTTGTATCTTAAAGCGAATCGTTGATTTTGGCACATACGCTGTTAATTGTTGCTCATTCTTGATGATTGAACTTAGATTAACATTCAATATGCCATCCATCTGTCTTACCTCTTTAGAAAGCATGTATCTTCTTTTTACTTCAATGGTCTGGATATCCTCTTTTTGGATCTTATCACTTTCAACTAATGGTTCCCTTTGATAAACAAAGCCATGGTCAGCAGTTATCAATAGGTTGGTTCCTGACAAATCATCTCTAATGATTTTAACAAGTGTAGAGATTTCATCAATGGCCTTCTCCACTGCATTAAAGGTATAGACTTCCGTTGTGGCTTTATCGCCATGAGCATCAATCGTATCATGATAAATATAAATTAGTTTCTTGCCTTTAAAGTATTCTCTTCTTCCTGCCTTATTCATTGCCATCATTTCTTGGGCATGAATTGCAACACTATCGGGTACAGCAGACTCAATTATCTCTTTTCGATTTTCCAATCCACTTGAAGACTTACCATCTACTAAGACTCTCACATTTTCATCAATATCTATATTCCGATGTGGTAACAAAGAAGCCATTCCTAATTTTGTAACAGATGGTAAAACTCCAAGTAACGGTTCTATTTCACATGCACCCATTGTTTCAGCATTCAGTTTATCCGCTATCTCTACCCCGACCTCGTAACGAAGAGCATCTGAGATGATGACAAACATTCTTTCGCCTTTTCTTACTTTAGGTTCCACATAACGTCTATAAAAATCTTGCTGATTCGTCACTCCTGGAAGCTCCCACTTATCTCTTATTTCATCTAAGGACTGTGACCAATGTGAACTTAAATCTCCCATGTACCAATTGGTGTATAAGTTTTCAATCATGGCTTTCAATTTTTTAAGAATTTCACTATTTGGTTCGTTATCAAAAGCTACGTAAAACTTACGGTAGTATGTATCCATAGCGTTATATTCTGTAACATAGCTCTTCCACATTTCACTCGTTGATGCTTTTGGTATTCCTGACTGGTACTTTTTGTAGAATTCATACATCTTCACAGTATAGAATAAGGCTTCATAAATAAACTGATATCTTTCATAGAAGTGTTTAACTCTTCTTAGATTGATTAGCTTACTATATTCTTCGTAATCCTCATGACCTGCTTCTAAACTATTTGCAATGAAAATAATGATTGCCTTATCAAAATAAGGAAACGTATCTGCTTGCTTGAAAACATCAATTGATAGAGCATTGACAATATCGGTTATCTTTATTTCCTGTTCGATGCTTTCGGCCAATTCATTATAAATAACATAGTCCGTCTTATGGTGCATCCAATGGTCTATAAACACTAACCCGTTTGGTTTGTTTCTCTCGGAAATAAAGCTCTTAACATTCGAAAGGTGCTGTTCATCTATTGCATGGCTTAATGCAGTAATTGTTAAGTGCATAAACAATGTCTTTAATGACTTCTCTTCCCGATCATAGCCGTACATGTTAGAAGCGTATTTCCAAAATACAGTGACATCAAAATACTTCTCTATTAACCCTATATATTTGTTGTCTTGTTCAATTAAGCTGTCCTTTAAGATCGTCTTAGTAACTTCTTCAAAGTCTGGTGTTTTTAAATTACAAAGCACACTCATAATGGCTATTTCGATTGCTTCCTCTGTGTAAGATTGAATTCCATATGACTTAAACTTCTGCGTATGTTTCTTATTAAAGAATTTCTCGTATTTTTTTACAGTAGCTCTTAATGAAGGATCAATACCAATGTCATCTAATAATAAAGAGAGCTTATCCGCATAAAACTTTTTTGAATAATATACAGTGTCAATTAGCCAGTTCTCTTCAACATCAATTTCGTCATTTGTATAAACAAGGTAAGGGGAAGTAGGATCTTCTTCTTCCAGTAAATACTTTGAATAAAATTGGTTTTGCTCCGTCAATTTATGTATCTTCACATTATCCAAGGAAAGAGTGTCTATTTCTTCAACAAATTCTTTATCCTTATCTACCCAAAAGATAATCTTTCTTTGTTCACCGTCATTTAGCGACTCTTTGAAAGTTGTCGTCAATGTTTTAATGATTTGATCTAAATTCAAATGAACTCACCCCTTTACAAAAAACTTCATAAAACAAGGATACACCAGTCATCACTGGTATATCCTCATGACTGTCTTTATATTTTTGCTACAAGCCCTTGAAACTTCTCATAATTTACAACAACACCATCATCTAAGTCTATTTCAATCTGCATATCTGCCATATGGTGTAACAGTTCATCGTAATCTTTTAGCTCTTCAATCTTTTTATCTAATGCCTTTAGTTCCTTCTTAGCGTTACTAATTTCTTTTGTTGTAGAGTGACCTTCAATAATACTTACAAGGGACTTTCTTTCGGTATCTAATCTAATTTGATATTCATGTAAGTAATCCATACGGATTCGAGATAAGGTTGTCTGATCATAACGGTGCATATATATCAAGCAGTTGAATGCTTTTTGTTTTCCTGATGTGAACAACCAATAAATTGGTCTTTTCTTATATGTTTTTACATGATCTTTAAAGAATTCATTAAGGAAATAACGTCCTATAGTCTCTTTTGCAGTTTCACTTTTTTTCCTTCCAAGGTTCTCTGCAATAAAATCCAGATTTTCATGCAATGAGTCTTCACCAAATGAGGTTTTTACAAAATCAATAAATTTTGAAACAACATCATCTTCAAAATACGCACCTGGTAATATAGGAACTATATTATCTTTATCAATGGAAAAATTTTTGTATCTATTTGGATCAAACTCTCCACCTGCGTATATCAAACCCTCAGTATCAAGCGAGTATCTTCCAAAAATGCAACCAACTGCGTATGAAATAAATGATTTTATATCACTTTCTGAACCTTCCCTTCTGATAATCACATTTTCTTCATCTACAACAGGTGAGATCTCATTATTTAATCCATATATATCAATAAATATTTTGTTAATTTCTTCTTCATTACTTTTTAGAAGTTTAAACCTACCTTGAACACTTTCATTCCACAACTTTAAAGAATCTTCTATTGTTGAAATCCCTGAATTAATAAGCAAAGGATGCACTTTAAAATCCCAAGAAATTTCATATGAATCCCAGTCTACCTTGCATATCTCTATATTAATTCTCGCTAAATCATCTATTCTCTTCTTTATTCTACTATCCTCAGTAAAAATAATTGGTAGGTTAGCAATATTGCCAGTTTGAAAATGTAGCGTAGGATTCAACATAATTAAAAATTCATATGAAATTTTAGAGCAAAGGAAAGCAGTTATATAATAAATGTCTTCCTTTGAAGGAAACGCCATAGAGCCAGTAACATCAAAGATAAACCCACTTTCCAAATATCTTACCCCGAAGCTGGATCCACTAATGTCAGACCAAGTTAACCCCTCTTTAAAAATGTAGTCTAAATTCTGTATATACCTTGACCAATGTTTTCCCTTATTTCTAATTACGGCATAATCTTTAATCTCTTTTCCATCGTCTTCCCAATTAATCACGTAATCAAGATTACCATACCATTTTCTGAACTTACCACCTTTATTGTAAGGAAACCACTTATTATAACTATTGAGAGCATCTTCACGGCTTTGGTAATTAAAACCTATTTTTTTGAAATCTACCTCAAACCATTGTCTTAAAAATCTATTATTATCTCCAGTATTTTGACCGACCCTCGGTTTAGCAATTTCTCTTATAGATATAGATTTATCAAATATTCCCCTTACTCTCTCACTAACCCAATATGCAATTGGTAATCCCTTTATTTGTTTAAAACTTTCATTATTACAAATATACTTATAATTTACCCTTGAATTTTGAATAGCTTCAATTGTTTTTACTTGCTTTTCTTTTGCCCCCTTAAAATCAACCAATCTTAAAAAGATTCCAGTCATTTTGGGAATATAACCGTTTCTTAATACAAATGCAGTTGTCTGGACGACTTCTCCGCCTATATCTTCAAATGCCCTTGTTCCTAAGTGCAACATAGAACAAATGTTTTTATTTTTTAGTATCTTATCTCTTAACTTTTCGTAACTAGATATAAACATCCAAGAGTGTTGATTAATTAGCGAAAATAACGCAAACGGTTTCAAGTAGTGATCTATTTCCATAAAAGAAGCAAAAGTGTCAAGTTTTGAATCTGGGTATTCCTTAACAAGAAATTGAGATAACTTTTCATTCATATATCTATTCCCCATGTAAGGTGGATTAGTTACTAAAATGTCATACCGAGTAGTCATTATCTCTGCTTGAATAATAAGTTTTGGTAGAAGTTCTAAAACCTTCTTTCTTATTTCCTCCTCAAATAAATCTTTAGGAGGATTATTATTAATGTTTATTAATCTTTCATTTAAGAAGTTCTTTTCATAAGTATCCAACCTAATTAATGAACCAATAGTCTTTGCATCTTGAAATTTATTGATAAAGTTACTAATTTTTTCATATAAGGTGCCACTATCTTCTCCTGCAATAAAAATGATATCCTCTTCATTAAGATTATTGGTCTCTTGAATTGAGGCTAAGTTTAATTTTAATCCTTCTCTCTCAATACTTCTAAAGAATCGCTCATTATATTCTAAGGCCTTCATTACAACGGAGAAACATGCAAGCTGATATGCTCGATCATCGATATCTAAACCGTATATGTTATTTTCAATAATTAATTTTGGTATCTCTCTCTCCATATATCCACACTTGCTATAGATCTCATAAAGAACATCAAACATATAAACAAGAATATGACCGCTACCCATTGCAGGATCAAAACATTTGATATCCTCTACATTAAGCTCTTTATTAATATATGGAGTAAGTTTTTCTTCAAATTTTGTTTCGGAAATAGAGCTTTCAAGATAGAATTCCCAATTGTTTAGTAAATCACTATGTTCTGGATGTGATTCAATCCAATAATGGCCTAATGAGTTCTGAACCATATACCTTACAATCCAATCAGGTGTAAAAAGCTGAGTTGCAAACGGAATCTCTTCTGGCCTATATTTCTTTTTCTCTTTAAAGACTCTATCTTTCTCTTCCGCAATGTAATATTGATATAACCAACCAATAACTTCAACCTTCATCCAATTATCTTCTGGAATAACATTGCAATCAGTCATTTCACGAATAAAAGAATCCTTTACTAACAAGCCCTCTGGAAATAGAATTTCTGTGTAATCATCTATTGTTTCAAACATAAACGGAAGGTAACGGTTAAGGTCATTGCAATGCTTAATAATCAGATACTTGAATAGCTCTTCTGTTTTATTGTTCAATTTCAGTTCATACACGTACTCTTTATCAATCTCTAAATCGAGTGATAACGCCTCATTAACCATATCTGGATCAGCACTATTTGGATTAGTTGAAGATAAAACACGTACATCTGTAGGTAGATACTCATTGACTTCCATATAACGCAGAGCTGTAAAACGGTTAAACCAGGTATAAGCGACTTCTTCCATCACTCGTTTAAATCCTATTTGGTTAATCCGACCAATGAGTCGGTCTCTTTGCACTTTTTCTTCCTTTGAAAGCTGTTGGCCATCTATATAGATAGCATCCGAGCTTTCAATTTCAGCTTTCTTTATGTTATCCTCTGTAATTCCAATTTTCATTGCCTTTGCTTCGACTTTTTTCAGTAACTCTTTTCTGGCATTGGTCGCAAAGGCTTTTAATGTAGATTTATTCATAGTACCACCTAATTTACTATATTTTTGTTACAAGCCCATTAAACTTCTCATAATTTATAGCAACGCCGTCATCTAAGTCTATTTCAATCTGCATATCCGCCATATGGTGCAACAATTCATCATATTCATTTAGCTCCTCAATCTTCTTATCTAAAGCCTTTATTTCTTTTTTAGCATTACTTATTTCTTTTGTAGTTGAATCTCCCTCAATAATACTTACAAGAGACTTACGCTCAGCGTCTAAACGAATTTGATATTCATGTAAGTAATCAGTACGAATACGTGATATTGTAGTCTTATCATAGCGGTGCATATAGATTAAGCAGTTAAATGCCTTTTGCTTACCTGATGTAAATAACCAATAAATAGGGCGTTTCTTATACGTTTGAACATGGTCTTTGAAAAAATCATTTAAGAAGTAACGTCTAATCGTTTCTTTAGCAGTTTCACCTTTTCTCTTACCAAGTGCTTCTGCTATAAATTCCAGATTTTCTGTTAAAGTTTCTACTCCAAGAGTAACTTGTACAAAATCAATAAACCTTGAAACAATATCATCTTCAAAGTAAGCTCCTGGAAGAATCGGTAGGATGTTGTCTTTATCTACTTGCAACGATTGATATTTAGTGGGATCAAATTGTCCTCCTGCATATATAAGACCTGATTCATCAATTGAATATCTACCGAAAATACAACCAACTCCATATGATATGAAACTTACTATATCATTCTCTAATTCAGCTTTAGTAATGGTTATATCCCGCTCTTCAACCTCTATTGTTAAATCAGTTTTTAAGTCATAAGTTTCAAAAAATATCTCGTTAAGTCTTTCTTCATTGTGTTTCATAGTTTTGAACTGTTTCTCTTTAAACTCTTTCCAACGATTGAATGCTGACTCAATATTTTTTATACCAAATCCTATAAATGGATGTTTCTGAAACTCCCATGAAGTTTCAAAAGAGTCCCAATCTAACTTGGCTATTTCTATGTTTTCTTCTACAATTTCTTCAAATTGTTTGCTTTGTATTATCACAGCTGGTAGCTTATTAAAATAACCAATATCAAAGTGCATGGTAGGACTAATTAATTTAATTATTTCTTCAAAAAACTTATTGTTTAGAACTCCTAATATATGAGAACTTTTTACATTTTCATTAGGGAAGGAAGAATGACCAGTCGCATCAAAAATAAAACCTTCTGGGTAATATCTGAATGCGTTCTTACTTGACGTTACATCAGACCAGGATACAGATTCTTTAAAAAAGTAATTAAGATTTTGTGGTCGAGATTTTAGTTTTCCTGCTTCAGTCCTAAATTCCCTAATCTCTAACCCATCCTTCTCCCAATTTACAACAAATTCCTGATTACCATACCACTTTCTAAATGAACCACCTTTATTATAAGGAAACCATTTATAATTCGAGTTCTTCGCCAATTCTCTTGAAGTAAAATTGAATCCGATTTTACTAAAATCACATTCAAACCATCTTCTTAGAAATCTATCATTATCTGCTGTTTTTAAACCTTGCTTAGCCTCAATAATGTCAGAAAATCTTTTTGATTTTTCAAAAATTGAGATAACTTTTTTATTTACCCAGTATGCTATTGGACTTCCTGGAATTTTACTGTAATTTACTTGATTAAAGCTATAACGATACTTAACATTAGGGTTTTGACAAGCCTCTAAAGTCTTAATAGATTGATTTTTAGCACCTCTAAAATCTGATAACTTTATATAATCTCCCTCTGTATTACTAAAATAGTTCCTCAAAGTAAATGTGCAAATAGGTACAGTTGCTTCCTCAAACCCTGAATATTCAAGTTGAATCAAGCTACTAATATTCCTATTTTGATTAATATTATTTCTTAGCTTTTCATAAGAAGAAATGAACATCCAAACAAAAGGTGTCATGAAACCTATATGTCCATTTTCATTTACAACATTGAAACTGTATTCAATAAACGCAGAGAACAGATCTGTTTTTACATCTTGATAATATAGTGATAAATAGTTTGACAGATCATCAGTTAAATACTTATTTCCTACATACGGTGGATTTGTTACAAGCACATCATATTTATTATTCATTATAGAAAATTGTTTTACAATATCCTTATATAAGTTAAGTAACCTATCTTTCATTTCCATTTCAAACAGGTCACCATAATTTTTATCTAACATTGTGATGCGTTCTTGTAAAAAATTTAAATCAGAAAGATGAAGTTTTATTAAAGCACCAATAGTTTTTGCATTTTGAAATTGCTTCAAGAACTGCTCCATTAGTTCAAATTTTTCTTCAGAAGGCTCTCCTGCCAAATAAGTAATATCTTCATGTGTTAGATTATTAGTTTCTTGTATTGACGTTAAGTTTAGAGTCAATCCATCCCTCTCAATACTTCTAAAGAAACGATCATTATACTCTAAAGCCTTCATTACAACCGAGAAACATGCAAGCTGATATGCTCGATCATCAATATCTAAACCATATAGGTTATTTTCAATAATTAACCTTGGAATTTCTCTCTCCACATATCCGCATTTGCTATAGATTTCATACAGAACATCAAACATATACACAAGAATATGACCGCTACCCATTGCAGGATCGAAACATTTAATGTCCTCGACTTTTAGCTCTTTGTTAATATATGGAGCAATTTTCCCCTCAAAATCTGATTCAGGATTAGGGTTTTCAAGATAATACTCCCAATTACTCAGTAAATCTCTATGCTCTGGATGTGACTCTATCCAATAGCGGCCTAAAGAGTTCTGAACCATATAGCGTACAATCCAGTCAGGCGTAAAAAGTTGAGTAGCAAATGGTATTTCTTCTGTTTTGTATTTCTTTTTCGCTTTGATAACACGATCTTTTTCTTCTGCAATGTAATATTGGTATAGCCAGCCGATAACTTCAACCTTTCTCCAATTATCCTCTGGAATGACTTCAATATTAGTCATTTCACGAATAAAGGAATCCTTGGCTAACAAACCCTCTGGAAAGAGAATTTCTGTATAGTCATCTATTGTTTCAAACATAAACGGAAGATAACGATTAAGGTCATTGCAATGTTTAATAATCAGATACTTGAATATTTCTTCTGTTTTATTGTTCAGTTTTAGTTCATACACGTACTCTTTATCAATCTCTAAATCAAGTGAAAGTGCTTCATTAATCATATCTGGATCAGCACTTTCTGGATTGGTTGAAGATAGAACACGCACATCTGTAGGTAGATGCTCATTAACTTCCATATAACGCAAAGCAGTAAAACGGTTAAACCAAGTATAAGCTACTTCTTCCATTACTCGTTTAAATCCTATTTGGTTAATCCGATCAACTAGTCGGTCTCTTTGGTCTTTTTCTTGTTTTGAAAGCTGTTTGCCATCTATGTAGATGGCATCCGAACTTTCTATTTCAGCTTTCTTGATGTTATCCTCTGTAATTCCGATTTTCATTGCCTTTGCTTCGACTTTTTTCAATAGCTCTTTTCTGGCACTCGAAGCAAAGACTTTTAATGCAGATTTATTCATAGCGACAACTCCTGCTTAATCAATAAACTCAATATGTTTATTGGATTTGATAATATCCTTTAGCTTATTTGAAAGTGTACTTATATACATATCAACGTCATCTTCTGAACTTAATGTTTTGATCGCAAGAAGTTCAGTTACCTTGACCTTTTGTTTTTCAATTGTAATTGTAGTTCCACCTGTAGGATTATCAGTTCCACCCGTACCTGTTCTTCCACTATCACCACCGTCATCTCCACCTTGACTATCTTTCCATTCTTGGATTTCTTGGCGGATCTTGCGTTCATGGTTATCCTTGAAACTGTAACTTTGAGTAATTGTAGCATCTACCTTAAATATGTCAGTGAAGTCCTCCACATTGTTCATCAAACTGTCATAGTAATCACTGACACGTTCCCTTGTCATACTTGATACACCCTCTTGTTTAGACATTAACGCAAGATAGTCGTAATCAATTTTAATTTTTTCTTTTGCATTCTTTCTCTTTTCTTCCAAAACCATTTCGATTTGTTGTTGAATCGCATCATATAAGTCTGGAATTTGTTTTATCTTTCCATATGGTTCTGGATCAGCAAGAATGTCCTTCAATTTATTGGCAGTTTGATCTACATTATCATTTATGAAGTATGGCTTATTTTCTTCATACTTGTTTACGGCTAAGAGACCTTTGTCGAAAATATTCTTTTGATTTGTATTGAAGAAGCTCTTTAAATAACCCATATCATATTCCCAATTACTCAAGTCTTTTTTCAACTCACTTAACTTCGTAAAGAACGAAGCATTATCTAAGCTATTATTGAAATGACTAAAATACTCTAACCCTTTATCAAGCAAACTCATACCAGGGTATTTTCTACCTTCATAGCGAGCTTTTAGAGCGTCAATTTCTACTTTCTGCTGTTCAATTAATGATTTAATTTCCTTCACCAAGCCGTCTTCATCATCTGGTAAATCAGTCTTCTTAAATACATCTTTACAAACTTTCTTCGCTGTTTGAATAAGAGCTTCATCTACTTTTACACGTTTTAACACGATGGCTTTATCAGCCTCTGATGACTTGGTGATTACCGTAACAATTTTACTTGCACTTTCTTCAGGCTCTAAATACTCCGAATTGTAGCGAATACGAATCTTTTGCTGTTTTAGCAAATCAGCAATTGATCGCTGAATATCAAGTGTACGCCAACCATAAGGCTTATCATTAAAGCGATCAACAATAATTTGTACTCGGACTTGTTTCTTAATTTGATCTTGAAGATTGATAAAGTCTGTTATCTCCTTCAACGCCAATTCGTTCGGTACTTGCTTCATTTCATTGCTAAAGGTCATTTGCTCTTCTTTTGCATTTAGGATAGCAAGGATGTCTCTATCACTATCAATAAATTGATTAATGTACCCTAACTTTGTATAAACGTTCTCTACTAATGATTGTAAAGAAGCATTAATTTTTTCCTTAACTGTAGAGCCTTTGATGTCGGCGTTATTGCCATTAATATAAAACTTCCCTGCTTTAATCGCATCTTCTAACATCTCTCTTACTCTACGTCTTCTTTCACGAACCTCTACTTGTTTGTTATTTAAGATGTTTTGGATGCTTTCTGGAAGCTGTGAAATGTTCTTCTTCTTGCGGTATTCCTCAATTTTCAATACTTCTTCCATTTCTTCAACGTAAGATTCATTTCCACCAAGTTTAATGATTAACTCGTCATTTCCAGATGAAATCAGCATTAGCTCTTGCTCGGACACTGCATAGTGGTCTGAAATTGGTGATAAAATGTTAAGCCCTATTGCTGATGTTTGGTTTCCGTAATTCTTTTCATCCATCTTTTGATTATAGGAGAATGAATATTGTGCAGAATAACGGTATTTCTTTTCATCATAAAGGTCTTGGAAGATATAGTTGGCAAGCTCTCTTTTTATTAGGTCTTCATCCACATTGATCGTTTTGATTTCACGATTAATGTCCTGCTCGTCATCTGTAAGGAAAATATAATACTCTCCATTTTTTTGAACCAAAGTTTGGTTAATGAGCTTCCTTAAAGCCACCTTAATTTTCTCTTTTAATTCTAACTTATCTTCATCAATGCTTGTTACCATTAAAGTTGCAATATTATCTATGTTTGCAGGTAACTCTTTAATGTATTTAATCATGAACAACACTTTCAATAATTCCATGTTGAATTCATCATCTCTAAGAGCAGGGTTATCATACGCTCCATCTATAACCCTTGAAATAGAAGGATTTAAGAATTCCTTGATTGTGTCATAAAAAGCATAAAAAGGAATGACAGCCCCTTCCTCAGCATCCTTATAACGTAACCCCGCTTCTTTAAATGCTGATAGCATGGAGCGTTCCCCTTCGGAAAGGTGCTTCCCTGAAGAACCATGCTTACGTACTTGTTCAAATACGATTTGAAGTAGCTTAAACTGGTAAGGAATGAATGGGTACACATCCGCAAATTCTTGCTCATTATCATATCCACGTAAATCAGCGGTACTTTCTTTGAAGCTGATTAAGTTTTTGAGAATGGCACTCTTTTCAGGGAAGAGCAATCTGAGCTTATCATTTGCTACTTCCTTTTTAAGAAGGATACGCTTTTTAATAACTTCATCAACTGAAATAGAAGATAAAGATAGTCTTGTATCAAAGCGACCTTGGATACGGGAAAAATCGTCTCCTTTAACCTTTACAATGCTATCAATGCTTTCTTGGGATGTAACCATGATCCAAACTTTACCTTGACAATGTGTCCCTAAATCCTCGGCTACTGTTTGTAGATTGAGCATCAGGTTTCGGCTATCTCCAATAAACTGACCAATTTCATCGACTAAGAATACAAGATGAAAGTTCTTTCCCTTTTGATCTATGTACTCCTTAACATCCTTGGCGAACTTTTCTATGCTAATTTCAAAGTTATTTACGCCATTTTCAAACCAGTTACGAGCTGATTCTTCTGACATCTCTGTAACTTTCGTTAAGGCCCCAATAACGAAATCAGCATCAAAATAGAAGGTGTTTCGGCGTTCAACCCATTCCTCGCCTGCAAGGTTCTTGAACTCCGCCTTAAATTCTTCAAATGCACCTTTTTTATCCAAGTATTTTTCCATTTCAGCAACGCCAGGAATATCGCCAAAGTACCCCCTATGCTCATAGAAAACTTTCATAAACACACGTAGAATAGCATCCTCCTTAGACTTACTATCCATTCCCGCCTTTGAATCAATATTGAAAAGAATGACTTCCGTTTCTAAATTAGCTGTACGGTTCATATTGGCTAAAATAAGAGGATCTTGAATTTTATCTTGAAAGAATTCAATGGCTTTTTTATCTTTAACTTTTTTATTTTCAAGCAAATAAGCTAAGATTTTAAGAAAGTGTGATTTACCTGAGCCGAAGAAGCCTGAAATCCATACACCCATCTTATCTGTAGCTCCGTCAATTCCTTTTTGATAATTCTCATAGAATTTGGATAAGTGCTTATTAAGCTCTCTTGTAACGACATATTCATCAAGTTCTTGACAAATATTAGTTTCATCGGTTTGTGCTACCTTAATAACGCCTCTTATGTCACGTTCAATATCCTTTTGAAACATATCTTTAATAATCATCGAAATCCCCCTTTTCCCTATTCAACTAATCGAAAAGCTCGGTAATAGTTATCATCTTTAAATTTACCAAATAATTGAAGTGATTGACCATCATATTTACCAGGAAAAAACATAATGACTGGTATTTTATCTATTACTTCTTGTAGATTATTTAAAATATTATGTGAGCGAACAAACGGATATACTTTTCCTACTCCTGTTAGAAAAACAACATTATAATCACCAAGTTGCTCTTTAATTTTATTCAAAAAAATATCAGGTTTAGCAAAAGTAGTCATGGCTTTAAATAAAGCGTCTTTCCCCTGCTTTTCTTCTACTTGAAATACTCGGTCAAAAATTCGTTTTTCTTTTGCGATTTCAAGTAACATCTTATAAAGATCAAACTCGATAATCCTTCGGTTAGAACCTTCATAACTGAATTCCTTTTTAAAATCAATAATTCGATCACGAACAATTAGCTCGTCACTTGGCTCATAATCAAATACATAAAAACTAATTTCATTACCAAGTCCTCGCCCATCAATGAACTTGTCCGCTTTAATTTTAGGAATAACCCTGTCGAGTCTTGCGTTCAAATTGCTCATAATAACACCTCTCACACACCCATCGCTCGGACAAAATGCTTGTCTCCAATACGCAATAAATGTTCTTTTATACGATCATCTAAAAATAGACGATTTAATTCTCCTGACCGTTTATCTTTCAATATCCCAACTTCAAGCAATATTCTTATAAATACCTGCTTTAATTTATTTACAGTTTGCTCGCTAAAGCCAGCTACTTTTTCATCTTGCTCTGCTTTATAAGTGAAATATGTATTTATGTCTTTCTTTTCGAACATATAATCATTGGTTTGAAGCTTTTCCTTAATTACCTCGTTCATGAACTCAAAAAATAAGAGGTCTGTCTTCATAATGGCATATAAGTTGATTGTCTTCCCTATATCTACTGGTTCTTCGAGTATCATCCGTTGCATATCCTTATCCAAAATACTAGCCCTTTTCAACAGAGAAGGGATCATCCTTTTCAGACTTGATGTTTTTTCATACTGAAAGATGTTGTCTGAAAGGATTTTTTCCTTTATTTCTTTTTCTGATAACCCGTCTTCTATTAATCGAATTACTTGCTTAAGTTCAAGAAATAAAAAAGATGCTCCGGTTAAATTCGCACCATATAATAATTCTTTACTCATAAACCAAACCCTTCCTTAACCTTAGTATTACTTATGCCCTTGTAAGATCAATATTCTCTCCACTACCTCAAGCCTTCTCTTTCCACATTGTTGCCTTAATACGGTCGTAAATTCATTACTTCTAATAACTTTGCTTTTATTGTTCATGTATATCCCGTTGATTTTTGAAATTAACTCGTTCTCGTTAAGAGTATTGTCCCAATAGGCATCTATAATTTCATTGAAAGCAACTGCTAATTCACGCTGTGTTTTGTAGAACAACTTCAGTTTCAAGCAAACCACCTCAAAAAAATATTATTCTACTCTTATTTTATTCTTACTATCCAACAATCACAATAAAATCTAAGGATTTTGTAAATAGATCATCCTTTAAAATATTGACAATAGTTCACTAAATGTAAATGAGATCATAACAATTTCATTAGTTTGAGAAAAAACAGGCTAAAAATATGATTATTAATTTTTCTACATAAAGTATAGATTCCTTTTCTTGCGGTAATAATGATTTCATTTAATGAAAGATGGGAAGAAAATATGGCCCCAAAAACAAAATGGAACCTAAAGACTGCAACAGAATGGATCCAAAAACATGGATTTCACTATAAAGCCTTAAGCAAGGTTAAAGATCCAAAAAAGGTTATATTCATATACCAATGCCAAAATGGAACTATTGATGAGTATGATTTATCTGAGATAAGAAGGCAAATTACAAAAGGCATTATCCCTTGTAAATGTTGCCGCAGGAAGATGAGACTTAAAGAAGTGATGGAATCATTACAGGAGCGTAATCTCATTCCAATTGATCTAGAAAGGGATTATGAGGGATCAACTTCATATATTGAATGTTTTGATAAAGGTGGATACTTGGTTTTTGCACAAGAGGTGAACTCTAGGGGGGTTACATATTCTCCATTTATCTTTAGTAACCCAAACTCCATTATAAATGTAAGAAAATTAGCACTCGATATCGGTTTTAAAGAGTTAGTCTCAAAAAAATATATTAACTACGATGCAGCCTATATTGCAGAGGATCATGATGGTCTGTTATATCATGTGTACATTGGAAAGATGCTTGATATTAAGCGAGATGGCAAAGATTTTAGAGAGTTTCAAAAGTATAGACTTCGAAGTCCTTTCCTTGAGCACAATATTCATCTTTCGGCATTAAAATATGGATATTCTCCTTTACCAGATACATTAAATGTGAACAAAAAAAGCATAGTAGCTATAAATCCTGATGGATATCTTATTGAATATAATCCTTACCAATTGGAAGGAATACCCTCAAAACCACCAAATCCTTTTGATTCACGATGCAAATTTTTCTTTGAAAACATACAACAGCTAATAATTAAAATAGGATTACCTCTTAAAGTGAATAAAAAACGAAAAATATTAGTGACGGATGAAGGTTATTTGTGCCCCCTACGACAACAAGAACTTAAACAGGGCAAAATGCCTGAAGTATTTGACGAAAGCAATCCTTTTTCAATGAGAAATATCCGGTGGTTTTGCCGTATTAAACGTCCGGACTATCGACCTGTAAAAGGGCAAAAGTATAAGGGAGCCAAAACGAAGTACCTATTTATATATCGTGGAAGGGATTTAAAACCCTATGCCAACCCAGTGTTCGAATGTGATTGGAGTAATTTTAAAAGTGCGAAAGGTCATCCAGATAGGTTACGAGAAGTATGTAGAGATGGGGTTAGCAACAATTTTAGCGAGTTGCGACAGGTAGTTTATAACAGTGAATGGCGAAAAATGTCGATGAAGATAACGGGGGGATGTTGTATTTTATCTGGAGTTCCCCTAAAGATTGAAGTTCATCATCTCGTAAGACCCTTTTATGAGATTGTAAAGGATGCTATACAAAGGGCTGGGTTAGATCAAGACTCGGACAATGAATATGAATATACTAATGAGGAAAGAAAGAAAATCGTAGATGAATTTGTAATACTGCATGCACGGGAGCCACTAGGTGTTCCTTTAACAAAAGATATCCATCTATGTTTTCATCGCTGGGTTGAAAAGGAGAGTTTACCCGTGAATAAATCTAGTTTTAATAAATTTAAAAAGGTATGGAAAAAAGAATTTGAACATTGGAAGACATTAAGGGTATCGTAGGTGAACGTCGCACTAAAGATTTTGATATGACAGTTGATATTAGTTGAATTATTAATTGAATTGGGTTTCTAATCCTTTTAAGAGATTTTATTATCTGTAAATACATTGCATTATTCTATATTGACTTGCATTGCATTGCATTGCATATATTTATTAACAAACTACATTGAAATTGTTCCCACTGTTCAAAATTAAGATACTCCTACATGTACGATCAGGAACTCTGATCGTTTTTTTATTGAATCTACCTAAACTATATATCTAATTATTATCTTTATTTTTATTTATACTAACGTTAGTCCTTACTTATTATTATAGATTTTATATAGAGTACTTGAGGCATTACTAAAGAATGTTGTATCTAACTCGATACCAATAAATTCTCTATTAAGATTGATAGCAGCAACCCCTGTAGAACCTGAACCCATAAAGCAATCTAAAACTGTATCTCCATCATTTGAATGGGTTCTAATTATATTCTCAAGAACACTAACAGGCTTTTGACATTGGTGAATTCTTGACTTGCCACTAACTATCGGTGCTAGGTAGGACCCTTTATCATATTCAGAGTTGAATGTTCTCTTTGTTCCTTTTGTAAAAGAAATAAAATATTCTCTTGAATTTGATAAATAGTTAATTTTTGAATTTCTAGGTACTGGGTTAGTCTTTTCCCAGAATCCTATTCTTGGTTGTGTTAGTTTTAGTCTCTTAGCAACCTCAAAGATATCTTTCATTTTGAAGATATCGTAGAAAATAATCATAGTTCCTCCTGGAACTAAAATTCTTTTAAACTCTTCTAATAAGGATACCCAATCAAAACTATCCTTATCTAAATCCCAGTCACCAAATTCCAAAGTTATGGAGCCATATTTACCTTGGTTTCCACCACCCTTTTGAAAATTTGTCTTCCTTGATATAAAGAAGGGTGGATCTGTACAAATCAAATGAACTGAGTTACTTTCAATTTTTTTAATTTCAATAAACGCATTACCATTAACAAGTTTCAAAGAAATACCTCCAATTTTTAGTCTGCAATTAAATTGCGAAACTTTGGAGATAACCCTTGTTAAGTTTTTATGTTTATCATTTTTCTTATAGATACAAGTTTAAACAAATACTGTAACCAGACTTTTATTTAAATTAATAGTATTGATAATACTTAAGGTTACAAGGTTACAGGTTACTGATAAATAATATACAGTAATATTTCCAGATATAGAGAACTTTATATAGTAAAATTATAATCATTAGTAACCCTAAGAACTTTGTAACCTATTTGGACTGTTCCCTTATAAATTAATTAACTATCAGGTTACAAAACTAGTTACAATGATTTTATTGTTGTAACTTCTTGTAATTGATCATCATTTTAAAAAAGCCCACAGATTACAGTTAATCTGTAACCTATGGGCCCTACTTTAATAATCTTTCTCCCCTGTATCTGAAAAATCAAATCCTAACTCAGTTAATAAATCTTGATTAACTTCAATAGCTTTATAAGCTCTCCCACCTAACTTTTTAGTTTGAGACTCTTTACCATCTGATGAACTAGGAATTATATAACCACGTTTGAGCCATTCGTGCTTGATTGCCTTCGCTTCTGGGCCTAAAAATTTATTAGTGTAGGAAGTTGTTAAATAAAATCGGTTGCTCTTGTCGAAAAGCCCGTTAATTTGTGTAGGCTCAAAATAACCATAGTGAATAGAACTTCTAAATGAATCCAAGCTTTCTAGAATATCTTCCATAAGCTGTTTAGGTTTATCTACCTCTCTATTTTCAATACCGGCGACTTTAAATAATCCTTCAAAAGAAGTCGGATCAATATTAAAATCCATTAACTCATTTAGCAAAGTTGCAACAAAGTGAATTATTGCATAATAACTTGCAATTCTAATTAAAACTTCATTCGAACCAGCGAGTTTAATATAATTGTTTTTTAAATCATAGAATGTTGATTTGTAACTTTCTTTGTATTCCGGATCAATTTCCATCCATTTCTGTATAAAGACCCTACCAACAACACCGTAGTTATTGTTAATTCCCTTATATAATTTTTCCATAAATTCATTTGAGGGCTTACCAAATGGTTCATCATTAATAGGTACAACCCTACCAGCAACACCGCCACCATTTGTGTATTGGAGAATGGAACTCTCTCCTGTAGAAAGTAAGATAGTTCTCCAAGTTAATTCTTTCTGAATTCCCTTTAAACTTCCCCTTCCTCTACTACGACCTCCAGAGAATTGATAGATAACTGATTCTAATTGTTTAGGATTGGCTTTTTTTGTATCATCCATAAATAGAGGAAAACTATTTAAAAATGCAGCTTTCCGCTCAATGCTTACTCTCGTTGATTCCCACTCATTAATTAATTTTGATGTTCCCCATACAGTTGAGGATAATCTTAATAAAGTTGTCTTTCCTTGGCTTGTATGTCCTGAAAAATCAACAATAAATGAGTCAATTTGAAAATCGTGAAGAAGTGGTGCCGTAAAGGAGGCGACTAAATAAAAGAGGGATTTCGATAAAGGTTTTACTAGTTCAAGAACTTCTTGTCTCCAAGATTCAACCGTACCTTTTTCCTGAATAGCTTCTAAAATTTGTTTCTCACCGGCATCATTAGGCACAATTATAATATCATTTAAGATTAAAGGATGGATAAATCCATTTTTTATATGTCCTAACCTATTTACCATTGTCTCTTGCTTTATTTTATTTTCACTTAGATATTTATCGAAAAAACTAATCATTTGTTTATAATTATTTTCGTTAACACCTAGTCCTTTTTCAGATAAACTTAATAGCTCTTTTTTTACACTTAAAACAATTGAAGATACAACTTCTGTTTTGGTCAAATTGTCATCTTTCCAGCATAATATATACGAAACAGTATTATCCTCTATATTGTTTAATTTTTTAATTATGTATGGCACCTGCCGGCATAATAATCGCCCTTCTCCTTTAACATTTATCCATAACTCATCTTTTTCAATAAAAAATGGTTCTGGGATTATACCAGGTTTTGTTAGAGTATCACTAATTTCCTTATTATTATTTTGATCAGCTTTATCAAGAAATTTTAAGGCATCCTCAACATCTTCTAGATTCACTCGATCTAAGTAATTCTGATTTACATTATTCGTTATGTTGTTTTTCAAATATAACCCACTTCTTTCTTTTTAAAATTTGATAAGAAATGGTGTAAAGCTTATTTCTTCATATTCAACTGTATTTAATTCCTTATAATAAACAGAACACCAATATGTCTAACAGCATTATAGCTTCTACGATATATAAAAGTTGATCACCTCCTTGGTAGTTAACTATTCCCAAATAAAAAAACATACCCTTTAAAAATAAGTAGTTTCGTTTTCTGCATGGTAAAATATAGTTAAAGATTACGAAAATTCCGTTCTTCAAGGAAGCAGTTTTGTGGAACAAGGATTGTTATGGTAATCCTAATCAAAGCTTTAAACCATACGCTAGTTGCAATCTGTAATACGTAGTAGACGTAAAATGTACAGAAGATACCCTTATTAAAATTTAATTTAATGAGGATGCTGGATTTTAATGGTAATATATAAAAACAGTAGAGAAAAAAGTGGTAGGGAGGAAAAACATTGTGAGTCAAAAAGTTGGTTCTAAGAATTTTGAACTGGTTAAGAGTAATCCAAGTAAGAATAACAACATTGGATCATCTGGAATAGAACTAGTAACTAAGGTAGCACAGCAAGTACCAGTAGAAGTTTGGAAAGCAGGAGCATCTGCTCTATTTGATCAGTTTAAGAAACACTTAGATAATGAGCGAGAAGGAAAAAAGAAAATTAGAGATACTAGAATTGATTCACTGTATTTAGAAATCAAAAATTTAATTGAAAATATCCATAAAGAAGAGGCTAAAGAAGACTTCAATCAAGAAAGAATTAATAAATGGTATGAACGTCTTGATAAGAAAGAGCTAGAGCTGAAAGAAATGCAGGATGATGCTGATGGTTTTGCAAAAGGATTGTTAAATCTTACAAAACAATTTGTTGAAATGAGAATTAAAAGGTAGTTCAGACATATAAAAATACGTTTCTACATAACTGAACTAAAATATCCTATTGTAAATGAATTAATTTGCCTGTTTATGGAATACTATATATGACTAGAGTAGCGAAACTCGGTCAAGACCATCATTTCGTTACGAAAAAGGGATCACTGGTTTTCAAGTGATCCTTTTTTACTTCAAAAATTTACTCTTTACTCTCCATTTTCTTTATAATTGGAAAATAGCGATACATACCAATTTAATACCACCAACCAACTTTCAAGTTGATACCGAAAAATCGTTTTGTTTTTTGGTAAGTATCAGGTTTCTCCCATTCCCTTGCTATTTGAATAATTGGGTGGTTGTTACTTAAGGTAATTTTTTCAATTTTAAACTCTTTTGGTTCACAAGTATATAGACGTTCAAAGAGCTCCCTTTTATAGTCCTCTTTTTTCACTTTCATCATCAACCTTTGTAGTTTTATTAATAAATTTATAAAAGTAGACTTCTATAGCATCATCAATTCTTTTTTTGTCGAGAAAAGTATAAACTGACTTTTCTCCTTTTTCCTCTAATTCAATGGCTACACGTCTCATTTGTATATAATGTTCAATAATATCCAATAAATCATCTTTATTAGCATCTAACATATCGTCATATTGCTCTTTAAACAAATGTGCATCAGATACTTGTGGTCTGTGTTTCCAATCATTCATCCTTATTACCCTTCTATTCCTATTTAACTCCGTATAAAAGTTACTCTTTGCTCCCTTTATACCATTATTAGCTTAGTCTATCCAAATAACTTTCATCTCTTTCTATTCCAGGGCAATTTCTAGGTAAATTTATCACTAAGTTATCATAAATAACCTGAATCCGGTCGTTTTCTATTTATTCTGCTTATAATTTATATATATTGAACATTAAAAAATGATAGGAATAGGAGAAATTTATGGCACTAGTTAATGATTTAGCAAAATCAATCCAAATATTAAATAATCAAATTGAAGGGATACTTAGGCCTTTAGATTATGAAAGTGACAACATTATCCTGAACGATGAAAATCCTGATCAGCGTTTCTTACGTAATGAGTACGGTTGTAGACGTCAAGTCGAATTTTACACTTTTTGCTCATTTCCTTTTTACACTTCGGCTGAAAATATGCTTTTCCGATTTCTCATACGATGACTTTCCTCATCTTCTCTACCGTGAATGACTTCCACACGATGAAGTAATCTATCCAAAATTGCCGTCATAATGCCTTGATCCCCAATTAAATTGCCCCATTCATCCGGACTTTTATTTGAGGTCAGAATAATCGAACTTCGTTCGTATAAATGGTTAATTAAATGGAAGAATAGGTTCGCCTCTCTCTGATCCATCGCCATATACATCAAATCATCGATAATTACTAGGTCAGAACTTCTGATCCGTTTAAGTTGTACCTTTGATTTGTTCAGATATTCTTCCGTTTTTAAGAGTTGAATAAGTTCACCCATCGTGACGAAGTAAACATGGAATCCTCTGTGAACGGCTTCGAGCCCCAATCCAACTGCGATATACGTTTTACCAATACCGGGTGGGCCTAATAGTATTAAGTTGTACTGCTGCTCTAGCCAACTTAACTCTCTAAGTTGGGTTAACTGACGGGCAGTCAGAACGTTTTGGTCTTTTAGTTCAAATTCATCTAATGACTTCACGAAAGGGAAACGTGCCCATTTCATTCTTTTTTCTAGACTTTTCGCTTCACGTTTTGCTAATTCATACCGCGTAATAGACTCCAAAAACTCCAAGTATGTCCATGAAGCTTTTTCGGCTTCGCGAAGAAGCTGTGGTAGCTCCTCCGCGGTTTCTGCTAATCGTAACTGACGAAATTGATCCTGCAGTTCATTCACTGTTTTATGCATTATGCTCGCCCCCCTAAAATGCTAGTATACGTATTTAGGGATCGAGTAGAAGCCTTGATACTAGAATGTTTTGCTGGCTTGGCAGAAAGGGATTCTATCTCCTGTACTGGCTGTTGATTTGATGTATACAGGTGATGTGCAATGTCACGAAAATCGTTGGCACTAACCAATTTTTCTGTCATACACTTGGTCATAACCGAGTCAATAAACGCTGGATATTTTTGAACCACCTGCTGAATGATTGCGAACTGATCCCGTCGATATCTTGGGTATTCTTTACTGATCTTATCAAAATATGCAGCTGCCTGTTTCTGATCTTCAAAAGAGGAAATCAAAAGTTGTTTAAACTCTTCAATTCCTTTTGATCGATCACGTGTATGATTGCGATTTTGAATTAGCTTTCCTTTCTCTACACTGATGTCATGCTCGGCGATGATTTCACCTTCTGCTTGTTTTCGAATCACGAGCGTCTGTTGTTCTCTACCTTTAACTTCAATCAAAACAAGATTTTCAGAATTTGTTTGATAAGTCCCAAGTGGAACGGAATAACGGTTTGACTTATAACGGATTGTGTTGTCCTTACTTACACTTCTTGTTATACTTTGATTATTGGTACTTTCATATGAAAGTAATGAAGAGACTGGCTGTAAGTGTTGCTTTTCGAGGAGAAACACTTCTGCTGGTCTTTTTTTCGTTGTTTGATGAACCTGATGGTTCCCAGTTCGCTGGAGCCATTGTAATGCCCGATGATTCCAATCCCCTATGTCGCTAAACACTCGACTGTCTGCGAAATTACCTTTTATGTACTTCACCACATTTTCAATCATGCCCTTAGATTCCGGGTCAGCTCTTCTGCATAGGTGAATTTTAAACTTACGTTCATTCACATAACTTTGAAACTCAGCTGTTAAAAGCAGCTGGCCTGCATTCTCGCTGACTGTGATTAGATGATCCTGATCATATACGATTTCTTCGGTGCGTCCTCCATAAAATTGAAAAGCATTTTCATGACACCGGATTGCGTCTCTAGTAGTGAAAGGACGTGTCTGCCACTCCATGTATTTGTACCTTGAATGAGCCATGACAAACGCAATGAAGTACAGCTTAATCTCTTTGTTGTCAGTAGTCTTCTGCTTTGTTTCACCCCAATCTACCTGAAGTTGTTTGCCCATCGGTTGTTCGGGAACAGCTTCGTATTGACGAACAATTACTTTCTTCTCAATCTGATAAATTTCCCTGACTTCTTTTACATAAGATCTCACCGTACTTCCCCCGACTATCAGATCGGGGTATCTTTCAAGGAGCCAATCATGAATTTGTGCACCGCTCAGGTGCGGGTATTCTTCTAACCAAGCAAGTATCCAGTCTTTATGGCTATCTAATTTCTTTTGCCTCCCATGTGGGCGTTCAGTGTAAGCTTTTGCTTCCTCCAATGTCATATCTAAATATTTATAGACAGTTGGCCTTGAAATCTTAAGCTCCTTGGCTATTTGTGCTACTTTAAATTTCCGTTTGTGTAATTCCTGAATCTTTACATACAACACTAATTTCTCCTCCAAAATCCTAACCTCCAGTAAAATAACATCACAAACTATTTTACTAAAGTTTTAGGGTGATAGAGCAAAAGTGTAAAATCTAATCAAGCGAAAACTGTCAACTTTATTCTAGCGTTTACAACGGTAGTATTGTCCTTCGATTAACTGAGATTCACACAGAAATAACTTATTTAAACAAACCCATTATTGAAGAAGGAATTTTATTTAAAAATATCTCTGGTCGTTATGCAATTAGTGAAGAATTTAGTTTTACCTGTGGCAGCTTAATTGAGGTATTAATTAATGATGACTGGGACAAAAAGAAAAAGTGGGTTCTAACCAGATTAGAACACACTAATGGAGACTATTATTTGTACGATTATAAAAACATCAAATTGCGGGGCTTGCCAGCAAGGCGAAGAGGATAAGGACATAATTTAATATGAAATAATGCACTGATAATTTTTCACCTCTGACTTTCCCTCTTTTAGTTGCTATCATAAATGACATTTTACATAAAGAAGCGTAATAATTATGTTACGCTTCTTTATTGATATATAATTATTACTTGCTTAAAAAGTTTAAATTAATTGGTCCAATCATCCCATTATTTTCTTGAATAATTTTCTCAAATTCTTTTTTCGTTTCATAATCAATTTCTTCCTCAGTCTCATTTTTATCCGGTACAGCGACCTCATAATTCTTAGCAATGAGACTATTGTTATCTGTATTTTGATTTTGTGAAAGTATTGAGATGATATTCAAAAGTTGTTCCTTATCTATAAATTCAATTTCTCTCTCTTTTATTTCTTTTTGAATAAGTAGTCTCAGTGCTTTCTTTACGTTCTTTGTTATTTTATTCCTCTCAAGATATTCAATGATATCTTTATCTTCTTCCTTATGTAGTGTAAAAGTATGTACCTTACGATCACTCAAGATTATTCCTCCCCTGTATATTTCTTGTTTTCTATTCTATGTTATTTCTACTTAATACATTTAATCCGAATCGTAAATAACCAATTGCATTACTTTCTTGTGCATTATTTAAGAATCTAAAACGATCACGTAAAGAATTATGGGAGTATGTTTCATTAATAACAGCTAATAAATATTTTTCAAGACCAATAGATCCGCCACCACAGATGATTATTTCATTATAAGATCTGTCCTCCAACTCTTTTGAAAGGTGCTCAATTACCTTTTTAGCATAATTGTTAAGTTCTTTATTCCTGTCTTTTTCAACATCTACTGTAATGTTATTAAAAGTTATTTTTCCTGTCTTCTGAAGTTGACCTTCAATGCCAAGAATAAGTGGATTTGTGGCTTTAAAATCTTCATCCTTTTCAGCAGACTTTTTAATCTTTGCCCAAACAGATTTCATTCCAGGAATTTGTGCTTTTTCACCAACTACTAACCGTTGTACCTGGCAATAATCCGTTGTTCCGTGACCAATATCAATATACATAAGGTTTTTTTCACTAGCTTCGACAGCAAACTTAGGGTTTGCCGCTCCTCTTTCATTAAGTAACTCAGAATAATATGTACTATCACATTGTCCAATAATCGCAACTTCACTAATAGTGAAATTCCTTCCATTTATGCAATGTGTACCTATTAATTGTTTTTTTATCGATTCCGACTGTATTTGATAATTTAATATTGAGCCACTTTTGAAGGGTTCGATCACATAAAAAATGAGCCACATGATTTCCAATTTTGATAACCTCTCTTATGATTGAAAGTGACCAAACTATCACTTTTAGAGAGAGGCACAAAGGATGATCGATATGGCTCAATTTTATAATATCAAATTCTTACATGAGGTAGAAGGACTATCACAAAGACAAATAGCTAAAAAGCTTGGTATTTCAAGGAATACAGTAAGTAAGTATTTAAAAGAACAGGAAGCTCCAACAACCATACAACGCCAAAGAATCTATGGTGGTACTAAAGATTATTCTGAAGAAACAAAACGGGTATTACCAATAATTGACCAATGGTTAGAGGATGACCTCAACCGATGGGGTAAGCAGAAACATACGGCTACCAATATATATAACAGATTAGTTAATGAATATGACTTTGAAGGTTCGGAATCTAATATACGAAAAATAGTAAGGAAACGCAGAAAAAAGCTTCAGGAAGTCTTCATTCCTCTTGATTTTCAACTCGGCCACCAATTCCAATTCGACTGGGGAGAGGCGGACATCATTCTACAGGGTCGAAAGAAACGTATTTACCTCTTTTGCATTCAGCTTTCCGCAAGTCGTGTAAGGTTTGTGAGAGCTTATCTTCATGAAAAACAGGAAGCTTTCCTTGATGGATTTGTTCATGCGTTTGAATTTTTTGGAGGAGTTCCAACTGAAGGTCTATTTGATAATTTAAAAACAGCTGTGGTAAAAATCCTTCAAGGTAGAGACCGATTGGAACAGGAATCATTTCTTGCCTTACAAACACATTATCTATTCAAATCTGAGTTCTGCAATGTCAGATCTGGAAATGAAAAAGGACGTGTAGAGGGATTGGTAGGCTATGTAAGAAGAAATGCCTTTGTACCTGAGCCGGAGGTTCAGACACTAGATGAATTGAATGATTATTTACAAGATTGGTGTTTTAACGAGGCAGAACGCAAAACCGTTCCTTATACCAAAGAAACAATCGCTGATATGTGGGCTAAAGAAAAGGAATATCTTCACCCACTTCCTGAACAACGGTTTGAAGCCTGTAAGCTAGTCTCTTGTCAGGTAAACAAGACTTCACTAATCTCAATCGAAACCAATCAGTATTCTGTCCCATGTGGTTATGTCGGCCAAGCTGTATGGGCAAAAATTTTTGTCGACCGAGTGATCGTTGTGGCTCAAAACCAAGTGATCGCAGAACATTTACGTTCAAATGAACGAAATCAAATGATTACTGTATTGGACCATTATCTAGAAGCGTTGATAAAAAAGCCTCGTGCGATACGTGATGCACATGCTTTCCAAGCTTCTGACATTCCAGCTGTGTTCAGGCGTTTTCATCGGAAGATGAGAGAACAAGAAGGAGCCATTGGAGATCGAAAGTTCATACGACTTCTCCTCCTTCATCGTGAAATTGGAATGGAAAAGTTAACACAGGCCTTGAGTGAGGCTGAGGAAGCACAAGTTTTTCGTTATGAAGTTGTGCATGAAATCATCCAAAGGCTAACGAATAACCATTTGAAGTCTCACGAGCTCTCTAAAGAGAAGACACCTACAAATCTGCTAGACTATAAAGTTAAAAAGTCAAATGTAGCTCAATATGAACAACTAACTGGAGGTCAGACAAAATGAATGCAGAAATCATGCTAGATCATATTGTAAAGCAACTTAGAATGCCGACAATCGGAAGACAGTATCGCTCTCTCGCTAGAGAAGCGGAGGAAAGAAACCTAAGTTATGAAGAATACCTATTGGCATTACTAGAAACAGAATTAGAAACAAGAGAAGAAAATCAGAGACAGAGGAGACTTAAGCAAGCTGCGTTCCCTGTCCAGAAAACATTAGATACCTATGATTTCAGCTTAATGCCAAGCTTGAATCGAAACCGCTTTATCACCATGGCTAAGGGTGAATTCGTAGACAAAAAGGAAAATCTAATATTTTTGGGGAATAGTGGTACTGGTAAAACTCACTTGGCAATCGCTCTTGGGGTAGAAATGATTCAAAATGGTTATAAAACTAAGTTTATTACAGCATCGGCGTTAGTAGAAGAATTACTTATGGCCAACGAGGAGCATAAGCTTGGGGCATTTGAGAAGAAGTGGCTCAAATTTGATTTGATCATTGTTGATGAGTTAGGGTATGTCCCCTTCTCCAAAATTGGAGCAGAGTTATTGTTCCAATTCTTTTCAAGTCGTTATGAACGCGCGAGCGTTATTGTTACAACTAATCTAGAATTCTCGGAATGGACAAACATATTTGGCGACGATAAAATGACCGCTGCATTACTTGATCGCCTTACGCACCGATCGCACATCCACCTACTTAACGGAGAATCCTATAGATTCCGTCAAAGTATGCAACATCGGGAAGTTGTCGAAGGGTAACAACGGCGGGCGAGGTGTTTGGGTGTCTTGCCCCTCTCCGGGGCAAGGCACCCAAACACCCAACTACTCCCAAATATGGGAGTTAACAGACACTAAGTGGCTCACTTTTAAAGTGATCGCTCTGGCTCAATATAATATTGACAAAAACACCGACACGGATTTATTCCCATAATGTTTTGTAGGAACTCCAGTCGTCACATATAATAGCTCCCGATTATTTGTCGCCTGTGAAATTTGCCGATATATAGAGATTAGACACTCAATCTTATATTCTATCTTCTTATATCTAGATGGATCATCCATACTAGATGACCCTTGATTCAAAGATTGTAGTGGCAACCCTACTCTGTAATAAAGTTTTTCTCCATTAATCTCTACTTCATATACATCTTCATATTTTTTACCATTAAACGGACTGAACGCCTGATCCTCTTCAACAGAGGTTAAAGTATTCAAGTAAACATCAGGCTTACTCCATTGAATTGAACTAACACTTTTAACATAAGAATTTCCTGATTCAAAACCAATAAAAATAGTCATTAAAAAATCTCCCCTTTTTAAATCAAAATTTATAGTTTTTATAGTAAGAAAACTATATTTGTAATGACTATTTCTTTTATTAGTGTAAAATTTTAAGAACCCTTTGATTATTTTGAAGTTATTTTATAGATTTTATAGTTTTTAAATAATTATTAGATTAACAGACCGTTTGTTTATAACAATAGTATTAATAAAGAAAACCCGCCAATTTTAAACAGGCGAGTTTTCTTTATTATGTTTTTTATTCCTTCTTCAAACTAAATGACTTTTATTTAATTAACTATTATCGCTTTTTTTACTTATTATACTTCCTTTGTTGCATTGCAAAGGACGTTTGGGGAAGCTTAATCTCTGACTCAAAATCTCTTTCTCCATACTGTATTTCATTTATTATTGGTTCTATTCCTAATAGTTTCTCATAATCAGATAACATTGACTTGTAAACCTCTTCATATAGTGATAGATTTCCTACACATTGTTCATACAAACTAATTAACCACTTACCTTGATATTTCTTAAAATATGGAACACCTACTGGATTAAATTTTGTTAAGAACTCCTGAAGTTCTTTTTTATCCCATATCTCCTTAATGTTTTCTATTTGGGCATGTAATAATGATTCAGGCATGTGTAAAGCCCAATTACGACTAACATTGACTGTTGAAAGGTTACTTTCCATCTCTTCTGATAATGTACCCAAATCATTTTTAACTTCAATATTCCTTTTTAAGAGCATTTTTCTAAATTTATAATAAGAAATTGAATCCGTTTGAAGATCCCCTACAATGTTTAATAATCTATGCTCAACATTACCAATCTTGTCATTAAACTCCTCATAGATTTCTGTATCAAAAAGGGCATTAGGTTTATTACGAAGATTTAGTTCATCTATTTTATGGTTAAGTTCATCGGAATACTTGTTCAATCTTTTCAGTAATTTGTGACTTTGAACAATTATCATCCTCAAATAAACGATATAATCACTCCTACTATCAATGACAAACTTTTTATAATTAGTTTTATTACTCATTAATTACACCTACTATCTCCTATATTATCGAGCAATTCTTAATACATTCTTTTTACTTAGTATTGTATGAATTAATTGTACATAGCCCCAATCGCAAAATAATTAAAGCTTTTTAAATGACACCGTAAAAAAATAAATGTCAGCATGATAATCGTACCCGAATATCTTGACTTGAATTACACTTGATTCACTAAGAACTTAAAGATTAGGTTCTTCTTAGTACTACAGAGCTAATATTTATTGTCCCTATGTTTAAAATTCCCTTTCTTCAATTTCCCCATCACTAGTGTTAATTGATAAAAACTTATTTGAAGAATTATACAGATCAGATTGTCGGCTAATTAAAAACCGCCCCTCATATGTATCAAATAATCGAATATAGCACCAGATATTGTTATTTTCATCATTATACAATGCCCCTAAATGAAAATACCCCAGATAACCATCCTCAAAAATACTTTCTTGGCAAGGTAAAGATATTGGATAAATTGCACCATTGATTTCTTGTATATCAAAGTCAATTTCAGGATTGTTGAGAGAATTACGAATTAAAATTGCATTCTGATCATCTAAATACCTATCGCCCAACCAATACCATCCTAATTCATAAGCTATTTTTAAGAGCCCCTTTTCTATCTTAAACTTATCCAATTCTGCCTCGTTAAATTTAACTTTTATTTTACCAAAATCAATATCGACAGTCTTCAATCCTTCGTATATTTCCTCCTCACTGATTGGGTAATACTTCTTTCTTTTTGCATATAGATTTACCATTTCTACTATTTTTTCTTTATCCTCTTGTTTGGCTATAAAATTGTGTAATACTGTTTCTTTATTGATTACACTGTCCTCATTAACTGCAAATTCTATTCTCTTTTCTTTAACTACTAACACAGTTTTGTTATCGACAGTACTAAAGTAAATAGGTAAGTCTGGAAAATCTTCGTAGTAGATTGAAACAGCTTTAGTAGTAGGATTAGGTATCTTTCCATTTCTATCTTTTATTCCGAGTATATGTCTCTTTGCTAAGATTGCTGGGTGATCAGTAATGTGGTAATCATTAAAATTCCCTAGTTTTGAATTACAGTCCTTACAAACCCTATGTATCTTTAACTTGCGGCTTCCAATTGCATATGGATATATATGCTCTTCTGATCCCTCTTTCACTTCTGTACAAATAATACAGTTCATTGTCTCTCCTCCAATTATTAAATTTATAGGATAATCTTACCAGTTAAAGTCAACCGAAACCATAGGTTAATTTTATCCTTCACCTGTTGACTAACTCCCTTTGGTTTTAATTCTTCATAAATCATATAATTAGTAAAAAGACTATATTCAACATTTTCATGCTTCATTTGTCCTTCTATAAAAATTTTTCCAAAAAAATATTAGTATCCTCTTGTTTTTCTTAAATAAATAGAATTTAATTCATACACCTTGACCAACTAAGGAAACCTTAAAGAATGGGGATATAAAAATGACTTTTAATAAAACAGAAAAAAATTTGAAGTTAATAAACGGTGATGTCTTTAAAGAAATTAAAATGATTCCTAGTAATTCAATTCATTTAATTTGTACTGATCCACCGTACTTTATATCTAGGAAGACTAACTTTAAAAATGGTGGCGGTGCCCAACAAAAATACGGTTCCATTTCAATGGAATTCGGGGAATGGGATTTAGATGCGAACAAGTTTGATTGGTTTTCCCTTTTAAAAGAATTTAAACGAGTCCTAGTTCCAGGTGGTACAATGGTGATATTTTACGATATTTTCAAAATTAGCGATATATCATCTGAAGCAAAAAAACTAAAATTAGACCAGCCTAGAATTGGATTCTGGGATAAAACAAATCCCGTTCCTATTAATGCTAAAGTAAATTATCTATCAAATTCCCGTGAATTTTTCATTTCCTATACTAAAGGGACCAAAAGGACGTTTAATAGCTACTATGATAAAGCTTCTTATGAAGCACCTATAGTTAATGGAAAGGTCAGAATTCACCCTTGCCAAAAACCAATTTCAATTCTTAAAAAAATTATTGCAACTCATACCAATGAGGGGGAAACAGTCTTGGATTGTTTTATGGGTTCAGGATCAACTGGTCAAGCAGCAATAAATCTTAATCGGAATTTTATTGGTTTTGAATTAGATAATACCCATTTCAATAAAGCTTCTAATCTTTTATATAACGCTAATGCAAGCTGAATTCATAAAAAGAGTTTTTATCTATTTGTTTATATATTTTGTAGAGCTGACTATACAAATCTGTATAGTCATTTTTCCCGCAATTAGAATCGGGTTAGCACTACAAACATTATATAATCACCTTTTAATTTATAGAGGTAAAAAATAAATAAAGTAAGAGAAAAATAGAAAATTCCTTTATAATCCCCTCTGTTTTTATAAAAAGAAAGTGACTTTCTATTAAATAACTTATAAAAAACTAAAAATAACAGTAATTATTCTTAAAAATTCATTAAAAGCCTTGAAAAAGGAAAAAGAAAGAAAATATAATTCGAAGGAATTTAAAAGGAACATTCAGATGAAAGGATTTATACCCTATGAATAATAAAAAATCTATTATCATTGACCCGTCAAAATATTATGAAAGTATCATCTTTAAAGAGAGAGATTCAAAAAAGATACTTGCTAATGATTTTATTAATGAACTTATAGATCTTGCTCTTAATTTCCACTACCAGAAGTTACAATCCGGAGAGGAGTACAAAAATGCAGAATGACAATGAAATTGCGGTAGCATACCTACGTGTGAGTACTGAAGATCAAACTCTAAACTTTTCCCTAGAATATCAAGAGGAACACATTAGATCTTATTGTAAGGTAAATAACATTGAATTGAAGAAAGTATATAATGAAGGTTACGGTTCAGGAACTAGTGTAGAAGATAGAGAAGTATTTTGTACTATGATGGCTGATTGTTTACAGAGCAAGGAAATAGATTATGTAATTGTATTAGCAGATCACCGATTTGCACGTAATCATGCTGACTCTGTTAACCTTGTTGACCGATTAATTAAAAGTGGGACACATCTTATATGTGTTGCAGATAGGATAAATACATCTAACAGATCTGATTATGACTACTTTAAAAATAAATCAATCTATTCTGAACGACATCGTGAAGAGATTCTTTTTAATTGCATATATGGAATGAGACAAAGAGCAAAGAATGGATTGCATAATGGTGGTAGAATTACTGGCTATGTTACAACCTCTGAAGGGTTGAAAATTGATCCGGATAGTTCAAAAATTATAAAGTTAATTTTTGATAAGTGTGTTAATGATCAGTGGGGATTTCGTAAAATAGCACAATATTTAAATAAACATCATTATAAAACAATCAATGGTAACGAATTCGATATAAATGCAGTAAAAACTATTCTAACAAACCCTACCTATATAGGATATATAAGATTTGAAGAACAATTACATATAGGTACACATGAATCAATTATCGATAAAGAAACCTGGGATAAAGCTCAACAGATGCTAAAAATAAGAAGTTATTTACCCGAGAAAGTTCATCATGGTTCTTACTTTCTGACCGGTTTTCTTAAATGTCCAAAATGTAATGCTTCAATGGTACACCATGTAAGTAGTTGTGGAAAATACAGATACTATAAATGCCTTAATAATAAAAATGGAAAAAGTTGCAAAGCAAATTCAATAAAAAAAGCTTATGCCGAGGAGTACATCTTATCACTCCTCCCCTCAATTATCGGTTCTCCTAAAATCTACAATCTATTACAAGAAAAAATGAAAAATAGAATATCTAATGATTATCAGGAGATTAGTAAAACATTAAATCGGTTACATAAAGATATATCAATAATTGATAATAAAATTAATAAAACCTATGAACTTTATTACAAAACAAACAATAATTCTCATTTAATCCAAATTGAGAGACTCCGTACACAACATGAGGCATTGTCTGAACGTTTAAATTACACAGAAGAACGATACAATAGTTTAAAACATACTGATTCAGTAAAAATAGTTGATAATTTTATTTCAAACTTTGAATCTATTTTCCTGGCCATTGATGATATTGATAAGAGACGATTTCTTAAAACCCTATTTCAAGAAATACATATTAATAGTGGTGATAGAATTAGTATGAGGACAATTAAGAGTATAATTTATAATTTAGATATTAACGAAATTCCGAAATTAATTACAGCATAATATAATGCAAAAAAAGAACATTTTTAACAGGTTTGTTTTAAGTGAAAAAGGTTATTCCCAACATCTATTACATATAAAAATTCAGCCCTTTTACTCTTTAAATTGAATTAGATCAAAGGGCGAGTTTTTATTTGTTCAATCATTAAAACCCATTGGTGTCCTTTAACCTTGCTTACCATCTATATTTTCTTTTTCTTTTGGAAATCAATATATCGTTCAAGGGCTAGGACATAGTGATTTTTTGACTTTGGATATTTTTTCTCAACAGCTGCTTTTAAAGAAGAAGTCATCTCCCTTTCTCCCTTATATATACCACTATTGACAATTCCTTTAAAACGACCGTCATAATCCTTAGCTGAACCTTCACTCAAACCATATTCCTTCATTAAAAAATCCTTATATTCCATTTTTCCTTTCCATTCCTTTCTCTAGTAAACAAGCAATATTTAAAAATTAATTATTAGGAATTTCTATTATTTCACCAGTAGCTCTTAAAATTAATAAATCTATAAAATTCTTGAATGAATTATCATTAAAATTGTATGCAGCTATATCTTCTTCATATAGTCTAATATCTACTGTGTCAAACACAGAATCATCCCAACTAGCTCTATGCACTTTTAAGCATGTAAAATTAGTCCTTTTTTTTCGTGGAAAAACCTCAGTAAATCCCATTGATTTCATAATAAACTCATCAGAAAATTCACCTTTTGGAAGATCGAGTCTAATACTCATATGGTTTTTATCCAAGTCATCGTTAATTTTTCCAATCCTAAACTTTCCCTCCCCAATAGGTTTATAAGTAACTCGATTTAAAGTATTAATAAAGTCGCATTTTCCTACACTTCCTGTATCTTTCAAGCCACGACTTCTATAATTTGATAATAAGTCCCTAAATTCCTTTGACTTACTTTTAATTTGTTTATGAAAAGCCATAAAGCTACCTCCTTTGTTTTTGTATAATTACAAAATTCTACATTCTTATATGATTTCCTTCTTGTACAATTTGTTCTAAACTACGCTAATAAATATTAATAAACTATCAGCTAGTTCAGTAGGAAAATCCCCCTTCCAAAATGCTACATCAAATGGTGTTATTATTAACAGTTAAATAGGTCTTTTTCAAGGAAATACCTATCTATGTAAATTAACATTCTTTCCCTTTTTTATTTTTTCATATTAAAATACTTAGGAAGGGAGGATTTATATGAATGAAATTAGACGTGTAGCTATTTACTGTCGTGTGTCAACCGAAGAACAAGCAAATGAAGGTTATAGTATTGCTGCTCAATTGGATACTCTACGCCAGTATGCCAAACTCTATGGGTGGGAAATTGCTAGAGAATATGTTGATGAAGGAATCAGTGGGAAGAATATAAAGGGTCGCCCTGCTATGCAACAACTTATTGTTGATGTTGAAGCTGACAAATTCGAAGCTGTACTCGTATGGAAGATTTCTCGACTATCTCGAAATATGTTAGATACCCTAATACTCTTAGACAAGTTTGAAGATTTCGGAGTAAAATTTATTTCCTATTCAGAAAACTTCGATACCGGTAGTCCTATTGGTCGTTTAGTTGTGCAATTAATGGCCTCAATTGCTGAAATGGAGAGGAATACACTATCTGAAAATGTTAAATTAGGTATGAAACAGAGAGCGTTAGAAGGATCTTGGAACGGCGGTGTAGTCTTTGGCTATGATAACATCGAAAAGGAACTTATTATCAATAAGGATGAAGCTGAAGTAGTACAATTAATTTTTCAACTGTATGCCAATGGAAAAGGGTTAAAGGCAATTACAAATCAATTAAATAAAGCAGGATATCGAACCAAACGGAATCGTCACTTTTCTATTAACGGTGTTGCAACTATATTAGATAATGTTGTTTATATCGGTAAAATCAGCTGGCTAAAAGTTGAAAATTGGGATACCAAGCGTAGAAAGGGTAAAAATTCTAATCCAATTCTAGTAGATGGCCAACACGAAGCCATTATTTCAAATGAATTATGGAGTGTAGTACAAGCAAGAAGAATGAGCAAATCGTTTAAACAACGTCAATCAAATGAACCATTTTTACTAAGTAGTCTTTTACGTTGTCCTGACTGTGGACAAGGTATGGTTCCTTCTATAACAACATATACACGAAAAGATGGTACCAAACGTAAACATCGTTACTATGTATGTGGTAGTTTTCATAATAAAGGGACTTCTGCCTGTAAAGCTAATTCAATTAAAGCTTATGAAGCAGAAAATGATGTGGTTAATAAAATTGAAAGATTTCTAAGTAATAAAAATATGTTTTTAAAATCAATACAGGAAATAAACTTTCAATCTGTTGAATCCCTTAATAAGCATCATAAAGATTTAGAACAGATTGAAGTAAGACTATCTGAAATACAAAAGGTACAAGAACGATATATAGAGGCTTTTGAAAGCAATACCTTACCTATCACAATTCTACAGGAACGCTTACAAAGAGTTGCTAATGAAAAGGTAGATTTGGAAAAAAGAAAAAATGATCTTACTGTAATTTTAACCTCTTCAGAATCAAAGATTATTCAACCTGAGTTAATTCAGATACTCTTAGAACAATTTCTCTCTAAGTATCAACAGGCATCTAGGGAGGCTAAAAAGCATTTGCTTCAACTACTGCTCTCTAAGATTGAAATCAAACATCTTAGTGGTCATTCAAGATCAGTAAATAAAGTCGTGCTTGAATTTGACTTTACAGAGGTCAATATATCTAAGACCTTTAATCTTATTCACACATTGTATCGAGAAACGGATAGTGCTGATTATATACAGCCAGTACCCGCTTCCGATAATAAAATTCCACCATATTTACAACAATTTTTGCCTCTATTTATGGTACGGTTCTCCCCGATTAATCCGAAATGCCCGGTAAATCTGCTCGACAAGAATCAGCCTCATGAGCTGATGGGGGAAGGTCATGCGGGAGAAGGACAGGGCTTCGTCGGCGCGCTGCATGACTTCTTGGCTCAGTCCGAGGGAGCCGCCGATAATGAAGGCGATTTTACTCTTGCCGTAGGTGGCCAGTTTGTCGATGGTGCCGGCCAGTTCTTCAGAGGATTTGAGCTTGCCTTCAATAGCCAGAGCGATGACATGGGCGTCGGGGCTAATTTTAGACAGGATTCGCTCGCCTTCTTTGTCTTTAATCTGGATCATTTCGACATCGCTCAGTGTTTCGGGGGCTTTTTCGTCGGGCAGCTCGATGATTTCGACCTTGGCATAGGCAGACAGCCGTTTGAGATATTCCTCGATTCCCTGCTTCAGGTATTTTTCCTTCAATTTGCCGACCGTGACTATTGTAATGTTCATGATTTCTCCTCTCGGTAGTTGCTCCGCCTGATTTTAGTTTCTTAGTATAGCTTTTATTTCCGTTATATTTCAATATCCCTTCAACGCAGATAAGAAAATGCTTTTTCAGCATACAAAAAAGCGGATGAAACCCTTCTGTTTTATCCACAACGCAGCCTATATGTAAGTTTTAAAATAAGGAGAAACTCTATGTCATTTGTTGGATAAAATTTTATCCTCATTTTACAAACAGTTTACAAACAAGTTATACACAGGGTTTATCCACATATCCACATTTACTATCCACATCTTGTATGGGAATATTAGTTCCCTACAATATATATAGCGTCATTTCGACAATATTCACACCTTGTTGATAACTCATTATCGTCAGAAATGCTGTTGAGTGTCGGGTAGGTTTCATACTCATGGACGACCTCATCCATTGCCATTTCTACATGTTCCTGACAGCAGTATATTTTTTTCATCGTTCTTACTCCTTTACCACATTATTTTATCCACAAATCCATTTTTCCTATTATTTTCACTTTTATCCACAAGTAATCGTACCAAATTTTCACTAAAGCGCAAGTATCCTGTCGAATGACAGAAAAAAAGCAGGAAAGCGGCTGCCTTCCTGCTCGTTTATTCTTGTTTTTCTTACAATCCTTCACTGTTTGACAGCGTAAGTTCTGCCGTCTCTTTCTTGCCGTTTCGGTAATACGTAATCTTTACTTTATCGCCGACGTCTTTTTCATTGTACAGATACTTCCGCAGTCCGGCCATATCTTTAATCTCTTCATCGTCCATGCCAACAATGACATCGAATTCCTTCAGGCCTGCCCTGTCAGCAGGTGAACCGGTTTGAACACCTGTTATGGCAACACCTGTTTTCACATCCTTCGGTAGCTTCAATGTGTTTTCTTGGTGGTATTGAGAGATTTCTTCTACTGAAGCAAGGTTCACACCGAGATACGGACGTTTCACTTCCCCGTGTTCTTCAATATCGGTGATGATTGGAATCACCGAATCGATTGGAATGGAAAGCCCGATTCCTTCAACGGCGCTTTCGGCGATCTTCATGGAGTTGATGCCGATAACCTGGCCTGCCATATTAACAAGGGCCCCGCCGCTGTTCCCAGGGTTAATGGCTGCGTCAGTCTGGATGACTTCCGCATTCCAGTCCGTCTGTCCGTCTTCATTGATATCCACTTCAATCGAACGCTCTAAGCCGGAAATGACTCCTTGTGTAACAGAGCCGGAGAATTGCTGGCCGAGCGGATTTCCGATTGCGATGACCGGCTCACCCGGTGTCAGGGATCCCGATTTGCCAAACTCTGCGACGGTCTTCACTTTGTCCCCGTCTACTTCTACAACAGCCAAGTCTGTCCATGGATCCGCACCGACTAATTTAGCAGGAATTTTAGTTCCGTCATTCAATGTGACTTCCAGTTCATTGGCATTCTCGATGACATGGTTATTCGTGACAATTAAGGCTTTGCCGTTTGCCTTTTTGTAGACCACTCCAGACCCGGATCCGGCTTCGGCGGATCCGCTGCCTTCTCCATTAGCTCCGGCGCTCCCCCAAAAGTTGGTTTCTTGAATATTGGTGATGCCCACTACCGCATCGCCGGCCTTTTTGACAGCATCCGTAACGGCCGTAGAGACATTAAGAGAAACCTGCTGCTTTGTGGCAGATTGCTCGCTTTGGGTGGAAAGGCTGCCTGTTGATCCTTGATTGTCATCGTCATTCAATGCAGGAAATACGATGCCTGTCACCAAGGCTCCCCCCAGGATGGCCCCTCCCAACCCGGATAAAAAATAGCCGCTTTTGCGCGTTTTTTTTTGCGAACTCCGGTTTTCAAAACCCTCATCATAATATCCCAAGACTGCTCAACCCTCTCTTTTTATGATCAATTTACCTACTGTGAGGTTTATACCCTTAATTATACTCCTCCAACTATAATTTACTAAAAAAATGAATTGCATTCTTTTTTTCCTGGATTTGCTAATGTTCCCTAAAAAAAAGGCCATAAAAAAAGAGGGGGAAGCTCCCTCGACATGTATCGGTTCATCACTTACTGGGCCGGGAGCATTTTATAAAAGCACAAGCTCCGTCGGCTTCTTCGGATCTGTATCGTAAAGAGCGAATTGCTCTCCGACAGCTGCTCCTTTGGCTTTCAGTGTCTGTTCCACCGACATCCTCGCCAAATCCTTCATATTGTTATCGAGGCTCAAATGGGCCAGGTAAATTCGCTTCGTACGGTCTCCTGTCACCTCATGCATCGCAAGGGCAGCATCTTCATTAGAAACGTGTCCGACATCGCTCAAAATCCGCCTTTTAACGCTCCATGGGTACCTTCCCATCCGCAGCATGCCGACATCATGGTTGCTTTCAAAAATATAGGCATCCGCATTCGAGATAATCCCTTTCATGCGATCGCTGACATAGCCTGTGTCTGTAATTTGGACAAGCTTTTTGCCTTCATGGTGAAACACATAGAACATCGGCTCCGCCGCATCATGGGAGACCCCGAATGATTCAATATCCAGGCCTCCGAATGATTTGACTTCTTCCATCCCGAACGTGAACTTTTGCTCGGTTGGGATTTCGCCGATGGAGCGCTCCATGGCCTGCCAGGTTTTTTCATTCGCATAAATCGGCAGCTTGTACTTTCTGGCGACGACGCCAAGTCCCTTAATATGATCACTGTGTTCATGGGTCACAAGGATTCCCGACAGGCTGGACATATCCTTGCCGATTTCCTTGAATAATCCGTCCATTGCCTTCCCGCTCAAACCTGCATCGACAAGAAAGGCGTGCTCGTCCGTCTCGACATATAAGGCATTTCCCGTACTCCCGCTTGCGAGAACACTAAAATGCATGGTCATGTATACTCACTCCAGTATTTTTTCTTCTGTATTCAACTCAATGACTTCCCCGTCGAACGCATTCACGAACAGGTCATCCTTGCCCTCTACAGCCACTCTCCAGGCCGGAACAAACAGATGAGACTGAGACGGTGTCTGCAGCGAATTATAAAAGCCTAATTCCACCTTCGTGATATTGCTCTTCGGCATCAGGTCCCCTTCCCTGTACAAGACCTCGATGGCCTTGATCGGAAGGACCAGTTCCTTCTGCTTATTATATTTTTCAATATTCTCGAGGTAGGTCTGTTCATACGAGTCTATTTCGCCTTTGCTATTCAAAAACAGCGTGATTTTCCCTTTGCTGTTATTATAGAACATTTTTTTATCATACACCTGATAAAACGTAATGGTCTTGAGGGTCTCGTCATATTTATAGAATTTATACTCATCGCCGGCCATCATCTGCTCCTTCACGAGCGTTTCCAGCTCTGAGGACTGGATGTTCTGGCTGATGGTCAAAGGTTTTTTGAAGGTTCCGGACAATGTTGTGCCGTCCATCACCTTCAATTCCTGATTATCCATTTTCGGCAATTCTTTTTCTTTGAAGGTTTTGCTTTTTGCCATCAAAAACTGCTCCTGCACCTTTTGCTTCGGAAGCGGAACATATTTGATGTCTTCTTCCTTCAGCAGTTCCTCAATCGATGTTTCTGTAATCAGCTGGAACCGATTTTCATTGATTTTATCCAGGAGCTGATAGAGCAGAAAGACATTCAATATGAAAAACACCAGTATGAAAATGGATTTCGTCCTATTCCAATCCATCTTGATCGCCTCCCGGTGTTTCAAATGGAACTTGCAGCCAAGTATCTCCGGTTCGGTAATACCAAGCCGGCTCCAGGATCACAAGCTTCTTCGGATCCATGGAAGAATTTGATAGGCGGTAGCCGATCGTCACATCTTTCAGGTTGTTAAAGTCGACATTCCTTGCTTTCTCCAGCTGATCGAGGACATCCTGGCCGCTCGGCAGGGTCTTCTCCACCACATCCGGCACAACAACATCCAGGGTGAAATACGGACGTTTATATTGATAGATATCATCCTTGCCCCAGACCTGTTCAATCTCTGTCATTCCCTGCTCGTTGAAGACAGGATAGCCGTCCATATAGAGCCTGAACCTGACACTTTGCTCATTCACATCCATATTGGTAAAACGGTAATTTCCATTTTTCCATCCGGCATGATCATTCACAAAGTTAATGCTTTTCTCCAAAAGTTCACTATTGCTTCCGAATAATTTGCTTCGTTGGGCGGGGTTGATGAAATCAATCATGAAATTCTGCCTGTTCACTGACATCAGCCTGCTTCCGTCCGTAAACTCCTGTCCGTTATTGACAACTTCGCTCCGGACAAATTTAGGGTTAAACAGAGCCGATTTGAAGTTATTGATGCTGATGAAATCCACATAGTATCTGTAGGTATTCACCTTGACAGGGTTCGCCGGCAGATACACCAGGTTGTCATCGTTGGCTTCATGGACGAAGTATGGCGGGTAGCTCGTTGCTTTATCGAAGAAATCATGCTGGAATTCTTCCAGATTTCTTGTCGCAACTGAGGCTTCCATAATCGCACCGTCCTCCTTAGAGACAAAGTACAGCTTACTGTTGGCCCCCCGAATGTCTTTCTCTTTAATAAAGATCCGGTCAAAAGAGAAGCTCGGCACTTCTTTGTCCTCGATGGTCAGGATATTTTTATAAGACTGAAACGGCACTTCTGCCGCATAATTGATTTCCGCCGTGTCCTCATCATCCATAAAACTTTTCATCTGAGCCGCTGTCATATCCGAATGGCTGACTTGCAGATTATATAACGACCATTTTCTCAGCCTTTGTTCAAATAGCTGAACCCTGTCCCGGTCGTAGGTAAGATAGATGCCGCCGCCGCGGGATATACGGATGCGGTCGGGCTTCACAACATCCTCAACCGTTTGTTTATCACTCGGCAGCTTAATGTATCCAGAGGAATCGATTTGTTCATACTTAGGCGTAAAGGTCCATATTTCCCATGTCAAAAAGGCACTGATGCCAATCAGAATCACTAAAATAATGCTTTTTGCATTTTCTACATTCATGCCCACTCATCCTCTTCCTCCTGCTCATATGGAAGGGTGAAAAATACGGTCGTTCCTTTGCCTTCCGTACTCTCGGCCCAAATCTTTCCGCCATGAGCAACTACCATTTCCTTCGCGATGGCCAGCCCCAGGCCGGTACCGCCCAGTTTCCTTGTCCTCGCTTTATCTACACGGTAAAAACGTTCGAAGATCTTATCAATCAGATTGTGCGGGATTCCCATTCCCTCATCCGAAATACTGATGACAATGAAGCCTTCAGACGGACGGACACGGAATGTGACCTGGCCCCCTTCAGGAGAATATTTCAAGGAATTAGAAATCACATTATAAAGAACCTGAGTGATTTTATCCTCATCCACATCCACATAATAGTTCTCCTCTGGAATATCCCGTTTGAACGTGATGTCCTCATTCTTTGTCATTTCAAAACGGTCGATAATATGGTGAAAAAACTTATTAAAATTCACCCAGCCCGTTGTCAAAAGGTAATCTTTGCTGTCCATCTTTGATAATTGAAGCAAATCATTCACCAGACGGATCATTCGCTCGGTTTCATTTTGGGTCACACTTAAGAAAGCAGGAGCGATCTCTTCATCCTTCCAGGCGCCGTCCGCTAATGCTTCCAAGTAGCTTCTCATCGTTGTGAGCGGCGTCCTCAATTCGTGTGAAACATTGGCAACGAACTCCCTGCGGTCCGCTTCAATCTTCTCCTGCTCCGTAATATCATGCAGAACCGTAATAAGACCATTAACAAACCCTGTCTCCTTCTGGATGACAGAAAAATTGGCACGGAGGACGAAGGCTTCATTTTTTTTGCTGTAATCGAGGATGACAGATTCCCGCTCCTCCAGCAAATCATCAAATGAGTACTCATCCTCCAGGCCGAGCACTTGAATGATGGGCTGATTCAATACCGTTTCACGTGAAACGTTCAGAAGCTTGGCTGCCGGCTCATTGATCAAGTTGACGCGTCCTCTGCGGTCTGTCGAGATGACGCCGTCTGTCATATTTGTCAGGACAGATGAAAGCTTTCTTCGCTCCCCTTCCGTGCTGGATTGGGATTCCTGAAGCTTTTTCGTCAGGTTGTTGAAGGTGACAGCTAGCTGCCCGATTTCATCATCGCCATATACCCGAACCTTTCGGGAAAAATTCCCCTTGGCCATGGCAAGCGCCTGTTTTCGCATATCTGACATCGGTCTTGTAATCGTTCTGGCCAGCAATATTCCTAAGATAGCGGTAATCCCTAAGGCAATCGCCGTGCCGGTAATGAAAATGCTGTTGATCTCATCCATCTGTTCAAAAACATTCTCCATATCAGCGATCAAATAGATTGCCCCGAGTACCTCACCGTTCGGATCGATCGGCATCGAGAGAATCCACATCCGTTTACCCGTAGACTGATCACGGTAAATGTCGGAATCCTTCAGGCCATAGGCAAGTGTCCGCTTAACCAGGCCCTCTGTCGTCTTTTGGCCGACAATTCCCTGATTGCCGGGATCGGAAGTTCCAATGACCCGCTTGCTTCGCATTTCAATCACTCGGACTTCCGAAATGTTGCTTGATTGCTTATCTTTATCTTCTAGGATCGTTGAAATGGCTTCTGTAAGAGTCGGATCATCCTCCGTCCGCTCCTTCATCATTTCTTCCCCTATACTGTAGCTCAGAAGGTTGACATGGCCTTCGATGGATTCCTGGAAATTTTCACGCAGGTTATTTTCCAATTCCTTCACAAAGTACACACCGATGATCTGCATAGCCACGAAAATCAGCAGTACATAAATCAACACAAACTTAAAATGTATCGAACGAAAAAAACCGACCTTTTTCATGGACCTTACTCCTGTTCAGGGTTACGAAGGTAATAACCTACTCCTCTTCGCGTTACAATCCAGCCAGGATGGCTTGGATTATCCTCAATTTTCTCGCGCAGCCTTCTGACTGTTACATCCACTGTTCTGACGTCACCAAAGTAATCATAGCCCCAAACAGTCTGAAGCAAGTGCTCGCGCGTCATCACCTGGCCGATATGCTTTGCCAGATAGTGAAGCAATTCGAATTCACGGTGGGTTAATTCAATCGTCTCCCCGCGCTTTGACACCACATAGGCATCTGGATGGATCACGAGTGAACCAACTGCGATTTCTTTTGGCTCATCGACATTTTCCTGAACAGGGGCAACCTGCTGCCTTCTCAAGTTGGCCTTTACCCTTGCAATTATTTCCCGGGTACTAAAAGGCTTTGTTACATAATCATCCGCTCCAAGCTCCAGGCCCAGCACTTTATCAATCTCGGAATCTTTTGCCGTCAGCATGATAATCGGTGTTTCATATTTTTTGCGGACTTCCCGGCATACTTCCATCCCGTCCCGCTGAGGCAGCATAATATCCAGCAGGATTAAATCCGGCTGCAGATCTTCTACCATTTTCAGTGCTTCATTGCCGTCATAGGCACAAAAGACATCATAGCCCTCTTTCTTTAAATTAAACTGCAGAATATCTGCAATTGGCTTTTCATCATCAACGACCAAAACCTTCTTATCCATCAATTCTATCCCCTTCCAAACTGCTTTTTTCATCTATAAATAACTGCTTCCCAGTGAAGCAGCAAAGCTTGGCTTCCTTTTATTCAGGTGCTTTAAATCTCCAGTTTCTCACTATTCTACTTTATCATTTTCTCCGCTTTAAATCACCTTTTACCTATCATTGCTAGAATCCCGCTATCGCCGTTCCTATTAAAAAAGAAGCCTTCGAAAATAGTATTCGAAGACTTCCTTCTTTATTTGGCTATATAATCTAAAGGATTGGCAAGTGTGCCGTTTTTATAGACTTCAAAATGCAGGTGAATTCCGGTTGAATGGCCGGTCGTGCCCATTTGGCCGATGACCGTGCCCTTCTCAACTTTTTGCCCCTGCTTCACAGCGATGGAGTTCAAATGAGCATAAACCGTTTTATACCCATTATGATGGTCAATCATGACTTTATTGCCATAGCCTCCGGCAGCACCGGCAAACTCAATAGTCCCATGGTCAGCTGCCTTGATGGTTTTGGTTGTCGGCCTTGCGATGTCGATCCCTTTATGGAGCTTGCCCCATCTCTGTCCCTGCTTGCTGGATATATATCCGCCATCCGCCGGCCAGATGAAGGATCCGCTGCCCTGAGAAGGGATGACCTTCGTGCCTTCTTTAATCTTTTCTTTCACGGGCTTCTTCGTAACTTCCTTGCTTTCCATTGTTTCCAATGAAATCTCACCATTCGTTTCAATCACCGAGTAGGCGGATTGCTCTGTGCCCGTCTCACCTTGCTGCTCAATGGATGTTTCGCCCTTCAGCATCTCTTTATCTTTGATAACTTCCTTTTTGTACGGAATCTCTTTCTCTTTCAGCTTAACTTTTTCCACAATAACACTGACATAAGGCGTCGTTTTCATGACATGTACCTTATCGCCTTTCTGAAGCTCTTTCTTTTCCAACTTAGGGTTGAGCTCTTTTGCTTCTTTCAGGCTCATCTCATAGGCTTCCGCAATTGCTTCCAGATTTTCACCCTTTTTAGCAATATGGACGGACGGTTCACGCTGTCCTTCTTCAATGAACTTCACTGCGTCTTTGACAGCTAAAACATCCTCAGGATCAGCCGAGATCTCTTCCATCCCGACTGGGACAGAATAATGGATATCGACAATTCGGCTGCCTGGCTCAGTCAGCGGCTCTTTCTTGTCCTTTTGATCCGCATCCTGGAATTTTTCAAATGCTTCTAATTCATTATCCGTCATAAATTGAAGCTTGATTTCTTTCATGACTTCTTCTGCGTCTTCTTTAGACGCGACCGTAACAACCGGTTTTCCATCAAGCATAATGTCATAAGCAGAAGCTTTTACCTCAAGGGAATCCTTAAGCTTTTCTATCGTCTTCTCATCTTCTGTTTTCGAATGAAAAACGATTTCTTCTACTTGGCTGACCTGTTCATCCTCCGTAAAGGTAAGATTCGGATAGTCTTCTTTGGCTGCTTCCAGTTTCTCATGAAGCGCCTTCTTCATTTCTTCCTCATCCTGCACACTTCCGATAAACTGGTCTTTTATATAGATATGGTTGACCTTCATCACCTCTGCAGCCGAAACCTTGCCTGTAAACAAGCTCCCTGCTGCCAGGATCAAAACGCCCAACTTTAAAAAGTAACGTTCTTTCCTTTTAAACATTTCATTAATCCTCCAGATTGATCGTTCACGGCTTTCATGTTTTGAACTCATCGTGACGAAATTTCCCTTCATCACTCTAACATACTAAGAAACCGAATCCGGACCCGATACAGGATTGTAATATAACTGTATAAAAGCTGCCAGCCAGTGCCAATGAAGCATTTACACCTAATGGAAATATTAACAGACTATCATTCTCTGAATCCCCATATGAACAGCACTCTGGCTTACGGAAAACATTACATCTTCTTTTCTTTCAATTCAGAAAGATTACGGAATGGTAACAACAAAACTTCCTCAAACACAAACAAAAAACGCCCCTAAGGACGTTTAAAGGATGGCTCAGGACGGAATCGAACCGCCGACACAAGGATTTTCAGTCCTTTGCTCTACCGACTGAGCTACTGAGCCACATATAAAGTTTTATCTTTTAAAAATATATATGAACAACCAATTGGTTATAATTTTAAAGAATAAAATGGCGGTCCCGACGGGAATCGAACCCGCGATCTCCTGCGTGACAGGCAGGCATGTTAACCGCTACACCACGGGACCAAAAAATAAAATATAAAAATGACCCCTACGGGATTCGAACCCGTGTTACCGCCGTGAAAGGGCGGTGTCTTAACCGCTTGACCAAGGGGCCATATCAATGGTGAGCCATGCAGGATTCGAACCTGCGACCCTCTGATTAAAAGTCAGATGCTCTACCAACTGAGCTAATGGCTCTCTATACTACTGTTTCTGTTATCTGTTTGCCATCCTTTTGTGACGACGCTTTTGATAATATCATATATTATCTTATTAAGGCAATACTATTTTTGAAAAAATATTTATTTTTCTTATTGTATCCGATTCTAGTCTCTATCAAACCCTTTTGTCTTTAAAAAATCCTCTTTGTTTGTATACAAAAAAAGACCAGAAAAACGGAAACCGTCTCTCTGGTCTCTTTTAAAGCAGTTCTTTCTCTTATCCTTCCATGCGCCAAGGGCTTCTGACCACGTTTGTTTGCGTACGGTCTGGACCGACTGAAAAAGTCGTCAGCGGCACACCGACAAGCTGAGATACCCGTTCTACATAGTGGCGGGCATTTGCCGGAAGCTCATCCAGTGATCTGCAGCCTGTAATGTCTTCAGACCAGCCTGGAAGCTCTTCATAGACAGGCTCACATTCTGCAATCATTTTCAGATTAGCCGGGAATTCCTGAATTACTTCTCCGCGATATTTGTACGCCACACAGATTTTCACTGTTTCAATTCCTGTTAAAACATCGATTGAGTTCAGGGATAAATCTGTAATTCCGCTTACACGGCGGGCATGGCGGACAACAACAGAGTCAAACCAGCCGACACGGCGGGGTCTTCCAGTTGTTGTACCGTACTCACGGCCGACCTCACGGATTTGATGGCCGATTTCGTCATTTAGCTCGGTTGGGAACGGACCGTCGCCGACACGGCTTGTATACGCCTTACAAACACCAACAACATGGTTGATTTTAGTAGGGCCTACACCAGAACCGATCGTTACGCCGCCCGCTACTGGGTTTGAAGAAGTAACAAACGGATACGTACCTTGGTCAATATCCAGCATAACTCCCTGTGCTCCTTCAAATAGAACACGCTTGCCTTCATCCAGTGCATCGTTCAGAACAACAGATGTATCACAGACGTACTGCTTGACCTGCTGGCCGTACTCATAATATTCATTAAGGATATCCTCAATTTTGAATCCTTCTGTTTCATAGAATCGCTCAAACATGCGGTTCTTTTCTTCAAGGTTCTGTGCAAGCTTCTCTTCGAAGATCTCACGGTCCAATAGATCAGCCATGCGGATACCGATACGCGCCGCTTTATCCATGTAAGCAGGACCGATTCCTTTTTTCGTTGTTCCGATTTTATTCGCACCCTTGCGTTCCTCTTCCACTCCATCCAATTTGATGTGGTAAGGAAGAATGACGTGCGCACGATTGGAAATACGCAGGTTGTCTGTTGTGATTCCGCGCTCATGCAAGTAAGCAAGCTCCTCAACAAGTGCTTTTGGATCCACAACCATTCCGTTTCCAATAACACAAATCTTGTCGCTAAAGAAAATTCCTGATGGAATTAAGTGAAGTTTATATGTCTCTCCGTTGAATTTAATTGTATGTCCAGCGTTATTTCCGCCTTGATATCTAGCAATTGCTTCTGCATTTTGAGAGAGGAAATCCGTGATTTTTCCTTTTCCTTCATCTCCCCATTGTGTACCTACTACTACTACTGATGACATAATTTGCACCTCCAAAGGTTGAACCGTATGTATGGTCAAGAAAATAGCCGGTTCTTATCAAACAACCCTATTCTATCAAGAAAGAGGAAGACAAGTCAATACAAAATCCGAACATTTAAGAATTAATCTTTTGTATTTGTTCGTATATTTATCGTTGCAGTCAACGAATAAACCTGCCCGTGTAAGTGTTTATCCCTATCCTGCCCTTTTCGAAAGAAAAAAACAGACAGATCCTCATTTCACCGGTTTATTGCCATCGTTCATTGATAAAAATAAAAAAGTACCGAGACAGTTCTCGATACTTTTTTAAGTCAGGCACCCGGCGGCATTCCCGAGTCGTCAAAACGCCGTTCAAGATTGACGAACTTATTATATTCTTTTACAAACGCGAGCGAGACCGTTCCTACCGGGCCGTTACGCTGCTTGGCAATAATGATTTCAATAATGTTCTTGTTTTCTGTTTCTTTATCATAGTAATCATCACGATATAAGAAGGCTACAATATCCGCATCCTGCTCGATACTTCCAGATTCTCGGATATCGGACATCATCGGCCGTTTGTCCTGTCGCTGCTCTACTCCCCGGGAAAGCTGGGAAAGAGCGATGACCGGCACTTCAAGTTCACGGGCAAGTGCCTTTAAAGAACGAGAGATTTCCGATACTTCCTGCTGACGGTTCTCTCCGGAACGGCCATTTCCCTGAATCAGCTGCAAGTAATCGATCAAGATCATTCCCAACCCATGCTCCTGCTTAAGACGACGGCATTTAGAGCGGATATCCCCAATACGCACGCCGGGGGTATCATCAATATAAATCCCGGCATTCGATAAGCTTCCCATAGCCATTGTCAGCTTGCGCCAGTCTTCATCGGTCAATGCACCTGTCCTGAGGTTCTGGGCGTTGATATTGCCCTCCGCACAAAGCATACGCATAACGAGCTGCTCAGAGCCCATCTCTAGACTGAAGATGGCTACGTTCTCTTCTGTTTTCGTCGCTACGTTCTGAGCAATATTTAAAGCAAAGGCGGTCTTACCGACAGAAGGACGGGCCGCTACGATAATCAGGTCGTTGCGCTGAAAACCGGCCGTCATCCGGTCCAGCTCTGCAAATCCGGTTGGAATTCCAGTTACATCGCCTTTCCGGTTCGTCAGCTCCTCAATATTATCGTAGGCACGGACTAAGACATCTTTAATATTTTGAAAGGCGCCGGTGTTCTTTCGCTGGGCCACTTCCATTATATTCTTTTCGGCTTCCCCGAGCAGGTCCTCGACCTCATCTTCCCTGCTGTACCCTTCCTGAGCAATATTCGTTGCTGTCCGGATCAAACGGCGAAGGAGGGATTTCTCTTCGACAATACGGGCATAATACTCCACATTGGCTGCCGTAGGGACCGATCCGGCGAGTTCGCTCAAATACGTAACGCCGCCCACTTCTTCCAGATTCTTCGTTGCAGCCAGGTCTTCCGTCACCGTTATCAGATCGACAGCCTTTCCCTCATCATTCAGCTTCAGCATTACGTTGAAGATTTTCTGATGAGAACTGCGGTAAAAGTCTTCCGGTATCAGGATTTCCGATGTGACGGTCAGTGAGGATGGTTCGAGGAAGATTGCTCCGAGAACTGCCTGCTCCGCCTCAATATTTTGGGGCGGAATCCGGTCTTGAAACACTTCATTCATATATAATATCCTCCTATCTAAGAGGTACAAGTATTCTCTGAAAATCACAAACAAGGGACACTTTTACAAAGAAAAAAAGTGATAGGACGTGCCGTCCGATCACATTTTTTCATCTGACTCTATTCTATCAAGTTTTCTTAAATAAAAGAACCTACTAAAATTTAGTTAATCTCTGCTACATGAACAGTCAGCGTAGCTGTAACTTCAGGATGAAGCTTCACAGGCAGCTTCGTATGGCCTAAAGAACGGATTCCTTCAGAAAGTTCCATTTTCCGTTTGTCGATTTTAATGCTGTGCTTCTTTTGAAGCTGTTCAGCAATTTGCTTGGTTGTGATAGAACCAAATAAACGTCCGCCTTCACCGGCTTTTGCAGACAGCTCTACAGTGATTTTCTCCAGTTGGTCTTTCAGCTCTTTCGCATGCTGCAATTCTTCTTGCGCAAGGACGTTTTCTTTTTTCTTTTGGGCTTCCAGGCTTTTCACATTCGCATTATTGGCCTCAACTGCCAGTCCTTGCTTCAGAAGGAAGTTATGTGCGTAACCGTCCGCCACATTTTTCACTTCCCCTTTTTTCCCTTTGCCTTTTACATCTTTCAGGAATATGACTTTCATTCTTTTTGTCCTCCTTCTAAATATTCATCGATCACTGCTTTCAGCTTTTCCTCCGCTTCATCTAGCGTACAGGTCTGCTGTGTAGCGGCATTGGTTAAATGTCCGCCTCCATCCATCATTTCCATGATGACCTGGACATTGACATCTCCTAATGAGCGGGCACTGATGCCCACCATGTCTTCAGAGCGTTTTGCCAGGACAAAGGAAGCAGCCACGCCCTCCATCGTCAGCAGCGTATCAGCTGCCTGGGCAATGACGACTTGATTATAAATTTCATCGTCTGTTGACTTTGAAATGGCAATGCCTTCTTTATAAAAAGAGACCTGTTCGATTAGTTTTGACCTCTTCAGATACGTATCGACGTCTTCCTTCAGGAATTTTTGGACGAGAACCGTATCGGCCCCATGCGCCCGTAAGTAAGAGGCGGCATCAAAAGTCCGGGATCCTGTCCGGAGTGTGAAGCTTTTTGTATCTACAATAATACCTGCAAGCAAGGCTGTAGACTCCAGCATATCAATTTTACTGCGTTTCGGCTGATATTCAAGTAATTCGGTCACCAGTTCTGCTGTAGACGAAGCATACGGCTCCATATAGACGAGCAGAGCATTAGAGATGAAATCCTCCCCGCGGCGGTGATGGTCAATGACCACGACCTTATCCATCCGGTTAAGGAGCCTCTCATCGATCACCATGGCAGGTTTGTGCGTATCGACCACCACAAGCAGCGACTCATCGGTAATCATCTCGTGGGCATCTTCAGGCGTAATGAAGCGCGAATATAATTCAGGCTTCAGTTTAATCGCATCCATCAGACGCCGGACACTGTTGTCCATCTCGTTCGCATTCAAAATGATATAGCCTTCCCGTTCATTCATCTGAGCGACCTTCAGAATCCCAATAGCTGCCCCAATGGCATCCATATCAGGGTTTTTATGCCCCATAACAATAACCTTGTCACTGTCCAGCACAATATCCTTCAATGCATGGGAAATGACCCGGGCACGGACTCTTGTCCGTTTTTCCATTGGATTTGTTTTGCCGCCGTAGAATTTCACCTTTCCATGCGCCTGCTTGATGGCCACCTGATCGCCGCCGCGGCCAAGGGCTAAATCCAGGCTGGACTGGGCCAGCGCCCCAAGTTCAGGCAGCGAGGATACGCCTGAGCCGACACCAATACTTAAGGTTAATGGCACATTTTGCTTTGTCGTCGATTCCCTGATTTCATCAAGAATGGTGAACTTCCCTTTTTCGAGCTGGAGCAGGATGCTCTCATTAAAGACCGCGATAAAGCGGTCGGATGAAATTCTCTTCAGGAAAACGCCGTACTCGCGCGCCCACTTATCAAGAAGCGAGGTCACCAGGCTGTTCAGGCTGCTTTGACGCTGATCATCCATCCCCTGTGTCAGATCGTCATAATTATCGAGCAGGATAATGCCGATTGCAGTCCGTTCATCTTCATACAGCTTTTCAATTTCCACCTGCTCCGTCACATCAAAGAAATAGAGCAGGCGTTCTTCACGCTTATGCACGATGCGAAACTTGCGGTCGTATAAGGTGACCGTCTCGGTGTCCACTTCCTGTTTAATGAACGGGACAATCGACTCAGCGACATCATACAGCGACCTTCCGGCCAGTGAATCCTCATTGAAGCAGGAAGCCAGAAAGGGGTTCGTCCACTCAATATAATAATCATCATTAATCAGCATGATCCCGATTGGCATCTCAAGCAGAGCCTCTTCTCCTACCTTTTTCAGCCGGTAGGAAAGCGTGGAGATATATTCCTCGGTTTCCCGAAGCTTTTTTGCTTCAAGCCTGAATGAGGCATAAGCAAGACCGGTCAGGATCAATAACCCGACAAGAAACAAAATCCAATTATAATAAGCAATAACTCCTAAAAAAAGCAAAGCGGCAATAATCAGCCCGTATAAAGGGGCTAAATTCGTCCACTCTTTAAATTTAAATGGCATAATGTCAGCTCCTAAAAGCATCTGTTTAACAACCCTTACTTTTCCCCCTTGATTCTTTCACGAAACGGAAACCCTAAGTCAATTATACCTAATAACCTGATAAAGAAGCTGAAAAAAGGTATAAGCAGAGTGACCGCTAAAATGATATAAGGGACAGGCTTAGCCCAGCCCTTCACATGCGCGAAGAAGAATACAAAAGAATATCCTTGAATGATAATAAAAAATTGCAGGATATATAGAAGATTGAGCACAGCAGAATATCCAAAATGACTGCTTTCTTCCGTAATGAAAAGGGAGAAAAGCATAGTAATTAAATAATACCATAAAATGCTTTTGGGCAATCTCAAATTTCTAAAAGGAGGCCATTCGACCATTCGGCTGCTAAACCTTTTAATAAAAGGCTGAGCGGCAAGAATCATGAGAAAAACAATTCCCATGGATGAGATGACAAGCATAGTCGGCAGCAATGTATTGATGAGCTCCGGCAATTCCTTCAGCTGTGCGAGCTGTGCTTCGGAACCTTCGAGTCCCATCCCTTGAATCATGCTGGATGACTGATCAAATGATTTTTTCATTACCGAAGTAAATTCCTGAATAAAATTGACTCCGAAGATAACAGATGACCCAGCCAGCATGACAATGAGACTGCCGAGAAAAACAAGAACACTCGTTATGTACATGGAAAGCATGGATCTGCCCTGCTTTAGAAAGTGGCCGACAGTCAGGCCGACCAGTCCTGCAGTCAGCGGGAGTATAACTGAAAAGAGGGATCCCAGAATAACCGATAAAACACAGGCAATAAACAGAAAGCCGAAGCACCAGGACAGTTCCTGCTTCACTGCAAATAAGATAAAGGGAATGGGAACAAAGAAGAAAACAATCCCTCCCAAAAGAGGCAAATAAAGCGTCATCAAAAACAATATACAATAAATAGCTAAAAGGACACCGCCTTCCGCTACTTTCCTGCCATTATTCAAACATTCACAACCTTTCTTTTCCAAGCTAACTAAGGGATAAAATATTCCTATCTTTCTCTATTGTAGCGGGGAATGCCTTCTATTTTCAAATATCAGGTTCAGCCTGCTCTTTTTGAATAGCTTCTCCTAAATAAAAAAAAGCACACTAAGGAAAAATCCTTAATGTGCTTTTTACCTGTCATTATTCACCAGCTACATATGGTAGCAATGCCATAGTACGTGAGCGCTTGATAGCAATCGTTAATTTACGTTGATATTTAGCACTTGTGCCAGTTACACGACGAGGTAAGATTTTACCGCGTTCTGAAATGAATTTTTTAAGCAAATCAACATCTTTGTAATCGATATGTGTAATTCCGTTTGCTGTGAAATAACAAACTTTCCGACGTTTTGCACGTCCGCCTTTACGTCCACCTGCCATTGTCAATTTCCCTCCTTATTAAATCAATGATTTAAACGTACCGAACGTTTAAAATGGTAGATCATCATCTGAAATGTCGATTGTTTTTCCGTCATTTGCAAATGGATCATCATCTACACGAGTGTAGTTATTGTTATTGCTCCGTTGATTCTGATTCGAATTTTGTCCGAACGGGGTTTCAAAGTTGTTATTATTGTTGTTATAACTTCTTTGTCCGCCGCCGTAAGAACCGCCTTCATTCCTGTCGCCAGACGAACTGTTTCGCGGCTCAAGGAATTGAACACTTTCTGCCAGAATCTCTGTCACATATACGCGTTTGCCGTCTTGTCCTTCATAATTACGTGTTTGGACACGTCCATCCACGCCGGCCAGGCTGCCTTTTTTCAGGTAGTTGGCCACATTTTCTGCAGGTTTACGCCAAACAACACAATTAATGAAATCCGCTTCCCGCTCACCCTGCTGATTCGAAAAAGGCCGATTCACTGCAAGAGTAAAAGTGGAAACCGGGACTCCATTTGGTGTATATCGCAATTCAGGATCTTTTGTTAAGCGTCCTACTAAAACTACGCGATTCATCATCAGAATCAACCCCTAGGTTCCCTTCCCGTTTCATGAGAAACAGGCCGGAAGATTTATATTTACGATTGAATTATGCTTCGATTTTAGTTGCCATGTGGCGGATAATGTCTTCGTTGATCTTAGCAAGACGATCGAATTCTTGGATCGCAGCTGCTTCAGATTCAACTTTAAGAAGCATGTAGTAACCATCGCGGAAATCATTGATTTCGTATGCAAGACGGCGTTTACCCCATTCTTTAGCTTCTAAAGATTCCGCACCATTGTCAGTAAGGATTGTGTTGAAACGTTCAACTAAAGCTTTTTTAGCTTCTTCCTCAATGTTTGGACGGATGATGTACATAATTTCGTACTTTTTCATCACTGTCACCTCCTTTTGGTCTAAGCGGCCCGATTGGGCAAGGAGCAATTTTTTTATAATTACTCACAAGAAAAGATTATATCACAGGTTTACACGCTTGGCAATGTTTGCTCCTAAATGCATCGGGCAAGCCATGGAGCTCCTTCTTTCAACGTGAATGCAGAAAAAAGACACCGAAAGGGAGAAATCCCCGATGTCTTTTTCCGGCAGCCTGAAGCGGTCTTACTGTCCGCTGAGCTGCTTTTATTCTTCTTTATACATTAAATCGGAAATGGATGACATCCCCGTCCTGTACAACATACTCTTTCCCTTCAAGACGTACTTTTCCTGCTTCTTTTGCCGCATTATGGCTTCCGGCAGCCAGCAGGTCATCATAGGAAACAATTTCTGCGCGGATAAAGCCGCGTTCAAAGTCTGTATGAATGATTCCTGCACACTGAGGAGCTTTCATGCCTTTTCGGAATGTCCAAGCGCGGACTTCCTGGACACCGGCTGTAAAGTACGTAGCCAGGCCAAGCAAATTGTAAGAAGCGCGGATCAGCTGGTCAAGGCCCGATTCTTCAATTCCAAGCTCTTCAAGGAACATTTCTTTTTCTTCGCCTTCAAGCTCAGCAATTTCCTCTTCAATCTTGGCACAGATCACAATTACCTCTGCCTTTTCCTTTGCAGCATATTCACGGACTTGCTGCACATACTCGTTGCTGTCCGCATTCGCTACTTCATCTTCACTGACATTCGCTACATAAAGGATCGGCTTGGCGGTCAGAAGATGCATACCCTTGACCACTTTCATCTGCTCATCCGAGAATTCCACGGATCTGGCCGGCTTTTCTGCTTCCAGGGCCTCTTTTAACGCCGTAAGGATTTCATGCTCAACCATCGCATCCTTATCTTTTTGCTTAGCCATTTTGCCGACACGGTCAATACGCTTATCCACTGATTCTAAATCAGCAAGGATCAATTCCAGGTTAATAACCTCAATGTCATCAATCGGATTCACTTTTCCGGAAACATGGGTAATATTATCGTCCGCAAAGCAGCGAACCACCTGACAGATGGCATCAACCTGACGGATATGAGACAGGAATTTATTTCCAAGTCCTTCTCCTTTACTTGCCCCTTTTACAATACCGGCAATATCTGTAAATTCAAAAGCGGTCGGAACTGTTTTTTTCGGCTGAACTAGTTCCGTAAGCTTTTGCAAACGATGATCCGGTACTTCGACAATCCCGACATTCGGGTCAATTGTACAAAAAGGATAGTTTGCCGATTCCGCCCCAGCCTGTGTAATTGCATTAAATAAAGTGGATTTACCTACGTTCGGCAAGCCCACAATCCCTGCTGTTAATGCCATTTATCTTCACTCCTCAAATATTCGAACTTAATGAACCTTTTCCAATTATAGATTTCAGGCTATTAAAAGACAAGTAAATCCTTACGCGTCATGCTGCTCCAGTACCTTTTTCATTTTCTTGGCGAATTCCCGGCGCGGCAGCATAACACTGTGGCCGCATCCTTCACATTTAATGCGGATATCCATTCCCAGACGGATGATTTTCCACTTATTTACTCCGCAGGGATGAGCCTTTTTCATTTCCACGATATCATATAATCCATATTCTTTTTCTTCCATCTGAACAAAACCTCCCTCTTTATGCCCCGCTGACAGCTTTGGAAGTCGCCTGGATTCCAGCACGGTCTAAAATAATTTTTAATTCTTTCTGCAAAAGACGGTCAATTTCCCGGCTCATTCTCGGTTTTGTCTCAGCCGCTATCCGAAGAATAATCTCATCCGCATTTACCTCCTGGATTCCAAGCACTTTCGGTGAATGCACCAGCCCTTCAATTCGCTCTTCCATCCCTTCAAGTTCTTCATTCAAAACTTTTTCTGCCTGATCTACACTGCCATCATTCGGAATGGATAAATCAATCAGTGCCATGCTGTTCAAAATGGAATAATTCGTTACTTGGGCAATCGTTCCGTTAGGGAGAATATGTATCTCACCCGTATCACATTTAATTTTTGTCGTTCTGAGTCCTATTTCAATGACTTCCCCTTCATAGGTCGCAATTTTGACATAATCCCCGACAGAAAACTGATCCTCGAACACAATGAAAAACCCGGTGATAATATCCTTAACAAGACTCTGGGCTCCAAAACCGATGGCAAGCCCAATGACTCCTGCTCCAGCAAGGAGGGCTTTGACCTCTATTCCGCAAACCTCGAGAATCGTGATCAAGGCAATAAAATAAACGACATAAGTCAAAATGTTCTCTAACAGCCTTACTAGTGTGGCTTCCCTGCGTTCTGAAACCCGGATAGGACTTTTTAAACGAACAAGGAAAAATTTCGATATCATTTTCTTTCCTAAACTGATGATCAAACGAGAGATCAGCAGAATTAAAATAATTTTAATAATCCCTTCGCCAAGCGCCAGCCACATTCCCTCATTAAGAAGCCTCTCACTGTACCCGTTCAGATTTTCATTTCCAAAATCCAATTATCTCACCAACCTATCAACAAGTTTTCTCCTAAAGTTCATTTTAACAACAAATAGAGGTTTTTGTACAAAAAAACAAGGGGTATATAGGTAAAAACACTAGAAAATATTTACCAGTTGATACTGCATTCCGATACGGATTTAAACAGATAGATTGTCTTTCCCCTTCGCCCCCTCATTTTTGTCGTATTATAAGCAACTTTGTCTAACGTTAACAAGGATTCGTTATGTATATTTCTACCAGTTTTTCCGTATACTGATTATAAAATCTAGCAAAGGAGTGGAACCGATGAATCTAAACTTTCAAAATACCAATAGACCGAATCGGATCCTTCATGAGGAAATGGATGCTTCCGATAAAATTTCCCAGGAAATAATCCGTTTGCTTCCCTCAGGAAAGTTTCGGCCCATTGTCATCGTTTGTATAGGTACTGATCGTTCTACAGGAGACTCTCTCGGTCCACTTGTAGGCACTCTATTAAAAGAAAAGGATCCTATCCCGTCCTTCTTTGTATATGGTACACTGGATGACCCGATTCACGCCGTCAATCTTGAAGAAAAACTGGCACAGATTAAGACGATGCACGGAGATCCCTTTATTGTTGGGGTAGATGCCTGTCTTGGAAAACTAAAAAGCGTGGGCGTTGTACAGATCGGCGATGGCCCTGTCAAACCGGGAGCAGGCGTCAATAAGGAACTGCCTGATGTCGGGGATGCCCATATTACGGGAATTGTGAATGTATGCGGCTTTATGGAATTCATGGTCCTACAGAATACCCGTCTCAGCCTGGTCATGAAGATGGCTAAAACGATATCCGAGGGAATCTATCATGCCGGCCTGCAGCTGAAGCCAAAGCCAAACATCTCTCCGTTCAAATGGACGTTTGAAAAAGAAAAAACGTTATAAAGTGATAGAAGAAGCCGCCTCCATTTGGAAGCGGCTTTTATTCTTTTTATGCTTACATGCTTAAGGCCAATAATACACAATGGACGTGATCAAGGCAGTAACAGCAATGCCAGGGAGCAGGTTAGCCACCCTGATTTTTGTGATTCCAAGGATATTCAAGCCAATAGCCATGATCATCACCCCGCCCGCAGCTGTCATCTCTAAAATAAAACTATCCATTAAGCCGCCAGGCACCCATTTATTGATTTGAGTCGCAAACAGAGCAATAGCTCCTTCATAAATCATGACCGGGACAGCCGAGAAAATGACTCCGATTCCTAATGTACTCGATAAAACAAGGGCAGTAAACCCATCTATAATAGCTTTGGTCAAAAGAATCTGATGGTCATTCCGAATGCCGCTGTCCAAGGCTCCGAGAACTGACATCGCACCAATGCAAAAAATCAGTGTTCCTGTTACGAATCCCTGGGCAATGGAGGATCCCTCCGTCGGCTTCATCCTTCTTTCAATGGACTTGCCTGCAGCATTCAGCAGCTTCTCTAAATCAATCCACTCACCGATAGCTGCCCCGCCGACAAGACTCAAAATAACAATGAGAAAATTACCGCTTTTAAAGCCCATTTGCAGGCCGAGGACAATGACAGCCAGTCCTATCCCGCAGAGAACAGTTTCCTTCATTCTCGACGGAATGTTCTGGAGAAACCTTCCGAGTATAGCGCCCCCCGCTATGCACAATCCATTCACTAACGTCCCTAACAATACCATTTTTCATTCACCTTATTCAGGAAGAAACATGTTCTTGATCGATGATCTCCAAGATCCTTTCTAAATCTTCATTTGAGAAAAATTCAATTTCAATTTTGCCCTTTTTCTTTGTTTGTTTTATCGTTACCGTCGTACCCAGTCTTTCACGCAGGCTCGTTTCGCGCTGACGGATAAAAACGTCCTTCTTTCCGGCTGAAGGTTTCGTTTCACGTGGAACACCTTCGTTTAGCTTTTGAATGTATTGCTCGAGCTGACGCACATTCATCCCTTCTTTGATCATCTTCTCGGCCACTGCGGAAAGCTGATTCTTCTTTTTGAGACCCAGAAGCGTTCTTCCATGACCCATGGAAATCTTCCCTGCTGAGATATACTCCTGAATCTCATCCGGCAGGGAAAGAAGGCGGATATGATTGGCTATATGCGGTCTGCTTTTTCCAAGCCTTTTGGCAAGCTCTTCCTGTGTCAAATTCAGCTTTTCCAGCAGGGTCTGGTAGGCGAGGCCCTCTTCAATCGGATTCAGGTCTTCACGCTGCAGGTTCTCAAGGATGGCAAACTCCATCATTTGCTGTTCCTTCAGCTTTCTGGCTACAGCCGGAATCTTATCTAATCCCGCTTCTTTAGCTGCCCGGTACCTTCTTTCGCCGACTACGATTTCATAGCCTTTAATGCTTTTCCGAACAATGATCGGCTGCAGAATTCCATGCTTCAGAATCGAGTTTTTCAGTTCTTCTATAGCAGCCGGGTCAAAAACCTTTCGCGGCTGATACGGGTTGGGACGCAGTTCCTCCAGCTTGATTTCCAAGATGGCTTCATCCTCTGTATTCGTAAAAATGGCGTGGATTCCTTTTCCAAGTCCTTTAGCCATTAGCAATCACTTCCTTTGCCAATTCTAGATATAATTCCGCACCCCTTGACCTTTGATCATACATGATAATAGGCTCTCCATGGCTTGGCGCCTCACTCAGCCGGACATTGCGGGGAATGATGCTTTTATACACCTTATCCTGAAAATACTTCTTCACTTCGTCCATAACCTGATTGCCAAGATTGGTTCGCGCATCGAGCATGGTCAGCAGCACCCCTTCAATTCTGAGGTCATGGTTCAGATGTTTCTGAACGAGCCGAACGGTATTCAAAAGCTGACTCAATCCTTCCAGGGCATAGTACTCACATTGAACCGGAATCAAAACAGCATGGGAAGCCGTCAGCGCATTGAGCGTAAGAAGCCCGAGTGAAGGAGGACAGTCAATAAGAACGTAATCAAAGTGATCCTGAATCTCCGCAAGCGCCCTTTTCAGCCTCACTTCACGTGAAATAGTCGGAACAAGCTCAATTTCTGCCCCGGCAAGCTGAATGGTCGCCGGGATGACAAAAAAATTCGGAACCTTGGTTTCTTTTATGACAGACTTCGCCTCAACATCGTCAACAAGCACATCATAAATACATTGTTCTACATCCGCTTTTTCAATCCCTGCGCCGCTTGTAGAATTGCCTTGCGGATCAATATCTACTAATAAAACCTTTTTCCCCAAATGCGCCAGACAAGCTCCGAGATTTACGGATGTCGTTGTTTTTCCCACGCCGCCCTTTTGATTGGCAATGGCCAGGATCTTTCCCATGAAGTCACCTACTTTCTCCATTATGAGACTAAAGCCGCGGATACGTATCAGGCGGCTGGAGCCTCGCTTTATCTATATGTACCTGATCAAGACAGAAAACTAGCAGATTATTAAAAACTATTTTATCACGAAAGCGAGAAGAAATAATGAGTTTTCCAAAAAAGCAGCCGCTGAACTCATCCTCTGCCCGTCCTGCAGACGGATCAGGCTAAACCGCACTCACTTTCTATTAAGTCTCCAAAAAAAGAGTCAAAAAAAGCCTGGCATCGACGTGACTACCAAGCTGGATAAATAGGCATATTATGATTTCTTTTTCGGTATTTTAATCGTGAATTGATAGTATTCCTCAAATTCCTCTTCTTCGGAATCCAGATTAATGCCATTATCGGAAACCATTGTGAGCGATTGTCGAATGGTGTTGACCGCTATTCGCATATCTTTACTAAAAGCCTTTCTTCTTGGCTTTGGCTTCCGATCTGCAGTCGTAAGCATCTTCACAACTCGTTCTTCCGTCTGCTTCACATTCAGGTTCTTCTCTATGACTTCCGCAAGCAGACTGACCTGCTTCTCCGGATTTTTCAAAGGAATGAGTGAGCGGGCATGCCGTTCAGTAATCTGCTTTGCCAGAAGAGCATCCTGCACCTCCTGGGGAAGCTTGAGAAGCCGGAGCTTATTCGCCACAGTAGACTGGCCGATTCCTAACCGCTGAGCCAGTGCCTCCTGTGTCAGACTGTGCAGTTCCAAAAGCTTGCCATACGCAATGGCTTCCTCAATTGGTGTTAGCTCTTCACGCTGAAGGTTTTCAATCAAGGCGACTGAAGCCGTTTCAGTGTCATTGAAATTCTTTATAATAACCGGAGCTGTATCCCAGCCAAGCTTTTGCATGGCCCTGAATCGCCGCTCCCCAGCAATAATCTCATACTTTCCCTGCTCATACTCTCTTACGACAATTGGCTGAATAATTCCGTGCGTATGAATGGTTTGAGCGAGCTCTGCGATTTTTTCATCATTAAAAACGGTTCGGGGCTGATACCGATTGGGAACAATATCAGAAATGGCTATCTTCCTGATTTCTTCATTTTCGCTTGGGGACTCTTCCATTTCGATTTCCTCTTGCTCTTTTTCGCCAAACCCAAAAAACCGCGAAAAAGGATGCTTCATCACCATACACCACCTTTTAAAACTCCCAAATTACATATTCCATATCCAACGGATAAGTCCTGCTGATACGTCAGGCATGAATAAATTAAGTGCAAATATTATTTCCCTACTTCAATAGTAAGACATTATAAGTGGTTCTGCTAGGAAAATTTCCGATTGCGGCTCATTCAACCGGTGCTTTATTGGGCATTCCCGGCTTCCGCGGGTATTTCTTTGGCGTTCCTTTCACTTTGCGCACTTTCACAATGGTCCGTTCGCTCTGTTCCTCAGGCAGCAGGAAGCGATGCACTTCCTCTAATTTCCCGCCCATGGCTGTAATGGCCTTTTTGCCTGTTTCCAGTTCTTCATCTGCACTTGCAGCCTTCATGGCAAGGAATGTTCCGCCTTCTTTTACAAGCGGAAGACAAAGCTCACTTAACACGGACATCCGGGCAACCGCCCGGGCCATGACAGTATCATAGACTTCCCTGTGTTCAGGATTCTTTCCAAAGGTTTCGGCACGGTCATGATAAAACGAAACACCGCTGAGCTGCAGCTCGTCTGCCAAATGATTCAGGAAGGAAATCCGCTTATTTAATGAATCGACGATTGAAACCTGAATCTCCGGAAAACAAATTTTTAACGGAAGACTCGGGAAACCTGCGCCAGCTCCTACATCACAAAGGCTGAGCGGCTGATTGAAATCAAAATAGAAAGCTGCACTGATTGAATCATAAAAATGCTTCAGATACACTTCTTCCTTTTCTGTGATTGCTGTCAGGTTCATCTTTTCATTCCATTCAACCAGCAGTCTGTAATAGGTTTCAAATTGGCCAAGCTGCTTCTCGGAGAGGCTGATTCCTTTCTCCTGAAGCGCTTGTTGAAATTGTTCAATGTTCATATCTTCAATCCTTTTCGAGTAATTCCTTTACTGAGAAACACGGGCGATTTTTCCCTGTTCAAGGTAGACAAGTAAAATGGAGACATCTGCAGGATTGACACCTGAGATCCGTGAGGCTTGAGCAACTGAAAGAGGGCGGACCTGTTTCAGCTTTTGGCGCGCTTCCGTCGCAATGCCTGTGATCGCCTCATAGTCGATATCCTCAGGGATTTTTTTATTTTCCATTTTCTTAAGCCGCTCAACTTGCTGAAGGGATTTCTCAATATACCCTTCATATTTAATTTGGATCTCTACCTGCTCAGTGATTTCCTCATCAAGTTCTGTTTCGCTTGGCGCAAGCAGCTGGATATGGGAATAATCCATTTCAGGCCGTTTTAAGAGGTCGGACGCACGGATTCCATCCTTTAATTCACTTCCGCCATTCGCCACGATTAATTCCTGAACCTGTTTTGTCGGTTTAATGAAGATGGATTTCAGTCTTGCTTTTTCTGCTTCCACCGCTTCTCTTTTCGCCTTAAACCGTTCATATCGTTCCTCGCTGATCATTCCAATCCGGTAGCCAATATCGGTCAGGCGTAAATCAGCATTATCATGGCGAAGAAGAAGGCGATATTCCGCACGTGATGTCAATAATCGATAAGGCTCATTCGTCCCCTTCGTTACCAAATCATCAATCAGGACACCGATATAGGCATCAGAACGGCTAAGAATCACTTCTTCCTTGCCAACTGCCTTTAAACCAGCATTCATACCGGCCATTAACCCTTGTCCGGCCGCTTCCTCATAGCCTGAAGTTCCATTAATTTGTCCGGCTGTATAGAGGTTTTTCACTTTCTTTGTTTCCAGTGTCGGCCAAAGCTGTGTCGGAACGATGGCATCATATTCAATCGCATAGCCGGCACGCATCATTTCAACTTTTTCAAGTCCTGGTATCGAAGCCAGCATTTTACGCTGAACATCTTCCGGAAGGCTGGTTGATAATCCCTGAACATATACTTCCTGAGTGTTTCTTCCTTCTGGCTCAAGGAAAATCTGATGGCGCGGTTTATCACTAAAGCGGACCACTTTATCTTCAATGGACGGACAATATCGGGGACCTGTCCCTTTGATCATCCCAGAGTACATCGGGGAGCGGTGAAGATTCGCATCAATAATCTGATGGGTTTCTTCACTTGTATACGTCAGCCAGCATGGAAGCTGATCGGTAATGAATTTGGTTGTTTCATAAGAGAAGGCACGCGGAACATCGTCCCCAGGCTGAATCTCCGTTTTGCTGTAATCAATGGATGAACTGTTCACCCTTGGCGGTGTTCCCGTTTTAAACCGCACTAAGTCAAACCCAAGCTCTTCCAAGTGCTCTGAAAGACGTATGGAGGGCTGCTGATTATTCGGGCCGCTTGAATATTTCAATTCGCCGAGAATAATTTCGCCCCTCAGGAACGTACCTGTCGTAATGACGACGGTTTTCGCCCTGTAAACGGCACCGGTCTGTGTGATGACTCCGGTACAGACGTCATCCTCTATAATCAGTCTTTCAACCATTCCCTGCCTTAATGTCAAGTTGGGCTGGTTCTCAATCGTTTTCTTCATTTCCTGCTGATACAGGAATTTATCGGCCTGGGCTCGAAGCGCCCTTACTGCCGGGCCTTTCGCTGTGTTAAGCATCCGCATCTGAATATGCGTCTTGTCAATATTTCTTCCCATTTCGCCGCCAAGCGCATCAATCTCCCGAACAACAATCCCTTTTGCCGGTCCCCCGACGGACGGGTTGCACGGCATGAAGGCAACCATATCCAGATTAATGGTCAGCATTAATGTTTTCGCACCGACTCTGGCAGCCGCAAGGCCCGCCTCACTTCCTGCATGACCGGCTCCTATGACAATGACATCATAGCTTCCTGCTTCATATTGCATTGCTGTTTCCTCCTAAATGTTTTCAATATCCGAAGACCTTCCTGCCCGTCTCAAGTTAATAGGAAGCGGGCGTTCATCAGCCTATCAGCAATCGTTTATTTCCCAAGACAAAATTGAGAGAATAACTGATTAATCAAGTTATCCTGTACGCTCTCGCCGATGATTTCCCCAAGCTGTTCCCATGCCTTCGTAAAGTCAATTTGGACCAAATCTACAGGCGTCCCCATCTCAATGGCCTCCAGAGCATCCTCTATAGATTGAAGCGCCTGCCCCAACAGGGCAATATGTCTTGCATTTGATACATAGGTTAAATCCCCTGCTTCAAGAGAACCTGCAAAGAACAAAGCTGCAATGGCTTCTTCCAGCTCATCGACGCCCTGTTCTTCCAGTAAGGAAGTAGTCACAACCTTATGTCGGCCGGCAATCTCATACACCCTGTTCAAATCGATTTTCCTTGGAAGATCAGTCTTATTGACAATGACAATCACATCCATGCCTGCCACCGCTTCAAACAGTTTTTCATCCTCCGGTGTAAGCTCTTCCGAGTAATTTAAGACCAATAAAATCAAATCCGCTTCCTTCAGGACAGCTCTTGAACGCTCTACACCTATCCGTTCTACAATATCCTCTGTCTCACGAATGCCAGCCGTATCGACCAGCTTCAGCGGTACGCCTCTGACATTGACATATTCCTCGATGATATCCCGCGTTGTCCCTGCTACATCCGTTACGATAGCTTTGTTTTCCTGTACTAAGCTGTTCAATAAGGAAGATTTTCCAACGTTCGGACGGCCGATGATGACGGTTGATAAACCATCTCTCAGAATTTTTCCCTGCTGGGAAGTCCGGAGCAGCTTTTCGATTTCCTTCTTCACATAGCTTCCCTTTTCCAAAAATAAACGATGAGTCATTTCTTCGACATCATCATATTCCGGGTAATCTATATTAACCTCGACTTGTGCGAGCGTTTCTAATATTTCCTGTCTCAGCTTCCGAATCAGTTTCGAAAGCCGGCCTTCCATCTGGCCTAAGGCGACATTCATGGCTTTATCCGTTTTGGCACGGATCAAATCCATGACCGCTTCAGCCTGAGATAAATCAATTCTGCCATTCAAAAAAGCCCGTTTTGTAAATTCGCCTGGCTCTGCTAAGCGCGCTCCCTGGGAAAGAACCAGCTGAAGCACCCGGTTGACTGAAACAATTCCGCCGTGACAGTTAATTTCCACAACATCTTCCCTTGTGAAAGTTTTCGGACCTTTCATAATAGAAACCATTACTTCCTCGACGACCTCGCCTGTTTTCGGCTGTATTAGATGTCCATAATGAATCGTATGGGAGTGAGCTTGTGAAAGTTTCTTTTCGGACGGTCCCTGAAAAATCCTGTCGGCTATTTCTATGGCATGATCACCGCTTATGCGGACGATAGCAATCGCCCCTTCCCCCATTGGAGTCGATATGGCGGTGATTGTATCAAATTCCATGTTTTCACCTCTTATTTCTATTTCCTGCTTTATCTATAAAGTGTTCCTTATTTATAAATCCCTAATTTATAACAATACCATACAATAGAATCGAACAAAAGCAGAGACACTTGCAAAGGGACCTCTTTATCCACAGCTTATTTTCTCTTATTATACTCATTTTAACTTATCCACATGTGAATAACAACAATCCCAGCCATACAGCTTCCTTTTATCTCTGCCTCATTTTTTCCAATCTTAAGCCGGGGCACAAAAAAAGACCTTATGCTTTTGACATAAGGTCCATTTCTTCTACTTAATCGGCATGATCACAAGATGCCGATACGGTTCTGTTCCTTGAGAAACCGTCTTGATTTTATCTTTTCTCAGCAGAGCTGTATGAATGATCTTTCTTTCATATGAAGGCATTGGTTCTAAAGAAACGGCTTTCCCAGTTTTCAGTGCTTTCTGGGCCGTCCTTTCAGCAAGCTGCACCAACGCCTCTTTTCTCTTGATCCGGTAGTTCCCGGCGTCTACCCACACATTCAAATAGTGTTTCGAATACCGGTTTGCTACAAGCTGAGCCAAATATTGAAGGGAATTCAAGGTTTGGCCGCGTTTTCCGATTAAAAGGGCCATCTTCTCTCCAGAAAGGCAAAAGGTCACATTCTTCCCTTCCTGCCTTACTTCAATATCTGCATGGATTCCCATTTTCTCACTGACATTTTTCAAAAATTCCTTGGTTTTTTCGACAGCATCCGGCTTAAGGACTGCTTCAATGACAGCATTCCTTTTCCCAAAAACGCCGAAAAAACCTTTTTTGCCTTCATCAATAATGGCTACTTCGATGCGGTCTCTTGTGGTATTAAGCTGAGTTAAAGCTGATTGTACTGCTTCTTCGACAGTTCGTCCTGCAGCAGTGATCTTCTTCACTTCTTCTTAGCTCCTCCCGCGTTTTCCGCAGCTGCCTTCTTCATATCCGGGCCTTTAATAAAATACGTCTGAACAATTCCGAAAAGGTTACCAACTACCCAGTATAGTGAAAGAGCAGCAGGAAAATTAATCGCAAAAATAACGATCATGACAGGCATAATATACAACATCATGGTCATTTGCGCCGCCATAGTAGGATTCGAATTCATTCCCACCATTGAGAGCTTTTGCTGGATAAATGTCGTTATACCGGCCACAACCGGAAGAATATAGTAAGGGTCCGGTGAACCCAGGTCAAACCATAAGAAGCTGTGACGGGAAATTTCCTCCGTACGGCTGATTGCGTGGTACACACCGATCAGAATCGGCATTTGAACAAGAATCGGCAGACAGCCCGCCAAAGGATTGACATTATACTTTTGGAATAACGCCATCGTTTCTTGCTGCAGCTTCTGCTGTGTCGCAGCATCCTTAGAACTGTATTTCGCCTGAAGCTCTTTCATCTCAGGCTGGATTGCCTGCATGGCTTTCGAGCTTTTCACTTGCTTGATCATCAATGGAAGCATAATCAGGCGAAGCAAAAGGGTCACGACAATCAGTCCAAAACCGTAGCTTCCATTCAAAAATTCAGAGATGGCAATAATCAGTTTAGAAAGCGGATACACAATATACGAATTCCATATTCCAGTACTTTCTGCTGTAATAGGCTTATTGATTTCAGTACATCCGGCTAGCAGCATCATTATTGAAGCCAGTCCAATAACGAGTAATATTCGTTTTTTCAACCAATTTTTCCTCCTAACTGCTCTCTATAAATCATGATATGTTGTTACTCTTTTTAACAGCATTTTCTGTTTTTCGCCATTATTTGCGGTAGCGCAGTGACTTTGCACGCTTCAGCACATGGATCAGGCTGCTCTTCACCTGGGCAAAATCCATGTCGACAGCCGGCTTCCGGGCGATGATCACATAATCCTTCCCCGTGTCTATCTGCTCTTTTAATTCCAGAAAGGCCTGTCGTATGTATCTTTTTATCTGATTCCGAACGACCGCATTCCCAAGTTTCTTACTTACTGAAAGGCCGATCCGGAAATAATCCTGTTCCGGCTGGTCAAGGACATAGACGACAAATTGCCGATTGGCAAAAGATTCTCCTTTTTTAAATACCAATTGAAATTCATCGTCTTTTTTTATCCTTAATTTTTTCTTCATTCATTAACACCTACAATACGAATTGGATGTTCGCACAGGTCCCGTTTTAGAAAAAAGACCACTGAGACTTTTCAGTGGTCTATGCAGATAATACTTTTCTGCCCTTGCGGCGACGTGCAGCTAAAACTCTACGTCCGTTTTTCGTGCTCATTCTCGCACGGAATCCGTGAACTTTGCTATGTTTACGTGTATTCGGTTGATAAGTTCTTTTCATATATGACACCTCCCTGAGGAATAACAGTTAAAGACAGTCTTTATGATTATATAAATGTGTACCACTAAATGTCAACCTTATTCCCGATTTTTTTACTTCTTGTATCTTTTGTTCTTATAGATAATGCCGTTTATCCTGAATAGATCTGCTTTAAAGAAAAAACAGCAAACTTTGTTAAAAAGGTCTAATTGGTATCTCAGTGCATCTTTTTCTTTTTCCTACATAATTGTAAAGGATTTTTCATATATTCGGTATAGGTATTTTTCTCCTTCGTAAAAAAAGAGGATATCTTTTCTATGTTTTTTGCCGTTATCATCTTACAATTCCCGCAAATCCTTTTGTATAGGAAAATCTTTTATTCTAAAAAATCAAGCTGTCTTCCAAACGGATTTATTGTCGCAGCAATTTCCTTTTCTCCTCATCAGGACCATTCTTCAATTGTTGGCCTTTTCTTATTCATCCCCTTGCTGTGGATAAAATTCGACAGGTTTTTCCTCTATCCACATGCTTATTCAACCACTTCTACACATACTTTCCCCTGTGGAAAAGTTTTTCTCAACAGCTTTAGGGTATTGTGGATAATCTTTATAATTCCATTGCAACCCATACGAATATCTGATATTATATTTGTGTTTTCACTCTTGATAACTTTATCAACAGGGTGCGTTTATCCACAGACTGTTGATAACTTGTGGATAGTTTATTCAGCTTGTGAATATGAATTTGTCCACAATACGTGGATATTGTCGAAAACCCATATTTATTCCTTATTATATATTTTTCTAGGATAGCTGTTGATGAAAATAAGCCGCCTGTATGCGGAGTTATACAAAATTTCTACAAATAAATACTGATCATAAATCTTACATGTTTGGACTCACCGAACTATTGCTGGACATTGTAAAAAAACAGCAATCCGATGGGTTTCTTTGTGTCTTTATCCGGTTTTATGAAATCTTGCGAAAAGGAGGGATCCGCTTGGAAAATATCGAGGGACTCTGGAAACAGGCCTTATCGAAAATGGAGAAAAAAGTGAGTAAGCCCAGCTTCGAAACCTGGCTGAAATCAACAAAAGCTTATCTTCTTCAGGGAGACACCCTGACCGTTACAGCTCCCAATGAGTTTGCACGCGACTGGCTTGAAGAAAGATATTCTCATCTTGTTGCTGAGGTTCTGCTTGAATTGACTGGCGAGGAGCTGGAAGCCAAATTCATCATACCTCCCAATCAGGACAATGACGGCTTAAATCCGCCGCCTCCAGTCAAAAAACCGAAAAAACAGGAACAAAATGAATTTCAGCAAAATGTATTAAACACAAAAAACACCTTTGATACATTTGTTATCGGTTCTGGAAACCGGTTTGCCCATGCAGCTTCTTTAGCTGTTGCTGAGGCTCCGGCCAAAGCCTACAATCCTCTATTTATTTATGGGGGCGTCGGTCTTGGAAAGACCCATCTTATGCATGCAATCGGACACTATGTACTTGAGCATAACCCTCAGGCAAAGGTCGTATATCTGTCTTCCGAAAAGTTTACGAATGAATTTATTAATTCTATCCGCGATAACAAAACGGGAGAATTCAGAGATAAATACCGAAGTATCGATGTTTTATTAATAGATGATATTCAGTTTTTAGCCGGAAAAGAATCGACACAGGAAGAATTTTTCCATACTTTTAATGCTCTTCATGAAGAAAGCAAGCAAATCGTCATTTCCAGCGATCGGCCGCCAAAAGAAATTCCGACACTGGAAGACCGGCTGCGTTCGCGCTTTGAATGGGGGCTTATAACGGATATCACTCCGCCTGACTTAGAAACCAGGATTGCCATCCTTCGTAAAAAAGCAAAAGCAGAAGGGCTTGATATTCCTAATGAGGTTATGCTCTATATTGCAAATCAGATTGATTCTAATATCCGCGAATTAGAAGGGGCGCTCATAAGAATCGTTGCTTATTCCTCTTTGATTAATAAGGATATTAATGCTGATCTTGCAGCAGAAGCCTTAAAAGATATTATTCCGAACTCCAGTCCTAAAATGATTACTATATTGGAAATTCAGAAGACGGTCGGTGAACATTTCAGCGTCAAGCTGGAAGATTTTAAGGCAAAGAAGCGCACCAAGTCTGTTGCCTTTCCGCGGCAGATTGCGATGTATTTATCGCGGGAAATGACCGACTCCTCTCTTCCGAAGATTGGCGATGAGTTTGGCGGACGGGATCATACAACAGTCATCCATGCACATGAAAAAATATCAAAACTCATCCAAACGGATGCTCTGCTGCAAAGGCAGATCAAAGAAATTCAAGAACAATTGAAAATGTAATAGCTCTGAATTATGTGAATAACTTATTCATACTTACGCACAGTCTATCCACATGTGGATAGACTGTTTTTCCTTACGTTTCATATGGTTATCCACATACTCACAAGCCCTATTACTATTACTACTGTTTTTTTAAAATAATAATATATATATTCATTCATTCATCAAACGTTAATTGGAGGCATGAACATGAAATTTACCATTCAGCGTGATAAATTGGTCCATAGTGTACAAGAAGTCTTAAAAGCCATAACATCCAGAACAACGATTCCTATTTTGACCGGGATTAAAATCAATGTAACAACTGAAGGAATCACATTAACAGGAAGCGATTCAGATATCTCGATTCAATCCTTCATACCCGCTGAAGAAGAAGGAGAAGAAATTGCAGAAATTCAATCAACGGGAGATATTGTATTAAATGCTCGTTTTTTCAGTGAAATTGTAAAAAAATTGCCGATGGACACCGTTGAAATTGATGTTCAGAGCAATTTTCAAACCATTATTCGTTCAGGAAAAGCTGAATTCAACTTAAATGGGTTAGATCCTGAAGAATATCCTCATCTCCCTATCATTGAAGAAGAAAATATTTTTAAACTGCCGACGGATTTATTGAAAACCTTGATCAGACAAACGGTTTTTGCAGTGTCCGCCTCAGAAACACGCCCTATCTTGACAGGTGTAAACTTGAAGGTCGAAAATGATGAATTGACCTGTATTGCAACAGACAGCCATCGGCTTGCGATGAGAAAGGCGAAGATTGAAACAAGGATCGATGGAACATACAGTGTGGTCATCCCAGGGAAAAGTCTTAATGAATTAAGCAAAATTTTGGATGACACAACGGATTTAATTGAAATGGTCATTACAGATAATCAAGTGTTGTTTAAAGCGAAAAATCTTTTGTTCTATTCCCGTTTGCTCGAAGGGAATTATCCGGATACTTCCCGTCTTATTCCAGCCGACAGTAAAACAGATATAACCGTCCACACTAAAGATTTTCTTCAGGCAATTGACCGGGCTTCGTTATTAGCAAGGGAAGGACGGAATAATGTCGTGAAACTTTCTACTTTGGAGAGCGGAGTAGTCGAAGTATCTTCCAATACACCTGAGATTGGGAAAGTAATTGAAGAAGTTCAAGCTGAATCAGTTGAAGGGGAAGACTTGAAAATTTCCTTCAGTGCTAAGTTTGTAATGGATGCTTTGAAAGCTCTTGAAGGGACAGATATCCATATCAGTTTTACAGGGGCTATGCGTCCGTTTGTCATCAGACCGCTGAATGACAGTTCCATGCTCCAATTGATTCTTCCTGTAAGAACATATTAAAGAAAAAAAGATAGATGCAGACAAGGTCTTCTGTTTTGAAGGCCTTGTTTTTTTCATTCCTCCATCCCTCTTTGACAAAAACCCCTTGGAAAATGTTCGTTTTTAGCGATATTGAAGCAATACTTTGTATTAAAGAGAAATATTTAGTAAAATAAAGTATTAGAGATTACTTAGAAATGAGTGAAGAACGGATGACTGAAGTAAAAATAAGCACTGAATATATTACGCTTGGCCAATTTTTAAAATTGGCTGATATTATTCAAAGCGGCGGCATGGCCAAATGGTTTTTGAGTGAACATGAAATTTTTATAAATGGTGAGCTCGATGTTCGACGAGGAAGAAAGCTGAGAATTGGTGACAAAATCGAGATACCGGGATTCGGGTCTTACATGATTACTGGCTGACGCCAAAGGATGCGGCCAAACTATGCATATTGAACAGATCAAGTTAAAAAACTACCGCAATTATGAAGAGCTGGACATGACCTTTGAAAACAAGGTAAATGTCATTTTAGGTGAGAATGCCCAAGGGAAAACCAATGTTATGGAATCAATCTTTGTTTTGGCAATGGCTAAATCGCACCGCACCTCCAACGATAAAGAACTTATTCGCTGGGATGAGGAGTATGCTAAAATAGAGGGAAGGGTTCAAAAAAGAAATACGTCAATCCCTTTGGAATTAGTGATTTCCAAAAAAGGAAAAAAGGCCAAGAGCAATCATATTGAACAGCAGAAATTGAGTCAGTATGTCGGCAATATGAATGTGGTCATGTTTGCCCCGGAGGATCTGAATCTGGTTAAGGGCAGCCCGCAAGTGAGACGGCGGTTTATCGACATGGAAATTGGCCAGGTTTCTGCCGTCTATCTTTATGACATGAGCCAATACCAGAAAATCCTTCAGCAAAGAAATCATTATCTTAAACTTCTGCAGACGAAAAAACAATCGGATACGACCATGCTTGATGTCTTAACGGAGCAATTTATTCAATATGCAGCGAAAATTGTCGAAAGAAGGTATCATTTTCTTTCCATGCTTCAAGGCTGGGCTGAACCGATCCATCATGGGATCTCCCGGGGCCTGGAATCATTAAAAATAGAATATAAACCTTCTCTGGATGTATCAGAATCCATGGCTTTGACGAAAATGATAGAAGTATTCACGGAAAAATTTGATAAAATAAAAGCAAGAGAAATCGAACGGGGCGTCACGTTAGCCGGACCGCACAGAGATGATCTAGTCTTTTTAGTAAACGGCCGCGATGTTCAGCATTTTGGTTCACAGGGACAGCAGCGGACAACCGCTTTATCCCTGAAGCTTGCCGAAATTGAATTAATTCAGTCTGAGGTAGGAGAGTATCCCATTTTATTATTGGATGATGTCCTTTCAGAATTGGATGATTTCAGGCAGTCTCATTTGCTCAATACGATTCAAGGCAAGGTGCAGACCTTTGTCACAACGACTTCTGTGGATGGGATTGATCATCAGACACTGAAAGAAGCATCAACGTTTCACGTGACACAGGGCTCAATAATCAAGGTGAAATGATGAGGTGAATGTATGTATCTGCATATTGGCGACGATATCCTGGTCAATACCAAGGAAATCATCGCGATTCTTGATAAAAAGCTGCTTCTGTCCTCTCCAATCATGGATGAATACCTGCAGAAAAAGGGAGACTTCATCTCCAGTCTTACGAAGAAATCGGTTAAATCCATCGTGGTGACGGAGAAGCAAATTTATTATTCACCTTTCGCCACGGCTACCCTGAATAAACGATCACAGCAGCAGGCTGTTATGATCGATGAATAGATGAAGGATGAAATCAGCAGTCAGCTGTACGACTTATTACAGAATGGAATGACATTAGAAAAGTGTAGGTGATTTTTGTGACAATGGAACAAAGAGAAGATCAGATTCAGTCCTATGATGCGGATCAGATTCAGGTGCTTGAAGGTCTTGAAGCAGTTCGTAAACGCCCGGGAATGTATATTGGCAGTACCGCAGCAAAGGGTCTTCATCATTTGGTGTGGGAAATTGTCGATAACAGTATAGATGAGGCTCTTGCCGGTTTTTGTGATGAAATCAATGTCATCATCGAAGAAGATAACAGCATCACTGTCAAAGATAATGGCCGGGGCATACCGGTTGGGATTCAAGAAAAAATGGGCCGCCCTGCAGTTGAGGTCATCTTGACCGTCCTTCATGCAGGCGGAAAGTTCGGCGGCGGAGGGTATAAAGTCTCCGGCGGTCTGCATGGTGTAGGTGCCTCCGTAGTAAACGCGCTGTCCACACTTTTAGAAGTATATGTCCACCTTGATGGGAATATACATTATCAGAAATATCATCGGGGAGTTCCGGCTGAGGACCTTAAGGTGATCGGAGAAACGGATCGCACAGGAACTACGATCCATTTCGTTCCGGACGGGGAAATCTTTAAAGAGACCCTCGAATACGATTATGACACGCTAGCAACAAGAATCCGTGAACTGGCGTTTTTAAACAAAGGCCTGAAAATCACGATTGAAGATAAACGGGAAAACGGCAAAAAGAACGAATATCATTATGAAGGCGGTATTAGCTCGTATGTAGAGCATTTAAACCGCTCGAAAGAAGTTCTGCATGAAGAGCCGATTTTTATGGAAGGCGAAAAAGACGGGATTTCTGTCGAAATGGCTCTCCAGTACAACGATAGCTATGTCAGCAATGTATTTTCATTTGCTAACAATATTCATACCTATGAGGGCGGAACACATGAGTCCGGCTTTAAAACCGGACTGACCCGTGTCATTAACGATTATGCCCGTAAAAGCGGTTTGATCAAAGAAGGAGATTCCAATCTTTCAGGCGAGGATGTCAGGGAAGGATTAACGGCTATCATTTCGATTAAGCATCCAGATCCTCAGTTCGAAGGACAGACAAAAACCAAGCTTGGGAACTCGGAAGTACGATCTGTCACCGACTCGGTTCTTTCGGAAAAACTGGAATCCTTCATGTATGAAAATCCTGCCGTAGCCAGGAAAATTGTCGAAAAGGGATTAATGGCCGCAAGAGCCCGGATGGCTGCCAAGAAAGCCAGAGAATTGACCAGAAGGAAAAGCGCTCTGGAAGTTTCAAGCCTTCCCGGAAAACTTGCTGACTGCTCCTCTAAAGATCCTTCTGAAAGCGAACTGTTTATCGTTGAGGGTGACTCTGCAGGAGGTTCTGCCAAGCAGGGACGTGAGCGGAGATTTCAGGCTATTCTTCCGCTGAGAGGTAAAATCCTGAACGTTGAAAAAGCAAGACTGGATAAAATCCTGTCAAATAATGAAATCCGGACGATTATCACTGCGCTCGGAACAGGTGTGGGGGAAGAATTTGATATTGAAAAAGCCCGTTATCACAAAATCGTCATTATGACAGATGCCGATGTGGACGGAGCCCATATCAGAACCCTTATGCTGACATTCTTTTACAGATACATGAAGAAAATCATTGAACATGGCTATGTCTATATTGCCCAGCCTCCGCTGTACAAAGTCCAGCAGGGTAAAAGGGTAGAGTATGCGTACAATGACCGTGAACTGGATACAATCCTTGCAAATTTCAGCGGTCAAAAGCCTAATATTCAGCGTTATAAAGGTCTTGGAGAAATGAATCCGGAACAATTGTGGGAAACAACCATGGATCCGGAAGTCCGGACACTGCTTCAAGTCACTCTGACAGATGCGATTGAGGCGGATGAAACCTTTGAAATCCTGATGGGAGACAAAGTAGAGCCGCGCCGCAACTTCATTGAGGAAAATGCGCTGTACGTTAAAAATCTTGATATCTAAAAAAGGAAACAGGATAGGCAGTATCCTATCCTGTTCTTTATATCTTAAAGAGACTGTTCTTATACATGTTTTATAAAGGAGGTTGGCTCCATGTCAGAAAGTGAAAGATCCAATATTAAAGAAATTAATATAAGCAAGGAGATGCGTACCTCATTCCTTGATTATTCAATGAGCGTAATAGTTTCAAGGGCGCTTCCCGATGTTCGGGACGGAATGAAACCTGTTCACCGAAGAATTCTCTATGCGATGAACGATTTAGGAATGACATCAGATAAACCGTTTAAAAAATCGGCCCGTATTACAGGGGAGGTTATTGGTAAGTACCATCCGCACGGAGACTCAGCTGTTTATGAAACGATGGTCCGGATGGCTCAGCCTTTCAACTATCGCTACATGCTTGTTGACGGACACGGAAACTTCGGATCAGTCGATGGCGATCCTGCCGCTGCGATGCGTTATACAGAGGCAAGAATGTCTAAAATTTCGATGGAACTCGTCCGTGACCTTAACAAGGATACAATCGATTATCGTGAAAACTATGATGGCTCTGAAAAAGAACCTGTTGTACTTCCAGCCCGCTTTCCTAACCTTTTAGTGAATGGTTCTTCTGGAATTGCGGTCGGCATGGCAACGAATATTCCTCCGCACCAGCTCGGCGAGGTCATTGACGGTGTGCTTGCTCTCAGCAAAAACCCGGATATCACCATTCCTGAACTGATGGAAGTCATTCCGGGCCCGGATTTCCCAACAGCCGGTATGATTCTTGGAAAAAGCGGAATCCGCAAAGCTTATGAAACGGGAAAAGGCTCCATCACACTGCGGGCCAAAGTTGATGTTGAACAGAAGTCTAATGGCAAAGAGGTCCTCATTGTCAGTGAAATTCCTTATCAGGTCAACAAGGCAAGACTGATTGAGAAAATTGCAGAATTGGTTCGTGATAAGCGGATTGAAGGAATTACCGACCTGCGTGATGAATCAGACCGCAGCGGAATGAGGATTGTCATGGAAATCCGCCGCGATGCGAATTCCAGCGTTATTTTGAATAACCTGTATAAGCATACAGCGATGCAGACAAGCTTCGGAATTAACCTGCTTGCTCTTGTAGATGGCCAGCCAAAAGTACTGAATTTGAAGCAAATCCTCTTTCATTACTTAGAACACCAGAAAGTCGTTATTCGCCGACGCACCGAGTTTGAATTAAGAAAAGCGGAAGCGCGTGCTCATATTCTGGAAGGACTGCGAATTGCACTGGACAACCTGGATGCGGTCATCGCACTTATCAGAGGTTCCCAGACAACCGATATTGCACGGGAAGGATTAATGACACAATTTAATCTTTCTGAAAAGCAGGCACAGGCAATCTTGGATATGCGTTTGCAGCGTCTGACCGGACTGGAAAGAGAAAAGATTGAAGAAGAATATAAAAATTTGATGGCTCTGATTGCTGAATTAAAGGCCATTCTTGCAGATGAGGAAAAAGTGTTAGAAATCATCCGTGAGGAACTGACGGAAATCAAGGAACGCTTCAATGACAGCCGCCGTACAGAAATCCTTCTCGGAGGCTTTGAAAATCTGGAGGATGAAGACTTGATTCCGGAAGAAACCATTATCGTGACCCTTACTCATAATGGCTATATTAAGCGTCTGCCTATTTCCACCTACCGCAGCCAAAAACGCGGAGGCCGCGGAATTCAAGGAATGGGAACCAATGAAGATGACTTCGTAGGCCATCTATTGACCACTTCCACCCACGATACGCTCTTATTCTTTACGAATAAAGGCAAGGTGTACCGTGCAAAGGGATATGAAATTCCTGAATATGGCAGGACAGCAAAAGGTCTTCCGCTTATTAACCTTCTTGAAATTGAAAAAGGCGAATTTGTCAATGCTATTATTCCAGTGAAGGAATTTGCAGATGACTGTTTCCTTTTCTTTACAACAAAGCATGGGATCTCTAAACGGACCACGCTATCTTCTTTCGGTTCTATCCGTAATAACGGACTGATTGCCGTAGGTCTGCGTGATGAGGATGAATTAATCTCCGTTCGTCTTACAGATGGAAGCAAAGACATTATCATCGGAACAAAGGCCGGTATGCTCATCCGTTTCCCTGAATCTGATGTACGGACGATGGGCCGGACAGCTGCAGGAGTTAAAGGGATTTCTTTAAGAAATGATGATGAAGTCGTTGGAATGGAAATCTTGGAAGACGATGAGGAAGTTCTGATTGTCACGAAAAATGGATACGGAAAACGGACACCTGCCGCTGAATATAGAGTGCAGAGCAGGGGCGGCGTAGGTATCAAAACGTGTAACGTGACAGAGAAGAACGGCGAACTTGTAGCAGTAAAAACGATTTCTGGCACTGAGCAGGATTTAATGCTGATCACAGCTGCCGGAGTTTTAATCCGTATGGATGCAAATGATATCTCCCGAACAGGACGGAACACACAAGGAGTCAAACTGATCCGTCTTGAAACCTCTGAAAACGAATATGTCTCTACTGTTGCCATTGTAGAGAAAGAAGAGGAAAAAGAGACAGAAACAGAAATTGAAACGGTAACGGTTGAAAAACCTGCTGAAGGCGAAGGATACGAATCTACGGATGCTTCCGAAAGTACAGAAACACAGGATGAATCAGCAGATTCAACTGATGAAGAGTAATCTTCCCGGATTATCGAAAAAAGACATCGAGGAACTTTCCTCGATGTCTTTTTCATTCAAGGCGAGAGAATTGTCCTCTTTTCTATTGCTTTCACATACTTGGGATGGTAATAATTTGAAAGATTTAGTAAAATAGTTCTATAAACATGTCTGGATAGAGGTGAATCAATTGAGGGTGAGCACGCGGGAATTGGTGGATGGCTGTATAATAGCAAAAGAAGTAAAAGGACTATTAAATCGTCCCCTCATGAAGAAGAATACCATTCTTAATCAGGAATTAATTGAGGTACTCCATGCCTTTTTGGTCACTGACGTAAGCGTAGAAAAAGCATTAAAAGATGGGAGTGCCTTCAAACCGAAAGAAATACTGGATTATGAAAATGAGACCGCGGAAAAAGAGGACAAAGATTTTATTCGGCTATATTTAACAGCCGTACAGAAATACAAAAAGCTTTTTCACAATTGGCAGGCAGGCAGCAAAGTCGAAGTTGGCAAAATTCGTGAAATTATTATTCCGCTGTACGAAACGGCGATGAAAAACCCAGCAGATCTATTTACCCTCCATCATTACAGCACAAAGGAGGATTATATCTATCATCATGCGATTTCTCTGGGCCTTTTAAGCGGCTATCTTACCCAGCGGATGAATTATACCTTGGCCGACACCTATCAAATGACTATGGGCGGCTGTGTAGTGGATTGCGGTATGGCAAAAGTCTCTCCCTCTATATTGAAGAAGACAATGCCGCTGAGTATGCAGGAGAACGAAGAAATCAAACAGCATCCCATTTACAGCCTGCAGATGATAAAAGACAGTTTTATCTTGAAGAGCTCCGTGAAAATGGCCATCTTTGAACATCACGAGAGGATGAATGGAACTGGCTATCCGGCTAGGAAAAAAAACGGAGAGCTGAATACATTTTCACAAATTATTGCGGTCGCTGATGTATATCATGCTATGACATCTGAAAGGACGTATCGTAAAAAACAATCGCCGTTCAAAGTAATGGAATTAATTATGCATGACAGCTTCGGGAAATTTGATATCGCTGTCGTCCGTACTCTAGTGAACGGTCTTATGCAATATACAATTGGCAGGAAAGTCAGACTGAATAACGGTCTTGTCGGTGAAATTATGTTTATTGATGCTGCGGCATCGACCAGACCTTTGATTAAAGTGATAGACTCGAATGAGATGATCCATTTAGCTCAAAACAGAGATTTGTATATCGAAGAACTCATCTGACGGAGCAAGAGATGATTTGTTTACGATTCTTTTTATAAAATAAAAGTTTCCTCTTGCTTTTATAGCTTAGATCAGATACAATAACTAAGTCGGCAAGAGGAAAAAATAAAAAGTGTTGACAAGATATATTAGAAATGATATATTAATAAAGTCGCTTCCGAAAGAAACGGCATTGAAAATTGCTCTTTGAAAACTGAACAAAACAAAGCGTAAGCGTACGATATATAGTGAACTAACACTATTCAAAAAAAGTAATGTTGACCATTGACATATGTCAATGCCAGCACTTCTATGAGCAAGTCAAACATTCTTCGGAGAGTTTGATCCTGGCTCAGGACGAACGCTGGCGGCGTGCCTAATACATGCAAGTCGAGCGAATCAAAGGGAGCTTGCTCCCGGAGATTAGCGGCGGACGGGTGAGTAACACGTGGGCAACCTGCCTGTAAGACTGGGATAACTTCGGGAAACCGGAGCTAATACCGGATAGTTTCTTCCCTCTCATGAGGGAAGATGGAAAGACGGTCT